>CACADE010000001.1 GCA_902531175.1 uncultured Pelagibacteraceae bacterium
TGCTCAACCTCTTTACTTAAAAAGTCTTTTTTTCTGTTATGATTAAGATTTTTTGTATCTGACATTATGCAACAAGAAACTCTTTATTTGTTTCTTTGTCATACATCGTCATTATTGGATCATCACAAACTTCGTAAATACTATCAGAATAATATCCATTAAATTGAGTTCTAAATGTCAATCCGTATGCTCCTAATTGACCTAATTCAATGTAATCACCTTCTTTAATATTATTAGGTAGAATAAAAGGTCCCTTCATATAATCCATGCTATCACATGTTGGTCCATAAAAATCAAATGAAGTCAATTTTTTTGATATAATTCTTCCACTTGTAATTATCCTTGATGGATAAACTATATTAGGCACACCTGCATCAAATAAAGTTCCGTATGTTCCATCATTAATATATAGCTTTTGTTTTTTTCTTAAGTTTACTCTCACAATTGTCGAACCACTTTCTGCAACAATTGCTCGACCTGGCTCACATATAATTTCTGGTTTTTTTTCTAATTTTAATTTATTTAATGAATTTTTTATTTCCTCAAAATAAGAGTCTAATGATTGAGGAACTAAGTCAGGATAGATTGTTGGAAATCCTCCACCTATATTTATAACATCTGGAACTATTTTTGTTTTTTTTATTATATATTTAATTTCATTAATCCCTTTTGAATAGGATATTGGATGCATACATTGTGAACCTACATGAAAACTTAATCCTATTTTTTTTGCATACTGTTTTGTTAATCTATAAAGCCCTATTGCTTCAGAAGTTTGTGCACCAAATTTTTTAGATAAATCTATTTCTGCGTGTTCATTGGAAACTGCAACTCTTACAAATAACTCTAAATCCTTAGCTTGATTAGTACTATTAAGAATTTTTATTAATTCATCTTTTGTATCTATTGAATAAGTCTTAATATTATATTTGAAATATGCTTCGTTTATACTTTCCTTGCTTTTTACAGTATGCATGTAGGAGCATTTTGCATCTGGGCTAACACTTCTAATTGCCTCAACTTCTTTAATTGAAGCAATATCAAAATCATTAATTCCGCTTTCCACTATAGTTTTTAATACTAATGGATGTGGGTTAGTTTTAACTGCATATAGGATTTTACCAGGAAATTTATTCTGAAAAAATTTAGAAGCTATTTTTATAGAATCTCTTCTAATACAATAAACAGGTTCTGTTGGTTTCAGTTGATTTACTAATTTATCAACTGATTTAAATTTTTGCATTTAAAGCTCCAAAAAAAATTTAACAAAAAAAACCGGCATAACAGCTATGCAAGTTTATATAAAACGAGCATTTATGCAGAAAATGAGCCAATGTAAAGTAAAAATGTACTCTTGAAATAATTTAGAATGTTTCCATATAAGGCTCATGCCAGAAGCAGAAGTATTAAAAAAAATAACAGAATTTGAGGATAAATCTCTACTTATAGTAGATGATGACAACCCTTTTAGAGAAAGACTAGCTCGAGCAATGGAGAAAAAGGGCTTTTCTGTTTCACAAGCAGAGGGTGTAAAAATTGGAATAGAGTCTGTGAAATCAAAAAAACCTGCTTTCGCAGTTGTTGATTTGAGACTAAATGATGGAAACGGACTAGAAGTTGTAAAAGAAATCCAGAAAAATAACTCAGAGAGCAGAATAGTTATGCTTACTGGTTATGGAAATATACCAACTGCAGTTGCAGCCATTAAAGAGGGTGCAATTGATTATCTGGCTAAACCAGCAGATGCAGATGACGTAGAAAAAGCACTTTTAGCTGATCCAAATAAAAAAGCTGCTCCACCAGAAAATCCAATGTCCGCTGATAGAGTAAAATGGGAACATATTCACAGAGTTTTTGAATTATGTAACAGAAATGTATCTGAGACTGCAAGAAGACTTAAAATGCATCGAAGAACACTTCAAAGAATTCTATCAAAAAGATCTCCAAGATAATACTAAATATATTTTCTAAGTTTAATAATTTTATTAACTAAAGCTGTTAGTAATAATATCTTAAATAATTCAGCATAAAGAAATGGGTAAACACCAAATTCTAATATTGGTTTATCCCAACCGATTAAATTTCCAAGCCACAAAATACCCAAAATATATATTACTGATGTTGCAATTATAATTTTTAAAAAATTTAATATATGGTTTTTATCGTATTTAAATATGCCTGCTATCAGACATGCAAATATAAAACCTATTAAATATCCCATTGTGGGACCAACAAAATAAGCTAATCCTATTCCTTTCTCTGGTGAGTTAGAAAATACCGGTAATCCCATAATTCCTTCTATCAAATAAAAAACTACCGAAAGTACCCCGACTTTATATCCAAAGGAAATTCCTAAAAACAAAACTATAAATGTTTGCATAGTCATAGGAACTGGATAAAAAGGTATTTTAATTTTTGCAGATATTGTCAATAAAATAGAACCTATTAATGCAAATATTATGACTTTAATTATTTTATTATTAGAAATTGAATTTACTAATTCCATAAGCTTTAAATTACTATTTTAATAAAGTTTAATCCACTAATATTTATTAACAGGATGTTTTATTCTTACTATAATACGTCAATTTATTATAAATTAAATTATGGGTAAAATTAAAAAAACAGATCATTTCTATCTTATTGATGGGTCCGGATACATATTTAGAGCCTATTATGCATTGCCGCCATTAACACGAAAAAGTGATGGTTTGCCAGTAGGAGCAGTAAGTGGATTTTGCAACATGCTGTTTAAATTATTAGAGGACTCTAAATCTAGCGAAAATTTAGAAAAACCAACTCATTTTGCAGTAATCTTTGACTCTGCAAGAAAGAATTTTCGAAACGAAATATATTCAGATTATAAAGGAAATAGGTCTGATGCTCCCGATGATTTAATTCCACAATTCGATTATATTAGAAAGTCAGTATTAGCATTCAATTTACCCTCTATAGAAATGTTAAATTACGAGGCTGATGATTTGATAGCCACATATGTAGAGCAAATATTAGGCGAAGGTGCTAAGGTTACAATTGTATCATCTGACAAAGATTTAATGCAACTTTTCAAAAAAAAGGTGCGCATATACGATCCAATGAAGAATAAATTTATATCTAATGACGATGTAATCAATAAATTTGGGGTTGGTCCGGATAAAGTAATTGATGTTCAGTCACTAGCAGGGGATAGTACAGACAATGTACCTGGCGTTCCAGGTATTGGTGTAAAGACAGCAGCAGAATTAATTAAGGAATATGGAAATTTAGAAAACCTCCTTAAAAACGCAAATAAAATAAAACAGAATAAAAGAAGAGAAACACTTTTAGAAAATAAAGATAAGGCTCTGGTAAGTAAAAAATTGGTCACATTAAAAAATGATGTTCCGGTGAAAGACAAATTAACTGACTTTGTTCTAAAAAAAGTAGACGTAGACAAGTTATACAATTTTTTGAGAGAAATGGAATTTAATAGGTTATTGAGTTCAGCAATTTCGACGTATGGTCAATCCAAATTTAGTGATGAAATAGAAGTCAAAAAAGAAACATCTAAAATATCAAAAGATAAATACGTTTTGATAAAAAATTTATCTGAAATAAAAGATTGGATGCAAGAAGCCGAAGAAGCTGGTGAATTTTCTATTGATACTGAAACAGATTCTCTTGACCCACATCAGGCAAATTTAGTTGGTATCTCAATTTCTAGTAAAATAGGTAAAGCTTGTTACATTCCAACAGGTCATATTGATAAAAATAATCTAAATGAAGAAGATGTTTTAAGAATTTTAAAACCATATTTAGAGGATAAAAGTTTAAAAAAAATTGGGCAAAATATTAAATTCGATTACATAATATTTCGTAAAAGGGATATAGATATTCAAAGCATGGAAGATACAATGTTGATGTCATACGTTTTAGATGCTGGGAAAAATAGACATAATATGGATACCCTTTCAGATATTCATCTTGGTCACAAAACAATTAAATATAAAGATCTCGTTGGATCTGGAAAAAAAGAAATTAAATTCAGTCAAGTAGAGATAAATATAGCAAAAGATTATGCGGCAGAAGATGCTGATATAACTTACCGTTTATATAAAATATTTCTGAAATCGCTTAAATCAGAAAAATTACTGAATATTTATGAAATTTTCGAAAAACCTTTAATTAAAATTTTAGCATCAATGGAAATCAATGGCATAAAATTAGATAATAATTTTCTTAAAAAATTATCTGTTAAGTTTGAAAAAAAACTTCAAGATTTAGAAAAACAAATTTTTAAAATCTCAAAAAAAAAATTTAATATTGCATCAACTAAGCAGTTGGGTGAAATAATGTATAATGACCTCAAAATTGCATCCCTAAAAAAGACTAAAAAAGGGAGTTTTGCAACTGGTGCAGCAGTTCTGGAGGATTTAGCTTATAAAGGGAATGAATTTCCTAAATTAGTTTTAGAGTGGAGGCAATCTAGTAAATTGAAAAATACATATTCAGATTCTTTGCCAGAGCATTTAAATCCCAATACAAAAAGAGTGCATACATCTTTTCTGTTAGCCGCAACTACAACAGGTAGACTTGCATCTAGCGATCCAAATTTACAAAATATTCCAATTAAAACTGAGGAAGGCAAGGATATTCGTAAGGCCTTCATATCAGAAAAAAATAAAAAACTTATATCAGCAGACTATAATCAGATCGAAATGAGAATTTTGGCTGATCTAGCTGATGTAAAGGAACTAAAAAAAGCTTTCAAAAATAATGAGGATATTCACTCATTAACTGCTAGCCAGGTTTTCGGTACAGACATAAAAAAAATTGATGCTGATATGAGGAGAAAAGCTAAAGCTATTAATTTTGGAATAATATATGGAATATCTCAATACGGTTTGGCCAAACAAATTGGTGTATCAAACAATGAAGCCGAAGAATTTCTAAATTCATATTTTATTAAATTTCCAGAAATTAAAGAATACATGAATAACACAATTAAATTCTGTAGAAAAAGTGGATATGTAAGAAATATTTTTGGTCGAAAAACTCATATTCCTGGAATCAATGACAAAAATTTTAATGTTAGAAATTTTCAAGAAAGGGCAGCTATAAATGCACCTATTCAAGGATCTGCATCAGAAATAATGCGACTTGCTATGATTAGAATCAATGATGAGCTTGATAATAAAAAAACAAATGAATTTAATATGTTGCTTCAAATTCATGATGAATTGATTTTTGAGGTAAGTGATAACGGTACTAAATCTGTTTCGAAGAAGATTAAAGATATTATGACAAGTGTGAAAGATAGTGATTTGCATTCATTTTCAATACCATTATCCGTAGATATAAATATAGGTGATAATTGGGGAGAGCTTCATTAATAAACATTTAATTGCCCAATTTTAAACATTTTAGTATTTTTATATTTAAACATGAAACAAACAATAGCCCTCGTAGATGATGATAGAAATATACTAACTAGTTTAAGTATTGCTTTAGAGAAAGAAGGTTTTAATATTCAAACTTATTTAGATGGGGAAAGTGCCTTAATAGGTTTGTCAAGAAATCCTCCAGACCTTGCAGTTATAGATATTAAAATGCCAAGAATGGATGGAGAAGAATTGTTAAAAAAATTGAGAAAAAAAACGTCTATGCCTGTTATATTTTTAACCTCAAAAGATGAAGAGGTGGATGAGCTTTTAGGATTAAAACTAGGGGCTGATGATTTTGTAAAAAAATCAGGTGGTTTTTCAACTAAAGTTCTTATTGAAAGAATTCGTGTCCAGCTTAGAAAAAAAGATAATAATTTAGAGGATAATAGAAATATAATTTCACATGGAAAATTAAAACTCGATCCTTCGCAGCTAGAGTGCGAATGGGATGGCAAGCAATTACCGGATAAATTAACAACAACAGAATTCTTAATTGTAAAGGAATTAGCAAAAAGACCTGGAATTATTAAAGAAAGATCTCAATTAATGGATGTTGCTTACAGAGAAGACACAGATATTGAGGATAGAACAATAGACAGTCACGTAAAAAGGATTAGAAAAAAGTTTAAAAAAGTAGATAATAACTTTTCAGCGATAGAAACCAGATATGGTAGTGGTTATCGTTGGAATGTTAAATAATGGCTACTTCAAAACCTAATAATCAATCTATTTTAAAAAAATTCTTAGTTATCAACTTTATTGTTTTTTTAGTGATAGGTGTATTAACATTATTTTACCTAAACACAGTAAAACCAACGCTCATTAAAAATAAAACTGCCTCGCATATAAAAATTATTGATAATACAACAGAAAATATTGATCGTTTAAAAATAAATTTCTCAACTGAAGATATTAGAGAGTTTCTGTTTTCAACTAAATTTTTATTTCAAAGTATAGATAGAGTACAGATATTTGATGTTGAATTTAATCTTTTAGGAGACACAGATACATTAGACCTAGATCCAAATGCTTTCTCAAGAAGTTTAAACATCATTGAAATGAGTGACTTAAATAACGAAAATATTCAAAATAAGAATTTGGAACAGAGTAATAAAAGCATTGAAAGTAAAGAAATATTTGAAGATTTAAAAAAGTATTCATATTCATCAGATTATGGGAAACCATTAACTTATTCTAAAGAAAACTATGATCAATTTTTATTGGTAACTATTAAAAATGTAGTTAGTGAAAACAAAACAATAGGCTATTTAGCTATTACTGAAAATGCCAATGAAATAAAGGTTGCAATAGATGAAAGAAGAAATTTTATAATCAGAACTGCTTTGCTCGTTGCATTAGTAATTTTAATTTTTTCATATGTATTAAATAGATACTTCCTAAAACCGATTAAAAATTTAGTTCAATATACAAATATTATAAAAAACAAAAGTAAAGAAAAGACCAATATTGGAAATATAAAAAAAAGAAATGATGAATTAGGTAAATTATCAAATTCTCTTGATGAAATGACAAATGAATTAAACAAAAGAATTACTACAGCAGAAAATTATTCAACAGATCTTTTGCACGAAATCAGAAATCCTTTAGCCTCTTTAAAAAGTGCATCAGAGATAATTTCTGAAACAAATGATAAATCTCAAAGAAACAAACTAATTAATATAGTATCACATGACGTACAAAGAATTGAAAGATTAATAACTGATTACTCTCAAATGCTAAGAGATGAGGCTGCAATTTCCTCTGAGAAAATGCAAAAATTAAATTTAAAAGAGATTGCTCAATCTGTTGTTGATGATTTTAACAGTATCTATGAAACAAAAAAATCGATTGGAATTAAATTGAAATCAAATGGAATTAAAAATTATAGTATCTTAGGGATAGAAAATAGAATTGAACAAATTATTGCAAACTTATTAGAAAACTCAATTTCTTTTAGTGAAAATAATCAAGAAATTACCGTTGAAATATCAAAAGATAAGGATGACAAAATTAAATTAGTTGTTGTTGATCAGGGATCTGGATTTAGTGAAAAGGATACAAATAAGATATTTAATAGATTTTATAGTAATAGACCTGAAAACTTTGGAGAACATTCGGGTTTGGGATTAAATATTGTCAAAAATTTAGTTGAAATTCATGGTGGAGAAATCAACGCATCTAATAATAAAGATAAAGGGGCAAGAATTGAAATAATTTTCCCAGAAGCATAAATCTTTGTTGATATATTAAGTGAAATTGTTAAAAGCCTCTTTCTATGGAAGATTTTAAAGTAAAAGATATATCTCAAGCGGAATTTGGGAGAAAAGAAATTTCACTGGCCGAAACTGAAATGCCAGGATTAATGGCTATTAGAGAAGAGTATAAGGGTAAAAAACCTTTAAATGGAGCTCGGATTGTTGGTTGTTTACACATGACAATACAAACAGCTGTCTTAATAGAAACTTTAGTTGAGTTAGGAGCCGAAGTAAGATGGTCCTCATGTAATATTTTTTCGACACAAGACCATGCAGCAGCAGCAATTGCAAAAGCTGGCATTCCTGTATTTGCTTGGAAAGGCGAAACAGAAGAAGAATATTGGTGGTGTGTAAAGCAAACTATTGAAGGAAAAGATGGCTGGAAACCAAATATGATACTTGATGATGGTGGTGATCTTACAGCATTGATGCACAAAGATTATAAAGATTTATTAAATGATGTTAAAGGTTTATCAGAAGAGACAACAACAGGAGTTTTAGCTTTAAAAAAAATGGAAAGTGAAGGCAATTTACTTGTCCCAGCAATAAATGTTAATGACTCAGTAACAAAATCTAAGTTCGATAATTTATATGGTTGCAGAGAAAGCTTAGTTGATGGAATTAAAAGAGCTACTGACGTGATGATGTCAGGTAAGGTAGCTATTGTAGCTGGATTTGGAGATGTTGGAAAAGGAAGCGCTGCTTCTCTTCGTCAAAGTGGTGCAAGAGTTATGGTCACAGAAACAGATCCAATTTGTGCTCTCCAAGCTGCAATGGAAGGTTATGAAGTAGTCTTAATGGATGAGATGATAAAAGAAGCCGACATTGTTGTTACAGCAACAGGCAATAAAGATATTGTGACAGCTGATCATATGAGAGAAATGAAAGATAGAGCAATTCTTTGCAATATCGGTCACTTTGATAATGAGATCCAAGTAGATGCTCTTAAAAATTATAAATGGGATGAAATAAAACCACAAGTTCACGAAATTACATTGCCGGATGGAAAAAGAATTATTTTATTAGCAGAAGGTAGATTGGTTAATCTTGGATGTGCAACAGGACACCCAAGTTTTGTAATGAGTGCGTCTTTCACAAATCAAGTAACAGCTCAGATAGAATTATGGAATAACTCAGATAAATATGAGAAAAAAGTATATGTTCTACCTAAACATTTAGATGAGAAAGTAGCCAGACTTCATTTAGAAAAAGTTGGAGCTAAATTAACCAAATTATCAGATGATCAAGCAAAATATATAAGCGTAACACCAGAAGGACCTTATAAACCAGATGCCTATCGCTACTAAAAGTAGCAAAATAGATATTTCAAAAGAAATTATCACACAAAAAATTGCTGAAAAAATTGCAAGTAAAGTTGGAAAAAATACAACTTTGCTTTTTTATGGAAATATCGGAGTAGGTAAGACTACATTTATCAGGTATCTAATCAATTATCTTCAAACAAAAAATGGTTTAGAAAGAACAGAAATATCTAGTCCAACTTTTAATATTATAAATGAATATGAGATTAATTCCTTGATTGTTAGACATTTTGATCTTTACAGAATTAAAGATAAAAAAGATTTAAATAATTTAGGAATTAATGAAAATCTAGAAGATTATGCTAGACTGATTGAATGGCCTGAAATCTTAGGAAAAAATATAGAAAGTACTTTTACATTAAAGTTTGAATATGATGAAAAGCTTGAAAATAGGTACTTATTTATATCTAATAATATTGATTTTGATTTTAATGAATTTGAAAAAATTTAAAAAGTTATCAGGAGATGCATCTTTTAGACAATTTTATAGAACAAATAATTCAGTATTAGTTTATAGCAAAATTCAAAAGCGATCAAACTTGTTAAATTATGATGCTATTAACAAAATATTGATTAAAAATAAAGTATTAGCACCAAGTTTAATTAGTCAAAATTATAAAAAAAACTTTATAGAAATTGAGGATTTCGGCAATATAAACATGTTGGATAAAATTAAATCTTCAAAAACTAAATTAAATGAATACAAAAAAATACTAAAAATTTTATACAAAATTCAAAAAATTAAAAATTTTAAAACTCAAAATTTTCTTAAGAAAAAATTTAATTTATCAAACTATTCAAAAGCTAGAATACTTAAAGAGTCGTACCTTTTTTTGGATTGGTACTTACCAGCAAATAAATTAATTATTCAAAAAGGATATATAAAAAAAAATCTCAAAAAAATAATAGATAATTTGTATTTAAATTTAAAAATCAAACAGAAAGTATTTGTGCATAGAGATTTTCACGTCTCAAATATGATGTTTTATAAAAATAAAATCGCTTTAATAGATAGTCAAGATGCAGTCCTAGGTAATCCAGCATATGATTTAGCCTCACTAATAGATGATGTAAGAATTAAAACTTCAAATAGTTTTAAGTCAAATATTTTAAAAGTATTTCTTAGTAAATTTAAGTATAAAAATGAATCTCAATTTATTAATGATTTTGAAATTTTATCTGTTTTAAGAAATCTAAAAATAATTGGTATATTCACAAGACTTGCAAATAGAGATAAAAAAAAGAAATATTTAAAATTAATACCTTATGCATGGAAATTAATTGATAATCGTATGAAAAATAATTCAAATTTTAAGGATTTAATAAATTTTCTAAAAGAAAATCCAAAAATAAAAAAAAAATGAAAATTAAAACAGCAATAATTTTATGTGCAGGATTTGGAAAAAGATTAATGCCATTAACTGAGAAAACACCAAAACCACTCTTAAAAATTAATGAGATTAGCTTATTAGAAAATACTATAAACTTGATAAAAGTATTAGAAATAAAATCTTTAAAAATTAATACTTTCTATTTAAGTAATAAAATAAAAGATTTCATTTTTTCAAATAATTTTGATTTAGAAATTCAAATTATAGAAGATGGTAAAGAAATATTAGATACGGGGGGTGGTCTTTTAAATGTAGTAAATAATTCAGTTGAAACAGATTTTATAGTTTTTAACCCTGATACAATTTGGAACGCTGAATATGCAAATGAAATTAAGCAGATGGAAAATTTATATTTTAAAAATAAATTAGAAAATATTCTAATGGTTGTAAAAAAAGATTTAAGTTTTGATAAAAGATTTAAAGGTGATTTTTCTCTGGATGTAAATTATATTTATACAGGGTGTCAAATTATAAATAAAAAAATATTTAAAAATTTATCAAAAAAAATATTTTCGATGAATGAGATTTGGGATAATTATATTAAAAAAGAAAATTTGTATGGTTTCGAGAGTAGTATTGAGTTTCTTCATTTAACAGATAAAGATATTTACGAAAAACTTCTCCAAAAAGATTAGAATTTAATTAAATCTCTAGATCTACTCTGATCTAGGTATTTAGCCTCTTTTATATTCTTTTTTTCAAATTTCAAAAGTAAAGGATTTCCTGTTGGTATTTCAAGTTTAGAAATTTCATTGTCATCAATTTTAAATAAATATTTTAAAAGTGATCTAATAGAATTACCATGAGCAGATATAATTATATTATCCTGCAAATTTTCCTCTATGTTTTCAATAAAATAGGACACAACTCTTTCATATGTATCTTTAAGAGACTCTGTATCTGGAATTAGGTTACGAGGTATATCATTGTAAATACTTATATTTTTTGGATGGTATGGACTATTTATATTTAAAGGTTTTGGTGGATTATCCCAAGATCTTCTGAATTTATGAACTTCATTTTCTCCTAATTTTTTTTTCATTTCATCTTTATTTAATCCTGTAAGTGATCCGTAGTGCCTTTCATTTAATTGCCAAGCCTTAATTATATTATTTGGTTTTACTCTAATTGTATTTAAAATGAGTTTTAAAGTATCAATCGATCTTAGTTGATAAGAAGTATAAAAATGTTTTATTTCTAAATTTAATTTTTTTATAAATTCTCCAGCTTTACAAGCTTCTAATTTACCTTGTGGTGCAAGTTCAACATCAACCCATCCTGTAAATTTATTTTCTAAATTCCATTGGCTTTGACCATGTCTAATAAGTATTAAGTGACTCATTTGTGAAATTTTAATATAGATCAACTATGAATATCATAAAACAAATATTTTATTTAGCTAATATAGGCATATTTATTTTATATTTATCACCATGCAGTTTATTGGGTTATTTAATAAATAAAGATTGTAAATTGCAGCCACAAATTACAGTAGATTTAATCGTTTCCACTAATCATGTAATTGCATTTACTTTATTATCATTAATTGGCCTAATTGCTTTTAAAAATAATTTAAAACAAGTTTTTATATATCTAATATTCATATCGATTTTTTTGGAATTATGTCATTTATTTATACCTGAAAGAAGTTTTCAAATTTCCGATTTATTTGGTAATATAACTGGTATAATTTTATCATATATAATTTTTAAAACAATTTATAAAGGTAGACAGCAATGAGTTCATTTGATGAAAGAAAAAAAGGTTTTGAAAAAAAATTTGCTCATGATGAGGAAAAACAATTTAAAATTAATGCAAGAAAAAATAAATATTTAGGAGAGTGGGCCTCACAAATTCTGGGATATGACGAGGAAAAAAAAAATCAATATATTCAAGATGTAATCAAAGCAGATTTTGCTGAGGCAGGTGATGAAGATGTCTATAGAAAGCTTTATGGAGATTTAAGAGATAAAAATATATCGGAAGACCAAATCAGAAAAAAAATGCAAGAATGTAATGAAAAAGCAACTACTGAAGTTAGTTAGTTTTCTATTTTTATTTACATTTGTAGCAACAAATTACTTACTATCAGAAACAATCATAATTTCAGATAACATTAAAATAATCGATGGTGATACAATTTTAATAGATAATAAAAAAATTCGTTTTTCAGGAATAGATGCCCCAGAAACTAAATTTAAAGGAAAGCAACAGTTTTGTATAAAAAATAAAAAAAAAATTAATTGTGGAAAAATTTCAAAAAATTCTCTTATAGAAAAAATTATAAATAAAAAATTAAAATGTCTAATCGAGCCCCAAAAAGACTATTTTGGTAGGTATTTAGGTGAGTGTTTTATCAATAATGAAAGTGTTTCAGCTTACATGGTAAGAAATGGATTAGCCTTTGACTATCCAAAATATTCGAAAAAAAAATATTCTAAAGATCAAATTTATGCAAAAAACAATAAGTTAGGTTTATGGAGTATGGAATTTGATTATCCTTGGATATGGAGAAAAAATAATAGATAATTTATATTAAACTGTGATTCTTTTTAGAAAGTATTTTTTATTTTTTGGTCTATTATTTTTAACTGCTTGCTCATCGATACCGCAAAATACAGCAGATGGCTGTTCAATATTTTCTGAGAGATATCTTTGGTATAAACACGCGAAAAAAACTGAAAAAAAGTGGGGAACACCAATCAACTTACAATTAGCAATAATAAAAATGGAATCTGATTTTGACTGGCTCGCTAAGCCTGCGCGTCAAAAATTATTTAAAGTTATACCTTATAAAAGACCTTCTAGTTCATTTGGATACTCACAAGCAATTAAAGGTACTTGGAAACAATATAAAGATGAGACTGGGAATAAATACGCTTTAAGAACTAGATTTAAAGATAGTGTTGATTTTATTGGCTGGTATACAAATAAAACGGAAAAAATTTTAAAGGTTTCAAAAAAAGATGCTTTCAGACAATATATTGCTTATCATGAAGGCTGGGGAAATTATAAAAATTATAAAAGTAATCAGAAAGTTATTGTATTAGCAAAAAAAGTAGAGGGATATTCAAATAAATTCAAGAAGCAGCTTAATAAATGTAGTAAATCTCTAACTACAAGAAAATATATTATTTTTTAATCAATTGCTTTTCTAGCTCCAGATCTACTGCATCTATCCTCTTGGTATTTTTTGCTAGTGTTAAATACATAGTTGGTGTTACATACAATGTAAAGAAAGTAGAAATAATCATTCCACCAAAAATTGTTGATCCAACTGCTAATCTAGACGCCTCACCTGCGCCTGGGCCTATGTTACCTACTATAAGAGGTAACATTGCAATCATAGTGCTTAATGAAGTCATTATGATTGGTCTTATTCTTAATTTACAAGCTTCCATCAATGCTTCCTCAATTTTTACACCTGTTGTTCGAATTTGATTAGTGTAGTCAACGATAAGAATACTATTTTTAGTGGATATGCCGATTAATATAATTAAGGCGATTTGTGAAAATATATTTATCGAACTATTTAGAAATAAAATGAATACAAGACCTCCAAAAACTGCAAGAGGCACAGTCAATATAATAATAAAAGGATGGACAAACGAGTTAAAAGTAGCAGCCATTACTAAATATGCAGTTATTAATGCTAAAGCGAAAATAAGAAATATTTCGTTACTAGTCTCTTTTAGTTCTTCGGACTTACCTTTCCAAGTTATTTGATTTTGAGGAGCAACTCTCAACATTACGTCTTCTAAATATTTTATAGCTTCAGACAATGTGTATTCTTCAGATAAAGCTGCCGATATAGTTACTGCTCGTTGTCTATTATATCTAGGTAATGATTCAGCAGTTCCTTTCTCTTCAAATTCTACCAAACTTGCAACAGATACTAATTTTCCTGTAGTTTCAGATCTTACAAAAATCTTTGATAAGCCATCTTTATCTCTTCTATCTGCTAAATACTGCTGAAGAATAATGGGGTATTCTCTTCCTTTTTTATTATATGTTGTAACCCTCTTTCCACCGTATAATGTTTCTAATGTTCTACCTATATTTTCTATTGAAACTCCTAAATCATTTGCTCGATTTTTATTTGTGATTAATTTTACTTCAGGTTTATTTTTTGTGTAATCACTTTCAATTCTAAACATATTTCTATTTCTTCTTAGTTCTCTTAAAACTTGACTTTGAATTTGTTCTAACTCTTCATAACTTGTCCCATAAATCACCATTTGGACTGGTTTATTATAGCTAGAAACTCTTATAGATTGAGGTGATATAGGAAACGCAAACGTTTCTGGCACACTAACAACTTGTCCAATAGCTTCTCTTAAAACAACTTGTGTACTCTTTTCTCTATTTTTCCATTCATCTAAAAGCGCAATTATAATAAAAGTATTATATGAAGTTGCGGACTTACCGAAACCAGGTACCCTCATAATTAATCTTTGGTAAGGGCTGTCTTCTGCTTGTAACAATTTTAATATTCTTCTCTCAATTATTTGGGCTTTTTCTTGTGTGTACTCGAATGAACTTCCTTCATCTGTAGAACCAATTATTAAATAAGCCCCTCTATCTTCTAATGGTATCAATTCTTTTTTAGTAAAGTTAAATAAATAAACTGAGGCTGCAATTAATAGAATTATAAATATCGAAATTGTTTTCTGTTTATTAATCCAAAATTTTAAGGTGTCGGTATAAAATTCTGTAAAAGATTTAAATCCAGTATTGAATTTTTTTACAAAAAAATTAATTTTTTCTTTTTTATTTAAAAACTTACTTCCTAACATTGGTGAAAGGGTTAAAGCTACAAATGAAGAAACAACTATTGAGAAAGATAGTGCTATTGCAGTTTCCTTAAACAAGGTACCAGCTATACCCTCAATAAAAATTAAAGGTAAAAAAACTGCAACTAAGATTAAAGTTGTAGCTATTATCGCAAATGTTATTTGTCTTGAGCCTTTATAAGCAGCTACAAGTGGCGTTTCTCCTTTTTCAATTCTTGTATAAATTGCATCTGTCATTATTACAGAATCATCAGTTATTATTCCAATTGCTAAAATAAAACTTAGTAGGACAAATATATTTATAGAAAGATCAAATATATATAAACCTAAAAACGAACCAATTAAACTTACTGGCAAAGCTACAGCTGGTACAATTACAGCTTTTAGGTTTCCTAAAAATAAGTAAATTATTACCACGACCAAGATAAAAGCAATAATTAAACTTTTATAAACTTCCTGTATTGCAGTTCCTACGTAAGTTGCTCTATTAAATGCTATTTCTAACTTTAAACCATCTGGTAAAGATTGATTTAAAACGTTTATTTTCTCTTTAATTTGATTTGAAAGTTCGACAGTTGATGCTCCACTTTTTGCGTATATTCCAATCCCAACTGTTTTTAAATTAGCTGCATTTTTTCTTTGAGCTTTAAATAAAGTTTTCTCAGAAACTGGACCAAGCTCAACATTAGCAATATCAGAAAGGGTTGTGACTTTATCTTTGTTTTTCTTAAGAGGAAGCTGCTTGATTGTTTCAATGTTAGAGTAAGACTTATCAATATTAAGAGTTAAATCTTTGTTACTAGCTTCCAAAGTTCCAGCAGGGATGTTTATATTTTCATTTCTTAATGCTCTCTCGACTTCCTGAATAGTAAGATTATTGGCTGCTAACTTGATAGGATCTACCCAAACTCTTACACTTAGCTCTCTTAATCCACCGACTAAAATTCTACCAACATTTGGTACACTCGAAAAAGCATCTATAAGATATCTTTCAGCATAGTCACCCAAATCTAAATCATTCCAAGTTGGTGACGATAGCGCAACCCACATTGTAGTTGTAAAACCTGCTGCTTGTTTCAAAATTTGAGGCGGGTTTGCTTGATCTGGCAAATTGTCCGCAACTCTTGATACTCTTTCTCTTATGTCATTTGCTGCATCATCTAAATCTATATCTGTATTAAAATAAATATTTATTCTACTTCTTCCATTAAGCGAACTAGAATCAATGTTCTTAATTCCTTCCGCTCCTCCTATAACATCTTCTATTTTTTGTGTTATCTCTTCATCAACAATTTCAGCTGAAGCAGATTTATAATCGGTTTGTACCTGTACCACTGGAGGCTGAATACCATCTGGTAATTCCCTAACAGGTAATTCCCAAAATACAAAAATTCCAAAAATAATTAGTATCATTGACATTACCCATGCAACAACAGGTCTTTTAATACTAACTTCAGTTATATACATCTATTAATTATTTTTTATTTTCTTGTTTTTCAGAGTCAGACTTTTTAAATATATTTAATTTTTGTAACCACGCAATCATACCATTCTTGTTTTCTTTAGTATCTTTTTTCTTTTTTCCACCCCAACTAGATTTATTTTGATTAGCTACTTTAGCACCCTTTTTTATAGGTCTTATTATTAAATTTGGTCTGACTTTTTTCGTACCCTCAGCAACAACTTTGTCACCAACTTTTAGACCATTTAAAACTTCAACAAAACCCAGGTATCTATCGCCGGTATCAATATTTGTTTTTAATACTTTATTTTTTTCGTCAACTTTATAGATAAATATATTATCACCTTCTACTATTGTGCTGGTATCTGGAATACTTAAGCTTTCTCTTGTATCATATTTTATTGAAATTTCTAAAAATGAGCCAGGCAAAATTTCACCAGATGTATTGTCCATTTTTATCCTTGTTGGTAATGATCTAGTATCCTCACTAATTCGACTAGCTAACGAGTCAACTTGACCTTTATATGTTTTATCTTTGTATCCAGAAAATTTTATATCAACAGGTAAACCAACCTTAATAAATGGTACAAACATTTCAGGTATATCTACATCACAATAGATAATACTGGTATTTTCGAGATTAACTAAGATTGAAGATTTTGAAACTTCGATGTCTTCTGAAAATTCTCTTTTTCCAATTGTTCCATCAAACTGAGCAGTAATTTTTCTATTTTTAAGTTCTGCAATTACATCACCTTTTTTTACTTTTTGATTAAAGTTGATAGGTTTAAGTATTTCATACTTTTCAATTTTATAGGATTGTGTTTTAAATGGTCTTGCTGTTCCGTATGTGCTTATCAAATTTTCAAAAACTCTATTTTTAGCTGCAGTAACAATTATTCCTGGAGGTGGTCTTTTACTAAATTTCTTCTTAAAATGATTTCCAATCATTGTTCTACCAACAATCACTGTAGCTATAATTAAAAAGAAAATTATTATTATGCTTGTAATTTTTGTTGATCTTTTCATATTTTATATTTTACCATATTCAGCCCATGAACCATCATAAATGACTGGAAGATACTTATTATTTACTTGAGAATATGCAAGTGCCAAAACACACGCTGTGATCCCAGAACCGCACGAAAACACTACATTTACTGGGTCATTTAAAGATAAATCTTTAAAATAAGAAGAAATTTCAGATTTACTTTTAAAAGTAAAATCGTCATTGATAAGGGTTTTAAACGGTAAGCAAATTGAATTAGGTATTGAACCACTTCTTACATTTCTTCTTGGGTCTGGAGTTGTGCCATTAAAACGATCTTTGCTTCTCGCATCAACTAAATCAAATTTTTTTTTAATTATATTTTGGTCAATCTGATCTTTGCTCTTAACCATTCCATTATTTTCTTTTGCTTTATAGCTAGTTGTTTGAGTAATTATATTATTAGTAGAAGTTATTCTTTTTTCTTTTTTCCATTTATTAAAACCTCCATCTAAAACATGTACTTTCTTTTTATCATGGCCAAAGTAAATTAAATTAAACCATACTCTACAAGCACTTAAAACATCAGAATTATCATAAATCACAATTTCGTCTTCGTTAGATATGCCCATAGATGATAGTATATTTTCCCACGAACTAATGTCCGTTAACATATGTGGTAAGTCTGTTGATTTATTACAATTTTTGTCGATATCAAAAAAAATTGCATTTGGTATATGCTCTTTATTGAACTCTTCTTTACCACTTCTATTTGCTGCAGGCATATGCCAAGAGCCATCAATTATTTTTACATTTAAGAGATTTTTTTCTAGCCACTCAGTTGATATAAGTGACATTAGAAACTTTTTTCCAAATATTTCTGATGATAATCTTCGGCTTTGTTATAATTTTTTGATTTTGATATTTTGGTAACGATTTTACCCTTAAATTTTTCATTAATTTCTTTCAATACTTTGTTAGCGATTTTATTTTGATTTTCATCATGAACAAATATTTCACTTCTATACTGAGTACCTACATCTGGACCTTGCCGGTTTAAAGTAGTTGGATCATGAAATTCAAAAAAGTTTCTTATTATTTCCTCATAAGAAATTTTAGTATTGTCAAATTCAACTTTAACTACTTCTGCGTGATTGGTGTCACCATAACATACTTCTTTATAAGATGTCTTCTCAGTATTACCTCCACAATATCCAACCTCTGTATTTATTACTCCATCTAACTTGCTAAATTTTATTTCGGGTCCCCAAAAACATCCAAGTGCTAAAGTTGCTATTTCCATTGCTAAAAATTTTAATTAATCTAAAGTTATTATCATGCTTTCCAAAAATCAATTAGGCTTTTTTTACATGTTTTTATCAATATGTGCCTTTTCATTTATGGATGTAATAGTCAAGTGGTCATCAGATTATCCAATTGGACAGGTAATGTTCTTTAGAGGTCTATTTGGTATTTTGCCAATAATTTTTCTAGTTCCTAAGACAAGATTTAGAGATTTTTACAAAACAAATAGACCAGGATTACATTTAATAAGATGTTGTTCAGGACTGATAGCTTTAGCTGCAATATTTTTGGCACTAAGAAACCTACCACTTGCAACAGTGACAAGTATTTCATTTGCTGCACCTATATTTACAACTTTGCTATC
The DNA here is from genome assembly GCA_902531175.1 of uncultured Pelagibacteraceae bacterium. GTDB lineage: Bacteria > Pseudomonadota > Alphaproteobacteria > Pelagibacterales > Pelagibacteraceae > Pelagibacter. The sequence goes on from CACADE010000001.1 coordinate 19,304, forward strand.
AATATTTTTACTAAGTGAGAAAGTAGGAGTATATAGATGGGCCGCAGTATTTGTTGGTTTTATTGGTGTTTTAGTAATTACCCAACCAGGATTTTCTAGCTTAAATATTTATTATTTATTTCCAATAATCTTTTGTATTGGAATGTCTTACGTTGCAATTACAATTAGAAAACTTTCATCCACAGAACCAGTCTGGTTGATCTCATTCTTTTTTTCTTTTGCAATTACAATTGTTGGAGTTTTATCAATACCATTTGGATGGATCATGCCAACTTTTAATGATTTCTTACTATTATGTACAATTGGCTTGTTGGGAGGAACAGCTAATTTATTATTAAGTCAATCATATAAATTATCTGAGGTTTCTCTGGTTACACCTCTTAAATATTTAGGATTAATATTTGCAATATCTTTTGGATATTTTATTTGGGATGAAATTCCCACAATTAAAACATTGATGGGTGCTTCACTGGTAATAATATCATCAATCATTATATTTCGAAGAGAAATATATTTAAATAAACAAGTAACGGTAAGTAGAAATGAGTAAGGCACCAACATATTGGAAAAAAGCTAGAACATATCTTTCAAAAAAAGATAGTATTATGAGATCATTGATTAAAAAATATAAAGATAATAATTTAACTACTAGAAAAGATGTCTTTTATTCTTTATGTAAAAGTATAATAGGACAACAAATAAGTGTTGCTGCCGCAGACTCTGTCTTCAAAAAATTTGAATTGGCATGTAAAAAAAAAATTAATCCAAAAATTGTTTCAAAGCTTAAAACATCACAACTTAAAAAATGCGGTCTTAGTCGTCAAAAAATAAGGGGTATCTTGGAAATGTCTCAAAAATTTAAAGATAAAAGTTTTAATCCAAAATTAATTTCGAAAATGAGCGATGAAGAAGCAATTGTATACCTATCAACTTTAAGACAAATTGGAAGATGGTCAGCAGAGATGATTTTGTTATTTACTTATAATAGGTCTAATATCTGGCCAGTTCAGGATATTGGGTTATTAAGAGCAATATCAAACAACTATAAAAAAAAATATTTTCCACCTGAAATTTTTGTAAAAAAACTTCAAAAAAGATTTTCTCCATACTGCTCTGTTGCCACTTGGTATTTGTGGCGTTCAATTGATGACGATACTATTCAGTATTAGCACCCTCCACAATAAACATATGTCTTTTTGTAGTTTGTTCTGCATAAGACCAAGCTTTTAAATAATCTTCTGAGTCATGACAAGATATGGCCATGTCATAACTGGGAAATTCCCAAATGACGGTCCTTAATATTTTGTCACCACTATAATATTTTAGTTTGCCTCCTCTAACTACAGGAGTACCACCAAATTTTTTTATAACTGGTATTGCATTTTCACCATATTTTTTTATGTTATCTTGATCTGAAATCTCTGTATACAAACTCACCCAATATGCCTTCATATTTGCCCCTTTTCTAAGTTATTCCATTCCTTCAAATATCATATGTTCTCTAATTACATTATCTTTAAGATATGTTCTTGCCTCAACATATTCTTCAGAGTCGTAGCATTTTTTTGCAGTTTCCACGTCTGGGAACTCTGCAAGTGCTATTCTAACCATTTCTCTACCCTCAAGTGCAATGTTATTAGCACTTCGAGCTAAAATTTTTCCAGAATGTTTTAATACAGCTTCCTTTGCTTTATCTGCATATTTTTTCATTCTTTCAGGGTCTTTAATTTCACTGTAAGTTGCAATCCAGTAACCTTTCATAATTCTCCTTTTTAATTTTTTTTTTTTATGTTACCAAATTTTATGGCAGAAAAATTAATAATCAATTATGAAGATTATAAATTAGCAGTTGAAAAGTTAGCTCTTACAATTGAAAAAAATTACAAACCATCTGTTTTAGTCGGAATAATGAGGGGTGCAGCACCTATAATTGATATGCTATCAAGAATATTTAAATTGCCCACTGCTTATGTTGTTATTCAAAGTTATTCTGGAGAAACTGTAGAAAATAAACAGGGCGAACTTATTTTTGCAAGAGACATAAGCTCAATAGCTAAAAATGAAGACTTTAAAAATGTTTTATTAGTTGATGATTTATCTGATACTGGACTTACATTAAATGAAAGTATTAAATGGTTAAAAAATTATGCTCCAGTGAAAAACCATATTCAAGAAATAAAAACAGCTTGTCTTTGGAAAAAAAAATCCTCTTCTTTTACTCCAGATTTCTGTCCAATTTTACTAGATGGAGATCCTTGGATAGTTCAACCTTCAGAATATTATGATGAAATAGATATTAATGGTTTAAAGAAAAAACATTCATAAAAAAAGGCCAACTATATGAGTTGGCCTTTTTAATTTTTTTTTTAAAAATTATTTTGGAATATCTCCTTCAACACCTTTTACATAAACACTCATTCCAGCTAACATTCCATCATCAGCAACTTTCCCTTCTGCTACTAATATATTACCTTTTTGGTCATATATAGGACCTGTGAACGAATGAACTTTTCCTGATGCTAGATCTTTTTGAAGCTGCTCTACTTCTTTAACTAAGTCAGCACCCATTGCAGAATTATATGGTCCCATAGCTACCATACCTTCCTTTAATCCATGCCATGTGTCTTGTTGACTCCATGTGCCGTCTCTTGCAGCAATAGCTCTTTCAACATAATATGGTGCCCAATCATCTATAATTGAAGTCAAAATTGATTTAGGAGCAAATCTCTGCATATCACTTGCTTGACCAAATGACCATACACCTGCTTTCTCTGCTGTTTGAACTGGTGCTGTACTATCTGTATGTTGCATAATTACATCTGCACCTTGATCGATTAAAGCTTGCGCTGCTTCAGCTTCTTTACCTGGATCGTACCAAGTAAACACCCATACAATCTTAGTTTTAATATTTGGATTGACCTTTTGTGCAGCAAGAGTCATTGCGTTAATTCCTCTTATTACTTCAGGAATTGGAAAAGATGCAATATAGCCAATCGTGTTAGTTTTAGTCATTTTTCCAGCAATATGGCCTAAAAGAGTTCTTCCTTCGTAAAATCTTGCAGAATAAGTAGAAACATTTGAGTGTTCTCTCTTATAACCTGTTGCGTGTTCAAATTTTACATTTGGAAAATCTTTTGCAACTTTGTTAGTTGGATCCATATATCCAAAACTAGTTGTAAAAATTAAGTCGTGGCCAGATTGAGCCAGTTGTCTTATCACTCTTTCTGCATCAGCACCTTCTGGAACACTTTCAACAAATGTTGTTTTTATTCCAGCTGCCTCTACAGCGTTTCTACCTTCGTGATGTTGAAATGTCCATCCATGGTCACCAGTTGGGCCAACATAGACAAAACCAACTTTAAAATCTGCATTTGAGTTTACACTAAACCCAAGTAGAAAAATTGCAGAAATTAAATATTTAAAAAAGTTTTTATACATTTTGAATTTCCCCTTTAAATTTTTTTGTGAAGCTTTAAGTTAATCAAAATTCAAAAAAAAAAAAATAATTATTTTCGAATAGCTCACATCACTTTTCCTTATAGAATATTCTTCCTAAGGAGCTTGGGGTATTCAGTTTTATTTTTCTACTGTCACGAGAGATTACAACTAAAACTATTATTGTCATCAGATAAGGTAATGCACTTAAAAATTGAACTGGTATTCTAAAGCCAATTGCTTGCATATGTAATTGTAGAATTGTAATCCCACCAAAAATTAAAGCACCAATTAAAACTTTTATAGGACTCCAGGTTGCAAATACAACCAAAGCCAAAGCTATCCATCCTCTTCCAGCTGTCATATTTTCAATCCACTGTGGAGTGTATATTAATGATAGATATGCACCTGCTAAGCCACACATAGCTCCTCCATAAAGAATACAACAGTATCTAACCAGAGTAACATTTATACCTTGATTGGATGCCGAAACGGGCGAATCGCCAACAGCTCTAACAACTAAACCTAATTTAGTTTTTTTCAAAAAATAATTAGTTAAAAATGGTAAAGCAAAAGCAAAATATAATACTATTGAGTGTCCAAATAATATTGGTCCAAAAAACGGAATACTTTCTCTTAAACTTGAAAATAAAATTGGAAATTCTTTTCCAGGGATACCAACAAAATTTTTTCCTAACATTGCGGATAAACCAATGCCAAAAATAGTTAATGCCAAGCCTGTTGCAACATGGTTTGTAAGAAGAGATTGCGTTAAAAATCCAAAGATCAGTGAAATTATAACTCCTGAGAACATTGAGCCTACGATTGCTATAAAAAGGTTGTCTGTTATTACCATTAAAGCAAAACCAGATATTGCTCCGATTATCATCATTCCTTCGACACCTAAATTTAAAACGCCCGATCTTTCAGTAATTAATTCACCTGACGCAGCAAGTATTAATGGTACAGATGAAGCCATTATTGATCCTATCAGAATTCCTATAAAACTAATGTCTAAGCTCATTTTTTTTTAAATTTAAAATTTTAACTTTGAAAAAAAGCAAATAATCAGATGCGAGCAAAAAAAATAAGATCATACCCTGAAAGACTTGGCCAGTATATTTTGGTATTTGTAAAAAGATTTGAGCCGTTTCAGCACCGAGGTATGTCAATGCAACAACCAAAGATGCAAAAATTATGCCAAAAGGATTAAGACGACCTAAAAAAGCAACAATAATTGCTGTAAAACCGTAATCGGGGGATATCATTCTATGCAGTTGTCCGATAGGCCCAGTAATTTCACCAACTCCAGCTAATCCCGCACAAGCACCACTAATCATAAAAACAACCAAAATCATGGTTTTTCCTTTAAACCCAGCATACTTAGCAGTTTTTAAACTTAGACCAGATACTTTAATCTGAAAGCCTAAATAGGTTTTATAAAGAATAAACCAACTCAGCATAACTGCTGCAAGGGCTAAAAAAATACCAGCATGAATTCTTAAACCCTCAAATAATAATGGCATTCTAGATGAGTCACTAAATTGTCTAGTTTCAGGAAAATTAAAACCTTCAGGATTGCTCCATGGCCCAACTACTAAGTAATCTAAGAGTAGCTTTGAAACGTAAACCAACATAAGACTAACTAAAATCTCGTTTGTATTAAAATATGTTTTAAGGATTGCTGGGATAAGTGCAAAGATCATTCCCCCGATTGCTCCAGCAAGTATAACTAAAGGTAGTATATAAAAACCTTCTTGATTATAAAATAAAAGAGCAACTCCACCTCCTACAATTGCACCAAAAGTTAATTGTCCTTCTGCACCAATATTCCAATTATTACTTTTAAAACAAAAAGATAAACCAATAGCAATTAAGCAAAGGGGTGTTGCTTTGAGTAACAATTCACTGAGGCCATATAAATTTGAAATTGGAGTTATAAAGTAAAACTTCAGTGCTTCTATTGGATTAAAACCTAAAATATAAAAAATTATACCACCACCTAAAATTGTAAGTATGATTGCAATAAAAGGAGTAAAAAAATATAATGCCATTGGTACATCATTTCTTTTTTCAATTTTAATCAATGGAACCTCCTCCCATTAGAACTCCTAATTTTTCTGGTGTTACTTCTTCTGAAGGCATTATTTTTGAAAGCTTGCCTTTGTAAATAACTGCAATTCTATCACTGAGTTTTAATAATTCCTCCGTGTCTGTAGAAATCAAAATCGTTGATTTTTCTTGATCATTAATTTTTATAAGTGTTTCGTGAATATAATTGATTGCACCCACATCCAGCCCCCATGTTGGATTGTAACAAATTAATAATTCCGGAGCTGTAATTAATTCCCTCCCTAAAATAAGTTTTTGCAAATTTCCACCCGATAGAAATTGACTTTTTAATTCTACATTGTCAGTATTTACTGAGAAATCAGATAATATTTTCTTAGAATGCTCTTTAATTTTTCTTTCATTTACCAAACCTTTTTCAAAAAAATTTGATGACTTGAAATTATTTAAAGCTACATTTTCATATATTTTTAATTCAGGTACAGCTGCTTGAGATATTCTATCTTCAGGAGAAAAAGCCATTAAATACTCTCGTCGTTGCTTTGGATTTAGTTTAGCAATTTCTTTATTTCGAAAAATGATTGATGTATCAGGTGTAATTATTTCCCCACTCAAAATTTGAAAGAGCTCGTTTTGACCATTGCCAGAAATACCTGCTATACCTAAACATTCTCCTTTCTTTACAGAAAAATTTAGATTAACTAAATTTGTTTCAAAAGGATCATCGCTATAAAAATTTAAATGTTTTACTTTAAATATCTCATCTTTATTTTTGGAAATATTAATTTTTTTCTTAATTTTTGCTAGTTTTTGACCAACCATCTTATTTGCGAGAGTTTCAACTTTTTCATTTTGTGTTTGGCTGACAGATACAACCTTACCTTTTCGCATTACTGCAACTTCATCGCACAAAGACAAAACTTCTTTTAGTTTGTGAGTGATGTAAATAATTAATATTCCTTCATCACAGAATTTTTTTAAAGATATAAATAATTCCTCTGTTTCTTGCTCAGTCAAAACAGATGTAGGCTCGTCCATGATAAGAACTTTAGGGCTTCTTAAAAGACATCTTATAATCTCAACTTTTTGCTTTTGTCCTGCTGATAAATTTAATACAGGAACATCAAGGTCAATACTAAAGTTATATTTTTTAAATATTTCATTTATTCTTACCCTTAAACTTTTGTTATCTTCAGTTGCATCTATACTTAAGTTTTCAAATACTGATAAAGTTTCAAATAAATTGAAATGCTGAAAAACCATTCCAATTTTATTTTTTTTGGCATCGAGTGGGGAGCTTAATTTTAAATTTTTTTCATTTAAAAAAACCTCACCATTATCTGGGCTTACCACACCAGACAAAATTTTTACCAATGTGGATTTACCAGCTCCGTTCTCTCCTAATAGAGCGTATATTTTTCCACTTTTAAACTGAAGAGTTACATTATCATTAGCTATACATCCTGGATATATTTTTGATATATTTGATATTCTTAAGTCTGTTGCCATAGCATTTCTTTAATATAATAAATCAATAACTCAATAATCTTTAAAATTTCCTATCTTTTCAAATTTGTATTAAATTCAAACAATTTAATGAAAGTTTTGAACAAATTGTTAACATAATTCAACTTTAGGTATGTATTAATGATTATTGTTTTTAAAAATAATACTTTATCAAAAAAATTTGTTGCTCTGTTTATCACATTAACAATAATTTTTTTAACTGGATGCCAAACAATTAAAAAGAAATCTGATGAAGTGGCTGAAAAAGAGAATGAAAAATTTGGCCAATTCGTTGGAAAAGAAGTTAATGAGATGAGATTAGAATTAGGCTCACCTTCAGAAGATTTTGTCAATGAACTTGGAAATGAAATGCTTATATACAAAACAAAAAAATATGGAATTCCTTGTGAAAGGAAATTTGAGGTGAATGCATCAGGGGTTATTATCGGATTTAGTTCTAGTGGATGTATTTAGTCTTGTGGGGACTAGCCCCACAAGCAAGGTACTTATTTAATTTCAATAAGTTTCTTTTTTTTATGTTCTGGAATAATCCTTTCACATGCAATTGTTAAAAGACCATCTTTTAACTCTGCGCCATTCACTTTTACATCATCAGCAATTGTAAATGATCTCGCAAATTGTCTTTGCGATATACCTTTGTGGATTATCTCTCCATCTTGGTTTTTGTTTTCACTTCTATCAACTTGTTTAGTTCTTACAGTTAATAGATTATCTTCAAACTCTACCTCAACATCTTTTTTGCTAAAACCAGCTAAAGCAACCTCAATTGAGTAGTTATCTTTGCCAGTTCTTCTTATGTTGTAAGGTGGGTAGTTTGATTGCATACTTAAACCACCATTGCCCAACATGCTTTCGAATTGGTCAAACATATCGTCAAAACCAATTGAGAAAGGCCGAAGTGAGTTGAAAATTGATAGATCCTTACTTGTCATATTATCCTCCTTTAATTAAGCAAGTTTATTTATTGCTAGCCCCATTAGGCGACTAACAATGTATATATGGTAATTAATTTTGATATTTCAAGATCAGGTGTTTAATTTTCCAGCTATTTTCAAAGCGAATGCGTAGTCAACTGCAATCTCTTCAATAGCTCCATCTCTTCCAGATTTTCCTCCATGACCTGCATTCATTTCTGTTTTTAATAAAAGTAAATTGTTATCCGTTTTGTAATCCCTTAATTTTGCAGTAAATTTTGCTGGTTCATCAAATAATACCCTGTTATCACTTAAACTTGTGGTTATCAAAATGTTTGGGTAATCCATCTTTTTAATATTGTTATAAGGTGCATATGAAAATATGTAATCAAAGTGTTCTTTTTTATCTTTAGCATTTCCAAATTCATCAAATTCGCCGACTGTTAATGGTAACGAATGGTCTAAGTTCGTGGTCAACGAGTCAACGAAAGGAACAGCCATAACTATACCCAAAAATAAATCAGGCGCTTGGTTAACAACGGCTCCCATTAAAAGACCTCCAGCAGATCCGCCCATTCCAATAATATTACCTTTAGATGTAAACTTTTTTTCAATTAAAAATTTTGCAGAAGCAATGTAATCTTCAAATGTATTTTTCTTGTTTAATAATTTTCCTTCTTTCCACCATTTCATTCCTTTTTCCATACCGCCTCTAATATGAGAAGTTGCCCATATAATATCTCGATCTATCAGACTTATTCTGGTTGAAGAAAAACTTGGTGACATAGAACTACCGTATGATCCGTATCCATATAGTAATAATTTTGCTGAACCATCTAATTTAGTTTTTTTATGTCTTGTTATTGTAAGAGGAACCATCCTTCCATCATGAGAGGCACACTCTAATCTTTCAACTATATAATCATCAGAATTATGGCCACTAGGAATCTCTTGTTCTTTAACTAATTTTTTTTCTTTTGTTTTAAGATTGTATAAGTAAGTCCTTCCAGGAGTTTTTGGTGATGAATATGATAAATAAACGGTATCAGTATTTCTATTTCTTTGGGTTAACGAAACACCTGGCACTATAACTTTTTCATCTGAAAAAAATATTTCTTCTTCTTCATTATTTTTTGGATTTCTTAATATTAATTTTGATAATGCATTAGAAGTTTCAGATCTTATAATCCAATTATCTAAGAAAATTAATCCACCGATTAAAACCTCTTCTCTTGCAGGTATAAATGTTTCCCAGATCTTTTTTTCTAAATTATTTGTTTTTTCAATTTTAAAATCTTCTGCATCTTCATTTGTGTGTTTATAGAAATTACCATTCCACGAATTAACTGAATAAATTATCCCTCTTTTTCTTTTATCAATCAGTTTTGGTTTTGGAATTATTTCATCTGATTTAAAATAATACTGTTCAGAGGTATTATGATCAGATGACGTAATAAAAAAATACTTCTCATCAGAGCTAAGTCCTATGCCTACAGTAAAAGCTTCACTTTCTTCTCTAAAGATAAGAATGTCTTTACTAGTAGGAGTTCCAATTTCGTGCCTATAAATTTCCCTCGGTCTATGATTGTCATCAAGCTTTGAGTAAAAAATATATTTGTCATCTAAGCTAAATGTTATTCCGCCACTAGTATTTTCAATTTTTTCACCAATTTGATTTTTATTTTTAATATCTCTTATATGTATGGTGTAATATTCAGATCCTTTTAAATCTAGGGAGTAAGCCAATAATTTATCATTATAACTTACCTCTAAGTCTCCAAGCCCAAAATACTCTGTTTTAAGCTTTTCTTTTTCTAAATCACCATTCCAAATTTCCTCTATTTCATCAGAGTCAATTTTTTTTCTTAACTTTATAGAGTAGTTTCCTTTTGTTGTTGTTTTTGTCCAGTAGCTATATCTTACATCTTTAAATGGAAGAGACTCATCGTCAAGTTTAATTCTACCTTTTATCTCATCAAACAAAACTTTTTGAATTTCCTTTGTATCTGACATTTGATGACTAAAATAATCATTTTCATCCTCAAGATATTTTCTAACCTCTGGTATTAATTTTGAACTATCTTTCAATACCTCAAGTATGTTTTCCTGATGTATCCAACTATAATCGTCTTCCCAGGTTACGTTGTGACAAGATTTTAATTCTGGTTTTTTTTTAAGCTGTGGTATTTTCATTTAAATTTAATTAATTTATGAATATTTTTTTTGCAATACTAATTATCTTTATAATTCTTTATATTTTACTCAATTGGTTTGCTAAAACTTCAACAAAAAAAATATCAAAATTTGTAAGAACATTTATTATAATTTCTTCAATATTGTTAGCGGTAATAATGGCATATGCGGGAAGGTACATTTTTTCTTTACCTTTTATGTTGGCCATTTTGCCATTAATAAAGACAAAGGCTGGTATTTCGTTATTTCAATTGTTTAGATTATGGGGCCTTTTAAGAGTATTGAAAAATTCTGGGAGGTTTAATTTTAACCAATTTAACCAAAACGTTTCATCTCAAGCAATGTCTATTGATGAATCTTATAGAATTTTAAATTTAGACCCCAAAAAAAAATATACAAAAGACGAAGTATTGCAATCTTACAAAAAAATAATGAAAAAAATACATCCCGATAGAAGTCCAGAATTAAATAATATTGCAACATTGGTAAATGAAGCCAAAGAGAACGTTATTAAATATATTAGCTAATTAAGTTCTGAAATTTTTCAAAGATTTTTAACGGATTTATTCGCTCCTTACCCTCTGTTCCATGAGTAACATTCTCTACACCATCTGGTATAAGAGGATGCATTTTGGAGCTATAACTTCCATATATTAGTGGGGTATCTGACATTAAAACAATAGTTGGTTTTCCTAACCCCGCAGATAAATGGCTGAAACTCGAGTCATTACAAACAGCAATATTGCAATTTTTAATTATAGGTAAAGTTTCAGAAATACTAAGTTCATTTAATGGAGTACATAAATTCTTATGGTAACTTAAAATTTCGTTCATAATTTCAATTTCTTCATTTTTGTTACCCGTAGCTAAAAAAAATCTGCATTTAAAGTTTTTTAAACATAAATTCATAAATTCTACAAATATTTTTGGTGGAATTCTTTTTGTCGGTCCTGATCCACCAATTCCTAACAAAATATTTTTCACCTCATCACTAAAATTAAATTTTAACTTTATTTTTTGAACATTTTCATCTTTAATATCAATAACTGGGTCACTTTTAATTTCTAGATTAAAATTATTTTTTAATAATTTATTAGCAGCTTCAATAATATGCTGATTTTTTTTTTTAAATAATGGATATTGATAAATATCATTAATTCCTGCAAACTTACAAACTAACTTATATCTAAGTGAAGAATTAAAAATTAATACTTTATCAAATTGATATTTTTTAATATCAGAAACTAGTCGAAAAAATCCATTCAATCCGTCGTGAAAATTTTTGTTAGTTCGATCTCTTTTTAAAATAATAATTTCATTAATATATTTATTATCTTTAATTAAGTGTTCGGCTTTTGAATTTTCTTTTACTAATAAAGTTACTTGACAGTTATATTTTTTTGCAACGGCTTCTATATATGGAAGAAATATTACCATATCACCAATTCCCATCCTGTTTTGAATTGCTAAGATTTTCATGTATTTTTAAAACCTTTACTATTTTATATTTTTATATAAATTTTTGGTATGGGATATTTCAATGGTATTTATGCGGCAAGCCTTTCTATACTTGATAATAATTTACAGTTAGACTGCGAAAAAACATTAAAACATGCTGAAAATCTAATTGAAAAAGGTTGCCATGGAGTAATATTTTTTGGTAGCACAGGTCAATCACAATTAATTTCGTTAAGCGAGAAAATTAAACTCATTAATATTTTACCTAGGAGCAAACATAAAGATAAATTTATTATTGGAACTGGCTTAAATTCGTTAGGGGATAATATTAATTTGCTTAATATTTCAAAATCAATTGGTTTTGAAAATTTTTTAGTTATGCCACCAGCATACTATAAATATAACGATGATGATGTTTTTAATTTTTATTCCAAATTAATAGAAAATGTCAAAGATTGTAGAATAATTTTGTATAATTTCGAAAAGTTATCTGGATATAAATTTAGCATAGAATGTGTTTCAAAGTTAGCAAAAAGCTTTCCTAAAAATGTTCTCGGAGTAAAGGATAGTAGTTACAACTTGTATGAAAATTTAAAGATTGAAAATTTTTCTGTCATGCCTGGATCTGAAAGTAAGTTGTTGAAGGGCCTAGAATTAGGATGCTCAGGTATAATTACAGCAACAACAAATGTCACCTCTTATTTAGCAAGAGACGTGTATGATAAATTTAAAAATAATTTAAATCAAACATCAAACGAAAAACTTTGTATGGTGAGAAGTATTTTTGATAAATATAATCTCATTTCAGGCCTACATACATTTATGAGCACAGAAGACTCTGATTTTAAAAATTTAATTCCACCTTTAAAACTTTTATCCAAAGATGAAGAAAAATTATTTTTTTCAGAATTAGATAAATTAAATTTTAATATAAAAAACCTTAAAGCAGCTTAATGAAACTTATAAATTTTTTAAATGATTTATTTAAAGAAGATGGCTTTATATTAATAGATTATAATTCTAACAGGTATGTTATAGGAAAGCCTTTGAAAGAAATTCCTATAGAATTACAGTTGTTAGATAAAAGTTTGCATAAAAAATTACTTTTCCATCCAGATCTATATTTTGGTGAGGCGTATACAAATGGTTCTTTAAGATTAAGAAATGGAACTTTGACAGAATTTCTTGATATAGCATTTAAAAATATTGGAAGAGCAGATATAAATATTTATGGAAAGACATTAAATAAAATAAAGGGAACTTTAAAATACTTAACAAGTTTTAATAAAATTGTTAAATCTAAACAAAATGTTGCACATCATTATGATATTTCAGAAAAATTATACGATTTATTTCTTGATAAAAAAAGACAATATTCATGCGCATACTTCAAAAATGAAAATGACACTTTAGAAACTGCTCAAGAAAATAAAATTGATCACATAATTAAAAAACTTCATATACATCCTAACCAAAAAGTTTTGGATATTGGCTCAGGGTGGGGTACACTTGCAATCGATATTGCAAAAAAAACAAAAGCTTCAGTTACAGGAATTACACTTTCAGAAAATCAATTAAAATATAGTCAAGAAAAAGCTAAAGAATTAAATTTAGATAACCAAGTTGAATTTAAATTAATAGATTACAGACAATTGAATGAAAAATTTGATAGGATAGTTAGTGTTGGAATGTTTGAACATGTTGGAAAAAAATTCTATCAAACCTATTTTAATAGGGTGTCTCAAATGTTAAAAAAAGATGGGGTAGCTCTAATACACACAATTGGATCAAATCTTCCACCCAGAGACCCACAGCCTTGGATAACAAAATATATTTTCCCTGGCGGATATACCCCTAGTTTAAGTGAAATAACAAGGCCAATCGAGGATTCTGGACTAATAGCTACAGATATTGAGATTTTAAGGATGCACTATGCCCACACTTTAAGAAATTGGAAAGAAAGATTTCTATCAAAAAAAGATCAAGTTTTAGAAATGTTTGATGAAAAATTTTTAAGGATGTGGGAATTTTATCTTACAAGTTGTGAAATGGCTTTTAAATGGGGAGATCAAGTTGTATTTCAACTTCAGCTAACTAAAGATATTAGATCTGTTCCTAATACTAGAGACTATATTTATTAAAAATTAGCTGATAAAGCTGTATCTCTTAAATGAAAAAAAAGAAAAAAAAACCTAAAAAAAAAAATCTAAAAACAAAGGTTAAAAAATCAAAAAATAAATCTAAGTCAAAATTTAAAAAAAAAAAATTAAAATTAAAAAAGAAAAAGACAAAGAGATTAAACCAAAGAAAAAAAATTAAAAAAACTAAAAGAAAGATAATTCCTGAAAAGGGTATAATATCAAGAACAGTTAGACTTGAGGAAGATTTAAAAAATAAGTTTTCTTTCAAATTTAACTTTAATTTGCTGGCAATAGATAAATTAATACAAAAGTTTTTTCAAAGTATAGAATTGGCATTAATTCGTTTTAAAGAGATAAGAGCTGAGGAAAAAAGACAAATTAAACTTGAGAAAATTGAACAGGCAGAAAAAGAAAAAATCGAAATTGAGAAACAAAAGAAAGCAGACGAGGAAAGTTTTTTAAAAGAAAAGGAAATCCAGTTAAAACAAGAAGAAAAATTAGAAAGAGAAAGAGCAAAGGATATAAAATTATTTTTAAGAAAAGAACAGGCCATACTAAGAAAAGAGCAGGCGGAGAGACAAAAGAAATTTTTACAAGAATTAAAATTAGAAAAACAAATCGAAAAATTTAGAATAAGAGAGGTAAAAGAACTAGAGCAACTAGAAAAATTAGCTTTAAGAGAAAAGAGAGAAGATTATTCAGGATTACAAGAGCGTATCGAAAAACTAAAATTAAAATATCAACAAATAAGAGATCAGAAAATAAGAGAACGAGTCGAGGCGCTAGGTGTAGAAACACAAGAAGGAGACGATAGAGCAAAATTACTTCAAAGAGAAAGGGAGTATACTTTAGCTAGGCAAAAAATTGAATTTGCACTTGAAAGTTTTTACAGAAGCGCGAATAGTTTAGTTTTTCAACTTAATAAAAGATATATAACTAAACATATGTCTATCTTGAGATGCATAGACAGAAGATTTGAAACTGGAGAGATTTTTATAAAATGGGATGAGACAATTGATGATGAGTGGTTAATACTAATTTATATTAAAAATAATTCCCCTGATGAAGGTATAGTCATTGAAGATAAAACAAATGAAGAAAAAAATATTTCACATGAATTTAAACCCAATGAAATTTTTAAAGCCTCAGATTTAATGGTAGATGCATTAACACAGTTGATTGCAAAAAAAAGATCTAAGAATAATTAAATTTGTTGGTCTTTAATAATTTTTTCTATTAATTTTATATTTTCTCCACTTTTAATTAATGGATAAATTGATTTTGCTTTTCTTAAGTCATCAACTGCTTTTTCATATTCCTTTAAGCTTAAGTATATTTGTGCTCGCCCGGATAATGCTCCAAAATGTCTTGGCTCTAGATCTAAAACTTTTTCAATATCGTCTAACGATTTCTCATAATCCCCTAATATGAATAGCAATGTGGCTCTCTTATTCCAACCCTCCGCCCACTTTGGGTCTTCATTAATCACATCTGTAAATAGTTTTAATGCCATTCTATACTGCTGATGGTACATGGAATAAGTTCCTTTCTCTAATTTGTTCGTCAGATAATCATTGTTTGGGTGTCTTGTCCAATTATTCCAAATTTGATCCTCTAGCTTTTCTGCTTGTTGTAAATTTTTTGCATTAAGCAATTCTTTAAACAATATATTTAAATTTTCCGAATACACATTGTTTGTACTGATAAATAAAAATATAATTATAAAACTTATATGTTTTTTAATCACTGACATATACAGATACTCCTCTAGAATTAATGTCTACATCAAATTTTTTATGTAATGGTGGAAAAGCTCTTTGAGAACAATCCAGTCTATCACAAGTTCTACATGAAACCCCCACAGGTATCTCTGATTTTTTATCATTCAAATCTAAGTTTTCCGTATAAACAAAATCTTTTGCATATTTGGCTTCACATCCAAGTCCAATAGATAACATACTTTTTTTTTGTCCATATCTTCCTATACCTTTTTCAACTGTTCTTGCTATACATACATACTTTTCACCATTAGTCATTTTACTCACTGCTGCCTGTATAACACCAGGTCTAGAAAAAGCCGAATACACATTCCATCGAGGACAAGCACCACCATAACGTGGTATTTCAATGCCTGATAATGAAAATCTTTTTGAAATATTACCAGCGACATCAACCCTCAAAAAATGAAAAGGAACTCCAGGTAATTTTGGATCATTCAAACATGTTACTCTATGTGTAACTTGTTCAAATGAAGTTGCAAAAGTATTTTGTAATAACTCCAAATCATATTTAAGTTTTTTACATTCAGAATGAAATAATTTGTAGGGCATTAAAATTGCTGCACCACAATAATTTAATAAAGCAACTTTTGTTAATTTTTTCGATTCTTCATTTGGATAATTAAAAGTACCAAGATAAGAATTTATTATATCACTAGCTCCCTCTTGTACAATTTGAGCTGCAGCATGTAATTTCTTTGTTTCTAAAGACAAATAATCAGACAATAGCAACTTTCTATTTTTGTTATCGTAAATTTTTGAGAATGGTTTTCCTTCCTCAGGAATTATATCTTGCACTTCAATTTTATACTCTGATTTTAAATAATCACATAAAGCAATATATCTTGTTCTATTATTTTGTTTTATTTGTTCAAAGATTTGATTTGCAAATTCCTCTAGTTTTGGAAAAAAATTTCTATTTTCTTGCAAAAAATCTGAAATTACTTCTCCAGGAAATGAGTTTTTTCTATTATCTACAATTTTTCCTGAAAGTTTTTCAATTTTGTTAACCAATTCATGATCTTTTTTTTTTAAAATGTCTCCTAATCTTATTAGAGCCTTACCAATTTTTGGATTACTATTTGCTAGATCTTTAACTTCTGGACCAACTATATCCAAATCTTCAAAAAGTTGATCATCAAGCAATTCTGAAATTGTGTTGACCATATTGATATCTGATTTATTTGTTAGATCGCTAATGTTGATGCTTAACTCCTCACAAATTTTTAAAAGTAATTCCCCGTCAATTTTTCTTTTACCTCCCTCGATTAAAGCTAAATAACTCGGTGAAATGTTAAGTTGTGAGGCTAGTTTGTTTGCTTGCATACCTAGCTGTCTCCTAAAAGCTTTTATTTTTGGCCCAATATTTAATTCTGCTTGACTCATTTACTATATGTAAACTTTGTAAATTATTATTTACAAAAAATTTATTGTATTTACTAGACTTTTAACATTTTTTGTAGATTTTGTAAACATTGTAAATTATAAAGTTTACATGGACAAAAATAATATAAAAAACATTGAAACTAGTTCTCAAACTACAAATCACCAAGAGCACCAAGAGCATAGAAGCAGAGGGGTTTATTTAAGAGATGACCACTGCGATTGGGGATCAAGTGGAATGAATGAGTTTACAGAAGAATATAACGAAAAGTAAAAAGAATTAGTTTTAAAGGAGAAATAATGTCAGCCGAGAAAATCTCGTACAAGTTGAAAAGATTCGCAGGAATACAAAGGGATTATAAGCCAGAAGAAGTAGAAAGGTTAAGAGGATCCATTAAAATTGAGTATTCAATGTGTAAGCAGCAATCTCAAAAGCTCTGGAGATTGTTAAATACAGAGCCATATGTAAACACACTTGGATCTTTGTCGGGAAACCAAGCAGTTCAACATGCAAAAGCAGGTTTAAAAGCGATTTATTTAAGTGGTTGGCAAGTTGCAGCAGACGCAAACAGTGCTGGTGAAATGTATCCTGATCAATCTTTATATCCTTACGACAGTGCACCTAAATTAGTTGAGTCTATGAATAATTCTTTAATTAGAGCCGATCAAATTCAGCATATGGAAATAGCAGATGGAGATATGAATAGCAGCGAAAGAACCGACTACATGTTGCCAATTATTGCAGATGGTGAAGCAGGATTTGGTGGACCATTAAATGTATTTGAGCTAACAAAAAAATTTATAAAAGCTGGCGCAGCTGGAGTTCATTTTGAAGACCAACTAGCTAGTGAAAAAAAATGTGGACATATGGGTGGTAAGGTACTTGTTCCTACTGGAACCATGGTCCGAAATCTAAAAGCAGCAAGATTGGCAGCTGATATTGCCGACGTTCCTCTCATTATTCTTGCAAGAACAGATGCCAACGCTGCAAAACTAATAACAAACGATTTTGATAAAAATGACAAACCGTTTTTAACAGGAGAAAGATCACCTGAAGGCTTTTATTATGTAAAAGATGGTATTGATCAAGCAATCTCAAGAGGGTTAGCTTATGCGCCTTACGCGGATTTAATATGGTGTGAAACTGCAACACCTAATTTAGAAGAAGCAAAAAAATTTGCTGATGCAATACATGCAAAATTTCCTGGCAAGATGTTAGCTTATAATTGTTCTCCATCATTTAATTGGAAGAAACATTTATCTGATGATGAGATTGCAACATTTCAAACTAAAATTGGGATGATGGGGTATAAATTTCAATTTATAACTTTAGCAGGTTTCCATACGCAAAATATTGCTATTTTCGAGCTTGCAGAGAAATATAAAAAGGAAGGTATGACTGCTTACTCTAGAATACAACAAAATGAATTTGCTAGAGAAAAAGATGGATATACCAGTGTTAAACATCAACGAGAAGTTGGAACTTCTTATTTTGATGCAGTTTCCAATACAATAAGTTCTGGAAAGAGCTCTACAACAGCAATGGAAGGCTCAACAGAATCTGAGCAATTTTAATTACTCTTTAGTTTTTGGATTTGATCCCAGGCTGAATTAATAGCTCTCATCTTCTTTTTACTTTCCTCAATAACTTCCTGAGGAACTCCTTTACTTAGAAGTAAGTCAGGATGATGTTCTTTACTTAATTTTAAATATCTTTTTCTAATATCTGTAAGATTATCATCAGGTTTGCTCTCTAATACTACATATGGATTGAGTTTATCTGATGATTTCCTACCCTCAACTATTCCATAGAACTGGGCATCACTAAGACCAAATAGTTGAGAAACATGTTGTATCATTCTAAATTCTTGATCACTTATATTTCCATCAGCTTCTGCAATATAAAATAATATATTAATGACTTCTTCCAACACATTTATATTTCTCTGATAGATCTGAGCTATTTGTTTTGCATATGGTTCGTAACCGGTGCTTTCTTCTTTAGCTTTATTAAAAATTTTTCCAACTTGATCTAATTCATGTTCTGGAATTTTGAGTTTATCTTTTACCGCTATTAATTCTTCTCTACTAACCTGACCGTCTGCTTTACTCAGTTTAGCTGATAAAACTATAAGAGCTAATGCAAAGACTTGTTGAGGTTGCGCAAAAGATTTAAATGACGATCTTGATCTTGATACTTTTCCACCAATTAAGGAACCTAATAGCATCCCAAACGGTCCTCCTAAAGAAAAACCGATCATCCCACCAATTAAACTTCCCCAGATAGACATATAAAAAAAATTTAATATAATTTAATATATTTATGTTCTCAACTTTTTTAGCTTTAACATTTTTATTTTTAATGTTTATGTGGTCATTGGCTTGGGTAAATTATTACAATAAACTAGATAAAAGATTTGGTTCATCTTTATGGAGATGGAGTTATGATTATCCAGTGCCAGGTGATAGAGATATTTCTTTTCTTGATGATAAAAAATTTGTTATTTTAAGAAGAAAGCGAAATAGAGCAGTTACAGTTATGTATTTTATTTTATTTTTCTCTTTTTTTATATTTTTATCTTTTGTAACCCAGATTTTATACGCTATTCAACATTAGTTTAGTTGATGTTTATTTTTTAAATACAAAAAGAACGCTACAATTTCATATCCAACATAAAATAATTGGTAAATGACTGGGAGTTTAAAAAATTTATAAAGAAACTTGTATTTTGGAATACTTTTCCAAATAAGTAAAAAAGCATCAATACCCACATAGATTTTTCCATCTTGTTCTACATGAAGTCTTCTTAGTAGCTCTTTATCAGTTTTTTTTGTTTCTAATTCAGCATTTTTATTTTTAGTAATGTCTATCCAATTCAAATTTTCTATTTTTTCTTTTTTATAAATATTAATTTCTGCTCTGCAGATTTTGCATGAGTTGTTAAAAAAAACCTTCATAATTAAACTATATTTGAATATTTTAATTTTACAAATGTGCCAAATAAGCAGTTGATATATTAATAATCACTACTACATTCTTAAAATGTCAAATTTCTTCAAAGATACAGATATAGATACATCACAAGCTGAAGCAATTGTTACCGAAACCTTAAAAAATTGTGACGACGGTGAATTATATTTAGAAAATCATAAATCAGAGTCTATTGTTTTAGATGATAATAAAATAAAGAGCTCAACTTATAACTCTGATCAAGGATATGGTTTCAGAGCTGTAACAGGAGAAGTTGTTGCCTACACTCATTCTAATGATATTTCAAAGGAATCATTAAGAAAATCAAGCGAGAATTTAAAAGATACGTTAAAGTCAAAAAAAGGAACCTATAATCATGAAATTCCTAAAACTAATAGCAAATATTACGAAAACATTAATCCTATTGAAAGCAAGACCTTCGACTCAAAGATAGATTTGCTGAACAGTGTTAATAACTATTTAAGATCAAAAGGCTCAATTGTAAATCAAGTAACTGCAAATTTTTTAGGTGAACATAAATCAATAGAAATTATTAGGTCTGATAATCAAGTTTTGAAAGATGATAGACCATTAGTCAGATTTAACGTTTCCGTAGTATTAGAGAAAAATGGAAAAAAAGAAACAGGTGTTTATGGAGTTGGAGGAAGACAAAGTTATGATGATTATCTAAAAGATGGAAGCTGGAAAGATGTTTGTGATGAAGCTTTTAGAATCGCAAATGTGAATTTAGAAAGCAAACCAGCTCCAGCAGGAGAAATGAAAGTTGTTTTAGGTCCTGGATGGCCGGCAATTTTAATTCACGAAGCGATCGGACATGGTCTTGAGGGAGATTTTAATAGAAAAAAAACTTCAGCTTTTTATAATTTAATGGGGCAGCAAGTAGCTAGCGAAGGAGTTACGATTGTAGATGACGGCACCTTACATCAAAGAAGAGGAAGTTTAACGATAGATGATGAAGGAACTCCTACTGAAAATACAGTTTTAATTGAAAATGGAATTTTAAAAAACTATATGCAAGACCGTTTAAATGCTCGTTTGATGGGAACTAAGTCAACAGGTAGCGGAAGAAGAGAAAGTTATAAACATGTGGTTTTACCAAGAATGAGAAATACAATGATGTTGTCAGGTAAATATTCACAAGATGAAATGATAAATTCAGTTGATAAAGGTATTTTCGCTGTAAGTTTTGGGGGAGGACAAGTAGACATAACTTCAGGAAAATTTGTATTTAACTGCACAGAAGCATACGAAATCAAT
The DNA here is from genome assembly GCA_902531175.1 of uncultured Pelagibacteraceae bacterium. Lineage (GTDB taxonomy): Bacteria > Pseudomonadota > Alphaproteobacteria > Pelagibacterales > Pelagibacteraceae > Pelagibacter. Next base: position 40,452 of record CACADE010000001.1, read on the forward strand.
AATGGTAAAATTGGATCACCAATCAAAGGTGCTACATTAATTGGAGATGGACCGTCAATTCTAAAAGAAGTTTCATTAGTCGGTAATGATATGAAATTAGATCCAGGTATAGGGACATGCGGGAAAGCTGGACAAGGTGTTCCAGTAGGAGTAGCTCAGCCATCAATTCTTATAAATAAGATGACCGTTGGTGGAACAAAACTTTAATATAAATGATAAGGGATCAGGAATTTTTAAAAGATATAGCGTCTTATTGTATCGAAAACTCTAAAAAACTAGGAGCCACAGATGTTGGTGTAAAAGTAATTCACTCTGTCTCAGAAAATGTTAGTTTTAGAAACAAAAAATTAGATGAGTCAAATAGAGCAGATAGTTTTGCTGTTAATTTAACTACTTATATAGAGAAAAAAAAATCAAGCATTAATTCATCAGATTTATCTAAATCAAACTTAGAAAAATTAATAGAACGTTGTATTGACGCTACAAAAATCACTCCATCAGATGAAAATAATTCGTTACCAGATAAAGATTTAATGTCTAAAGAGATAAGAGACCTTAATCTCTATGATGAAACACATTATCCAAATGATAAAAAGATTGAATTTTTAAAAAAAGTTGAAGAGATAGCATCAACTGACGAAAAAATAGTTAATACTGAAGCTGGTTTTACTGAAAATAAAAATAATTTTATACTCGCAAACAGTAATGGTTTTTTAAGTGGATACAAAACCTCAAATTTTTCATCTTCATGTGTAGCTGTATCAAAAATTAATGGTGCAATGGAAAGAGATTATGAGTTTGGTAGCACAAGATTCTTGCAAGATATGATGAAACCAGAAGAAATTGGAAAAATAGCTGCTGATAAAGCAATAAAAAAGTTAGGCCCAAAAAAAATCAAGAGTGAAAAAATTGGGGTTATATTCGATAAAAGAATTTCCAAAGGAATATTAAGCACACTAGCAAGTGCAATAAGTGCAAGTGCTATTGCAAGAGGAACTTCTTTTTTAAAAGATCAAATCAATTCTGAAGTTTTTCCAAATTCAATTGATATTATCGATGATCCAAAAATTGAAAAAGGATTAGGCTCCCAAAATTTTGATAGCGAAGGCGTCGAAACCAATTCTTTGAAACTAGTTGAGAATGGTATTTTAAAAAATTATTTAATTGATACTTATTACGGTAAAAAGCTAAATTTAAAATCTAATGGAAGATCTGGAGGAACAACAAATTTATACTTTGAAAATGGTGATTTAAGTTTCAAGGATTTACTAAATTTAGAAAAAAAGTTTCTATACATAACAGAGACTATAGGCCATGGAGGCAATATCATTACTGGAGATTACTCAGTTGGAGCTTCTGGATTTATGGTTGAGGACGGAGAATTAACTTACCCAGTAAGTGAAATAACTATAGCTGGAAATTTTAAGGAAATGTTTAAAAATATTACTTTAGCAAATGATTTAGAGATGAAGTACTCAACAAATTCTCCTACTTTGTTGATTAATCAAATGACAGTGGCGGGAAAATAATTATTCAATTTTTTTAAGTCTATATTCCCATAGACCCATTCTCTTATAAGCTACTTTTATAATTAAAGCTTTTTTCTTATCATACCATATTTCAAAATTTAATTTTTTATTATCAGGTAGATTTGGGTCAGTAGAAAATAGTCTAAAATGATCAACATTATATTCTTTATTATAAAGTTTTATTTTTTTTTTTCCCAAAAATTCTATGTTTTGTTTTTTTACACTTCCAGATAATGGACTTATTTGTGTCTCGGTTTGCAAAATTCTATGATTCCACCAATGACCAATTATATTTTCTTTATCCGCCTCACCCTTATATGAAGATCCATCAATTACAAACTTCTCTTTTTTTTCGTCATAAATTAAATTTACATATTTTCTCTTATCGTTTTGAAATGTTTCTGAGTTAAATGAAATTAACTGATCTCCAATATATTCTTCAGTTCCTCTACCTTTTATTGAGAATACTGTAACACCCAATAATTTCACTTCAAAATTAGTTGAATTTTTTACAATAAATTTATCTTCTTCTTTTTTAAATGTAAAAATGCTTTCTCCTATTTTTTCATCATCTTTAAAAATTTCCATTTCTATATTTGAATAATTTTTATAGTGATCAGTATGTGCTTGCAAAAAAAGAGAAGATAAAACCAACAAAATTACCAAGAATTTTCTCATTATTTCATATTATTTTAATTAACTTGTTAGAACTTTATATAGAATTTCTATGTTTAAAAGATAAATAGTCTAAATAATTATGTTTTTAATTATTAAAAATATTCCCTCAAAATCCTGGAGTTCAGAAAAACCTTTAAATTTAAAACCTAAATTTACAACTTTTATACTCTTATGTGTTGGATTAACTTTATTTGGTTTGGGGGAGGGTCTTTTATTAGTTTCTACTACTGGTAATTCTCCATGGTCTGTTCTTGCAGAAGGGTTATCAAATATATTAAATATCTCGATCGGCTTATCTACATTCATAATAAGCATTGTTGTTTTAGGTTTTTGGTTTCCACTAAAGCAAAAACCAGGAATTGGTACAATTTTAAATATTTTAATTATAGCAGCGATAATTGATTTGACGCTTTTTCTTTTTGATCCACCTTTGACTACTTTTTCAAAATATATTCTTGCAGTATTTTCTGTATTGCTTGTCGGTCTAGGAAGTGGAATATACTTAATTGCAAATTTAGGTCCTGGTCCTAGAGATGGATTGATGACAGGTCTAACAAGAAAAACTCAACTTCCTATTGCTTTAATTCGAGCTACTTTAGAAATTTCAGCTGTTATATCTGGTTGGTATTTAGGAGGAACTGTTGGTTTGGGCACTATAATATTTGCATTTGGGATAGGTCCCGCTGTAGCTTTAGGAATTTATATTGTGGATAAAGTTACGAAGTAAATGTTTTTGGTGGACAATTAGTCGATTGTTAATATTGAATAAAAATTGTAAATATAAATTATGTCTATAAAAAATTGGATGAAAGAATCGGCAAATATACTTTTTGACGATAGTAAAAACGATTTAAGAGCACTTCCCAAAACTGTGAGATTACAAATATTATTAGTTTTGAGTTTTATATGGACTACAGTATTTAGTTTATACGTATTTTCGTATGCTACTTTTGCATTTGGTTGGGCTGGGACCTATGTTGCGCATATAGGTTTAATATTTGCTGTCTATTATACTTTTAAACAATTTCATAGAGCTGAAGCAAAAGCTGTTAGTGTTTTTAAGACAAAAAATTTTGATCCATTTAAAATCATGACAATTGTTTTTGTAATAGTTTTTATTTTTGTTTTCTCTAAAGGTATTGAAGTATTGACAAGAACGAACTCTTACTCAATTCCATATGACGGGCCTAGTAAATCAGCATTTGAAAAGTGGCTGCCTTTTACTAAAAATAAATCTGAATAATAATTTTTTAAGAAGCTTCTGATAATTTAGAAAGCTTTTTTCTCTCGTGAGGATCAAGCACAGCCTTCCTTAATCTGCATGAATTTGGAGTAATTTCTAGTGCTTCATCAGAATTTAACATGCTCAATTGTTCAGCTATAGACATCTTTCTTACGGGAGTTAAAACAACATTTTCATCTGTTCCTTGTGTCCTCATATTTGTAAGTTTTTTACCTTTCATGACATTTATAATCATATCACCAGGTTTAGGTGATAACCCTACAATCATACCCGAATAAACTGGATCGTTATGAGTAACAAACATTTCTCCTCTTGCCTGTAGATTATAAATTGCAAATGCTACTGCTTTTCCTTGTTCCATAGAGATTAATGCACCATTTCTTCTGCCTTCCATATCTCCCTCAAATTTTCCATAAGAATGGAATATTCTGTTTATTACTCCTGTCCCTTTCGTTAGAGTAAGAAATCTACTAGTGTATCCCATTAAACCTCTAGTTGGTGCATGAAATATTAATCGTTTTTTATTTTTTCCAGTATCTTTAAGGTCTATTAATTTCCCTTTTCTTTTATTCATGGAGTCTATGACTTTAGATGAGAACTCTTCGTCAAGATCCATAGTAATTTCTTCAATAGGTTCTAATTTTTCACCATTTTCATTTTTTTGAAATAAAACTCTAGGAGGGCTTACTGTCATTTCAAATCCTTCACGTCTCATTTGTGTTAATAATATTTCTAACATCAATTCACCTCTTCCACTTATTTCAAATGAATCTTTGTTTTCATTTTCTGAAAATGAAATCCCGACATTATTTTGAGCCTCTTGAACTAATCTCTCTCTAATTTGAGTACTTGTAAGTTTTTTTCCTTCAGTTCCAGCTAATGGAGAACTATTTACTGTAATCTTAATAGACATCGTTGGAGGATCAATCGGGGTTGCTTGAATTGGTGTATCTACCTCAGTATCACATATGGTATCAGCAACATTTGCTTTTTCTAATCCTGCTATAACTACAATATCTCCGGCTTCTCCAGTTTCTATTGGTACTTTCTTAGTTCCTTCGTATCTAAATATTTTAGTCAACCTTCCCTCATCAACTTTTTCTCCATCAAGATTAATTGCCTTGATTTGTTGATTTGCTTTTGCGGTACCTTGAGAAATTCTACCAACTAAACTTCTACCCAAAAAACTGTCCGCATATAAAAGAGTTGAGAGCATTGCAAAAGGCTTGGACTTATCAAATTCTACTGGCTTAACATGGTCTATAACTAAATCTAATAATGGATTTAGATTCTCTCTTGGACCGTCTATTTCGTTTGATGCCCAACCAGATCTTCCACTTGCATAAATAACTGGAAAATCTAATTGTTCTTCATTGGCATCTAGGCTAACAAATAAGTCAAAAGTCTCATTTAAAACTTCATCAGCTCTTTGGTCAGCCTTATCTAATTTGTTAATAACTACTATTGGTTTAAGGCCTTGTTTAAGTGCTTTAGCTAATACAAATTTAGTTTGAGGCATAACCCCTTCGGCTGAATCTATTAACAATAATGCACCATCAGCCATACTAAGAACTCTTTCAACTTCTGCAGCAAAATCTCTGTGGCCAGGTGTATCAATAATATTTATTCTAGAATCTTTCCAATTTATTGAAGCTGGTTTGGCAAGAATTGTAATTCCTCTTTCCTTTTCAAGTTCTCCTGAATCCATTAATCTCTCGTCAACAATTTCATTATCTCTAAATGAACCACTTTGCTTCATTAAATTATCAATTAGAGTAGTTTTGCCATGATCAACATGGGCAATGATTGTGATGTTTCTGATATTAATACTCATAAATTCTGGCTCTTATACATATTTAAAAGAATATTAAAACTCAAAAAAACTCATAACTGGCTTAAATAATTTTCAAAATTTAAGTTTAATTTGCCTTTTTTTGCATATCTTTTTTAAGTTTTCTTTACTCTTTCAAGCTAAATTTAGGTTTTTTTAACACTAGAATCTTCAAATGACTTTCCACTGTATCTTTTCGATATTCAAATATTAATTGTATTTAATAAAAAAGATTTTTGCTAATTTTTCTTTAATTTTTCGTCTCATAATTTTCCAAAACGAAGATGGTTCACTATGTTCAGTAATATTTGCGTTAATTAATCTTGGATTTATAAAAAGTTTTGCTCCAGATTTTCTAAGTTTTTGATTAAAAGGAACATGTTCACAAATTTCTTCACCGTCTTCATATAACCCAACGTACTCACTCTTGTCAAAACACTCTTTTTTATAAACTGCTAATCCAGCAAAAGAAGACTCAACCTCTATCCAATCACTATAAGTAGGTATAGTTTTTAGTTTAGAATATAAAATATCATGTAAGTGTTTTTTGTGCTTTGGATTTTTTTTTTTTAAACTTTTGTATAAAATTTTATAATCATATGGCATCCATGTTTTATGTCTTAGAGCAAACATATCATAATAAACTCCTAGTTGATTTGCACTACACATATCCCAATCATTTCTCTCCCAACAACTTTCAAAGGAAGTTATATTTAAACAATCATTTATATTATCTAAGTCGGACACAACAACATAATTAACGTTTTTATATTTATTATTATCCCTGATTTCTTTTACATAAACATTTCTACAAAATGCCAAACGTTGAGTTCTTAAAGGATATTTTTTTATTAAAGATCCGAGACAAACATAATGAAAATTTTCATTTTTGATAGATAATTCTTTTAAAACATTTTTCGTATCATCATTACTATCAGACTCAATAAATAAAAATTGAATTTTTTTTACCTCACCTATAGATGACTTTAATTTATCAAAACTTTGTTTTAATGACATTTCACAATTTCTTGTAGTACCTACAATTAGAAAATTGCTAGATTTTTTTATATTAATATATTTGTTTCTTTCCATATTACTTAGATATAAAATATCTCTAAAAAAATTTTAATTATATATAAAAAAAAAGGGCAGTAAAAACTGCCCTTTTTGAATTTTGATTTGGGTTGGAACGATTACATTCCCATACCACCCATGCCACCCATACCACCCATTCCTCCAGGAGGCATACCTGCTCCACCAGCATCTTTTTCTTCTGGCTTATCTGCAATCATTGCTTCAGTTGTTACTAACAATCCAGATATAGAAGCAGCATCTTGAAGTGCTGTTCTTACAACTTTAACTGGATCGATAATTCCTTCTTTAAACATATCAACATATTGCTCCGATTGTGCATCGTAACCATTACTAGGTTTGTTAGTTTCTAATAATTTACCAACAACTACTGATCCATCAACACCTGCATTTGTTGTGATTTGTCTAATCGGTGCTTGCAAAGCGCTTTTGACAATTTCTACACCAGCTTTTTGATCATCACCTTTTACTTTTAGACTATCAAGTTCTTTTGAAGCATAAAGCAATGCACATCCGCCACCAACAACAATACCTTCTTCAACTGCTGCTCTTGTAGCGTTTAATGCATCCTCAACTCTATCTTTTCTTTCTTTAACTTCAACTTCTGTAGCACCACCAACTTTGATTACAGCTACACCACCTGCTAGTTTAGCAAGTCTCTCTTGTAGTTTTTCTCTATCATAGTCTGATGTTGTTTCTTCAACTTGAGCTTTGATTTGAGCACATCTTGCTTCAATATCAGATTTTTTACCTGCTCCGCTTACAATTGTACTATTTTCTTTATCAACTTTTACACGTTTTGCAGAACCAAGATCATTGAGTTTAACATTTTCAAGTTTAATTCCTAAATCTTCAGAGATAACTTGTCCGCCTGTAAGAATTGCAATATCTTCTAACATTGCTTTTCTTCTATCTCCAAAACCAGGAGCTTTAACAGCAACAACTTTTAAACCACCTCTAAGTTTGTTAACAACAAGTGTAGCAAGTGCTTCACCCTCAACATCTTCTGAAATTATCATTAATGGTCGGCCAGCTTGTACAACAGCTTCTAACAACGGAACCATCGGTTGTAGGTTAGTTAATTTTTTCTCATGAAGAAGAATTAGTGGATTTTCTAATTCTGTAGTCATTTTATCACCATTTGTAATAAAGTAAGGTGAAAGATATCCTCTATCAAACTGCATACCTTCAACTACATCAAGCTCTGTTTCAATTCCTTTTGCCTCTTCAACAGTAATTACTCCTTCATTACCAACTTTCTGCATAGCTTTTGAAATCATTGCACCGATTTCTTTATCACCGTTTGCTGAAATTGTTCCAACTTGTGCAATCTCATCACTATCTTTTACTTTTTTAGCTGATGAAATTAATTTATTTTTTACATGATCTACAGCAGCATCAATCCCTCTTTTAACATCCATTGGATTCATCCCTGCTGTTACATACTTACAACCTTCTTTAACAATTGCTTGAGCTAATATTGTTGCAGTTGTTGTACCATCACCAGCTTCATCGTTTGTTTTGCTAGCAACTTCCTTAACCATTTGCGCACCCATGTTCTCAAATTTATCATCAAGATCAATTTCTTTTGCGACTGAAACACCATCTTTAGTTGTTCTTGGCGCACCATAGGATTTGTCTATAACAACATTTCTTCCTTTTGGTCCAAGAGTAACTTTTACAGTATTGGCAAGTATATCAACTCCCTTTAACATTGATGCTCTAGCATCTGAATCAAATTTTACTATTTTAGCCATTTTAAACTCTCCTTATTATTTATTTACCTGTTGCAATACCCATAATGTCAGACTCTTTCATTATGCTGTACTCTTTACCATCAATTTTAACTTCTGTTCCTGACCACTTACCAAATAAAACTTTATCTCCTACTTTGACGTCCATAGGTATTAGTTTTCCATCTTCAGTTTTTGCACCTCCGCCGACAGCAACAACTTTACCTTCTTGAGGTTTTTCTTGAGCTGTATCTGGAATAATTATGCCACCAGCAGTTTTTTCGCTGCTATCTAAAACTTCTATTAAAACACGGTCATGTAACGGTTTAAACTTCATACGAATTCTCCTTTAAATTAGCAGTCATATAGAGACATATTTAATAATTTTCAAGATCTTGAATAAAAATTATGGTCTAAAAAACTCAAGAATTAAGCTTATTTTTAAGCTATACCTCAAGTATGCCTCAAAACTTAGACAAAGATGGATTAAGATCTAAAATAAATAGTTACGAATTATTTTTTATCGACATATGGGGAGTGATCCACAATGGCTTACAAATTTTTGAGGACTCTATTGAAGTATTAGAAAATTTAAAAAAAAATAATAAAGAGTTTGTATTACTTACCAATGCGCCGAGACCAAATTCTACAGTTATTGATTTTTTAAAAAAAATGGGGCTTAAAAAATTTTATGAAGATATATACACCTCAGGAGAAGCTTCATTAAAATATTTAATGGAAAATTTTCTAAATGCAAAATTTTATCACATTGGACCACCTAGAGATTTTGACTTATTTAAAAGATTTGAACAAAATAAAGTTAGTAATATTAATCAAGCTGATTATTTTATTTGCACAGGGTTATTTGAAGATCATGAGACTAAACTCGAATATTATAAAGATTTACTTGAGAAATTTTCAAATAAAAAATTTGTGTGTACCAATCCAGACTTAATTGTTGATAGAGGAGATGTTAGAGAATTTTGTGCCGGATCAATCGCAAAAATATTTGAGGAAATTGGTGGTAAAGTAATTTACTTTGGAAAACCTTATCCTCCAGTTTATAATTTATCTGCTAACATAAATGGTAAAAATGTTTTATGTATCGGAGATAATATGAATACAGATATAAAAGGAGCCAATATTCAAAATTTTGACAATTTGTTAATAACGAGTGGTATACATAAAAAAGAATTAAGTAGTCTTAATATTGATAAATTAGAAAAAAAATATGGAGTCAGTGTGAATTACACTCAAACAAAATTAAGATGGTGAATAAAATTAAAATCTACAAAAATTTCAAGATTTTAAGAAAACATCAAAATGCCATGATATTGATTGGTAATTTTGATGGGTTACATTTAGGCCATCAAAGGTTATTCAAAGAAGCAAAAAAATATAAAAAAAAATATAAATCAAAAATTGGAGTAGTGACTTTTGATCCAATACCAAAAATGTATTTTAATAAAAGTATTACGAATTATCGACTTTCAAATCTTAATCAAAAAAGTAAATATTTTAGTGATTATAAAGTAGATTTTTTAATTAATAAAAAATTTGATAAAAAATTCTCTAAAATATCTTGTCATAACTTTATTAAAAATATTTTATGTAAAAAGTTAAAAGCAGATTACATCTTTGTTAGTAATAATTTTAGATTTGGTAATAGAAGAGAGGGAGACGTAAATCTATTAAAAAAATTTCAAAAAAAATATGATTATAAGTTAATTAACCCAAAACCGTTATATAAAAAAAATAAAATTATTTCTTCAACATTAATAAGAAAATTAATTGAAAATGGTAATTTAAAAATTGCAAATCAACTTTTATCTAGAAATTGGTCAGTAGAAGGTGTCGTTGAAAAAGGTAGAATGATGGGTAGAAAAATTGGCTTTCCGACATGCAACATAAATATAAAAAATTATGTAATACCAAAGATAGGAGTTTATGCAGTTGATGTTTATATTGAAAAAAACAGAAAACGGATCAAAGGAATAGCAAATATAGGTTATAGACCAACTTTTAATCAAAAAAAATTATTATTAGAGGTAAATTTATTTAAATTTTCTGGAAATCTTTATAATAAAAATCTAACTATTAATTTTACAAAATTTATTAGAGGAGAAACTAAATTTAAAAATATTGATGCTTTAAAAAAACAGATAAAGAAAGATATTAAAGTTGCTAAAAGATAAAATTACATGAGTAAGGAACACATTAATTTACCTAAAACAAAATTCTCAATGAAGGCAAATTTGCCAAACAAGGAGCCAAATTATATTGAATTTTGGAAGAAAATTGACCTGTACAATTTGTTAAGACAAAAAAGTAAAGGACAAGAAAAATTCGTACTCCATGATGGACCCCCATATGCAAATGGAAATATTCACATGGGTACCGCTTTGAATAAAATTTTAAAAGACATAATTACAAAATTTCATCAAATGGACGGTAAGGACTCAGTCTATGTTCCTGGATGGGATTGCCACGGGTTGCCTATCGAGTGGAAAATTGAAGAACAATACAAAAAGAATAAAAAAAACAAAAATGATGTTCCAATAATTGAATTCAGAAAAGAATGTAGGGAGTTTGCAAACAAATGGATAGACGTTCATAAGGGAGAATTTACAAGACTTGGAGTAATTGGTGATTGGGAAAATTATTATTCAACAATGTCATTTGATGCTGAAGCTCAAATAGTTAGAGAACTTGGAAAATTTCTCAAAGAAGGAAGCCTATATAGAGGTTACAAGCCGGTTCTTTGGTCAACTGTTGAAAAAACAGCTTTAGCGGATGCAGAGGTTGAATACATGGATCATGTTTCAGATACGATTTATGCAGCATTCAAAGTGAAAGTTTCAAATTTAGACATAATTAATGGTGCTGATGTAATAATTTGGACGACAACTCCATGGACTATTCCTGCAAATAAAGCTCTAGCTTACAATGCTGGCCTAAAATATGTTTTGCTTGAAATAAACGACAACAAAAATTTTGTTAATAGAAAAATTGTAATTTCAAAAGATTTATTAGAATCTTTTAAAAAAGATACCTCTATAGAAAATATTAAAGTTTTAAACGAATTTTTAGGAAAAGAATTCAAAGGAACAGTTTGCAGTCATCCATTTTCTCAAATGGGTTACGATTATGATATACCAATGCTAGAGGCTAATTTTGTTACTACAGAGCAAGGTACAGGTATTGTACACTGCGCCCCGAGTCATGGACCGGATGATTTCAATCTTTGTTTAAACAATAATATTAAAGCAATTGAAACCGTTGATGGTGATGGTAAATATACTAATGAAATTAAACTTTTTGAAGGTTTACATATTTTTAAAGCCAATAACTTAATAATTGAAAAATTAGATGAACAAAAAAATTTAGTAACAAACGGAAAACTAACCCACTCATATCCCCATTCTTGGAGATCAAAAGCTCCACTAGTTCACAGAGCAACACCACAATGGTTTATTTCCATGGAAAGCCATGGATTAAGAGATAAAGCATTAAAAGCCATCGATAATACAGATTTCTATCCTTCCAAAGGAAAAGAAAGAATAAAATCAATGATTGAAACTAGACCTGACTGGTGTGTATCAAGACAGAGAGTTTGGGGTGTGCCATTACCAATCTTTATTTCAAAAAAAACAGGAGAGGTTTTAGTTGATGAAGAAGTTTTTGAAAATATTGCACAAATTTACGAAAAAGAGGGTTCTGATTGTTGGTTTAATGAAGATTATCAAATTTTTCTTGGAGACAAGTATAAAGCAGAAGATTATGAAAAATTATCGGATATAGTTGAAGTTTGGTTTGATAGTGGATCCACTCATTCTTTTGTCTTAGAAAAAAGAGATGACCTCAAATGGCCAGCATCTATGTATCTAGAAGGCTCTGATCAACACAGAGGATGGTTTCACTCGTCATTACTTGAGTCATGTGGAACAAGAGGAGTTGCCCCATTTGAAAGCATTCTTTCCCACGGCTTTGTAGTAGATGGAAAAGGTCTAAAAATGTCAAAATCAACAGGTAACGTAATTGCTCCACAAGATATACTTAAAAAATACGGAGCTGATATATTAAGAATTTGGGTTGCATCTTCAAATTATGCTGAGGATCTTAGAATAGATTATTCAATTTTAGATCAACACGCAGAGTCTTATAGAAAAATTAGAAACACGTTCAGATATCTTTTAGGAAATATTCAAGATCAATATGAAAATCTCGATTTCGAAAAAGTTAAGTTTGAAAACTTTGATTCACTTGAAAAATTTATGCTTCACAGAATTTATATAATAAATGAGAATTTTAAAAATAATTTTAAAGTTTATAACTTTCACAACTTATATAAAGAATTACTAAATTTTTGTACAGTTGAGCTTTCAGCCTTTTATTTTGATATTAGGAAAGACACTTTATATTGTGAGGATTTGAATTCCGAAAAAAGAAAGAACTGCATAACTCTTTTAAATATTATTTTACAATGCCTCCTAAAATGGTTTGCCCCAATATTATCATTTACAACTGAAGAAATTTATCAATTGGTTAAAAAAGAAGAAGATAGACAAAGTATACATTTGCAAAATTTTGTTTCCGTTCCGAATTCTTGGCAAAATAAAGAAATAAGCTCAGATTGGGAATATGTAAAAAAAATTAGAGACGAGGCAAACATTTCTATTGAGAACATGAGAGCTGAAAAATCAATTGGCTCAAGTTTAGAGGCAATGATTGAGATAAAATTAAATAAAGAATTTTATGATAAAGCAAAAAACATAAATTTTGCTGAAATTTGTATAACTTCATCTGCTTCTGTAATTAAAGAAGAAAATTTAAAAAATAGTATTGATGTAGTTGCAAAAAAAGCTCGGGGAACAAAATGCCCAGTTTGTTGGAAAATTTTTGAATCGACATGTGAAAGGCATGGACATCTTAATTTAAATGGGCAATGAAAAAATAAATAAATTTCTTATTGGTTTTATATTTATAGTTATTTGCTTTGCTTTAGATAGACTATCAAAAATTTATATTCTAAATATTTTAAATAATGAAGGACAAGTTGATTTTTATATAAATCAATTTTTAAATATCTATTTAGTTTGGAATACAGGGATAGGATTTGGTTTATTTTCATCAGAAGATAAACTTTTCTATAATATCTTTACTGCAATTATAGTCATTATAAACTTAGTAATATTGTATTTCGCTTTCATTGAGTCAAAAATTAAATCATTTTTTTTAATGATAATATTAGGGGGCTCTTTAGGAAACTTATTTGACCGAGTTTATTACAGAGCTGTTCCAGACTTTATAGATTTAAATTATGCTGGATATCATTGGTTTATATTTAATGTAGCTGACATATTTATAACAATTGGTATTATATGCCTTATTTTATCTGAATTTATATTCTATAAAAAAAAAGATGAAAAAAATTAAACTAAATTTAATCTTATTAATCGCTTTAGTGCCATTATTAACTTTTTGTGGTGGAGTTAGAGATGCTTTAGAAGGTAAAAAAAGATCTGAACAAAGTGATGAATTTCTTGTAAAAAAAAAAAATCCTCTCCAAATGCCACCTGACATGAATAAACTTCCAACACCTGGAGACGATTTAGAGATAAAAAGTCAAACAAAAAATAACGAAATTAAAGACTTACTTAAAATAAAAGAAAACAATAATACCGAAAGTACAAGTAGCGGATCAGATTTATTAAATAATATGAAAAAGAAAATCCAGTAATTAATGGAGACAAAAAATATTATTTACGAAAATTTTAAAAATAAAAATAAAAAATTAAATAAAAAAAAACTTAATAATTTCATAAAGTTTAAAAATTTAATTGAAAAATATCCTTTATTAAAATCTTTAACAAATAATTATAATTATTCATTTAAGAAAAAAAATTTACTAAATTGCAAAAAATACGATGAGTATAATCTAATAGGAATGGGAGGATCTATACTAGGCGCTCAAGCCATTTATGATTTTCTTAGTCATAAAATCAAAAAAAAATTTTTCTTTTATAATAACCTACAGAACATAAAAATAACAAAATCAAACAAAAAACGTTTAAATATAATTATATCAAAATCAGGTAACACCCTAGAAACATTATCAAATTTAAACCTGATCTTATCAAAACAGAAAAGTAATAAAAATTTAACAATAACTGAAAAAAAAAATAATATTCTTAGAGCTATGGCGAATAAACTGAGATCTGATGTAATTGACCATAAAAATTACATAGGAGGAAGATATTCAGTATTATCTGAAGTTGGAATGGTCCCGGCAGAATTGATGGGTTTAAATGAAAAAAAATTTAAACGATTAAATTATCTAATAAAAAATAAAACATTTATTAATTTTTTAATTGAAAATGTCTCTTCAATTTACTCAAATATTATTAAAGGAAAAAAAAATTGTGTAATTTTAAATTATGATGAAAAATTAAATAACTTTTTGAAATGGTACCAGCAATTATCTGCTGAAAGTTTAGGAAAAAAGGGTAAAGGCTTCTTTCCTATAATCTCTACAATGCCAAAGGACAATCATAGTCTTTTACAACTTTACTTAGATGGCCCAAAAAATAATTTTTTTAGTTTTTTTTTCTCTAGAGATAGAAACCAATTTAAATTTAATAATGCTTTTATAATTGATGGATTAGAACATTTAAAAAAGAAAAGTTTGGATCAAGTAATGTATGCTCAAAAAAAAGCTACGCAAAATGTATTTAATAAGAAAAAATTATCATTTAGAAGTTTTGAAATTAAAAATAAAAGTGAGGAAACTTTAGGTGAACTATTTACATTTTTTATTTTAGAAACACTAATGCTAAGCTCCTTATTAAATGTAAATCCAATTAACCAACCTTCTGTTGAATTAATTAAAATAGAAACAAAAAAAATCCTAAAATAGTAATTTACCAAATATTATTTTTGATAAACCATATTTTTTTTCTCTAAGAACTTTAAAATCTTCTATAAGATTTTCTTTAAATTTCTTATTTCTATGTATTACTATTAATGTACTTTTGTGAGCAATTTTTAAGTCTAAAATCTTCCTTAATAATTTATTTATATTTTTATCTTTAAATGGTGGATCCAAATAAATTAAATTAATTTTTTCATTATTTATATTTTCTTTAGAAATTTCATATGCGTTTATTTCCTTGATGACTGAATCTTTATCAATTTCTAACTCCTTAATGTTTTTTTCTAAAATTTTCAAAGAGGGTTTATAATTTTCAAAAAAAAAAACTTTTTTTACTCCTCTAGACAAACATTCAATGCCAAACGAACCAGAGCCGGAAAATAAATCCAAAACTACGTCATTTTTGAATTTAATTTTTTCATTCTTAGAATGCTCTAAAATATTAAATATCGACTCTCTAACCATATCCTTTAAAGGTCTTGTTGTTTTATCTGTAGGATTATGAATTAATTTCCCTCTTAGTTTTCCACCAATTACTCTCATTTATCTATGACTTTATGACCTATATCTGATCTGTAAAAACCACCTTCCCAATTCAATTTATTAATCTGATTGATGATTTCATTTCTACTTAATAAATAACTATCTGAGATATTCACAAAATTTATTACCCTACCTCCAACTGCTACAATTTTGTTTCCAGAACTTTTTGTTCCAGCATGAAAAATAAAATTATCTTTAGTTGATTTGAATTCTTTTAAATTTTTAATTTCAACATTCTTATTATATTTTTCAGGATATCCTTTTGAGCATAAAGCAATGCACATACTTTTTTTATTTTTCCATTTTATTTCCTGAGTCTTTAATTTTGAATTACAACAAGAATTTATTATTTCCAATAAATCACTGTCAACCAAAGGTAATATAGTTTGGCATTCAGGATCACCCATCCTGACATTATATTCAATTAGGTATGGTTCATTACTTTTTATCATTAACCCGGCATATAAAAAACCGACGTATTTCTCATTCATTTCACTTATAGCTTTTAACGTTGGCTCAATTATTTTGTTTAAAATTTTATTCTCTAAATCATCATTAATTATGCTTGAAGGTGAGTAAGCTCCCATTCCTCCTGTATTTTTTCCAGTATCACCCTCACCAACTCTTTTATGGTCTTGAGCTGTATTAAAAGTTTTATAACTAATTCCATCTGAAATAATAAAAAAACTCATCTCATCACCTTCCAGGAATTCTTCTATTAATACTTGATCTGCTTTCCCAAATTTACCGTCAAATATTTCATTAACAGCGGTTTTAGCCTCATCAACATTTTGACAAATATAAACACCTTTACCCGCAGCAAGAACATCTGCTTTTACAACAAGAGGAAAATTAGATGACGATAAAAATATAAATGAGTCTTCTTTGGATTTACAAATTTTAAATTTAGCAGTTGGTATGTTAAATTTCTCACAAATTTGTTTTGTAAATATTTTTGAGCCCTCTAATTGAGCTACTTTTTTTTTAGGACCAAAAACTTTAATATTTTTTGAATCTAGGAAATCTACTAATCCTTCGACTAATGGTTTTTCTGGACCAACAACTACCAATTCAATTTGTTCTTTCTTAATAAAATTATACAAATCTTGAAAATTTTCCAAATTTAAATCAATATTTACAGATATTTCTTCGGTACCAGCATTACCTGGTATTGAATATATTTTTGTTATTTTTTTTGAATTACTTAAGTGATGAACTAAAGCATGTTCTCGTCCTCCACTTCCAATAATTGCAATTTTCATTTAGTAAATATATATCTTAAATATGTTAAATAAGTTAGCTAAATTAAAATACTTAGCAAATAATTTTGAGATCATTGAAGATGGTGATCATGTGATTTGTGCTATCTCACAAAAAAAAATACCACTTGAAAACTTAAGTTATTGGAACGTTGAAGAACAGGAAGCCTACTTTTCGTATGTTGAGGCCTCAATGAAAAGAGATTTATTAGATAAAAACTGATTATGTTTTCCACCTATCATGAGTCCAGATCCACTGGTCTACATTTTTTAAAATCATTTTTTCAAGTATCTTATTTAGATGTTCAGTGATTTCTTTGATTGATTTATTGTTCCCGATTTTAATCGGTTCCGAAACAAACATTTTAAAATAATTTTTTTTTCTTCTCTCTATATAAATAGGCACTAGATCACATTTATATTTTTTAATTAATTGTGCGGGTATGGTCGTAGTACTAGCTGGTTTACCGAAAAAATTAATTTTTATACCTTCTCTTACTCTTTGGTCTATCATTAGAGCTACCGAGTTACCTTTCTTTATATTTTCAATAATCTGTCTTGTGCCTGATCTTCCTTTTTTAATTTGATTTTTGCATATAAAATTTTCTCTAATTTCTTCCATAGTTTTGTTAAGGAATACGTTATTTAGTGGTCTATAAATAGCGCACAAATTTATACCAGCTTTTTCAATTTGGAGTGCCATTAATTCAAAATTATTGAAATGACCAGATATAAATACAGCTCGTCTTTTCTCTCTCTTGATTTTGTTTAGGTTTTCAAGCCCGTCTATTTCAATAAATTTATTTAATTTGCTATTTCTAAATGCTTTAAGAAAAGGATATTCAGCAAGTATTCTTCCATAATTTCCATATATTTTGCTGATAATTTTATTGTAATTTTTTTTGTCCACAATGCCAGATTGTTCCAAATTATTCTCAATTAATTTTTTTGATCTAAATACTGGTCCAAACAAGCGTCCAATAAAATCTCCCAAATTAGATCCATTTTTATAACCAATTATAATTAGTATAAAAAAAAACAATTTTATTAAAATAAATTCAATTAAATAAAAAAACTTCCTCATAATTTCTTTAATAAAAAATTTTTAAATTCTTTTTCTTTTTCAATTTTTAATCCTATTTTTAAAAATTGGATATTTTTTTTTTGTATATTTGATAATCGATTGTAGTCTTTTTCTGTTGTTATAATTTTTAATTTATTACTCTTAGCCATATTTTTTATATTATTTATATCAGAATTTTTATATTTATAATGGTCTGGAAAAGTCATTATTTTTTTTATCTTAAAATTATATTTTTTTAATGTTTGTTTAAATTCTGAAGGATTACCTATGCCTGAAAAAACTAGAAAGTTATTTTTAAATTTAAAAGACTCAAGATTTCTAGGAGTGTATTTAGCTCTAAATATTTTTAAATTTGGATTTAATCTCTTTAGAGTTTTTTCGAAATTTTTATTATTTTTTTCACCATTAAGAAATGCAAGATCACAATTTAAAATATTCGTAATTCTTTCCCTTAATGGCCCAGCAGGCAAAACTAGCCCATTTCCAACTAGCTCTGAACTATTAAAACAAGCAATAGAAATATCATAATTTAAACTTTTATCTTGTAAACCATCATCTAATATAGCTATCTGGTATTTTTTTCTCTCAGCAATTCTCAGCGCGATATCTCTAAAACTTAAACAAATTAGATTTCCATATTTTGATAAAATATTTTGCTCATCAATTTGATCAATATATTTTTTTTTAATAAACACAGTTTTAAACTTATATTTTAACATATCATTTATTTTTAACACTAAAGGTGTTTTTCCAGTTCCACCTAAGTAAATATTTCCAACACAGATTGTTTTTATTTTGAAATATTTTTTTGGACTTAAAGATTTAAAAAAATTAAAAATAATTGTTATCAAACTAAATGGTAAGAGTAATAATGATATGAAATTGAAACTATCCCAAAAAATGGGTCTTTTTACTTTCATTATAAATAATTTTTAATTTCTTTAACGTTATTTTCAAAAATTTTAGCACCTAAATAATTAATCTTATTAAGTTTACTATTTGATATTTTGTAATTATGATTTTTTACAAATACCTTTTCCATTTGATCAATATTTTTAATCTCTGAAGATATTTTTAAACTATTTAATTCTTTATATATTTCTTTAAAATTATTTACTTTTTTACCATGCATCACGTAATTACCCATTCTTACAGCTTCTAATGGGTTTTGTCCTCCATGGTTTACTAAAGATCCACCAATAAACGTTACATTTGAAAGTCTTAAAAATTTTGACATCTCTCCATATGTATTAACAATATATACGTCACAATTTTCAGATGGTTTATGTCCGCTTGATCTTTCGGTAACTATCAGTTTTAATTTTCTAAGTTCGTGCTTTATATCCTCCGATCTATTTACGTGACGCGGAACCAATATTGTAATTAAATTCTTAAACTTTTTCTTCAATTTTAAATGTAATTTTCCAATAATTTTTTCCTCATTATAATGAGTGCTAGCTGCACAGAATATTTTTTTATTTTTAAAATAATTTTGAACATTTTTCTTCAAACTTTGTTTATCATTTTTGAAATACTTTAAATTTCCAATAAATTTAATCTTTTTAACTCCCAATTTTTTTAAATAATTTTGGGTTTCTTGATTTTGAGGTAAAGCTATAGTTATTTTACTGAAAACATTCTTTGCAAAAGACGAAAAAATTTGCCATCTTTTGAAACTTTTACTCGTAATTCTAGCATTGATTAAAATAAGAGGTATTTTTTTTGAATTTATTTTTTCATACATATTCGGCCAGATTTCAGAATCTACAAATATTGCGATTTTTGGTTCCCAATAATTTAAAAAGTTATTACATATAAATCCAATATCAAATGGATAGTAAATATGAGTTGTTTTCTTTAATGGTTTCTTTGCAATTATTGATGCAGAACTTAAAGTAGATGAAGTAAGTAAAATTTTTTTTATAGATTTGTCTTTTTCAAACTTATTTATCAAAGGAAGAATGCTCATGATTTCTCCAACACTTGCACCATGAAACCATACGGTTGTATCAGTCTTTTTTAAATTATAATAAGCGTATTTTTCTAAGATTCTTTTCCAATCTTCCTTTCCATTAATCACTCTAAAAAATAATATAAATGGTGAGATTAAAAAAAAAATAATTCCTAATATATTATATAAAAAATACATTAGTTATTTTTTATTTGTCTTTCGTAGAAGTTTTTATAAAGCAATGAATTTTTGATTAGATCATCATGTTTCCCTGATGATTCCACAGAACCTTTATCAACAACATAAATTTTTTCTGAATTAAGAATAGTTGATAGTCTATGAGCAATAACTACTGTCGTTTTATTTTTTGTTAATTCCTCAATAGCTTTTTGTATTTTTTCTTCTGTTTCAGAGTCGAGAGATGAAGTTGCTTCGTCTAGAAGAATTATTTTGCTATCCTTTAACAAAGCTCTCGCTATAGAAAGTCTTTGCTTTTCACCACCCGATAATTTTACTCCATTTTCTCCTATAACAGTCTGAAATTTATTTTCTAATTTTTCTATAAAATCTGTACACATTGATATTTTTGCAGCTGTAAAAATTTCTTCGTCACTCGCGTCTGGCTTAGCATATTTAATATTATTAAAAATAGTATCATCAAAAAGTGTTGTATTTTGATCAACAATAGATATTTCTTTCCTTAATGATTTAAGATTAAGGTTTTGTACTTTTTGATTATCAATTAGAATTTCCCCAGAGTCTGCATCATAAATTCTTGGTATTAAATTTAATATTGTAGATTTTCCCGATCCGCTGTGGCCTACTAAAGCTGTCATTTTTCTGCCAGCTATATCAATATTAATATCTTTAAGGACTATATTGTTAAGATTTGATTTGTAACTAAAATTAATATTTTGAAATTTTATTGATGCATTACTTATATCTAATATTTTTCCATTTTCATTTGTTGAAATTTTATTTTGTTGATCAATAATAGGTAATATTCTTTTTCCTGCCGATAGTCCTTGGCCAAAAGCAACATTAACTGTTGCTAAAGACTTTACTGGTTGATAAGCAAGCATCATAGCAGCCAAAAAAGAAAAAAAATTGTTTATACTAAGCTGGTCATTCATAATCAATTTTCCTGAGTAAAAAATTAATATTGCAATCATTATTCCAGTTACAACTTCCATTATTGGAGTGGATCTTATAAAAACTGTTGCAATTTTTATTGATTTTTCTTTTAGATCATTGACGAATTTTTCTGATCTTTCATGTTCATAATTCTCTCTTTGAAAAATTTTTATAATTTTATGATTTTTAAAAAGATCAATTAAATATTTATTTAAGTCGCCTGACTTTTCTTGTGCTTCTGTGGCAACTTTAATAATACGTTTCCCTAATTTTTTTGCAGTTATCGTAGCTATTGGAAGCATAATTAAAGCTATAAGAGAAAGCCTCCAATTTTGAAAGAACATCACAAATAACAAGCCAATAAGCGTTAAGCCATCCTTGAATAGGTTTAAAACTGCATTACTTAGCATCCCAGTTATTTGATTTACATCAAAGTTAAGATTTGAAATATATTTTCCTGAATGTTTATCTTCAATTTTTTCAGTATCAGCTTTTATAAAAGAAGATAACATATCGATTTGAATATTTTTTTTCACTTCTTCTGCGGTTTTTATCATTAAAACTTTTGCTAAATATAGAGATATGCCTTTTGTAGCAAAAGCTATTATGATTAAAAGTGGAATTATGAAAATTAAACTTTGATCTTTGTTTATAAAAATTTTTTCTATTGCAGGGTCGAGTAACCATGCTGTTGCTGATGTGGCACCAGCAACCAAAATAGAAAACACTATAGCAAGAATTATTTTATTTAGATGTTTTGTTGTATAATCATTGTACAATCTTTTTATAATATCAATATTTTTCATTAAGTTAATTTTCCTACTAGCAAAATTATTAAAATAATAAGACCCAAAAGATTATTGCTTTTAAATTTTGCTAAGCAGTCATTCCCACTTTCGGTTTTTAATTTGAGAGATTGAAAAATTAACAAATGAGTTAAAGGCACTATTAAAGCAATGTAATATAAATAATTAAAATTCATTTTATAACCAACAAGAAACAATGATGTTAAAAATATAATGTAACAAAACGATATAAATTTTTTTGGGTTATTTTTAAATTTAATCGATGTTGATTTAACTCCAATTATTTCATCATCATTAATATCTTGATATCCATATATTGTGTCGTAACCTAATGTCCAAAATGTGGCTCCTAAATAAAATATAATTGGTATTATAGAAACTTCATTTTGAATGGATATCCATGCCAAAACTAGACCGTAATTAAAAGTAATACCTAAAAAAAGTTGAGGCCAGTAAGTAAATCTTTTCATTAATGGATATGTAAAAGCCAGCGGCATTGAAAGAAGAGCCATATAAATGGTAAATTTATTAAAATTTATCAAAACTAAAAACGCGATTAAACATAAGATTGCAGCATATATTGCAGCATTGAATACAGAAATTTTTTCTGACGCGATTGGTCTATTTTTTGTTCTTTCGACTAACTTGTCAATTTTTCTATCACTTATATCGTTAACAATACATCCTGCTGATCTCATTAGGACAGATCCAGAAAAAAATAAAAAAGCATAAATAAAATAATTATTTAAAGAAAGAGAAAAATCATATGAAATTGTTAAACCCCAAACACATGGCCAAAATAGAAGCATGAAACCAATTGGTTTATTAAGTCTTGTTAATTCAATAAAAATTTTAACCTTTTCAGACATAATTTACTTGTAAATAACAAAGCGTAGATTCATAATCAAACTGATTCGCATGAATATTGATTACACTGTTACCGCATTAATGTTTCCCGCCATTCCTTTGATTATGGCTGTCTATAGTAATAGATTTCATACATTAAGCGGTTTGATTAGAAAAATACACGATGAATATGTTTTTGAAAAGCATACTCCACCAGAGTGGAAGCAGCAGCTAATTAATTTAAATGATAGAGTAAAAAATTTAAGAATTACTATACTTTTTGCAGCATTTGGTTTCTTATTTAATATGCTTACAGTTTTTGCTCTTTATTTAGAGACATATTTTTTAGCTAGAATAATTTTTGGCTCTTGTTGTTTATCGATGATGGTATCAATAATATTTTTTATAAGAGAAATACAAATCTCGACTAGAGCGTTAAGACTTCATCTTTCAGATATGGATGATCAATTTAAGGAATAATAACTGCTGGTCCTGTTAAAACCCTATTCTCTAAATCTATGTGAGCTTGTTTAGCTTCACTTAATTTGTATTTTTTAGAAACTTCAATTTTTATTTTCCCTGACAGAACAGCATCAAAAACCAATTCAGCAGATTTTTTTAATTCATCTCTAGTAATTGTATAATGCATTATTGATGGTCTTGTAAAAAAAAGACCTTTTGTATTTATATGTTTTTTAACATCTATAGTGTGAACATATCCAGATGCATTTCCAAATGCTACCATCATCCCTCTAATTTTTAAACACTCTATTGATCCCTCAAAAGTTTTTGCTCCAACACCATCATAAACAACATCTATTCCATTTTTACCTACTATTTTTTCAACTTCTTCCACAAAATTATGATCTGTATAATTTATAACATGATGACACCCATTTTTTTTTGCTATTTCTACTTTTTCTTTAGACCCAACTGTTCCAATGACTTCACACCCTAAAGCATTAGCCCACTGACATAATATTTGACCAACACCACCAGCTGCAGCATGAAATAAAACTTTATCTCCTTTTTTTACGGCATATGACCTATGTAATAAATATTCTGATGTTATGCCTTTCAATAAAATACATGAAGCTATTTCATCTGAAATACCTTCTGGCACCGCAACTAATTTTTCTTCGGGCATTATTTGTTTTTCTGAGTATCCACTTATTGGAGCAGATGCATGACTTACTCGATCTCCAATTTTAAAAAGACTTACTTCAGAGCCAATTTCTTCAACTACTCCAGATGCTTCTAATCCAAGTCCACTAGGTAATTCAATCGGATATAAACCTGTCCGATGGTAAACATCAATATAATTAAGTCCGACTGACAAATTTTTAACAAGAACTTCCTTTGGACCAGGTTTACCGATTTCAATATCCTTGTATTCTAAGACTTCTGGACCACCAAACTTTTCAAATCTTATAGCTTTCATATTTACTTTACGAAATTACCGTTATGGTAATCATCAATTGCTTGAAGTATTTCCTGTTTAGTATTCATGACAAATGGACCACCTCTTGCAATCTGTTCTCCTATTGGTTTTCCAGATATTAGTAAAAATTTAGCGTTTGTTAAAGCAGTTACTTTTAAGTTTTCACCTTTAGATAATAAAATTAAAGTAGAATCTTTAACACTTTCATGTTTATTGTTTCCAATTTCTATCTCACCTTCAATTAAATATATGAATGAATTGTGTGTGGATGGAACTTGATGATTAAAAATTTTACTTTCATTTAATTCTACATCAAAATAAATTGGATCGACATTGTGTTTTTTTATTGGACCTTCTGAATTTTCAAACTTTCCAGCTATTACTTTTATAAATTTATCTTCGTCTTTATGTGTGCTCATTTTATCAGAGTCAATATAATGGTATTCTGGTTTGCTCATCTTTTCGCTAGCAGGCATATTAATCCATAATTGAAAACCATGAAGTTTTCCATCGTTCATAGCTGGCATTTCAGAATGAATTATTCCACTACCAGTTTTCATCCATTGCACATCTCCTGCAGTCATTTTTCCTTGACCACCTGTACTATCTTTATGTTCAAAACTCCCAGCTAGCATGTATGTAACTGTTTCAATTCCTCTGTGTGGATGTGGAGGAAAGCCTGCAATATAATCATCTTTATTTTCTGATCCAAATTCATCTAACATTAAAAATGGATCATAATAATTTGGTTCAACACCAATACTTCTTTTTAATTTAACTCCTGCACCATCTGATGCTGGTGTTGGATCTATAATTTTTTCTACTTCGATATTTATCATGTTGTTCATATAGGATATATTTAAATTAAATCAAGCAATTCTGATAAATTACTTATTTGTTGGTTAGGTTCAAAATCTAATTTATCAAAAATATTATTATTTCTGTTCACCCAAACAGTATTGTATCCATAATTCCCTGCACCAGATACATCCCATGTATTTGCACTTAAGAATAAAACTTCATTCTTTTCAATATTATATTTATTTATTGGAAGATCATATACTTTTGCATCTGGTTTAAAAATACCAGCTTCTTCTACAGAAAAAATATCATCAAAAATATCTTTTAATTGATTGCTAACTACAAGTTCATTTAAAAGGTCAGGTGTACCATTTGATAGAATTGCTAATTTATAATTTGATTGTTTTAATTTTTTTAAAGTATCCCTTACTTCTGTAAATGGTGAAAGCACTTTATATAAATTTAATAGTTCTGATCTCATTGAATTATCAATATTGTAAAAATTCATAGATTTATCCAAACTATCTTCAGTGATTTGCCAAAAATCTTTGTGTCTTCTCATTAAACTTCTAAGCCAAGTATATTCAAGCTGTGTAGTTCTCCAATAATTAGCAAATCCTTCCCATTTATCTCCTAATTTTTCCTTACATTTTTCAGCTGCAGAATTAACATCAAATAGGGTGCCGTATGCATCAAATATGATTGCTTTAATTTTTTTCATAAATTAATTTAAATATAATGAGCAATATTAGATTATTTTATCCAGAAAAATTATCAATTAATTTAGAAACTAATTTAACTAAGTCTCAGTCACATTATTTATTGAAAGTAATGAGGATTAAACAAGGAGAGACTTTTTCCGTTTTTAATAAATCTGGAGAATGGAAGTCAATTGTAACTGAAATTTCAAAAAGCAGTTTAAATTTCAAGGTTGTTAAACAGTTAAGACAAAAAGATAAAGAGCAAGATATTTGGTTGGCCTTCTCACCTATTAAATCGAATTATTTTAACTTCATGATACAAAAAGCAACTGAGCTTGGTGTAACAAAATTTGTACCAATTATTTCTGAAAGGACAATTGTTAGAAAAATAAATAGTGAGAGACTAAATAAAATAGTTATAGAGTCTTGTGAGCAAAGTAATAGAATAAATATTCCTTCAATTGAAAAACCTCAATCATTAGATAAATTCCTGTCTAACAATTCAGATATCAATTTAATTTTTGCAGATTTAAATACGAATAATAAAAAAATTAAAATTTCAAATTTAAAACCAAATTGTCTTTTAATTGGTCCTGAAGGGGATTATTCAGCCGGTGAAATTAAAAAGATTCTAAACTTTAAAGGGTCTCAATCGATAAAACTAAGCGAAAACATTTTAAGGTCTGAAACCGCGGTTATATCCGCGTTATCTGTGATCAATTATTTGCAAAATTGATAAATTGTCGCGAATTCTCTAGTATTTTTTATAATAATTTCGATCTATATAGAAAACAAATGAAGAAACTAATTTTTGTTTTTATAGCATTAATTTACTCAGTTGAGGCGTTTGCAAACCAACCAAAAAATTGGCAATTAGGTTTCCAAGAGCCTGCATCGCAAACTATGAGAGATATAGTTTGGTTTCATGACTATATGTTAGTACCCATCATAGTTGCTATAAGTGCGTTTGTTTTATTTTTAATGCTTTATGTGATGGTAAGATTTAGAGCATCAAGAAATCCTAATCCATCTAAAAGAACACATAATGTTTTAGTTGAAATTGTTTGGACATTAGTTCCTTGTTTAATCTTGATCGTGATGGCAGTTCCGTCATTTAAAGTTTTATATTCACAAGATGCAATTCCTAAAGCTGATGTAACTATAAAAGCAATTGGATATCAATGGTATTGGGGATACGAGTACCCAGATGAAAACATAATTTTTGATGCTTATATGATCGAAGAGAAAGACTTAAAAGAAGGTCAGCCAAGATTGTTAGCAACAGATAATGTAGTCGTTGTTCCAGTAAATAAAGTAGTTAAAGTTTTAATTACAGCAAATGATGTGCTTCATGCATGGGCATTACCAGCATTTGGAGTTAAAAGGGATGCGATGCCAGGAAGAGTAAATGAAACTTGGTTTAAAGCTGAAAAAGTTGGGACTTATTACGGACAATGTTCAGAGTTATGTGGAATTAAACATGCTTTTATGCCAATTGAAGTTAAAGTAGTTTCAGAAGAAGATTACCAAATTTGGCTTACAGAGGCGAAGATAAAATTTGCAAAAGATGAAAATTTAATTAATAAAAAACTAGTAGCGAGTAAATAAAAATGAGTTCAGAAGCAGCACATATTCACGATCATCATACTCCAACAGGTTGGAAGAGATGGGCATATTCTACAAATCATAAAGATATTGGAACAATGTATTTAATTTTTGCAATTATTGCAGGAGTTATTGGAACAGCTTTTTCAGTTTTGATGAGAATGGAATTAATGCATCCTGGTGATGATGTTTTAGGTGGTAACTACCATCTTTATAATGTTTTGGTTACAGGTCATGGATTAATAATGATTTTCTTTATGGTCATGCCAGCGATGATTGGTGGCTTTGGAAACTGGTTCGTGCCGATAATGATTGGAGCACCAGATATGGCATTTCCAAGAATGAATAATATTTCTTTTTGGTTATTGCCTGTTGCATTTATTTTATTACTTTCATCAATTTTTGTAGATGGACCTCCAGGTGCACAGGGTGTCGGTGGTGGCTGGACGATTTATCCACCGCTATCTTCTACTGCAGGTCAACCAGGTCCAGCAATGGATTTAGCAATTTTAAGTTTACACGTTGCAGGAGCATCTTCAATTTTGGGAGCAGTTAATTTTATTACAACTATTTTAAATATGAGAACCCCTGGAATGACTTTGCATAAGATGCCATTATTTGCATGGTCAATATTAGTTACAGCATTTTTATTGTTACTTTCGTTACCAGTATTAGCAGGAGCAATAACTATGCTTCTAACAGATAGAAATTTCGGTACAGCATTTTTTGATGCACAAACAGGTGGAGACCCAACATTATTCCAGCATTTATTTTGGTTTTTTGGTCATCCAGAAGTTTACATTCTAATCTTACCAGGATTTGGAATGATCAGTCATATTGTATCTACTTTTTCAAAGAAACCAGTTTTTGGATATTTAGGAATGGCTTACGCGATGGTAGCAATTGGAATAGTAGGATTTGTTGTTTGGGCTCACCATATGTACACAGTTGGTTTAGATACTGATACTAAAGCGTATTTCTTAGCAGCAACAATGATCATCGCTGTTCCAACAGGAATTAAAATATTTTCATGGATAGCTACAATGTGGGGAGGATCTATATCATTCAAAACCCCAATGGTTTGGGCTTTAGGATTCATATTTTTATTTACCGTTGGAGGAGTAACTGGTGTTGTTTTAGCAAACGCTGGAGTAGATACTGCATTGCATGATACATATTATGTTGTAGCTCACTTCCACTATGTATTATCTTTGGGAGCTGTTTTTGCAATATTTGCAGGCTTCTATTATTGGTTTGGTAAAATGTCAGGGTATGAATATTCTGAGTGGATGGGACAACTTCATTTTTGGTTAACTTTCATAGGTGTAAATTTAGTTTTCTTTCCACAACATTTCTTAGGATTGGCTGGAATGCCAAGAAGATACGCTGATTATCCGGATGCATTTGCTGATTGGAATTATATCTCTTCAATTGGTTCATATATTTCTGTAGTTGGCTTAGTGGTATTTTTCGCTAATTTAATCTACGCTTTTGCAAAAAAGAAAAAAGCAGCACAAAACCCATGGGGAGAAGGGGCCACAACATTAGAGTGGACAGTTCCATCACCACCGAATTTTCACACTTTTGATGAATTACCGAAGTTTGAAGATTATGAAGGTACTGAAAAATCTAGTAGTTAGTAACGTCTTAAGATATAAAAATTAAAATGGCTACGACGTATTCTAAAGTAAAAAAATCATATTACGAACTAGGTATTATTCCTGAGTTATTAAAATTGATGAAACCAAGAGTAATGTCTCTTGTTATCTTCACTTGTGCAGTTGGTCTTTTAACGGCTCCTACTTCAGTTTCATTCCAAAAATCAGTGATTGGGATATTAATTGTAGCCTTTGGTGCTGGAGCAGCAGGAGCACTTAACATGTGGTATGAAGCTGACTTAGATAAATTGATGTCTAGAACTTGCCTACGTCCAATTCCAAGAGGAAAGCTGAACAGAAACCAAGCATTATATTTTGGAACATCTTTGTCAATTGTTTCAGTTGTAAGCTTATACTTTGTTACAAATGCTTTATCAGCATTTCTATTATTGTTTACGATCTTATTTTACGTATTTGTTTATACAATCTGGTTAAAAAGAAAAACTCCACAAAATATTGTTATAGGTGGAGCATCAGGAGCTTTACCACCAGTAATTGGATGGGCAATAGCAACAAATTCTATTTCGTTGGAGTCGATTGCTTTTTTCTTAATAATTTTCTTTTGGACACCATCACACTTTTGGGCATTAAGCTTATACAAGGCTGATGATTATAAAAAAGCAGGTATTCCAATGCTTCCAGTAACTAATGGAATTCAGGATACTAAAAAGAATATTTTAATTTATTCTTTGTTAATGATACCCACAATTGTTTTCCCATATTATATTGGATTTGTCGGTGAAGTATTCTTAACACTTAGCTTACTACTTACATTTTATTATAATTTAATTTGCTACCAGCTTTACAACTATAAAGTTGGAAAATTTAACATAAAGAAAGCTAGACATATTTTCAGCTATTCAATTATTTACTTATTTTTAATATTTGTTTTTTTCTTAGTGGATAAAGTTTTATGATAGTCAAAGATCAGAAATTAAAAAAGAAAAATTTATGGACAGCAGTGGGTTTGGTTGCGTTTATAATTTTCTTATTCATTTTTACACTATTTAATATTGGAGTATTTGAAAGACCTCTATGATTAAAAAAAATACTTTAACTCCACTAATTCTTGCAGGAATTTTTGTTTTTATGTTGGGGTTATCTTTTGCAGCTGTGCCATTGTATGATTTATTTTGCAGAGTAACTGGCTTTGGTGGAACAACACAAATATCTAAAGAGGCTCCCAATATAGTTTTAGATAAAAAAATACATGTAAGATTAGATACTAACGTTAACAGTGCTCTTGATTGGAATTTTGATGTTGATCAAAAAACAATGGATGTTCAGCCAGGCAAGGTATACAGAATTAAATTTGATGTGGAAAACACGGGAGATGAAATTTCATCTGCTGTAGCTACATATAATGTTTCTCCATCATCATTTGGAGCATATTTTAATAAATTAGGCTGTTTTTGCTTTGAAAAACAAACATTAGATCCGGGAGAAAAAGCAAGTTACACCCTAGTTTTTTACCTAGATCCAGAATTAGTAAATGATCCAAAAACATCTAGAGTTGAAGATGTTACTATGTCATATACTTTTTTCTCATCTGAATATTATAAAAACGAAAAAAAAGAGAGTTAAAATAAATGTCTGCATCAGGTCAAAAACATGATTATCATTTAGTTGACCCTAGTCCTTGGCCTCTAGCTACATCTATAGCAACACTAGTTACAGCTGTTGGATCTGTTTATTATTTTCATAGCAAAGTTATGTGGGCAATGGTTTTAGGTTTTTTACTTATAATTTATTGTGCCTTTATGTGGTTCAGAGATGTTGTAATCGAAGCTGAGCACAAAGGTCATCATACACCTGTTGTTCAAATTCATCATAGATATGGAATGACATTATTTATTGCTTCTGAAGTAATGTTTTTTGTTGCATGGTTTTGGGCATACTTTGATGCAAGTTTGTTTCCAAATGAATTCATGGGAAATGTATGGCCACCAAAAGATATTGAAACTTTTGATCCATGGGACATCCCACTTATAAATACTCTTGTCCTACTTTTATCTGGTACAACAGTAACTTGGGCACACCATTCTTTATTAGAGGATGATAGAAAAGGATTTATAAATGGTCTAATTTGTACAGTAATTTTAGGCGCATTCTTTACGTTATTGCAAATATACGAATATCAACATGCTACATTTAGTTTTTCAGGTCACATTTATGGAGCTACATTCTATATGGCCACAGGGTTTCATGGTTTTCATGTACTAGTTGGGACTATTTTTTTAGCAGTTTGTTTATGGAGAGGTAAATTAGGACATTTTACTAAAGAACATCACTTTGGTTTCGAAGCTGCTGCTTGGTACTGGCACTTTGTTGACGTCGTTTGGTTATTTTTATTTGCAGCTATTTACATTTGGGGAAGTTAATAGTTCTTGAAAAATAAGCTATCTTTTTCAATCTTTGTATACTTTTTTATTTTAGTTTTTTTATCATTAGGTACTTGGCAAATTATAAGACTAAACTGGAAGCTTGATTTAATAAATTCAATCGACCAATCTTTAAAAAGTGATCCAGTAGAATTTAATGGAAGTAATCCAATTAACTTTAAAAAAATCAAATTTGAGGGAATATTAGATAATTCAAAAATAATTTATCTATATTCCTTAAATGAAAAAGGAGAGCCAGGATTTGACATTGTAAATCCAGTTAGTATTAACAATAAAAGCTATTTAATAAATCGGGGTTGGGTTCCAAGAGATTTTAAATCTAAAAAGTATGTTTCAAATGAAAGCAAATTTGAGGGAGTTTTAAAATTAAAAAGCAAATTTAATTATTTTAAGCCAGATAATGACGTGAATATGAATTATTGGTTCACGCTTAAAGATGAAGATTTATTGACCTATACAGGTAAAGAATTTTCTCCATTTATTATCAACAATATTAGCAAGCAGGAAGGAATTTATCCTCAGTCAAAACAAATTGGAGCCAATATTTCAAACAACCACTTAAAGTATGCTCTTACATGGTTTTCATTAGCTGTTTCCATTTTTTTAATATATTTATATTTTAGAAAAAAAAATTACTGATGGAATATATAAGCACTAGAAATAATTCAGATCATTTTTCATTTAAAAACGTATTTCTGAAAGGCTTAGCTGATGATGGAGGCCTTTTTGTGCCAAAGTCAATCAAACCATTTAGTAAAGATGAACTAAACAAACTAAGTAGTTTTAATTACAATGAATTAGCAGCCGACATAATATTCCCATTTATCGGTGATTTTATGACTAAGGAAGATTTAATTTCTATAGTATCAAAATCTTACTCAAATTTTAGAGCAGAAGATGTTGTACAAATCTCTGATTTAGGAAATCTAAAAATCTTAGAACTCTATCATGGCCCAACTCTTGCTTTTAAAGATATTGCAATGCAATTAATAGGAAATTTCTATCAATATCACTTAGGAAATGAGCAAAAAAAAATTAATATTATTGTAGCAACATCAGGAGACACAGGTGCAGCTGCTATTGATGCTTTAAAAGGCAAAAAGAATTTAAATGTTTTTGTATTACATCCAAATAACAAGATTTCACCAGTGCAAAGAAGACTGATGACAATCCATGAAGAAAAAAATGTATTCAATATTGCTATTGAGGGAAATTTTGATGACTGTCAAAATTTAGTCAAAGCAATGTTTAATGATGAAAATTTTTCTAGCTCAATAAATATGTCAGGTGTTAATTCGATTAATTGGGCAAGAATTGTTGCTCAAGCTGTTTATTATTTTTATGCTTATTTTAAAATAGGTAATGGACAGCCTTTGTCTTTTTCTGTTCCGACTGGAAATTTTGGAGACATTTATGCTGGTTATTTAGCGAAGAAACTCGGACTTCCGGTTGATAAACTTATTGTAGCTACTAACAAAAATGACATCCTTCATAGAGCAATTTCTGGTGGGGATTATTCTCAAAAGAAAGTTGAGGAAACAAATACTCCTAGCATGGATATTCAGATAGCAAGTAACTTTGAAAGACTTTTATATGATGTAAAAGACTGTAATTCAGATCTTACTAAAGATGTAATGAGTAGAATAAAAAATAATACTTATCAAATTGATAATAATGACTTAGATGAAATAAAAAAGAATTTTACATCTGAAATGTTAGATGAAAATGAAACTATCCAAATGATAAAAGATATAAACAAAGAATATAAAGTTGTAGTTGATCCACACACTGCAGTTGGAATTGGTGCTGCAAAAAAACTTGGGCTAGAACAAAATTGTGTTGTTTTATCCACAGCACACCCATGTAAGTTTCCAAAAGCAATACAAGATGCAATTTCAAAAACTGAAGAATTACCAGATAGTCTTAAATATGTTTATGATAGAGAAGAAAAATTTGAAGTTTTATCAAATGATGTAAATAAAGTTAAAGATTACGTAATTAATTCCATATGAAATTAAGAATAAAAGATCAAATCCCTGATATAGAAATTTTTCATCTATTAGATGGTGAACCACAAACTAGCAAAATTAGAGATATTTTAGGAAATGGCAAAGTAGTGTTGTTTGGATTACCCGGTGCTTTTACCTCAACTTGTTCAAAACTCCATCTTCCTGGCTATGTAGCTAATGCTGATAAAATAAAAGCTAAAGGAATAGATAATATATTTTGTTTATCTGTGAATGATCCATTTGTTATGAATGCTTGGGGAGAAGTAAATAATGCAGCTGGTAAAATTACAATGTTATCAGATCCGTATCTATTATTTACAAAAGCCATCGGTGCAGAAGTAGATAGAAATTCAAAAGGAATGGGTATTCGTTCAAATCGTTATGCAATGGTTATTGAGAACTTAGAAGTGATTAATGTTCAAGTTGAGAAAGAGACTAAGCAATGCGGTTTATCTTCTGCAGAAGGTGTTATAGATTTATTATAATTAGTAGGGCAGTTCTGTTGCCAGGTGCACCTATATTGCGACAGAGGACCTTGCTAATAAATCGACTTCATTATTAAGTTTATCTGTTGAATGTGCTTTTACCCAGCTCCATTTAATATCAAATGTGTTTGAAAGATTATCTAATTCGGTCCAAAGCTCTTTATTTTTAACTTCTTTTTTATTTGCAGTTTTCCAACCATTTTTTTTCCAATTATGTATCCACTCAGTTATTCCAGATTTTACATATTTTGAGTCTGTAAATATTTGAACCTTGCTTCCTTTTGGAATTTTTTTTAAAGCTTTAATGGGTGCAAGTAATTCCATTTGATTGTTTGTTGTTTCTCTTTTGCTTCCTTTAATTTGGGTTTTTTTTCCATTATCAATAATAATTGCAGCCCAACCACCATTTCCTGGATTTCCAATGCATGAACCATCTGTGTAGATTTTAATCATCAAGAATAATCCTTAAATGAGCTCAGATTTCTATGAAAATTTAACTTATCTAAATACTCCTTTGGATCTTTAATTTTAATGATAGCTTGTTTAGGAGTATTTAAATAATCATAAGATCTAGTTAAAAGATATCTTAAAGCTGATCCTCTACATAATGTATTTAAATTTCTTTTTTCTCTTTCACTTAATTTTCTGACAGTTTGGTAGCCCTTTAATAAATTTGAAGATCTTCTTTTATCTAATACATATTTTCTATTTTTCTTTTTAAAACATAAAGCATTAATACAGGTTGCCAGTTCATAGGATAAAAATTCATTAGCAGAAAAATAAAAATCTATAAAACCAAAAAATTTACCTTTATTAAAAAAAATATTATCGATAAAAAGATCTCCATGAATTATTCCATTTGGCATTTTTTTAGGCCATTTTTTTTTGATATCTCTTAAATCATCTTTCATTAAATCTCTTAAGTTTCTAGATAATTTATTAATTTTATTTTCTATTTTATTTAGAATTGATCCCCATGAATTTATTGATAGAGAATTTCTTCTATACAATTTCAATTTTTTTGCTGCTTTATGGAGAATTGCTGTATTTCTGCCAACTTCGAAGCAATCTTTGCTAGTTAGTTGTTCTTTTTCCTTTCCCTCTAAGAAGCTAACAATACATCCCTTTTTTCTATTTAAATTTAGTAAATATTTTCCTTTTTTGTCTTTTATGGGCACTGGGCATTTTATTTTAAGTTTTGATAGACTAGACATAAGTTTAATAAAGTATGGAATGTCTTTTTTTTGAACTCTTTTTTCGTAAATAGTTAAAATATATTTATTTTTTTTTGTCTTTAAAATATAATTTGTATTTTCAATACCCTTTTTTATACCTGAGTAATTTACAATTTTTCCAATATTATATTTCTTCTCAATAAATTTTATCTGATTATTATTAATTTTAGTATAAACAGCCATTAATTTAATTTTCCAGGAATCTTAAAAGTAATATTTTCCTTTACGATTTCAACTTCCTCAATATTGACTGTAAACTGGGTTTTTAATTCTGTTATAAATTTTTCAACAAGTATTTCCGGTGCTGAAGCGCCAGAGGAAATTCCAATTGTATTACATTCTTTAATCTTATCTATGGGAACTGCACTTTCTGAGTGTATTAACTCAGAAGAATTACAACCAGAGTTTTTAGCAACTTCAACTAATCTTACCGAGTTAGATGAGTTCCTACTTCCTAATACAAAAAACATATCACACTTATATGCTATTTCTTTAACAGCTGATTGTCTGTTTGTTGTTGCATAACATATGTCATCTTTTTTAGGCTCTTTAATATCTGGGAACTTAGATTTTAGAGCTGCAATAATATCTTTAGTGTCATCTACAGATAGTGTTGTTTGAGTTATGAAAGATAGCTGTTTATTTGAAATATTTTCATACTTATTTGCATCCTCAATATTTTCTATTAAATCTATTGAACCTTTTGGTAATTGACCCA
Source organism: uncultured Pelagibacteraceae bacterium (assembly GCA_902531175.1). Classification (GTDB taxonomy): domain Bacteria; phylum Pseudomonadota; class Alphaproteobacteria; order Pelagibacterales; family Pelagibacteraceae; genus Pelagibacter. The sequence continues at coordinate 76,167 of CACADE010000001.1, forward strand.
TAGTTCCTATGACTTCTGGATGATTTTTGTGTCCTATTAATAATATATGATGACCTTGTTTGTTTAAGTTTTCTGCCTCTCTATGAACTTTAGATACTAGAGGACACGTTGCATCTACAAACATCATATTTAAATTAGAAGCTTCCTCTGGAACAGATTTTGGAACCCCATGCGCTGAAAAAATAACTGGTCTAGATTTATCTTTGATTTCATCTAATTCTTCAATAAATATTGCACCTATCTTCTTTAACCCTTCTACAACATGTTTGTTATGAACAATTTCGTGTCTCACATAAACAGGTGCACCAAATTTATCTATACTCTTTTTTACAATCTCAATTGCTCTATCAACCCCTGCACAAAATCCTCTTGGTGCAGCTAAATAAATTTTTAAATTTTTGTTACTCATTTTCATCCTTTTTAAAAAATGGAATTAAAAATACTATACAAGCAATAAAAAAAAACAAACTTCCGAACATAGCCCAAAAACTTCCTACACTTGAGATGATGAAACCAATTGAAGATATAATGAACAATATCCATCCAATTAGATTTATAGTTTTATTTTTCATTTTTTTTCTACCATGAATTCAAGTAAAATATGAGGAAAGGTCAATGAAGCCAATCCAACAAATATTATTTTAATAACACTTTCATCTATACCAAATTGTTCTGAAATAAAATAAAAAACTATTAAATACATTATTGCTGTAATTGCTGTAAGTGGAATAATTTTTCGTAAAAAAATAGGAAATCCTATCATCAAATTTTTATTTATTTCACTAATTAAACTTAGTGAGTGTCTTATAGAATGAAGAAAGCAGAAGTAAATTGTGAAAGCCAATATAGGGTTAAAAAAATAGTTTAAAATAATTATTGAAAAACTATCTAAAAAAAGAATTGATCTTAAATCATTATTATTACCTCTATATATAAGAAAATTACTTAGCACTGATAATATAACTAAAGGAATTAAAAAATTATTAGCCACAATATTTTCGTTTATTGAAAAGTTTAACATTTTAAAAATTTCGATTGTCCCAGCTTTATGAAACAGTAAGGGTGCTGAAATAACTAATGATCCTTTAATGAAATAAAAAATTTCTAAAAAATTAGCATTTTTTGTTTCGATAAAGTCACTATCCTCTTTACCAAAATGATATGCTGCAACTATTAAAAAAAGCGAAAGCAACAATATTGGACTTAAAATCCAAATTAAAATAACAAAAATAGCAATACCTATATAAGTTATATAGAACACTTCTGTATTTTTAATTTTATAAATTTTTAAAAGTTTTTTACCCTTTTCATGATCTAGCGCACCGTGAGAGATACCAATTGTAAGAATTAAAAAAAAACTAAAAAGTATAAACGAATTATCTCTCAATACCTCAAAGGCTGAAAAAAAAATACAGATATTAAAAAAAATAATAGAATGAAAAAAATTTATTTTGTTGATCATTATTTGAATACAGCTTTAATAAAAGTCCATTTTGGCATCTTTAATATAATGGATAAGTCCTCGAAAATATTACTTTTATTGGAAAGGAAATTTATTACTGTTTTTGACTTGCTTTTAAACATTTTGAAGAAAATATTTGGCATGATCTCTGGTTTTTCAGCTAGGACTTTCAAAAAAACATTATCTAAAAACTTATACTTACTTTTTATATTAAAAGCTCTAGTTAGGGTTATTTTATCAATGTTTTGGGTAATATATTCTGCTTGTTCTTGGATATTTAGGAAAGTATAGCCAGTACTCAAACGTGTCATACCTCCTGCAGTTCCAATATTAATCGTATTTTTTTCGTTTTTAAATTTTGGATAAAATAATGGTATGGCCCCAACTTCTTTATAATTAATTTTATATTTTTTTAATTTTAAGGTGTTTTCGATGTAATCAGTAATTTGTTTATCATAATCTTTTTCACTTTCATCTTCCATTTTTGAAAGCCAAGTAGTTTCGATTAAAGCTGATTTTTTTGAATAGGGTAGTGTATAGAAAAAATGAACACTTTTTTTTTGATCACAATCAAAGTCCATTAAATTCATTATTTGATCATCAAAAAAATCTTTTTCAGTTTCAATCTCAACACCTTGAAAGTGTTGCCATAAATTAGAATCTTTATTCTCAAGATTTGGCAAACTATTAAATAAAATTGCGTTTTCTGTATTTACTTCACTAATATCTTTAAAGAATTGAATATTAGGATTTTTATTGATTTTATTTAAAATCTTTTTGTAGAATAGTCCACTATCAATACTTTCGTAAGGAGTTTCTTTACAATCTTTATATTCAACATTTCCTTTAAAATTGATTGTATAATCTTTCCATCTTTTTTTAACACAGTCATCAAACTTGTGAGGTATAGTTTTCCAATATGACCAAGTTTTATCTCTTTTATATTTATCTCTTTTTTCAATAATTGCTAAAGTCTTATTTTTAAGTTTATCGTGATACTCTAACTCGTAAGCCAATGTTAAACCTGCGCAGCCACCTCCAATAATTATGTAATCAAAATCTTTCATTATACTCAATATCTTGCATTATTATCTCATGCTCTTTTATTGTAAGTTTTTTATCTTCTTTTACAAAATATAATTTAATTAAATCACCAATAGATAGCATTGTATGTAAGACTTTTCCCAAATTGTTTACATAAATTTTTCCTGATTTATTATAATTTTCTAAGTTTCCTTTTTTTAAGATTTCATTTCCAATTTGTCTATATACTCGTCTTGCAACTAAAATTGAAAATCTTAAAAAGAATGGAATTTTTTTAATTGATATAAAAGAATTATTGTAAAACTTGTCAGCAATTTTTAGAATTCTTTTAATTTCATCAAAATTCTTTTTTATATAAAACCTATTATTGCTTTCATCTTCAATAACATCTCTTGAAATATTAGTTAATTGCATTGCAATACCTAAGTCAATTGCTCCTAAAAGTGCTGATCTTTCTTTAACATTTAAAATTTTTGCCATCATTAATCCAACTGTTCCAGCCACTCTATATGAATAAACATATAGATCTTTGTCAGTGTTGATTTCTACTTTTGATTTTATATCAGCCTCGACGCCATCAAATAAATCATCAATTATTTTTTGTGATATTCCAAATTTATTTATTAAAGCCCACATATTTTTAATTATTTGGTTATTTTCATTTTTTAATTTGAAATCTTCTTTGAAAGTATTGAAATTTTTTAATTTCGTATCAAGTTCACCTTTTTCATCTGCTATATTGTCTATGTATCTGCAAAAATCGTACAAATTAGAGCAATCAGAGTAGACTTGTTTTGGCAAAAAGAAACCTGCCCAATTAAAAGATTTAGCGTATATCGACAAATAATTTTGTTCATTCATTACAAAATTTTATCTAAGACCTTTGCGGATGATAGGACCCCTGGAACACCAGCTCCAGGATGAGTGCCCGCTCCAACAAAATATAAACCATCATAAACCTCAGATTTATTATGAAATCTAAAGTATGCTGATTGAGAAAATTTTGGCTGAATTGAAAAACCAGAGCCATATTTTGTGTTTAATTCATTCTCAAAATAATCAGGAGTTAAATAAAAATCATCTACAATATTTTCTCTTAAGTTAGGTAATAAACTTTTTTCCATTTTATCTATCACAAGTTTTTTTAGATTCTCACCTTCGATTGACCAGTTTATTCCTGATTTATTATTAGGTACAGGCACTAATACATAAAAGCAATCATGGTCTTTTGGTGCCATACTCGAGTCAGTCGCGGTAGGCCTGTGTAGGTAATAGCTTATATCGTTATTTAATTTTTTGTTTACAAATATATCATCCAAGTGTTCTTTGTACTTATCGCCAAACTTTATAGTATGATGTTCAACATTTTCGTATTTTTTCTTTGTTCCAAAATAATAAACAAACAATCCCATTGAATATTCCATTCTATTTATCTTCCAATTAAATAAGGTGTTATATTTTTGATTATTTAGCATTTTTGAATAAACACCGGGAGGATCTGCATTACAAACTACGTTATCTGCTTTAATTTCCTCATCTTCACTTGTCACAACCCCGACAACTCTTTTATTTTCTGTAAGCAAGTTTTTAACTTCTTTACCTTTAATAATTATAACATCTTCTTCTAACATCAATTTCTCAAAACCTTTTATGATTTGTCCCGTTCCACCCATAGAATAATGAATTCCCCATTTTTTTTCTAAATACAAAATTAATCCATATATAGAGGTTGTAGTAAAAGGGTTTCCACCCACCAATAATGGGTGCATACTAAATAGCCTTCTTAGTTTTTCATTTTCAATAAAACCGCTAACCAAAGAATAAACAGATTTATAACTTTTTAAACTTAGCAATGAAGGAATTTGCTTAAACATAAATGAAGGTTTATCAAATGGCACATCTGATAATTCTGAATAACCCTTATCAAATATTTTTTTTGTAAATTTAAGTAAATTTCTGTAACCAACTACATCTTTATGATTAATTGTTGCAATCTGTTCTTCCATTTTCTTTTCATCTGCTGAATAATCAAAATGGCTTCCATCTTCAAAAACAAATCTGTACCAAGTATCCAAATCTTTTATTTTTATGTAATCATCTGGATTTTTATTAAAAAGTTTAAAAATTTCATAAATTAAATAAGGAGCGGTTATTACAGTTGGTCCACCATCATAAGTGAACCCATTACTTTTAAATACTCTCGCTCTTCCACCTAAATCTTTTTGTTTTTCAATTAAAGTGACTTTATGACCTTTTGCCCGAAGTCTAAGAGCTGCTGCTATGCCACCAAAACCTGATCCAATTACAATTGAATTCATATTCCTTAATTTACATTATTTTTATAAAATTTGATAAACTATCTTAGTTTAAGAACTTATTTTCTTTAATTCTGTCTTTGTTTCTTCAAGATTTTTATTAAACAAATTGTCAAGTTTAGACTTATCGACAGATGTTGTAATAATTTTTTTCACAGATTCTACAGCAATGTTAATTGATGTATCTTTAATTTCTTTAATGGCATTATCCTTCATTTGAGAGATTTTAGTTTTTGCTAGACTTTTCTTTAGTTCAGCTGATTTATGAAATTTGTCATTCATTTCAATTACAAATCTTTCAGTTTCATCTTTTGACTGCTGCATAATCTTTTCACTCTCAATTTTTGCAGTATCTAGCTTCTTTTGCGCCTCATCCAATAGTCTTTTAGATTCAGCTCGGAGTTTTTCACTTTCATCAATTTCATTTTTGATATCATTAATCATTTTGCTCAATAAATTATTAACATTTTGTGGAACTTTTAAATAAATTAGCGCTCCAAAAAATATTACAAAAGAAACTGCTACCCAAAATGTTGCATCAAATGCCATTATGTTTTTCCATTTCTTTTTTAGAAAGATCTTCAACTATGGCTGAAAGACTACTTTTATTTATATCTTCACCAATTAATTGTTTAATTAGATCGGAGGATGTCTCAATTGCAATTTTAGTAACTTTCTCTTGAGAAGTTTTTTTTAATTGGTCTATTTCTTTTTCAGCTTTTATTATTTCTTGTTCAATATCCTTTTCTAAAGATAATTTTTTATTGTTTACATCATCTAAAACTTTTTGTCTTTCGCTATTAAAGAAGTTTTTCGCTTCAACTTTTGTATCATTGATAATTTTATCAAATTCTCTAACTTTTTTTTCAGTTTCTTCCCGTTGCTTATCTGCAGTTTCGATATTCTCTACGATTTGTGATTTTCTGGTTTCAAGATTGTTACTAATCTTTGGTAGTATGAACTTAGATAAAATTATAAACAATAATCCAAAAGTAAGAACTAACCAAAAAATTTGAGATATCCAAAACTCGGGATTAAGCTGGGGCATACCTCCACTCTCAGCGCTTTGAGCGCTATAAGTAAAGATAAGACTTAAAGCTAGAAATTGAAAAATTATCTTTTTCAACATTAATTAAAACGCGAAAAGAATAATTAATGCAACAACTAATCCAAATAAACCAGTTGCTTCCGCTAATGCAAAGCCTAATAGCAAGTTTGGAAACTGTTTTTGAGCTGCAGATGGATTTCGCATTGCGCCCGAAAGATAATTTCCAAAAATTATCCCAATACCAACTCCTGCACCCGCAAGTGCAATTGCTGCTAGTCCTGCTCCTATCATTTTTGCTGCTTCTAATTCCATTATATCCTCCTTATGTTAATTAATGGTGTAAATTTAATGCATCATTCAAATAGATACATGTTAAAATTGCAAATACATATGCTTGAAGAAAAGCAACTAATATCTCCAAACCTGTTAATGCAACTGAAAAACCTAATGGTAGCCAGCCCCCAACAATTCCTAAGCTAACTACGAAACCTCCAAAAACTTTCATCATCGTATGGCCTGCCATCATATTTGCAAATAATCTAACTGATAAACTAATTGGCCTACTTAAGTATGAAATTATTTCTATAACTACAATTAATGGCAATAAAACCATTGGAACTCCACTTGGTACAAAAAGTTTTAAGTATCCAATTCCATGTTTAATAAATCCAATTATCGTTACTCCTATAAATATAAATGCTGCTAACACAAAAGTTACAATGATGTGGCTAGTGACAGTAAAAGAGTATGGTATCATCCCAAACATGTTACAAAATAAAACAAACATGAATAAAGAAAATATGAAAGAAAAGTAAGGCTTAGCTTTTGATCCAGCTGTATCACTTATCATTTTTGAAATAAAAGAATAACTGAGTTCTGCAAGTAATTGAATTTTATTTGGTATAATCGATCTCTTTGTACCCAAATTAAAGATAATTAATATTGCCAATGAACTTATGACCATAAACAAACTCGCGTTTGTGAATGAAATATCTATGTTATTTATTTTAATTTCTGGACCAATTCGGTACACATTGAATTGGTACATTGGGTTTGCTGCCATTTTCCTACTATTTTTGCATTTTTTTTGCTGATCTAATAACGTTCATAATTCCAGCTATTACACCAATAAAAAAAAATATTAAAATTAACCATGGTTTAGTACCAAACCAATTGTCTAAAATAAACCCAATAATTGTCCCAACAGCTACTGCAGATACCAATTCCGTGCTCAATTTGAAGGCTGATCCCATACTTGAGCCTTTATCTACCTCTTCAGATTTTTTGTCTTTATCGGTTTTATTTTTTGCAATTTTTAGGCGAGTTTTAAACTGGTCTTCATCCATTATTAAGCAACCATGCTCTCTGCTTTTTGAAGATCTACAGCAACTAGTTGGCTAATTCCTTTTTCTGGCATTGTTACGCCATACAGCCTGTCCATTTTAGACATGGTTAGAGCGTGGTGAGTTACGATAATAAATCTTGTAGATGTAATTTTAGTTAGTTCCGTCAAAAGATTGCAAAATCTTGTTACATTCGCATCATCGAGAGGTGCGTCTACTTCATCGAGAACACATATCGGAGCTGGATTAGTAAGAAACACTGCAAAGATTAAAGATAAAGCTGTCAGGGCTTGTTCACCTCCAGATAATAAAGTTATTGATTGTAATCTTTTTCCTGGTGGACTTACTAACATTTCCAATCCTGCATCTAAAGGATCATCGGAGTCTACTAGTTCTAGCTTCGCGCTACCTCCATTAAATAGTTTGGTATAAACTTCATTGAACTTTCTATTCACCTTTTCAAAAGCATCTAGAAGTCTTTCCCTACCTTTCTGATTGAGTTCAGTAATACTTTCTTTTAACTTTATAATTGCAGTTACTAAATCTTGTCTATCTTTTTCCATTTTCTTAATTTCATCTTCATATTTTGAAGTCTCTTCGTCTGCTCTTAAGTTAACCGAGCCTAATTTTTCTCTTTCCCTTTTTCTTTCATCAAGCAATTCCTCTTGTGTTACTGTATCTGGATATTCAGATGCATCTTTTAAGTTTGAATAATTTAGTATTTCTTCTTCTTTTAAATTAAGTTCTGTTGATACTCTCTCTAACAAATCATTTCTTCTTTTATTCAAACCATCAATTGTTGCTCCAGAGCTTGCCTTTCTCTCTCTAATTTCAATAGACTCTTCTTTTGTTGTATTTAGATTGCTTCTCAATTCGTTAATCTCTTTATCAAGTTCATCTATTAATATTTCATTATCACTTTTTTCTTTTTCAGAAATTCTTAAACTTTCAGATATTTGTCCCTTTCTTTCAGCTTGTGTTTGAGGTTGTTTTTCTAGGCCATCTAATTTTTTTTGTTGAGTATCTTTTCGACTATTTAATTCATTAATCATTTTTTCAGAATTTACCAATAAGCTTTTCCAACTTTCTATTTCTTGGTCAATTATTTTAATTCTTTCACTTCTTTTTATTGATTCTTTTTTAATATTTTGATTTGCACTAAATGCTTCAGCGTATTCTTCTTGTAGACTTTTAATTTCTTCGTTTTTCTTAGTTACTGTTATCGCTAAGTCGTCATCATGCATTTCATTAATTTTCATTTTTAAAAATGAAAGATTTATTTTACATTCGTCTATTAAATTAGTTGCACCATTAATATTGTTCTCTGATAGCATTTCTTTTGCTTTTTCTAATTGCTCACTTGCTAAATCAATAGTTTCTGAGTTCTTTTTTAGAGTATCAAGGTTTAGATTTTCTAGTATTCTCTCTAACTTATCTTGCTCATCTTTTAATTTTCCTTTTGCATTTACCAAATCTAAACCTGACAATTTTTCAGTTTCATAATATTTTGAATCGACTGTAATTAAATTTTCTTTTTCTTCTCTAAGTCTTTTTTCATTAGAGTTTGCATCAATGATTATGCTTTTTTCTCTAACAATATCCTCATCTATTACACTTAAAGACTTTCTAATTGATTGTATTTCATCATTAACCCTGTCTTTTTCTTCATCTAAGCTCTTTAACTCTAAATTTAACCTTTGTATTTTTGACAAGTTTTCTTGATTTTTTTCTCTTATAGGATTTACATTTTTATTCTTCTCAATAATCTTCATGCTTAAATTCTCTAATTTATCATTGAAGGACTTAACTTGATCATCAGCCTCATTGTTGATCTCATTCTCTACTTTAATTTCATTATCAATTTCTAAAAGACGTAAATAATATAAACCTGCCTCAACTTTTTTTATTTCTTCTGAAATAGATTTGTATTTTGCAGCTTCTTCAGCTTGCTTTTGCAAATTTGCTAATTGTCTTTCCTGTTGTCTTCTTAATTCATCTGCCCTTTTTAAATTATTTTCAGCCGCGCCTAATCTTAATTCTGCTTCGTGTCTTCTAACATGTAAACCTGCTATACCAGCCGCCTCTTCTAAGATAGCTCTTCGATCAGAAGGTTTTGCCGTGACCAATGCTCCAATTCTACCTTGACTAATAATCGAAGGTGAATGAGCACCTGTTGATAAATCTGCAAAAAACATCTGAGCATCTTTTGCTCTTACTTCTTTGCCATTTATATAAAATTTTGAGCCTTTATCTTTTTCTATTTTTCTCCTTATTTCAATTTCATCGAGCTCATTATATTGTAGAGGACCATCCTTATTGTCATTTGATAAGCTCACTAAAACTTCTGCAATATTTTTTGATGGTTTGTTTGAAGTTCCAGAAAATATAACGTCTTCCATTCCTGAACCTCTCATACTTTTTGCTGATGTCTCACCCATACACCATCGCAACGACTCTACTATATTTGATTTGCCACAACCGTTTGGGCCAACTATCCCAGTTAAACCTTCTTCAATCAGGAAATTTGTTTTTTCAGCAAAAGACTTAAATCCATTTAGTTGGATTTTTTTAAATTCCATTCACTGACTTATATCAGTTTTTCAATGTATTTTTTTAATTTTTTGTAGTTTGAGTGATTTTCAAACTTTTTTCCGTTAATTATGATTGTAGGAGTAGCATTTACTTTATACTTTTTAACACCTTCGATTCGGTCTTCTAAAATGTGATCCTCTATCTTTTTATCAGCCAAGCACTTATCAAAATCAAGATTATATTCAGTATTATTAATAAATTTTTTCATTGCTTGATTTGCCTCTAATTCATTTTTTCCCTTGATCCACTTATCTTGATTTAAATAAAGGTGATGCAAAATTTCATGCTCACCATCATTTCTACAATGCGCTAATTTAGTTGCATTAAATGCAATGATATCTAATGGGAAGCTTTTAAATTCTATTGAGATCAATCCTTTATCAATAAAATCCTCTTTTAGTTTAGGATAAATATTTTTATGAAAATTTGCACAAAAACTGCAAGTTAAAGATTCAAAAACCATCAACCTAACTTTTGAGTCTGCATTCCCTACTAAAATTGGTTTAACTTCAGAATTAGCATTAATGAAATTAAAAAAAATTAAAATTGAGACAAGAATTATTTTTTTCATTTTATTTTAAAATGTTTACTTAGCTCTAAAAGTGAGTTTTTTATTTTGTCATTTTTAATATTATTTATGCTCTTTATATGTTTATTTTTTGTCGCATTAATAGCGGTATTTTTATGGCTTTCTTCAATTTTTCCATCAAATGTATTCAATTTAATGTCATCTAAAACATGATAGCCAAAAAAAACATTAATTTTTTTTATTATCTCTTTTTTAGAATACTCAACGTCAACTTCATTTCCCCTCTTTACTAAAATATTTAAACGACTGCCCGATAACTTGTTTGAACTTTTATATGACTTAGGAAAGCTTACTTTAAATAAATCTTTACCTACTAAATATTTCCAATTATCTAAAGTTTCATTATAAATTTTACCTTTTTTACTAATTATTCTTTTTGCTTCTGTGGGTAAAGTATCTTTAAAAGATCTTAAACCTTGAATGGAGTTATATCTCTGCTTAGTATTATATTTTTGACTCATATGAATAACAAAAACATATCAAATAAAATTCTACTTTGGTACGATAATAATAAAAGAATTTTACCTTGGAGAAAAAAAGTTTCTCAGAGGCAAAAAGAATATTTTACGTTTGTTAGTGAATTTATGTTGCAGCAAACTCAAGTAAAAACTGTTATTCCTTATTTTAAAAAATTTGTAAAACAAATTCCAACCTTTCAATCATTGGCAAATGTCGATGAAAAGATCTTAATGAAACATTGGGAAGGTCTTGGTTATTATTCAAGAGCGAGAAATCTAAAAAAAAGTGCAATTATAATTGTTAGAGATTTCCATGGTAAGTTGCCAAGATCCTATGAAAAGTTGTTACAATTACCAGGAGTAGGCGAATATACATCTAAAGCAATAATGTCTATAGTATTTAACCTTAAAACTATTCCTTTAGATGGAAATGTAGAGAGAATTCTTAAAAGAACTTTATATTTAAAAAAGCAAAATGAAATATCTAAAGATTTTTTAAAAACTAAGATTAATTTTTTTGGATTGTCCAATCGCGCTAGTGATTACTCCCAAGCAATCATGGAGATAGGTGCTTTAATATGCAAACCAAAAAATCCAAGTTGTAAGGAATGTCCTTTAAATAAAAATTGTATATCTCTAAAAAAAAATGATTTTGAGTTAACTAAAATTAATAAAGAAATAAAAACTAAATATTTCGAAGCGACTATTTACAAAAAACATAATAACTACTTATTAGTTAAAAATGATAAATTTAAATTTTTAAAAAATATGCCAATTTTTCCTATGACTGAAGTTCGAGAAAGTAAGTATAATTATTCAAATAATAAAAAAATTAATATAAAATTGTCTAATATGGAAATGAAAATTTTGTTAAATAACTCAAAAAGACCTCCAAAGATTAAAAATAAAATATTGATCAAAAAAGATAAATTAAGTTCAGAAATAATTCCATCATTTACTAAAAAAATATTTTATACTATCTCAAAATCTGAATGAAAAAAGTTGCAATTGTTGGAGCTGGTATATCTGGTTTGTATCTTGCAAATGAATTAAACAAAAATACTGAAATAGACTATAAAATCTTTGAAAAAAAAGATTATCTCAATTTAAATGAAGGTTATGGTATTCAACTTTCAGTTAATAGTATTAATTTGTTGAATAAAATAGGATTTAAAAACATATCAGCATCGGATATTTATTATCCAACAAAAGTTAATTTTTTCCAGGCTAATAATATTAAAAAGATTTGTGAAATTGATTTAAAGCAATTCAATAATGTAAACGACCGTTACACAACACTTAAAAGATCAACATTAATAAAGTTTTTAATTGGTAATATTCCTGAGGAAAAAATTCAATTTAAAGCCGATATTCAAAATATCGAATATAATGAAAATATAAAGATTTCTTGGAATAATAAGAATGAAAGTTTTGATTATATAGTAATTGCAGACGGTGTTTTTTCAAAATTAAAATCCCAAATATCCAATAATCATTTAAACCCAATTTTTAATGGGAACATTGCTTTAAGGGCGAACTTAAAACAACATGAAAAAGATAATATTTCTGTTTATATGGGGTCAAATTTTCACTATGTAACTTATCCTGTAAATCAAAAACTCGAATATAATTTCGTTGCTATAATTAAAAAGAAACTAACTACTAAAGAAATTGAAGATAAAAATATTCTTAATTCAGAAACATTTATAAAATCTTTAAAAGACTTTATTTCAAAAAATTCTACTATAAATTTGGAAAGTTTAGCAAATATAAAGTGTTTTCCTGTATTTGTGAGCACTGAATTACCCACACTAAAATATCAAAATACCTTTTTAAGTGGAGATGCTTTATTTGCATTTCCACCTTCTTTTGCACAAGGTGCTTCTCAAAGTATTGAAACAGCAAATGGTATTTTAGAAAATATTACAAGTTCAAATAGTATTTACAAAGATAAGTTAAGTAAAATATTACTAGTAAATAAAAGATCAAAATTAAACCATTTTGCCTTCCATTTAACTAATCCAATAATAATATTAATTAGAAATATTCTTTTGAAATTTTTATCAAAAAATAAAAAATTTCTAGAGAGTTATCTTGGAAAAATTTATAGAAATTAAGTAGTTGGTCTTAGTCTTTGCCTCAAATCATCAATTGGTTTGAGTGAATTACCTGATTTATAATACCAAAAAGTCCAACCGTTACAGCTCTCAGCACCTAATATTTGTGCAGCAACTTTATGAATTGATCCTTCTGATTTCCGATATTTTATACTACCGTCAATCATAATTTTTGCATTGATTTGTTTTTTTTGATCAAAAATTTCAGTACCAGGTTTAATAATTCCTAATTCAACCAAAGATCCAAATGGCACCCTTGGTTTGGACCTATTATTTTTTATAGTATCTAAATATTCATCTTCTATAATTTTTGTATTTTTAATTCTTTTACTTGCAGCTTCAAAATAGTTTTTTTCTTTTTCTACCCCAAAATAATTTCTACCTAACTTTTTTGACACTACAGCAGTTGTTCCCGTACCAAGAAACGGGTCCAATATTAAATCACCTTTATTCGAGGATGCTAATATAATTCTGTGCAATAAAGACTCTGGTTTTTGCGTTGAGTGAACTTTATTACCATTATTTTTAAGTCTTTCTTTTCCATTACATATAGGTAAATTCCATGTAGATCTCATCTGTAGATCATCGTTTAAACACTTAAGTGATTGATAATTAAAAGTATATTTTGAGCCTTCACTTTTTGAGGCCCATATAAGTGTTTCGTGCGCATTCGTAAAACGTGTTCCTCTAAAATTTGGCATAGGGTTATTTTTATTCCAAATTACATCATTTAAAATCCAAAAACCTAAATCTTGCATTTTCGAACCAACTCTAAAAATATTATGATAACTTCCTATGACCCATATAGATCCATTTTTTTTTAAAATTCTTTTACATTCTTTAAGCCATTGAACTGAAAACTCATCATAACTTGTAAAACTATCAAATTTATCCCACGCATCGTCTACAGCATCGACTTTAGATCTATCAGGTCGACTTAATTCTTTTTTCAGTTGAAGGTTGTAAGGTGGATCTGCAAATATCAGATCAAAACTTTCAGCCGGAATTTTTTTTAATTCCTTAATACTATCTCCATTAATAATTTTATTTTTTATGTCTGAAATGATCATTTTATATTTTTGAATTAGACTCCAGTCAGGAGTCTACGTCAACCTGTGATTGAATTAATTAATTGATAATTGTTATGATTATTTTTTGAGACTCAATATCTTGTGTATTGGTCGGAAGGTTTTTCTATGAAATCTAGTCACTCCAAATTTTTTAATAGCTTTAATATGATCCTTAGTTCCATAACCTGCATTATTATCCCAGCCGTATTTTTTAAAAGAAAAAGACATCTTTTTCATTAGCTTATCTCTTTCAACTTTAGCAATAATCGATGCCGCTGAAATTTCAGGAATTTTTTCATCACCTTTTACAATAGTTTTAATTACATAATTTTTTAAATCTAGTGGTTTATTACCATCTATTAAAACTTTTTTAGGTTTCAATTTGAGTTTCTTAATTGCTCTTTTCATTGAAAGTAGGCTAGCATTTAAAATATTAATTTTTTCAATTTCCTTTATTGATGCAGACCCTAACGCCCAAACTGAATTTTTTTTTATATATTTAGCAAAAGTTTCCCTCTGGTTTTTATTAAGTTTTTTTGAATCTTTAAGAATTTTTCTATTAATTTCTTTATTTAATATAACAGCAGCTGCATAAACTGGTCCTACAAGGCTTCCTCTTCCAACTTCATCAACCCCAGCAATAATTTTTTTCATATAAAATGTTATTAAAAATTTAATTCTCTAAACCAGTTTCATCTATTTTTTTTCTAATTTCTTTAAGATCGGCCCAAGAATATTTTTTTTGCTCCGCTTGTCTTAGCAGATATGCTGGGTGAAAAGTTATCATTGTTAAATATGTTTTATTATTAATTATTACTTCTTTCCATTTTCCTCTTTCTTTAGAAATTTTAATTTTATTCCCGAAGAGCGCTTCCATTGCCGTGCTTCCCATTAAAATAAGTATTTCTGGATTTATAATCGAAATATGTTTTCTTAAATATTCAGAGTATCTATTTATTTCTGATATTTCAGGCTTTCTGTTATTTGGAGGTCTATAATTTACAACATTAGTTATATACACATTAGTTCTATCTAAATTAATAGCTTTCAACATTTTATTTAAAAGCATTCCCGCATCGCCAACAAAAGGTTTTCCTAATTCATCTTCTTTTTGTCCAGGTCCTTCACCTACAATCATTATTTTTGAAGATGAATTTCCATCACTGAAAACAAGATTTTTTGCACTATTTTTTAGTTCACAATCTTCAATCTTTTCTATTTCAACTCTAAGTTTTATTAATTCTTCAGATTTTTCCTCATTAGAAACATTATTTTTAAATCTATTTATTGGCTCATCACTAAATTCATACTCAATACCTAGTTCGTTTAATAAATCATTATCAAATATGTCATTTTGATTTTTTTCATTTAAAGTCATAAAGTAAAAAATGTTCTTAAAAATTTTTTGTTTTATAATATTAATTTTATATCAAACAAATCTCTATTCAAAAGCAGCGAATGAAAAAGAATTCAACCAGAAGTATCTATCAAATTATCTTTCGGCATTATTATCATTTGATAACCAGAAAAATAATGATGCTCTTAAGTTTTTTGAAAATTCAAAAATATTAATTCAATCACATGATAGTTTTTTGCAAGAATATGTATTTTCTTTACTTTTAGATGGACAGGTTAAAAAAGCAATTAACCAGGTAAAATATTCTAATACCTCAATAGGAGGAGATTTTTTTGAGGGAAATTTATTATTAATTTTAGATAGCATTAACAAGAAAAAGTTTAAACAAGCAGCTTTGAAGTTAAAAAAATTGGAAAAATTCAAAGAGGACGACTCATACAAATTTATAATTTATTCTAGCTTAAAAAGTTACATTGACCTTTTTATATATAAAAAATCTGACATTGTTGAGCAATTTGGAAAATTAGATTTGATAAACATGGCTTTTCAAAATTGTTATCTAAATTCCAAAAAAACTGAGTCTTATTTTTTAAATTTAATTAACGATCCTCAAAGCGATTACTCTAGATATACTTTTTTTTATTTGAGTAACGAAGTGTCTAATAATGACTTTGAAACAGTTGATAATTTTGCTGATACAATAGATCCTTTAAGAAGTAGTTTGCTTATTTCTCAAGTAAAAAAATGGATAGATGAAAAAAAATATACAAAATTAACACAGCATTTTTCATGCCAAAATGAGAATGATATTTTAGCAGAATTCTTTTTCCTTATATCTAATTTTTATTCATCTCAAAGTAGATTTGATTACTCAAACATATATTTAAATATTTCAAATTATTTAAATCCAAAATTTTATTTTAATTTATCATTAATAGCTGAAAACTATCAGTCTAATAATAATTATGATCTGGCAAAAAAAACTTTCGAAAAATTTGATGATAAGGATGAAATATTTTTTTGGTACAAAACAAAGAAGATTGCCAGAATTATAGCAGAGGAAGAAAATTATGATGCAAGTTTGAACTATATATTAAAAAATCTTGAAAAATTTAATAATAAATCGACAAAGATGATTTATGATTTGGCAAATATTTACAAAAACTTTAAAAAATATGATGAGGCTATAAATTATTATACTTTGGCCTTAAAAAATTTAGATAAAAATTCTATGGCTTATGCAGATGTTCTTTATCGCAGAGGTGGAGCGTATGAAAGATTAAAAAATTATGATTTGGCGGATAAGGATTTGCTAAATTCAATTAAAATTAGACCTGACGAACCCTATACACTTAACTATCTCGCTTATAGTTGGTTAGAAAGAGGATATAAAATTGAAGAAGCAATAGAAATGTTAAATCAAGCTTACAAAGGGAAAGAAGAAGACCCCTACATAACAGACTCAGTTGGTTGGGGTTATTATTTGACAGGAAATTATATTGAAGCAGAAAAATATTTAAGAAAAGCTGTTGAATTGTTACCAAGTGATCCTGTTGCAAGTGATCATTATGGGGATGTTCTTTGGCAATTAAATAGAAAAATCCAAGCTAATTATTTTTGGAAAAGTGCTTTAAATAGCGATGAAGCAGATGAAGAATTAAAAATTAAAGTTAAGGAAAAATTATATAATGGCTTAAATAATAATTCTTAAATGAAGTTTCATAAAATAAAATCTTTTGCAAAAGTTAACTTAACTTTAAAAATTCTAAATAAATACTCAAATGGTTATCATAAAATTGAAAGTTTAATATCTAAGATCAATTTGGCTGATGAGATTTTAATAAAAGAGATACAAGGTTCAAAAAATAGAATATCTTTTAGTGGGAAATTTTCCTCAAATATTTCAAATACAAATACAATTTCAAATCTACTAAAAATATTAAATAATCATAATTATATTAAAAATAAAAAATTCAATATCAAAGTAAAAAAAAATATACCCCAATCCTCTGGTATGGGAGGGGGATCAATGAATGCAGCATCCATTTTGAACTATTTATTTAAAAAAAGAATAATTAAAACTACAAAAAATAATTTAATAAAAATTGCAAATAAAGTTGGTTCAGATGTAATTTTGGGTCTTTATGAGAGTCCAATGATCCTACAAGGGCAAAATATAAGTAAAATAAATAAAAAATTAAATTTTCATTTGTTAATAATAAAGCCTAATTTTGGATGTTCTACCAAGATGATTTATGCAAAACACAAAGGATTTTCAAAGAGCCTCTTCAATAAATCAAACAAGATTGACAGACAAGATCTATTAAAAGTTTCAAATAACGATTTAGAGAGAGCAGCTTTTAATAAATATCCAATTTTAAGAAAGATCAAAAGTTACTTGCAAAATTTAGATAATATTTACTTTGCAAATATGACAGGATCAGGTTCTACTATTATTGGTTATTTTTTAACCAAAAATGCGGCAATAAAAGCTCAAAAAAAATTAAAAAATAAATATAAAAACTATTGGTGTATTTACTCTAAAACTATATAAAGCTTTTTTTTTGTGTTATACGAAAAACATCTTGGGGTGTAGCCAAGTGGTAAGGCAGCGGTTTTTGGTACCGCCATTCCTAGGTTCGAATCCTAGCACCCCAGCCATTTATGAAAGCTTTACTTAAAAAAATTTTTAAAAACAAAAAAATTTCAAGCGATAAAGATCTCAAATTTCTAGATTTAAAAAATAATAAGGGAGTAAATAAAATATTTGATGCAATAAATAACTACAACGAAACCAGCGAGATTAGATATGTTGGTGGTTGTGTAAGAAAAATTTTAAATGATGAAATAACAGATGATATCGACCTTGCAACTAATTTAACTCCTGATCAGGTTAAGCAATGTTTAGATAAAAACCAAATAAAGTTTTTTGAAACAGGAATTGAACATGGCACAATCACAGCAGTGATTGATGATCAAAATTTTGAAATTACAACATTAAGAAAAGATGTAAAAACAGATGGAAGGCATGCTGTCGTAGAATATACAACTAATTGGAAGGAAGATTCATTAAGGAGAGATTTTTCAATAAATTCAATATATTCAGATTTAGACGGGAATTTATATGATCCAAATTCTGGTCATAAAGATTTAAATACTGGAATTATTAAATTTATAGGTGATCCAGAAACTAGAATAAAAGAAGATTACTTAAGAATTATTAGATATTTAAGATTTTATACTGAATATAGCAAAATCGATCATGAAATTAATATAATAAAAATCATAAAAAAAAATATAGAGGGTTTAGGAAAAATATCAAAAGAAAGACAATTCAATGAATTAAAAAAAATTCTCAAATTGGATAACTTTTTAAAGTTATTTAAAAATAAAACCTCTTGTGAATTATTTTCATTAATTTTCCCTCAACTAAAAAATTTTAAAAAATTAAGCAAGTTATCAAAACCACAAGAAAAGATATTTAAAAATAAAAGTTTAATTTTCATCATTTCTTTTCTTGTAATCGATGAAACTGACAATTCTGACTATTTTGTTTACAAATATAATTTACCCAATGAGTTAAAAGATAAAATTAATTTTCTAAAAAATAATTCGCTCAATAAAGAAAGTACTAAAATTTTTAACAAGAAAGATTTACAAAAAATATTTTATTATGAGGGTAAATCTAGCACAATCGATTTAATTGATTTCAATTTAATATATTTTAAACAAAGTAAAAAACTTTCAGAATATAAAACTTACTTTGAAAAATTAGATAAACCAGAATTTCCAATAAAAGCTCAGTTATTAATAAATGATTATGGATTAAAGGAGGGAAGGGAATTGGGTCAAAAATTAAAAAATTTAGAATTGAAATGGATTGAAAATAATTTTAATTTATCAAAAAAAGATATGGAAAAAGTTTTATCAAATTAAACGTATTTAACGTCTACAATCTCAAAATTTTTTGTCCCTGCTGGTGTATTTATCTCTACAAGATCCCCTTTATTTTTACCTATGAGACCTTTTCCTATTGGTGATTGAAAATAAAGAAGCTTTTGTTTTAGATCTGCCTCGTCTTTACCAACAATTTTGTAATTTATTTTTTCATTTGTATCTAAATTTTGCAGGTAAACTGTTGATCCAAATATCACTTTTCCATCATTACTAATCTTGGTGATATCAATTACATTTGCTCTCGCAATTAAATCTTCAACTTCTTGAATTCTTCCCTCATTATGTGATTGCTGTTCTTTTGCAGCATGATATTCAGCATTTTCTTTCAAATCTCCATGTGATCTCGCCTCAGCAATGGCTGCAACAATTTCGGGTCTCTTTTTTTCTTTTAAAAAAATTAATTCACTTTTTAATTTTTCTAATCCTTCAGTAGTAATTGGTTCTTTATCCATAATTTACCATTTAGCCGTTGGTGGTAATGACATAAGTATAGCTTCAACATTTCCGCCAGTTTGTAAACCAAATTTTGTCCCCCTATCGTGTAATAAATTAAACTCAACATATCTACCTCTTTTTTTGTATTGAATTTCTTTATCTTTAATTGTCCATTTTAATTTATTTTTTTTCTCAATTATTTCATTAGAAATGTTTTTAAAACTTATTCCCACTTCTCTTACAAAAGAAAAATCTTTTTCCCAATTATTTTTTTTATAATCAAAAAATATTCCGCCAATACCTCTTGGCTCTTTCCTATGTGGTAAATAAAAATATTCATCACACCACTTTTTATATTTTTTGTAATAATTTTTGTTGTGTTTATCACATGATTTTTTTAGTTCTGAATGAAACCAATTTTCTAATTTCTTATCTTTCATACAAGGTGTAACATCCATTCCACCTCCAAACCAACCAAATGAAGTAACTATATACCTTGTGTTAAAATGCATCGCAGGCACATGAGGATTTTTCATATGCATAACAACAGATATTCCAGATGCCCAAAATTTAGAACTCTTTTTAGTTCCTGGAAGTTTATTTTTAAATTCTTTTGAAAATTTTCCATAAACTTCTGAAAAATTTACTCCTACTTTGTCAAAAATTTTACCATTTTCTAAAATTCTGTATTGTCCGCCACCTTCATCATTACTTTTACTTCTATTCCAATTTGTAATTTTAAATTTGGTTCTATTGCCCTCTTTTTCCTCTATTTCTCTACAAAGTACTTCTTGTAAAGTTTTAAACCAATTTTTTGCTAATTTTTTTTTTATGTATTGATCCATTTAACTTAACTGTCTTATAAATTCTGAAGCTCCTATGGCCACTGATATTGAAATGTTTAATGATCTTTTATTTTTTATCATTGGAATCTTAATTCTTTCATTAACCTTAGAATGTACATCTTCTGGAACACCAGCACTTTCTCTGCCAAAGAGCAATATATCATTACGCTTAAATTTAAACTTTGTATAAACTTTGCTAGCTTTTGTCGTCATTAAAACCACTCTATTTTTATTATTTTCATCAAAGAATTCTTTAGGGCTCTTGTAAAATTTAATTTCACTGTAATCTAAATAATCCATAACAACTCTCTTGAACCTTTTATCGCTAAATAAAAACCCACAAGGTTCAATGATTTCTAAACTAGCCCCTAGGCAAGAACAAGTTCGAATAATTGAGGCTGTATTTTGAGGAATATCCGGCTGATATAGAGCTACTTTTAGACCGAGTTTTAAAGGTTTCTGTGTCATTGTTACCATAGAAATATCTCTTTTTTATTATATGAAATCATATATTACCAAAGTTATAAAATATTAAAGATGTCAGATCAAAAAGACGAAAAAAAGACCAACAGAAGAGATTTCTTGTTTACTGCTACTGCCGCCGCAGGTGCAGTTGGAGTGGGTGCTGCTGTTTGGCCATTAGTCGATCAAATGAACCCAGATGCCTCTGTAAAAGCATTGGCAAGCACAGAAGTAGATGTGAGTTCAATGCAACCTGGACAATCTTTAACAGTTCTTTGGAGAGGTAAACCAGTTTTTATAAAGAGAAGAACGGATGATGAAATTAAAAAAGCGAGAGCAGTTGACATCAATGATCTTAAGCATCCTGAAAAAGATGAAGATAGAGCAAAAAATCCTGAATGGTTAGTGATGCTAGGGATTTGTACTCATCTAGGATGTGTTCCATTAACAGATAAAGGTGATTATGACGGTTGGTTTTGTCCTTGCCATGGTTCTCATTATGATACATCTGGTAGAATTAGAAAAGGACCAGCTCCAACTAATATGGAGATACCTAAATACGAATTTGTAAATACTAACACGATTAAGATTGGATAAATATGAGTGATCACGAATACACACCTAGTTCAAAATTTGGTAAATGGTTTAATGATAGACTGCCTTTGCTTACATTGGCAAATCACTTAACAGATTACCCTACACCAAAAAATTTAAATTACTGGTGGACTTTTGGTGGGATATTAACTTTTTGCTTAATTACCCAAATAGTAACAGGATTAGTTTTGGCTATGCACTACATTGCTCATGCAGATATGGCATTCAGCAGTGTTGAACATATAATGAGAGATGTGAATTATGGATGGTTGTTAAGATATGTTCATGCAAATGGTGCTTCCATGTTTTTCTTAGCAGTTTATATTCATATCTTTAGATCTTTATTTTATGGATCATATAAATCTCCTAGAGAAATAATTTGGATACTTGGAATTATAATTTATCTTCTGATGATGGCAGCTGCTTTTATGGGATATGTTCTTCCTTGGGGGCAAATGAGTTTTTGGGGAGCAACAGTAATAACGAATTTATTTAGTGCAATTCCACTTGTGGGAGAGAGTATAACAACTTGGTTATGGGGCGGTTACTCAGTTGATAATCCAACTCTAACAAGATTTTTTACTCTTCATTACTTGATACCATTTTTAATATTAGGGCTTGTAGTACTTCACATATGGGCATTACATGTTCCTGGAAATAACAATCCAGTTGGTATTGATATTAAAAAACCTTCTAAAGATACAGTTCCGTTTCATCCATACATCGTAATTAAAGATGCTTTTGCGTTATTAATGTTTTGTATTGTTTTTGCGTTGTTTGTATTTTATCAGCCAAATATTTTAGGACATGCTGATAATTATATCGAGGCGGATCCACTTGTAACTCCTGCTCATATAGTTCCTGAGTGGTACTTATTACCTTTTTATGCGATCTTAAGATCGGTTCCTGATAAACTTATGGGTGTTGTTGCTATGTTATCAGCTATTTTAATTTTAGCTGCTTTACCATGGTTGGATACGTCAAAAGTTAGATCAGCAGTTTTCAGACCGTTATTTAGACAGTTCTACTGGATCTTGGTAGCTGATGTTTTAATTCTAGGGTATGTAGGAGCGATGCCAGCTGAAGGATTGTACTTGTTAATTGCAAGAGTTGCTACAGCGTATTACTTTGCGCATTTTTTAATTATTCTTCCAGTTTTAGGATGGAAAGAAAAAACTACCCCGCTGCCTTTGAGCATTACCGAGCCAGTCTTAGGAGGCTCGCCAAATTTAGCTGCAGCAAGGAGTGATGAAAAAATAGAAAAAACAACAAAGTGAGAAAGTTAAAAAATATTTTTTTTGTATTAATATTCTCAGTTATAATACTAAATTCATCTAACTCTGCTGAAAAATCACCTCCATTTCTAGAGACTAAATGGACTTTCAAAGGTCTCTTTGGAAAATTTGATAGAGCATCACTTCAAAGGGGTTATCAAGTATATACAGAAGTATGTGCATCTTGCCATTCTATGAAATATTTAACCTATAGAAATTTAGCAGAAAAGGGTGGACCAGAATTTTCTGAAGCAGAGGCCAAAGCAATAGCTGCAAGTTTTGAGGTAACAGATGGCCCGGACAGCACTGGAGAAATGTTTGTAAGACCAGCCAAATTATCTGATAAATTCGTGATGCCATATGCTAACAAGCAAGAAGCTAAAGCTGCTAATGGTGGTGCTTATCCACCAGATATGTCTGTTCTAGTTAAGGCAAGAAAAGGCGGAGCAGATTATATTTATTCCTTATTGTTGGGATATTCTGAACCACCAGAAGGTGTAGAACTTGATGATGGTGTTTATTACAATAAGTATATGTATGGTAATAAAATTAAAATGCCAGCTCCTTTGTCCGATGATTTAATTGAATATACAGATGGAACAAAAGCTACAGCTGAGCAAATGTCTAAAGATGTAACAAATTTTCTGATGTGGTCAGCAGAACCACATTTAGAGCAAAGACATAAAACAGGATTTAGAGTTATAGCTTATTTGATAATACTAACTGTATTGGTTTATTTTACAATGAAAAAGATATGGTCACGTGTTGAACCTAAAGTTTAGAATATCCCCATCTTTAACGATATAATCTTTACCTTCTAATCTCATTTTGCCGTTTTCTCTTGATTTTAACCAACCACCACTACTAACGAAATCTTTATAAGACACAGTTTCTGCTCTTATAAAACCTTTTTCAAAATCTGTATGAATTATACCTGCTGCTTGAGGTGCCATGCAATTTTTGTTAATTGTCCAAGCCCTTGTCTCCTCAATTCCTGAAGTAAAAAACGTCTCTAAAGATAATAGGTCATATCCTTTTTTAATTAATAAATTTAATCCAGTATCATCAACGTTAATCATTTTCATGTAGTTTTTTCTTTCTTCATTTTCTAGTTCATTTAATTGATTTTCTATTTCAGCTGAAATAGTTAGAGTGTTTTTAGAACCATATTTTTCAACAAAACTTTTTGTATAATCGTTGCCTTTATCAATGCTATTTTCATCAACATTACAAACATACAATTTAGGCTTTATTGATAATAATCCTGACAATCTAACATCTTTTTTATCAAATTCATCGTATAATTTATTTATATCATCGTTATCATTAATTAAATTCTGAGCTCTTTCTAGAATTTGGTTCTGATTTTCTTCATTATTTTTTTTATTTTTCTTATCTAGTCTTTTTTGAATAGATTCCAAATCCGCTAAAGACATTTCCGTTTCAATTATTTCTAAATCTCTAATTGGATCAACTGTTGGATTTACATTTTGAATATCATCAGAATCAAAACATCTAATTAAATGAATAACAGCATCTACTTCTCTTATATGGGATAAGAATTTGTTACCCAATCCTTCACCTTTAGAGGCTCCTTCTACTAATCCTGCTATATCAACAAAAGATATTGTAGTATTTATTTTTTTTTTTGAATTTGAAATTTTAACCAATTCATCTAACCTATAATCTGGCACAGGAACTACACCTATATTTGGATCTATCGTACAAAAAGGGAAATTTGCTGCTTGAGCTTTACTTGAATTTGTGAGTGCATTAAATAAAGTAGATTTACCAACGTTTGGTAAACCAACTATACCACACTTAAAACCCATTTAATTATTGTTAACTTTGCTTGAGAATAAATCTAATTTTTTATCTATCAAAATAGCGATAGAGTCTATTATATTGTGAGTAATTTTTTCTAAGTGTTCTTGTTCATCATCAGAAAAATCATTTAAAACAAAATCTGATACAGACATTTTATTCTCTGGCTTTCCAATCCCAATCCTCACTCTTGAATAGTCTTTTCCAATAAATTTATCTATTGAAGCAACTCCATTGTGACCTGCGCTTGATCCACCAAATTTTGCCTTTATTTTTCCAAACTCTACATCTAGATCATCATGAAAAACAATTACATCTTCTGCATCTATTTTGAAATATTCAAGCAATTCTCTGATACATATTCCTGAGTTGTTCATGAAAGTCAGAGGTTTGATAGCATAAATTTTCTTTTCCCCGATATTACCTGTTGTAAGTAAACCCTTAAATTTTGGCTTTTGTTTTGAAAGACCAAATTTTTGATTTATCGCATCTACGACTTTAAAACCTATATTATGTCTATTATTATGACTGTTCGGGGTTGGATTGCCCAAACCTACGAGTAACAACATTTTATTTTATTATTATTTTCACAGATTATTATTTTTTCTCTGCTGGAGCTTTTCCTTCTTCTTTTCCTTTATCACTATCTGCAGCTTTTTCTGAACCTTCTTCAGGTTTAGCGTCTCCATCCGCAGCTGCCTCTGCACCTTCTCCACCTTCTCCCTCAGCTTCTGCTGGTTTTTCAGGCTCTTTAACAACTGTTGGTGCTGCTACAGTTGCGATTACAAAGTCTCTTCCTTGAATTGTAGGTGTTACATTTTCAGGTAAATTTATAAAAGATATTTTAATACTTGCTCCAATATCTAAGTTATTTAAATCCACAACTAATTCTGTCGGTATGTTTTCTGTAGGACATCTTAATTCAACTTTTCGTCTTACTATATTCAAAACTCCACCTCTTTTTAATCCCGGTGATAATTCATGGTTTATAAATTTAACTGGAATTTCTAAAATTACTTTTGCACCTTTAACAATTCTTAAAAAATCTAAATGTATGGGCTCATCTGTTACTGTATCAAAATCAATAATTCTTGGTAAAACTTTTTGTTCTTTCCCATCTATATTAATTGAAATTATATTTGATAAAATATTTTCTTTATTTAATAAATTTTTTACTTCTTTAATAGAAACAGAGATTTTTTGATTTGGTTCTTCTCCTCCGTAAATTATTCCTGGAACCATACCTTTGCTTCTAAGAGATTTTACTTCACCCTTAGTTTTTGTTTCTCTTATTGTGGCGGCTAATAAACTCATAAAGTGTCGGGTTTTTAACTTATGAAACTAAATTTTACAAGTAAATTATTTAAATAGATCTGATACCGAGGTAGAGTTTGATATTCTTTTAATAGCTTCTCCAACCAAATTAGAGATTGTTAATACCTCAATATTCTTAGCTTTTTTAACTTTCATTGAATTATCTATTGTATCAGTTACAACTAAATTTTTTATCGAAGATTTCTTAATTTTTTCAACAGCATTACCACTTAACACACCATGTGTTACATACACATGAACATCTTTAGCTCCTCTTTTTTTTAATTCAGAAGCTGCATTTACAATTGTTCCGCCAGAATCGATTATATCATCAACTAATATACAAGTTTTATTTTTCACATTTCCAATTACATTCATTACTTCCGATTTTCCAGGAGCAGGTCTTCTTTTGTCTACTATTGCTAAATCTACATTTAACAATTTTCCTAAAGCCCTTGCTCTTGCGGTACCACCGACATCTGGAGCAACACAGATTATATTATTTTTTTTTAATTTCTTTTTTATATGTCTAGCAAATATTGGAGTTGCAAATAAGTTATCTACTGGAATATCAAAAAATCCTTGAATTTGTCCAGAGTGTAAATCAACTGTAACGACTCTATCTGCTCCTGCTTTTGCAATAAGATTAGATACAAGTTTTGCAGATATAGATGTTCTTGGAACCACCTTTCTATCTTGTCTAGCGTATCCAAAATATGGGATCACAGCAGTTATGTTTTTGGCAGATGATCTTTTTAAAGCATCAATAGATAGTAGTAATTCCATTAAATTGTCATTTGCAGGAGATGAAACGGATTGAATTAAAAAAATACTATTACCTCTAATATTTTCATTAATTTCAATATAGATTTCTCCGTCTGCAAATTTTCTTATATTTGAATTCACTAGTCTATTTTTTAAAAATTTAGATATTTTTTGACTGAGATGTTTATTACTGTTTCCTGTGAGAATTTTCATCCGCGATGACCTATTTAATCATAATTGCAGAAATATTTCTACCATAATCGTTATGCTTATTTTTTTTTGATCTCCTAGAACTAAAAAAGTTATTTTCTAGAGCGTAGGTATCTTTTCTTATTATAGCTATTTTTTTAACTCCATTTTCATAAAATTGAGATTTTATATATTCGCTTAAATCAAAAAAAATTTTTTTCTTTTTAAATGTGAAGAAATTTACATTTTTTTTGTTTTTGTTCTTAAATAATTTAAAAAAATCATCTTTTACTTCGTAGCTGTTTTTTTTTATACATGGCCCAATGCAAGCAATCATGTCTTTCTCTGAGCATCCATTTTTTTTTAAAAGCTGAATTGTTTTTTTTACTATTCCCTTGAAAGCACCTTTCCACCCAGCATGTATTGCACCAACAAATTTTTGCTTTTTTTCTATAATTAGAATTGGCGCACAATCTGCAGTGAGTATACTAATCGCAATATTTTGCTTATTTGTAATCATCGCGTCTCCAGTCAATCTTTTTTTTGGGACACCACTTATTTTATAAACTTTGTTACTGTGAATTTGATTAAGAGAAACTAGATTTTCACTTGTGCAGCCTATTTTTTTTGAAACTATTTTTAAATTTTTATTTATATTACCAATTTTATCTTTTGAACCTTTTCCACAATTTAAACTTTTGTAGATTCCTTTTGAGGTACCACCCAATTTATTAAAAAAATAATGTGAAATAGATTTTTGATCTCTAAAAATTTTTGACTTAATCACTTAAAACCCAAATTAAAATTATTTTTGGATTTGCTTACAAATAATACTTTAAACAAAGAGCCCATATATTTTTCGTCAATTAATCTTTTTATTCTATAAAATATGTCAGCTTTCTTACTAAATTGTAAATTTTTACTCATTATTTCAGCTCTTTTTAATATTCCTAATTTAATTAAAAAATTACCCTGGGTTGTTATTAAAGATTTCAATTTAGATTTTGCAAACTCTTTCTTGTACATATTAAAATTTATCAAATGAGTAATATCTGAGTTATAGGGGTTTTCTAAAAAACTAATTTTTCTATGCTTCTTAACACTTTGCAAAGTATTTTTCATTTTTCCGTCGGTAAAACCATAGTCTATCATTAATAAACCACCATTATTTTTGAAAATAAAATTTGCTATTTCATTAACAAATTTAATTGCTGAAGGTGAATATTCAACAAATTTTTCTTTTTTTATATCCTTACCTAAATATTTCTCAATTATTTTTGATGACACTTTATGATCACAAACTTCGAACTTATTTTTTTTATATGCTACATATTTTTCATACCAATTATTGCTTTTCTTCAAAAACTGTTTGATAGGAAATGCATCAAAAAATTCATTAGCCAAGAATATAGTTGGAGCCTTTGGAATTTCTTTTAAATTTTTAATCCATCGTACTTTTTCCTTATTTATTCTATTTTTCTGAATTTTTATCAGTAATGGACTTTTTTCTAAAATTAAGAGATTGGCAGATAAGTTAATTTCACTAAAATTATTTAAAGTTTTTATAATTTGTGACATCATCTCACCGTTGCCTGCACCTAGTTCTATAATATTTATTTTTTTTGGTTTTTTTAAATTCTCCCAAAATGAAATTAACCAAATAGATATCATTTCTGAAAAAAGAACAGAAATATTAGGCGATGTTATGAAGTCACCTTCTTTTCCGAAAGGATATTTTTTAATATAATAACCATTATCTTTGTCATACAAAGATTTGTAAATAAATCTATCCAATGAGATTTTTTTATTGTGTCCTATTAGCATTTTTATAATAGATGATAATTAATCCGCAGGTTAGTGCTATACAACTTATTATTTGCCCCATACTCAAATTGAAAAATAAATAACCTAGTTGTTGATCAGGTTCTCTGAAGAACTCGATAAAAAATCTAAAAAATGAGTATAAAATTAAAAAATAACCTGAAATAATACCAGGTGACTTTCTTAATCTTTTAAACAACATATTTAAAATAATAAATAGAACAACTCCCTCAAATATCGCCTCATAAATTTGTGAAGGATGACGATTTAAATCATCAATTTTTAAAAACTTTACCGACCATGGTACATTTGTTTCTATGCCATAAAGTTCTGAGTTTATGAAATTTGATATTCTTCCTAAAAAAATTCCTATAGGAGAGCAAACAGCAACCACATCTAAATAACTAAAAATGTTTTGATTTTTATTTTTGCAGAAAAAATAAGTTCCAATAATAATTCCAATTAGCGCACCGTGAAAAGACATGCCTCCTTGCCAAATTTTTATAATCTCAACTGGATTACTAATAAAATAAATTGGGTCATAAATAATTACATATCCAAGTCTTCCACCAAGGATGATACTTATGATCAAATAAGTTATATAATCGTCAAAATATTCTCTCTGAGCGCTATCTTTAATTAGTTTGTTCTTTGCAAAATACCAACCAAATACCAAGCCAAATATATAAGACAAGGAATACCATCTAATTTCTAATGAAAAGATTTCAAAAGCGACTGGGTCAAAATTATTAATAAACATTTAATTGTAATATTATAAATATTACTTAAACTTTGATAAGAAATTATTATGTCAAAATCAAGATTCGTATTTGATAAATTTGCAAAATTTTTGGAAGAAGGACTGGTCAACTACAAAGATTTTAGTGATGAAGTCGTAAATATTTTACGCTCAAAAAAAGAAGAAATTATCCTTAAAATGAATTTAGTAAGTAAAGATGAAATTGATATATTAAATAAAAGAATTGAAAAATTGGAAAAAAAAATTGCTGAAAAAAAAATAAAAAAAAAAACTAAACAGGCAAAGAAATAATAACTTTTAATCCACCTAAACTAGACTTATCGAATTTAAGATCTCCACCATGTGATTTTACTACATCAGATGATATAGCCAAGCCAAGGCCAACACTTGACTTTGTTTCTGATCTACTTTTATCAATTTTATAAAATGGCTTCAAAACATTTTGATGTTCTTTTTGCGGTATGCCTGGACCATCATCTTCTATTGAAATATTAATAGTTGATCTTCCTTTTTTTAGATACAATTCAACATTATCAGCAAATTTTAAAGAATTATCTATAAGGTTATTAATACATCTACTGATTAAATTTTTTCTTCCATCAAAATAAACCTTTTCTTTTAAAAAATATTTTATATTTGGTTTCTCATATTTTTTGCATATATCTTCAAGGAGGACAGATATATCAAACGTTTCAGTTTTATCTTTTGCTCCAGATCTTGCGAATTGAAGATATTCATTTAACATTTTTTCCATTTCATCAACATCTCTTGATAATTTTTCAACAACACTTTTGTCTTTAATCATCGCTATTTGAAGTTTTATCCTTGTCAAAGGTGTTCTTAAATCGTGGCTGATACCTGATAGCATCTCAGATCTTTGATTAAGATGTCTAATTATTCTTTTTCTCATTTTGTCAAACTCTAAACCAGCTTTTCGGATTTCGAGTGCTCCAGAAGGTCTAAATTCGTCAATATCTTCTCCTCGACCAAATCTTTCAGATGCCTCTGCAAGTTTAGTTATGGGTCTAGTTTGATTTTTTAAAAAAATTATTGCTACTGCTATCATTAACAATGCTGGCAATGTTATCCAAAGACCAAATAATCTAGCCGAACTTGTAGTTAGTCTTTCCCTTGGAATATAAAATTGAAAATATCCTTTTGAATATCCTATTTTTAAGTCAACAATTTCTTTGAAGTTTGTTGTATCAAACCAATAAGTTAAATTTTTTTTCTTTAATTCTCTTCTTAGTGATCGATCCACTGGACTGAACCATCTTTCTGGTATTTTATCTGGTAAGATTTTATCTTTTTCATATTTAATATTAAAACCCAAGTGTTCTTTGAATAAAATTATTATAAAATCTTTGTTAGTTTCGTCGTTATCATAAGCATCTACAAAAGTTTTGACTTCAGAGACCAATGCTCTTGTCATTCCAGAATTAGTTTTGATCCAAAGACTATCAAAAAAAACTAAAGAGATAGTTATTTGCATAACTACTATTGGAACAGCGACTATGAGTAAACCTCTATAAAAAAGTCTTTTAGGCAAGATATTTTTTATATATTTATTCAATCCATAAAACATAACCTTCACCTCTTATTGTTTGTAAATAATTTGGGCTTTTGGGGTTTTCTTCAATTTTCTTCCTAAGTCTTGTAATGATTACGTCAACTGATCTCTCTTTATCAATTTTTATAAGATTTCCAATCTCCTCTCTTTTAAAAATTTTTCCAGGGGAATTAACCATTTTATCTAAAATTATTTTTTCTGTATTATTGATTTTTATTGATTTATCATTTTTCAAAATAAACTGCTTATTAAGATCTATTTCAATTTTACCAAATTTAAATTTTCTCTTTGTATTTTTATATTTTGTTTTATTTAAGATATTATTAATTCTAAGTATTAATTCTTTAGGCTCAAAAGGTTTTGGAAGGTAATCGTCTGCACCAATATCCAAACCCTCTATTCTCTCTGAAGCTTCACCCTTCGCAGTTAAAAGAATTATAGGGGTTGAAATTTTATCTTTATTTTCTTTTGTAAATTCTAAACCACTCTTTCCTGGCATCATTATATCAAGCACTATTAAATCAAATTTTATAATTTTGACTTTCTCAAGAGCATCTTCGGCACTATTCGAACTAGTTACAAGATATTCATTTTGGGAAAGGTATTCTTTAACTAATTCTCTTATGCCATCATCGTCATCTACAACTAAAATATGTGCTTTAAATTTTTCCATTAATTATTTTTTTTAAAACATTATCAAAACTAACAACCTCATTTGCTTTTGATGCGGAGAATGCTTGGTAAATTCTTTTCTTTTGAGCTGAGAAAATTTCGTTAAATAATTTTTCTCCTTCTTCTGTTAAGAAGACATGTTTTATTCTCGTATCTACTTGATCTTTTTCATATTTTATAGCTTTTAAATTTATTAAATCTTTCAAAACTCTATTCAAACTTTGCTTTGTAACTTTCAATTTTCTTAAAAGTTCTGATATTGTGATACCCTCATATAATGAAATTAGGTGAATAACCTTGTTATGTGCGACACCTATGGAGTATTTATTCAACACATTTTTAGCATCTGAGACCGTCTCTCTGTAGCCAAGAAATATTTTTTCAATATATTGTTTGAGATCATCATCTTTTAAATATAAAAGTTTTTTCATATTGGTAAGTTATATTGACATATTATATATACAAATATATTTTTTTATAAAATTAAATAATGATACCTTTCGATAAACGATCAGGAAAAATTTGGTACAATAATGAGCTTGTTGAATGGCAAGATGCAAAATGCCATGTAATCAGTCATGGACTTCATTATGCAAGTTTAGTTTTTGAAGGTGAAAGAGTATATGACGGAGAAATATTTAAGCTAGAAGAGCACACAGATAGATTATTTTATTCTGCAAAAAGATTAGACATTAATATTCCCTATACAAAAGATGAAATAAATGAAGCTTCTCAAAAAATAGTCGCAGTTCAAAATATTCAAAATGGATATGTAAGACCATTTGCGTGGAGAGGAAGTGAGATGATGGGTGTGTCTGCACAGAAAAATACAATTAATGTAGCAATAGCTACGTGGGAATGGCCTGCATATTTTGATCCAAAATTAAAAGCTGAAGGAATAAGATTAAATATTTCTAAATGGCGAAGACCGGCTCCAAATACTATTCCTTGGGATGCAAAAGCAGCTGGATTATATATGATTTGCACTCTTTCAAAACACGAAGCTGAACAACAAGGGTATTCTGAATCATTAATGTTAGATTTTGAAGGTAATGTTGCAGAAGGAACAAGTGCAAACATTTTTTTTAAAGATAAAAATAATGAATTACATACGCCAACACCAGATTCTTTTTTAAATGGTATTACAAGACAAGCTGTAATTGAATTAGCCAAATCAAAAAATATTAAAGTTCATGAAAGAAAAATTTCTCCAGATGAACTAGGTAATTTTGATGGATGCTTCTTAACTGGTACGGCAGCTGAAATAACACCTGTTGCAAGCATAGCAGATCATAAATACAAAATTTGTGATGTTATATTAGGATTATCAAAAAGCTTTGATCAGTTAGTTAGACAAAAAAAAGCTGCCTAATCCTTATTATCTTCAGATATTGCATGGTCTATTCCTTTTCTAAGATAATCATATCCAGTATAAAGTGTTAAAAACGCGGATAGCCATAAAATAATTATGCCAATTGTTTGAGCATTATAATCTTGAAAATTAATTAATTTATTTCCGGTTTCTCCGGTTAAAAGTATTGCTATCGAAAACATCTGCAAGAATGTCTTAAGTTTTGCTAAATTAGAAACTGGAAGCTTTATTTTTCCTTTCGCTAAAAATTCTCTTAAACCTGAAATTAGTATTTCCCTTGTAAGAATTATAATAGCTGCAATAACTTCGTAATTTTTTATTGTTTGATCCATAACTAATAAAATTAATGCAGTCGCAACAATAATTTTATCTGCAATAGGATCTAAAAGTTCTCCAAGTTTAGACTCTTCTTTAAACATCCTCGCCAAAAGGCCATCTAAAAAATCTGTAAATGAGGCAATTAAAAAAAGAGCAAATGGTATAACGTCTCCATAAAATCCAGGAAGGTAGAATGTAAAAACAAATATTGGAACAATTATTATTCGTCCAATTGTTAAATAATTAGGTATTTTAAATTTCATTCGTGAAAGAAGTTATATATTTTTTTTGCAACTTTTTCCTCAACTCCATCAACTGATTTTATTTCATCTAAACTAGCTGATTCCACAGCTCTAGCTGAACCAAAATGATTTAATAATGCCCTTTTTCTGATAGATCCAATACCATCAATCTGATCTAATAATGATTTGCTTATACCTTTTTTTCTCTTTGCTCTGTGAGCACTTATAGCAAATCGATGGGATTCATCTCTTAGTCTTTGTAAAAAGAATAATGTTGGATCATTTTTCTCAAACTTGAACTCTCTTCCATTATGAAAAAATGTTTCATTTCCGCTATTTCTCATTTTGCCTTTTGCTATAGCTACAATAGGTATTTCATGTAGACCGAGTTCATTCATTGCTTCTCTTGCCACTGAATATTGACCTTTCCCTCCATCAATTAAAACTAAATCGGGGAAAGTTAAATAATTGTCTTTCTCTTGAACTGCCCTTTTAAATCTTCTGTTAAGAACTTCTTTCATCATTCCATAATCATCTTGAGCATTTTTTTGAATTTTTATATTGAATTTTCTATACCTTTTTTTAACAAACCCTTCATCGCCATAAGTAATTAAAGCGCCCACACTATTCGTGCCTTGAATATGGCTATTATCGTAAACCTCGACTAAATTAATATTAGTTTCAAGATTGAATTTTTTTGATACTGCATCAAAAAGATCTCTATTATTCTGACTCTCGTAAAGTTTTCTATTCAAACTATCTTTTGCATTATTTATTGCTTGATTTATAACTTTTAGTTTCGTCCCTTTTTTTGCAACAGTAATTGTGATTTGTTTACCTTCTTTTTGTGTAAGTGTTTTTTCAATTAATTCTTTTTCTTTAATTTCATTTGATAAAATTATTGAAGAAGGCACACTTTTATTTTCATAAAATTGAGAGACAAAAGAATTAATAATATCACTTAGATTTTCTTCTGGATCATGCTTTGGAAAAAAAGCTTGATTACCCCAATTTTGTTTTGACCTATAGAAAAAAACCTGAATACAGGTTTTTCCAGACTCTTTGTACCCCGCAATAACATCTGCTTCGACTAAATTTGCTTCATTAATTCTTTGAGAAGATTGGATAATATTTAATGATTTAATTCGATCTCTTAATATTGCTGCTTTTTCAAAGTCTAAATCTTCACTAGCCTTTTCCATTTGATTAGATAAGCTTTTCTGAATTTTTCTTGATTTACCTGACACAAACTCAATTGCATCATCAACAGTTTGTTTATAATCACTCTCAGTTACGTAACCAACGCAAGGTCCTGAGCACCTTTTAATTTGATAAAGTATGCAGGGTCTTTCTCTATTTTTGAAAACAGTATCATCACAAATTCTGAGATGAAATATTTTTTGTATCATTTTTATAGTCCAATTTGCAGATCCAGCTGATGCAAATGGTCCAAAATAAAATCCTTCTTTGCCTTTTTTTCCTCTGTGCCTTTTGATTTGTGGCCATTTATCTTTGTCGCCTATAAAAATAAAAGGAAAGGATTTGTCATCTCTTAGTAAAATATTAAATTTTGGTTTAAACTTTTTAATTAAATTTGCCTCTAAAAGTAAAGCCTCACTTTCATTTGAAGTAGTAGTAATTTCGAGTCTTTTTGTTTGAGAGAGCATTCTCTCAGTCCTAATGATATGACTTTTCTCTGATACATAACTTTTAAGTCTGTTTGGAAGGTTTTTTGCTTTACCCACATAAAGAATTTCTCCTTTTGAATTTAGCATCCTATAAACACCTGGCAACTTGGGAACCAAGGGCAACTCTTTTTTAATTACTTCTTTACCTATATCAGAGCTGATCATGGCTTCTTTTTTTAGAAATTTGGATCCCAACTGAGCTGCAATCCTTCATTATTTCTAATTTTTCGATTTGAAGAGTAATTTTATCTATTCTTTTATCTTTGAATAACTCATCAAAAACATCTTCTGCCAATGTTTCAAGAAAATTGTAATGCTTATTTTTTACTAATTTTTTTATTAATTTTACAATTTTAGCATAATTCACTATCGATTTAATATCTTTGTCATTTGAAGGCTGTTTATCTTGATAATTTACTTCTAAATTAAATTTTACTTTTTGAGGCTTTTCTTTTTCAAAATCAAAATAACCAAGTTTTAATCCCAGTATTAATTCTTTTATTAAAACTTTTTTTTCGTAATTAAATAAGCTCTTTGTTTTATTTATTTTAACAATCTTTAAGTTATTCTTTTTCATTCCTTACCACCCATAATGTCTGGAGTTTGCCAGTTTAAGTTTTGGCCACTATCAATTGCTAAAACTTGACCAGTAATACATCTATTTTTAATAAAAAAGTCAACAGCATTGCAGATTTCTTCTACATTTGTTTGTCTTTTAAGAGGTGTTGCCATGTATTGTTTTTTAAAGTGATTGTCAGACTGTCTTTTATTTTTAATAGTTGGACCCGGAGCAATTCCATTCACTCTAATATTTGGGGCAAGACTCATTGCGCTAGTTTTGGTTAAAGTATAAAGACCAGATTTACTTAATGTATATGAAAAAAAATATGGAGTTAACTTGAATACTCTTTGATCAATTATATTAATAATATTATTGTTTTTGCCTTTAATATTTTTAGCAAAACCCTTTGATAATAAAGCTGGCGCTTTTAAATTCGCTTTTAAATGGCTTTCCCAACTTTTTGTTGTGAAATTTTCAAGTTTATCGTTCTCAAATAATGAAGCATTATTAATTAAACAATCAAAATACTTCAACTTTGATTTTGAAAATTTAAGCATTCTTTCTATTTCTTTTTCTTTAGTTAAATCTGCTTTTACTAAATAAATTTTTGTACCACTTTTAGTTAAATCTTTTTTAAGATTTTCTGCTTTGGATCTAGATTTGTTATAATGGATAACAATTTCAATATTAGGTCCAGATAATTTTTTAGCTATGGCAGCTCCCATTCGAGTTGCTGCTCCAGTAATTATTATCTTCCGTGCTTCCATTTTTTATCTCTTTTTTTTGTAACTCTTGTTCCTGGCATACCTAATGTGGATCTACCTTTGGGATAAATTTTATTTTTAACATCGTACTGT
Organism: uncultured Pelagibacteraceae bacterium; assembly: GCA_902531175.1. Taxonomy (GTDB): domain Bacteria; phylum Pseudomonadota; class Alphaproteobacteria; order Pelagibacterales; family Pelagibacteraceae; genus Pelagibacter. The sequence goes on from CACADE010000001.1 coordinate 113,083, forward strand.
CTAATTTTGGGGTTTAAAGTAATTTCTAATTCAGTACTTTGAAGTTTTCTCATCTCATCTCTAATTTTAGCAGCTTCCTCAAATTCCAGATTAGATGCAGCTTCCTTCATCTTTTTGTCTAATCCTTTTAAATGTTTTTTAAGGTTGCCACCAATATTGGAACCTTCGCTTATTTTGACGTAATCTTTCTCGTAAACACTTTCTAAAATATCACTTATTTCTTTTTTTACAGATTTAGCGTCGATTTTATTTTTCTTATTATACTCTAATTGAATCTTTCTTCTTCTCTCAGTTTCTTTAATTGCTTTCTTTATACTTTTTGTTTCTTTATCAGCATAAAGAATAACTTTTCCATCTACGTTTCTTGCGGCTCTTCCTATTGTTTGAATTAGTGAAGTTTCGGATCGCAAAAATCCTTCCTTATCAGCATCTAGTATTCCAACTAAAGCACATTCTGGAATATCTAAACCTTCTCTTAATAAATTTATTCCAACTAGAACATCAAATACACCCATTCTAAGATCTCTCATAATCTCTATTCTCTCAAGTGTATCTATATCAGAATGAAGGTATCTTACTTTTATCCCATTTTCATGTAGATACTCAGTTAAATCCTCTGCCATTTTTTTTGTAAGTGTTGTAACCAAAACTCTATAATTATTTTCAACTACTTTTTTGCATTCATGCATAAGGTCGTCTACTTGATTTTTCGCTGGTCTAATCTCAACCGGTGGATCTATTAATCCTGTAGGTCTTATCACCTGATCAATAAACTTGCCTTTAGTTTGTTCTAACTCCCACGGGCCAGGAGTTGCTGAAACAAATACAGTTTGAGTTCTCATTAAATCCCACTCTTCAAATTTTAAAGGTCTATTGTCCATGCAAGATGGTAATCTAAAACCGTACTCAGCCAATGTGCTTTTTCGAGATCTATCTCCCTTAAACATCCCATTAAGTTGAGGAACTGTAACATGAGATTCATCTACAAAAACTAATGTGTTATCAGGAAAATATTCAAAAAGGGTAGGTGGCGGCTCTCCTGGTTTTCTACCAGATAAAAATCTTGAGTAATTTTCAATTCCTGCACAAGATCCAGTTGCCTCAATCATCTCTAAATCAAATTTAGTTCTCTCCTCTAATCGTTGCGCCTCTAATAATTTATTTTCTGCTTTGTGTTTTTTTAAAGTTTCCTCTAATTCTTTTCTTATTTTTATAATTGCTTGTTCCACAGTTGGTTTGGGGGTGATGTAATGAGAATTAGCATAAACTTTTACTAGACTAAGATCTCTAACCTGATCTCCTGTCAAAGGATCAAATTCCTCAATCTTCTCAAGTTTATCACCAAATAAACTTAGTCTCCATGCTCTATCCTCTAGATGAGATGGAAATATTTCTAAATATTCTCCCCTTGCCCTAAATGTTCCTCTAAAAAAATTTTGATCATTTCTCTTGTACTGAAGAGCAACAAGAGATTTTATTATTTGTTCTCTATTATATTCATAGTTTTTCTGTAGAGTTAGAGTCATTTTGCTGTAAGCTTCAACTGATCCCAAACCATAAATACAGGAAACACTCGCAACAATTAAAACATCGTCTCTTTCGAGAAGAGATCTTGTTGCCGAGTGTCTCATTCTATCAATCTGTTCGTTTATTGATGCTTCTTTTTCGATGTATGTGTCTGATCTTGGCACATAAGCTTCTGGAGTGTAATAATCATAATAAGACACAAAATACTCAACAGCATTATCTGGAAAAAAAGTTTTCATCTCACCGTAAAGTTGAGCTGCCAAAGTTTTATTTGGTGCCAATATTAACGCTGGTCTATTCGTAGCTTCTATAACTTTTGCCATTGTAAAAGTTTTTCCAGATCCAGTTACTCCTAATAATACTTGATTAAACTCATTTTTTTTAGCTCCTTGGACAAGCCTTTTAATTGCATCTGGCTGGTCACCAGCCGGGGTAAAATCTGACTTTATTTTGAATTTTTTTCCACCTTCAAGTTTTCCACCGATTTTTGGGTTTTTACTCTGAATGTCTGTAATTAGGTCTTGATATGTATTCTCCATATATTAAACAACGTAATTGAATAATTTCATAATTCAATGAGCATAATATCTAATAATTTAAAAAGAATTAAACCATCCCCAACTATTGCAGTTACTCAAAAGGCAAGAGAATTAAGAGCTGCAGGAAAAGATGTAGTTGGACTTGGGGCAGGGGAACCAGATTTTGATACTCCTATCAATGTTAAAAAAGCAGCCATTAAAGCAATAAGAGAAGGAGATACAAAGTATACTGCAGTTGATGGAACTCCAGCATTAAAAAAAGCAATTTTAAAAAAATTTAAAAGAGAAAACAAACTAAACTATAAACTAGACGAAATCACAGTTGGAACTGGAGGGAAGCAAGTTCTCTATAACACTTTTATGGCAACTTTAAATAAAGGAGACGAAGTTATTATTCCTGCACCATTCTGGGTTTCATATCCAGATATGGTTCTCCTAGCAGGAGGAAAACCAAAAATAGTAAAATGTGATGAAAAAGATGGATTTAAAATTACACCTGCGAAATTAAAAGCCGCAATTACAAAAAGAACGAAATGGATAATCCTTAATTCTCCATCTAATCCAACTGGATCTGGATACAGCAAATCAGAAATTCAAAAATTAGCAAAGGTTTTAATAAAAAACAAAAAAGTCCATATTTTGAGCGATGATATTTATGAGCATGTTAAATATGATAATTTTAAATTTTTTACTATTGCTCAAATTTCAAAATTAAAATCTCGAACATTAACAATGAATGGAGTGAGTAAATCTTATGCTATGACTGGGTGGAGAATTGGTTATGCGGCTGGACCAAAAGAAATAATTTCTGCAATTAGAAAAATTCAGTCTCAGTCTACTTCGAATCCATCATCAATTAGTCAAGCAGCAGCTGTTGAAGCTTTAAATGGAAAACAAGACTTTATTAAGAAAAGAGCAAAATCATTTAAAGAAAGAAGAGATTTTGTTGTAAAAAGTTTAAATAATATTGATGGTATTAGCTGCTTGAAACCTAATGGTGCATTTTACGTATTTCCGAATTGTAAAAAACTTTTAAATAAAAGAACTAAACTTAAAAAAGATACTGATTTTGTCCAAAAGCTTTTAGAAAAACAAAATGTTGCTGCTGTTCAGGGCTCAGCATTTGGTTTAGATGGATATTTTAGAATTTCATATGCAACTTCAATGGCAAAACTTAAAATAGCAATGTCTAGAATTAAAAAGTTTTGTGAGGATTTAGGATAAACCTATTTTTTTTTATTTAGTCCAATTAGAGAAGAATTTCTAAATCTTAAAATTACAATTGCTAAAGCAATTAAAACAATCGCACCAGCTTCATACAGTAATATCTCTGGATTTAGAGATTTTCCTTGTAAAATAATAAATCTAGCAAGTGCAGTTATGGCAATAAATAACGGCAGTGTAATTTGAATTGATTGGCTTTCCCAAAAAACTCTAACCATTGCAAGCACTTCAAGATATAGAAAAAGTAAAAGCAGATCTGCTAAAGTAACCCTTTGCACGAGTATCATCTGATACATCTCTTGTCCAAAAGCAATCACTGTACTAACTAAAATGATTACTAAAGCGACAAGCTGGATTTGTTTTACGATATTTTCCATCTAATTAATTTATATTTTAATTCAAATATTTATTCTAGATCAATTTTATTGGAATATAATCAATCGTGGGAAAGAAACTTTTCTGCCTCTAAAGCGGCCATACATCCCATTCCAGCGGCTGTTACTGCTTGTCTAAATATTTTATCTTTTACATCTCCAGCGGCGAATACACCTGGAATATTGGTTTCTGTCGAATCATTCTTTGTAACTAAATATCCTTCTTTATCCATTTCTAACTGATCTTTAAATAATGAAGTTGCTGGATCATGTCCTATAGCTATAAATAATCCATCGATTTTTAGTTCATCTACTTTATTTGTTTTAACATTTTTAATTTTTAATCCAGTTACATTTTTAGGATCATTATCACCAATAACTTCATCAACAACAGAGTCCCAAATTATTTCAATTTTTTTATTTTCCATTAATTTCTTTTGAAGTAATTTTTCTGCTCTCAAACTATCTCTTCTGTGTATAAGCTGAACCTTTGAGGCAAATTTTGTTAAAAACATAGCTTCTTCGACCGCAGCATTTCCACCTCCAACAACTGCTACAGTTTTGTCTTTAAAGAAAAATCCATCACATGTTGCACATGCAGATACACCAAACCCCCTGAAGCTTTGCTCTGAATCAATATTTAACCATCTTGCTTGAGCTCCTGTTGATATAATAATTGAGTCTGCCTCATAAATTTGACCACTATCTCCAACAGCTTTAAACGGCTTAGATTTTAAGTCCACCGATGCAATATGATCTTGGATCATTTCAGTCCCAACTACTTCTGCCTGACCTTTCATTTGATCCATAAGCCATGGCCCTTGTATTACATCTTTAAATCCAGGGAAATTTTCAACATCGGTTGTTGTTGTTAATTGGCCACCAGGTTCCATACCATGAACCAATATTGGTTTTAACATTGCTCTAGCAGCATAAATTGCTGCTGTATATCCAGCGGGACCTGACCCAATTATTAACACTTTTGTGTGTTTAGTTGGATTTTCACTCATATGAAAGCTATATAATGATTAATGACTAAATTGAAAGGTATATTATTAACAGAAGGTATGCATGGGATGATTAGCCAAGTAGAAGGTTTGGCTAAAGCTTTAGATTTAAATTATTCTCACCACACAGTTGAAACAAAAGGTTTCTGGAAAGTTATACCACCAAAATTCACTCCAGTATCCGACTCAGTTTTTAAAAAAATTGAATGCGAAGATGTTGATTTAATAATTTCATGCGGGAGAAAAAGTATTATTCCATCATTATTTTTAAAAAAAAATTCAAAGAAAAGAGTATTTAACATTCATATTCAAAACCCAAAGATAAAACTTGATAATTTTGATCTAGTTGTAGTGCCAGAGCATGATAATCTTGATGGAGATAATGTATTAAAAACAAAAGGAGCTATTCATTATTTAACAAGTGAAGAAATTGAAAAAGACAAAGAATATTTGTTTAGTATTTCAAGCAAATTGAGGGATAAAAATATAATTTCTTTAATAATTGGTGGTCCTACCCAGTATTATGATTATTCAGATAGAAATATCCAAGAAATTTTTTCAAAAGTAAATTATTTAGTTAAAGAAAATAATCTTAATTTAGTAGTCATCCCTTCTATGAGAACGCCAAAGGGAACTATAGAACATGCAAAAATATATTTTGGAAACGATCATTTAGTATTAGATGGCGTTGATAAAAAGGCCTATTTAAGTGCGCTTGCAATATCAAAACATATAGTTATTACGTGCGATTCAAGCTCTATGATTTCAGAGGCAGCTTTAACAGGCAAGCCAATTTATATTGCCACTATTCCACCTAAAAAAGGCGATAAAAGATTTAAAAATTTTAGAAAATTATTTCAAGAAATGAAAATTGTTAGAGAATTAGGAGAAAAATTAGATAATTGGAACTATGAAAAATTAGATGAAACGAATAGAGTAGCAAATATCATTAAAGATAAAATTCAATTATAATGGCATTTTTAAATTCAATATTAAAAAATTCGTCAAATCACAAAATTCCTTTTGAACATTGGGAATTAAATCAACCACTAACTGACGGTCAAGTTCAGGAAATTGTAAACGCTGATATAGCTAATCCGATAGAACATAATTTAAACTATGATGGCACAAGAGCAATTGATGGAGGTGAAGGTAAGTTTAGAGAAGGTATATCAGACGGAGGCAAAGCATTAAAATTTAGATGTTTTGTGACAAAAGAAAATTCAAATCAATTCCCTAATCTTGTTGAATTTATTAAAGAACTTCAAAATCCATCAACTTATAAAAAAATTTCTGAAATGATCAATAAAGATCTTTCAAATTCATATGTAAGAGTTGAAGTTATCTGTGATAGAAAAGGATTTTGGTTAAAACCACATTGCGATATTAAAGAGAAACTGTTGTCATGTTTATTATTCGTAAATAAGCATAATGAAAAAGAAGATTTAGGTACAGATTTTTATGATGAAAATCTAAAATTAGCAAAAACTGTTCCATATAAAGATAATTATGGTTATTTCTTTTCAAGTGGCCCTAACACTTGGCACGGTATGGAAAAAAAAGAAATAGTAAAAGAGAGAAGATGTCTTCAAGTAAATTATGTTACATTTGAGACAGATTGGAAAGTCAATTAAAATTAATTATCTTGCAGAGATTTTACTCTTAACTTGGTTGTTTTTAAGGATTTAATTGCTTCTAAGAATGAATAGGCTGTAGACATATTCGTACAATAAGGAATTTTGTTTGCAAGAGTTCCTCTTCTTAAAGCTCTAGCATCACTAATCCTGTGTTCAGAATTTCCACCTCCAGTATTTATTACCAAAGATATTTTTTTAGAATTTAAAACATCTACTATATGTGGTCTACCACTGCTCACTTTATTAATTTTTTTACATTTCATTCCATTTTGATTTAGAATCTCTGACGTTCCTTTGGTTGCAGAAAGTGTGAATCCAAGTTTTATTAATCTTTGTGCAACACCTATTATTTCTTGCTTGTGAGAGTCTTTTACTGATAAGAATGCCATTCCTTTAGTTGGCAATGAATTAGAAGCAGCAATTTGACTTTTTGCAACAGCCATTCCAAAATCGTCATCAAAACCCATTACCTCACCAGTAGACTTCATCTCAGGGCCAAGTAATAAATCACTATCTGGAAATTTATTGAATGGAAATACTGCTTCCTTAACAGCAAATTTTTTATTGGTTTTGTATTTTAATTTATACTTACTTAATTTTTCCCCAGACATTATTCTTGATGCAATTTTTGCAAGTGGAATACCGTTTGCTTTTGAAACAAAGGGTACAGTTCTGCTTGCTCTAGGATTAACTTCAATGACAAAAATTTCATCATTTTTAATTGCGAATTGAATATTTAAAAATCCTTTAACCTTTAAAGCCAGAGCTAATTTTCTTGTTTGTATTTTAAGTTCTCTTAAAAGATTTGCCTTTATTGATACCGGCGGCAAGCAACAAGCAGAGTCTCCTGAGTGAATCCCAGCTTCTTCAATATGTTGCATTATTCCAGCAACATAAACGTCTTTTCCGTCAGAAATTGCATCTACATCTACTTCCATTGCATTGTCGATAAATTTATCAATTAAGATTGGATTTTGTTCTGATGCTTTGAAGGCCTCATTAATAAATTGTTTCAATTGACTTTTGTCATGAACAATTTCCATAGCTCTTCCTCCCAAAACATAAGAAGGTCGCACAACTACTGGTAATCCAATTTTTTCAGCAACATTAATAGCTTGATCAAATTTGTAGGCTATACCACTTTCAGCTTGTTTTAATTTAAGCTTTATAAGTAACTCTCTAAATCTGTCTCTATCTTCTGCAAGGTCTATTGATTTATACTGTGTCCCTAAAATAGGTAATTTATTTTCATCTAAAAATTTAGCTAATTTGATAGGGGTTTGGCCTCCAAATTGTGCAATAATCCCTATTAGATTTCCTTTTGATTTTTCTTTTAAAATTATATTCTCAACATACTCTTCAATTAAAGGTTCAAAGTACAATCTATCACTTGTATCATAATCTGTAGAAACAGTTTCCGGGTTACAATTTATCATTATTGTTTCAAAACCTGCTTCTTTTAAAGAAAAGCTAGCCTGACAACAGCAATAATCAAACTCTATACCTTGTCCAATTCTATTTGGTCCTCCACCTAGAATTATTATTTTCTTTTTATTGCTTGGCTCAGCTTCACATTCAGTTTTAATAGAAAAATTTCTTTGATACGTAGAATACATATAAGGTGTGAAAGATTTGAATTCAGCAGCACAGGTATCAACTTTCTTAAAAACAGGCATAACTTTTAACCCTTTTCTTCTTGATTTGACGATTGTTTCTTTTTGACCAGTTAATTGTGAGATCTTTTTGTCAGAAAAGCCTATTGATTTTATTCTATTAAATTCCTCAAAAGTTTTTGGTAGCCCTTTTGAATTTAATATTTTTTCTTCATCAACTATTTCTTTAATTTGATTTAAAAACCAAGGATCTACTTTTGATAATTTATATATAATATCTAAAGAAATTTTTTTTCTAAAAGCTTCAGCAATTAATAGCAATTTATTTGGAATATTGATTTTCAAATTTTTTAGGATTTCTTTTTTTGAAAAGTTAAAAATATTATCCAATCCCGACAAACCAGTTTCAAGTGAAACAAGAGCTTTTTGAAGAGATTCTTTGAAATTTCTCCCAATTGCCATTGCTTCTCCTACTGATCTCATGGATGTACCTAAAATTGCTTCTGTGTCAGAAAATTTTTCAAACGTAAACCTTGGAATTTTTGTTACAACGTAATCGATTGTTGGCTCAAAAGAAGCTGGTGTTACTTTTGTTATTTCATTTTGTAGTTCATCAAGAGTATATCCGACCGCTAATTTTGCAGCTACTTTTGCTATTGGAAAACCTGTTGCTTTTGAAGCTAATGCAGATGATCTTGAAACTCTTGGGTTCATTTCAATAATTACCATTCTTCCATTTTTTGGATTTATGGCGAATTGAACATTTGAACCTCCTGTTTCAACACCTATTTTTCTTAAGCAAGCAATTGATGCATTTCTCATTACTTGATACTCTTTATCTGTCAATGTTAAAGCTGGGGCTATTGTAACAGAGTCACCAGTATGAGTTCCCATTGGATCAACATTTTCTATTGAGCAGATAATTATACAATTATCATTTTTATCCCTGACAACCTCCATCTCAAATTCTTTCCAGCCATCTAAACATTCCTCAACCAAAACCTGATTTTGAGGAGACTCGTTCATCCCTTCTTTAACAATTTTAAAAAAATCTTTTGTTGTTCTTGCAATACCTCCACCCAATCCCCCCAAAGTAAAAGAAGGTCTAATAATTGCAGGTAGACCGATTTTATTTAAACATTTTTTTGCGTTTGAAAATTTATTAAGAACTTCCGATTTTGGTAAATCAATACCAATGTCAGACATATTCTTTCTAAATTTTTTTCTATCCTCAGCATTTGCTATGGCTTTGGAGTTTGCTCCAATAAGTTCAATTTTGTACTTTTTAAGTAAGCCAATTTTTTCTGCATTAATTGCAAGATTTAATGCTGTTTGACCACCCATTGTAGGTAGAATAGCATCAGGCCTTTCTTTTTTAATGACCTCTTCTAGTACTTCTAAAGATATTGGTTCAATATAGGTTTTATCAGCAACATCAGGGTCAGTCATTATAGTTGCTGGATTTGAATTGATTAATATTACTTTATAACCTTCATCTTTTAATGCTTTGCATGCCTGTGTTCCTGAATAATCAAATTCACAAGCTTGACCAATAATAATTGGACCAGCTCCAATAACTAAAATTTTTTTAATGTCTTTTCTTTTTGGCATATTTTTTTATGTCTTTAATAAAATTACTAAATAAATATTTACTATCTTGGGGCCCTGGATTTGCTTCAGGATGATATTGAACTGAGAAAACTGGTTTATTTTTTAATCTTATTCCTTCAATAGAATTGTCAAATAATGATAGATGAGTTATTTCTGTATTTTTTTTTAAGCTTTCTTTTACAACTTCAAATCCATGATTTTGACTGGTAATCTCAACTCTCTTGGTAATTAAATTTTTGACTGGATGATTAGCACCTCTATGTCCTAATTTCATCTTTTTGGTTTTTGCATCTAAAGCTAGAGCTAATATTTGATGACCCAAACATATCCCAAATAATGGAATATTTTCTTTTATTAAATTTTTTACAACTTTAATTGCATACTTACCAGTTGCGGCAGGATCTCCAGGACCGTTTGACAAAAAAATTCCATGAGGTTTTAGGTTAAGTATATTATTTGCATTTTCCTTGCAGGAAACAACTCTAACTTCACAATCAAAATCAGAAAAATACCTAAGTATATTTTTCTTAACTCCATAATCTATCGCTACAACCCTAAATTTCTTCTTATTATTTTTTTCATAGCCCTTATTTTTTTTCCAAGTTTTATATCCTTTCCAAATATAAGTTTTATTAGTTGTGACCTCTTGAGCAAGATCCATTCCGTTTAAACCAGGCCATTTTATTGATTTATTTATTAGTTTATTAATATTAAATTTACCATTTTTATTGTTTGATATTGTTCCTTTTGGAGCTCCTTTATCTCTTATAAAATTTGTTAAACTTCTAGTATCTAGACCAGTTATGCCTACTATTTTATTTTTTTTAAGCCATTTATCTAAATTTTGCAGAGATCTATAATTAGAAGGACTTGTTATCTCTGAATTAAAAATAACTCCCCTTGTCCATATTTTATCAGATTCTATATCCTCTTGATTAGCCCCAACGTTTCCAATGTGTGGAAATGTAAAATTTATTATCTGTCCTGCATACGATGGATCAGATATGATTTCTTGATAACCAGTTAATGAGGTATTAAAGCATACCTCTCCAGTTGCTTCTCCTATATGTCCCAGTCCAATCCCTTTAAAGACTGATTTATTTTCAAGAGCTAAAATAGCTGTGTTAAAATTAGAAAGATGTGAAGTTTTGTTTTTTCGTTTTAAAGTCAATTACAACTCATGAGTTAAAGGTTAATACAATAAAACGTATTTATCCGCAACAGATCTATAATAATTTTTTAAAAATACAATTTTTTCTTTTGAACAATTTTGTCTATGAAGTACATTCTAATATGTCCTTAAGAGATAAAATAGATAACGATTACAAAAATGCTTTAAAATCAAAAGATAAAAATAAGATATCAACTTATAGGTTAATTTTATCTGGAGTTAAGGACTTAGATATTAACAACAGATCTGGCCCAAATAAAAAGGAGACAGACGATGAGGATATAAAAAAACTCTTAAAAAAAATGATCAAACAAAGATCCGAATCAATTGAAATATATAAAAAAAATAACAGGTCAGATTTATTAGAAATTGAACAAGGTGAGCTTGATGTTTTATCCGAATATTTACCCAAGCAATTATCTGAGGCAGATACAAAAAAGATATGTGAAGAAATTATAAAAAGTTCTGGAGCCTCTTCAATTAAGGATATGGGTAAAGTCATGGGTGAATTGAAAAAAAACCATGCTGATACAATTGATTTTTCGAAGGCAGGTCAGATTATTAAAGATTTAATTAATAGCTAATGAAATATCCAAAAGAATATTTAGACGAAATTAAAACTAGATTAAAAGTCTCAACAGTTGTTTCTAAAACTGTTAAACTTAAAAAAAGAGGTAAGGAGTTCGTTGGTTTATCACCTTTTAAAACAGAGAAAACTCCATCATTTACAGTTAATGATGAAAAAGAATTTTACCATTGTTTTAGCACAAGTGAGCATGGAAATATTTTTGATTTTGTAATGAAAACTCAAAACCTTAGATTTGGTGAAGCGGTTAAAATACTTTCAAATCTTGCGGGGATGCAACCTTATACATTTTCTAAGCAAGATGAGGAAAGAGAGAACAAATGGAAATTATATAAATCTATATGTAGTAATTTTTCTGAATTTTATAAAAATGAATTATTCAAAAATGAGAATTCAATTAAGGCAAAAAATTACCTTAAAGCAAGAGGGCTATCTGGTGTTGAAGTTAAAAACTTTAATCTTGGTTTTGTAACAGACGGTTTAGATTATTATGAGATCCTAAAAAAGGATTTTGATGAAGAAATCATTAAAGATACAGGTTTATTTTATTTTGATGAGAAAAAAAAAAAATATGTATCAAGATTTAGAAATAGAATAATTTTTCCAATAAATAATATATCAGGAAATATTATAGGTTTTGGAGGAAGAATAGTAGATGACAATAAAAATTTAGCTAAATATATTAATTCACCAGAGACGCCTTTTTTCAAAAAAGGTTCAAACTTATATAATCTTGATAAAGCAAGAAAGCTATCAAATAAATTAGAAGATGTATATTTAGTTGAAGGTTATATGGATGTTATTGGTTTATCAAAAAACGGTATAGAAAATACTGTCGCAAACTTAGGGACTGCTTTAACAAGTAAGCAGATACAAATTTTAAATCAATTCTATAATCATATTATCATATGCTTTGATGGTGATCAAAGTGGTTATAAAGCTGCATTAAGAGCTGCAGAGAATATTATTGACGAATTAAAACCTGACAAAAAAATTTCATTTCTACTTTTAGAAAATAATTTAGATCCAGACAATTATGTAAATAAATTTGGCAAAGATAAGTTTTTAGAAATTTCAGATCAGAGATCCATACCTATACATAAATTTATCTTTGAGCATTATAAAGGGCAAACAACTGAAAGTCCTACCTCAAAAGCAATTTTCGAAAAAAAGCTCAGAGAAATAGCATCAAAAATTCAAGATAGTTTTGTGAAAAAATACACTTTAGAGTATTTTCTTGAAAAAGTTTCGGAGTTAACACCAAATATTAATTCAAAATTTAGCAAAAATTATAAAATATTTCCAAAGTCTCTCGCCAAAACCAAAAGTTATTATAATGAGACAAAATCATTAAAATCCTTTGAAATTAAAGAATTTTCTTTTTTATATATTTTACTTACTAAACCAAAATTAATTTATGAAAATTTTCATTTGTTAGATAATGTAAAATTATATAGTGATGTAAACAAGCAACTATTTGCTGAAATTTTAAATCAAACAGATAACTTATTAAATTTAGAAGTTCAAAATTTAAATGTGGATAAAAATTTAATTAATAGAGTTATGAATTATGCTTCAGTAAAACATATAATATCAAAAAATTTAACTGATGATGAAAAAATTTTAGAGATTTTTAATGAAATTATTCAAGATTTAAAAAATTATGAATTAGAGCAAAGAATATTGGAGTTAGAATCAAAGTTTTCTCAGGATATGAGTGAGACAACATTTAATCAGATAAAAGAGTTAAAAAAACTGCAAAAAATCAACTAAAAATTAAAAAAAATCACATAGATTTTTTCGAATTAGACATTATATAAGTCCTTCAAACTTTTTATTGTGGAACGAATAATAACAAAATCATTTGCAAGGCTAATGGGTAGAGGTATCCATAGAGGTTTCATAACCCATGAAGAATTGAACAAATCTTTGGGAAAAAGAAATCTCACCGAAGAAAATCTTGCTCAGGCTTTCATACATATTTTAGATGGAAATATAATATTAGTTGAAAAAAAATCTGACTTTAAAGTGCTCAGAAAGAAAGAAAATTCCTCAAAAGATGAGGGCAAGTCCATAGAAAAAAGCGATGACCCAATAAGAATGTACCTAAGAGAAATGGGTGGAGTTGAGCTGTTGTCAAGAGAAGGAGAAATAGCCATTGCCAAAAGAATTGAAGCAGGCAAAGAGGTAATGTTAAATGCATTATCCCAAAGTCCAATAACAGCACATCAGTTTTTTGATTGGAATACGAAACTTCAGAATGATGAGATATTAGTTAGAGAAATAATTGATATTGATACAAATTATATGGAGGATGATGAAAATGCTAATGGATCAAAGAAAAAACAAGATGATGACCAAAACATTGATGAACAAAATACCAATAACGAAGATGATGAGTTTAATCCAACTCTTGCAGCGATGGAAACAGAAATTAAACCAAAAGTTTTACAAACTGTTCATAATCTTACAAAAGATTATAATAAATTATTAAAATACCAAAAAGAAAAAATTGATTGCGTATTAAATTCAAAAAAACTTACATCATCTAAAGAAAAAAACTATAAAAAGATTGTAGAAGATATTCTTGAAAATATAAAAACTTTACAACTTTCTCCATCAGTTTTAGAGGACTTGGTACAAAAACATTATATTGAAAACAAAAAAATAATTTCTTTAGAAGGTAACCTATTGCGTCTTGCAATAGACTCAAAAATTTCAAGGGAAGAATTTATTAAATTTTATGTTGGTAATGAAATAAATCCAAACTTGAAAGATTTTCTAGATACTAACGAAACCTGGAAGAAGTTTTTTCAAAAAAATAAAAGTGAATTTAAGAATATTAGAGAGAGACTAATAGAAACTAGTAATAAACTAGGTATTTCAGTTACTGAGTTTAAAAAATTAGTAAGTAGAGTTCAAAAAGGTGAGAAGGAATCGAGGATTGCAAAGAAAGAAATGGTAGAAGCTAACTTACGATTAGTAATTTCAATAGCAAAAAAATATACAAATAGAGGTTTGCAGTTCTTAGATTTAATTCAAGAAGGTAATATAGGTTTAATGAAAGCTGTAGACAAGTTTGAATATAGAAGAGGTTATAAGTTTTCAACATATGCAACTTGGTGGATTAGACAAGCGATTACAAGATCGATAGCAGACCAAGCAAGAACTATAAGAATACCAGTTCATATGATTGAAACAATTAATAAGATAGTAAGAACACAAAGATTGATTCTTAGTGAATTTGGAAGAGAAGCTACCCCAGAAGAGCTTTCGCAAAAATTAAGAATGCCTCTTGAAAAAGTTAGAAAAGTATTAAAAATATCAAAGGAGCCTGTCTCACTCGAAAAACCGGTAGGTGATGAAGAAGATAGTAGTCTTGGAGATTTTATTGAAGACACGAAGGCTTTAGCACCCTTAGAGCAAGCTATCAAATCAAATTTAAGTGAGGCTACTACAAAAATTTTGTCAACTTTAACTCCTAGAGAAGAACGTGTTTTAAGAATGAGATTTGGTGTTGGCATGAATACTGATCATACATTAGAGGAAGTTGGACTACAATTTTCTGTAACTAGAGAAAGAATTAGACAAATAGAAGCTAAAGCTTTAAGAAAATTAAAGCACCCTAGTAGATCAAAACAATTAAAAAGTTTCTTAGAAAGTTAGGGCCGTTAGCTCAATAGTAGAGTACTGCATTGACATTGCAGGGGTAGTTGGAGCGTAACCAACACGGCCCACCATAATCATACTATATTTAATTGATAACTAAAAAAAAAAGGTATAATTAATAGATCAATTTTGGGCCTGTAGCTCAGTTGGTTAGAGCAGTACACTCATAATGTATTGGTCCCAGGTTCGAGTCCTGGCGGGCCCACCATTATTTAACTATAATTAGTGGTATTTTTTATCAATAATAATAATTATAATTAAATTAAATATTTAATTATGAAACTCAAAATTAAAATTAAGCCTAAGATTTCATATTATGTTTCAATATTTGTATCACTAATTATACTTTTTTATTTTGCGTACAAAGCAACCGTAGCCTATTTAATTCATCGTGAATTATATGGAGGAGGTCTAGATACATTGGTTTTGTTAAGAGCATCAATTTCCGGTATTATGCTACTCCTAATATTCTTATTTATTCAATTTATAAAAATACCTGATCTAAAAAGTCATAGAACTGTTTTAAGAGGAATTTTTATTGGCTGGACAAGTGTTTTTATAATATTAGTTATAGTTAATTTGAGCTCGATTTACTTTATAATAATTACTTCCTTAGTATCACTTTTTTCATTGATAACACTGTTTAGCTTAGAAGATCAAATAAAAGATGAAAAAAATACTCTTACTGAAAAAGAAATTTATTTACTCCAACAACTAGCAAAAAAAAAATAACTATATTTTGAAAAAAATAACATTTTTAATTTTACTTTTATTATGTCAGACTAAAAGCTTTTCAAGTGCTATGATTTTAGATCAATTAAAAAATCCAAATATTACAAATCAATCTCAACAGTGGAAATTTATAACCGACCAAGTAATGGGAGGTGTGTCTGTAGGTAAATTTGAAGTTGAAGAGATAGAAGATATGAAGTGTTACAGAATGACTGGGCAAGTATCTACAAAAAATAATGGAGGTTTTATTCAGATTAGAACTGAATTAAAACCCGAAATTAATACGAAAGAGTATGAAGGTTTATATGTTAAAGTTTATGGAAATAAAAAAAAATATAGTTTGCATCTAAGGACTGGTTTGACTCTAGCTCCATGGCAATATTATAGTTTTAATTTTTCTGCAGTAAATAATTGGATGTTAATTAGAGCACCATTCAATAAATTTAAAAAATCTAATTTTTACCAACCCAAAAATATTATAGGACAAAAAATAAAATCTGTAGGAATAGTTGCTGGATTTGACGATTTTTATTCAGATATCTGTTTAGGTGAGATTGGATTTTATTAAACTATTTTATTAAAAATTCCTCTAGAGTTTTAAATAAAGCATTAATATCACCATCATTATTTTGAATAATTGAATTAAATTCTTCTTTTTGTGTTCTTGCCAAACTCAATCCTTCTACAATCAAATCTCTTATCAAAGGTCTTTCAGGATTTTTAGTATATATTCTCCAATCAATTTTAACTTGAGGTCTTTTTGATGTAGCTTCTAATATGCTGTTGACTATTGTGTATTTGTCATTAATTTTTTTTTGTGACACAACATTTATTCTTGGATTTGTATAGTCAACCAATCTACTAGAAAAGCTTTTTAAAAAGTAGCTTCTAAACAACTTTTGATATTTGCTTTTCTGATCATCGGTTATTGATTTTCTGTATTTACCAAGTGTGTACATACCAATTCCATTTATATCAACACTTCTTTCGGCAATAGTATTCAATTTTATTATTTTAGATTCTACAGGATCATTGCTTGATAAAACGGATGCTGCTTCATCAACTATTTCATTAATTAAAGAACTTGGGTCTTTTGCGAACGCATTTAAACTTAAACTAAAAACTAAAATTACTAATGCTGAAAGTTTTATGATTCTCATTAGTTATAAATTACTTACTATCTAATTCTTCCCAATCATCATCACTTAATGTTTCAGTAGTTTTATCAATATTTCCAATTTTTCTTGTTCTATCTTGAAGATATAAGCTTCTTACTGATGCATATAAATCGACAGAATTTTTTTCTAAAGAATTAAAAGACTCAATATTTTTAGCTCTAAAGTCTATTCCTGACAAAGCTCTAGATGCATAATAATCTGCTTCCGAAAAGTATTGCGTATCGTTAGCTATCGTAACATTATACCAAGCATCTCCACCTATGATATTGACTAATGATCCAACTGAGTCTCTTACAGTGCTAGGTCCCAAAACTGGTAAAATAAAATAGCAACCAGGTCCAGCACCCCAAACGCCCAACGTTTGACCATAGTCCTCTTTATCTTTTTTGTTTAATCCATAATAAGACGCAACATCAAAAATACCTGCTATACCTAATGTTGTATTTATTAAAAATCTAGCAGAATTAATCCCTGCATCTTTCAGTTGTCCTTGTAGAATATTATTTGGTATAGTAACAACATTACTTAGATTGTTTAAAGCATTGCTTGTTCCAGACCTTATCGGCTGAGGAAACATTCTGTATCCCTTTGCTAAAGGCTTAAATATTACTTTATCTAGAGCTTGGTTAAAACCAAATATACCTCTATTAACTTTCTCAAAGCAATCATTAATTTCGTAATGTTCATTTTTTTCTTTTTTTAATTTTAAATCACCATTCTCACCAGCATTCGAAAAAGAAACTTGAAATAAACTGAAAATAAATATTACGAATATTAAAACTTTTTTGTTCATAAAGTACTTATATTATATATCTTATTATTATAAAGATTAAATTGTCTTAATTTATGTTCAAAAGTGTTGAAAAGATGTCATTAAATTACTCACCTAATTTTGACAGGGAAAAAAGACCTGTTTCAAAAATAAAGTATATAATTATTCATTATACAGGTATGAAAAATGAAATTCAGGCAATTAAAAGGCTTACAGATCATAGATCTAAAGTTAGCTGTCACTACTTCATAAAAAAAAATGGGAATATTATTAAAATGGTACCTGATAATTATACTTCTTGGCACGCAGGAGTTTCATTTTGGAAACATGATAAATTTCTAAACAACAAATCAATTGGAATTGAAATCTCAAATCCAGGTCATCAATACAACTATTTAAAATTTTTACCAAATCAAATTAGCTCACTTATAAAATTAATAAAAAAATTAAAAAAAAAATATAAGATTAAAAAAATAAACATCTTAGGACATTCAGATATTGCACCTATGAGAAAAAAGGATCCAGGTGAAAAATTTCCCTGGAAATATTTATCAGAAAATAACATAGGCTTATGGCACAATCTTGATGAAACCCAAATTAAAAAGTTAAGAAATAAAAAGTTCAAACAAAAAAAAATATTTTTTGATTTGCTGTTTAAATTTGGTTATATGAATTCCAATAAAACTTCAGAAAGAAATAAAATTGTAAAAAGTTTTCAAAGGAGATTTAGACCGAATTTAATCAATGGAATTATTGATGAGGAATGTTATAAAATTCTTAAAAACCTAAGTTTTAGATGATTATTTTTAGTTGAAATTTAAAATAAAACGAATAATCCTTCGTTGCCAGATAAATGACTTATCGCTTTAAATTTTAAAGAGGAAAGTCCGGGCTCTACAAAGACACAGTGCCAGTTAATAACTGGCGGGGGCAACCCTAGGGATAGTGCCACAGAAAATAAACCGCCTTATCAAGGCAAGGGTGAAAAGGTGTGGTAAGAGCACACCGGCTAAGTTGGTAACAACTAGTGCATGGAAAACCCCACTGGGAGCAAGACTGAGTAGAGATGACATTGTTAGAAATAACTAAAAGTAGTCTTTGGCTAGTCATCAGGGTTAGTTGCTTGAGCTTTAAAGTGATTTAAAGCCTAGATAAATGATAAGTTTAAATGACAGAACCCGGCTTATAGTTTATCTGGCATTTCATTAAAATAAATCAAATTAATTATTAAATTATTACATTAGAGTTCAATAATATTAGCTATTGACGCTTACAAATAAAACCCATAATATCCCATAAAAACCCAAAATTTAGGATAATATGGTTTATGTTTTTATCTACCTACGAAAACAAATTGGACAAAAAGGGAAGAGTTTCAGTGCCTGCATCATATAGATCATATTTATCAAACATAGGCTACAATGGAATAATTTGTTATCCATCATTTAACAATCTATGTATTGAAGCATGGCCCCAAGATCGAATTGAAAAAATATCTAATGCAATAGACTCATTAAATCCATTTGAAGAAAAGAAAGATTATTTTGCAACATCTATATTATCTGAAAGTACAAACTTACAATTTGACAGTGAAGGAAGAGTACAAATAACTCCAAAACTATTAAAACATGCAAGAATCAAAAATAGCATGTTATTTGTTGGTCAAGGCAAAACTTTTCAAATCTGGGAACCAACACATTTTGAAAAATTTAGGGCTAACGCTAGGAAAAAATCTAATATCAATCGAGCAAGTCTTAAATGGGAAAAACAATTTAATAACTAAAAGGGGAAAAATATGACAATAAACTTTAAAACACCAGATATAAAAGAATTGAAACCTAGAATTCTAGTATTAGGAGTAGGAGGAGCGGGTGGAAATGCAATAAATGGAATGATTGATGCTGGCCTTCAGGGTGTTGAATTTATTGCAGTTAATACAGATGCTCAAGATTTAAGATTAAGTAAGGCTCAAACTAAAATACAAATGGGCCTAAACCTTACCAAAGGATTAGGTGCAGGAGCAAAATTAGATATTGGTCAAGCTGCAGCAGATGAATCTCTAAATGAAATCGTAAATATATTGCAGGGTGCAAATATGGTATTTATCACTGCTGGAATGGGTGGTGGAACTGGAACTGGATCTGCTCACGTAATTGCTAGAGCTGCAAAAGAACTTAATATTTTAACTGTTGGAGTTATAACTCTACCTTTCCTATATGAGGGTCCTTCAAGAATGAGAAAAGCTCAACAAGGCTTAGAAGAACTTAGAAAACATGTTGATACTATTATAGTTGTTCCCAATCAAAATTTATTCAAGATTGCAAGTGAACAAACAACTTTTGAAGAATCTTTTGCTTTATCAAATGATGTTTTGCTTCACGGCGTTCAAAGTATAACTGATTTAATGGTTAGACCAGGACTTATTAACTTAGATTTTGCTGATGTTGAAACTGTTATGAGTTCAATGGGCAAAGCTATGATGGGTACAGGTCAAGCAGAAGGAGAAGGCAGAGCTGTAAAAGCAGCTGAGTCTGCAATTAATAATCCTCTAATTGACGATTATTCTCTAAAGGGAGCAAAAGGACTTTTGGTTAATATCACTGGAGGTAAAGATTTAAAATTATTTGAAGTAGATGAAGCTGTGAATAAAGTAAGAGCCGAGGTAGATCCTGAAGCAGAATTAATTATAGGAGCTATAACTGATGATAGTTTAGATGGATTAATGAGAGTTTCAATTGTTGCTACTGCATTAGATGGGCAACAACCCGAGCCTAAATCAGTGATTAACATGGTACATAGAATTCAAAATAGAAATCCAGGTTATTCTGAGTTATCAAATTCTACATCAACTCATTCTTTCCAATTTACAAATAGCAACTCAATAATTACTAATGGAGCTAATGCTCTTAAAATAGAGGAAGAAGAAAAAAATGAAGAATTGAGTTCTAAAAGCATAGATACCAATTATGCAAATGAATCATCAAGCACCATAAATGGTGAGGATTTAGAGCAAACCGAAGCATCTGTAGATGGCTCAGTAAACTCTGAATTTGAAAGTAATATAGATGAGCAAGTATCTGAAAATAATGGTTTGGAGAATTTTGAGTTGAGTGATGATGATACACCCGAGCTATTTAATTCAGATTCTAACGAGGAGCTATCAACTTCATCACAAGAGATAAACTCTGAGGAAGAAGAAGATTTAGAAATTCCGGCATTTTTGAGAAGACAAAAGAATTAATGGTCTTCAAAAAAATAAATGAATGCCACCATAAATCTGGAAAAACATTTTCCAGTATTACTAAAAGAACTAGTTAGTATTATTTCCCCTCTTTATGGTGGCACATTTATCGATTGCACATTTGGTGCTGGCGGTTATTCAAAAAAGATATTAGAGAATAACTTAAATAATATAATAGCACTAGATAGAGATAATTCTGTCAATAGCATAGCTAATCAATTCCACATAAAGTATAAAAAAAGATTTAAATTTTATAACAAAAAATTTTCAGATATTGATCAAATAAAGGAAGACAATATTAAAGCAATTATTTTTGATCTGGGATATTCGTTAAATCAGATTTCTGATCTAAATAGAGGTATATCTTTTAATAGCAAAGGCAAACTAGACATGAGAATGGGATTAAATGATTTTTCTTGTGATGATGTAGTTTCAAAAATGAGCCAACAAAGTCTTTTTAAAATTTTCAAGTATTTTGGCGACGAAAAATATGCAAAACCAATATCAAAAAAAATAGTACAATTAAGAAAAAAAAAAAAAATTAAAACTGAAAATTTAGTAGAAATCATTGAGGGAGTAAAAAAAAAGAAAAGTGGAAAAAATAAATCCACTAAGGTTTTTCAGGCTCTTAGAATTTTTGTAAATAAAGAGATAACTGAGCTGATATACGGTTTAATAAAAGCCTATAATATTTTGCCAGTTGGTGGGGTAATAGCAGTTGTTACTTTTCATTCTATCGAGGATAAAATAGTAAAGTTTTTTTTTAAAGAATACTCAGAAGTAAAAAATTCTTCCAGATATTTACCGAAAAGTATCTCAACTAAAAAGTATTTTAATTTAACCAAAAAAAAACCAATAACTCCGTCATTCAGTGAGATTAATATTAATCCTCCTTCAAGATCAGCAAAACTTAGATTCGCATACAAATTAGAGAATGGATGTAACTTTAAAAAATTTGTTAGTAATTTTAATTACTTAGAAGATATAGAAAATTTGAACTTTGATGCATAAAAAAATTCTTTTATTTATACCAATTATTATTCTTATAATTTCAACTGCTTTTACAAAAAATTCTACAAAGAAACTTGATAAACAAATTTTTGAAATTCAAGAAGATATAAGAGCTCTCAATGATATTTATGAGTTAGTTTTATTTGATTACAATTATCTTACATCACCAAGTAAGTTAATGGAATATTCCAAAATGTATTTTGATAAAGAATTAAAAAAAAAAAAAATTACGGATTTAAAAATTTTTAAATTAAATAATGAATAATATTGACGAAAATTTTAAATTTGAAGCAAATAGATCAAATTTAAAAATATCTTTTGAACGTATATCATTTATCTTCTTCATATTTTTTATAATCACAATAATTTTTACGTCTAAAACTATCTATTTAGGATTTAAGAAAATGAACGAAACTCAAACTGTAAAAGAAAAAGAGAAATATAGAGCATCTATCATGGATAGAAATGGAAATATTATTGCTAAAACTATACGTGTAACTAATTTGGGCATAAATCCAAATCAACTAATTAACAAAGAAAAATTATTAATTTCTCTAAAATTAATATTTCCCGACAAAAATTTTGAAAAAGAAATCAATGGAAAAAAGTTTTTTTATATCAAAAAGAAAATATCTCCAGCAAAACTTGAAAAAATAAGATTACTGGGAGAAAAGTCGTTCAAAGAGGAAGAAAACATTGCTCGTGTTTATCCTAACGGTAATCTTTTCAGTCATATATTGGGACAGATTGATACTGATAACAATGGTGTGTCTGGTATAGAAAAATCTTTTGATTATGAATTAACAACTTCAAACAAGCCATTAAAGCTTTCTTTAGATACTGAAATACAATATCTGATAAGAGAGGAATTGATAAAATTTCAAGAAATTTTTAATAGTTATGGAAGTACAGCCATTTTAATGAATGTTAACAGCGGAGAAATTCTTTCAATGGTTTCTCTACCAGATTTTGATTTAAATAAAAGAGAAGACATTTCTGATAAAAAATTTATAAACAGATCCACAAAAGGTGTCTATGAACTTGGATCAGTTTTTAAAACATTTACGTTGGCTGCTGGGCTTCAACAAAATGTTATCCAAGAAGATACACTCTTTAATAATTTACCAAAAAAAATAAAATGTGCTGGAAGGTTAATCTCTGAATATGATATGGATATTCCATCTAGTCTTACCGCTGAAGAAATATTAATTAGATCTGGAAATATTGGTTCAATCAAAATTGCTCAGAAAGTCGGGTTAGAAAATTTTAAAGATTTTCTAGAAGATTTAGATTTATTAAATAAAATGCAATTTGATATAGAGGAAGTTGGAAATCCAATTCCGTTTAAATGGGGAAAATGTAAATTAGCTACATCAGCATATGGTCATGGTATAACAACCACACCACTTCAACTTGCAAAAGCCTATGCAATAATTGCAAATGGTGGATATAAAATTAAACCAACTTTAATCAAAAAAGAGAAAAATTTAAAAAGAGGTGAGCAAATAATAACAAAAGAAAATTCTGATAAAATTAACGAAATATTGAGAAAAATTGTAACATCTGAACAGGGCACAGCTAATCTAGCAAATATTGCTGGTTATGAAATTTCTGGAAAAACTGGAACAGCTCAAAAATCAATAAAGGGTAAATATTCTAAAAAAAAAATAAATACTTTTGCTTCAATTTTTCCAATATCTTCTACAAAATATGTTTTAATTGTCTTGTTAGATGAACCAAAATTGAGTGAAACTTATATTTATGAATATAATGATGGTAAAAAAAGAAGGGTAATAGGTACACCTTTTAATACTGCTGGCTGGACTTCAGTTGAGGTTGCAAAAAATATAATTGAAAAAATTGGGCCTATTTTAGCCATAAATTATTAAGAAATTTTATAATGATATTAAAAAGCTTTTTTAAAAATCTTAAAGAAGATTTTAATAATAAAAGTTTTAATGGATTTGAATTTAATTCAAAAAAAATAAAAAAAAATTATATATTTTTTGCAATACAGGGTAGTAAATTTAATGGAAATAATTTCATAAATGATGCCATAATAAGAGGAGCTCGGATAATTGTATCAAATAAGTTTAAAACTGGAATAAATAAAGGTGTATTATACATTAAAGTAAGCAATCCTAGATTAGCCTTATCAAATTTTGCAAATAAATATTATAATAAAAAACCAAATAATATAATTGCTGTAACTGGTACAAATGGTAAATCGTCTATAGTCAATTTTTATTACCAGATTTTAAAACTTAATAAAAAAAGAGTAGCCTCAATTGGAACTTTAGGTGTCAAATCGAATGGTGTTAGCTTAAAACTTGATAATACAACTGTTGATGCTATTACAATTAATAAAATACTTGCAAATTTAAAGAATAAAAAAATTGAAAATGTAATTTTAGAAGCATCAAGTCATGGACTGCATCAAAAAAGATTACATGGTATTAAATTCAGCACATCTATATTCACTAATTTAAGTAGAGATCACTTAGATTATCACAAAAATTATAAAAATTATTTTAATTCAAAATTAATTTTATTTAATGAGTTGACGAAGAAAAATGGAAATTTAATATTTGATAATGATTTAAAACATTCAAAAATCTTAAAAAAAATAGCCAATAGAAAAAAATTAAATTTATTAAACATTGGAACATCAGATTGTCATTTAAAAATTAATTCAATTAAAATTTTAAATAATTATCAATATATAAAGTTTACTTTTCAAAATAAGGAATACCAATTTAAAACAAGCCTAATTGGAAAAATACAAATTAAAAATTTGATGATGGCTGTCGCAGCAGCAATTAAAAGTAATTTAAAAATTAATGATATTGTTAAAAAATTAAAGTATATTAAACCTGCAAAAGGAAGGCTCGAGGTAATCGGAACAACCAAAGATAACTCAATTTTTATTTTAGACTACGCTCATACTCCAGAGGCTCTTAAAACTAGTATAGAAAATATAAAGGAACAATTTGGTTTAAGAAAAATTAATATTGTATTTGGATGTGGTGGTGAAAGAGATAAAGAAAAAAGACCAATAATGGGTAAAATTGCTAACAAACTATGTAATTATATTTATCTTACAGACGATAATCCTAGAAATGAAAATCCAGAAAATATCAGAGCAAGTATTAAGAAATCAATTAAACCATCTAAAATGATTGAAATACCATCAAGAAAATTAGCTATTAAAAAAGCAATTTTAAATAGTAAGTCTGATGAGGTTTTAATTATTGCAGGAAAGGGACATGAAAACACTCAAGAATATATTAAGAAAAATAAATTTTCTGACAAAGATAATATAAGAAAGTCAATAATTTTAAAAAATAGATTTTTATCAAATGATTGGAAATTAAATATACTTAAAGAAATTATAAATAACAAAAAATTAGATAGAATAAAAAATTTAAAAATTAGTACTAATTCGAAAGAACAGAATAAAGGTAAAATTTTCCTTGGAATTAAGGGGAAATCTTTTAATGGAAATGATTTTGCAGACGAAGCTTTAAAAAATGGAGCAAAATTAGCAATACTTCAAAATAACAAAAATGATAGTAAAAAAAAAATTAATGTTAAAAGTACTCTAAAATTATTAATTAAATTTTCAAAAATGGTAAGAATTTCTTCTAATGCATCTCAAGTTGCAATTACAGGATCTTCAGGCAAAACTTCGCTGAAAGAATTGTTAGGACAATGTCTTCAAAAAAATTATTCAACAACGTTTTCAAAAAATTCATTCAATAATAAATTCGGTTTACCGATTTCTTTAATAAATTTAAATAAGGATACGACTTATGGAATATTTGAAATTGGAATGGATAAAAAGGGAGAAATAGACTATTTATCAAAAATAATTAAACCAGACGTTGGAGTTATTACGAATATTAGTTATGCGCACGCAAAAAATTTTAAATCTTTATTTGATATAGCTAAAGCTAAATCAGAAATTATTTTCAACATAAGAAAAAATGGTACAATTGTACTAAATAAAGATGATAAATTTTTTAAATTTTTTTCAAATTTAGCAAATAAAAATAATTTAAATATCATTACTTTTGGTAAACATAAAAATTCTAATATTAGATTATCTAAATTAAAAAAATCAACGAAATCTCATATCATTTATATTGATGTAGCTTCTAAAACTTTTAATTTTAAAATTAATAATAACCTATTACCTTATTTGGATAATATATTGGCTTCCATAGCAGTTTGTAAAAGTTTAAATATCATTGATAAAATAAAAAGTAACTTTTTTTCTAATTATAAAATACCAAGTGGTAGAGGAAATATAAAAAAATTCACTGTCGGCTCTAAAAAAGTTAATATAATAGATGAAAGTTATAACTCAAATCCATTATCTCTGAATTTCTCAATTAAGAAATTTGATAATTTAAAAGTAAATCCAAATAAAAAATTTATGCTACTAGGTGACATGTTAGAATTAGGAAAATTTTCAAAAAAACTTCATATTGAAGCTGCAAAAGATATCAATAAGGCAAAGTTCAAAAAGTTGTTTGTTTATGGGAATTATATCACAGAAACATTTAACAAAATTAGAACACAAAAAAGAGGAAAGATACTTAAATCAACTAGTGAAATTCTTAATATAATAAAAAATGATTTAAATAATGGTGATTTTTTAATGATAAAGGGCTCAAATTCTACAGGACTTAATCAAATAACTAAACAAATTGGATCAAAATCTTAATGTTGTTTGAACTTTTTTCAATTCTAGTGGATCAATTTAGTTTTTTGAATGTTTTTAAATATTTAACAGTAAGAACTGGTCTTTCTATGTTTACAGCTATGGTTGTTGTTTTTTTAGTTGGAAACCCATTAATAAATTTTTTTTCTTCAAAACAGATTCATAATCCAATCAGAGAAGATGGACCTAGCGATCATATAATTAGAAAAATTGGAACACCTACAATGGGAGGACTAATAATATTACTAGGTGTTTTTTCAGGAGTATTGCTTTGGGGTGACTTATCAAATCCATACAATTGGTTTTTAATGTTTATTGCAGCTTCTTTTGGATTATTGGGAGCTTATGATGATTATAAAAAAATAAAGTTAAAAAGTTCGCATGGCATTTCTTCTAAACTAAAGTTCTCTCTACAAATTATTTTAGCTTTGATTGGTATATTTATACTTTATATCACAAGCAATTCTGATCAAATAAACAATCTATATTTTCCTTTTTTCAAAAACTTAGTAATCAATATTGGCTGGTTTTTTATACCTTTTTATATGTTCATATTAGTTGGAGCTTCAAACGCAGTTAATTTAACAGATGGTTTAGACGGATTAGCAACAGTGCCTGTTATGTTAGTTGCCGCTTGTTTTGCATTTATTAGTTACGTATCTGGTAACGTAATTTTTTCTGATTATCTTCAGATCGCATATATAGAGGGCGTAGGAGAAGCTTCGATTTTTTGTGGATCAATAATAGGGGCTTGTTTAGGTTTTTTATGGTTTAATGCTCCCCCAGCAAAAATTTTTATGGGAGACACTGGATCTTTATCTTTAGGTGGTTCACTGGGAGCGGTTGGTATAATAACTAAGCACGAAATTGTGTTAGCAATAACAGGCGGATTGTTTGTTTTAGAAGCTGTTTCTGTAATAGTTCAAGTTATTTCCTATAAATTAACAGGTAAAAGAATATTTAAAATGGCTCCAATACATCATCATTTTGAAAAAAAAGGATGGCCAGAGTCAACGGTTGTAATTAGATTTTGGATAATTTCTATTATTCTAGCGATGATTGGATTAGCAACTTTGAAACTTAGATAATGAAATTAAAAAATGAAACGTTAAGTAAAAATTTTTTAATTTATGGATTTGGAAAATCTGGAATTTCATCATTAAAATATTTAAAAAAGAAAAATAGGTGTTTTATTTTCGATGATGATAAGAAAAAAATTAAAAATAAATATAAAAAATTTTTTATTTCTAAATCAAAATTGTTAAAAAATAATTTTGATTATATAGTTATAAGTCCCGGTATTAATATAAATAGATGCAAGCTATCAAATTATTTAAAAAAGAACCAAAAAAAAATTATTACTGACTTTGATATTTTTTATAAATTTAACCCTGAAGTTTTAACAATTACGATTACTGGCACGAACGGTAAGTCAACTACAAGCAAGTTGCTTTATGATATTTTAAAGAATCACCATTATGATACCAGGTTAACTGGAAACATTGGAAATCCAATTTTAGAGGAAAAAAGAGTTACCAGAAATACTATCTTTGTTATTGAGGCATCTTCTTATCAGCTGGCTTATAGTAAATATTTCAAA
Source organism: uncultured Pelagibacteraceae bacterium (assembly GCA_902531175.1). Taxonomy (GTDB): domain Bacteria; phylum Pseudomonadota; class Alphaproteobacteria; order Pelagibacterales; family Pelagibacteraceae; genus Pelagibacter. Next base: position 141,301 of record CACADE010000001.1, read on the forward strand.
TCAAAATTTTCTATAATCATTAATATTTCCCCAGATCATTTAGAAAGGCATAATACAATGAAAAATTATGTATTATCAAAATTAAAATGTGTAATAAGACAAAACGAAAATGATGTAGCAATAATCACAAACACTAATTTATTGAAAGACTTATTAAGAACTAAGAATATAAAATCTAAAATAATATATGTAAGTAAAAATAAGTATAAATATTTAAAAAATAAATTAAGTAATGATAATTTTAAAAATTCAACAAATTTTCAAAATTTAAATTTTTTATTTGAGCTATCAAAACATATGAAACTTAATTTAAAAAATGTAATAAAAACTATTAATAAATTTAAACCTTTGAAATTTAGACAAGAAGTTATCCATCAATCAAAATATTTGAAAATAATAAACGACTCTAAGTCAACAACATTATCTTCTACTGTTCCATTTTTAGAATCCAATGAAAAAATTTTATGGATCTTGGGAGGATTATTTAAAAAGGGTGATAAATTTAATTTAAACAAAAAGTATTTTAAAAATTTAGAAGCATATATTTACGGAAAAGATAGACAAGTTTTCCTCAAACTATTTAAAAATAAAATTAAAGTTAATCTGTCAAAAGATCTGAAAAATACGCTTAAATTAATTCCAAACCTTAAGGATATAAGAACAAAAGTTACAGTTTTATTTAGCCCATCGGCTGCATCATTTGATCAATACAAAAATTTTGAAGAAAGAGGTAGACAATTCAATATGTTAATTAAAAGATATTTACCAATTGAATGAATAAATATTTTGATACATTTTATGATTGGTGGAAAAACATTGATAAAACAATTTTTTTGATAATAAGTCTATTATTTTCACTAGGATTGTTCTTTTCTTTAGTTTCAACTTCAATAATTGCATCAGATAAATTAAACACAAATTCTTACTATTTTTTTTTAAAACATTTAATTTTTGTTTTAATAGGAATATTTTTAATTTTATTTTTATCTCTGCTAGATCAAAAAATTTTAATTAGGTTATCAGTTGTATTATTTGTTATCACATTTATAAGTTTATTCTTAGTTCCCTTAATAGGAGTGGAGGTCAAAGGGTCAAAGAGATGGTTAGATATTGGCTCATTACCTAGGTTTCAACCTATTGAAACTTTAAAACCTTTTTTTGTTATTGTTATATCACTAATAATTTCATTAGAAAAAAAAAACCTTTATATAAAATATCTCTTGAGTTCAGTCATTTTAGTTCCAATTATAATTTTGCTCTTATCTCAACCAGACTTAGGACAAACATTATTAATAATCTCTGTTTGGCTTGCTATTATTTTTGTCTCAGGAATAAATTTATTACTTTTTGCAATCTCATTATTAGCTGTGAGTTCATTAACTCTATTTTTAGTCTTTTTGGTACCAAAATTTGAATACATAAGAATAAGATTAATGTCATTTTTAGATAATTCTAGCGGTAATAATTACCAGGCTGATAAAGCAAGCGATGCAATATCCAGCGGAAGTTTTTTTGGAAAAGGAATAGGTGAAGGAACTTTAAATTCAAAAATACCAGAAGCACATACAGATTATATAATTTCTGTAATTGCAGAAGAATTTGGAGTAATTATCTTAATAGGTATAATATTACTTTATTTAGTCTTATCTTATAAAGTTTTAAAAAAAATAAATTTTACAAAAAATAATAATTTTAAACTTATATTAGTTGGAAGTATTTCAATAATACTATTACAATCTTTCATTCATATTGGTGTAAATATAAGAATGCTTCCTACTACAGGCATGACTATGCCATTTATTAGTTATGGTGGTTCCTCAATAGTTGGAACATCAATTTTAACTGGAATAATATTAAATTTAACGAAAAGAAAATTAAATTAGTATGAAAAATATACTTATAGTAACAGGTGGTTCTGGTGGCCACGTAGTACCATCTACCTCTTTATTTGAACATTTGAAAAACAAATTTTCTGTAAAAATAGTATCTGATTTGAGAGGAAGTAAATATATAAATACTGAAAAATTTAAATATGAATTAATAGATGTACCTAATTTATTTTTAAAACCTTATTTACTTCCAATAAATATTTTTAAATATTTTCTAAACATTTTTCAATCTATTAGATTTTTAAAAAATAATAAGACAAATATTGTGATAAGCACTGGTGGGTACATGACATTTCCATTTTGCTTAGCTGCATTTATATTACAAAAAAAAGTTTTCTTGATTGAGCCTAATAGTGTTTTAGGTAGATCCAACCGTTTTGCTTTGAAATTTTCAACAAAAATAATTTGTTACGATGAAAATTTAAGAAACTTCCCAGTAAAATACGATTCTAAAAAAATTATAGTCAAACCTATTTTAAAAAAAGAAATATATAACTTAGAAAAAAATATGATTAATATAAAAAAGGAAATAAAAAAAATCCTTATCATTGGCGGCAGTCAGGGTGCATCGTTTTTTGACGAAAATATTACTGAATTAATTATCGAAATTTCAAAAAAACGAAATATTGAAGTTATACAACAAATATCAAATAATAATAATTTATCTTCAACAAAAAATAAATATGACAAATCAAATATAAACTACAAATTTATTGAATTTACCAATGATAGTCATGAGCTCTACAATGGTATAGATTTAGCAATTACTAGAGGAGGCGCAAGTACATTAAGTGAACTATCATTCTTAAATATACCATTTATTTCAATACCTCTCCCGTCTGCAAGAGATAATCACCAATTCTATAATTCAGAATTTTATTATAAAAAAAATTGTTGTTGGTTAATAAATCAAAAGGAATTTGAATTTAAAAAATTTCCAAAAATGATATTTGAAATATTTAATGATTATCAAGATTATAACGAAAAATTTAAAAATCTTAAGGAAATTACTAAAAAAAATACTTGGAATAATACAAATAATAAGATTATAGAAATTATAGATGAAAATTAATATTGGAAAAACTGAATTAATTCATTTTGTTGGAATTGGTGGTATTGGAATGAGCGGGTTAGCATTAATAATGGATAGTTTAGGTTTTAAAATACAAGGAAGCGATATTTCTGATAATAAAAACCTTAATTTACTCAGAAAAAGAAAAATTCCAATTTATTTGAAGCATAGCAAACAAAATATAAAAAAATGTACTTTATTAGTAGTTTCGTCAGCTATAAAAAAATCAAATCCAGAATACAAGTATGCTAAAAAATTAAACTTACCAATTTATAAAAGAGGAGAACTATTGGGTCATATAGTTTCCTTAATGAAAAATATTGTTGTGACAGGATCTCACGGCAAAACCACCACAACATCAATTTTGTCAAATATTATGAATTACGCAAAACTAGATCCTACAATAATAAATGGAGGTGTTTTAAATTCAATAGGGAGTTCAGCTCAGCTAGGAAAAAGTGACTGGAGCTTAGTTGAGTCAGATGAGTCAGATGGTAGTTTCCTACAAATACCTTTTAATTATTCTATAATTACCAATATTGATAATGAACACTTGGATTACTACAAGACTATGAAAAATCTAAAAAATAAATTTATAGAATTTATTGACAAAACCCCTTCATTCGGAAAGGCTTTTTTGTGTTCAGACGATAAAAATATAAAAAATATTTTAAAAAAACTTAAAAATAAAAATTATTATACATTTGGTATAAATAAGAAATCAAATTTTCATATTTTTAATATAATCCAAAATAAAAAATATTCGAAATTTAGTATTAAAATTAAAATACCTGGTAAAACAAAAATTATAAATAATATTTCGATACCTTTGTTGGGTTTGCATAATATAAAAAATGCAACTTCAGCATTAGCTGTAGCATTTTCGATTGGTGTATCAGATAAAATAATTAAATTGGGCTTAAAAAACTTCAATGGTGTACAAAGAAGATTTAATTTTCTATTCGAAATTAATAAAGTGCCATTTTTTGACGATTATGCGCATCATCCAACCGAAATTTCATCAGTATTAGATGGTGTTAGCAAAGTATATAATAATGAAGAAATAGTTTGTATTTTTCAACCTCACAGAATTTCAAGAATAAAAAATTTAAAAAATGAATTTTCTAAATGCTTTAAAAATGCAAATACAATTTTACTTTGCCCAATCTATAAAGCTAGTGAGACAATAAAATTAGGATTTTCATATACCTCATTTGCAAAATTAATTGCAAAAAATTCTAATGTTAATTTGATAATGCTAAAGAATGAAATAGATTTAAAAAAAACTGTCCAAAATATTGCATTTGGAAATAAAATTTTCATTGCTATGGGTGCTGGATCTATAACAAATTGGGTTAGAAATCTTAATTAAGATGGAATTGAAAGATATTCAAGATTTTAAAAATAAATTTGATGCGGATCTATTTTTTAATATCGATATCAAAAAATTTAATTGGTTTAATATTGGTGGTAAATCAAAAATTTTTTTTAAACCAAAAAATCTTGTAGAATTAAAGGAATTCCTAAAAATATATAATAATAGAGGAAAAATATTTATTTTAGGAATGGGTTCCAATGTATTATTTAAAGATAAAACTTATGAAGGTGTAATTATTAAACTAAGTAACAATTTTAGTTCATTATCAAAGTTGAAACCAGATACTATAATTGCAGGGTCAGCATGCTCACAAAAAAAACTTTCAGAATATGCGCTAGAGAATGAAATAAGTGGTTTTGAATTTATGTACTGTATTCCTGGCTCAGTTGGGGGTGGTCTTCAAATGAATTCTGGCTGCTTTGGATCAGAATTTAAAGACAAATTAATTTCTCTTCAATGTATTGATGAAAATGGAAATATTAAAGTTATTCCATCCAGCAAAATTAAATTTAAATACAGAAAAATAGAATTAAATGAAAATTTAATTTTTTTAAGTGCTACATTTAAAGGTGATTTATCTGATAAAAACAAAATAAAAAATTTGATGCAAGAATTGGCAATAAAAAAAAATAATTCTCAACCTTCAAAAATTAAGACTGGAGGAAGTACTTTTAAAAATCCAATCGATCAAACAACAAAAAAAGCTTGGGAACTTATAAAAGAGTCAGTCCCCGAAAACATAAATTTTGGAGATGCTTGTATATCAAAAAAACATTCAAATTTTTTTGTAAATAAAAATAATGCATCATTTGATGAAATGAATTCATTAATAAATTTTGTAAAAAAAAATGTTAAAGATAAAACTGGGATTAATATTAATTTAGAAATTAAAATTATAGAATAGTGAAAAAAATTTTAATTTTAGCAGGCGGGTACTCAAAAGAGAAAGAAATTAGCAAAAAAACTTCAAAAAGTGTTTTTTCAGAATTAAAAAAAGATGAAAAATACGACATCAAAATTATCAATCCTGATGGTAAATTTGTTAAACAATTAAGAAAATTTAAGCCAGATATTGTGTTGAATTTATTACATGGTAGATACGGTGAAGATGGTTATATTCAAGCAATTTTAGAGTCTGAAAAAATAAAATATACTCACTCAGGAGTATTATCATCATCTTTAGCAATAGATAAAGAGCTTTCGAAAAAAATATTTATCAAAAATAATATCTTAACTCCTAAGTATCTTAAATTTTCCTATAGAGATAATATTAATAAATTGAAATTAACAAATTATTTAAAAAAAAAATTGGGTTTTCCTTTAGTCATTAAACCCTTAAATGAAGGATCTAGTGTAAATGTTTTTATATGTAACAAAAATAATTTTATTAAAACTTTAAAAAAATTGAGTGATTATGGGGAAGTTTTGTTGGAGAAGTATATACCGGGAAGAGAAATACAAGTTGCCGTTTTATCAGATAAAGTGCTTGGAGCAATTGAGCTTAGACCAACTAGAAAATTTTATGATTATGAGGCTAAATATAATCCAAAAGCTAGAACAGAACATATAATTCCGGTGAAAATATCAAAAAAAAAATACCAAGAGGTTGCAAGAATAGCTTTAAAAGCACATAAAATTTTAAATTGTAGAGGTGTAACTCGTTCAGATTTTAGGTATCACAAAAATTCATTTTATTTACTCGAAACAAACACTCAACCTGGTATGACTTCTTTGTCTTTAGTTCCTGAAATTGCAAAATTTAATAACATTACTTTCAAAAATTTGATAAAAAAAATTTTGGAAGATGCCTCGATCAATAAATAAAATAAAAGTTTATTTCTATATTTTCTCCTTAATAGTTCTGTCATCAATATTAAACGTTAATATTAGTGATAATTTGAAAAAAATATTTCTAGTTGAGATTTTAGAGGTAAACAATCACTCTAACGATCTAAAGGAAATAATGTATAACCAAATTGAATTTACATTAAATCAAAATATCTTAAATTTAGACCAATCTTTTATTAATCAAAAATTAAATAACTTAAAAATTTTTGAAACAATTGAAGTAAAGAAAAAATACCCTAACAAATTAGTAATTTTTGCAAAAAAAACTGATTTTATTGCAATTGGTTTTAAGGAAGGAAAAAAATATTACGTAGGAAATAATTCAAATTTAATCCCAAAAGATCTTTTACACACCAAAAAAAATTTACCAATTATTTTTGGTGATTTTAAAGTTAATGATTTTTTAATTCTAAAAAATATTTTAACAAAATTAGATTATAATTTAACTAATATTAATAAATTTTATTACCACAAAAATAATAGATGGGATATATATTTTAATAATGGCATATTATTAATGTTACCAAATAAAAACTTAGAAGATACTTTAAATAAGTATCGAGCTTTCAAAAATAATAATAAAATTTCAAAAAACTCAATAATAGACTTAAGAGTTAAAAATCGAATAGTTATTAAAAATGAATAAATTAAATTATTTTAACGTAATTGATTTTGGAAAATCTAAGTTAGGATTATATGTATTTGATAAAAATTTGAATGAAATTTATAAAAATCAATATTTCTTAAATGACAAAACAAAAAAAAATAACTTAGAAGAAAATTATGTATATTTAAAAGATTTGATAAAAAAAGCAGAAAAAAATGTTTCCGAACATCTTGAAGAATTTATAGTGTCTGTTGATACTCCAAATACTCTCATTATAGATTTATCTTTAAAAAAAAATTTAGAAAAAAAGACCTCATTAGAAAAAATTTACACAAACCTCAATTTAGAAGTTAGTCAATTAATAAACAATAATTATGATAATTATTTTATAATGCATGTAATTAATAGTAAAATTATAACTGATGGTGCAGAAAGAAATTACTTAAATAATAAAAATGTTTTAATTAAAAATATAATAATAGAATTTAAAATTATTTGTTACCCAAAAGAATTAATAAACAAAATATCCAAAATTTTTTTAAAAAATAATTTAGAAGTAAGGAAATTTTATTGTGGTACCTATTTAAAATCTACATATTATTCAAAAAAATATAATAATGATAAAAAGTTTTTTTTAGACATAGGATTCGAAAGGGCGTCACTTCTATATTTTGAGGGAGATAAATTAAAATATTTAAATTCTATTTCTGTTGGAGGAAATCATATTACCAAAGATATTAGTAAAGTTTTTAAAATTGAATATGAGGTTGCTGAAAATATTAAAAAAAGTTTCAATAAGTCAGAAACAGAATTTTCTTATATAAAAAATATAAACAATAATGAAGCTAAGTTTTTTGATAAAATTATTAAAAATAATATCTCTATAGATACATTAAAAAAAGTTGTTTTATATAGAATTCAAGAAATAATTGATTTGTCATTTAGAAAACTAAAAAAAAATTATATCGATTTCGAATATAAAAATATCGATTTGATTTTAATTGGAGGTGGATCAAAATTATTTGATAAAAACTCATTTCATTTAAATGATCAATTCAATATAAAATCATTAAGCTATTATGACGAAAAATTAGACGAAATATGTCGAGCAGCTCTAGATTTCTATTTAAATAATGATGAAATTAAGAGAAAAAATAATAAAAAAAAGGGTTTTTTTGAAATTTTCTTCAATTTTTTTAGTAAATAATTGTATTTTCTCGTAACATTTGTTGAGTGTTTAATAATATCGGCAATCTATATATATAGGTTGTGTCCATTCTTTGTCAAAAAACAATAGCAAGTAAAATATCATTTGAAGGTATAGGTGTACATACAGGTAAAAGAGTTAAAATAGAAATTCTTCCAGCAAAACCAGACACCGGTATATTATTTGAAAGAACTGATTTAAAAAATAATAATCAAGTTGTTCCAAATTATTTAAACGTTGTGGATACAAATTTATGTACAACCATATCTAATGAATTTGGAGTAAAAGTTTCTACCATTGAGCATTTAATGGGTGCATTTTATGGTATGGGTGTAGACAATGCATTGGTTAAAATAAATTCACAAGAAGTTCCAATTTTAGATGGATCGGCAAAAATATTTGTAGAAAAAATAAAAAAAGTAGGACTGTTATTAAGTGAAAAACCTATAAAAATTATAAAAATAAATAATGATATAACTGTAAAAAACAAAAATAAATTTATATCTTTGAAAAAGTCAAACGTAAAAAGTGAAATTGAGTTTGAAATTAAATACGAAAATAATCTTATCAAAACACAAAATAATAAAATCAATGTTTTAGAAGATGACTTATCAAATATTTATGATTCTAGAACATTTTGTTTATACGAAGATATTCAAAAACTCAAAAAATTAGGTTTAGGAAAAGGTGGAAGTCTAGAAAATGCTATTGTAATAAAAGATGCTTCTGTTTTAAATAAAGAAGGATTAAGAAACAATTTAGAATTTGTAAATCATAAAATATTAGACTGCATGGGTGATTTGTACTTATCAGGCTATAAAATAATTGGAACATTGATATGTTCCCAGGGTGGTCACAGTCTAACAAATGAACTTTTAAGAGAAGTATTTGCAAACCATTCTAATTATACATTAATTGAGATAAAGGGAAAACAATTACCTCACTCTTTTGCTAATTATAGCAACTTAAAATCCATAGCTTAATAATTAGAAAATTTAAAATTATTCTGTTAAAATCCAATAATGAAAACAAAAATTAAAATTTCATTCATATTATTGTTGTTTGTATATATTTTATCTTGCTCCTCAAAAGAATTGAATACAACAAAAATAGAAGAAAAAAGTTTAGAAGCACAAATGATAGAGGTTTACAATCAAGCATTTAAAGAATTTGAAAGAGGAGATGTTATTTATGCTGGAAAAAAATTTAACGAGGTTGAACTACTTTACCCACAATCTATTTGGGCTCCTAAAGCTAACTTAATGGCAGCATATGGTTATTTTTCACAATCTTATTATTCTGATGCAATAAATGAATTAGAACGATTTGTAACAAAATATCCAAACCACCCAAATATAGATTATGCATTTTATCTTTTAGCACTTTGTCATTATGATCAAATTATAGATGAAAAAAAAGACCTTAACGAAATTATTAAAGCTCAAGAATATTTTAACATTGTTTTAAAAAAATATCCAAAAACTGCTTATGCAGATGATTCTAAATTCAAATTAGAGTTTATTCATGAAATTATGGCATCTAAAGAAATTTATCTAGCGAGATACTATACTGATAGAGAAAAATGGATTCCTGCAATTAATAGATTTAAAAAAATTACTGATGAATATGAGACGACTATTTATGTAGAAGAAGCATTATTAAGATTAGTAGAACTACATTATAAGATAGGCTTAGTGGATGAAGCAAAAAAATATGCATCTGTCTTAGGATACAATTATCAATCAAGTGAATGGTATGAAGCCTCATATAAAATACTTAATAAAGATTACTCTAAACCTAAAAGAAAAGATGAAAGAAAAAAAATTCTTGATAGGTTTAAAACATTATTTAAATAATTATTAATGAATAGATATGAAATTGAAAAATTATATAAATCTAAATTAAAAGAATTACAGCATCATGATAAACTCTATCATCAAGAAAGCGAACCAATTATATCAGATGCAGATTATGATAGGTTGAAGCATGAAATAATCAAAATTGAAAAAGAAAATAAATTTTTAAAAAGTGAAATCTCTCCTAGTAAAAAAGTTGGCTATAAACCTTCAAAATCATTTGCAAAATACACTCACAAAGCGAGAATGTTATCACTTTCAAATGCTTTTGATAAAGCAGATCTTGAAAATTTTGAGAAAAAAATTTTAAATTACTTAAACACAAAAATTAATTTAGAATACAGTGTAGAACCTAAAATTGATGGTATATCAGCTTCACTTACTTACATTAATAATAAGTTAGAAATAGGAGTTTCAAGAGGCGATGGGTTAGTTGGAGAAATAATTACTGATAATTTAAAAACTATAAAGGATATTCCTCAAAAAATTGAAAGTAAAGATTTTCCAGAAAATATCGAAATCAGAGGAGAAGTATTTATAACAAAAAAAAATTTTTCAAAATTAAAAGACAAATTTGCTAATGCAAGAAATGCCGCATCAGGTTCTTTAAGACAAAAAGATTCAAATGAAACAAAAAAAATTCCACTAAATTTCGTTGCATATACCTACGGGTATATCAAAAAAAACAATTTTAATTCCCAATCAGAATTTCTATTTAAATTAAAAAAATGGGGTTTTAAAATTAACAAAGAAAATAAAATAAAAAAATCAATTGAAGAATTATTAGAATTTCACAAAAAATTTGAACTTAAGAGATTTAGTTTAGACTACGATGTTGATGGTTTGGTCTATAAGGTAAATGACATAAGTCTTCAAAACAGACTAGGTTATACTTCTAACTCTCCAAGATGGGCAATTGCTCATAAATTTTCTGCTGATAGCTCTTACACCAAAATATTAAATATTGAAATTCAGATTGGTAGGACTGGAGCACTAACACCTGTTGCAAAAGTTCAGAAAGTTAATATTGGAGGGGTATTGGTTTCAAATGCTACTCTACATAATGAAGATGAGATTGTTAGAAAAGATATAAGGATTGGAGATGTTGTAAAAATCGAAAGGGCAGGAGATGTAATCCCACATGTTATTGAAGTAGATATAACAAAAAGAAAAAAAAATCTTAAAAAGTTCGCATTTCCTTTAAAATGTCCATCTTGCGGTTCAAAAACTATAAAAGAATATAATCAAACTACAAAAAAATATGATGCTGTAAGAAGATGTACAAACGAAAGTTATGATTGTGAAAAAATTGCTATTGAAAAACTTAAACACTTTATTTCAAAAGATGCTTTGAATATAGATGGACTTGGGAAAAAAGTGATTGAAAAATTTTGGGAATTACATCTAATAAAAAAACCTCAAGATATATTTAATTTAAATTATGATAAAATAGAGAAGTTAGATGGTTGGGGAAAATTATCAACAAATAACCTTAAATCATCAATCCAGGTTTCAAAAAATACATCATTACAAAAACTAATTTATTCACTAGGTATTAGACACATAGGTATTGAAAATGCAAAATTAATTAGTGAAAATGTGAAAAGTCTAAAATCTTTTATTGATATAATAAGTAATGATAAGATAAATAAACTTTTAAATATTGATGGTATTGGACAAACTCAGATAAATTCTTTAAAAAATTTCTTTTCGGATAAGACTAACATTAAAGTTCTGTTAGATCTGGATAAAATCTTAAACATTAATTTACAAACAGTAAATAAAAATGGAGTTTTAAAGGATAAAACGTTTATGTTTACTGGGAAATTAGAGGGAATTAGTCGAGCTGAAGCCAAATCACTTATAGAAAAAAATTCAGGAACTACCTTAAGTAGTGTAAGTAAAAACCTTGATTTCGTTGTAATAGGTCAAAAACCTACTAAAAGAAAAATAGATCAGGCTAAAGCATTAGGTGTTCAAATTATCTCTCAAAATGAATTAAAGAAGTTAATTGATTAGGCTTACTAACCACTTTTTTTCTTTTCTATTTAGAAATTTGGAAATCCTGAAATATACGTCTAAATGATAATCAAACAAATATCTCTTCTCAAAATTAGTAAGCATTTCAAAATTTACAAGATCTATATCAATAGGAGCATAAGTCAAATTCCTAAATATTAATTTATTTTTTATACGGTCTACAAAGATTAGATTTTCTATCCTTATACCATAACTATTTTTTTTATAATAACCAGGCTCATTACTTAATATCATTCCTTTTTTTAAGGTAACATAATTATATTTTGATATCGCTTGAGGACCTTCGTGAACATTTAAGAAAAATCCAACTCCATGACCTGTACCATGTGAATAATCTAATCCAACATTTAATAGATATTTTCTTGCCAATTTATCTATTAAAAATCCATTGTAATTTTTCTTTAGATCGCAGTTTATTACTGCCATATGACCCTTTAAAACTCTTGTAAAATTATTTTTAACTATTTGAGGAACTTTGCCAGAGCTAATTGTTCTTGTTACATCTGTAGTGCCCCATTTATATTGTCCACCAGAGTCAATTAATAACAAGTCATTTTTATTAATTTTCCTATTCGAAAGATTATTTGACTTGTAATGAATAATAGCTCCATTTGGACCTGATCCTGCGATTGTATCAAAACTCGGATACATATAATCTTTAGATATTTTTCTAAATTGTTCTAATTTTTTTTCTACTTTTTTTTCTGTAGTTGCTTTTTTTCTATGTTTAAACCAATAAAGAAACTTTGTTAAAGCAACACCATCTTTAATATGAGCATTTTGTGTATTTGTTATTTCAGTTTTATTTTTTATAGATTTTAATTGATATATTGGATCTATATAAGAAACAATTTTAAAATTAGTTTTTAATATTGTCTCCTCATATAATGAACAAGTATTTTTATCTATACAAAAACTTCTATTAGCTAAACTATTAATTGTTTTAAAAAAATGTTTAGTCTTTAAAAAAAATATTTTATTAAAAATCCCATTCTTTAGTAAAGAAGCCTTATTTAAATCTGAAAAAAAAAATAATTTTTTATTTTTTGTGATGATTAATTTACAATTGGCTAAGGGACTATTGGGTAAATCTTTACCTCTAATATTTAACAGCCAATTAACATTTTCACTAGCACTTACATATAAGTAATCGATTTTTTTTTTATTTAAAAAATTGGAAATTTTTTTTATTTTGGAATTTGGTGTTTCTCCTATTATCGATTTTTTTAAATTAAAAAATTTATGAATTTTTTTTGGTGGTCGATTTTTGAATTTATAACTTATAGGTATTAGATTAACTTTGTTTTCAAAATATTTAAATAATATTTCTTTTGTAAATAATTTGGGATCGAAACCAATTTTTTTATCTTTTACAACAACTAAATCTTTAGGCCATTTAAATGGTATTTCTAATATTTTAAAGTTTTTACCAGCCTCCTTTTTTGCTTGTAATGTATATCTTCCATCAACAAATAAATAATTTTTATTTACTAAAATTAAAGCGAAACCTGCAGAACCAGTAAAATTAGACACTTTGTTCAAATTATTTATTTCTGAATACTCAGTAAAGTAATGATCATTTTTAGGAATTATGTATCCATCCAATTCATTCCTCTTAATAAATTCTTTTATATGTTTAATCACTTAATTCTTTTTTGATATCTTAACCATCCTGGACTTCTCACTTCATTGTCAAATTCAATATCTTGATTGAATTCATAATCATTTTCTTGAGTTTCATTGAAATTGTTATTTTTTTTTATGTATTGATCTGGCAATTCATCTACAAATCTAGATGCAATACTATCCATCCAGTCACCTTGGTAAAATCTGTTCATGGAAAATGAAATCTTGGCTATTTTTTTTGCTCTTGTTATTCCTACGTATGCCAATCTTCTTTCTTCTTCAAGTCCATTTTCACCTTTTTCTTCAATACTTTTTTGATGTGGAAATAGTCCTTCTTCCCATCCTGGTAAATAAACTATATTAAATTCAAGACCTTTTGATGCATGCAGTGTCATCAAATTAACTTTTTCATTTTCCCAATCCTGATCCATAGAAGTTGCTAACGCAACATGTTCTAAGAAACTCTCTAAATTGTCAAACTCTTTCATTGCATTTAGCAATTCTTTTATATTTTCAAGTCTATTTTCATTTTCTAGATCTTTCTTATTTTTTAACATTTCACTGTACCCAGACTCATCCAAAATAGTTTGTAAAAGTTTATTATGGTTGGTATTTTTTTTTAAATCATATCTCCATTTATCAAGCATAATTAATAAGCTATTTAAACCTAACTTTGTTTTAGGTTTTATTTTATTAAGTTCTATTAATTTTCTGGATGCAGTTTCTAACGAGCAAATGTTTTGTTTCGCAAATTCCGAAATACTTTTTATAGTTGTATCCCCTATTGATCTTTTTGGAACATTGACAATTCTTTCAAAAGACAAATCATCTTTAGGTTGGTACACACATCTTAAATATGCTACACAGTCTTTTATTTCAGCCCTTTCATAAAATTTTATTCCTCCAATAATTCTATAAGGGATACCTACTTTTAAGAATCTTTCTTCAAACTCTCTTGTTTGAAAAATTGCCCTTACTAATATGGCAATATCATTTAGAGAATTTTTTTTATTAAATTTTTCTATACTAGAGCTAATCTCAGTTGCTTCATCTTTAACGTTTCTAAAACAATCTAAAGTTATTAGCTCACCATCTTCTTGATTAGTGTATAATGTTTTCCCAACTCTATTTTGATTATTTTCAATTAGTTTTGAAGCAACATTTAAAATATTTTGGGTAGATCTATAATTTTTTTCCAACCTTATTATTTTTGTTCCATCATAAATCCTATCGAATTCAAGAAAATTTTTAATTTCTGCACCACGCCAACTATAAATTGACTGATCGTCATCTCCTACACAGCAAATATTTTTATTTTCTTTAGCTAGATATTTTAACCACTCACTTTGTATATAATTAGTATCTTGATATTCATCTACTAGTATATATTTAAATTTTTTTGAATAAATACTTCTTATGTCTTCATAATTTTTAAAAATTTTGACTGTATGTAAAATTAGGTCACTAAAATCTGCTGAATTTAAGTCTATAAGTTTTTGTTGATAGATTTTGTATATAGCCAGAAAGTTTTTTTCTAAAACTTCTTTTTTTTTTAAAATTACGTCATCCGGATAATATCCTTTATTTTTCCATCTATCTATTACCGACAAAATATATTTTGGAGAAATTTTTTTAATATCAATATTTTCTACTTTACAGATATTTTTAATTAATCTTATCTGATCGTCTTGGTCTATAATTGTGAAATTAGATCTTAATTTTACCGCATCGGCATGTTTTCTTAATATTTTTGCGCTAATTGAGTGAAATGTTCCAAGCCAAGGTAATCCGGTTGCTTCTTGTCTAAGTAGTTTTGATACTCTTATCTGCATTTCCTTTGCAGCTTTATTTGTGAATGTTACAGCTAAAATCTGACTTGAAAAAGCCTTATGACTTCTTATTATATGCACAATACGCGAAGTTAAAACTTTAGTTTTTCCGGATCCAGCACCTGCAACAATTAATAATGGGCCTTTAAGATGTAAAACGGCCTCCTGTTGTTTTTCATTTAAATTTAGCAAATAATTTGAATTTAACATTTATATTATTGTATAAGCCATATTAGTCTTAATGAATAAAATTAAACAAAATAAAGTAACATTCTCATTAATTTTATTAGCAATTATTGTTATTTTTTCATCTTTCACCATCTTATCTTTACCAGTTTTATTTAATTATAAAAGTAAACTAATTATAATAGAAAAAAATTTTTATAAAAATTTTAAAATATACCTTAAAGCTTCTGGAGATATTACCTACAAACCTTTCCCCAGACCACATTTGTTATTAGAAAATGCATCGCTTAATTTGTCAGAAAAATCATCTCATAGCTTAATAAATACCTCAAATTTGAAAATTTATATTTCACTAAGGGATATCTATCTTAGATCTTTTAAAAAATATCTTTCAACAGAAATAATTGATACAAATTTAGAAATAAAAGTATCAGATATAAAAGAAATTAGAAAACATCTTTATCAAAAAGTTAATAATCCAATTATTTTTAAAAATTGCAAATTATTTATAAAAAATGAAAAAGACCAAGTCATATTAATATCTCCTATAAAGAATATATCTTATAAAATAAAAGATAAAATAAAGACTAAAAGCTTTTTTATTGATGGAAAAGTTTTTGGAATAAATTTTAAATCAGACTGGAAAAGAAATTATGAAAATTCCTTTAATAGTTTTCATAATATAAATTTATTTAATCCAAATATTGAAATAAAGAATAAATTTAATTTTGAAAAAAAAAAAAATTTTAAGATTAATACTAAAATTGATTTTATGAGAGATAAAATAGAGTATAATCTTAGATATAATAAAAATAAAATTTCTATTAGTTCACCTGAAGAACAAGGTCTGAATTATAATATTAGTAGTGATATTCAATTTAAACCTTTTTATTTTGAGGGATCAATAACAATTAAAAATCAAAAAATTGAAAATTTTCTTGATAATATTCTATCAAAATTATTATTATATAATGAAAATTATTTAGGAAATTTAAATGGGTTACTTAAGATAAAACTTAAAAATATAAATAACAAAGTTCTTAAAAATGGAGAATTAAATTTTTCTATAAATGAAAAGAAAATTAATTTAGTAAATGCAAATTTTAAATTAGATAAAATTGGTGACTTAGTTTCCATAATTAATTCTTCTGAAAAGCAAGGGGACATTTTTTTTATATCTCAAAATACTTTAACTATTTTAGATCATATAGAGTTCGCAAAAGTTTTTCAAATAAGTTCAAAAAAGGTAAAAAATATTAAACAAATTAATTTTAATTTAGAAAAAGAATTAGGTAAAAAAGAATTTTCAATTACAAATGTAAAAATTAACAATATTGAGAATAATCAGAAATCAAATCAAATCTTTTTTGTTAAAAATATACAAAATTTAAGAATGCATATTAGAAAAGTGATTGATTAATTCGGCTTAATCATTTTCATAGGATTGACTATTTCCTCGTAGTTTTTCTCAGATATTAAACCAGATTTTATTGCTTCGTCTTTTAATTTTGTACCTTTTTTTAGAGCATTTTTTGCAATCTTTGCCGCATTATCATAACCTATCATAGGTGCCAGAGCAGTTACTAGCATTAACGAATTATCAAGATGTTCTTTAATTCTCTTTTTATTTGCTTTAATGCCTTTAACACAAAACAAGCTAAAGTTTTTTATACTATCAGCTAAAATATCTATTGATTGTAGAATATTATAAGCAATTAATGGTTTGAAAACATTCAATTCAAAATGTCCATGGCTACCTGCAACAGTTATTCCAGTATGATTGCCGATAACTTTTGCACAAACCATAGTAACAGCTTCACATTGTGTAGGATTAACTTTTCCTGGCATTATAGAAGAGCCTGGTTCATTTTCTGGAAGTATAAGCTCTCCATAACCAGCTCTTGGTCCAGAACCTAAAAATCTTATATCATTTGATATTTTCATTAACGCTACTGCACATGAATTTAACGACCCTGAAAAATTTACTATTGCATCGTGAGCTGCTAATTCTGAAAATTTATTTGGTGCAGGTTTAAAATTTAATTTACAAAATTTTTTAATTTCTTTGATTATCTTTTTATCAAAATTTTTTTTTGAATTTATTCCAGTTCCAACAGCTGTTCCACCTTGTGCTAAATAATAAATATCGTTTAAACAAAATTTTATTCTATCAATACTTTTTTTAACTTGTTCATGATATCCAGAAAATTCTTGACCAAGTGATAAGGGTGTAGCATCTTGAAGGTGTGTTCTACCGATTTTAACAATATTTTTAAATTCTTTACTTTTTTTTGCTAATGAATTTTCTAATAGTTTTAGACTCGGTAAGAGTTTATTATTACATTCTTTAGCTACAGAAATATGCATCGCAGTTGGAAAGACATCATTTGTTGACTGAGATTTATTAACATGGTCGTTAGGATGTACTGGATTTTTCGATCCTTTTTTACCTTTTAAAATTTCAATAGCTCTATTTGCTATTACCTCATTCACATTCATGTTTGTTTGCGTCCCAGATCCTGTTTGCCAAACTTTTAATGGAAAATTTTCATCCATTTTGCCTAAAATAACTTCATTAGAAGCTTTAATTATTGATTTAGCAATTTTTGAAGTTATAGACCCTTCTTTTTGATGCACTATAGCAGCACTTCGCTTAATGATTGCAATAGATTTTATAATAGATTCTGGCACATATATTTTACCAATATTAAAATATTTTTTTGATCTTTGAGTCGACGCGCCCCAATATTTATTATCAGGCACATTTATGCCACCTATACTATCAAATTCTTTTCTTGTTTTCATTTATTTGAATAAATAACTAATTAATTTATATACTATTTTTATTAATCTTACAGGAGTAAAATGACAAATTTTCAAAAAGTAAAAAAATTTATGGAGACTTTTGGTCAAGAAGTTAAATCAACACCATCTTTCAGCTCTGATAAAATTAACATGCTTAGGTACAATTTGATTAGAGAAGAATTGGATGAATTTAAACAAGCTCTAGATAATAATGATCTTTTAGAGGCTGCAGATGCTTTGACTGATATATTGTATGTTACTTATGGTGCTGGGCATGCATTTGGTATTAATTTAGATCATTGTTTTGAAGAGGTTCAAAATTCAAATATGAGCAAGTTAGGAAATGATGGAAAACCTATTTATAGTGATCAGGGTAAAGTTATGAAAGGTCCAAACTATTTTAAACCAGATTTATCTAAATTTGTTAAGTAATTTATAGCCAATCAGGTTTGTTGATTCTAACTTTAGCAGAACCACAATTAAAAGTTTTGCCAAAATCAAATTTTTCATTTTTAACTTTGATAAGAGCGAAAGGATAATTGTCATTTATTAGTATTTTTCCTATTTCATCTTTCTCAACAGATATAATTTCATTTTCCAAATTACCTTCTATTACTTCAACTGGTAGAAGTCGTTTATTTAATTTATCTTTTAATTTTATTCTTGCGGTATTTTCTTGACCTATGTAACAACCTTTTTTAAAATCAATTGCATTTAATTCTTCAAAGTTACATTCTATCCCAAAAAGTTTATTTTGGAGTTTTTCAGTGTTATTTTGTGGAATACCAATTTTATGACTTAATTTATAATATTCATTTTTATCAACGCTTTGAAGCCCAAGTTTTTTTAATGATAAATACAATTTTTCTAAATTAGTCACTATTCTTGCTCCGAGCTCTATATTTCTAGGATCTAAAAAAATACTATCCTCTCTAAATTTAATTGTACAACCAGCATTAGAAATTGAATTTTCCATATCTAAAAATCTTTCTTTACTGATAACTGCAATTACAAATTCATTGCTTAAATTTAAAATTTCAATTTTTGATCTGAGTTTGTATAAATTTAATTGATTAAATAAATTATCAATATTTTTTTTCTCACAATCTAAAAAATATCCAGATTTGTGTTTTAATATATTGAAGTCATACAAATATTTTCCTTGTGGAGTAAGTAAGGCAGAGTAACATGAATTTTTTTCATTCACTTTGTTGATATTATTTGTAATTATATTTTGTAGAAATTCCTTACAGTCTTCACCTGAAACATACAGAAGTCCCCTGTCCTCTAAGATGTAAACATTATTTTTTTTCATGATTGATTGGATCTAGATAATAATATAGTAACGATTTCATAAAATGTTAGATCTTATCATAAAAAATGGAAAGTGTTATATCGACGGAAAAATTACTAAGATTAATATTGGAATTCAGAATGGAAAAATCTCAATAATTGGTGATTTAAATAATGAGCAAAGCAAAGAAACTATTGATGCAAGTAATTTAGTAGTTTTACCTGGTTGCATGGATACACAAGTTCATTTCCGTGAGCCAGGATCAACTAATGCAGAGGACTTACACACTGGAAGTAAAGCAGCTATTGCTGGAGGTATTACAAGTGTTTTTGAGATGCCAAATACAAATCCTCCAACAGCAAATATGAAAGAATTTAATAATAAGCTAAATCTTGCAAAAAATAGAATGTACTCAAACTATGCATTTTATTTTGGAGCAACCCCAGATAATTCGTCCGATTTAGCAAAGCTTAGAGGTTTAGATGGTTGTTGCGGAGTAAAACTTTTTGCAGGATCGTCAACTGGAAATCTTTTGGTTGATAAAGAAGAAGATATTGAAAAGGTCTTTCAAAATACTTCAAAAATAGTTGCTGTGCACTCTGAAGATGAAGAAATAATTAATTTAAGAAAAAAATTAATTGAAAAAGGCAATGTTCACACTCATCCTGTTTGGAGGAATGAAGAATGTGCAATGTCATCTACTAGAAGGATTGTTAGGATTGCAAAAAGACTTAATAAAAAAGCACATATATTGCATGTTACAACAAAAGAAGAGGTAGATTTTTTATCACAAAATAAAGGGAACATAACTTTTGAAATTACTCCACAACATCTAACAATATATGCACCAGATTGTTATGAAAAACTTGGCACCTTCGCGCAGATGAACCCACCTTTGAGAGACAAGTCTCATTATGATAGATTGTGGTACGCTATTCGAAATAATTATAACGATACTATTGGTTCAGATCATGCACCTCATTTAAAAGAAAACAAATTAAAAGAATATCCCCAGTCACCATCTGGCATGCCAGGCGTACAAACATTATTACCCGTTATGCTAAATCATGTGAATGATAAAAAACTTACGTTAGATCAGCTAATTAAACTTCTTTGTGAAAACCCAGTTTCTGTATTTCGTATTAAAAATAAAGGTTTTATCAAAAAAGATTATGATGCTGATTTTACAATAATAGATATGAATAGAACGATTGAAATTAAAAATGAAAATATTCATAGTAAGTGTGGATGGAGCCCATTTGATGGCTATAAATTTAAAGGTTCACCGGTTTACACAATTATTAATGGGGAGATAAAAATGAAAGAAGATGAAATTTTAGGAGACCCATCTGGTAAACCAATTCTTTTTGATTGAGTTATATAGTTTTACTTGAATATATATTTACAAGTGTTACGCCTACTACAATAAGAAACATACCCAATATAGCCTGCCAACTTAAAGATTGTTTAAAAAATATATAGCCCAATATTGCAATAGTGAAAATCCCAAGACCGCTCCATGTTCCGTAAACAATAGCTATAGGCAGTTTGTCAACAACAAACGTGAGTAAATAAAAAGCTGATAAGTAAAATGCAGCCAAAAATACAGTTGGTGTTACTTTTGTAAAGTTTTGAGTAACAGGAAGAAGCATTGTTCCACATACTTCACAAATAATTGCTCCTACTAAAAAAAGATATGTCTTAAACATTATTTTAAAATACTGCTATTTTTTAAGTCTTCTTTTATCTCATCAAGGATGGCAGGATCATCAATTGTTGCAGGCATTTTATATTCTTCTTTGTCAGCAATCTTTCTCATTGTTCCTCTTAAAACTTTTCCAGATCTAGTTTTTGGTAATCTTTTAACAACAATTGCTATTTTAAAAGCTGCAACAGGTCCAACTTTATCTCTAACCATTTGCACACACTCTTTTGAAATAGTCTCATTATCCTTAGATACTCCAGCTTTTAGAGCAATTAATCCAATTGGCAATTGTCCTTTCAGCTGATCTTTTATTCCAATCACTGCACATTCAGCAACTGACTGATGTTCAGACAAAACTTCTTCTATTGCACCAGTTGAAAGTCTATGACCTGCAACATTTATTATGTCATCTGTTCTAGACATAATCCAAATATATCCATCATCATCAATATGCCCTGCATCGTAAGTTTGATAGTATCCATTATAATTTGACATATAATTTTCTTTATATCTTTCGTCTGCATTCCATAAAGTTGGAAAGGTACCTGGAGGAAGTGGAAGTTTAACTACAATATCTCCCATCTCATTTGGTTTAGCTATTGTTTGATCTGGTTTAATTATTTTTACATCATAACCTGGAACTGCTTTGCAGGCGGATCCATATTTTGTTTCTTGCATTTCAATTCCAGTGCAATTTGAACTTATCGCCCAACTAGTTTCAGTTTGCCACCAATGGTCAATTACAGGAACTTTAAGTAAATTTTCAGCCCATTTAATAGTATCAGGGTCTGCTCTTTCACCTGCTAAAAATAATGACTCAAATGAACTTAAATCATATTTAGAAAAAAACTTACCTTCTGGATCCTCTTTTTTAATTGCTCTAAATGCAGTTGGCGCTGTGAATAAAGATTTAATCTTATATTCTGATATTATTCTCCAAAATACTCCAGCATCAGGAGTGCCCACAGGTTTACCTTCAAATAAAAGAGTTGCACAACCTTTGAATAATGGAGCATAAACAATATAGGAATGTCCTACTATCCATCCAATATCACTTGCTGACCACCATACATCATTTTGATCAATGTTATAAATATTTTTCATTGTCCATTTAAGAGCAACAATGTGACCACCAATATCTCTAACTATTCCTTTCGGAATACCTGTGGTCCCTGAAGTATAAAGGATATAAGCATAATCATTAGCACCCATCTCAACACAATCTTTATCATTAGCTCCAGATAGTGCTTCATCCCAACTTATTTCTAATGGCTTATTTAATTTTACTTCGTGATCTTTTCTCTGAAATAGAATTACTTTTTCAATTTGGTGTTTAGCTAATTTTAAAGCTCCATCTACAAGTGGTCTATACTCAACTGTTCTTCCAGGCTCAAAACCACATGATGCTGTGATTAAAATTTTTGCTTTACTATCATCAATTCTGCTAGCTAATTCATTTGAAGCAAAACCACCGAATACAACAGAGTGAATTGCTCCAATTCTTCCACATGCTAGCATTGCAACCACCGCCTCTGGTATCATTGGCATATAAATAATTACTCGATCTCCTTTTTTAACTCCTTCTTTATCGAGAGCTCCTGCAAATTTTGAAACTTTTTCTTTTAATTCTGTGAAAGTAAACTTTGATTTGTTACCTGTTATAGGGCTGTCATAGATTAAAGCTGTTTTATCACCCCTTCCTTGATCAATATGAAGGTCTAAAGCGTTGTAGCATGTATTTGTTACACCATCTTCAAACCATTTATAGAAAGGAGGATTGTCTTTTTTTAAAATCTTAGTTGGTTTTTTGAACCAAAACACATCCTCAGAGACTTTCTGCCAAAATTCCTCAGGATTTTTTATAGACTCTTCGTAAATATCTATATACTTTTTGTTCATATTGATTTGCTTTTTGATGCCATTTTTGTATTGAATTTATGCAACAGGTTGTATTTAATTTTAAAAAGTCAGTAAAATCAACACTTATAACGCGGCAAAAAGTCTTCAACAAACTACATTAATTTGATATTAAGCCCCTAACTTTGGATAAACCTTTGTGGTTTGTCCGTAGTTTAAATTTAAACTAAAAAAAAACTAACGAGAGGGAGTTTTTTATGAAAAAACTTAAAATGTTTGCATTAGCAGCAGTGGCTCTATTTGGTCTTACTGGTGCAGCAAACGCAGCAACTGCTATGTTAGCTTCTGACGACTTCGTTGGGATTTCCTTTTGGGTAATCGCAATGGGTATGGCAGCAGCTACAGTATTCTTCTTCATGGAGAGAAATACTGTTGCAGCAGGCTGGAAAACTTCAGTAACAGTAGCTGGTCTTGTAACTGGTGTTGCATTCATTCACTACATGTACATGAGAGATGTATGGGTAATGACTGGAGATTCACCAACAGTATATAGATATATTGATTGGTTAATCACTGTACCATTACAGATGATCGAGTTTTACTTAATTCTAGCAGCAGTTAAGAAAATCCCAGGAGCAATCTTCTGGAGATTATTAATTGGTTCGCTTGTGATGTTAATTGGTGGATACTTAGGAGAAGCAGGTTACATCAATGCTATGCTTGGTTTCATAGTCGGTATGGCTGGATGGATCTACATCTTATATGAAGTATTCTCTGGTGAAGCTGGAAAAATTGCAGCTAAAACTGGAAACAAGCCATTAGCAACTGCATGGGGCGCTATGAGAATGATCGTAACAATTGGTTGGGCTATTTACCCATTAGGTTACATTTTTGGATACCTAGTAGGTGGAGTAGACGCTAACTCATTGAACGTGATTTACAACTTAGCAGACTTCATCAACAAAATTGCTTTTGGTCTAGTAATCTGGTCAGCAGCAGTTTCACAAGGTGGAGCACGAGCTAGATAATTAGCTTTTAATATTAAAAAAAGAGGCGGGTATGCTAAAACATACCTGCCTTTTTTTTTGGACTAAAAATAGAAAATGCTAAATTTCAAAAATTTGCCGCAGTCGCAAATTAGTTTATAAGAATTATTTATTAAATATGGCAAAAATCAAATATATAGAATTCAATGGCACTGAACATGAGGCTGATGTTGCTAATGGTCTTAGTGTAATGGAAGGTGCTATACAAAATGATATTCCAGGCATAGATGCAGATTGTGGAGGTGGAATGTCATGTGCAACTTGTCATGTATATATTAATGATGATGAATGGTTCAAAAAACTCCCAGAAAAAGAAATGGGCGAAGATGATATGTTAGATCAAGCCTTTGAACCTAAATCTAATAGTAGATTAAGTTGTCAATTAATAATCTCAGACGATTTAGATGGTTTAACTGTACATATGCCGGAGAAACAAGTTTAATGATTAAAACAGATGTAGTCATTATTGGAGCAGGACCCACAGGTTTATTCTGTGCACACCAATTAGGGATAATCGGATTAAAATGTGAAATTGTAGACAATCTAGATAAAATTGGAGGACAATGTATTGAGCTTTATCCAGACAAACCAATTTATGATATTCCTGCAGTTCCTAAATGTACAGGAGAAGAGCTTACAAATAATTTAATTGAACAAATAAAACCTTTTAATTTTAACTTTCATTTAAGTGACAGAGTTCAAGAATTAAAAAATGAAAAAAATAAATGGTTAGTTAAAACATTAAATGGAAAAGAATTTGAAACACCCAATATTGTTATAGCAGGTGGCGTAGGTTCTTTTGAACCAAGAAAATTCCCAACTAAAAGTGCTGAAAAGTATGACGGAAAATCAGTTTTATACTCAATAAAAGACAAAACTATTTTTAAAGATAAATCAGTAGTTATTTTTGGAGGCGGAGATAGTGCACTTGATTGGGCTATAGAATTATCTAATTCATCAAAAGTAACGCTTGTTCACAGAAGAGATGAGTTCAGAGGAGCTCCCGCAAGTGTTCAAAAAATAAAAGAATTAAGTGATAATAAAACTATTGATTTAATTACTAAATATTCAATCAAAGATATTAAAGGAAATGGCTCATTAGAAAGCGTCGAAATCAAAAGTGAAACAGGTGACAGTAAAGTTATAAAAGCTGATTATGTATTGGGTTTTTTTGGATTAATAATGCAATTAGGACCAATAGCGGAGTGGGGTTTAAATTTAGATAAAAAAACAATTCCCGTAAATACTGAGAATTTTGAAACAAATAAAAAAGGAATATTTGCAATTGGTGATATCTGTACCTATCCAGGCAAATTAAAGTTAATACTTTCAGGTTTTCATGAAGGAGCTTTAGCTGCAAGAGGCTGCTTTAAATATGCAAGACCTGACGAAAAATATAGATTTGAATTTACAACTGCATCCAGCACTATCAAAGATAGATTGGGTGTAAAAGAATGATCGAACTTTTTACTGCTGATACTCCTAATGGTTGGAAAATTAGCATAATGCTCGAGGAAATTGGTTTTAAGTACAAACTTACAAAAGTAAATTTGAGTGGTGATCAATTTAAACCAGAATTTAAAAAAATAAGTCCGTTTAATAAAATTCCTGTAATTATAGATCACGAGAACAATAAGACCGTATTCGAGTCTGGAGTTATACTTATGTATTTAGGTGAGAAAAGCAAGAAACTCTATCCTGAAGCAGACAGGCTAGACATAAATCAGTGGTTGATGGCTCAAATGGCTATTGTAGGTCCAATGATAGGCCAACATCATCAGTTTCATTATTACCATCAAGGAAAAAGTGAGTGGGGTGAGGATAGATACTTCAAAATCACCAGAAAAATTTACGAAGATCTTGATGCTAGGTTGGCTCAAAGTAAGTTTTTAGCAAATGATAAATACTCTATTGCTGATATTGCTACATGGTCGTGGATTGCAAGACACAAAAGACACGACATTGGATTAAATAATTTTGAAAACCTATCTAGGTGGTTTGTTCAAATTGCTGAACGTCCAGCTGTAGTAAAAGGATTTAAAGCACTAAATAAAGATGCTGAAATAGATTTTCCTTGATTTTGAAGCTAAAGGGGTCATCAAAAAAAATGTTTTTAATCTCTTAATAGACTGTTATTATTAATCTAATTTAATTGGAGAAATTATGAAAAAAATAAAACTATTTTTGTTAATTTTAATAGTTTCATTTATTGGTGTCAAAAATTCAGTATCTGACGAAATGAGAATGGGTATTGAAGGTGGACTAGTTTATGCTGACATGAGGGCTGAAGAAACTGCACAAGCATTGGCAAATGCATCTGGCTCAACTGTAACATATTCATATGATGAAGCTACATGGATTGGTAGATTATTTGCAGACATGCCTTTATCTTCTGAAATGAGTGTTGAAGTAGGATTTTTCTTAAGTGGAAGTCTAGATGCAACTTATACTATTTCAGGGGCATCGGCTACTGAAGGATATGATGCTAGAGGTGTTGATGCTGCTGCAGTATTTAAATCAGATGACGTATTTTTTAAAGTAGGAATGCATAGATCTGAATTAAATGGTAATGCAAGTTTGACTATCGGTGGAACAAAATATAACGTCTCTGAAACAATCTCTGGAACCGGTTATTTAGTTGGTGGAGGATTAGAATTAGATGGTAGTAGATTAGGCTTAACATACTATTCTGATGTTGGTGGTGATGGAGACTCTGATATGACCATGTTATATTATGGTGTAATGTTCTAATTTTATATACATTTTGAAAAATAAAACTAAATTATTTTTTATCTTAATTTTCATTTTAGGTCTGTATCAATGTTCTGGTACAGGCTCTAAAATGAAACCAGCCATATCATCAAATAGTTCAGGAGAAACAAATTTGTACTTTCTAAGAGAAAGTGGATTTGTGGCAAGTGCCGTATTAGCAAAAGTCAATGTGAATGGAGTGGAAATTGCTAAACTCGGAATAAAAGAAAATGTTGTTCACACTGTAAGTGGAAAATACAAAATAAAAGTAACTGGCGCTGGCATAGGCGGGATGGGCATGGGCAGTGACTCGATTTCAGGAATTGGAGATGGAAAAAATTACTTTTACCTAATTAGTGTAAAGCAGGGTCTTTTTTCAACTGAATGGGTTATTAATGAAACAACAGAAAGTGGATTTAAATCTCAATAAGAATTTTCTAGTCGTCTGCGTAAACTTTTTCGTCTTTTTCGTGTTTTTCTTGAGCTGCAATGCAGAGAGTTGCAACTGGTCTTGCCATTAATCTTTTTAAACCAATAGGCTCACCAGTTTCTTCACAAAATCCATAAGTTCCATCTTGAATTTTCTTTAATGCACCATCTATTTTAGAAATTAATTTGATTTGTCTATTAATAGCTCTCATTTCAACATTTTTTTCAGTGTATGAACTTGCTTGATCAACTATGTCAGCTGATGCACTATTATCATCCATGGATGCTTGAAAAATCGCCTCATTATTAGATCTCTTTAAATCTTTTTTCCACTCCATTAATTTCATCTTAAAATATGCTAAATGTTTAGCACACATGTATTTCTCTTTTTCTTTTGGAGTATAAGTTTTTGAAATTCTTACCATACTTAGTTATTTTGAGTTGGTGAATATATTCATGAATAAATGAGTGTCAAGAACGGTTTATTCATATAGATTGATGAAAATGGCCTTAAACAAAAGAAATATAAATAATATTTTTTATATTTTTGTAACGACTCACTTAATTCTATGGACAGTTGTTCCAACTATCACAAACTCAAATCTACCTTTGGATACAATCGAAGCTTTGGCTTGGGGTAGTAATTTAGATTGGGGATTTAATAAACATCCTCCATTAAGTGCGTTTTTTCCAGAAGTTTTTTTTCAAATATTTGGACCACAAGATTGGGCTTATTATTTTTTAAGTCAAATTTTTGTAGTGATATCTTTTTTCATTATTTTTAAACTATCACAGGAAATTCTTAATGATGGCACTTTGAGTTTGTTATCAGTTTTTCTTATTGAAGGGATATACTTCTATAATTTCACAACTCCAGAATTTAATGTAAATGTTTGCCAATTACCTTTTTGGTGTTTGACGGTTTATTATACTTGGAAAATATACAATAGTAAAAAAATCGAGCTCTATGATTGCATCTTGTTAGGGGCTGCAGCAGCGTTTGGAATTCTATCTAAGTATCTTTTTATTTATTTATTAGTAGCAATAGATTTATTGTTTGCATATTTAATATTCATTAAAAAATCTAAAAAATTTGATTTTAAATATTTAGTTTCTTTAGAAGTATTTTTTGTAATTTTAATCCCACATATAATTTGGTTATTCAATAATGATTTTATTACTATCAAATATGGTTTTGCTAGAGCAGGTTTGGATGAAGGGCAAATGATAAATCATCTTAAATATCCATTGATATTCACATTAAAACAGATTGGAATTTTAACACCATTTTTAATTTTAGTATGGCTACTAATAAAAAAAATTCCCAAAAAATTAAATTTAAAAGATGAAAAACTTTTATTTTTAATATTTATTAATTTAGTCCCAATTGTTCTGGTTTTTATGACAGCGCTAATAACCGGGTCAAAAATTAGAACTATGTGGATGACCCCTTTTTACTTGTTCTTTGGAACTTTGTTTATTTACCTTTTGAAAAATCAAATAAACATTAAGAAACTAAATTCCTTTTTAATAGGATTTATATTTTTATTTCTATTATCTCCAATTTTGTATGGTTATGTCTCAATATCTCAGACTGATAAAAGGACTGATTATCCTGGAAAAGATATAGCTATAAAAGTTCAAATGGCATGGCATGAACAACATGATGAGCCTATCAAATATGTGCTTGGCGATGAATGGGCCGCTGGAAATTTATCATATCACATTAATTCAAGGCCTATTTGGAAAGGCTTTGTTACAAAGCAAAAATTGAATTCATTTGATAAATATATGTGTATTGATAATATTTGTGTTGGGTCTTAAATATGAAATTCAATAAAAATATACTATTCATCGTCTTTATTGTTGTAATAATAGAGTTATCTGGACATGGAATTGTAGCCTCTTTGCTGAGGTTACTTTCAAGTTAAATAAATGAAAATTACTATTTTAACACCAGTTTACAATGACTGGAAATCAGCTTCAAAATTAATTGAAGAAATAAATACTATTGTAAAAGATTTAGATGCTGAATTTTCTATTGTCTTAGTTAATGATGCATCAACTGAGGAAAAACCAACTTCTATTTCCAATGCAGAAAACCTATTATCTGTTGAAATTTTAAATATTAAAAACAATCAAGGACATGGAAGATGCATTGCAACAGGACTTAAACATATATTTCAAAATAAAGAATTTGATTATGTAATCCCAATGGACTCTGATGGTGAAGATAGACCTGAAGAAATCAAAAGTTTTCTTGAATACATAAAATATGACGAAGGAAAACCAATTGTAGGAGAAAGAGTAAAAAGATCTGAAAATATTATTTTTAAAACTTGTTATCATTTGCATAAAATAATTACCTATGTATTTACTGGTCATTCTATAAAATTTGGAAATTATACGTGTCTTCCAAAGTCAACTGTTAAGAAATTAACAAACGATAAATCTACTTGGTGCAGCTTTTCTGGAGCGTTGGCAAAATTAGAAAAAGACAGATCTTCCTCTCCATCTATAAGAGGTACAAGATATTTTGGTCCTTCTAAAATGAGTTTTAAAAATTTAATTAAGCATTCTTTAGCAATTATAGCTGTTTTTAAATCTACAGTTATTATTCGATCAATTTTATTTTATGCTATTTATTTAATCTTAATGGCTGATTACATAAGCATTGTTACAGCTATCCCCTTAGCTCTAATTATTGCATTTGGATTATCAGTTGTAATGATTGGAAGAAGAGAAAATTTAGAGGAATTAAATAATTCTCTTAGCAATATTGAAAGTATTGATACGATAAAATAATTTTTTTATGCTCTAATTGTTGGCAAACTATAAAAATCAGCTGTATCTATTTTTGAGTTATAATCCCTTTTCATACTCCAAGACTTTCTAACCCCAGCACTTGCAAGACTTAATGTAGATCTGCCATATCTGTAGTTTGTATTATCAATTGATCTCATTAATCTATTAATTCTCTCGTCTTTTGCTGATGAAAATAAGTTTTCATTATTTTCTGCATCCGTTAATCCAGTTAGCATCACTCCTGCTTTTTGATAACGATGCCCCTTTCTAAAGATTACTTTTAAGACAGATAAAGCATTTTTTACGATCTCTATACTATTGTTAGTTGCTATAGGAAAATCAACAGTTCTGGAGTTTGAATAAAAACCAAATTGTTTTTGAAAAGGACTTGTTCTAACAAATACCATAACGGCTTTTGCAACAAGGTTTTCAGATCTTATTTTCTCTGATGCATTTAAACAATAACTAGCAACGGCTTCTTCAAGTTCCTGAAATCTCTCTATTCTTTTTCCAAATGATCTTGATACTACACAGCTTTTTCTTTTTGATGCAGTTTTTTCTAAATCAATACAAGGCACACCTCTAAGTTCCATTGCGGTTCTTGAACTTAGAACATTCGAAGATTTTTTAATCCAGGTGTTTGATTTATTTTTTAATTGTTTAGCATTATAAATTCCATTTTTTTGATAAAACTTTGTCATTTGTCTTCCAACACCCCAAACATCGTTAATATCAATTTTTTCAAGAATAGGATCAAGATTTTCTATTCCAATTAAACTTGTAACACCTGATTGTTTTTTCTTTGCTATATGATTTGCAACTTTGCTTAAAGTTTTAGTTTTAGCTATTCCTATACTTGTTGGAATACCAGTCCACTTTAAAACTGTTTCTCTAATTTCTCTTCCAACTTGCTCTACTTCATTGTCAGAAAAATTTGATAAATCCATAAATGCCTCATCAATTGAATAAACTTCAATATCAGAGTTAAATCTTTTTAAAGTTCTCATTACTCTTCTAGATAAATCTCCATACAAAGAATAATTTGATGAGAATACTTGTACATCATTTTTGATAATAATATCTTTTGCTTTAAAGTAGGGCTCACCCATTTTAATTCCCAAAGCTTTTGCTTCAGTAGATCTTGAAACTATACAGCCATCATTATTAGATAAAACTACAACAGGTTTTTTCCTTATTTTTGGATTAAATAGTCTTTCACAAGAAACATAGAAAGAATTACAGTCAACTAGCGCTAATTTTCTAGTGTACTGAATGTATGACATAGGTGACTACTCCCCAAATAAAAATATCTTGTTCTTCATTAATTAAAATTCGATCAGAAAATTCTTTAGATCCTGACGTTAAAAATTGTTTATCTTTTTCTTTAACTAAAGTTTTAACAACGAGTTCATCGTGAACATTTGCTATGACAGTTGAAAAATTTTTTGGAGTTAAGCTTTTGTCTACAACTAATAAATCACCATCATTTATTCCAACATCCACCATTGATTTTCCTTGAACTCTTATGATGAAAGTTGCTGGAACATTTTTGATTAGATGTACGTTTAAATCTATATCTTCTTCTATGTAGTCAGTTGCAGGGGAAGGAAAACCAGCTCCCGCTTTATGCAAATAATAAGGTATTGTTAGCTTCATAAGTGTTCTTGTTTTGTTCTTATTAGTACATGAGTTATACAATAGTGTCAATTAGGTTGTATTTTGAGTCTGTAAGTGAATCAAAAGTGAATCAAAACGTGAACATCCAAAACCATATTTTGTGCTATTGTGGATAACTTAAACCATTAGTAGTCTATGATCTAAATTTAATTATAAAAGGAGAAGGGTATGAGTTCAATTGAAGTTAAAAGTTTTGATAATCCAGATGAAAGCAATACCAGTTTCAACAATGCTAAAATGGATATCGTAAAAGTGGGAGATCAAAGAGTAATGAGATTAGTTTTGCAGCCAGGATGGAAATGGTCACAAGATATTAAACCAACTGTAGGCACTGATAGCTGTAAAGCAAAACATCTTGGAGTAATAGTTTCAGGAGCAGTTTGTGCTAAACATGATGATGGAACAGAATTAACATATAAAGCAGGCGATGCATATTCAATTGACCCAGGTCATGACGGCTGGGTAGTTGGTGATAAGCCAGCAGTTGTTTATGAGTTTCATGGAAAATGGGGAGAATAATTAATGCCGAAACTAACATGTCATTGTGGATGTGTAGAAGCAGAAATTAATGTTCCAATTAATGAATTACCAAAAATTGTAAGATGTAACTGCTCTATATGTAAAAGAAAAAATGCAACAATGGGAATGGTTAAAAATGAAGATTTTAAAGTTACTAAGGGAGAAGATAAATTAAAACTTTATCAGTACCATACGAAAGTTGCTAATCATTACTTTTGTATTGAATGTGGAATTTACACACATCATAACCCAAGAAGTGCACCCACCATGACCGGATTTAATTTAGGTTGTGTAGATGAAGTTAAAGTCGACGATTTAAAAGATGTTGTTTTCTTTGATGGTTTAAACCATCCACTTGACCAAAAATAAAATTAAATGATTTCAGTTGAGGATTGTTTAAATAAAGTAAAAAAAGATTGTTATAAGTTTATAAAAACACAAGAAACATCTTCAGATAAATTTAAAAATAAAGACAAGATGTTAAAAGATTATCTTGTCCCAATGAGTTTCTGGATTGCAAAAAAAACAAATTTTAAGAAACCTTATATTGTTGGTTTAACAGGGGGGCAGGGCACTGGAAAAACTACTATAAGCTCTATCTTAATGATAATTTTAAAAAAATACTTTAAGTTAAACGTTTTCAAAATATCAATTGATGATATTTACAAAACTAAAAAAAATAGAATAAAATTATCCAAGAAAATTCATCCATTGCTATTAACAAGAGGTGTACCCGGGACCCATGACATAAGTTATATGTCTAGGTTTATTAAAAAAGCAAACTCTAGAAAATTTAAATCAATTATATTACCCAAGTTCGACAAGGCAATTGATGACAGATTTACAAAAAAAAATTGGTACAAAGTAAATAGCAGACCAGATGTAATTATTTTTGAAGGTTGGTGTGTTGGAGCAAGACCTGAAAGCTTAAAAACATTAAAAAAAAGTGTAAATATGATGGAAAAAAATGATGATAATAAATTAATTTGGAGAAAACATGTTAATGACCAGCTAAAAAAAGGATACAAGAAACTTTATAGTAAGCTTGATTGTTTATTATTTTTAAGGGCAAAAAATTTTAGTTTATTACAAAAGTGGAGAGTTATTCAGGAAAAAAAACTTAAATTAAAAAATAAGAATAAAAAAACAAAACAAAAAATTATGACAAAAAAGGAAGTTTTAAAATTTATGCAAACTTACCAGAGAATTACGCAGAATATGTTTAAATATGCGCCAAAATACGCATCTATAATTATTAAATTAAATTCTAATCATCAAATTAATTCTGTAAAGTACAACTAATGAAAAAAATATTAATAATAATTTTTAGTTTTTTTTGCTTAACAGCTCAATCGCTTGCTGTCACATTATATGAAGCATTAAATGAAACTTACAATAACAATAAACAATTAAATGCTGAGAGAGAAAATATAAAAGCCTCAGAAGAAGATCTGAATATTTCAAAAGCCGATTATATGCCTTCCTTGAGTTTAAGTGGGTCAAAGAGCCTTGAGGAAACAAATAAACTGACAAATCAGAGTGGTGGTGATGCAACTATTAGTGATTCAGATCCATTCACAACATCCATTAAATTAGAGCAAACGTTATTGGATTTTGGGAGAGACCTTAATTATGAAAAGAATTTAATAGGTTTAGAACTTTCAAAAGCAAAATTATTTAAAAAAGAACAGGATGTTCTTTACAGTGCAATAGAAGCTTTTACATCTGTAATTTTATCAAGAGAAAAAGTTGCGATTAATAGACAAAATTTAAACTTACTTATTAAACAACTTGAAAATGATAAAGTTAGATTAGATAGAGGACAAATAAAAACTGCGGATTTGTCACAAACTGAATCTTCCCTTGCGGGAGCAAGCGCTCAACTAACTCAAGCAAGAAGCGAATTAATGATTAATAAATTAAATTACGAAAATATTATTGGTAAACTTTTAAATACAAATGAATTAAAAAAGACAAACAGAGCAATTGTAGGAGTTCCAAGTGAACTTAGTACAGCAATCAATTTAGCAAGAGAGAACAACCCAGATATAATGATCGCTAAAATAGAATTAAATCAGTCTGAAATGGATATTGCAATTGCTGAAAGTGACTTAAAACCTAGTGCATCTTTATCTTTAGAAAGATCATATGCTGAGGATTTTAGTTCAACTTATGACCAAAGAGAAAAGGATACACTTAAAGCAACAATTAGCTGGCCATTTTATTCAGGTGGAAGTAAACGTGCAAAAATAAACAAGAATACAAATCTTAAAACTAGAAAAATTTTGTTATTTGAGGATGCTGTAAAAACTACTGAAAAGAATGTTGGAAGTGCTTGGTCAAATCTTGAAGCATCTAAAAGTTTTTTAAATTCGGTAAGATCTCAAGTTAGAGCAGCAAAAATTGCTAACGAAGGAATAGCTGCAGAGTATGAAAGAGGTTCAAGAACAACGCTAGATGTTATTCAATCAAACTCTTTGTTATTGGCTGCAAAAATTTCTCTGGCAGAATCTGAGAGAAATAACCTTATCGCCCAATATAATGTTCTAAAAGCCATTGGTTTATTGAATAGTGAATACCTAAAACTTAAGTAATTTAACGATTTTAAGCTACTTTGAGAAATATATTGCCAATGAGAACAAAATGTGTACATTTAAGTCCATGATTCGAGTGTTAAAAAAAGCAAAAAAAGAGGCAAAAAATGACTAAAAATAACCTAAAAGTGGTGAAAACCGCAAAAGATAAAGAATTGGAAAACAAAGAGAAAAATAAAGCATTAGACGCAGCAATCAGCCAAATTACAGATAGCTTCGGAAAAGGTTCAGTAATGAAGCTTGGTGAACAAAAAGCTATGGATGTTGAGTCTATCTCAACTGGATCTTTAAGCTTAGATCTTGCTTTAGGAATTGGTGGATTACCAAAAGGAAGAATTATTGAAATTTACGGACCAGAGTCTTCAGGAAAAACTACTTTAGCATTACAAGTAGTTGCAGAAGCACAGAAGGCAGGTGGAATTTGTGGTTTCGTTGATGCAGAACACGCTTTAGATCCAGTGTATGCAAAGAAATTAGGTGTGAATACTGAAGAGTTGCTAATTTCTCAACCAGACACAGGTGAACAAGCTTTAGAAATTACTGATACATTAATTAAATCTGGCTCAATGTCAGTTCTTGTTGTGGACTCTGTAGCTGCATTAACGCCAAGAGCTGAAATTGAAGGCGATATGGGTGATACTCATGTTGGTTTGCAAGCTAGATTGATGTCTCAAGCATTGAGGAAATTAACAGGCTCAATTTCACGAACTAATACAATGGTTATTTTCATTAACCAAATTAGAATGAAAATTGGTGTTATGTTTGGAAGCCCAGAAACAACATCAGGCGGAAATTCTTTAAAATTCTACTCATCAGTTAGAATGGACATTAGAAGAATTGGAGCAATCAAAGATAAAGATAATATCGTTGGTAACACAACAAGAGTTAAAGTTGTGAAAAATAAAGTTGCTCCACCATTTAAAGTTGTTGAGTTTGACTTAATGTATGGAAAAGGAATTAGTAAAGTAGGGGAACTAATAGACCTAGGTGCCAAAGCAGATATCGTTGAGAAATCTGGAGCTTGGTACGCTTACAAAGGTGAAAAAATTGGTCAAGGTAGAGAGAATGCGAAACTTTACCTTGAACAAAATCCTAAAGCCGCTGCTGAAATTGAAATGGCAATCAGAGAAAAGGCTGGTGTGATCTCAAAGAAAATTGAGGGAAATCCACTAAGCGAAGAAAAAGTAGAGGCTCAAAAAACAGAAGAAGAAGTTCCTACTAAAAAAAATTAGCAGATAACTTTTAGTTATTAAAAAGGCGCTCGAATGGGCGCCTTTTTTCCCTTCAGAGGTGTAGACATCAATAGAAAAAGCTGTATTTTAACAAAATATGGCAAAAACATTAAACGAGATTAGATCAACTTTTCTAGATTATTTTGAAAAAAATGATCACAAGATAGTCGAGTCTAGCAATTTGGTTCCAAATAATGATCCAACATTAATGTTTGCAAATTCAGGCATGGTCCAGTTTAAAAATGTTTTTACTGGATTAGAAAAAAGGGATTATCAAAGAGCTACTACTTCTCAAAAATGTGTAAGAGCAGGAGGTAAACATAACGATCTTGAAAATGTTGGTTACACTCCAAGACACCATACATTTTTTGAAATGCTTGGAAATTTTTCTTTCGGAGATTACTTCAAGGAAAGAGGAATTGAACTTGCTTGGAATTTAATTACTAAAGATTTTGGATTAAATAAAGATAGATTATATGTAACAGTATTTCATGAAGACGATGAAGCCTTCAATTTTTGGAAGAAAATAGCGGGTTTTAGCGACGATAGAATTATTAGGATAGCAACTTCAGATAACTTTTGGTCAATGGGTGAAACGGGTCCTTGCGGACCCTGTTCAGAGATATTTTATGATCATGGAGATCATTTAAAAGGTGGTTTACCCGGAACTAAAGATGAGGATGGCGATAGATATATTGAGATATGGAATTTAGTCTTCATGCAATTTGAGCAAGTTTCAAAAGATAAAAGAATTAATCTTCCAAAACCTTCTGTAGATACTGGAATGGGTTTAGAAAGAATTGCAGCATTACTTCAGGGCACACATGATAATTACGAAACAGATCATTTTAAAAAATTAATTAGTTCGATTTCTGAATTTACAAAAGTAAAACAAGATAAAAATAATTTATCAAGTTTTAGAGTAATTGCAGATCACCTAAGAGCTAGCTCATTTCTTCTTGCAGAAGGAGTATTACCCTCAAATGAAGGCAGAGGCTATGTTCTTAGAAGAATAATGAGAAGGGGAATGAGACATTCTCATTTATTAGGCTCTAAAGAACCAGTCTTTAATAAAATCTTTGATACATTGAAAGATGAAATGAAAGGAAATTATCCTGAATTAGAAAGATCAGAGACTTTAATTAAAGAAACATTAAAAATGGAAGAAGAAAAATTTTTAGTATTACTTGATAGGGGAATTAAAATTTTGAATGATGAAATTTCAAAAATAAAAAAAGTTTT
Organism: uncultured Pelagibacteraceae bacterium; assembly: GCA_902531175.1. Classification (GTDB taxonomy): domain Bacteria; phylum Pseudomonadota; class Alphaproteobacteria; order Pelagibacterales; family Pelagibacteraceae; genus Pelagibacter. The sequence goes on from CACADE010000001.1 coordinate 178,795, forward strand.
ACCAGGTGAAGTAGCGTTTAAATTGTATGATACTTATGGTTTCCCGTTAGACTTAACAGAAGATATTTTAAAAAATAAATCTTTGACTGTTGATCAAAATAAATTTGATGAATTAATGAAAAAGAGCAAAGAGCTTGCAAAACAAAATTGGAAAGGTTCTGGAGATGCCTCTGAAGAAGAAATCTGGTTTGCTATAAAAGATAAAATAGGACCTACAGAGTTTCTTGGGTATGAGTTTAACCAATCAGAAGGAGTGGTGTTATCGATAATTAAAAATAATAAAGAAGCACAAAATATTTCAAATGGTGAGGAAGGGATAATTATTACTAATCAAACCCCTTTTTATGGGGAGTCTGGTGGACAAGTTGGAGATCAAGGAACAATAGTATCTGGTAATTCAGTATTTGAGGTTACAGATACTCAAAAAAAACTTGGAGATCTGTTTATACATCATGGAATTCTAAAATCTGGTGAGATTAAGATTAAAGATGTTGTGGAAATGAAAATAGATATTGAAAGACGTAACAATCTTAAGGCATATCATTCTGCAACCCATTTATTACATGAGTCTTTGAGAAGAACATTGGGAAAACACGTTATGCAAAAAGGATCTTTAGTTGCGCCTGATAGACTAAGATTTGATTTTAGTCATATGAAACCAATTACAGAGGATGAGCTAACAATTATTGATAAATTAGTTAATGAATATGTACAAAACAAAACTGATGTAACTACAAGAATTATGACACCAAAAGCTGCCATTGAAAAAGGTGCTTTAGCTTTTTTTGGTGAAAAATATGGAGAAGAGGTGAGGGTAGTTTCTATGGGAGCAGAAAATAACTCTTATTTTTCAACAGAATTATGTGGTGGAACACATGTAAAAAATACAGGTGATATTGGAAAATTTAAAACTATTAGCCAATCCTCAATAGCTGCTGGAGTTAGAAGGGTTGAGGCTTTAAGGGACAAACAACTCGAAATATTCTTAAAAAACAAGGAAAAAATGTCAAACCTTTCTGCACAAAAGGATGAAGACAGTATTAAAGAGGTGTCTGCTCAAATTATTAAATTAGGTGGAAAACCAAATCTAGACAATAAAGATACGAAAGGATTAATTAAAGACCTTAATAAACAATTAGAACAATTAAATGTTCAATCAGTTTTAGCTGATAAAACAAAAAATATAATTAAAGATGAAAATATAAATGGCACTCAAGTTAGATTACAAAAAATTCAAGATTTATCTCCAAAAGACCTAAGAAAACTTGTTGATGCAGGTAAAAAAGAATTGGGTGAAGGAATAGTAGTAGTATTTGCAAATAAGGATGAGAAAGTTGGTCTTGCTATAGGTGTAACAGAAAATTTAACAAATAAGTACGATGCAGTTAAATTTGCAAAACTAGGATCTGAAATTATTGGTGGAAAGGGCGGTGGAGGTCGTAAAGATTTTGCACAGGCAGGAGGCCAAGACTCAAATAAAATCGACGAAGCTTTAGAAAAACTAAAAACCTTAATTTAATTTTTGTTTTAAACTTCCATCAATTACATCTAAAAACTGGTTAGTTGTTAAATACTTTGTTGAAGGACCAATAAGTATTGCTAAATCTTTGGTCATTGATCCTGATTCAACCGAATTAACACATACTTCTTCAAGTGTTTTGGCAAATTTAATTAATTCATCATTGCTATCTAACTTCCCTCTGTGCGCTAAACCTCTTGTCCAAGCAAATATAGATGCAATTGGATTGGTTGATGTTTCTTTACCTTGCTGATGCATTCTAAAATGTCGAGTAACAGTTCCATGAGCCGCTTCTGCTTCCATTGTTCTGCCATCAGGTGCTAATAAAACACTTGTCATTAAACCTAAAGAACCATAACCTTGAGCAACAGTGTCAGACTGAACATCGCCATCGTAGTTTTTACAAGCCCATATATATTTACCGTGCCACTTCATAGCACAAGCAACCATATCATCGATTAACCTGTGTTCATAAGTTATATTATTTTTTTCAAATTCTGATTTAAAATCTTTTTCAAAAACACTTTGAAATATATCTTTAAATCTACCATCATATTTTTTTAGTATGGTATTCTTTGTTGATAAATATACAGGCCATTTTTTAATTAGGCCGTAATTGAAACATGATCTTGCAAAGTCCTCTATTGATTTATCTAAATTATACATTGAAAGAGCAATACCTGGTCCTGGAAAATTAAATACTTCATATTTCTTTTCATCACTTCCATCTTCCGATGTCCATTTGACTTCTAATTTACCTTTTCCTGGAACTAAAAAATCTGTAGCTCTGTATTGATCACCAAAAGCATGCCTTCCAATAATTAATGGATCTGTCCAAGATGGGACAAGTTTAGGAATATTTTTACAAATTATTGGCTCTCTAAATACTGTTCCTCCAATAATATTTCTTATTGTTCCATTCGGTGATCTCCACATTTTCTTTAATTTAAATTCTTCAACTCTCGCCTCGTCTGGAGTAATAGTTGCGCATTTGATACCTACTCCATTCTTTTTAATTGCATTAGCACAGTCGACGGTAATTTTGTCATCTGTATCATCCCTGCTTTTCATTCCTAGATCGTAATACTCAATGCCTAAATCTAAATAAGGTAGAATTAATTTGTTTTTGATGAATTCCCAAATTACTCTTGTCATTTCATCGCCGTCTAGCTCGACAATGGGATTTTTTACCTTAATTTTGCTCATTTTTTGATGTATCTTAATAATTGAATTTATACTTTTTATATACATATTAATCCAGAATTATCAATTGAACGATTATGATAGACAAAATTTTTCCAAAGATTCATAACGAAGGCTATAAATTTATAGTAATTTTCGTAGTAGCAACGATCATTCTATATTTCATTCATGGTTTTTTAGGTTTCATAGGTTTGGTTTTAAGTATTTGGTGTTATTATTTTTTTAGAGATCCAGAGAGAATTCCAATAAATGATGAGAACTATTTAACAAGTCCTGCTGACGGATTGGTCTTACAAGTTTTAGATACAAACGGACCAAAAGAATTAGGACTTGAAAATAAAAAATTTAAGAAAGTAAGTATATTTATGAATGTATTTGACTGTCATGTGAATAGATCTCCATGTTCAGGAAAAATTGAAGAAATTTTATACAAACCTGGAAAATTTATCAATGCATCTCTTGATAAAGCAAGTGAGGATAATGAAAGAAATTATTATAAAATTAAAAATTCTCATGGAGAAGACATAATTGTAGTTCAAATAGCAGGACTGGTTGCACGTAGAATAGTAACTGATACCTCAGTTGAAGAAAATGTTGATCAAGGATCTAGAATTGGAATGATTAGATTTGGAAGTAGAGCAGATTTATATTTTGAAAACTATGAACCGTTAGTAAAAGTTAATCAAAGAGCAGTTGCTGGAGAAACATTGATAGCAAAAAGATAAATGGAAAATCCAAAAAAGAATATAAGATTAGTATCAAATAAAAATTCAAGAGTTATTTTGCCGAATATTATGACGCTAGTTGGTGTGTGTATTGGTTTGACTTCAATTAAGTTTGCATTTGATGGAAGATTTGAATTATCAGTTATTGCAGTTTTAATTGCTGCAATCATTGATGGTTTAGATGGAAGAATTGCAAGATTAATTAAAGCCACATCAAAAGTTGGAAAAGAATTAGACTCATTAACGGATGTAATTAGTTTTGGAGTAGCGCCAGCATTCATAATGTATTTCTGGGCGCTAGATAATATTGGCAGATTTGGTTGGTTAATATCTTTAATATATGTGGTTTGCGTTGCCTTAAGACTTGCAAGATTTAACGTTTCAACAGGAGGGGAACCTTCATGGAGAGACAATTTTTTTGAAGGTATTCCATCACCAGCAGGTGGAGTATTAGTATTAATGCCGTTAATTTATAGTTTTAGTGAAGTTCAGTTTATAACTATTAATAAAAATATAATTGTTCCATCTTTATTCATTGTTATTTCTGTACTTTTGATAAGTAAAATTCCTACATATTCTTTGAAAAGAATTGTTGTTCCAAGAAGTACTTCAATATTTCTTTTATTTGGAATAATTTTATATTTTGGTTTGTTACTAATATATACCTTTAATACAATTATAATTTCAGGAATTATTTATTTACTAATGATTCCAGCAAGTTCAATTCATTACTTATTTTTAAAAAAACAAAATAAAGAAAAAGATGATGGTGTTGATCATCACGAAGATATTTTGTAATGAAAGAGAATGCAATTATTTCTCTAGCAGATTCTAATTACTATGAATTGGTAAATGAATTAATAGACTCTATTAAACAATTCAATCACAGTGAAAAGGTTGCTATTTGTATACTTGATGCGGGTTTGACAGAGGAGCAAACTGCTCTTCTAAAAAATAAAGTAGATGAGATCAAAAAAGCTGAATGGGATATTGAGGTTCCACAATCTAAAGTTAAAGGTAAAGAATGGCTAAAAAGTCAGGTATCAAGAGCATTTCTTCCAAAATATTTTCCTAACTATAAAAAATATCTGTGGATTGATTGTGATGCTTGGGTTCAAGATTGGAGCTCAATAGACTTATATTTTAAGGCTTGTGATAATGGCAAACTAGGCATTACCCAGACAATGACACCTGGATATAGAATATTAAGTAACGTTAATTGGTTATTTGGAAAATTAGCCATTATAAAGTCTCAAAATTTTAAACATGCTATTAAATCTAAAATTGATATTAATAAAGCAAGAAAGTTAGCATTTGCTCCACATATTAATATTGGTGTTTTCTCATTAGAAAAAGACTCTAATTGTTGGAATATTTGGCAAAAAAATTTAAAAACTACTCTTAGTCATGGCCAAATATTTGGTTCAGAGCAACTAGCAATAAATATATGCGTATATATTGATAATGTAGATGTTGAATTTCTTCCTCATAATTGCAACTGGTTAGCTAGCAACTTACTTCCAAAGTTTGATGAAAAGAATAAAATTTTCGTGGAACCTTTTTTACCAAATCATAAAATTGGAATTATACATTTAGCTAGTGGTATTAAAGTAAATGATAAAGATATGAGAAACGAGAAAAATCTAGAGATAGAATTAAATACTTTGGATAATAATAAAATCTCAAAATCTTTAAGGTTCAAAACTAATTGAAAAAAAATAAAATCTCAAAAAATTGGATTAATAAGCAGAGAAGAGATATTTATGTTAGACAATCAAAAGTTGAAGGATATAGATCAAGAGCCGTTTATAAATTAAAGGAAATTAACGAAAAATTTAAATTTTTAAAAAATAATATATCAGTAATAGATCTTGGGGCTGCTCCTGGAAGCTGGTCTCAATATATATCAAGTAATTTAAAATGTAATAAGCATTTAGCAATAGATTTAAAAGAAATAGAAGAAATAAAGAATGTAAAAATTTTAAAAGGAGATTTTACGGATACTGAGCAACAAAATAAAATTAATAATTATTTTGGTGGAAAAATTGACCTAATTATTTCAGATATGGCAGTCAATACTACGGGAAATAAAAATCTAGACTCTATGGTAACTGGAGAATTAGTTTTAGAAGCTATGGATTTCGCTACAAAAATGATGAAGCCAAATGGCTATTTTGTCTCAAAATTATTTATGGGAACTTCATTTAATGAGATAATTGCATTTTCAAAAAAAAATTTTGTAAAATTTAATGTCTATAAGCCTCCAGCAAGCAGAAAAGACTCTAAAGAAAGTTTTTTAATCTGCAAAAATTTAAGATAGATACTTTCATTTTTTTAAGAATCGTTTATATAAGGACATGGATCATATCAAAGAAGCGCTCACTTTCGATGATGTAACTTTAGCACCAAATTATTCTGAAATTTTACCTTCAGAAGTAAAGACAGAAATTAAATTATCAAAACAATTAAATATTTCTATACCCCTTCTAACTTCAGCAATGGATACTGTAACAGAGTCTAATATGGCTATTTCAATCGGTAAAAAGGGTGGAATAGGTGTTATACATAGAAATTTATCAATAAATGATCAGATAAAAGAAATAAGAAAAGTAAAAGCAAAAAAAATGTTAGTTGGTGCAGCTGTTGGTGCAAGTTTAAACGAACACATAAGAGCTCAAAAGATTTTAAAAGAAAATATCGATTTAATTGTTGTTGATACAGCTCATGGCCACACAAAAAAAGTAGCTGAAATAATAAAAAAAATTAAAAAAATTAAACCAACTAAAACAGCTTTATGTGCAGGTAATATTGCTACAGCAGAAGCAGCTAAATTTCTGATCAAGCAAGGAGTAGATATTATAAAAGTTGGAATTGGACCAGGATCTATATGCACTACAAGATTAGTTGCCGGGATTGGAGTTCCACAGCTAAGTGCAATTTTAGATGTAAAAAAAGGTATGGGGAAAAGTAAAACAACATTAATAGCTGATGGAGGTATCAAATTTTCTGGGGATATTGCAAAAGCACTTGCGGCAGGAGCAGATGCGGTGATGATTGGATCATTATTTGCAGGAACAGATCAGGCTCCAGGTAGAATTATAAAAAGAGGTGGTAAATTATTTAAAAGTTTTAGGGGTATGGGATCTATTGGAGCAATGAATAAAGGATCAGCAGATAGATATTTTCAATCAAAACAAAAAGATACATCAAAATACGTAGCAGAAGGTGTTGAAGGTTTTGTTAAATACAAAGGCACAGTTGAAAAAATAATCTACCAACTAGTAGGTGGATTAAAATCATCAATGGGATACTTAGGTGCAAAAAGAATTAAAGATCTTAGAAAAAAACCAAAATTTGTCAAAATTACTAAAGCAGGTTTTTATGAAAGTATGGTACATAACATAGACGAAATAAAAAGATGATAAAAAAAATTACCTTGGCAACAATTTTACTTTTTACTTTAATTTTTAACGTTAACGCGGAGAAAGTTAATTTTTTTGATGAAGCAAAAAATCTTTATGAAAATGAAAAATATGAAGATTCAAAATTTTTATTTCAAAGAAATATTGTATACAATCCCAAAGACTCAATGTCATATCTATATTTAGCAAAAATATTTAAAAATGAAGAAAACAAAACAGAACTGGAAAAAAATATAAATACAGTCTTACTACTCGAGCCAAACAACGAAGAGGCAATGTATCTATTAATAGATATTGAGTTAGAAAGATCTAATTTTTCTAAAGCAGAGGAACTTAGAGAAGATTTTAAGAAAATATGCTCCAACCTTTGTGATAAAATTGCATCTATTAACAAACGCCTAAAAGAGTTTGAAAAAAAAGATGCGTCTTGAAAATAATATAGATAAAATTTTAATAATCGATTTTGGGTCTCAGTTTACACAATTAATTGCAAGAAAAGTAAGAGAATTAAATGTTTTTTGTGAAATTATAAGTCACAACAAACTTAAAGTCTACAAAACTGAAAAAAATGTGAAAGGCATCATTTTATCAGGTGGTCCCTTAAATGTTTACCAAAATAAAAAAGTTAAATTCAATAAAAGTATATTAAGTTCAAATATTCCAATTCTAGGCATTTGTTTTGGCCACCAGATAATCTCTAAAGAATTAGGAGGTAAAGTAAAACGAGCAAAATCAAGAGAATTTGGGTTAGCAAAAGTTACAAAATTAAAAAAAAGCGCTTTAACTGAAAATTTCTTTTCAAAAAAATCTACCAATGTATGGATGAGTCATGGAGATGAGGTAATTAAATTACCTAAAGGTTTTAAAGTTATAGCAAAATCCTCAAATTCGAAATTATGCATGATAGAAAATGTAAAAAAAAAAATATATGGCATGCAGTTTCATCCAGAAGTTTCCCATACAGTTAAAGGCAAAATAATATTAAAAAACTTTGTAATTAAAATTTGTAAAATTAAAAAAAATTGGACATCAAAAAATCAAAAATCCAAACTTATGCAGCAAATTAAAGAACAAGTTGGAAATTCTAAAGTAATTTGTGCATTATCTGGTGGAGTAGATAGTAGTGTAGTAGCAAAATTAATTAGTAATGCAATTGGAAAAAACTTAACTTGTATATTCGTTAATACTGGTCTGCTAAGAAAAAACGAAGAAAAACAAGTAGTGAATACTTTTAAAAAAAAATTTAAATTGAATTTAATTTATGTAAATGCTGAACAATTATTCATAAGCAAATTAAAAAATGTAACGGATCCAGAAAAAAAAAGAAAAATTATTGGAAATTTATTTATCAAACTTTTTGAAAAATACGCAAAAAAAATAAAGAATGTAAAATTTCTAGCTCAAGGAACTTTATATCCTGATCTAATCGAAAGTAAGTCTGTAACAGGAAGTCAAACTTCAAAAATTAAGTCTCACCATAATGTTGGTGGTTTGCCAAAAAGAATGAAATTAAAATTAGTTGAACCATTGAAGTATTTATTTAAAGATGAGGTTAGAATGTTAGGTCTAGAATTAAATTTAAGTAAAGAAATTATTTCTAGACACCCTTTTCCTGGTCCTGGTTTAGCCATTAGAATGCCAGGCATAATTACTAAAGAAAAAATAAAAATTTTAAAAGAAGCAGATAATTATTTTGTGAATGCATTAAGAGAACACAATCTATATCATAAGATATGGCAGGCTTATGCCGCATTACTACCTGTTAAAACAGTTGGTGTAATGGGAGACAATAGAACCTATGAATATTTATGTTTACTAAGAGCAATAACATCTGAAGATGGAATGACAGCAGATTATTATCAATTTAATAAATCATTTATGCAAATGGTATCTAATAAAATAGTTAATAATATTCGAGGTATAAATAGAGTAGTTTATGATGTGACCTCTAAACCGCCAAGCACTATTGAACTAGAATAAAAATAAATTATAATTTCACTATGAAATATTTACACACAATGATTAGAATTTCTAATATTGAAGAGTCTTTAAAATTTTTTTGTGATGGGCTGGGTTTAAAAGAGATAAAAAGAATGGAAAATGAAAAAGGTAGATACACATTAATTTTTTTAGCTGCACCAAACGATAATAATGCAGAAATTGAACTTACTTATAATTGGGACGGTGACAATTTAGGAGAGGGATCCAGAAACTTTGGTCACTTAGCCTATAGAGTTAAAAATATATACGAAGTATGTAAAAGATTAATGGATATGGGTTATACAATTAATAGACCACCTAGAGATGGTCATATGGCATTTGTGAAATCACCAGATAAAATATCAATAGAAATACTTCAGGAAGGCAATCTTCCCCCAAAAGAGCCATGGTCATCGATGGAAAATACTGGAACTTGGTAATATTAGAAATACTTTATATATTTTTCATTAATATTTAAAATTTCTAAATCGACTAGCCCACCTATTACTAATTGAATAGCAACCAATAGTATAAAACCTAAACCTATGTAAGCTATCCATAGATGTTTTTGTATATAATTTGCTAAATAAGTAGCTAATGCTCCAGTAAGGACTACTGATAATACTAAGCCAAAAATCATAAAACCAAAATTACCTTTGGCTGCACCCACAACGCCAATAACGTTATCAAAACTAATCGTAATATCTGCAAACAAAACCTTGTAAATACTTTTGATAAATGAAGGCTCCATAGATTTCTTTTTAGGAGACTTTATTTTTTGAATTTCAAATAAATCTTTTCTTAAGTCGTTAACAATCCAAATTAAAAGTAGTCCACCAAGAATTTTAATGAAGTAAAACTTAAATAAATATGTTGCAAATATTGCAAATATAACTTTGAAAACTAACGCACCAACTACGCCCCAAAATATTATCTTTTTTCTATTTTTTGGAACAAAATTAGCAGCAATCAATCCTATTATTATTGCATTATCCGCAGCTAGAATAATGTCTATAAATATAATTTGCAGTAAAATGAGTGATTGTTCTATCAAGATGCTATTATAATAGTAATTATTTATTATATTTCAATAAAACATCAAAAATTTTTATTGATTTAAGTTTTAATACATAATGAGATATGTTTTTTAGAAATATGGAGGATTTATGAAACTTTTCAAAATTTTGTTCTCTGTTTTATTTTCTGTTCTTTTAACTGCCAATGCTTTTGCTGCAGAAAAATGGGATATGGCACTAGCTTATGGTGCAAGCAACTTCCATTCTGCTAATGCAGCTGAATTTGCTAAAAATGTTTCAGAAAAAAGTGGGGGAAAATTAACAATAGTAACTCACCCAGGTGGATCTCTTTTTAAAGGTGGAGAGATATTTAGGGCTGTTAGAACTGGACAAGCTCAAATTGGTGAAAGATTTATGTCGGCTCTAGGTAAAGAGGATCCGTTATTAGAGATTGACTCGCAACCATTTCTTGCGACATCTTATGATGATGCTATGAAACTGTATCAAGCATCAAAGCCTGCAATAATCAAAGGTTTAGATCAAAAAGGTCTTGTATTTTTATACGCTGTACCATGGCCTGCGCAAGGTCTTTATAGTAAAAAAGAGATTAACAGTGTTGCTGATTTAAAAGGTTTAAAATTTAGAGCGTATAATTCTGCAACTATTAGAATGGCTGAATTGACAGGTATGGCACCTACAAAAATAGAAGCAGCTGAAATAAGCCAAGCATTCTCAACTGGTGCGGTTGAAAGTATGATTACTTCACCAACTACTGGTAAGAACAGTAAAATTTGGGAAAATGGAGTAAAGTATTTTTATGATATTGCAGCTTGGTTTCCAAAAAATATGATTGTAGCTCACAGAGGTTCTTGGAATAAATTAGATAATGCTACACAAAAAATGATTATGGAAGAGGCAGCAGTTGCTGAGAAAAAAGGTTGGGCACTTTCAAAAAAAGGAAATGTTGCTGATAAAAAAGCTTTAGCTGATGCTGGAATGAAAGTAGGCAAAGTAAATACAGCCCTTGAAAGTCATTTCAAAAAAGTTGGTGCTACAATGGCAGAAGAATGGAAGAAAAAAGCTGGCGATAGAGGTGCTAGTGTTCTTGCTGCTTATAATTAAATCATTATAATTAAAAAGGCCGTATTAAACGGCCTTTTTATATGTTTGCTAAAGTCAATAAATTTTTAAATAATCTTTATAGTTGCTCAGGCTATATCGCTGCATTCTTTCTTATTTTGGTTGCAGTTTTTATTTTAATTGGAATTTCATCAAGAATATTTGGTTTTTATATAAGAGGCCTAGCTGAATATTCTGGATATTGTATGGCTGCCTCATCTTTTTTTGCTTTATCTTATACTTTTGTAGAAGGTGGTCACATAAGAATTACTTTATTTTTAGAAAAAGCTACTGGGATTAAAAAGAGATTTTTGGAATTATGGAGTTTGATAGTTGCAACTATATTTTCTGGTTATTTAGCATTCTATTTTTTGAAAATGCTAAAAATATCTTATGAATTTCAAGAGAGAAGTGAAGGAGCTGACGAAATTTTAATTTGGATACCACAAACTAGTGTTGCTTTAGGATCACTAATATTTTTCATATGCGTATTTCATCAATTAGTTTTGAAAATACAAACAAAAAAAAATGACTGAAATTTTACTTACTATATTTTTCATAAGTGTTCTCTTGATATTTTTAGGCTCAGGAATTTGGGTTGCTATAAGCATGGTTGGTGTTTCATCTATAGGAATGATACTGTTCACCACAAGGCCAGTTGGTGATGCGATGGCAACAACAATTTGGGGAGCTTCATCTTCATGGACTTTAACTGCACTTCCTTTATTTGTTTGGATGGGTGAAATTTTATTTCGGACGAAGTTATCTGAAAATTTATTTGAAGGATTATCCCCATGGATGCAGAAACTACCCGGTGGCTTAGTGCATATTAATGTAGTTGGATGTGCTTTATTTGCAGCTATTTCAGGATCTTCTGCAGCAACTGTAGCCACAGTAGGAAAAATGTCTATTCCAGAACTAAGAAAAAGAAAATATCCAGAAAGTATTCTACTTGGAAGTTTAGCTGGTTCAGGAACGCTGGGTCTTCTAATTCCACCTTCAATAATTTTAATTATTTATGGTGTGACTGTCCAAGAGTCGATAGCAAAACTATTTATTGCTGGAATTGTACCAGGAATAATGATTGCGTTGATCTTTATGACATATGTAATGATTTGGTCCTTAATAAATAAAAAATCCATGCCTACTTTTAAACAAGACTTCTCACTTATGGAAAAGGTAAGGAAATCAGGAAAACTGATACCCGTAATATTATTAATAGTTTCAGTTATTGGTTCAATTTATACTGGTATAGCAACCGCAACTGAAGCAGCTTCTTTGGGTGTAGTAGGTGCATTAATTTTGTCATACTTTCAAAAGAGTTTGTCTTTTAGAACATTTAAAGAGTCTCTCTTGGGTGCTACTAAAACTTCTTGCATGATAGCTTTTATATTAGCTGGAGCCACTTTTTTATCTTTGGCAATGGGTTTTACAGGATTGCCAAGAAATCTTGCTCTATGGATTGAAGGAATGGAACTTTCTCCTTATGTTTTAATTTTTGTTTTAATGATCTTTTATATAATTCTTGGAATGTTTCTTGATGGTATATCTGCTGTAGTTTTAACAATGGCTATAATTGAACCAATGATTAGGCAAGCAGGTTTTGATATGATTTGGTTTGGTGTCTTTCTAGTTATTGTTGTCGAAATGGCTCAGATCACACCACCGGTTGGCTTCAATCTTTTTGTCCTTCAGGGTATGGCTAATAAAGACATGGGGTATATAGCAAGAAGTGCGTTTCCACTCTTCTTGCTAATGATTTTTGCTGTTATCTTAGTTGTTATATTTCCTGAAATCGCTCTATGGATGCCTGAGCAAATGATAAAAAATATAAATTAGTATTTTGATTTTTTAGACCCGTCTATTACGCCCTTCAGCTGATTGTATTCCTCACAATTACATCCCTCTAGAACACTCAATCTTTCTTTTGCTAAATTCATTCTATTTGTTGCAACATATAATTCACCAAGATATTCGTTAATTCCTATGTGATTTGGCTCAATAGCTAAACCTTGAAGATAATATTTTTCACCATTTTCAAAATCGCCAGTTTTTCTTGTTGCAAATCCAAGGTAATTTAATGTATCTGCTTTATTTGGCTTCATCTTATTTGACTTTACTAAAAATTTAATTGCTCTCTGGTATCTTTTAATTGCTTTCTCTGTTTTACCATTTTTTTCTAATTTTTTTGCAGCTTTAATCAATTTCACTGCCTTATCATAATGGCTTTCTGTTGATCCAGAATCGCTACTAGATCCAGCAGCAAAAGATGTTCCTGCTAAAAATATTAAAAAGAACATTGAAAAAAATATTTTTTTTATCATTATTTAAATTTCCTTAAATTAGTTAGTGTTTTTAGTTCTAAGCCGTTATCTATTAAATTATTTTTTATAGATATAGCTGTAGCTAGAGAACTTTCATTATCGCCATGTATACACACAGAGTCTATTTCACAAGGTATTTGCTTTCCGCTGTGACAATTTATGGCTTGGTTCTGAACCATGCTTAAAACATGACTTTTTGCTTTTTCTGGATCTGTAATAAGTGCATGAGGCTCTTTTCTAGATACTAAGTTTCCATTATCCTCATAATTTCTATCAGCAAAAATTTCACATGCTATCTTCATATCAAATTTCTTTGCCGCCTCTTCCATCTTTGAACCTGTCGGTACTAAATAAATTAAATCTTTATTAAAATTGCAGATTGATTTTGCAATGATAGTTGCAAGTTCAATATCTTCACAAGCCATATTGTTCAATGCCCCGTGTGGTTTAATATGTGTAACGATCTCTCCATGTTTTTCAGCTATATTTTGTAAAATTTCATACTGATCAATTAATAATTTATTTATTTCATCTGACGATAAATTTAGTCTTTTACGTCCAAAGTTTTCTGGATCATTAAATGATGGATGCGCACCTATGCTAACACCGTTTTTCTTACAAATTTTTACAACTTGATTCATGCTATCTTCATCACCAGCATGATAACCACAAGCAACATTAGCTGAATTGACAATTTCTAGTAATTTTGGATCATTTTCATCAGAATGATGCTTTGATTTTTCACCTAGATCACAATTGATATTAATTTCCATACTAACAAATCATAAGTATAACATGGTATGATAAAAAATATATTAAATCTTGGTGACGCAGCTTTGTATTGCGACTTTGGAAGTGATGTAAATCAAGAAATTAATTCAAATGTTATCAAATATTTTTACCATATAAAAAAATTAAATTTAAAAGGTATTACAAACTTAACTCCATCTTATAATAAATTAATAATTTCATATGATTTAAATATACATTCTTTTTTATCTTTAAAAAAAAAAATTGAAAATATAGAGATTAAAGAAAACAATAAATTAGAAAAAAACCTAATCGAAATTCCAGTATGTTGTGATAATGACTTTGCATTAGATATTGAAAGAGTTGAAAACAAATTAAAATTAAAATCAGAAATAATCCTCGAAAAATTTTTTAGTAAAAATTACTTTTGTTATATGACAGGATTTGTTGCTGGTATGCCTTTTCTTGGTGATCTCGACCAGGAGATGAGATTAAAAAGATTAGAAACACCAAGAGTTAAAGTTCCAAAAGGTTCAGTTGGAATAACAGAACAATTTTGCAACATATACTCTTTTGAGACACCTGGGGGATGGAATATTTTGGGAAATACACCACAAAATATTTTCGACTCATCTAATCAATCAAAGCCAAATCTAGTTAATCCTGGTGATACAATAAAATTTTATCGAATAACTTTAGATCAATATAATGAAATCAAAAGATAGAAACTACTTTAAAATTTTAAGAGCTGGTATCAACACCACATATCAAGACTTAGGAAGAAATAATTTATACCATATTGGTATTCCTTTTAGTGGAGCGATGGATAAAAGAAATTTTCAATTGTTAAACTCACTTCTACAAAATGATTACAATTCACCTGTAATAGAATTTGCTTATCAAGGTCCACATTTGAAGTATTTTGGAAAAGATATTTTTTTTTGTATTTCTGGAAATGTATCATTTAAAATTATATCAAAAGAGGGTGTTATTGATGGTAATTCCTACCAATGTTATTTGTTAAAAAATGGAGATGAAGTCGATATACATTCAACCAACAAGTCCGTTTATGGATATTTTTCAATTAATGGAACTTTTGGTGTTGATTATTATTGGGGAAGCTGTTCAATAAATACACAAGCTCAAATAGGACCAAATAACGGGAATAAATTTTCTAAAGATTTAGAAATTGAAATAATTGATATTAATAATTCTTTTAACAAAAGAAAACTTGATTACTTAGGTAGCACTATTGAAAATATTAGAGTCATTAAAGGCACAAACTATGATTATTTCTCTAATTCTTCACAAGATAAATTCTTTAAAGAAATTTTTAAAATTACAAAACTTTCAGACAGGATGGGTATGAGATTAGAAGGTCCAAAAATTGAAAATATCGTTGATCCTAACATAAAATCTGAAGGCTTGGTAAAAGGTGTAATTCAAATAACATCTGCTGGAGATCCAATAATTATGTTATCAGATCATGGGACTATTGGTGGATATCCGAAGATTGCAACTGTCATATCTGCTGACTATGATCGACTGGTACAATTAACACCAGGATCTAATATTAAATTTAAAGATGTAAGCTTGGAGGATGCTGAAACATTATATAAACTTTATCAGATGGAGACTAATAATCTTATTTCTCAAATTAAATGAATCTAATTACAAAATTACCAGGGCCACTATTAATTTTTTTTGGTGCTTTCAGTCTAAGTTTTGGAGGACTGATAGTCAAATCTTTCGAGGGTTCTACTTTATGGCAAATTCTATTTTGGAGATCAGTTTTTTTTATAATTGTAGTTCTGATCTTTCTAATTATTAGTTATAAGCAAAATTTTATTTCAGCATTTTATAAATCTGGAGTCCCTGGTCTTATTGGAGGCATTATACTTGCTTGTGGCTTTAGTGGTTATGTTTTTGCAATGTATAATACCACTGTAGCAAATACTAATTTTATAATTCAAACCCAAACATTATTTTTAGCAATCTTTGGATATATCTTTTTAAAAGAAAAAATAAACTTAATAACATTAACTTCTATAGTTTTAGCAATTTCAGGAATAATTTTGATGGTTGGAAGCTCATTAACAGTTGGGCAAATGAGTGGAAATATTGCTGCTTTTATTATGCCAATATCATTCGCAACATTAATTTTAATAGTTAGAAAATTTCCTAGTGTAGATATGGTTCCATTACAATTTATTGCAGGCGTTATTGCTTTGATCATTGGATATTTTATGTCTAATACGATCTTTATATCTTTAAATGACATTTTTTTGGGATTTTTAGCTGGCTTTTTTCAACTTGGTTTTGGTTTTATTTTTATTACAATCGGCGCAAGATCTACACCTTCAGCCTTAGTTGGAATCATAATGTTATCAGAAGCAGTTTTGGGACCTTTTTGGGCATGGATGATAATAAATGAAAATCCTCCAGCAAGTGTTTTAATTGGTGGTTTAATTGTGATATTTGCAGTTTTAATTCAATTTTTATCTATTCTAAACACTAAAAAAAAATATTAATTTAACTTTAAATGAAAAACAAATTAATCATATTATTTCTCATTTTATTTTCTTTTAATAATACCTCATATGCTACATTTAAATATAAAGTTGGTGATTTTGTTTCAGATGAATTAAATATTACAAGTAGAAATTCTATACCTTTAACCGAAGGAAATTGGAAAGTTATATATTGGTATGGAGAGCACATATTTAGAGGTATTTATATTTACACCATAACTTTAGCGCAAATAGAAAATAAAGTGCCAACAAAAATTTTAGAAATTTCAAAAGCAGAGGGTTTAAATGTTATTTTAGGTTATATTAATCCAATAATTATAACTAGCACCTTTAGGCCTAAAAGGCATGGCTGTATTGAAAGATCCTATTATACTTTATTAAAATATTATAGATCAAAAGGAGCGACTCATAATTGTCTTTCAATCAAACATTATGACACAAACTTTGAACTTTATGAATATAATGACCCAGATCGTGATCTAAGATATCTTATTAATTGGGCAGAAAAAAATAATATAATTTTTCCAAAAACTTATTTAGGCTACGATCTCTCGGTTTATATACCTAGAAAAGCAGATAGATGGCTAACAATTAATTACTTGCAGACCCCTGAGAGTTTTGCAAATTATAATTCACTATACGGATCTGAAACACAAAGTGAATTTCATCCTCAAAATATAAGCAGCTATCCTAAGGCAAAAAAAACTATGAATGAATGGATTAATTATGTTACATCGTACCATGTTTCTATTGAAGAAGGTCTGAGAATTGATAGTAAATATAAAATAAAATTTGATAACTTGTCACAAGATTCGGAAAATTTAATTAAGAATAACAAAAACAGTAAAATGATAGCTGATTTAAAAAAACTCAATGATTTATATAAATCCGGAGTACTTTCAGACGAGGAATTTAAG
Source organism: uncultured Pelagibacteraceae bacterium (assembly GCA_902531175.1). GTDB lineage: Bacteria > Pseudomonadota > Alphaproteobacteria > Pelagibacterales > Pelagibacteraceae > Pelagibacter. Next base: position 196,301 of record CACADE010000001.1, read on the forward strand.
AAATTAAAAGATAAAGTAATTAATTCAAGCAAATAAAATTAGTGGATTAAATTTTACAAATCATCTATATTATGTTTACGGGAGAATGGTTTGAAATAAAACCTGCCGAAGGAGCAACCACCCCGGAAACTCTCAGGCAAATGGACCGTACATATTAACTCTGGAAAGAGAATTATTCTCGCCGAAGGAGCAAATCTCTCAGGCAAAAAGACAGAGGGGGCATAAAGAGTTAATATGAGTATAAAAAAAACATCGTTAAATAATCTCCACATCAAGTATGGCGCAAAGCTTGTAGAGTTTGCTGGATATCAAATGCCTATCCAATATAAAGATGGAATTATACAAGAGCATAAATACACACGTTCACACTCTGGTATTTTTGATGTTTCTCATATGGGTCAATTATTTATATCGGGTGGTGATGATCTTACAAATGATCTTGAGAAGATTTTTCCTGCGGATTTGAAAAAATTGAAAACTAATCAAAGTAAGTATTCATTTTTAATGAATAACAAAGGAGGAATTTTAGACGATCTGATAATTACTAAAACATCTGATGGATTTTTAATTATCTTGAATGCTGCATGCAAGTATAACGATTATGAAGTAATAAAATCTAAACTTGATAATCAATATAAATTAAATCTTGACGAGTCATTGTCATTAATTGCATTACAGGGCCCTGAAGCAAAAAATGTTTTAAATAAAGTTATACGTGGTTGTGACAGTCTAAAATTTATGAACGGAAACAACTATGTCTATAAAAATGAAAAAGTATACATAACTAGATCAGGATATACTGGCGAGGATGGGTTTGAAATTTCTATAAAACATAGTGATGCTGAAACTTTTGTAGAAAGTTTGATAAAAAATGGATCTAAATTGATTGGTTTAGGAGCAAGAGATACATTAAGAATGGAAGCTGGACTGTGCTTGTATGGAAATGATTTAGACAACGATACCAGTCCTATCGAAGCTAATCTAAAATGGGCAATACCTAAGAGCAGAATTGAGACTGAATTTGTTGGATCAGAAGTTTTAAAAAACCAATTTCAAATTGGAGTAAAAAAATTGAGAGTTGGCATAAAACCAGACAGCAAAGTAATTGCCAGAGGAAATACAAAAATTTACAATGATAAAAACCAAGAAATTGGGAAAGTAACAAGTGGTACATTTGGACCAAGCGTTGAACATCCAATAGCAATGGGATATGTCGATAATAATTATTCAACTGTAAATACAAAAATATTTCTTGAAGTTAGAGGAAAAAAAATTCCTGCAAATATTTGTAACTTACCGTTTTATAAAAAAAATTACGTAAAAGGGGAAATTAATGTCTGAAGTTAAATATTCAAAAGAACATGAGTGGATTAAACTAGATGGAGATGAAGCTACGATTGGAATAACTAAACATGCAACAGAAATGCTTGGGGATATAGTATTTGCTGAACTCCCAGAGAAAGGTTCAAATGTTGATAAAGATGGAACTGCTGGAGTGGTTGAGTCAACGAAAGCTGCTAGTGATGTTTACACTCCTGTTAGTGGAGAAGTTATAGATACAAATCAAATGATAGTTGATGATCCATCAAAAATAAATGAAGACCCAGAAGAGTCTGCATGGTTTTTTAAACTTAAAATAAAAGACAAATCTGAAATGGATAGTCTTATGAGTAAAGAAGAATATGAAAAATTTGCAAAGGAGACATCAGCATAATGTTACCAAATTCAGAAAAAGATTTTATAAAAAGACACATTGGACCTTCTAAAGAAGACCAATCAAAAATGTTAAAAGAATTAAATTATCAATCAATAGATGATTTAATGAATAACACTGTTCCAGAAAAAATAATGTTTAAAGGTGAGCTTAATATCGGAGAATCTAATTCAGAATATGAGGCGTTAAGAAAATTAAGAGCAATTTCAAAAAAAAATCATGTTTACTCAAATTTTATTGGAATGGGTTATTATGGAACTTATACGCCATATGTAATTTTAAGAAATATTTTAGAAAATCCAGGTTGGTATACATCATATACACCTTATCAGCCTGAAGTAGCTCAAGGAAGACTTGAGATGTTATTAAACTTTCAACAAATGATTGTTGATTTTACTGGAATGGATATCGCTAATGCTTCTTTATTGGATGAAGGTACAGCAGCAGCAGAAGCCATGGGTCTTAGTCATAGATTAAATAAAAAAGATAGTAATTTAGTTTTTGTGTCTGAAGATTGCCATCCTCAAACAATAAATGTAATTCAAACTAGAGCCGAACCAATGGGTTTAAAAGTTTTAGTTGGAAAAGAAGATGAAGTTTTAGATCAATTAAAAGAGGATTTAGTTTGTGGAATTTTACAATATCCTGGAACTTTAGGAGATATTAAAGATCCTAGTGAAGCAATTAGCAAAATTCATAAAAAAAACGGTAAGGCTGTATTAGCTTGTGATTTATTAGCATTAGCAAAATTAAAAACACCAAGAGAACTTGGTGCTGATATAGCTGTTGGGAGCTCTCAGCGATTTGGAATACCAATGGGGTATGGAGGTCCACATGCAGCATTTTTTGCAACTAAAGACGAGTATAAAAGATCGATGCCTGGTAGAATTGTTGGTGTGTCGGTTGATAGACATGGTAACAAGGCATATAGATTATCTTTACAGACTAGAGAGCAACACATCAGAAGAGATAAGGCGACAAGCAATATTTGTACTGCACAAGCTTTATTAGCAATTGTTTCAGCAGCATATGCTATTTATCATGGCCCAGATGGAATTAAAAATATTTCTGAAAGAGTTTCTCAATTAGCAAAAAGTTTTGCTGATAAAATAAAACAGTCAGGTTATGAAATTTATTCTGATTATTTTTTTGATACTGTTACAATTATTACCAAAGAAAAGACTGATCAAATTTATAAAAATGCTCTAAATCAGAAAGTTAATATACGAAAAGTAAATTCTGAAATGCTTGCTGTCTCTTTCGATGAAAGAAAAAACGTTTATAGAGTAAATCAATTATTAAAAATTTTTAATGCTGCAGAATCAATAAAAAAAGAGGATCCTTCAGTTAAATTACCTAATTTACCAAAAAATTTATTAAGAACTTCAAAATATTTAGAGCATCCAATTTTTAACTTATATCATTCAGAAACTGAAATGCTTAGATATCTTAAAAAGCTAGAGGATAAGGATATAGCATTAAATAGAACTATGATAGCACTTGGTTCGTGTACAATGAAGTTAAATGCTGCCGCTGAAATGATCCCGATTTCTTGGAAAGAATTTGCAGAACCTCATCCTTTTGTTCCAGTTGAACAAATGGAAGGTTTTAGAGATTTGTTTACTGATTTAAAAAATTGGTTAAGATCTATAACAGGTTTTTCCGGTGTTTCTCTACAACCTAATGCAGGCGCTCAAGGAGAATATGCAGGTCTCATGGTTATAAGAAAGTACCACTTAGATAGAGATGATGCTCATCGTAATATATGTTTAATCCCAAGTTCGGCACATGGTACAAATCCAGCAAGCGCACAAATGGTTGGAATGAAAGTCGTTGTTGTTAATTGTGATAAAGAGGGAAATGTAGATTTCGATGATTTAAAGAAAAAAGTAGAGCAACATTCAGAAAATCTTGCAGCTTTAATGGTAACTTACCCATCTACCCATGGAGTATTTGAGGAAAAAATAACTGATATTTGTGAGTTAGTTCATAAACATGGTGGACAGGTCTATATGGATGGAGCAAATTTAAATGCCCTTGTTGGAGTTGCAAAGCCTGGAAATTTTGGACCAGATGTTTGTCATATTAATCTGCATAAAACATTTTGTATTCCTCACGGTGGTGGTGGACCTGGAATGGGACCTATAGCTTGTAAAAAACATTTACAAGTTTATCTGCCTAATCATCCAGTAATAAAAGATTGCGGACCAACAAGTGGAATTGGAGCAGTATCAGCAGCTCCTTGGGGTAGTTCAAGTATTCTATCAATCTCTTGGATGTATATTAAAATGATGGGATCAGAAGGATTAAAGCTTGCTACTCAAGTTGCAATTTTAAACGCAAATTATATTGCTCATAGACTTAAAGATCACTTTCCTATTTTGTACAAAGGTGCAAATGGCAATGTTGCACACGAGTGCATAATTGATATTAGAAATATTAAATCTGAAACAGGGGTAACCGAAGAAGATATTGCTAAAAGAATGATAGATTTTGGATTTCACGCACCAACTATGTCATGGCCTGTAGCTGGCACTATGATGATAGAGCCAACTGAAAGTGAAGGTTTATCAGAAATAGACAGATTTTGTGACACTTTAATTAAGATTAAACAAGAAATTGAAAAAATTAAATCAGGTGAATTTGATAAAATTGATAATCCAATTAAAAACGCTCCTCACACTGATACTGAATTATCATCAGATGTATGGGAACATAAATATTCAAGACAAGAAGCAGCATATCCTGCAAGTTTTTTAAAACAAAACAAATTTTGGCCTCCAGTTGCTCGGGTAGACAATGTTTATGGAGATAAAAATATATTCTGCACATGTCCAAGTATGGATGAGTTTAAAGAAGACGCAGCATAGCCTTAATGCGAATTGCAGTAATCGGATCAGGAATTTCTGGTTTATCAGCAGCACAAAAGCTTTCCAAAAAACATCATGTTGATTTATTCGAAAGCGAAGATCATTTTGGTGGTCATTCATATACTTTAGATACTTTAATTAATGGTAAAAAAGTTCCTGTAGATATTGGCTTTATTGTCTTTAATCATGAAACTTATCCAAATCTCATAAATTTTTTTAACGAATTAAAAATTGAAATTGAAAAAAGTGATATGTCATTTTCTGTTTCTGTAAAAGATACAAATTATGAATATTGTGGTAGAGGTTTAAACGGAATTTTTGCAAACAAAGCTAATCTTTTTAATTTAAAATTTTTAAAAATGTTTTTTGATATTATAAATTTCTACAAAAAGTGTGATCAAATTAAAAGTTTAAATGGAGAGATTACTCTTGGTGAATTTCTTGAAAAAAATAAATGGTCAAAAAATTTTATTAATTTTCATCTAATCCCAATGGTTTCTGCTATCTGGTCTATGCCCCCAGTAGAAGCAAATCAAATGCCAATTAAATTTTTTTTAAAATTTTTTCAAAATCATGGACTTTTTAAATTAAAAAATAGACCACAATGGTACACAGTCACCAACAGAAGTAGAACTTATGTAGAGAAAGTATTAACTCAAATAAGTGGAGAATATTTTAAAAATTATAAGATTAGTTCGATAAAAAGAAATAAAATTGGTGTTCAAGTATATTACGGTGCTAGTAACGAATTTTTTGACTATGATAAAGTTGTCATTGCTACCCATGCAGACGATGCATTGAAAATTTTGAGTGAGCCGACTGAGGATGAAAAAAAAATACTTTCAAATTTTAAATATAAATCCAATCTAGCAGTAATACATACTGACGATGTATGTATGCCAAATAATAAAAAAGTTTGGTCTTCATGGAATTCCTCACTTGATAAATCAGATATTAGTAAGACATCATTAACTTATTGGTTGAACTTATTACAAAATCTGAAGACAGAAAAAAATGTTTTCTTAACCTTAAATCCTTTTTTTGAAATAGATAAAAAAAAAATCCTACAAAAAGTTACTTTTACCCATCCTTATTTTGATCAAGATGCTTTGAATAATCAAAAATTATTAAAAGAAATACAAAATAAAAGAAATGTATTGTTTTGTGGAAGTTATTTTGGTTACGGTTTTCATGAAGATGGAATAAAATCATCCATTAATATGATTGAAAACCTAAATGATTAAAAACTCCAATATTTACGAAGGTAAAGTAATTCATAAAAGATTTAAGCCTAAATATCACTTTTTTAAATACAACGTTTTCTCACTCTTTTTAGATCTTGATGAAATTAATTTGATACAAAAAAAAATTAAAATTTTTTCTAACAATAGTTTTAATATTTTAAGTTTTTATGACAAAGATCACGGACCTAGAGATGGTAGTGATTTAAAAGCCTGGGTAATAGAAAATTTAAAATCAAACAACATTCAATTTGAAAACATAAAGGTAAAATTGCTTTGTTATCCTAGAATATTTGGTTACGTATTTAATCCATTAAGTATTTTTTTCGTTTATGATAATCATTCAAAAATTATAGCTATATTGTATGAAGTTAAAAATACATTTGGTGAGCAACATACTTATATATTTAAAGTCAACGACGAAAAAATAATTACAAATAGCTGTGAGAAGAAGTTTTTCGTTTCACCATTTATTGAAATGAAAAGTAAATACAATTTTAGAATCCTCAAACCTGAAAAAATGTTATCCGTAATAATTGATCAAAGTGATAAGGAGGGAAAATTGTTATATGCTTCACAAGATGGGGTTGCAAAAGAAATTAACAATAAAAATATGCTTATATCTTATATTTCTCACCCTTTAATGACCTTTAAAGTTATTGCCGCAATTCATTTTGAAGCATTAAAATTATGGTTAAAGGGAGTTAAGTTAGTTAAAAAAAACATAAAAATAAAAAATAATATTACGTTTGAAAAAAAATGAATTTTAATCTTTTGTCAGATAAAATCGTATTTAATTCTCTAAAACTAATAAAGCATGGATTTCTTGAAATTCAAAATCATGACAGCAAAATATATAAGTTTGGTAATGAGAGTGAACAATTAAGAGCAAAGATTAAAATTAACAAACCTGGTTTAACACTTCAAATAATAAAATCGGGAAGTGTAGGACTTGCAGAAGCGTACATGCGAAATGAATTTGAAACAGATAATCTAACTAATCTAATAGAAATAACAGCTAAAAATATAAAAATTGTCTATAAATTTTCAGGTATTTTTGATTTATCAATGATTAATAAATTAAAGAGTATTTTCATAAAAAATAATAAGAGTAGAAGTAAGAAAAATATTTCAAAACATTATGATTTAGGAAATGATTTCTTTTCATTATGGTTGGATCCTTCACTTACTTATTCAAGTGCAATTTTTGAAAAACAAAAAGACGATTTATTTTCTGCTCAACTAAATAAATATAAAAAGCTTACAGAATTAATAAAGCCAAACGTAGGAAATAAAATTTTAGAAATTGGCTGTGGCTGGGGTGGCTTTGCTGAATATGTGGGTAAAAATTATGATGTAAAATTAGATTGTATAACAATTTCTAAAGAGCAATTTGAATTTTCAAAAAAAAGAATATTTGAAAATGGATTGAATGAAAAAGTGAACATATTTTTGAAAGATTATAGAGATGTAAAAGACAAATATGATTCTATCGCATCTATAGAAATGATAGAAGCGGTTGGGCAAAATTATTTAGTCAATTATTTTAAAAGTATTAAAAAAAATCTATCTGAGAATGGAAGGGCCGCGATACAAGCGATAACAATCGATGATAGTTTATTTGACAGATATAAAACCAAAGAAGACTTTATACAAAAATACATATTTCCTGGAGGTTTTTTGCCATCAAAAAGAAAATTATATGATTTATCTAGTAGCAACGGTTTAGAAATTAAAAAATATGAGTCATATGGCTCTCACTATTCCAATACTTTAAAAATATGGAGAGATGAATTCCTAAAAAAATGGGAAGAGATTTCAAAACATGGATTTGATAATAAATTTAAACGTATGTGGCATTTTTATTTGTCATATTGTGAAGCTGGGTTTAAATCAAAGAATATAGATTTAATTCAATTTTCCATGCAAAATAAAATTTAATATGATTAACGAAAAATTTTTTAAAGTATTTTTATTGATAATTTTCACAGGATTAATTACAAGCTGTATAAATAATCAATCTATGAAACCAGAAGATTTTAAAGACCAAAAACCAAGACTAATAATTGAAGAATATTTAAGCGGAAACGTCAAAGCTTGGGGTATACTACAAAACAGATCAGGTAAAGTTACAAGACAATTTTCAGCAGACCTAGATGGTAAGTGGGATGGCAAACAACTTATATTAGACGAAAAATTTATTTGGAATGATGGTGAAATACAAAATAGGCAATGGGTAATAGATAAAATTGATGAACATAATTACGAGGGAACTGCAGGCGATGTAGTTGGTAAGGCTAGGGGGTATTCATATGGCCCAGCATTTAAATTTGAGTATGTTTTGTTAGTTCCTGTGAAAGGAAAAAATATCAAAATTACTTTTGATGATTGGATATTTATGCAAGACGAAAGAGTAGCTATCAACAGAGCTAAGATGACAAAATTTGGAATTAAAGTTGCAGAGTTGACTGTGATGTTTGTTAAAGATTAATTTTATTTTTTTTGTAATTTAGTTAATTTCCGTATTAAATAAAAATATAATCGATCAGGTATTATTTTTAAAAATTTAAGGATCAAAGTTAATTCTTTTGGGTAGTGTATTTCAAAATTAAAACCATTAATAAGCCCATCATAAATTTTGTCTGCCGAGAATTCTGGAGTTTTTAGAAAAGGCATCTTAAAATCATTCTTATCAGTCATTGGTGTTTTGATAAAACCTGGAGAAACTAAACAAACCCTCACGCCATATCTTCCAAAATCAAAATGTAAACTTTCAGCAAGATTAATTAAAGCAGCTTTGGATGGTCCATAGCCACTTGAGTTAGGTAAGCCTTTGTATCCTGCAATCGAAGATACAATGGTAATAATACCTTTTCCTCTTTCTCGAAAATGAGTTTCAACTGCTTTTATACAATTTAATGTTCCAAAAAAATTTACTTTAAATACATTTTCAATTTGCTCTACATCAATTTCTTTTTCTTTTTTTGGATCCCAAGTTCCCGTAGAAAAAAAACAAATTTCGATGTCACCAAGTTCCTTTTTTATATTTTCAAAAACAGACTTACACTTTTCCTTATCATTTACATCAAGTGGAAAAGATTTAATATTTTGATGCTTATCTTCGATTTCTTTTAATAAATTTTCTCTTCTTGCAGAAATAGCAACTGTCCATCCATTATTAGCAAATTTTAACGCAAGTGCTTTGCCAATTCCTGTACTTCCGCCGGTGATCCAAATTACTTTTTTATTCATATTTAACTGCTGTATAGTACTTAAATGCTAAAAAATAAAATTTTATCTTTTATTCTCTTTGCAATTACTACGTTTTCAGCTTCATTTATTGGAGGTTTGGTTACTATAAATTTTAAAGAACCTTGGTATTCAAATTTATCTAAACCTCAATACAATCCACCAGATTGGATATTTGGGCCAGTATGGACATTACTTTATTTATTTATGACAATAGCCATATGGAATGTGTGGCATAAAAACACAAAAAATTTAAATATTGTATTTTTATATTTCATTCATCTTTTTTTTAATACAACTTGGAGTGTTGTTTTCTTTGGTTTCCATAATATTTCTTTAGCAATTTTAAATCTTGTTGTGTTAATTATATTTATTGTTTTATTGGTATTTAAATATAAGAATATAAGTCAATTAAGCATGTACTTGATGATTCCATATTTGTTATGGTGTTGTTTTGCATTGCTTTTAAATATAAACATTTTTTTGATAAACTAATATGGATGATGTTGTAATAGTAGGCGGTGGTATAATTGGAGCTGCAACTGCATACTTTATGTCCAAAGAAGGTAGAAAAGTAAAAGTCATTGAAAGGGATCCAACTTATAAAACTGCATCGTTCCCATTATCACTTGGTGGATTTAGACGACAGTTTTTTCAAAAAGAAAATATTCTTTTAGGAAAATTTGCAAGGGAATTTATATTTCAAATACCAGAATTATTGAAAACTGAAAAAAATCCAAATCCAACAGCTAGCATGGTGCCCAATGGATATCTTCTAATGTTTGGACCAGATCATGCAGAAGAGCAATACAGAGCTTTAGAAAATCATAAAGAATGTGAAGCGGGTACAAAAAATATTAAAGGTTCTGAATTGAAAAACTATTTTCCTTACATTAATGAGGAAGGAATTGAAACTGCAACATTTACTGATAACAAGAGTGAGGGATGGATTGATCCATTTTTATTTCATAGCGCTTTAAAGCATAAAGCAATTGATCTTGGGGCAGAATTTATTAAGGGAGAGGTTAAGAGCCTATCTGAAATTAATGCAAAGACAATTATTTCCGCAGCTGGGTGCTGGACTAAGGAACTACTTGAAGATATTCCTGTAGTACCTCAAAAACATACAGTCTTTAGAGTTAAATGTCCTAAACATATTCCAGAGATGCCATTATCCGGAGATCTAACAACAGGAGTATATTGGCGACCAGAAGGAAAAGAATATTTAGCAGGTTCTCCAATTTCAGTTTTTGATGCAGAAGATCTCGAACCTGCATGGAATGATTTTGAAGAATTAGTTTGGCCTGCTCTTGCAAAAAGAATACCAGCATTTGAAGAACTCAAATTAACAGGTGGATGGGCTGGATATTATGATTGTAACAAATTAGATAATAATGCTGTAGTTGGAAAACATCCAAAATATGAAAATGTTTACATGGCCTCAGGATTTACTGGCAGAGGTTTAATGCAAGCACCAGGAATTGGTAGAGCTCTAACTGAATTAATAACTACAGGCAGTTATCAAACTATAGATATTAGTGTTTTCGCGGTCGAAAGAGTATTAAATAGTTCTGCAAGACCCGAGCCCTACGTCTTATAATTTTTTTACGTAAACTCCCATCATCCCATTAAAAAAAGATACAGCAATTATAAGAATTTGACCTTTTAGTGAGTAAAAATCAAATGATGGATAAAAACTGATAGCTATACTCAAAAAAATATAGGTTAATAAAAAGGGTCTATAAAATTTCTTTAAAAATTTCATAAAAATTCTAATTAAATTTTTACAAGCATTTTTCCTATGTTTTTACCTTTTAATAAATCAATGAATGATTTTGGCGTATTTTCTATACCCTCGTAAACAGTTTCTTTAAATTTAATTTTATCTTCTAATAGCCATTTAGCCATATCGGTTTCAAACTGTTCTCTATCATCTTCATGATCAAAAATTATAAAACCTTTAATAGTTAGTCTTTTTACAAGAACATGAGCCATATTTTTTAAACCAGAGCCAGGATTAGTTGCATTCATTTGGGATATCCTTCCACAAATTACAATTCTTCCAAAGTTCTTCATTTGAAAAATAGCTGACTCTAAGAAATCGCCACCTACATTATCAAAATATAAATCAAATCCTTCAGGACAAACTTCTTTAAGATGCAAAACAAGATTTTCAATTTTTTTATAGTTAAACGCATGATCAATTTTTAAATCATTTTTCAGCCATTTAACTTTTTCATCTGATCCTGTACTTGCAATTACTTTACAACCCATATTTTTTGCAATTTGACAAACAGTAGATCCAACACTACCTCCAGCTGAAGAAACAAGGATTGTTTGACCTGATTTTAATTCACCATGTTTAAAAAGTCCTATATAAGCCGTATGACCTGTCATTCCAAGTGGACCCAGATATGTTTGTATAGGAATATTCATTGGCTCAATTTTTTTTAGATCATTGGAATTACAAACAAAGTAATCTCTCATTCCGAAATTACTAAAAACAATATCTCCTTCTTTAAAATTTTTGTCTTTAGACTCTTTAACTATACCTAAAGCATAACCTTCCATCTCTTCACCAATATTAAAAGGCGGTTTATAGTTTTTTCTTTCAGTCATCCTTGCCCTCATATAAGGATCAACTGAAATCCATAAATTTAAAACCAATATATTGTTCTTAGTATCTAAAGATATCTCCTTAGTTTTTATTTCAAAGTCAGTTTCTTTTGGTAAACCTGTAGGGATATAGTTTTTTAAAGCTACAAATTTGCTTGTTACAGGCATTAATTATGATCCCCAAATAATATCAAGTATTCTCTCTCTTTTGCATGCTTTCTTATATTTTAAATAATTTTCTAAATATACTTGATAGTAATCTTGATGTTTATCCTCTGCTTTGTAAAAAATCTCAAATTCTTTAACATATGTGACTACCTTCTTTTTAAATTTCTTTTCTAATCTTTTTATATCTTTATCAATTAAATCTTTCTGATAATCGTTTTCATAAAATGCTACAGATCTGTAGCTGTATCCTTTATCGCAAAACTGGCCATAAGCATCAAATGGATCAATATTAAGCCAGAAATTCTTTAAGAGTTCTTTATAGGATATTTTCTCTTTGTCATAAATTATTTCAACAACCTCAAAATGACCAGTATCTCCATAAGTGACTTCCCTATATGTTGGATTTGCAGTGATCCCTCCTGAGTAACCAGATATAACTTCTTCTACACCTTCCAACATTTCAAAAGACTCTTCCATGCACCAGAAGCAACCTCCTGCAAAATACGCTTTATCTTTTGAATGAGAGAATGATGTCGAGATAAGAAATAATAAAAAAAAGTAATAAAATAACCTCATATATAAAATATATAATAATGAGGGTTTAAATCTATGGTATTAAAGGTAGCTACTTATTTAAGTAGCATACCTTTAATAAATCTATTTTATTTTTTTTGATATTTGGCAGCCTCTTCTGATCCACTAGTTGCAGACCCTTTACTGTAAGAATGCGCACCCATTCCTGCTAATTGGCCATCTTTTACGATCAAATATTGATTTCTAATTTCATTTCCTTCAAAGAAACATTCTAATATTTCTCTAACACCATCTGCATATCTTGCTTGAGCAGATAAAGATGTACCAGAAGTGTGTGGTGTCATTCCATGATTTGGCATTGTTCTCCATACATGATCATTTGGAGCGGGCTGAGGAAACCATACATCACCTGCGTAACCACTTAGTTGTCCGCTTTTTAGTGCTTTTGCTATTGCGTCTCGATTACAAATTTTACCTCTTGCAGTGTTAACTATGTATGCTCCTTTTTTCATTTTGCTTATCATTTCATCATCAAACAAATTTTCAGTTTCAGGATGAAGTGGGCAATTAATTGTAACAACATCGCAAACTTTTACCATAGACTCTACTGACTCATGAAAAGTTAAGTTTAGTTCTTTTTCAACACTGTCAGGTAATTTATGTCTGTCAAAATAGTGCAAATGAACATCAAATGGTTTCATTTTTCTAAGTGCATCTAATCCTATTCTTCCAGCAGCAACAGTTCCTATATGCATTCCTTCAACGTCATAACTTCTTTGAACAGCATCTGCAATATTCCATCCACCTTCATTAACTATTCTATGTTGATTATGATAATCTCTAACCATTGAAACAATCATCATGACTATGTGTTCAGCAACTGATCTTGAATTACAAAAAGTTACTTCAACAACATCAATTTTATTATCCATTGCTGCTTGTAAATCAACGTGATCAGAACCTATTCCTGCTGTAATTGCCATCTTAAGGTTTTTAGCTTTAGCAATTCTTTCTTTAGTTAAATAATAAGGGAAAAATGGTTGAGAGATAACAATATCAGCATCAACAATATGTTTATCCGCTTCACATCCATCTCCATCTTTACTGTTAGTAACAACTAATTCGTGTCCATTACTCTCTAAAAACTTTCTCAAACCAAGTTCACCTGAAACACAACCAAGTAATTGGCCTGGTGTAAAATCTCTTCCTTTAGGCGATGGCAATGTCATTCCATCTGGATATTTCTCCAATTTTGGTAAATCCGACAGAGGATAAGATTTAGGCATTCCTCCTTTTGGATCATCATACAATACACAAAGTACTTTCATTTTTACTCCTATTACTAGCTTGTAAAGCTAAATTATTAATTATTATTTGAAAAGACTAGCACAAGTTAAATAGGACTAGCAAACAAATTATGTTTATTTTGGGTAATCCCTTTTAGCAATAAATTTATTCAAGATTATGCCGAAAACTATCACAATAATTGATCCACTTATAACTGGGGATATTAAATATTCAAAAGATACAGATCCCATGATCACAATTATAGGATTCCCTCCTGCAGGAGGGTGGGTTACATTAAGAATGATCATTAATCCGACACCTATTCCAACAGCGACAGGTATAATAATATATATTGGAAGTGGAACGAAATTCACAAATATCACACCAACAAGTGCAGTTAAAAAATGACCAAAAAATATATTTTTAGGTTTTGCGAAAGGACTTTCTGGATACCCATAAAGTAAAACCATTGTAGAACCAAAGGAAGCAATCAAAAATAATCCATAAGGTGTTTTATAAGTAAGCAATGACAAAACCCCGATTGTCAAAGTAGAAAATATTGCTGCAATAAGAGGTTTTTTTAAATCCAAATTATTCATCAATGTTGAGTTTCTTAAGTGCAATTAATGGCATTAATACACAGTTTTTTCTAGATATATTTTTTTTATTAAACAATTTATTAAATTTATTTAGATTTTTTGGCAAAGGTTTAATTTCTTTTTCAAAATAATCGATAAGATTTTTTAATAAATAATTAACTTTATTTTTATTATTTTTGATAAGTTTATGAGATATTAAGCTTGCAGAAGCCTGACAGTATACACAAGACTTTGTCTGATACCCAACATCTTGTATTATATCTTTCTTAATATTTACTCTCATTTCAATTATATCACCACAAGTTTTATTTTTGTATTTCGATCTATGGGTGTAATCTTTCAATATCTTATTATTAGTCGTGTCAGATGCAATTTTTATTATATCTAAATCCATATTTATTTAATAATATCACTTAAAATTTATAAAAAATAAATTAATTTATGCCTGATTTAAAAAATCCTAAAGTAGCTATTCCAATTGTTTTATTTGCAGGCATACTTTGGTCATTTGGACCATATGTTGTAAGACATATAGATCAACCCGAAACTGTCCCTTGGCAATACTTGTTTGCTAGAGGTATTGTTATTTTTTTATTGCTCAATGTTTACTTATTCTTGGAAGAAGGAATTTCTTTTTATAAAAATTATTTAAAAATTGGGATATCTGGAGTTATAGGTGGTGTTGGTTTAGGAACAGCAATGATAACTTTTATTTGGTCAATTACTAATACGACAGCAGCAGTAACTCTATTATGTTTGGCTGCTATGCCTTTTATAACCGCGTTACTTGGTTTTCTTTTTTTGAAAGAAAAAATATCAATTACAGTATGGATATCAATTTTAGTTGCTGCATTTGGTATAATAGTAATGGCCTACGGTAATACTGAAGAAAATTCTTTAATGGGTCTAATATTTGGATTGGTATCTGCGCTAGGTTTTTCAATTTTTTCAGTAAGTCTTAGATGGAGAAAACAAACTCCCAAGTTTACAACAGTTGCTATAGCAGGCTTATTTTGTTTTTTATTTTCAACAGTTATGCTTTTAAATAACGATGCAAATTTTTTATCTTCAAATAAAAATGAAGCATTATTTGCCACTCATGGAACACTTGTGTGCATGGGCTTAATTCTTTATTCAATTGGATCTAAACATATTCCTGCAGCTGATTTGACTCTATTGTCTTTGACTGAAGTAATAGGAGGAATATTTTGGGTTTGGCTTCCATGGCTTGGAATAAATGAAATTCCTTCAACCAACACAATTATTGGTGGCTTCTTTATTTTTTTAGCTATATTTTATTATAGTATGATAATGCAATCTAATAGAAGATTTATTGGATTAAATTAATTTTACATGGTTCAAAATAATAAGATTGTTAATAGTTGGAATGAATGGGATCCATTAAAACATGTAATTGTTGGTAGAGCAGATGGTACATGTATTCCAGCACCCGAACCTGCTTTAGATGCTAAAGTTCCAGAAGATTCTGATATGCGAGGAACTTATGGTCCAAGAACTATGGACACTGTTGATAAAGCTAATGAGCTATTAGATAACTTCTCAAATTTGCTTGAAAAAAGGGGTATAAAAGTTGATAGACCAACGCCTTTAGATTTTAATCAACCAACATCAACTCCTGACTGGAAAGCCGAAACTATGTTTGGATGCATGCCACCTAGAGATGTTTTGTTAACTGTGGGAAATGAAATATTAGAAGCTACAATGAGCTACAGGTGCAGATGGTTTGAGTACCTATGTTACAGACCATTATTAAAAGACTATTATAATAAAGATCCAAATATGAGACATGAGTCAGCTCCAAAGCCTAGATTAACAGATGCAGACTATAGAAAAGACTATTTATCAGATAAAATTGGTGTAACAAAAAGACTTGAATGGACAGAAAATAAATACTTTGTCACAACTGAGGAAGAGCCATTATTTGATGCCGCAGATATTCTAAGATTTGGAAAGGATTTAGTTGTACAACATGGATTTACAACTAACTTAAAAGGAATTGATTGGATAAAAAGACATTTTAAGGATCATAGAGTTCATGCTGTAAATTTCCCAGGCGATCCTTATCCAATTCATATTGATGCAACCTTTACCCCAATTAAAGAAGGGTTAATTATTAATAATCCACAACGTAGACTTCCAAAAGAACAAAGAAAATTATTTGAAAATAATGGATGGGAAATTATTGATGCTGCACAACCTGCTCATAATACCCCACCACCACTTTGTTACTCTTCAGTATGGCTATCAATGAATGTTTTAGTTCTTGACCCTAAAACTGTATGCGTTGAAAAAAGTGAAAAATATCAAGCTGAACAGTTAGATAAATTAGGTATGGAAGTTATCCCTGTTGAGTTGAGAGATGCATATGCTTTTGGTGGAGGCCTTCATTGTTGTACAGCCGATGTTTATAGAGAAGGTACTTTAAAAGATTATTTTCCAAAACAATAAAATGAATGCAAAAATTAATACAAAACGCAAAAGAGTAAAATTTGCTTCAGATAATGTGACAGGAGCTTGTCCAGAAGTTTTGGATGCAATTATCAAAGCAAATGATGGTATTGCTCCTCCGTATGGTAACGATGAAATTTCTGGTGTGTTACAAGAAAAATTTTCTAAAATTTTCGAAAAGGATGTAATAGTTTACCCTACAGCATCAGGAACTGCGTCAAATGCTTTAGCACTCTCTGCTATATCTCCATCATTTGGAAATATTTATTGCCATAAATTTTCTCATATCAATGTTGATGAGTGTGGAGCCCCTGAATTTTATACAGGTGGAGCAAAACTTGTTCCATTAAACGGCAAAGATGGCAAAATAACAGTTGATGAGCTAAATGATAATATTGGAGGGTTTGGAATTGTGCATCATACTCAACCATCTATTGTTAGCATAACACAAGCAACAGAAACTGGTGAAGTTTATACTTTAGATCAAATTAGAAATATCTCTGAAATTGCACATAAAAAAAAATTAAAAGTACATATGGATGGTGCTAGATTTGCTAATGCGCTTGTTTCACTAGATGTTACTCCCGCAGAAATGACATGGAAATCAGGAATTGACATATTATCTTTTGGAGCAACGAAGAACGGATGTATAGCAGCTGAAGCAATTATTATATTTAATAAGGAATTAGTTGGCAATTTACCTTTTTTGTTAAAAAGATCCGGTCATCTATTGTCTAAAATGCGTTTTGTTTCTGCACAATTAGATGGATATATCTCGAATGATGTTTGGTTAAAAAACGCAAGACACGCAAATCTAATGGCAAAAAAATTAAGCGATGGTTTAGTTTCTAGTAATCAAGTTAAACTTGAATATCCAACTGAGGCAAATGAAGTTTTTGTTAAACTGCCAAAAAAGATGGTTGAGCATTTAAATACAGAAGAATATATGATGAGCAATGAGGAATTAGGCGGTAAGACAGTTAGACTTGTTACAGCTTGGAATACTAAAAGTAGTGAAGTAGACGAGTTTCTAAAAACTATATCTAATTAACTAGGATTTTCTTTTAAAAATTTAATATAGTTGATTACTTCATCAAATTTGTCATCAGGAATATCTTTATAAGTAGAATTAAATTTGTTTTTTACACATATTGCTACATGAGCGTATGGATTTCTTCCTTTTGGATGATTTGGATGATCAGGAAGTTGACCATCCAAATAATCGCCAGCTTCCTGAATAATTTTCCAGAGTTTACTTGCGTTTTCTTTGTTCATACCTCACAAAATCTTGCTTTATCTCAAAATCCTCTAGTTTATTACCTAGTGTCCTATAAAATCCCTTAATAATTTATTAACTTATTTCAAATATGCAAATAGATAAAATATCAAATAACATAAAAAGTCTTTATAAAAATTATTCAGAAAAAAATTTTATTTTTGAATTTATAGATTCATTTTCTTTTTATCCAAAAAATACAATAACCAGATTAAAAGGAGACAGAAATTTATCAAATAAAGAGAATGAATTAATATGGAAAGATCGAATTTATTATGTGAATTGCAAAGATATTAAAGAAGATATACATATTTTTATAAGTAATCTCAAAGAAGATAATAATATCAAAAAACAAAAAATTAGATTTTTAATTGTAACCAATTTTGATTTGTTTCTTAGTATAGATATTAAAACAAAACAATCTTTAGAGTGTAAATTTCTTGAAATACATAAATTTATAGATTTTTTTTTACCATTAGTAGGTATAGAAAAATTTCAAACTATAGAGGAAAGTCCTGCGGATATAAAAGCATCAAATAATTTAGGTAAGCTTTATGATCAAATTTTAAAAGATAACAAATATTATGATTTAACTAAACATAGATATTCTATGAATATTTTTTTTACTCGTTTGCTATTTTTATATTATTCAGATGATTCAGGAGTTTTTGAAAAAAATTTATTTCTCAAAACAATAAGTAATTTTACTAAATCAGATGGAAAAGATCTTCATATTTTTTTTGATAAATTATTCGAAATTTTAAAAGTAAATAAAAAAGATAATACCCCAAGTTATTTTGAAAAATTTCCAAACGTAAATGGTTTTTTATTCAAAGATAAAATTCATTTGCCAAAATTTACAAGAAAAACAAGAGATATGATTATTGAATTTGCTACTTTGGATTGGCAAAATATTAATCCTGATATTTTGGGGTCCATGCTCCAAGAAGTTGTTAGTCCTGATGAGAGAGAGGAAGAAGAGATGCACTATACATCAGTGCCGAATATCTTGAAAGTTTTGGATCCTTTATTACTCGATGAAATAAAAAAAAAAATTGAAAATGCTGATAAAGATGAAAACAAATTAAAAAAAATATTGTTACACATACATAATTTAAAAGTCTTTGATCCTGCATGTGGCTCAGGGAATTTTCTAATTATTGCTTACAAACAATTATGTTTGCTAGAAATAGAGATTATAAAAATATTAAAGGAAATTAATCCTGAAAATTGGAAACTAGTAATGCCAGGAATAAAAATAAGTCAATTTTTTGGTATTGAAAAATCTCACTTTGCAACTGAAACTGCAAAATTATCTCTTTGGTTAGCGGAGCATCAAATGAATTTGATTTATAAAGACGTTTTTGAAAAAATAAATCCATCTTTACCTATTGAAGATAATGATAAAATAATTTGTGATAATTCTATACGTGTAAAATGGGAGAAGTTGTTTTCTAAAGAAAAAATTGACTCAAATATTATAATTGTTAGCAATCCACCCTTTAAATCAAAAGCAAATAGAAACAAAGCTCAACAAGAAGATGTAAAATATATACTTGGTAACTCAAGTATACTTAATTATGTTGGATTGTGGTTTTTGAAATCTGCAGATTTTACAGACCAGTTTCCTTCTACTAAAATTGGACTTCTTGCAACAAATTCAATTAATAAAGGTGAGCAAGTTGAAATATTATGGAAAAAAATTTTGCAAAAAAAAATAAAAATATTCTTTGCTCATAAATCATTTAAATGGAAAAATAATGCAAGAAATAATGCCACAGTTATTGTTTCTATTATCTGTATGTCAAAAAAAAATATTTCCAATAAATTTTTAGCAATAAATGAAAGCTCAAGCTTAGTAGAAAATATTAATCCTTATTTAATACCTGGACCTGATATAATTGTTAAAAAATCATCAGAGCCAATATTCTCTCTCCCTAAAATGACCCTAGGGGAAATGGCCAGGGATGGTGGAAATTTATTTTTGAATTCTAGAGATGTTGACATGTTACTCTCAGAAAATCCAAACTGTGAAAAAATAATCAAACCATTTATTGGTGCTGAAGAATTTATTGAAGGAACAAAGAGATGGTGTCTCTGGATTAATGAAAATGAAATTAAAAACTTTCAAAACATAAAATTTATTAAAAATAGATTACAAAAAGTTGAGAGCTATAGGTTATCCAGTCGAAATTTAACTACTCAATCTTTTTCAAAAAAACCTTACAGATTTGTTGAAATACGCAATCAAGAAAAAGATACTATATTTATTCCTGAAAATTCTACTTCAAATAGAACATACGTGCCGATTGGTTATGCTGATAAAAATTCAATTCTATCTAATAAATTAAAGATTATTTACGCACCTGAGCTATACTTATTTGCTTTATTATCGAGTAAAATGCACAATATTTGGATTGATAGTATTGGTGGAAAGTATGGCCCAAGTTTTATTTATTCTACTAGGATAATTTACAATAATTTTCCTATCCCATCAATTAAAGAGGAAGAAAAAAAGGAATTAAAAAAACTCTCAAACGAGCTTCTTGATTTAAGAAATAAATTTTTTGATAAAAATATTGCTTACCTTTATAATAATGAAACTATGCCTAATTCTCTTAAAAAAATTCATAATAAAATAGATGATCTAGTAGATAAGATTTATGCAAACAAAATATTTGAAAGTGATCAGGACAGACTTTCATTCCTATTCAAAATGTATGCTAATAAAAACCAAAATAATGAATTATTTTAATGACTAACGTAATTGACGTTGAATACAAATCTACTGGTAAAAGTCTAAATATTGATAACCTCGGTATGAGGGAAATGCAAAGGAAAGCTTTTCAAAAAAGAAATGAAAAGTATATTTTAATAAAAGCTCCACCAGCATCTGGAAAATCAAGGGCTCTTATGTTTATTGGTTTAGATAAAATATACAACCAAGGAATACAAAAAGTAATTGTTTCAGTTCCAGAGAGAACAATAGGTAAATCTTTTCAAAAAACCTTTCTAAAAAAAAATGGTTTTTTTGCTGACTGGGATTTTGATGAAAAATATGATTTATGTACACCAGGTGATGAAGGTAAAACAGTATTATTCAGAAATTTTTTGAATGATACTTCTGCAAAAATTTTAGTTTGCACACATTCAACTTTTAGAAGATCTTATAACCAATTAAATCCAGAGATATTTAATAATACTCTAGTTGCAATTGATGAGTTTCATCATGTATCTGTTGATGAAGCTAATAAGTTAGGTCGAGTACTTAATACTTTAATGAAAAAATCAAATGCACATATAGTTGCTATGACTGGCTCATATTTTAGAGGAGATAGTGTGGCCGTATTACTCCCAGAGGATGAAGCTTTGTTTAAAATAGTTACTTATAACTATTATGACCAATTGAATGGTTACAAATATTTAAAAACATTAGGTATTGGGTATCATTTTTACCAAGGGGAATATATTCAAGCAATTGATGAAGTTTTAGACACAAATAAAAAAACTATAATTCATATTCCTCACACCATTTCCGGTGAATCTTTAAAGGATAAATCAAGAGAGGTTGACGGTATTTTAGATGTAATTGGAGAGTTTCAAAATAGAGATAAAAAAACAGGAATTTTAAATATAAAGAGAAAAAATGATGGAAAAATATTAAAGGTAGCCGACCTTGTAACTGATACTAAAGATAGAGAGGTAACTCTAGATTTCCTAAGGAGCATGTCTAAGCTAGATGATGTAGATATTATTATTGCAATGGCTATGGCTATAGAGGGATTTGACTGGCCGTATTGTGAGCATGCTTTAACTATTGGCCATAGAGCTTCATTAACCCAAATTATACAAATTATTGGCAGGGCAACTCGTGATAGTGAAAACAAAACACACTCTCAATTTACAAATCTAATTGTAGAACCAGATGCAGAGTCTAATGAAGTAATAATATCAGTTAATACTATGCTTAAAGCAATATCAGCCTCATTATTAATGGAGCAAGTTTTAGCCCCTAATGTAAATTTTAAAAGTACAAAATCTGAAAAGTCTGATGATGATGATGTTGTGGTCAAAGGTTACAAAAAACCCTCAAAAAAAGTTCAAGAAATTATAGATACTAATTTAAATGATCTTAAGGCAAATATGCTACAGGATACGAATATACTTAAAGCAATGACTGGAGCTGTATCACCAGAGGTATTAAATAAAGTAATGATACCTGAGTTTCTTCAAAAACAACATCCAGATCTAACTAATGAAGAAAATGAGCAATTAAGACAATATTTTATTTTGAATACACAGATAAA
The DNA here is from genome assembly GCA_902531175.1 of uncultured Pelagibacteraceae bacterium. GTDB lineage: Bacteria > Pseudomonadota > Alphaproteobacteria > Pelagibacterales > Pelagibacteraceae > Pelagibacter. The sequence goes on from CACADE010000001.1 coordinate 218,631, forward strand.
GGCTGGTCAAATTAAAGAAAAAAATAATACAAAAATTATAACTGTAGCCAATCAATTTTATAATTTAGATGAACTTTCTATTGACCTAATTGACTCCATTAACCCTTTTCAAAAAGCTTATGAAGTAACTTCTAAACATATAAATTCAAATTTACTTAAAGCAATAAGCAATATTATGCACTCCCAGTCTAACAGAATATCTATGTCTGATGGAGAAGCAATTTTACTTTGGAAAGAAAAAATTCCTCAATTTCAGAAAGAAAATGGGAGATTGCCAGATATAAACTCTGTAAACGAGGAAGAAAAAAGAATGGCAGAAGCTATTGAATATTTAAAAAGAAAAAAAAGAGAATATTTAAAAAATAAAAAAGATTAAAAAATTGTATAATTATAAAAAGGAATTATTAGATATATTTGAAAATGATAATTCTCCGTTATTAAATATAAGCTCTCAGACATCTTCAACAACAAATGAACAAAAATTAATTGATATATTTAATGAAATAAATCTTTTCTTTAAAAAAAACAATAGAGAACCAAAAACAAACGAAGATATTAATGAAAGACGATTGTCTATAATTTTAAATGAAATTCGTGCCGACTTTAATAAAAAAAATATTCTGAAGTCACATGATGTAAACAATCTTTTGGGAGATTTAAGAGAGATATCATCATTACAAGATATTTTTGAAAATGATTATAGAAATATATTAGACACATCTATAGAAGATGAATTATTTGACATAAAATCTTTTGATTTAGAAAGAGCAAGAACTGACTTTGTTGCCAAAAGAAAACCTATAGAAAATTTTGAAAAATATAAAGACGTTTTCAAAAAAATTCATTCAGAATTAAAATCAAATAATAGAAAAATAATTAAATTTGAAGATAAAGATCTAAAGGAAGGAAATTTCTTTGTGCTTGATGGAATGGTTTTTCTTTTAGAAAAAATTGATAATAAATCTACCAAAATATTTAATGATAAATCACAAGGTAATCGGAAAAGATATGACCCAAGAACTATTTGTATTTTCGAAAATGGTATGAAATCAAACATGTATTTAAGATCATTACAAAAATTATTATACAAGAATGGAAAACGTGTAAGTGAGTCACAAGATGAAACATTAGAAATATTTAATAAAAATTTCAATGTAGAGAATATCAGTGGATATATTTATGTTCTCAGGTCTCTCAGTGAAAAACAACAAATAAAGAACATACCTGATTTATATAAAATTGGATTTTCTAAAAACGAAGTAAGTATGAGAATAAAAAATGCACCAAATGAAACTACATTCTTAAATGATAAAGTTGAAATTATATCTGAAACCAAAATAAAAGGCTACAAACCAGGTAGTATAGAAAACATAATTCAAAGTTTTTTCGCTGCTAGAAAAATGAATATTGAAGTTTTAGATAAAAAAAATAAAAAAGTCTATCCAGATGAGTGGTTTTCAGTCCCAATTGATATTATCCATCAAGCCATTGATCTATTACGTAAAAATAATTTAATTGGGCATAGATATGATGAAATTAAAAAAGAAATTTATAAGGTTTAATATATTTTTAAATGATTTATTTTTTGAGTAGTTCTACTTTGCTTAAAATTAGCTATTTGATTTACTAAAAAAGTTCTAGGATTAATTAGTTAATAGAGATTCAACAAATTCCCAATCTATAAGATTATCAACAAATTTGTCTAAATATTCAGGTCTTCTATTTCTATAATCAATGTAATATGAATGCTCCCAGACATCACAACCAAGTATTGGTTTTAAGTTATCAATTAAAGGATTAGCAGCATTAGCTGTCTTTGTAACAACTAATTTATCATTATTTAAAGATAACCAACACCAACCTGATCCAAATTGAGTTATTCCTGCTTGTTTGAATTCATCTTTGAATTTTTCAACACTTCCAAAATCTTCAATAATTTTTTTCTCAAGTTTTGACGGAATATTCCCACCACCTTTTGGCTTCATGCATTTCCAAAAAAGATTATGGTTCCAATGCTGGCTTGCATTATTAAATATTCCAGCTTTTGAGTTATCTTTTGAGCTTTTAACTATTATATCTTCCAATGACATTTCAGCCATAACAGTATCTTTTATAAAATTGTTAAGATTTGTTATGTAGGTTTGATGATGTTTTCCATGATGTAATTCTAATGTTTCTTGTGACATTATTGGAGACAAAGACTCATTAGAATAATCTAGTTTTGGTAATTTAAAAGTCATAATATTATTTATAATATTTTCTTGTAAATAAACTTAATTAAGTTGACGCAATTAAATACAAAATTAGTTTTCTAAAGCGTTTTCTTCTCTCATAAGAATGGGTCGACCATCTTGAGCAGTGTTTAAAGGTATAATTTTACCATTGTATCTTGCGCATAACGTAGGCGCACTTCTCACCTGTTCTCCCAAATTTACTTCTAAATCTGCTATAACTAATTCAACCCCTTTCAATATACTCAATATCTTCATTATTCCTCCGTTTTATGATGATGGCTTAAATATTAAACACAAGCCGTTATTACAATATCTCTTTCCTGTCGATCCAGGACCGTCTTCAAAGACATGACCATGATGGGCACCACATTTTGCACAATGGTACTCAATTCTTTTTATGCCAAAGCTGTAATCAACCTTAGTTTTAAAAGCTCCAGGAAGCGCCTCTGTAAATGATGGCCAACCAGTTCCACTATCAAATTTTGAGCTAGACTTAAATAGTTTGGCTCCACAATTTGCACAGTGATAAAAACCTTCTCTTTTCTCGTAATTAAGAGGGCTTGAGAATGGTCGTTCGGTTGCTTCCTCAAACATTATTTTTTTTTGGGCTTCTGTTAAATTTTGATTAATTATTTTTTTGGTTTCAGCTAATGAAATTTTGTATGGAAAAATACTGTATAATAAAGATCCAAATATAGATAATTTTATAAATTTTCTTTTGTTCATAACTTTCTTAATAGATCAATATTACTTTATTTGAATGAGATATTTTGACAGCTTCGATTTTAAATTGGTAGCTTCATATTAATGAAGCTACCATTAAGATTATTGTCCAGGCACTTTATAGCCACTTGATACTTTTGTTGCATGATTTGCAATTTCATTCATTGGTGTTTCTTCACAAATAGCGATATTTTTTAGTGCACCGCTTCCCTCTGTAGCCAATTTTATAGCAGCCATTTGCTCAAATGTACCATGGGTTTCAACTATAAAGTCATAGGGTCCTCTTAAATATGTGTAAGATTTCATTTCAGCTCCAACACTTTCAGAACACTTTCTAGCAACCTCGGATCTATCTGATCCAGGATCTTTTAAAAAGCCTGCGAATGCTTTCTCTGTAAAATTTCCCATTAAAAAAAATTTAGCCATAGATACCTCCTTTAAATGTATTATAGCACTTAAAATAATTTTTTTTAATATTTTATTGATTTATAAAAAATTTATTCTCTTCCAATTTCCAGTAATTGTGGTGGTTCAAATACCCCACTTTGTATTTCACTGTTTGATATATTTATCATGGATTTGGCAACTATTTCTGCATTTATCGATTTATATTTTTTTAAATCTCCAACTAAAATTGGCGATATACATCTCATGGCGAAAATACCTATTTTTTCTCCAAGTCTTTCCTCTTTTCTTTTTCCAATTAAAAACGAAGGTCTAATTACAATAAATTTTTTAAAGTTTAGTTTTCTTAATTCTTCTTCAGCCATACCTTTATTTTTTAAATACAAATTTGTTTTTTTTGAACTGGCACCTAATGAAGAAATATAAGTAAAATTTTGTACATTATTATCGCTACAAATTTTTCCAATTGTTACAGGTAAATTATACTCAGTGTTTATATAATCTTGTTTCTTAGGTGTTTTTTTCTTTGTAGTTCCAATACAAAAAAAACAATCATCACCTTTTATTTCTGACTTAATATTTTCTAATTTTGTAAAATCTGTTTGAATAACTTCTATTTTAGAATCTATTTTTGAAGTAGAAGATCTTACAAAAACCTTGATTTTTTCATATTTTTGATCATTGGCTAACAATTTAAGTAATATTCCACCAATTAATCCAGTTGAACCGAATATCAATGCTGTTTTCATAATGTTGAACTTACACTAAATTTTCTTAAATTCGTTCAAATTATTTGGTTCATCTATTGGTTCAGTTGAAGGATTAAGTTCTATACCGGCTGGAGTAATCGTTTGAGGCATAGGTGCAAATTGTGAATCTGGGTTATCTCCAGACTCTCTAATTTGCATTCTATATATTCCAAATAAACCAATAAATGAATGAAATATAATTAAAAAAATAAAAAATCCATTTTCTCCTAAAAATTCCATAAATAATGAGCACATAAAAGGACCGCAAATTGCACCAAGACCAAAAACAAATTGTAATCCTGCTCCTGCTGCTACAAATTTTTCTTTTGGTATAAAATCATTTGTGTGTGCAAAAATTAAAGCAAACATTGGTAGACTACAAAAAGAAAAACACATTATACAGATATAAAAAAATATTTTTGATGTTGCTAAACCTTCAGGCATATACATTTGACCTGAAGAAATAATTGCCAAAAAACAAAATAAAGCCGCCCCAAACGTTGTATAAATAATTACAATTCTTCTGTCTAAAACATCTGATAATTTTCCTATTGGCCATTGAGATATAGCTCCAGATATAGCAAATAAAAAGGTTACTATTGAAACTTCTAAAATACTAAAATTCATCGATGTAGCATAAACTGCAATCAATGAGAAAACAGCTGAATGTGATATTCCAATTAAAAACGAACTTACAACTCCAAATGGTGATGATTTATAAACTTCCTTTAGCTTCATACCTGATATTTTTTTAAAGTTTGGAGCCTTTCTTTTAGTTAATAATATTGGAACAAGAGACAATGACATAAATAAAGATATCAGTATAAAAGGTTGAAAGTTTTCTGGTTTACTAAAGTTTATGAAAAACATTCCAATCGCCATAGAGGCATACATAACAATCATGTAGATTGATAAAATACTACCTCTATTCTTATTTGTAGATCTATCGTTTAACCAGCTTTCAGCAACTGTATAAAGACAAACCATGCTAAATCCAGAAATCATTCTAAGCACAAACCATGAAATAGGATTTACAAAAATAGAGTGTAATAAGACCACAATTGAAGTGACAGAAGCAAAAGCTGCGAATACTCTAATATGCCCAACTCTATGAATTAATGATTGTATAATTTTTGCTCCAATAAAATATCCAACAAAATATCCAGAAAACAAAAAGCCTGTCGATGATAGACCAAAATTTTCTTTAACTGCTCTAACACCTAAAAGAGTACCTTGAAAACCATGAGCTAGCATTATAAATGCCATACCCATAAAAAGAGCCCAAGAGTTTTTTATAATTTTGTTCATAAAATTAGCGGTGTTTATGGGCGATCTAATTTTAAATCAAGACAAATTTGTGACAAAAAGAAAAATAATTTTATTTAGAAGAAGATTTTAATTTTAGATATGAGTGAACAGCTATAGTGAATATAATTACAAGTCCACCAATTATTGTCTCTATACTCGGCTGTTCTTTGATAACTAACCAAACCCAAATGGGTCCTAAAATGGTCTCTAGAAGAAAAAACAGATTCACTTCCTCGGCAGGTATAAATCTTGGAGCAATCGTCACCAAAACGAATGGTATTGCTACACACAAAATACACATTAAAGGTATATAAATCAGGTCTTTTTCAACTAACTCATAACTTTCAACGAAAAAGAGAGCAAATAGAGCTACTGTAAGCTTACCGACAACTGCTGAAGGTAGCAAATCTCTATCTTTTGCTGACCTTATTATTACCGCGTTGGTGGCGAGTCCAAAAGCTGTTGTTATACCCATAAGATCACCAAACAAGTTACCCATCTCTAGAGAGTCATAAAATATATATATTACTGCAACTAAAGTAATCGCTATTGCTATCCAAGTCTTCTTATCGGGAACCTCTTTTAGAAATATTGCACCAAGTATTGCCGAAAGCATGGGTGCCATTGCAATCATTATTAATGTATTTGCTACATTTGTATTTTGGATTGAAATTATAAATGTGATGTTACAAATCGAAAAACTTATAATATAAAAAATACCAGCGTAACCAACATTTAAAAATGCCTTAATAAAGTTTTTTTTATAAAATATAAGAAGTCCAATTAATACAGCTACAAATGGTATCGCACCTCTATAAAACAATAATCCCCAAGTATCTATAGAAGATAATCTTATAAAAAGTGAATCTGGTGTGATAAACATCACAGCTATAAATGCAAGGGATGATCCTTTTTGCTGATTTGACAAATTTTTCAACTATAAACCTTTCCAAAAAGTCTTAGCCAAGTTTATCTTAGATAAATCAAAATATGTTTTTATACCCGTTGGTGATGTTACATTTATATCTCCATTTAACTTTCCATCAATAAAGTCTATTCCTGCAAAGTAAATTCCATCTTTCTTAATTTTTTTTGCAATTATATTTGAAACTTTAAGTTCTTTATTGCTTAAAAATGCGATTTTAGGTTTTGCACCCTTGCTCATATTGCTCAATATTGATCCTGATTTTGGAACTCTAGATATAGCTCCACAAACCTTACCATTTATAATAAAAACTCTTTTATCTCCAAACTTAATTTTATTTAAAAATTTTTGACACATAATATGACCATGTTTTTTCAATATTTGTTTTATTTTTAATAAATTAAGCTTCTCTGAAATAAGATTTATATCATTACCTCCGTAGCTATGAATAGGTTTAATTATTATCTTTTTATGTTTTTTTAAAAATTTTTTAATTTCAATCAAATCTTTAGTAAATATTGTATCCGCCATATAATTTTTAAAGTTTAAAGAATAAAATTTTTCTGAAATATTTCTTACTGAAGTAGGATCATTAATAATTTTTGTTTTATCTTTGATTCTATCTAACATTAATGTTGTAGAAATATATTCCAAGTTAAAAGGTGGATCCTGTCTGATTAAAATATATTTTGCAAAGGATAAGTCTAATTTTGATTTTTTTAGAATTTTATAAAATTTCTTTTTTGAATAATCAATTTTAATAAAATATCCATCACTTACAGTTTTTCCTCTTATATTCGATAAATTTTCTGGATAATAATAAAATAATTTATAACCCTTGTTTTGAGCTTCATGAGCTAAAAAAATAGTAGTATCTGTTTTGATATTTAATTTTTTTAAATTATCACCTTGTATAGCAACAATTTTATTGGTCATATAAATCATTCAAATTTTCGGAATTTGAATACTTACTTATTATGTTATCAGCATTTGTTTTTTTATTTTTTACAATTTTTTCTAAGTGATCTAAAAACTTTGCTTCACTTAATTTTTTTCTATTTAAAAAGTCTCTCTTTTTTAATCCTGATTTTGATATGTCTAATAGTCTCTCTGCCCAATACGAAATATCCTTGCCCATCAAATTAGTTTTCAAGCCGTTTTTAGGGGCATTTTTATAAGCTGAAAGCACTTCATTAGCTTCCCAATTTTTAATTAAATCTAAAGCTTCTTCAAGATTTCCATAAAGTAATCCAGTGAATAGGGCAGGACCAGCACATAAACATTCCCATCCGCACGCATCCATTGATCTTAATTCGATATATTGTTTTAATCTGTTCTCTGTAAATATTGTTCCTAAATGTGTATCAAGATCAATAGTACTTGGAATTTTATTTCCAATTTCTTTAATTTCTCCATTCATAAAGTTTTTAAATAAATATTTTTTTCCAGATATATAATTACCTTCACTTTGTAAAAATAAGATTGGATAATTCATAATATAATCTGCATATTTTTCAAAATTTACATCTTTTAAAAAAAACTCAGGCAATCCACCTCTAGATGTTTCTTGCCAAACTTTAGATCTGTAAGATAAGTATCCACTATTACTTTTTTCAACTATAGAGGAATTTGCAAAAAGTCCGATAGATATTGGAACTAAATTATTTGCCAACTTAAATTTTTTTATAAAATCTTCTTCTGAGGTATAATCTAAATTTAATTGGGTACCTGCAGTTTTATACATCATATCCAAACTTAGTTTTCCTCCAACAGGCATATCTTTGGTCATAACCTCATACCTTTTTTTTGGATTATTAGGTATATCCTCAAGTTTAGATATAGGATCATATCCAGCGCTTACTATTTTAAAATCTAATTTTTCAATTACCTGATTTAACTCAAATAAATATTCATGAGATTCAGCACAAGCTTCGTGAATATTATTTAATTTTGCTCCAGATAGCTCTATTTGATTACCAGGCTCTAAAGTAATACTTTTACCATTCTTAGTTAACGCTATTGGACTTTTTTCCTCAAAAATAGGTTTCCAGCCAAACTCATATAAATTTTCAAACATTTTCTTGATTTTGGAATAATCAATTCTCGTATTTGTTTTTTTATCAAAAATAAATTTTTCATGCTCAACTCCAATCTTCAAATTAGATTTATCCTTTGAGCCTGACTTAAAATGTTCTATTATTTGTTCCTTTGTTTCTATCATTAGCTTATATTGTTTCTTTTTAGATAATCTTCAATTTCCTTTATATTACTTAATTTGTTAGAGCAAGTTTGATTTTTACATATAACAATTTTTGCCTCTTTTACTTCATTATCTAGATATTTAAATGTAGCTCTAGTAAAGAATTTTTTTTGCAAATACTTTTTTATATTAGGATCTAAATTTTGCTTTCCATGAATTGTAAAAGATATACTTTCATTACAAATATCCAATGATTTTACAAAACTAAACATTTGTGCAAAGTTTGAGTTTAAAACTTGGTGGAAACTTTTTTTTAAAATATCAATTTTTTCAAACCATATTTTATCGCTAGTTATAATATATATTTTATTACATAAGTTTAAATATACACTATTTCCATTTGGTATATTATTATCATTTAGATCTATTGGTTGTACAAATAGATCATTGTCTAATATTTTATTTTTCTGCATTAAGCCTGATTTTTTATCAAAGAAGTATTCCCAGGTTTTTATTAAAATATCATTTGCTTTTCCGATGTATTTAACGTCACCATCTAACTCATAAATAGTTATCAAAAGACTAGCATAGTATACGTAATCTTCCAAAAAAGCGTCAATCTCTGTGTCTTGATAGCAATGGAAAATTTTGTCTGATAAATATTTTTCCAATATCTTTATACTAACAAGAGTATTTTGTTTTAGTTCTTCATTATCAGTTACTAGCGATGAAAGAAGAAGTGTTTCTAATAAAAAACAATTTTGATCAGTTTGAGATTTATCATCAAATAATGGTTTAGTACGTTTATTTCTTTGATCTAATAACGTTTTTTCTATGTTTGAGATTTCTTTAATCTCATCATCGGAAAGTTTATTATGAGTTTCTATTAAAATATTATTACCTTCAAAATTTCCCTCTTCAGTTAAATTATACTTTTTTGCAAATAAATTAAATTTAGAACCCAGAGTATTTTTTAGTTCTGCATAATTCCATACATAATATTTTCCTTCAACACCATCGCTATCGGCATCATATGCAGACCCATAAAGATCAAAATCATTTTTAAATTCTGAATTGATAAAATTTATGGTTTGCTCTAACTTCCCTTTATAATAAAGATTATTAGTTTTTTGAAAGAACTTATTTAACAATCCTATATATTGAATATTATCATATAGCATTTTTTCGAAGTGAGGGATGATCCAATTTTCATCAACAGTGTATCTTGCTATACCTCCAGCTAGATGATCATACATTCCTTTTGAAGAAATATTGTAAAGTAAAGTTTCAACAGGTTTAAAGTATTCTTCTTTTCCTGTTTTTAAATAAAAATAAAACATTGCATCAAATAAATAAAATTGGGGAAACTTAGGAGCTCCCTTGAAACTCCCATTATCTTTATCAAGGTGCTGTATAATTTTTTCTAAAAACGGTTCTAAAGGTTGATTTAATATTGCTGATCTTTGATTAATTTTACCAAATATTTCTTGCATTTGGGGTGCTTGATCGAGAATTTTTTCTCTATTCTTATTATATACGTCAGAAACATTATTTAGAACTTTTTGAAAATCTGGTCTTCCATGCATTTCTTTTGGTGGGAAATAAGTTCCACCAGTAAAAGGAACTCCATTTTCATCAAGAAACATCGATAAAGGCCAACCTCCTTGTGTTCCTGTTAAAATAGATAAACTTCTTTGAAAAACATAATCTAAATCAGGTCTTTCTTCTCTATCAACTTTAATGTTTATAAATTTTTCATTCATTATTTTAGCTGTTTCATCATCTTCAAAACTTTCATGAGCCATAACATGACACCAATGACAACTCGCATATCCAACACTAAGAAATATTGGTTTTTTTTCTTTTTTTGCTTGTTCTAAACTTTCTTTATTCCAAGCAAACCAGTTAACTGGATTATCTTTATGTTGTTTTAAATACGGACTCTTCTCTTCCTTGAGTTTATTAGTCATGTTTTCTTTTAAATATTAGTGATGATAAAAAGGTTTTCTATCAAATATCTTTTTTACCATTGGTTCAAACTCTTCTAAAGACATAGATTTGTAGTTAGGATCAAAAGAAGACTGGTCATATTTTTCACAAAAATCAACTGTATCTTGATAATATTTGTGGTCCTTGAATTTATCCCTAGCGTTTCTATCACCCCCTAAATGATGAGCACTGTAATAAGTTTGAAAAAGTCCATGATGAAGTATTATCCAATATGTTTTTTCTGAAACATAAGGTCTGATTATTGAAGCAGCATATTGAGAATGATTCATAGGCGCCAAGTCATCCCCTATGTCATGAAGTAAAGTTGCTACAACCATCTCCTCACTTTCTCCATTCTTGTAAGCTCTTGTTGCTGCTTGCAAGGAATGTTCTAATCTAGTTATTTGATAACCCTCAAGAGTTGTAGTTTGACTTGCAAGATATTTGAGCAATCTATCCGCTGTCTTACGTTCAAAATTTTTTTCATATTTTTCTAATAATTCATAATCTTCTTTTGAACCATTTTTCATTTCAGTAAAATTTACTTTTTTCATTAATTACTCGACCCAGTACTTAATAACGATAATTGTGTAACTTTATCTTCTCCAAGTTCATCAATTATTTTTACTGGATAATCACCAGTAAAATGATGATCAGTTAACTGAGGATAAGCATCATTTCTCTTCTCAAAACCCATCCCTCGATACAAACCATCTAACGTTAAAAATTTAAGTGATTTTGCTTTTATAAATTCTTTTATTTCATCTACTGATTTATTTGCTGCTAATAATTCTTTTTTTGTAGGTGTATCAACTCCATAAAAATCGGGGTATTTTATTTCTGGACTAGCTATCCTAACATGTATCTCTTTAGCGCCATTATCATACAACATTTTTACAATCTTTGATGAAGTAGTTCCTCTTACAAGAGAGTCATCAACTAAAATAATTTTCTTATTTTTAATAACTGAAACATTTGCATTTAATTTTAATTTAACTCCTAAACTTCTAATTTGCTGTGAAGGTTCTATAAAAGTTCTACCAACATAATGATTTCTTATTAAACCTAGATCAAAGTTTATTTTTTTTTCTTCTGCATAACCTAATGCAGCAGCATTACCAGAGTCTGGCACTGGTACAACTAGGTCAGCATCTAAATTATCTTCTTTAGCTAATTCGCCTCCAAATCTTTTACGATATTCGTAGGCTGTTTTACCATTTAAAATACTATCTGGTCTTGAAAAATAAATATATTCAAATACACATGGTCTCACTTTTTTTTGAGGAAATGGCTTAATACTTTTTAATTCATCATTTTCTACATAAACAATTTCACCATTTTCAACATCTCTAACAAACTTTGCACCAATAATATCAAAAGCACAGGTTTCAGACGCAAAAACATAAGAGTTTTTTAATTTTCCAATAACTAGAGGTCTAATTCCATAAGGATCTCTTACCCCAATAAGAGTATTTTGTGTCATCATAACCAAAGCATATCCCCCTTGAATTTGAAATAAAGCATCAATAACTTTATCAATTGTCTTTGGTCTTTTCGATTTAGCTATGAGTTTAACTATCGTTTCTGTATCTGATGTTGTGTAAAAGATTGAGCCTTCTTCAACCATTTTATTTCTTAGTGTTATGGCATTCGTTAGATTTCCATTATGTGCAACACCAATTCCACCCGAATTAGTATCAGCAAAGAATGGTTGTACATTTCTTAAAGCAGTTCCGCCAGTTGTAGAATATCTATTGTGACCTATTGCATAATTTCCTGGTAAGTTTTTTAAAACTTTTTCCTCATTAAAGTTGTCACCAACTAAACCAAATCTTTTTTCAGAGTGATATTTTTCACCATCAAATGATACAATTCCACAACCTTCTTGCCCTCTATGTTGTAACGCATGAAGTCCTAAAGCGGTTAAGGTCGATGCTTCTGGTGTATTGCTTATACCAAAGACGGCACATTCCTCTTTTAATTTAGGGTTATACATCTTGAACTTTTTCTTTAGCGTCTTCATATTGTTTTTGATTTGGAAATACCTTTATAAGATAGATACTACCTTTTTCAACCCAAGGAAATGTTAATGAATCTTTTAAATTTAACGGCCATTTTTTGCTATCGTAGATGACGTCAATAGCTGTAAACAAACAAACAATTAGAACATAGCTCTTAGCGATTCCAAAGAAAAAACCAAAAACTTTATCGATTGAACCTAATCCAGTGTAGGTTACAACTTTACTTATTGCTTTATTTCCTAAAAGAATAAGAAATATTATTAAGATAAATAATATTACACCTACAGTTATGTCAAGAACATATTCACTATCTAAAATACCATCAAAGTAAGGCTTTACTTTCGGAAATAAATAAATTGTTAAAATATATGCCAAAACCCATTTGGCGGCTGACAATAAACTTAAAACAAAACCTTTTCTAGACCCTTGAACTAAAAAATAAATGGTTAATATAAAAAAAATATAATCAAACAATGTTACTTGTATAAAAAAATCCTGAATAGCTTCAATCATTAATTGAATGGTTTAATTTTAAGCAATAAAGAAGGTAAAAGTGTTAAAACTGAAACCATTGCAAGCAACATAGCAATCCCCGTGAATACACCAAAGTAAATTGTTGGTATAAAATTTGACATTACTAAAATTGAAAATCCAAAAACTATTGTAATTGAAGTATTTAAAATAGCTTTACCGACTGTTGAATGGCACAATTTAAGTGTCTTATTATAACTTTTTAATTTTTCATACTCCTCTTTAAATCTATAAATATAATGAATGCTATTATCTACAGCTATACCTATAGTTATTGCTGCTATTGTAATTGTCATCATATCAAGAGGAATTCCCAATAATCCAATTAAACCTAATATAAAAAAAGCTGCTATAAAATTTGGCACAACACCTATTAAAGCTAATTTTAAATTTTTGAAAAGAATGATAAACATTATCAGAATTCCAAGCATAACGAATCCAAGGGTCAAAATTTGAGATTTGAATAAACTTTGTAAAAGATTGTTAAACAGAATTAATACTCCACCTAATTTATATTCATCTTTTTTTAAATTTAATTTATTTTCAAGATCAGAATGTATTTTAATAAGTAAATCATTTCTTCTTAGATTATCCAATGAGTCTTTTATCCTTAAGCTTATTCTAGCCTCAGAGTCTTTTATAGATATGTATGGATCAACAATTTCTCTTTTTATGTTATCTGGTATTTTAGTATATAAGACTCCCATTTCTAAAGAACCTAACTCTTTATTGTTATTTAATTGTGTAGCAACATCAATTATTGAAGAAAAAGAGAGAACTTTTCCAACTGGCTCCAATGAGTCTAAATAGTTATGGACCTTTTTTATCTTATCAATTTTGTCTTTAGTAAACCAATATTTTTCATCATTTTCATCTTCATCACCCCAATCATCCTCGTCATCGTCTGATTTTTGTTCAATTTCATCTTTTTTTGGAAATTTTAAAATAACTTCAAGTGGTGTCGTGCCACCTAATTTTTCATCTATAAGTTTCATTCCTTTGTAAATTTCTGTTTTTTTATCAAAATAATTTATAAAACTATTTTCCACTTCAAGTTTTGAAATTCCTAATATACTTAAAAATATAATTATTAAGGTAGTTCCAAATATTGTATTTTGATTTGAAACTGAAACGTTGCTAAAAAAATTAGTTATTTTGGTCCCTTTCTCTTCTTTTAAAGAAACTTTATTAAAATTTAATAAATTAATTAATGTTGGCAATAGACTAAAAGTAATAAGAAATGAAATTATTAAACCAAAAGTCATCATAAATCCAAAATCTATTATTGGTTTTATTTCACTAAACACCAGAGACAAGAAAGCAAATATAGTTGTTAAAGCTGTATATAATATAGGCCAAAACATCTTGCTTGTTGTTAAAGAGATAATCTTAAATTTATTCAATTTAGGAAATTGTTTTGAGATTTGAAGGTATCTAGTACTAATATGAATATTCATAGCCATCGTCAATATCAACATTAAAGCAATAAAATTTGATGATATAACAGTAACTTTCCATCCCAAGAGACCTAAAAGTCCAGTCATTATTAATACTGAAAAAAAACAACTACTAATTGGGACAATTACCCATATTAATTTTCTAAATACATACCAAAGAGTAGCAATAATAAATACAAAAACGCCAAGACCAAAAACTATTATATCATTTTTTATAAAGGTCATCATGTCATCAGCAATCATAGGAATGCCTCCTAAATGAATTTTACTAGTTGAGTCAAAATTTTTAATTACTTGTCTTATTTCCAAAATATTTTTATGGTTTTGTTTTTTTAAATTATCTTTATATAATTCTTCTTCTGACTTACTTTTAAACTCTGTAACTTTATCTTTTGATTTTAAGTAAACTATAATGCCAGATGTTTTACCATCCTCACTGATAACAAAATTTCTGAAAACAGGACTATTCAGTATTTCATTAAATCCTCTTTCTTTATCAATGTTCGGGGATGTTAGTGTTGAGTAGTTTTGTAGTCTTTCAATAAGAGGATCATCAGAGCTACTTAATAATGGAATATCTAATAGCGTGATTACATTATGTACCCAGTCAAGTTGTTGAATTTGGTTTTTAAGTTTTAATAGATTTTTAATAGAAGACTCTTCTATCATTCTCTTTTTTGGTGTGTATGTAAGAACTAAAAATTCTTTTGCACCATATCTATCGTTTATTTCATTCAGGTATTTTAAATCTGGATCACCTTCTATTAATAATGTTTCAGAGGATGCATCAAGTCTAAAGTTTTTTGAGTGATATCCAAAAAAAAATAATAAAATTAATAATAAAATTAAAATTAAGCTTGGTTTTTTTAAAATATTATTCTGATAAAATTTGGCTAACATTGACTATTAGCTTTTATAATTTAATTTAATTATTTTGAATATCTTTAAATTTGGTAAACATTGCTTCAAATTCGAGCATAACGTTGCCCGTAGGTCCATGTCTTTGCTTTTGAATAATTAATTCTGCCAAATGAGACACTTCATTCATTTTTGCTTGCCACTCAGCATGTTCTACTGTTGCAGGTCTAGGCTCTTTTCCTTGTAAATAATAAGCTTCTCTATAGACAAACATCACTACATCTGCATCTTGTTCAATTGAACCTGATTCTCTTAAATCTGATAATTGTGGTTTTTTATCATCTCTTTGTTCAACTGCTCTCGATAATTGTGAAAGCGCTAATACAGGCACGGCTAATTCTTTAGCTAAAGCTTTTAATCCTTGTGTAATTTCTGAAATTTCTTGAACTCTTCCATTGTTTGAATTAGATGCTCTCATCAATTGTATGTAATCTATTACTACCATATCTAATCCATGTAATCTTTTAATTCTTCGGGCTCTATTACTTAAGGCGGCAATTGTTATTGCTGGTGTCTCATCAATGTATAAAGGAAGCTCAGAAATATCTTTTGATGTCTCAATAAATTTATCAAATTGTTCTTCAGATATTTTACCTCGTCTTATGTCATTAGATTTAATACGTGATTGCTCAGCTAAAATTCTTGTTGAAAGTTGTTCTGAGGACATCTCAAGAGAAAAAAAAGCTACAGACGTTTTTTCTCCACTCTCCTGAATTTTTTTTGCCGCATTAAATGCAATATTTGTTGCCAATGCTGTTTTACCCATTGATGGTCTTCCGGCTATTATGACTAGATCTGATTTATGCAATCCACCCAGTCTATCATCTAAATCTCTCAAACCTGTTGGTACACCGACTATACCCTCTTCATTTTTATAAGCATTTGAAGCCATTTCAATTGTTTGCCTCATTGCTTCATCAAATTTTATCAACGAAGAACTGAAAGATCCTTTTTCAGCTAAATCAAATAAAGATTTTTCATAAGTCTCTATTATATTTTGGCCATCAATACCAATATCATTTAGTTTAGCTTGGTCTATGACATCTCCAGAAATTTTTATTAATTGCCTTTTGACATATAGATCAAAAATTAATTTAGAGTATTCTATCGCTTGTCTTGATGATGTCGAAAATTTTGTAATCTTCACTAAATATTCAGGAATATTTAATTCATCTTTTTCTTTTTCAAAATAGTTTTTTAATGTGATTGGATTAGCTAAGAGCCCTCCAAAAATTAATTTTTCTAATGCTTCAAATATTTTTTTATGAATTGGATCATAAAAATTCTTACTAGATAAAATTAAGCTTACTTCATCGAAAATTTCATTTGTTAATAGTATAGATCCAATTACTGATTGTTCAGCCTCAATATTGTTTGGTAATTCATCAGCTTTGCTTCTTAATATATTCAAAGATTGAGACATTCTCAATATTATTTAATTTTTGATGAAATAACAAAGTTTAATTTTTTATGGGGAAAAAAATGTATAATTATTTATTGTCTTCAGAAATTACTTTTATATTTATTTCAGTTTGTATTTCGGAATGCAAATTTAAAATTACTTTAAATGTACCCAAAGTTTTTATTTCTTTAACAGGTTGTATTTGAGATGGATTTATCTCGATTTTTTCTTTTTCTATGATCATTTTTGAGATTTCTGACGGTTTAACTGAACCATAAAGTTCTTTATTTTCAGTGCTTAGTTTTTTTATTAAAAACTCTTTGTTTTGCAAAGTTTCTTTTAATGTTTTTGCAGCAGCTTTCTTTTCTTGATCTTTTTTGTCTAGCTCAACTTTTATCTTTTCAACTTCTTTTATATTTTCTTTGGATGCAAATAATGCCTTTTTATTAGAAATAAGGTAATTTCTTGCATAACCTCTCTTAACATCTATAATTTCACCTATTGAGCCTAACTTTCTCACGTTTTCTAATAAAATAACTTTCATTTTTAAATTAATGCTAAATTTCTAGCTCTCTTTATTGACAAAGATAATTCCCTCTGTTTTTTTTGACTAACTGAAGTAATTCTTGATGGTAAGATTTTTCCGTTTTCAGATATATATCTTTTTAATAACTTAATATTTTTATAATCTATTGTAGGAGCACCTTTACCCGAAAGGGGACACTTCTTTTTAAATTTGTATTTTTGATTTTGAAAAACACTTAGCTTAGAAAAGTTATTCTGTGAATTTTTCTTTTTTAATACTTTTTTTTTCATTATATTGATTTCTTGCCGTTTTCATCGTTTTTGTTAAAGTAATTCGTTTCTGTGTCTATTTTTTTAACTTTAACGGTTAGATATCGCAATAAAGACTTGTCAATTTTTTCACTCTTTTCTAGTTTTGATATTGTATTACCATTTCCTTTTATTTTAAAATGTAAATAATTACCTTTTTTGTTTTTTTTTATTAAATACGACAAGTTCATCAATCCCCAATTTTCAATTTTAAGTATGTCCCCATTATTTTCTTGGACTATTTTACTATATTTTTCCTCAATTTGCTTAAATTGATTGGGAGATACATCAGGTCTTGCAATTATAGTATGTTCGTAATAGCTCATTATAATCTTTTAAAAAAAAGAGGATATACTATTATAAAATTTTAAATACAATAAAAAAAAATTTAAATTTTTTAAAGTTTTTTCTATGTTTTCACTTCTATTTCCGGGCCAAGGATCCCAACACATGGGAATGGCAAAAGAATTATACGATAATTTTGATTACATAAGAAAATTATTTGAAGAGGCAGATGATCTTCTAAAATATAAAATTAGTGAAATTATATTTGAGGGCCCAACAGAAAAATTAAACAGTACTCAGCATACACAACCTGCTATATTTTTAACAAGTTACTCCATATATTTAACTATTTATAAAGATACAAATTTTGATGCTAGTAAAGCAGAATTTTTTGCAGGACATTCGTTAGGAGAATATTCAGCTTTATGTTGTGCCGAGTCATTAAATTTTAAGGATACTTTGCTATTGCTTAGAGACAGAGGAAATGCAATGAACAATGCCGTTAAAAATGGAAATGGAGGTATGGTTGCAATTCTTGGTGCTGATAAAAATAAAGTTGACCAGCTACTATCAGACAATCAAGATGATTTTAAATGTTACATAGCAAACGATAATTCACCAGGACAGATCGTAGTGAGTGGAGAGCTTAAAAATTTAGAATTATTACAATCAAAGTTATCAAATGAAAAGATTAAAAATATAAAACTTCCAGTAAGCGCACCTTTTCATTGCCCACTAATGAAAAATGCAACTATTGAAATGTTAGATAAAATAAAGTCAATAGAATTTAAAACACCAACTGTGAAAGTTTACTCTAATGTCTCAGCAACTTTTTCAAAAAATTCCAATGAAATAAAAAAACTTCTTTTAGAACAAATAGAAAGTCCAGTAAGATGGAGAGAAATTATAGAAAATATGTCAAAAAATGGTGTAAATAATTTTATCGAAATTGGTCCTGGTAAAGTATTATCTGGATTAGTTAAAAGAATTGATAGAAATAATATTGTAAATCAAGTAAATAATTTAGAAGATATTAAAAGACTTAATTTAAAATGATAAATCTAAAAAATACTAATATTTTATTAACAGGGGCTACTGGCATCATTGGTAATTCAATTCTTGAAAAATGTTATGATTATGGAGCAAATATTCTGGCCACAGGAACAAACAATGAAAAATTAGAGAAGTTAAAACTTAATTATCCAAATATTAATATCAAAGTATTTGATATTTCTAAACATGATCAAATCGAGAACTTTTTAGAAGAAGTAAATATTTTATTTAAAAATAAAATTGATATTTTAATTAATAATGCAGGAATCACACTGGACAATCTATCTATAAGAATGAAAGAAAGTGAATGGAAAAGTGTTATTGATATAAATCTAACTTCTACTTATTTAACAAGTAAGTTTGCTATTAAGAAAATGTTAAAAAATAAGAGTGGAAAGATAATAAATATTACATCTGTTGTTGGGCATACAGGAAATATTGGTCAGGCAAATTATGCTGCATCTAAATCTGGAATAATTGGAATGTCAAAAAGCTTAGCTTTAGAATATGGAAAAAAAAATATAAAAATAAATTGTATTTCACCAGGATTTATAGAAAGTAATATGACAGACAAAATTTCAGAGACTCATAAAGAATTATTAAAATCAAAAATATCGCTAGATAGGTTTGGACAACCTGTTGATGTTGCTAATACAGTACTTTTTTTATCCTCTGATTTATCTAATTATATTACTGGGGAGACAATACATGTGAATGGTGGCATGTATTTTAGTTGACAAAATAATATAAATATTTATTAACGAATTAACTTTAAAAGGAAGAATATGTCTGAAGATATTTCAAGTAAGGTAAAAAAAATAGTTGCAGATCATCTGGGAATTGATGAGGCAAAAGTTACAGAAGAATCAAGTTTTATTGATGACCTCGGTGCTGACAGTTTGGATACAGTTGAATTGGTAATGGCATTTGAAGAAGAATTTGGATCTGAAATCTCCGATAGTGATGCAGAGAAAATCCTAACTGTTGGTGATGCTGTTAAATTTATCGAAAATAAAGCAAATTAATTTTTTTAATTAATGACCAGCTTCACTAAAGGTGGTATGATAATTTTATCTTCACCTTCGGGAGCAGGAAAAACAACACTAGTTAAAAAAATATCAAAAAATAAAAATTATTTTACTTCTATTTCACATACCACTAGACCGCCAAGACCTAAAGAAAAAGATGGCAAAGATTATTTTTTCATTTCTAAAATAAAATTTAAAGAATTGATCTCTAAAAAAGAATTTTTAGAATATGCAAATGTTTTTAACAATTTTTATGGATCTTCCAAAAAAATTGTTTATGAAAAACTTGAAAAAAGTCAAAATGTTCTCTTTGATATTGATTGGCAAGGTACAAAAAAAATAAAAAAGAAAAAATTAAAATATAAATTACTTACTGTATTCATATTACCACCAACAAAAAATGAACTTTATAAAAGATTACTAAAAAGAGAGAGAAAAAATCACGTAACTGTGAAAAAAAGAATGAAGCAATTTAAAAGTGATATATTGCATTGGAAGGATTATGATTATGTTGTAGTAAATGATGATTTAATAAAGTGTTACAAAAAAATTATGTCTATAATTTCCAAAAAAAATAAAAAAAAACCTTTTTATGATAAAAAGAAAATTAAAAAACATATTGAAAACTTATTAAGTTAATTCTTCATATATTTTTGTTATTTCTAGATACTTTTGAACTGAAATATTTTGAGGCCTATCTTTTAAGTTCAATCCTATTTTCTCACAAATTGACGATTGGTTCTGAAAAATTTTCTTAAATGGTTTGTTAATCATTTTTCTTCTTTGGGAAAAAAATGTATTAGTTATATATTCAAGATTATCTGCTCTGTTTATTTTAAAAATCTCATCTTTAGGTTTTAAAGCGATTAAACTACTCCAAATTTTTGGTATGGGATTAAAATTTTCTGGAGCAATATCAAATATCTTCTCTTTATGTAATTTCCATGATGTAAAAATAGCCAATCTTCCAAAGTATTTTGTATTTTCTTCAGCAATAATTCTATCGGCCACTTCTTTTTGAAATATAAAAATAAATTTTTCATAAAATTTGTTAAGATTTTCTAATTTTAAATAATTTATTAAGATTTTCGTAGATATATTATAGGGTAGGTTGCCAAATACTTTAATTGGTTTATCGCAAATAAAATTATTATAACAATTTAAAATATCATCATTTATTAATTTAACTTTAGAACCAAATTTGTCTTTTAATTTTGCGGATAGTTGTTTGTCTTTTTCTACAATAATCAATTTTTTTGGTTTTTTTTGAATTAAAAGATTCGTTAAATTTCCTGTTCCTGGACCTATTTCCAACAAAATATCATTTGAATTTATTTCACCTTCATCGACTATTTTTTCTAAAATATTTATATTTTTAAGAAAATTTTGACCTAAGCTTTTCTTGGCTAGAAAGTCACTCATAATTTATTTAAAAATTTCATTGCATAGATAAATGAAGATGGATCAGATATATTTTTTCCCAACATTTTATGATTTGGTCCATGATCAGGTGAAATTCTTATAAATGGTAACCCCAAAGTTATATTTATTGCATTAAAATTGTATAATGTTTTTATTGGAGTCAACACTTGATCATGATACATGCCAATAACAACATCATACTTTCTTATATTTTCTTTTAAAAAAAAAGTATCTGCAGAAAAAGGACCATAAATTCTTATTTTATTTTTTTTTAAAAAATTTATAGCAGGTACTATAATTTTTTCCTCCTCACTAATTTTATTTATGGTTTCACAATGAGGATTAAGACCTAAAACTGCAATCTTAGGACTCTTTTTTAATATATTTCGGTAAAAATTATTTATCTTTTTAGCTGAGTTAACAATTTTTTCTTTTGAAATATTTTTTGTTACATTTTTTATGGGTAAATGTGTAGTTAATGGAGATACAGAAAGTTCTCTATTGTAAATCAACATTACTTCATTTTTCGATTTAGATTTCTTAGACAGGTACTCTGTAATACCTAAATATTTCTTCTTTAAAAAAGTTTTTTTTGAGACTGGACCGTTTATTAAAGCAAATTTTTTGTTATCTTTTCTCATTAGATCTAGAGCATGTTTGAAACATTGGTTGATATATTCGTTAGATGATTCGGATATTCTACCAAAAGCTTTTTTAAATTTAAGATTTATATCAATTATGTTTGGATTATTAAAATCTGCCTCTTCTATAGTATTTATTTTCTTTAAGTAAAATTGTAATTTTAATTTTTTTAATTGTTTTTTTAATAATTCGTGACTCCCTATAATTATAATTTTCTTCCTTTTATTTTTATTCTTTTTAAAGAACTTTCCCAGTATTTCCGAGAAAGTGCTATTTGGCTCGCCTAGCAAAATAATAATATATTTAATATTCATAAATACTCTGATTTTGTTTAATTTTTCTAAAAAATAGTAGTGAAAATTGGTTTAATTGTTTATTTTTTTCAAATTTTATAAATTCCTGAAGCTCTTTATTAATGTCAATTTTTTCTTTAATTATTTTTTTTTCATTAACTTTTAATATTAAATAACCATTTGGATATTTAATAGGTTTTGAAAAATCACCAACACTAATATTTTTTATAACGTTATTTATTTCTTTTGATAATAGAGTTTCTTTTACCCAGCCTATACTTCCACCATTAGACGAACTATTTGAAATACTAAACTTAGATGCTGAATACTCAAAACCATTTTTATTAATATTATTTTTTATTAATTTGAATTTTTTATCTTCAGTTTCGTTTTGATTTAGTTCAAAAAGTATCTCTGATAAATTATAACTAAATTTTAGATCACTAGATATTTTTTTTTCTAACTGTTTTTTTAGATAATCTCTATCAATTTTAACTAAATTATAAAATTTATTGTATATAAGTTCGTTCCAAAGAGCTTCTATTTTTAGCTTATCAATTAAATTTTTCTCTTCAATATTCTCATTTTTAATAAGCTCTTCAAATTGTTTATCATTCTTTATATTTTTAAAATTATAAAGATTTATCCTTAATTCATCGATAAAATTATATTTTTTTTCTAAGTCAAAATATTTCTTTAATTCTTTTTTTTTTATAATTTCCTTAATTAAAGAGTTTTTTGATAATTCTTTGATTTCAGTAGAATTTAATTTTTTTAAATCCGGTCTAAGAAAAAGAAGGAGTTTTTGTTCATTTAATATATCAACATTTGTAATTATTTCATTACCTATCTTATATTTTATCGAAATTTCTGAATATGCATTTAAAGTTAAAAAAAAACAAAAAAAAACAAAAAAATATTTCATTAATTTTGTCATTTTATTTTAAAATACTATTTGCAACACCGATCTCAGTGAAAGGTATAATTTTTATTAAAAAAGAAAGACTTGTGTTTGGTTCTAAATTTCCATCTTTGTAAAATGATTTTGAATAATTTAAACTTATTGACAAACAGTCAGTTAAATACTCATAGTTTAAATCATAAAACTGAGTAAAGTTATCCACTAAATCTTTTGACGTTTTGAAACTTAAAAAATTTTCTTCATTCAATGCATAACTCGTCTTATTTGTGATATTTTCAGAGTTTCCAAAATCGTTATCTTCAGTAAAATAATAAAAATTAGATATGAAATTATTAACTCTCAGGTCAATATTAATTCCTTCTAGATTAGAATATTTTAAGTCTCTATCATAAGAAAATACGTATCCTAATCCTAAATTATTGTTTAAGCTCAAATTCATATTTCCAAAAATATCAGATCTAGTTTCATTTAATTTCGATTTTACTGGTAGATCATTACTCTTTTTTATTTTAATAACATTGGCTAAATTTAAATCAAATATCCTTCCATTATTATTATTTTCTCTTTGAAATTCTAAACCCAATGTTAATGATTCACCGCCTTCCACTTGATAATTTGATCCAATCCTATTTAAACTGTAAACATTATCGTAATTTAGTCTAATATCCTTTGATGTTATATTTCTGTTTCCATTAGGACTATATCTGAAAGACATTTTTGGTTTAAGGAAATTTGTATACTGATCCATTTTTTTTTGTAATGGGTAGCTTCCATCAATTTTAACAATTCCATAAAGATTGTATTCTGTATTTTCATTAAAGTTCAAAGAATTTTGAGAATAAATATTTGTATTTTTTAATAGCACATCATAATTTGTAACAATTCCATTTTTATTAATAAAATCAAATGAACTAAATAAAAAATCATTATTATAAATTGCTTCAGTAACATTAGTATTATAATTCTTGTGAAATCCGTATGATCTAAAATCAAAAGATCCATTATATTTTTTATTAATATCTATATTTTTTGAAAAATTAAAATTCGGAAATATATATTGATATCTGTCATGATACCCTTTTGATAAATCCTCATAAATTAATATAGATGAGTTTAATTTAGTCTTATTATCTATTCTCCAATTTAAATCTAATTTGGAATTCAATAAACTTTCGCTTTTAATTAGAGGAGATGTCTCGCTCAATTTATGTGTTTTGAGGAAGTTGTCATCCTTTACATCTTGTAAATTTAAAACAAAATCAATTTTCTCATTTAATGAACCAACTTGATTGTAAAAAAAATGCGACTTTGTTCCTTCGGATCCAATTAACATACTGAAGTCACTTGTAATTTTGGAATTTTCAAGAGATTGTCGGTATTCATTTTGAAGCAAATAACTTTTGTCAGCGTATATCCTTGGATTAAAAGTTAAATCTTTATCATGCGATATAACTTTATAATATGGAATATTAATTGATGTTCCTAGTTTTTTTGAACTACCATATGATGGAGTTAGAAATCCAGACTTTCTTTTAACACTTGGATCTGGGTGATTAAAATAAGGTAAATAAAATAACTTTTTATCTAAAATTTTTAACCATGAATTCTTATATTCAAAAATCTTATCGTCTTTATTGTGTATGAATTCATTACTTGTAAGTTCCCATCCTCTACATTTTTTATTATTTATATTACAAGTACTAAAAACTGCTTTATGAACCTCAGTGATGTTTTTGTTTAAAATTGCTGACCTACCTCTCATTTTTGGGTCATTATTTTCATTACCAAAATAATTATTTATAAAGTCAATTTTTAGTTCTTTTCCAATAATTTCGTTATTTTTAAGATTAATTATTAGATCTTCAAATATAAACTTATTATTATTACTATCAGTTATCGTAGATAAATTTGACTTAATTATCTCATTTTCTAAATCATATTTAAATTTTTCTTCAAACTCATATTTATTATTTAGATTATCCTTAATGATTGTATATTCATTGCTATATAGACTATTTTTTAATCTATCAAAGTAAATAGAATTGGATGTAATATCATATTTATCACTAATTTTTGTTTTTGTCTCAACTTCACTAAATACTATCTCATCAATTGTTTTGTATATTATTTTTTCCCCATAAATAATAACTTCATTGATATAATCTTCAAAAATGACATTATTTAAAAAGATTACTTCATTGGTTATTTTATCATAAATAGCTTTATCAGATTTTATATTAATTTGTTTTTCTGGTATCTTCGTTTCAGAATTAAA
The DNA here is from genome assembly GCA_902531175.1 of uncultured Pelagibacteraceae bacterium. Taxonomy (GTDB): domain Bacteria; phylum Pseudomonadota; class Alphaproteobacteria; order Pelagibacterales; family Pelagibacteraceae; genus Pelagibacter. The sequence continues at coordinate 244,247 of CACADE010000001.1, forward strand.
TCCGATAATTAAATTACCTTGATTTTTAACCTCCATATTTTTTGCATCAAAAATTATCTCACTAGATAAATTAGTATTTATAAAGAGAAAGAGAAAAAATATTTTTAAATTTAGCCTAAGTATTTTCATTTATCCTAACCAGTCCTATCGAGCATATTAAGAATAATATTAAGTGTGGAGTCCATACTGATAAATATATGGGTAGTGTTCCATTGGAACCTAAAAGATTTGAAAAGTAATTTAAATAATAAACCAATACAGATACAAAAACACTGAATAAAATTGAGAAAAATGTAGATCTTATAAATTGAGTTTTTTTAATCAATAAATATCCTAAAATAGACATGAGAACATAAAATACGGACATACTATATATTTTATTTAGATGGATTTTAACGTCTTTATTTGAATAACCAATTTTTTGATAATTATTTGAAAGTTCATGTAATTGATAAATATTTAAAGAATTTAAATTTGAAAATAGTTTAGAAATTATTTCCCCATTAAAGGACGAATTATAAACATAAGTTAAATAATTTTTCTTACCTCCATCTTTAGATGTCATAGTCACATTTTTCAAACTCCAATTTTTTGCCGTTATATCCGCAGTTTCCGCTTTTAAGGTATTATTTTTTTGATAATATTTGTCTGATTCGGTTATTGTAATAGATCTTAAATTATTATTATCAAATTTTTCAGCATGTATTATAAAGTTTCTATTATCTAATTCTTCTTTTATCCATAAGCCATTCTCATTTACAACTGCTAAATATTCATTGGTATTTGAGAACTTATTCTTTACTTCAAGATAACGACTTTTTAAATTTGAAGATAAAGAATAAAAAAATAAAATTAAACATATGCCTAAAATTATTGATAAAAATGATAAAATGCCTAAAATTCGCATATTACTTATCCCGTTGGATTTCAGTATGTCTAACTCATTTTTATCTCTAAGAACAATGTAAAAATAGTTTGTTGCTATTAAAAATATAAATGGAAAGATTTCAAATAGTAATGATGGAGCATTTAAAGCTGATAAATATAAAGCATAATAAATTTCAACATTATATTTTTCAAAAAATCTTATCTCTTCAAAGGTATTTATTATAAGAGCAATACAGAGAAAAACAAAACTAACTATAAAAAAGTTTTTTAAGAATAGATTAAATATATAGATTTGATATTTTTTTATAATCATAAATACCTCAATCTAAATTTTGTTTTAAATAAAAGATATAAGTAAAATAACAATATTAATAATATTGGAGACAGTAATGAAATTATTTCTACATATAATGAGTGATCTAGATATTTATAACTTAGCTGACAAAGTAAAATTAAAGCAAAACCAAAAATAAATAATATAAATTTAGAGTAGTTGTTCAAAAAATTTTGTTTTGGTCTTATTACTAATAAAGAACCAATTAAAGAAATAAATATAATATAAATAGGATTTATAGTTCTTTTAAATATTTCCGCATAGATATCTTTGACTAAAAACGAATTTTCTGAACTACATCTTAGCTTTTTATCTTTCCTGTTTTCAAAAAATTTTTCTATACATTGTAGTAAAATTAAAGTTTCTGTTTCTGCAATTTTTTTTATTTTTCTTGTCTTTGAACTAAATTTTGACATGTCATAAATTGTTTCTTCAAAGTTAATATTGTACAATTTATTTTCATTTAAATTTGTAATGTCTCCATTAAATAAGTTAAGGCCATATTTTCCATCCACATTAATAATTTTTCCACTCTTTGCTACAATTATCTTTGTTTCACGTTTATTTATAATTTCTTTAATATATATTCCTTTTATATCACCATTCTTTTTATATTCTTCAACAAAGATTGTTAAATTCTTCATTACGTTTGAAAATTTTTTCTCTTGAATAAGTTTTGGAAATAATTCTAAAGATGAATTTTTTAAATAAGACTGACCTAGATTTTGTGAAAATGGAACAATGTAAGTATTTAGTGCTAATTGCATTATAACAAAAAATAAGGATAGTTTTCCAATAAAATTTATAAAAGAAATTTTTTTAATTCCATTTGTCCAAAAAACTAGAATTTCATTATTTTCCTCATATTTATTTAAAATATAGAATAGACTTATAAAGAATGTAAAAACTATTAATTTACTGAATATTTTTGGAATATTAAGAATTGTATATAAAAAATATATTTTTATACCATGACCATCTTCAGAAATAACATCTAATAGGTTTACCGCCTGTATAACCCATACAATTACAGTTATAACAACAGAAGACAGTAAGAAAAATAGCAATATATCAGTAGATAGTTTGCGAAAGATTAATTTATTCATTGAAATTATAAATTTAATAAATATACAACAATATCTATTAAATATTTCAAAAAAATGAAGCTAAAATTAGAATTTGCAATTAAAGTACCTAAAGTAGCCATAGATAATGAGGTTATTTTATTAAAAGATAAAAATAATAAACATAAAATAATCAAATATTTAAATAAAAGTTTATTTAATAATAAATTATTTTTAGAGAAAAAATTTGTTACCCAAATCATTGATGGAAAAACCTATATTTTTGTAAATTGTGTAAAATCAAAAAAATCAATAGATTATGAAAAGTTAGGTTCTGATTTATATGATTTTTTAAAAAATAATAAAATAGAGAAATCTTTTTTTGAGCCAAACTCATCACACTTAACAAATGTGCAATTAGAAAAACTCTTGCACGGTGCACAGCTTAAATCGTACAATTTTAATATTTATAAGACCGAAAAATCAAAAAATGTAATGACAAATTTTTATGTAATTGGAAAAAAATTTGTAAAATCTAACTTATTAAGGAATAAATTAAATTCACTTTTAGAAGGTGTTTTTCTCACAAGAGATTTAGTATCAGAGCCAGGTAATATTCTTCACCCAGATGAGTATGCAAAACGTATAACAAAATTAAGGAAATTTGGTTTAAAAGTAATTGTATATGATCAAAAAAAATTAAGAAAGTTAGGTATGAATGCTTTACTAGGTGTTGGCCAAGGAAGTATTAGAGGATCATATTTGGTTACAATAGAATGGAATGGAGCAAAAAATAAATCAAAACCCTTAGCCTTTGTAGGAAAAGGTGTGTGTTTTGATACAGGAGGATATTCTCTTAAACCAGCTAAATTTATGGAAGATATGACATATGATATGGCTGGTTCAGCAACTGTTGTTGGACTTATGAAGACACTTGCTCTTAGAAAATCAAAAATAAATGCAGTTGGAGTAGTTGGATTAGTTGAAAATATGGTAAGTGGTAACGCTCAAAGACCTGGTGATATCGTAAAATCATACAGCGGAAAAACTATCGAAGTTTTAAATACTGATGCTGAAGGTAGGTTAGTCTTGGCAGATGCTCTAACATTTACAGAAGAAAAATTTAAACCACAGTTTATTGTTGATCTTGCAACCTTAACTGGAGCTATAATTGTTTCTCTTGGTTCAGAATATGCAGGTCTTTTTTCAAACAATGACAAACTATCAAAACAACTAATTGAAGCGGGAGAAAATGTCGACGAAAAATTATGGAGAATGCCATTAAATGAAAATTTTGATAAATTAATTAACTCTAAAAATGCAGATATGCAAAATATTAATTATGTTGGAGGAGCTGGATCTACAACTGCTGCACAATTTTTACAAAGATTTATAATTAATAAAACTCCATGGGCTCATTTAGATATAGCTGGTATGGCTTTTTCAAAATATGGAGGCGCCTTAAATTCAGGTGGAGCAACTGGATACGGAGTTAGATTGTTAAATAAATTAATTGAAGATAACTATGAGTAACATTCAACAAACTTTATCGATAATCAAACCTGATGCAGTTGAAAGAAACCTTCAGGACCAAATTAAAAAAGATTTTAAAAATAATGGCTTTGAAATTATTAAAGAAAAAAAAATTCATATATCTAAAGAGGAAGCTGAGAGATTTTATAAAGTTCACGAGACTAAACCATTTTACAATGATTTATGTGCCTATTTATCATCAGGACCGATAGTGGTTATGACTTTGGAGAGAGATAATGCTGTAATGGAAAATAGAAAGTTAATGGGAGCAACAAATCCAACTGAAGCAGAAGATGGAACTTTAAGGAAAAAATATGGCATTTCAATTGACAAAAATTCTGTTCATGGTTCTGATAGTCTTGAAAATGCTAAAATTGAATTAGATTTTTTTTTTAATAATTAGTTAAAAATTTAATAATTGCTTTTGGGTAAACTTTATGTTCTATTTTCAAAATTTTTTTCTCCAGACTTTTTTTGTCATCAGTTTTTAAGATTCTTATTTTTTTTTGAAAAATAATTTTACCAGAGTCTAATTTTTTATTTACAATATGAACAGTAGCTCCTGAATATTTTTCTTTATTTTCAATAGCTCTTTTATGAGTATTTAATCCTTTATATTTAGGTAGAAGGGATGGATGAATATTCAATATAGGTTTAGAATATTTATTAATAAAATTGTTTGAAAGTATTTTCATAAATCCAGCTAAACAAATTAAATCAGTTTTATATTTTTCTAATAATTTTAGCGATTGACTTTCAAATTTTTTTTTATTTTTATAAGAAATATATAAATTTTTAATTTTAAATTTTTTTGCAATTCCCAATCCCTTTGCATAAGCATTATTGGAAATTACCAATATAATTTTAAATTTAGCATTCTTTGTTTTTGAATATTTTATTAATGATTTAAGATTACTACCCCTACCGCTAATTAAAACTGCAATTTTTTTTTTACCAGATAATTTTTCCACTGAGTTTTACTTTTTTTGAATTTTTTGTGATTTTTCCAATTATATAGGGTTTGTAATTTTTTGGAAAAAATTTAATTATCCTTTTATAGTGTATAGGTTTTATTATTAAACAAAAACCAACACCGCAATTAAAAGTTTTTAACATTTCTCTTTCACTTATGCCACTTTCTTTAAGCCATTTAAAAATATTAAGTGTTCTTAATTTTTTTAAATTAATCTCAGCACAAAGGTTATTAGGAATGACTCTTTTAATATTATCTTCTAAACCACCACCAGTTATGTTTGCGCAAGCATTTAAATATTTTCTATCAATTAATTTTAAAATATATTTTACATAAATTTTTGTGGGTTCAAGTAACTCTTTCTTTAAATAAGAATTTTTTTTTAAGTCAATTTTCTTTTTTTTTAAAACGTGTCTAACTAAAGAAAACCCGTTAGAATGAAGTCCGCTAGAAGGTACTGCTATAACCAAATCATTTTTTCTGATTTTGTTAATCAAAATTTTATGTTTTTCTACTATACCTAAGGAAAAACCTGCTATGTCAAATTTACCCTTAGAATATGTCCCAGGCATTTCAGCAGTCTCTCCACCAACAAGCTCACAGCCAGCCAACTTACATCCTTTAATAATACCTTTAATAAGATTTTTTAGTTTTTTTGTATTGATTTTTTCAACTGATATATAATCTAAAAAAAGAAGAGGTTTTGCTCCTTGAACGATTAGATCATTTACACACATCGCTACCAGATCAATTCCAATGGTATCATATTTCTTTAGTTGATTGGCAACTTCAATTTTTGTGCCAACTCCATCAGTACTAGTTACAAGGTATGGATTTTTTAGTTTTAGGGGAAGTTTTGTTAGTGCTCCAAATCCTCCAATATTCTTAAATTTACCACTTTTTTTTGATTTTTTTGTACTTGAGGATATAAATTTAATAAAATTATCTGCTTTTTTTATGCTAACACCGCTTTGTTCATATGTGAAATTTTTAGCTTTCATGTTTATGTTATGCTTTTAATCAAAAATAAAATTAATAAATCCTTATACTTTTTTTTTTTACTTTTGATTTTAATTTTTATCAAGTTTTCCACAATTAAAGTTTTTGCAGATAATTACACTGTAAAAAATATCACCATTAAAGAACAATACGACATAAGTTTTAACAAAGATAAGGTAATTAATAAAGGTTTCGACGAAGCATTTAAAACCTTAATTTATAAAATTGTAGAAAACAAAGATAAAAATTTATTTAAAGATATACCAAAAAATAAAATAAGTTCATTAATTGATAATTTTTCAATAACAAATGAGAAATTTGTAAACAATAAATATGAAGTAGATTTTGAGGTTAAATTTGATAAGAAAAAATTATTGTCATTTATAAGAAGTAAAAATGTTATTTCATCTGTACCTAAAAACGCAGAAGTTCTATTTGTACCTATATTAATTGATATGCAAACTAATGAAATTAAATACTTTAATCAAAATTATTTTTATAACAATTGGAACAACATAAATGAAAAATTTTTTTTATTAAATTATAATTTACCAGATGAAAATATTGAAAATTTTCAATTTTTTCAAAAAATAAAAAACAATTTAGAGAATAATGATTTATCAGAAATTACAGATAGATATAACTTTAAAAATATATTTGTTGCAATATTTTATAAAAATAAGAGCAATTTAAAGATATTTTCAAAAATTAGTTTTTCAAATTTAAATTTCAATTTTAATATAAATGAAAATATCTTTGATTACGATGACAAGGAAGCAATTGATAGAATTATTTTAAACTTAAAAAATTTATATGAAGATAAGTGGAAATTAATTAATAAAATCAATACTTCAATTACAATTCCGATAAAAATTTCTGTAAAAAATAGCAATTTTATAATTACGGATAAAATAGAAAATTTATTAAATAAATCAGATTTTGTGTATGACTATGAAATAGAAAAAATAAATAATGAAGAAATCGTATATAGAATAATTTATAATAGTAACCCTAGTAAATTTGTTAATAATTTAAAGACAAATGGTATAAATATAAATTCATCTACCGATATTTGGACAATTAAATGAGAGAAGTAGATCAAAAGTTACTAGAACTTGGAATTCATGAAAGTTTTGATGAAAATGATTATTATGTCTCAAAAAGTAATTATTTTGCAAAGAATATTATAGATACTTGGCCAAAATGGGAAAAAAAAATTGTTAATTTAACGGGAGAGAAATATTCTGGCAAAACACATTTATCCACAATATTTAAAACAAAAACTGGAGCTTTGTATTTAACTGGTGATAATATTAACAATCAGACATTAAGACAAATAAAACTATCAAATAATGTTATCATTGAGAATTTAAATGAAAGTGTTAATGAAAAACTTCTTTATTCGATATTCAATCTTATTGAACAAGATAATAAATATTTACTAATCTCATCAATAAAAGCTGTAGATACAATGAAATTTTCACTTCCAGATTTAGTATCTAGATTAAAGAATTGTATAATAGCTAAAATTGAGCAGCCAGATGATGATTTAATATACGCAATAATTTTGAAAAGTTTTTCAGATAGACAAATTAAATTAGATAACAAAATTATAGATTATATTATTAAAAGAATTGCTAGATCGTATAGCAAAATGCATGATTTTATATATAAGATTGATGAATTAAGTTTAAAGAAAAAAAAATCTATTAATTTTAAAATAATAAAAGAGATTATAAGTTGAGCAAATATAGAACACATAACTGCGGCGAACTTAGTCTAAAAAACAAAAACGAGACAATTAAGTTATCCGGTTGGATTAACAAAAAAAGAGACCATGGTAATCTTTTATTTTTAGATTTAAGAGATCATTATGGTCTAACCCAATGTGTAATAGATAAAAGTAATACAATTTTTAAAAATGTAGAAAAACTTCCTTTAGAAACTGTTATACAAATAGAAGGAAAAGTTTTAGAAAGAGATACAGATACTGTAAATAAAATTTTAAAAACTGGAGAAATTGAAGTAGTAATTCAAAAATATAAAGTACTTGCTGATACTAAGGAGTTGCCATTACCAATATTTTCCGATCAGGAATATGCAGAAGAAATAAGGTTAAAGTATAGATTTTTAGATTTAAGAAGAAATAAAATTCATAGCAATATTGTCTTAAGATCAAAGATTATTTCATTTATTAGATCTGAAATGCAGAAATATGGTTTTTTAGAATATCAAACTCCTATATTAACATCATCTAGTCCAGAAGGTGCCAGAGACTTTTTAGTCCCAAGTAGATTAAATCCTGGTAAATTTTATGCTTTGCCACAAGCACCTCAACAATTTAAACAACTAATAATGGTATCTGGGTTCGATAAGTATTTTCAAATTGCTCCATGTTTTAGAGATGAAGATGCAAGAGCAGATAGAAGTCCTGGAGAATTTTATCAATTAGATATCGAAATGTCTTTTGTAGAGCAAGAAGATGTTTTTAAAATAGTTGAGGGATTATTCTTAAATTTATTTAAAAAATTTTCCTCAAAAAAATTACTTCATGAGAAGTTTCCACGTATCCCCTATGATGAAGCAATGCTTAAGTACGGCTCTGATAAACCAGACCTGAGGAATCCTTTGATAATATCTGATATTACACAAATATTCAAAAGAGAAGATGTTAACTTTGAGATATTTAAAAATTTAGTAAGCAATGGTTCAATAGTAAGAAGTATTTTAACAAAAAATACTTCTGAAAAACCAAGAAGTTTTTTTGATGGAATTGATAAATGGGCAAAAGAGGAAGGATCATCGGGTCTTGCATATTTTTCTATTGAAAACTCAAATAAACTAACAGCCAAGGGACCTGTAGGAAAATTTTTTTCTGAGGAATGTTTAAAAGAAATAATGAAATTAACAAATGCTGAGGTAGGAGATACAATTTTTATGTCTTGTGGAAAAAAAATCGACGTTGAAAAATTATTAAGCAATGCAAGAAATAAAATAGCAAGTGAACTTAGTTTAATTGATGAAAATATTTTTTCATTTTGTTGGGTGGTTGATTATCCAATTTTTGAAATTGATGAAATTACCAAAAAAATTAAATTTAGCCATAATCCTTTTTCAATGCCTCAAGGAGATATTGATAATTTAGATCTTTCAGATCCACTAAAATTAAAAGCATTTCAATATGATATTGTTTGTAATGGTATTGAGTTATCTTCTGGTGCCATAAGAAATCATAAGCCAGATCTAATGTATAAATTATTCAATATTGCTGGATATTCTAGAGAAACAGTTAATGAAAAATTTAGTGGTATGATTAATGCATTAAGTTATGGAGCACCTCCCCATGGAGGTATCGCTCCTGGAATTGATAGAATTGTGATGTTGCTAGCTGATGAAAAAAATATTAGAGAAGTAACAATGTTCCCAATGAACCAAAATGCTCAGGATTTAATGATGAATGCACCATCTGATGTTGATGACAATCAACTGAAAGAACTTAATATTTCAAAAAGAAAAAAATAATTATTTTTTACCTTTAAGATTTATCCTTATATCTGACAAATCAACTAATTTCTTTTTATAGTCGTTTCTAACAAAGCCCTTACTTGTAATATCTTTTACAAGTTTAATTAGTTGATTTTGATCATCGCTATCTTGATTTTCATTTGTATCTGAATTGCCAGTTATAGACGGGGTGTGAGCCAAATCTTCTCTGTTTAAATACGAAATTGCTAACTCTCTAAAAATATAATCTAAAATTGAACTAGCGCTCATTATTCTATCATTTCCATAAACTTTACCAGAAGGTTCAAATTTTGTATCTAAGTATGCATTAACAAATTCATCTAGTGGAACGCCATATTGAAGACCTAATGATATTGCTATCGCAAAATTATTCATTAGAGCTTTTACTAGCTCACCTTCCTTACTTGTATCAATAAAAATTTCACCTATTTTACCATCTTCATATTCACCAGTATGCAAGTATACTTTGTGGTTACCTATTGAAGCTTTTTGTATATAACCTTTTCTTCTATCGGGCATGCTAAATCTTTTACCTATATTATCAGTTATATTTTTCTTAAAACTTTCATCAATTGTTTTGGATTTATTGCTATTTATAACATTTTGATTATTATTGGTTTGCGGAGCTATTTCTACTTTACTACTTTTAGTATTTTGAAGATTCTTTGTTTTTCTATTGTCTAGTTTGACATCAATAATTTCAAATTTTCCGTCTTCTTTTTTCTCTAAATTGTTAAGATTCTCTTCATTTATATCATCTAAATAATGAGATACTTTAAAGCTACATGTGTAATATGTTTCTACCAAATATTTTGCCATTGTAATCCTATTTGTAAATTGAATCTTGATAAGAATTATGTATATACATTTTTCAATTATAGTCTAATTGTAAATTTACAATTATAAATTGAAATTAAATAAAAATGTTTAAAGAAATTTTTACTTGGTGGAATAAACAAACATTTGGTACAAGGCTAAATACAATTTTGTTTGGAAAATTAGTTGGTGAAGATAATTCAGGTAACAAATATTACGAGAGCAAGTCAGGAAAAAGATGGGTTATATACAATGGGGAAGTTGAAGCATCAAAAATACCCATTGAGTGGTATTCTTGGATGCATCGTACTGGAAATAAAATTGAAAATAGTCACGATTTAGACAAATATATTTGGCAAAAAAAACATATGCCAAATCAAACAGGTACTGAAAATTCTTATCATCCAAATAAAAATAAAAGTAAAAATGCTTCAAACAAAAAATACACTTCTTGGAAAAGCTAAAGTTTTTGTACTTGTTTTTTTTTATTATTATTTTTTAACGATTAATTCTTTTAGTGAAAATCAACTTAAAACAGAAAATTATGCAGTCTTAACAATATTAGATAAAGTAAATTCACAAAGTGAGATTGTTGAGATTAAAGTTGGCAGAGAATATAGATTTAAAAATCTTTCTATAAATATCTTGAAATGTAATAATTCAAAATTTGATGATGATCCAGAGGTTACGGCATATATGCAAGTGAGAGATATAGTAAATTTAGACGATAATAAGGTGTTTATTTTTAATGACTGGACATTTGCCTCATCTCCATCAATCCGACCATTTGATCATCCTGTATATGATATTTGGTTAAAAAAATGTTACTCTTAAAGTAATTTTTCTTTATCAAGCCAACTCACATTAAAATCTGAATCTATAAATTTTTTGTGATTTAAAAGTATTTTATGTAAGTCAATAGTAGTTTTAATGCCTTCAATAACAAATTCATCTAAGGATCTTCGCATTCTTTGAATAGCTTCAGTTCTATTCCTTCCGTGACATATTACTTTACAAATCATGCTGTCATAGTATGGGGTTACCTTATATCCCTGAAATATTGCACCATCTACTCTAGTTCTGAAACCCGATGGCTGATGACACATCGTAATTTCTCCTGGAGAAGGTTGAAAATTTTTACTCACATCTTCAGCGTTTATTCTACACTCAATTGCGTGACCTCTTGGCTTAATATCTTCCTGTTTTAGAGCAGTATTACCATCATAAGCAATCCAGATTTGTTCTTTAATTAAATCTATTCCTGTTACAACTTCTGTTACTGGATGTTCAACTTGTATTCTTGTATTCATTTCTAAAAAATAAAATTTTCCATCTTCAAAAATAAATTCTACTGTGCCGGCACCCTCGTATCCAATCTGACCTACCATTTTTACTGTTTTATCAAATAAATCATTTCTTATTTGATCATTTAGTAAAGGACTGGGTGTCTCCTCAATTAATTTTTGATGTCTCCTTTGAATAGAACAATCTCTTTCATGGAGATGTACAGTTCTATTTTTACCAGATAATACTTGAACTTCGATATGTCTAGGGTTTTGAAAAAACTTTTCAATATATACCTCGTCATTACCGAAAAATTTTTTTGCTTCAGTTTTTGCAGTCAAAAATAAGCTTTCAAATTCATCTTCCTTTGTAACAACTTTCATACCTTTTCCACCACCACCACCAGCTGCTTTTATCAAAACTGGATATCCAATTTGTTTACATATTTTTTTTGCTTCATTAAAATCAGTTACTCCTCCATCAGAACCTTCAATAACAGGAAGACCATATTTTTTTGCAATTTTTTTTGCTTCAATTTTATCACCCATCATTTTAATCAACGAAGATGATGGACCAATAAATTTAATTTTGTTTTGTTCAAGGATTTTTGCAAATTCATAATTTTCAGATAAAAAACCATACCCGGGATGAACGGCCTCAGAATTTGTCAATTCAATAGCAGACATAATAGCTGGAATGTTTAAATAGCTATTTGCTGCTTGATGAGGGCCAACGCAAATACTTTCATCGGCTAATCTTACATGCATACTGTTTCTATCAACATCAGAATGAATAGCGACAGTCTGTATACCCCATTCTTTGCAAGCTCTAATAACTCTAACAGCTATCTCACCTCTATTTGCAACTAGAATTTTTTTGAACATTATTACTCAATTATTGCAATGGTATGTCCATATTCAACAGGCTGACCATCTTCAACACAAATTTTTTTTACAGTACCAGCTATTGGAGATGGCACATGATTCATTGTTTTCATAGCTTCAACAATCATAATTGTATCACCTTTATTAATTTTTTTTCCAGCTTCTGTAAATTTTTTTCCACCTGGTTCAGGTGCTAAATATGCTGTTCCTATTATAGGTGAAGGAACTTGAGTTCCAACAATATTATCAGTTTTAATATTTTGTTTTTTTTCTTCCGATTTTATTTCATTATTTGTGGCTATATTAGCCCCAAATGATTTTGATACTTTAACTTTTATGTCTTTTTCAGTGTATTCTATTTCTGTTAAGTTAAATTCTTCTAAATATTCAGTAAGCTCTTTAATAATATTTTTATTAATTTTCATTTAACATCTCATGCATAGAATTTATGGCCAAAATATATCCATTTGTTCCTAATCCACAAATAATTCCTGTGACCACTCCACTTATCAATGATTTATGACGAAATTCCTCTCTTTTATAAATATTAGATATGTGTAGCTCAATTGTTTTTCCTTTAAATATTTCAAGTGCATCTCTTATGGCAACTGATGTGTGACTATATCCGCCAGCATTAATTATAATTCCATCAAAGTTTTTTCTGGCGCTCTGTATAATATCAACAATTTCTCCTTCAACATTTGAATGTTTCATTTCAAGATTTAAATTTAAACTTGCTGACTGTTTCTTACATATATTCTCTAAATATTTATAATCTTTGCTACCATATTGTGATTGTTCTCTTTCACCTATTAGATTAAGATTAGGACCGTTGATGATTAATATTTTACTCACAAAATTCTTATAGTATATGAAAGTTAAAAATAAAATAAAAATAACAGTAAATGGTAAACAAATGCAAGTTATTTCTAAATTTTCATTAAAGAGTTTGATAACAAAACTAAAAATGCCACTTAATAAAATAGCTATAGAATTAAATAAAAAAATAATAGATAAAAAAAGGATTTCTAAAATTTTTTTACAAAATGGTGATCAAATAGAAATAGTTCACTTTATTGGTGGCGGATAATGATTGATAAAAAATTTGAGATAGCAAAAAGAAGCTTCAAGTCACGTCTAATAGTTGGAACTGGCAAATATAAAAGTTTTAAACAATGCGCTAAAGCCATAAAAGCTTCTGGAGCTGATATAGTTACGGTTGCAGTTAGAAGAGTAAATATATCAGATAAAAATAAAGCTAGACTCATGGATTACCTAGATCCAAAAAAAATAACATATTTACCAAATACAGCTGGCTGTTTTACCGCAGAAGATGCAATAAGAACTTTAAGATTAGCTAGAGAAATTGGAGGATGGAGATTAGTTAAATTAGAAGTTCTAGGAGATAAAAAAAACCTTTTTCCTGAAATGATAGAAACTTTAAGATCAACAGAATTGTTAACAAAAGAGGGATTTAAAGTAATGGTATATTGCAGTGATGACCCCTTAATGGCAAAAAGATTAGAAAATGCAGGAGCTGTAGCTATAATGCCACTTGCGGCTCCTATAGGTTCAGGACTAGGAATACAAAATAAAGTAAATATTAAAATAATAAGAAGTCAAACTAAATTACCTTTAATAATAGATGCTGGAATAGGTCAAGCATCTGATGCAAGTATTGCGATGGAAATGGGTTGTGATGGTATTTTAGTTAATACTGCTATTGCAAAAGCGAAAGACCCAATTCAAATGGCTGAGGCCATGAAGCTTGCTGTAATTTCAGGAAGAAAATCTTTTTTATCGGGAAGAATTAAAGCTAATCTTTTTGGTTCCGCATCCACATCTAATAAAGGGATTATTTAGTTTTTTTTTTAAAAAATTTTTTTCTAAACTTTCTTTTCTTAAAAATTTTTCTTTTTTTATTCTCTATAACGTTTTTATCTTTTTTATCCTCAAATTTAACTACCTGAAGTTTTTCAACTTTTTCAATCTTATCTAAAACTTTTTTTGTTTTGGACTTAAATTCGATTATGTAATCTTCTAAGTTAAGGTCGTTATTTGTGTTGATATCAATTTTTGCTTTATGTTTTTTCTCAAAGTATTTAACAACATCTTCATAGTTTTCATTTATATAATTCTGTATCTTATCGTTAATTGTTAAATTAACTAATTTCGCATTATGTTCTAATGATTTAATTTCAATTAATTTTAAAATTTTTAAAACAAATGTTTCATCAGTCAATTTCATTTGCCATTTCACATTACTTTCTCTTAATCTTTGCCTTGACATTTCAAGAAGTCCAAAATTACTAATCCTACCAATTTGAATTCTTGCTCTATCATTTCTGCATTTTTCTTTAAGTTTTCTCTCAACTTGTCTTCTGTTATTAAAATTTAACATATCAATAAAATCTATAATGATTAATCCTGACAAATCTCTAATTTTTATTTGTCTTGCTATTTCTTCAGCAGCTTCAATATTAGTGTCGAAAGCGGTACTTTCAACATTTTTTTGTTTAATAGATTTTCCAGAATTTACATCAATTGATACTAAAGCTTCAGTCGGATTAATTACCAAATAGCCACCTGATATTAATTTTACCTCTGTTTCAAAAATTTCAAATAATTTTTTTTCAATATTCTCTTTAAAAAAAAGTGGCATCTTATCTCTATATTTTTTTACTTTTTTAACTTGAATTGGCATCATCATTTTCAAATAATTTTTTGTTTTTTGATAACCCTCATTGCCTTCAACATATATATTTTGAGTATCATCATCATACATATCTCTAATACATCTTTTAATAATATCACTTTCTTGATGAATAAGAGAGGGTGCAATAGAATTCAAAGCATTATCTTTTATTTGATCCCAAATTTTAATGAGATTTTTTAAGTCATTTTCTATTTCATTTTTAGTTTTATTTGATCCTGCTGTTCTAACAATTATTCCCATTTCTTTTGGAATTATAATTTCATTTAAGATATTTCTAATTTTTTTTCTATCACCAGGATTAAAAATTTTTCTGGAAATTCCGCCACCTTTTGCTGTATTTGGCATCAATACAATATATTTTCCTGCTATTGAGATAAAAGTACTTAGTGCAGCTCCTTTTAAACCTCTTTCATCTTTCAATACTTGAACAAGTATGACCTGATTTGGTTTTATAACTTCTTGTATTTTATATCTTTTTGATGGAAATTTTTTTTGAGGTGAAGAAATATCTTTTTCATTTTCTTCTTTTTTTTCAACTGGATCATCAATTTTGATTTCTTCTTTACCTTCAAGAATTTTATCTTCTATATTTTCACTCTCTTTTGATAGCTCTTCTCTGACTTTTTCTTCTTCTTGTTTTATTTTTTCTAAATCACTTAAAGGTAATTGGTAATAGTCTGATTGGATATCATTGAATGATAAAAAGCCGTGTCGTTCTCTTCCAAAATCAACAAATGCTGCTTGTAATGATGGTTCAATTCTACTTACTTTTCCTAGATAAATATTATTTTTTATTAGAGTGTTGTTTATACTTTCATATTCATAGTCTTCGATATGATTGCCATTTTTAAGAACAACTCTTGTTTCATTAGGATGCGATGCATCGATATATAAATTTTTTGACATATATTTTGAGATTTTTTCATAAGTTAATTTAATAAATTCTGTGCCTTAACAATAACAAATTCATAGGATATTTAAACTAAAATGCAAAAGATTATTAAAAGATTAATAATATTTGGACTTTTATCCTCATTAATATTTCTAGCGGTAATAATATCAATTTTATGGACTTATTCTAATAAGCTGCCTGATTACAAATATCTTGAAAGCTATAAACCGCCCGTATCTAGTAAATTATATTCTGGCAATGGTATTTTGGTGAGTGATTTTTCGTCAGAAAAAAGAATATTCGTGCCATATGAAGCTATATCTCAAACTGTTATTAATTCTTTCTTATCAGCAGAAGACAAAAACTTTTTTGATCATCCGGGAGTTGATGCAAAAGGTGTAATTAGAGCAGTAAAAAACAATATTTTTAACATTGTAAATTCTAAAAGATTAGAAGGTGCTTCAACAATAACTCAACAAGTTGCAAAAAATTTTCTATTAAATAATGAAGTTAGTATCGATAGAAAAATAAAAGAAGCCATACTCGCTTTTAGAATTGAACGTGTTTTATCAAAAAAACGAATATTAGAATTATATTTAAACCAAATTTATCTTGGAGAGGGAAGCTATGGAATTGCTTCAGCAAGCCTAAGATATTTTAATAAACCGATAAGTGATTTAAATTATGGTGAAGCTGCTCTTTTAGCCGCTCTTCCAAAAGCACCTAGTAAATATAATCCTTATAAAAACCAAAAGTTAGCAAAGTTCAGACGAAATTTAGTTTTAAATAACTTGTTGGAAAACGGATTTATCAACAGAACTCAACATAATGAATTAGTTGATTCTGAGATTAAATTAAAAAAAAGAAAAAGAATTTACTTAGAAGATTCAAGATATTATGTAGAGGACGTAAGAAAAGATGTAATTGATAAATATGGGTTTGATAAAGTATATAAGCAAGGTTTCAATATTAAAACTCCTTTAAATTTAGAATTACAAAAAATAGCAACCCAATCTTTAAGAAAGGGTCTTCAAGAATTTGATAAAAGAAAAGGTTGGAGGGGCCCGTTATCAAATATAAAAAAATTTAAAAATTGGAAAGATGAAACCAAAAATTATTATTTAGAGAAATCATTAGGTTGGGATCTAGCAGAAGTTAAAAGAATTGATAAATTTGAAACAGTTATAGAAACTCAAAATGGCAATAAAGGAGTGATAAATTTTGATGATGTTAATTGGACACGTAAAGAATTTTATAAATTATTTAAAAAAGGAGACATAATTTACGTAAAAAAATTATCAGAAGGAAATTATAGTTTAAAACAACTTCCAGAAGCAAATGGTGGAATTGTTGTTATGGATCCATATAGTGGAAGAGTTTTGGCATTATCGGGCGGTTTCAGTTTTAGAAAAAGCGAATACAACAGAGCTTCGCAAGCTAAACGTCAACCTGGATCAGCATTTAAACCATTTATATATGCGCTTGCATTAGAAAATAATTTTTTACCCACAACATTAGTATTAGATGCACCTATAGTATTAGATCAAGGTAATGATTTAAAAATGTGGAAACCTGAAAACTACGGTAAAAAGTTTTATGGACCATCGACCCTAAGAACAGGAATTGAAAAATCAAGAAATCTAATGACGGTTAGAATTGCTCAAGAACTAGGTATAGATAAAATTATAAATTTTTCAAAAAAATTAAATATATATGAAAATCCAGATGAACTTATGTCGGTTTCTTTGGGTTCTGCTGAAACAACTTTGCTAAAAATTACGAGTGCTTATTGTTCTTTTATAAATGGTGGAAAATTAGTTAATCCAATTTTAATCGATAGAATTCAAGATAGTGAGGGCAAAACAATTTTTAATAATGAAAAAAGATATTGTGAAAATTGTGATTTAATCTCCTTTGACGGAAAAAGTGATCCAATAGTCAAAAGCAAATATCAACAAATTTTTTCTCCTCAGACCGCGTATCAAATAACTTCCATGTTAAAAGGAGTTATTGAAAGAGGTACAGGTAAAGGTTTAAAAAATTTAAAACTTGAATTAGCAGGAAAGACTGGCACTACAAATAAGAATACGGATACCTGGTTTATAGGTTTCACTTCCAACTTAGTTGTTGGAGTTTATATAGGCTATGACAACCCTAGAAGTCTTGGCAAATTTGAAACTGGCTCGAAAACTGCAATGCCTGTATTTAAAGAATTTATGAAAAGAACAGCCAATTCTGATAATGCTAGACCATTCAAAGTCGCTGACAATATAAAAAAGATGGTTGTAGACGCTAAAACAGGAAAAAAAGCGAACTCGAAAACTAAAGAAGCGATCATTGAGTCATTTAAAAAATTAGACAATAATTCTAATAATTTATTAAGTAATTTTGACAGTGGATTAAATACTACAAATATATTAAAATTTTACTAATGGATCAGGAATTTATAAATATCAAATTAGAAATTGAAAAAATAAATCAAAGAGTTAAGGAGTTTCTTTGAAAAAAGTAATATTTCAAAAAAAATAAAAAATATATCAAAAAATATAGAAGAGCCAGATTTTTGGCATAATAAAAAAAAAGCTGAGAGAATTCTACGAGAAAAAACTAATCTTGAAAAGTTATTAAACGGTTTTGAACAAACTTTTAAAGAGAGTAATGATTTATTCGATATGCATGACTTAGCTTTGGAGGAAAAGAATAACGAAATTTTAAATGAAACATCAATTAATATAAAAATGTTATATAATAAAGTTAAACAAATTGAAATTAGATGTTTCTTATCAAATGAAAATGACACATTGGATAGTTATTTAGAATTTCATGCTGGAGCCGGCGGTACAGAAAGTCAAGATTGGGCAGATATGCTGAGAAGAATGTATATGAAGTGGGCTAATAAAAAAAATTATAAAACTGAGATAATTAGTGAACATAAGGGGGAGGAAGCGGGTATTAAATCCTCAATAATTAAAATAAGTGGAGAATATATTAATGGACTTTTAAAAAATGAATCTGGAATACACAGACTCGTTCGAATTTCCCCTTTTGACTCAGGCGCAAGAAGACATACAAGTTTTGCGAGTGTGTGGGTTTATCCAGTAATCTCAGATAATATTGATATTGAAATTTTAGATAAGGATTTAAGAATTGACACTTATCGATCCAGCGGTGCTGGTGGACAGCATGTAAATACAACTGATAGTGCTGTTCGAATAACTCATTTACCAACTAAAATTGTAGTACAATGTCAAAATGAAAGATCACAACATAAAAACAAAGAAACTTGCATGAATATGTTGAGAGCAAGGCTCTATGATTATGAATTAAAAAAAAAAGAAAAAGAAATTGAAAATGTTGAAAATTCCAAATCTGAAATTGGATGGGGTCATCAAATTCGTTCTTATGTTTTGCATCCATATAAATTGGTAAAAGATAACAGAACTAATTTTGAAAGTTCTAATCCTGAAAAAATTTTAGATGGAGATATGGATAGTTTTCTAGAAAGTTCATTATATAAATTAAATGCATAAAAAAAAGATTTATTTACTAACGCTTTTACTAACTATCTTAGTATTTGTAATTATATTTTTGTCAACTGTCGGATTTAAAACAAATAATTTTAATAATTTAATTAATCAAAAATTAAATGAGATTAACTCTAAAATAAAACTAAACTTGATTGATGTTAGATTTAAATTAAATATTTCAAATTTTAAATTTGAGGTAGAGATTCCGGACTCTAAAATCTCAATTAATAATAAAAAAATTGATTTAAATAATATTAAGTTTGATTTAAATATTTTTAAGTACCTAAATAAAAAAAACCCCATTTCTCAAATATCAATTTTAACAGACGAAAATGATGCATCTCAATTTATTAACTTTATTAACGAATATGATTTTAATCTAACCAGAAAATTAATTTTAAACCAAATTACAAAAGGAAAGATAAAGATCTCTTCAGAGATAATCTTTGATGAAAAAGACCCAAATATTTTTAAATATATAATAAATGGAACAGTAAATGACGCAGAAGTAAAATTAATAAATAATTCAAAAATCGAAAAATCCAGGTTTGATTTCAAAATTGATCAGAATTCAATTGCTTTAAAAGAAATTGAGCTATCATTGGATAATATTTTTATAAGTTCTGATAATATAAATATAAATAAATTAAAAAACCAATTTGAAATTTCTGGAAATTTCAGAACAAAAAAATCAAGAATAAATTTAAATAACTATAAAAAAATAATTAACTTTAACTTAGACATTCTTCAAGATCAATTTATTGATATGAGCTCAGATAACATAGTATCATTAAAAGTAGACGATAAATTTAGAATTAAAGATTTAAAAATTGATACAAAAATAAATTTTGATGAGTTGTATACAAACTCAATGTACCAAGATCTAATTTTTTTTAAAAATGGTGAAATTTTGGTAAAATATAAAGAAAAAGAATTAAATATGAATTTTGAGAGTAATTTTTTGTTCAAAAATAAAGAATATAACGGAAAAGACTCTAACAATCTATTTAAAGCAATTTATAAAAAAAAACAAAATGTTAATGCATCAGTAGATATTTTTTTAAGTAATACAAATAATAAAATTAATTCTAAAGAGTTTAAAGATTTTATTAAATTAAATAATTTAAATTTACCAAATCAAGATATTTTTTTTTCATCAGAAAATAAAATTAATTTTAGTTTAAACAATAATAATAAAATAATTGACTTAAATTTAAAATCAAAAATAAAAACTGATGAAGTATTAATTAATTATAAATCACAAAGAATAAAAAAATATTTTAGTAATTTTAAAGACCAATTAAAATTATCAAAAAGTCACTTTGATTTAGAATACATTGATAATAAAATTAAAATTGGTCTAAAGAGTAAATATTTAATAAATGAAATAAATGAAGACGTGTCTTTAAATATTGAAAAAAAAGATAACAATTATTTCTTTGACTTAAATATGGATTTAGACTCAGCTAAAATATTAATTAATGAATTAGATTATGAAAAAAAAGAAAATATAAAATCTGACTTGTATGTAAATGGTATTTATAAAGATAATAAGGAAATAATCTTTAATAAAATAAAATTTAATGAAGATGAATATGGTCTTATATTGAACAATCTAACAATATCAAAAAATGATAAAATACAAAAACTTGATTTATTCAAAATTAATATAATTAATAAAATTGGACATAAAAATGACTTAGAATTTAAAAGGGTAAACAATGGTTATTATTTGAAAGGAAATCAATTTGATGGAGCTAGAAATATAAAAAAATTATTTGATAATTCATCAAAATCCATATTTTCTAACTTTAAAAATTTAAACACATATATTTATTTAGATATAGGAAAATATTATATTGACGAAGCATCTTATTTAGCAAATGCCAATGGAAGAATTCAAATAAAAAATAATAATATTTTTGATGCTAATATTAGTGCAAAATTAAATAACAAACACAAATTTCAACTAAATATTCAAACAAATAAAAATAAACAAAAGATAACTAATTTAGAAATTGAACAACCTGAACCTTTTATTAAAAATTATAAATTTATTAAGGGATTTAAAGAGGGTAAATTACTATATGAATCATCCTTGAATGAAGGTAAGACAATTTCAAATCTAAAAGTTATTGATTTTAAAGTTCAAGAAGTTCCGGTTTTAGCTAAACTACTAACTTTGGCATCTTTACAAGGTATTGCTGACCTTTTGACAGGTGAAGGTATTCGATTTTCAAATTTTGAGATGGATTATGAAACATTGGGAAATACAACAAATATAAAAGAAATATATGCCATTGGGCCTGCAATTTCATTGATGATGGAAGGATATATCGTTAAAGATGAATTGACTAGTTTAAGAGGGACACTTGTTCCAGCAACAACTATTAATAAAACAATTTCTAAAATTCCAATGCTTGGAGAAATATTGGTAGGAAAAAAAATTGGCGAAGGAGTATTTGGTGTAAGTTTTAAAGTTAAGGGACCGCCAAAAAAATTAAAAACAACAGTTAATCCAATTAAAACTTTAACCCCAAGATTTATTACAAGAACTTTAGAGAAAATTTCTAATTAAATTACTATTTTATAATGTTTTTTTTTACCAATTGATATTTTAATAAATTTTTTTTTATTAATTAATTCTTTTGAAATTATAAATTTTTCATCAGAGATAGTTTGATTATCAATTCTAATACCATTAGATTTTATTAATCTTCTAATCTCACTCTTAGATAAATTCTTTTCAATGACAGAAATTAAGTTAATTACATTCTTATCAATATTAGATTTATCAATTTTTATGCCTGGAAGATTCTCTCCAGTAGAGTCCTCTGAAAAAGAATTTATTGCTATCCTTTCAGCTTCTTTTGTTTCAAAAGTGCCATGAAGCATAGAGGTGGCTTGATTTGCTAGAATAACTTTTTGTTCATTTATATCTTGTTTGCTTATATCATCAATTTCATTTAATTCTAAATCTGTAAACATTTTAAGAAACTTTAATACATCTTTATCATCGGTATTTCTCCAGAATTGCCAATAGTCAAAAACTGAAAATAGATTTTTATCTAACCAAATAGCGCCACTCTCAGTTTTGCCCATTTTTACACCTGATGCTAAAGTTATTAGATTTGTTGTTAAACCATAGACTTCATTTGATGAGTGTCTTTTTATTAGTTCTACTCCATTCACAATATTTCCCCATTGATCGGAACCACCAATTTGTAAAACGCAATTTTCTTTTTTATTTAGTTCTAAAAAATCATATGCTTGTAATATCATGTAATTAAATTCCATGTAACTTAATGATTGTTCTCTTTCTAATCTTAATTTAACACTATCAAAACTCAACATTTTGTTAATTGTAAAATATCTTCCAATATCTCTTAGAAAAGAAATATAATTTAAATTTTTTAGCCAGGAATAGTTATTTACAAATATAGGAGAAACCTTTTTATCATTTGTATCTAAAAATATTTTAAGGATTTTTTGGATGCTTTTAATATTTTCTTCAATTTCTTCCTCATCTAAAATTTTTCTTGTTTTGTCTTTTCCTGAAGGATCCCCTATTCTGGTTGTTCCACCACCTAGAAGAACAATTGGTTTATGACCATGTTTTTGAAGCAACCTTAAACACATAATTTGCAACAAGCTTCCAACATGCAAACTTTTAGCTGTGCAGTCAAAACCAATATATCCTTTTATGCTATTTTCATTTAGCTTTTTTGACAAAGTTTCTTCATCAGTACACTGATAAAAATATCCTCTGCTTTTAAATTCTTTTAAAAATTCATTCATAAGTGATAATTTAATATACATATTTAAATATAAATAATAATCAATAATGGATAATTCTTTTATAGCACTGGGTTTGATGAGCGGGACATCGCTCGATGGTGTTGATGCTAGTATTATCAAATCAGATGGAGAAAATTATCTCGAAATATTAGATAATAAATATCTTCTATATAATAACAATTTCAGAAAGAGACTATCTTTATTTATCAAAAGTATTGAAGATATCAGGGATATAGAAAAAAATATAAATGAGTATAAATCTTTGGAAAGAGAAATAACTCTTCAACACTCAAAAATTAGTCAGATTATTATAAATAAACATAAGTATAAAATTGAATTAGTGGGTTTTCACGGTCAAACAATAATTCATAAGCCCAAAGATGGTTATTCTATACAAATGGGTGATGCCAATTTACTTTCTCAAATTATAAAACAAAAAGTAATTTATAATTTTAGAGCCAATGATATCAAGAATGGTGGGGATGGAGCCCCATTAGTGCCCCTTTATCATAAACTATTAGCAAAAAAATTACAGATGAACAATCCAACATTATTTTTAAATATCGGTGGGATATCTAATTTTACTTATTATTTTCAAGATGAATTGATAGCTAAAGACATAGGCCCGGGAAATATTTTAATAGATGAATACTTAAAAAAAACTAGAGGTATTGATTACGATCAACATGGTAATATTGCAATGTCTGGAAATATTAATCAGAATATAATTAATCAGTTTTATGAACACGAATTTTACAACGTTAAGAATAAACATTCCTATGATATAAAAGAATTTGATTTTGGTTTTGTTAAGGGTTTGGATTTTGATGATGCCGTAGCTACACTGACTTATTTTACAGCATTAGTGATTTCAGAAAATATAAAAATTAATATTAAAAATAAGGTAGATATTGTTTTATGTGGAGGTGGGAGAAAAAATTTAACTTTAGTTAAACATTTGAAAACATTGTTAAATTTTAAAATAAAATTAATTGATGATTTTAAGATAGATGGAGATTTTATAGAATCTCAAGCATTTGCATATTTATCAATCAGATCTTATTTGAAAAAGCCAATAAGCTACCCAAAAACAACAAATGTTCCTGCTCCAGTAACAGGTGGAGAAATGCGAGTTAACTTTTAATATAATGCAGTCTCTTTTTTTATGTATTTATTTAAACTCTTTATTAAATAAATTTCTGATTTAGAAAAAAAATGATTCGCATCTGGAAGTGCATCAAATTCGACTTTGATACCTTTTTGTGCACTCAATCTTTTATTTAATTCATCTATATGCTCAATAGGTACTAATTCATCTTTTTTTCCATATACCATTAATCCTGAAGTTGGACATGGCGATAGAAATGTAAAATCATAAACATTAGGCTGAGGTGAAATTGCTATAAACCTATTGATTTCAGGTCTTCGCATTAATAACTGCATTGCTATTAATGAACCAAATGAAAATCCTGAGATCCAACATTGTGAGTTATCAAAATTTTCTCTTTCTAACCAATCCAAAGCTGCAGCAGCGTCAGCTAATTCACCTTGCCCATTATCAAATTCGCCATCACTTTTTCCAACACCTCTAAAATTAACTCGGCAAACGGAAAATTCATTCTCAACAAATGTTTTAAATGTATCGACTACAACTTTATTGTTCATAGTTCCCCCATATTGAGGATGAGGATGTAAAACTAAAGCTATAGGAGATGTGTTTTTTTTACTTTTATAGTATTTTGCTTCCAGTCTTCCTGCTGGACCTGGAATAAATACTTCTGAAATTTTAGTATCTGTAGATGGCATTGATTATCAATCTCAAAAAAATTTAACAATTTTCTACCAAAATTGAGCGACAAATTGCAAGTATTTTAAATATACGTAATCTTGACTAATTTAGTCAGGTATATATAAAGCCCGTGAATTGCGGAAAATATGAAACTATCAACTAAAAGCAGATACGCTGTTATGGCTTTAGCTGACATAGCGAGATTTGAAAATAACGAGCCAATATCACTAAGAGATATCTCTATAAGACAAGGAATATCATTAGTTTACCTAGAGCAGTTATTTTTGAAATTAAAAAAAAAAGAAATTGTTAAAAGTATCAGAGGAAAGAAAGGTGGATATAATTTAAACAAAGCACCAGATAAAATTAAAATCTCCGATATTCTTTCTGCTGTAGAAGAAAAAGTCAAAACTATCGGATGCCAAAAGCACTCAAAAAAAGGATGTAATGGAAAGTCTGCTAAATGCATAACACATAATCTATGGGATGAATTAGAGGCATATATAAACTTATTTTTCCAAGAAAAAAATCTTGGAGACTTAATAAATAAAACAGAAAACAGATTATAATGAGAGATAAACAAATAGAAGATTTAAAAGATTATAAATATGGCTTTTCAACTGATATTGAAAGTTTTAAAGCTCCAAAAGGCTTAAACGAAGAAGTTATAAGATTTATATCAAATATTAAAAAAGAACCAGATTGGTTACTTCAATGGAGATTAAAAGCTTTTGAGAGATTAAAAGTATTGAAAGAGCCTAATTGGCAAAAACCTAAATACCCAAAAATTGATTACCAAGATTTATATTATTACTCTGCACCTAAAAGTTTTAAAGAAAAGCCAAAAAATTTGGAAGATTTAGATCCTAAACTTTTAGAAACTTACAAAAAATTAGGAATACCTTTGCAAGAACAAAAAAGATTAAATGGTATAGCAGTTGATGCAGTATTTGATTCAGTATCTGTTGCTACAACTTTTAAAGATACTTTAACAGAAAAAGGAATTATTTTTTGCTCTATTTCTGAAGCAATACAAAAACATCCAGATTTAGTTAAAAAATATTTAGGTTCAGTGATACCAATTACTGATCACTTTTTTGCTACATTAAATTCAGCAGTTTTCACTGATGGATCATTTGTTTACATACCGCCAAATGTAAAATGTCCTATGGAACTATCAACTTATTTTAGAATTAATGCATCTGACACTGGTCAGTTCGAGAGAACTTTAATCATTGCTGATAAAGGTAGTTATGTAAGTTATTTAGAAGGATGCACTGCACCCATGAGAGATGAAAATCAGTTACACGCAGCTAATGTTGAATTGATTGCTTTAGATGATGCAGAGATTAAATATTCTACAGTACAAAATTGGTATCCTGGAGATAAAGATGGAAAAGGAGGAATATATAATTTTGTAACTAAAAGAGGATTATGTAAAGGTAAAAATTCAAAAATTTCATGGACACAAGTAGAGACTGGTTCTGCAATTACTTGGAAATATCCAAGTTGTATTTTAAAAGGTGATAACTCAATTGGAGAATTTTATTCAATCGCAATAACAAATAATCATCAGAAAGCTGACACTGGAACAAAGATGATTCATTTAGGAAAAAATACAAAAAGTAAAATTATTTCAAAGGGTATTAGTGCAGGTAAATCAGATATGACTTACAGAGGTTTGGTAGATATTTCAAAAAATGCATCTAATTCAACAAATTATACACAATGTGATTCATTATTAATGGGTAACAAGTGTGGAGCACACACGGTACCTTACATTAAGAATAAAAATTCAAATTCTAATATTGCTCATGAAGCGACCACATCAAAAATTAGTGAAGATCAACTTCATTATTGTCAGCAAAGGGGACTAAATCAAGAAGAAGCTGTAGGACTTATTGTTAATGGTTTTTGTAAAGAGGTTTTGCAACAATTGCCTATGGAGTTTGCTGTTGAAGCTCAAAAACTAGTTGGAATAAGTTTAGAAGGAAGTGTTGGTTAAATGTTAAAAATAAACAATTTAAATGCAAAAATTCATGAAAAATCCATCTTAAGTGGTTTTAATCTTGAGATAAAACCAGGTGAGGTACATGCAATAATGGGACCCAATGGATCAGGAAAGAGTACTTTGTCAAATATTCTGTCAGGTAAAAAGGGATACGAAGTATCAGGGGAAATATTATATGAAAATAAAAATTTGTTTGATCTTGAAACTGAAGAAAGAGCACATGAAGGTATTTTTTTAGCATTCCAATATCCGTTGGAAATACCTGGGGTGAATACAAATATTTTTTTAAAAACATCTTTAAATTCAATTAGAAAAGCTAGAGGCGAAAAAGAATTAGATGCATTGGAATTTTTAAAATTAGTTAAAGAAAAAGCAAAAGAACTAAAATTTGATGAAGAAAAATTAAATAGACAATTAAATGTTGGTTTCTCTGGTGGCGAAAAAAAGAAAAACGAAATTTTACAAATGTCAATTTTAGATCCAAAATTATCTATATTAGATGAAACTGACTCTGGATTAGATATAGATGCTCTTAAAATAGTTGCGGATGGAGTTAATGCATTAAGAAAAAAAAATAATTCCTTTCTTATAATTACACACTATCAAAGACTACTTGATTATATAAAACCTGACTTTGTGCATGTTCTTATGGGTGGAAAAATTATTAAATCAGGAGGCGCAGAATTAGCTTTAGAGTTAGAAAAAAAAGGATATGAAAATTTCAATTAAATGGAACAAAAATTAAAAACAGATTTTGATAAAATTATAAGTACTTCTAATTTCTCAAACCAAGAGATTAAATTAAAAAAAGAAGCTCTTGATAATTTTTTGAAAAATGGATTTCCTAGTAGAAAATTAGAAAACTGGAAATTCTCAGATATAAACCAGATAATTCAAAAAAATATTGGAGAACTAGCATTTTATAATGATTACAATATTGAAAATGAAATTAATGACGATATTTTTATAAATGACATTGAGCATAATAAAATTGTTATTGTTAACGGTAAAGTTGAGCGATTGAGTTTTGAATATGAAGAAAAAGATAAAATTAATTTATCGACTTTAGATAATTTTAACCAAAACTCAAATGACGATAATTCTCTTTTAAGTTTAAATAATTCTTTTTCTAATAAAATACATAATATTTTAGTTAAAAAAAATTATTCATTCAAAAAGCCTTTAATTATATATCAAATAACAAATGAGAAAGTGAGTAATACTAATATTAATTTTCAATTAAACTTTGAGCTAGAAGAAAACAGCTCAATAAAAATTATTAATCTAACTGACGATAATTCAGAAAAGAATTTCATCAACAATTTATTTAATTTTAATCTTAGCAAAAATGCAATTCTAAAGAATTATAAAATAGATAAAAAAAGTAATACAAATATTAAGTATGATTATTCTAGTATTACTCAAAAAGAAAATAGTATTTCTGAAACATTTATATTTTCATCCGGTTCAGAATATATAAAAAATGAAGTCAGCTGTAATCTTGAAGGTCAATATTCGTCAGCATTTATTAATGGAATACACTTATTATCTAAAAATAAACATCACGAAATAAGAACTAAGACTAACCATTTGTACGAAAACACAAAAAGTTATCAGTTAATAAAAAGTGTCATTGATGACAGTTCAAAGTCTGTCTATCAAGGAAAAATATATGTGGATTCTAAAGCTCAAAAAACTGATGGCTATCAATTAAGTAAAGCTCTACTCTTAAATGAACAAACAGAATTTAATGCAAAGCCTGAACTAGAAATTTATGCTGACGACGTTAAATGTTCACATGGTTCATCATCTGGTAGTTTAGATGAAGATTCTATTTTTTATTTAATGTCTAGAGGTTTAGATCAAAAAACTGCAAAAGAATTATTAATTAACGGTTTTCTTTTAGATGTTGTTGAAAAAATTACAGATGAAGAAATTAAAAAATTATTAAAACAAATGATCGGATTAAATTAATGAACGTAGATGATATAAAAAAAGAATTTCCAATTTTTGACGATAAAATTCAAAATAATGATTTAGTATATTTAGATAGTGCTAATTCATCTCAAAAACCAAGAGTTGTTGTAGATAGAATTTATGATTTTTATACAAAAGAGTTTTCTAATGTAGGTAGAAGTGTTCATTATTTGGCGGTTGCTGCTACTAATTTATATGAACAAACAAGGGTTTCAGTTCAAAAATATATTAATGCTAAAGATAAAGATGAAATCGTATTTACTAAAGGAGCTACAGAAGCAATTAATTTAGTCGCTAACACTTTTGGTCAAAAATATTTATCTGAAGGAGATGAAGTATTGTTGACTGAACTTGAGCATCATTCAAATTATGTTCCTTGGCACTTTCTAAGAAAAGCAAAAAATATAAGAATAGAATTTGCAGAAATTAACGATGATGGCGAAGTAACATTAGAAGCTATAGAAAAAAAAATTACAAACAAAACAAAGATAATTAGTGTAAGTCATTTGTCGAATGTAACAGGCGCAATATTACCAATCAAACAAATTGTACAATTGGCTCATTCGAAAAATATACCGGTTTTAATTGATGGTTGCCAAGGTGCGCCTCACTTAAAATTAGATATGCAAGATATTGACTGTGATTTTTATGCAATATCTGGACATAAAATGTACGGACCAACAGGAATAGGTATTCTATATGCTAAAAAAAAATGGCTTGAAGATTTACCCCCATATCAAGGTGGAGGAGGAATGATAAATGAGGTTAAAAAAGAAGGTATTACTTATGGTGAATTACCTAACAAATATGAGGCTGGCACAATGGCTACAGCCCAAGTTATAGCTTTTAATGAGTCCATAAAATTTATGGAAAAAATTGGTATTCAAAATATTGAAAAACATGAAAAAGAATTATTAGACTACGGATTAGAAAAGTTAAGAAAAAATAATTCAGTTAATATTATAGGAAATCCAAAAGAAAAGGGTGGGGTTATATCATTTACTATTAAAGGTGTTCATCCACATGATATCGCAACAATTCTTGATGAAGATGGAGTAGCCATTAGAGCAGGGCATCACTGCTGTCAAATATTACATGATAAATTAAATTTACCTGCAACCGCAAGAGCTTCATTTGGGGTTTATAATACGAAAGATGATATTGATAAACTTGATGAGGCAATAAATAAATGTAAAAAAATTTTTAACTTATAATGGACTTAAAAGATTTATATCAAGAGATAATATTAGACCATGGAAAAAATCCAAGGAATTTAGGAAAGTTTGACAATTATAATAAAGATGCAAAGGGAAATAATCCCTTATGTGGTGATAACGTTCATGTTTATCTCAGATTAAATGAAAATAAAAAAGTTGAAGATATTGCATTTGAAGGCCATGGGTGTGCTATTTCAATGGCATCTGCATCAATCATGACTGATATGGTTAGAGGCAAAGAAGAGAAAGAGGTAAAAGAAATTGTAACTGATTTTTTAGGAATGATAAAAGAAAAAGATTCTTTAGAAACCAAGATTTTAAAAGATGACGAAAAAACTAAATTAATGAGTTTATCGGGTGTTAAACAATATCCCATGAGAGTAAAGTGTGCAACTTTATCTTGGCATACTCTTACATCTGCATTAGATAATTCTGATCAAATTGTAAAAACAGAGGATTGAAAATGGATCTTAAAGAAAAAGTAATTGCTGAAATAAAAAAAATTTATGATCCTGAGATACCTGTTAATATATATGAATTAGGATTGATATACGATATTATCGTTAATAATTCTGAAGTTAAGGTTAAAATGACTTTAACCACACCAAATTGTCCAGTAGCTGAAAGTTTGCCTAAAGAAGTTAAAGACAGTATATTAGAAATTAAAGAAGTTTCAAAAGTAGATCTTGATTTGGTCTGGGAACCACCATGGGATAAATCTATGATGTCTGAAGCTGCAAAACTTGAATTAAATTTATGACAAAACAAATTATAACATTAAGCGACAACGCAGCTCAAAGAATAAAAGAAATTATGTCTAATGCTGAAAAAGACTCTTTAGGAGTTAGAGTTGGTGTTAAGTCAGGTGGGTGCGCAGGGATGTCCTATGTTATGGAGTATACAAAAGAAGCTAACCCTAATGACGAAGTAATAGAAGATAAGGGTGTAAAGGTGTTTATAGATTCTGCAGCAGTAATGTATTTACTTGGAACAGAAATGGATTTTAAAAAAGAAAAATTTTCTTCACAATTTGTATTCAATAACCCGAATGAAACAGAAAGATGTGGATGTGGAGAATCCTTTAAAATATAGTATTTAATATACGCATATCAGCATTGCGTTTATTGCATATCTATGATAGAATCATTGATATGAATACTTTTGAGCATAAAAACCTAATTAACTCTGAAGTTAAAACTCAGAAAAGAAAATTTTTATTCAGAAGTTTAATCAAACCAGTAGAAGCGGGCGCACATGGCACCCTCAACTACGTGGTTAAAAAAGGTTTAGGAAAAAATAAAATAGCTAAAAAATAAAGAAGCTATCTAACAACTATAGTACATATCAAACTCAATAGGATGAGGTGTATGTTCAAAGTTGTGTATCTCCTCAAATTTAAGAGCGATGTAAGCGTCAATTTGATCGTCAGTAAATACTCCACCTTGAGTTAAAAACTTCCTATCTTTATCTAAACTTTCCATTGCTTCTCTTAATGATCCGCAAACAGTTGGAACTTTTTTGACTTCCTTCTCTGATAAAGCGTAAAGATCTTTATCAAAGGATTTACCTGGATCAATTTTATTTTTGATACCATCAATTCCTGCCATTAACATCGATGCAAATGTTAAATACGGATTACCAGATGCGTCTGGGAATCTAATTTCACATCTTGCTCCTTTTTTGCTTAGAGTTATCGGAATCCTACAAGAAGCTGATCTGTTTCTAGCAGAATAAGCAAGTAATACCGGAGCTTCAAAACCTGGAATTAATCTTTTGTAACTATTTGTTGTAGCATTTGAAAATGCATTAATCGCCTTAGCATGTTTAAGTATTCCACCAATATAATAAAGCGCAGTTTGTGACAAACCTGAATATTTATTTCCAGAAAAAACTGGAGTTTTTCCTTTCCAAACTGATTGGTGAACGTGCATTCCTGATCCATTATCACCTTTTACAGGTTTAGGCATAAACGTAGCAGTTTTACCAAATGAATGTGAAACCATTTGAACTACATATTTGTATAATTGAACATTATCTGCTTGATCAACTAATGTACCAAAAAGCATTCCAAGTTCGTGTTGACTTGGAGCAACTTCATGGTGATGTTTTTCAACTGTAATACCTACGTCTCTTAAACCTTTTAGGTATTCACCTCTTATATCCTGAGCACTATCTACTGGAGGGACTGGAAAATATCCACCTTTAACTCCAGGTCTATGACCCATATTTCCGTTTTCATAATTTTTTCCTGAATTATATGGACCTTCAGTACTATCTATTGAAAAACTTGTTTCGTTCATATCGTTTTTGATTTTTACATCATCAAAAACAAAAAATTCTGGTTCAGGACCAAAGTAAGCTTTATCACCTATACCAGTCTTCTTTAAATAAGCTTCAGCTTTCTTCGCTATTCCTCTTGGATCTCTTTCATAAGGATTTCTTTTAATTGCATCTAAAATATCGCAAAATAAAACAAGAGTATTATGAGATGTAAATGGATCAACGATTTGTCTGTTTAAATCTGGTTTTAATATCATGTCAGATTCATTTATTGCCTTCCATCCAGCAATAGACGATCCATCAAAAAATACACCATCTGTTAACATGTCCCCATCAACTACCGATGCATCCATAGTTAAGTGCTGTAATTTACCTCTTGGGTCTGTAAATCTTAAATCGACAAACTCAATTTGCTTATCTTTCATCATTTTTAGAACTTTGCTTGCGCTCATATTATCTCCTGTAGAATTAAATATCTGGGTTAATTACCAATATTGTTATAATAAAGAATACATATAATGAGGATATCACCTATGCAATTTAAACATATAATTATGCCAATAATTTCAATGCTTTTTTATCAATCATAAGTTGAATATGACTTTATTAAATAAAGAACCAGTTAAAAGAGCAGAGAAGTGTCTTAAAGAGTTTGATGAAAATTTATCAGTTGTAGAATTAGAAAATTCAGCAAAAACAGCTTTGGATGCAGCGAATTCATTAAATTGTGAAGTAGGAGCAATTGTAAAAAGTCTACTTATTAAGATAGAAAATGATTTTTTACTTTGTTTAGTTTCTGGTGACAAAAGATGTTCGTTAAATAAATTAAAAAAAATTTCTAAAAAAAAAAATGTAAGAATGGCTTCTGCTGACGAGGTTAAGTCTCAAACAGGATATACAATTGGAGGTGTATCTCCTGTAGGTCATATAAATAAAATTCAAATATTTATAGATGATTCTTTAAGTAGATTTAAAGATATTTTTGCTGCAGCTGGTCATCCTAATGTCATTTTTAAGATCAATTATGAAAAATTAATTCAAATTACAAAAGGTAATGTGAAAGATATTACAGAATGAAGCAAGCTAATTTAACAGATTATATTTTATTAACATTATTATCGATAATTTGGGCATCTGCTTTTTTTAATATAAAAATTGCAACAGAATCTTTCGGTCCAATGACAATTGCTTTTTTGAGAGTATTTTTTGGATCTATACCAGTATTAATTTTGTGTTTTTATAAAAAAATAGTAATTGAAGCATTTTCAAAAGATTGGTATTGGTTCATGTTAATAGGACTAATCAATTTAGTTATACCATTCTTTTTAATTGCTTACGGGGTAAAGTCTGTGCAAAGTAATTTGGCAGCAATTTTGATGTCCACTACTCCTTTGAGCTCTACTGTATTAGGTCACTTTTATACAAAAAACGAAAAATTTAATTTTGCAAAAACTGTTGGGATATTAATTGGATTTGCAGGAATTGTTTATTTATTTTCTGACAATATTTTAATAGATGAAAATAATTTTCTTTCAGCAATATTAATTTTGATAGGATCAACATGTTATGTAATAGGTGGAGTTTTAACACTTAAAATTAGCAAGAAAAAAAACGAAAACGTTACTGGATCAATATTAATTTGGGCGACTCTGATTTTATTCCCTTTGATGTGTTTATTAGAAACTCCATGGGAAAATACTCCATCATTAAATTCAACCGTGTCAGTAATTTATCTTGGTATAGTACCAACAGGAGTTGCATGGCTTTTAAGGTTTAAAATTTTGAAAAAGAATGGTTTAATTTTTCAATCTCAAGTCTCATACTTAATTCCAATCTTTGGAATTATTTTAGGCTATATATTTTTAAGTGAATTAATAACTTACAAGGTATTAATATCTTTATTGGCTGTAGTTGTAGGAATTTATTTTGTTAGAAAAGCAGATACAAAAATTATTATTTAAGTAAAGATAAAGAGCTAATATGCTCTGGTTTTGTCTCACAACATCCACCTAAAATTGTTGCCCCACCTTCTATAAACTTTTTTGATAGATTATAAAATTCATTTGCATCAAAATTATCTCTTTT
Source organism: uncultured Pelagibacteraceae bacterium (assembly GCA_902531175.1). GTDB lineage: Bacteria > Pseudomonadota > Alphaproteobacteria > Pelagibacterales > Pelagibacteraceae > Pelagibacter. The sequence goes on from CACADE010000001.1 coordinate 278,839, forward strand.
TCCTAAAGATTGATTAGGATTTACTCCAATTTCATGAGGTTTTGCTGTATTAAATGTCTGTATTGGACCTGGTTCATCAACTCCCCATAAATTTATTTTAAATCCAAATGGTACTTCACAATTTAAAAATTTATCTAATACGGATAATGATATTTCAGGAGAAACACATGCACAAACTACACCGAGTGTATTTTCATGTTTAATAATTTCAATTAATTGCTCAATTTTTTCTTCTGAGGGTAGGTCACCATTTTTTTTTAAATGTATTCCAATTAAAACTTTTTTGTTTAATTTTTTAGATATATTAAGAGCGGCTTTAACTTCATTAGTGCTGCTAATAACATCTAAGTATAAAAAATCAGTAAATTCACTTAAAATATCAGCTTGTTCAAACATATCTTCCTCTATTAATTTGATATCGCGATCATCAGTTATATAAGTGTCTCTTTGGCTTGGAATTGATCCAGCTACTAATATATTTTTCTTTGATAAATCTTTAGCTTTGATTGCAAGTTTGCATGCAATTTCGTTTAATTTTTTGAATTTATCACCAACTTTATTTTCTATTAATCTAAATTTTCTACAACTAAAAGTGTTAGTAACAATAACATCTGAGCCTGCGTTGATATATGATAGATGAGTATCAACTAACATTTGATGATATTTTTCATCCAACAAAGCGCTAGCAGACCATAAAGTCCCCATAGATACCATTCCTTTTTCAAGTAATAATTGACCCATACCACCATCTAAAATTCTTATTTTTTTAAAAAAATTGTTATCCATTTTTTTTATCCCTTGTAGCAATAAATACTCCAATGGTTGTTATTAAAAAACCAATTATGTCAGTAAATGTTAATTGTTCATTTAAAAATATCCATGCCATCACTGCTGAAGTAGGAGGTACTAAAAAAAATAAAGTAGTAGTTTTGCCCACAGTACCCCTTTTGATTAAAAACATAAGAATAGTAAAAGCTCCAAATGAAACTAATATAATTTGGTGAGACATACCTAATATAAAACTAGTTGTAAAATTTATGTAAGCATTTTCAAATATAAACATTAATAATAAATTAAAAAGGCAACCACCAACTGCTTGATACGCATTGTTAACTGACAAAGCTAAATTTCCACTCAATTTTTTTTGCCACAATGTTCCAGCCGTTATTGCAAATAAAGCTAAGACTGTAGCTAACAATCCTAAAGGAGGAATTTCTTTTCCAAAATCAATACCTAAGACAGTGACAGAACCAATGAAACCTAAACTGATACCTACCCACTGTTTCCAAGATATTTTTTCTCCAAAAATAGGACCAGATAAAATATTTGTTAAAATCGGTTGAAGTGTAACTATTAAAGCTACAATTGCAGCTGGCATCCCAATTGAAAATGCATACCAACATCCACCTAAATAAATCCCATGAAATAAAATACCTGTTGAAAGACTTTCAATAATATTTTTTAATTTTCCGAAAATTTTATCATTACTGAGATAAGCAAATACAAGAAAACCAATTGTTACGATCCCAAATCTAAATGCTAAAGCTGCAAATGGAGAAGCGTTTTGAACAATTTCTTTCCCAGATATGAATGCCGATGACCATAACAATATAAAGAGCAAAGGAAATGATTTTGTCATGGTAAAGATATATGGCGTAATATCTAATTTTTGTTGTGAATTCTATCCATTTCTTGAAGTTCGACTTCAAGTTTGTCTAATTCTTCACCACCAGCCATCATACTAAGAAGCTTTTCTCTAGAAATATCTTTTTTTTGGAATGTCCCCATGCTTTTTCCTCGGTTAAGTACAGTGAAACTATTACCAACAGGGTAAGCATGATGTACATTATGAGTAATTAAAATTACAGCCAATCCCTCAGATGCGGCCTTTACAATATATTTTAATACCATTGATGCTTGATGAACTCCTAAAGCAGAAGTTGGTTCATCTAAAACTAAAACTTTTGCTCCAAAATATATAGCACGTGATATTGCTAGGCATTGTCTTTCACCACCGGACATAGTTCCAACTGCCTGAGATGGATCTCTAACATCGATACCTATCTGTCCCATCCTATCTGCTGCTATCTTATTTGCTTTCTCCACATCAAAAGTTTTAAGGAAAGGAATACCTTTTTGAGGCTCTCTTCCCATAAAAAAATTTCTAGTAACACTCATTAAAGGAACTAACGCTAGATCTTGATAAACTGTTCCTATACCAATATCTAAAGCATCTTTAGGTGAGTCAAAAACAATTTTATTATCTTCAAATATAATTTCTCCTTCATCAGGCTTATGAACACCTGCTAAAGTTTTAATTAAAGTCGACTTTCCTGCTCCATTATCTCCAAGCAAGCACATGATCTCACCTTTTTTTAATCTCATAGTGACATCTTTAAGCGCTATTACCTTCCCAAAAAACTTACTAATATTATTAAATTGAACGAGATAGTCTGACATTATTTAGTCTCAGTCACTTTCTTTCTGATATAGTTATTAAACACTACAGCTATCAACATCATTGCTCCTAAGAAAACTTTAAACCAATCAGTGTCAACATCTGTATAAAATATTCCCATAGATACAGTGCCAAATATAATTGCACCAAAAGCAGCACCTATTGCAGATCCATATCCTCCAGTTAAGAGACACCCACCAACAACAGCAGCTGCAATAGCTTCTAGTTCTTTTAAAGTACCTCTCATAGTATCTGCAGAACCCGCATCTAATACTTGAATACAAGCAAAAATAGTTGAAGCCACTGCTGTACCAATAAATAGACTTATTTTTACCCTTCCAACAGGCACACCCACATTTGTTGCTCCAACTTTATCGCCTCCAGATGCGAAGATCCAATTACCGTATCTTGTTTTCATCAATATCCATGTTGCAAACAATGTTAATGCAATAAACCAAATAACTGATGGAGGTATTCCAGTTGCAAGAGGAGTTCCATCAGTTCTTAGTTCAATTAATTTTAATGATCCCAACCAAGTAAAAAGCCATTTAAAAGTATCTGTAGCAAATAACCAAGCTAATGGATCATCTTCAATTAATACTCTTAGTCCTGGAACTTGAGTTCTACCAGTAATCAATCTTGTTATTGCTAATGTCAAACCTCTTAAAATAAAAAGCATTGCAAGTGTTACAATAAAAGATGGCAAACCAGTTTTGACAACCATTATGCCATTAAAGTATCCAACCAATACTGCCATAGCGAAAGCAAAAACTATACTCATCCATAAAGGCCAACCCCAGTAAATCGCTGGAATTGCAATACAAATTCCAGCAAAGCCAATCATTGATCCAATTGACAAATCAAATTCACCGCCAATCATTAACATCGCTGCTGCTATTGCTATAATTCCTAAATTAGCTGAAACATCGAGGAAATTAAGCATTCCATAGGCGCTAAACATTCCAGTATCGCCAGCTACAATTCCAAAGAATATAAATACAAGTATTGAGCCACCTAATGCGCCTAGCTCAGGCCTATTCAATAAAACTCTTAGTGGTGATATTTTTTTTAGACGTTCGTCTTCATTAAGACTACTTTTTGATGAAATACTTTTTGATTTTAATGACATTTAAATTTTGAAAAAAGGCCTGACTATAAAATTTAGTCAGGCCTTAAATATAGATTTTATCTATAACCTTGAGCTGCCCATTTGATTACTTTAGCAGCATTATCAGGAGTAACAAATCCAGGTCCAGTCATAACTACACCAGCAGGCATTGTTCCCCATCTCATATACTGAGCAAAAATAGCTATAGGCAAATAACCTTGTAGATATTGTTGTTGGTCAATTAAAAACTCTACTTTTCCTGCAGCAGCAGCTTTTAACATGTTAGGTGACATATCAAATGTTCCTAATTTAACATTTCCAACTTTACCAGCAGCTTCTAAAGCTTTTAGTGCCGCTTCTCCAGATAAACCAGCTCCTAAAGTTAGAATAGTGTCATATCCACCACCTAATTTCGCAGCAACAGCTTTTTGAATTTCAGTTGGGTCATTTGATGTTCCAAGAATATCAACAGATCCACCAAATCCTTTTTTGAAACCTGCACATCTTCTATCAAGCGCTACGTTTCCAACTTCGTGGTTAACACATAAAGCTTTTTTTCCTCCGGCAGCTTTCATTTTTTGTCCGCCACCAACGCCAGCTTCAAATTCAGTTTGACCTACGTGTGCACTAATTCCTAATGATGCATAGTCATCCGAACCAGAGTTCATAGAAACTACTGGTATACCAGCAGCTATTGCTGCTTTAACAGATTTTCCTAATGCAGCTGCATCAGGTAAAGTAATTACAATACCTTTTGGTTTTTGTGATACAGCGTTATCAATTAGTTTTGCCATTTCAACCATGTCAAAAGTTCCAGGCGCAGTGTATTTGCAAGATACTCCCATATCTTTACATGCAGCATCAACTCCATTCTTAGCTACTGACCAAAAAGGGTCATTAGCTTGACCGTGTGAAACAACGATTATATCAACCGACAGTGCTGATACAGACATCATTGCCCATGCAGCAACAGCTAATATAAAGTTCTTTATTGTTTTCATTTTTAATTTCCTCTCTTAAATAAAAGTTAACTTTTAAACATTAAAGCTAACATAAATTTATTTAGATTGTAAAGAAGCAGGTTGTATTCAACCTAAAGTTGATTTTTAATATTATATTTTTTCAAACTTTTTTGATTTTAATGACCGGATAGCACTCTCAGCAATTTGAATTGAAATCTTTCCATCAATAAAACCACTTTTAGGTCTTAAATTTGATCTGAATAATTTGGCAAGATCGTTTAACTGTTCTTTGTATGCTTGATCGTATCTTTCTATAAAGAAATGTTTAAAGCTTGAGCGTGCATTTGTACTCTTATTAGAATACAAACTAATCTCATTTTCTTTGATATTATCAGAAATAATCATTCCTTTACTTCCAAAGAGCTCTACTCTTTGATCATATCCAAAACTACAATGTCTGGAATTACTTATAATACATTGAACACCATTTTTTGTTTTCAAAATTGCCGTAGCAAGCTCGAAATCTTTAAGTTTATTGAAGTATTTATTAGAAATATTGCTCCCTGTAGCAAATATAGAAACAAATTTATCTTTACCTGCGTAATATCTTGCTAGATCAAAATCATGGATCATCATATCTTTAAAAATACCACCTGAGGCTTTTAAATAATTTATAGATGGAGCAGCTGGATCTCTGCTAGTAATAATAATTTTCTCTAGCTTTCCTATCTTGCCTTTTATTAAATTATTTTTTAGAGAACTATGACCTGGATCGTATCTCCTATTAAATCCAATTTGAATTTTATGATTAAATTTATTTATTTTCTTTTCGTAATTTTGAATTTTTTTAAAATTTAAATCTAAAGGTTTTTCACAAAATACTGTTTTATTACTTTTTACGCTTTCATATATAAACTTAAGATGAGTTGATGTAGTGGAAGATATAAAAATACAATCAATTTTTTTATCTTTATATGCTATTTGAGGACTTTCAATAATTTGACAATTTAGATTTTTTGAAACTTTTTTTGCAAGTTTTTTATTAACATCGAAAATATATTTAAGATTAAAATTTTTATTATTTATTAAATTATTTGCATGCATTAGTCCTATTCTTCCCAAACCAAATAATGCTACGTTAATTAAATTTTTACCCATTGTTTTTTTAATGATGATTTCTTGCATGCATCAATGAATTTAGCAGTCTCCAAACCTTCTTCTTCGTTAGGAAAATAAAATCTTTTTTTTGTATTTGTTTTTAAATATTCAGCAAATTCCTTATATATATTTGCAAAAGCATCTAAATATCCTTCAGGGTGACCAAATTTTACTCTAGAAAATTTTTTTGAAAAATTTGCCCTTGTATATCCTCTTTCTAAAAACTTTACTGCTCCTTTGCTTGGATTAAATTTTAGATAATTTGGATCATTTTGAACCCATTCTAAACTTCCTTTAGACCCATATACTCTAATTCTTAAACCATAAACACCACCTTTAGCCGTTACACATGTCCATACAATTCCTTTAGCACCATTATTAAAATTAACAAAAACCTGTGCGTTATTATCCATATTAACGTCCTTCGAATATTTACTTACATCGGCAATCAGTTTTTCTCCTTTAAGGCCTGTAATATAAATTGCTAGATGATATGCGTGTGATCCTATTTCATTGAGAACTGCTGATACACCAACAATTTTTTTATCAACTTTCCATTTAAAAACCTTTTTTGAATTTGTTTTTGAAATTTTATTACCATCTGTCCAATCCTGAATATATTCAACATTGATATATTCAACTTTTCCAATTTTTCCTTTTTCCACTAAATTTTTTGCCTCTCTAACCATTGGATAAGATGAATAGTTGTGAGTCAGTGCATATTTAATTTTTTTGTTATTTTTAATCGCTTTATAAAGTTTTTTTCCCTGCTCAAGATTTCCAGCAAATGGTTTGTCTGAAATTACATGTATATTTTTTTTTATAAAATTCTCTGCAATAATTTGATGACTTGATGGTGGAGTCATTATTGCTACAACATTAATACCATCTTTTCTTTTCGCTTCTTTTTCAGACATCTCCTTGTAATTTGAATAACATCTAGATTTATCTAAACCTATACTTTGCCCAAATTTCCTAGATTTATCAACACTTCTAGAAAATACCCCTGCAACGATTTCATATTTGTCATCATATCTAGATGAAATTCTATGAACATGCCCGATCCAAGATCCAGGTCCACCTCCAACAATTCCAAGTTTAAATTTTTTAGGTTTAATTTTTTGAAGCATCTAATATCATAACAAAACTATTATTTATGTCAGTAAAATTAGGTATAGCCCCAATAGCTTGGAGCAATGATGACATGCCTGAGCTTGGTGGTGATACTCCGCTTGAACAATGTCTTTCCGAAGCTAGTGAAGCAGGATTTAAAGGAATAGAGTCTGGTGGAAAATTTCCAAAAACATCAAAAGAATTAATTCCCATATTAAATAAATATAATTTAAAATTATGCTCAGGTTGGTATGGAGCAAATTTAAGAAAAAATACTTTTGAGGAGGAAAAATTAAAAATTCAAAACCAATTGAAACTATTTCAAGATTGTAAAGCGCCCTGCATGGTTTTTGCCGAAGTTTATGGTTCTATTCAAGGTGATCCAAATATAAATTTGTCTAAAAGACCTAGAATGGATTTAGACGAGACTAAAAAATATTATAAAAAAATTTCAGAAATGGGAAAATATCTAGAGGATCAGGACATGCCTCTTGCTTACCATCATCATATGGGAACTTGCATTGAAAGTGAAGAGGATACAAGAAGATTATTAGAAAACACAGATGGTAGTGTCAAACTAACTTTAGATACTGGACACATGTTATTTGCAAAAGGGGATAGTTTGAAAATTTATAAAGAATTTAAAGAAAGAATAATTCATATACATTGCAAAGATATTAGAAAAAATGTTTTAGATAATTCGTTAAATCACGATTATAGTTTTAGACAGGCTTTTTTAGAAGGAGCCTTCACTGTTCCAGGAGATGGTTGTATTGATTACAAACCTTTTTTTGACTTGTTAAAAGAACAAAATTATTCTGGATGGTTAGTTGTAGAAGCGGAGCAAGATCCCGCAAAAGCAAATCCTTTTGAATATGCTAAAATTGGATACAAATATCTAATTGAGACTTTAAAAAGCGCAAATTTAGAAATTGAAAATAATTAGCTATCTATATAAAGAAGTTAATTCATTATTACCAGCAGCCACACATGGAGATTTAAAACAAGTACCAACAATCCATTCTGATCCTGGTTCTGCTAGAAAATTTGATGACATTATAAAAATAACACCCATTTCTACTGACTGGCCAGCTTTTCCTTCTGCTTTTATTCTCGGGTCAGGGTCTGTTTTAACTTTATTGTCATCTGAAAATGGATTTTCAATTTTAAGATTATCATTTATGTGATTAACAACCTTTTCAGCTATCCATTCAGCATTACATGGATCACCCCAAACTGTTATCTTCCCTTCATCATTATTTCCACAATTATTAATTTCGCCATTAATAAAATCGACAACTTTTTTATGATTTTCTTTTACTAAATTTGCACGAGCTTCAACTTCAGGCCTTGTACTCGCTGTCCATATCAACATTCCTACAACATAAACAGCTGATATAATGATAATAAACTCTAACAATCCAAAATTTTTTAAATTTAAGCTCATGAGATTTTTACTATTTTTGACTTTTCCAATTTATTATCAAAAAAATCAATAATATTTTGGACTGTTTCAATACCCATTCTAGACAAACATTCTTCGGTAAATACCGCTGAATGAGGGCTTAAAAATGCTTTCTCATTTTTTAGCAATGGATTATCTAAAGATGGAGGCTCCTTTTCAAAAACATCAAGCCCTGCACCAAAAATTAAATTTTCATTTAAAGCCTTATTAAGATCTTCCTCATTAATAATACCACCTCTTGCAGCATTTATTAAAATACAATTTTTTTTCATTTTTTTTATCATTTCATAATTGATTAAATGTTTTGTATTTTCGTTTAAAGGCATATGAATTGAAATTGCATCCATTTTATTTAAACTCTCATTTAAATCATTAATTTTAGTGCCACCAGCTTTTTTAATTTCCTCTTCGCTGACAAAAGGATCATAAACAAAAATGTTCATTTCTAAACCCTTACATTTTTTAAGTAAGCATTTTCCAATACGACCAAAACCTGCAATTAAGATACTTTTATTCCATAACTCAATTGTTTTAGGAAGCTTAGTTCTATCGCTGAAGTTTCCAGTTTTTACAGTCTCGTTGTACATATTATTTCTTTTTGCGATGCTGAATAGCATGAATAAAACATGTTCTGCTACAGCTTGAGCATTTGCTGTAGCTGTTATTGCTAATGTGATATTGTTTTGCTTGGTTGCTTCAAGATCTATGTTGTCATAGCCTACACCATGTCTAGATATCACTTTTAAATTCTTAGCCAAGTCTATGATTTCTTTTGACAATTTAGATGTTCTAATACTTATTGCATCACAGTCTTTTATTTTATCTTTCAAAAATTCTGTATCTGTATTGTCTACAACTTCAAATTCAAAATTTTTATTTACTTTTAGTAAATCAATACCGTGATTATGTATCGATCCTATTATTAAGATTTTTTTCATTCGTAAAAGTTTATACTTTATTTATTAATAAGCTTTAGATAATTCTGATTTCACTGTGCCTTTTAAATTTTCAACTGTATTTTTTGCACCCGCACTTATAAATCTGGAGTCTGCTCCAACTGTTACAAATTGAAAACCTTTTTCAATCATTTTTTTTGCATAGTCAGTACTTCCGTTATGAATTCCAGCAAATATATTGTTTTTTTTTGCATGCTCTAATATTCTAAGTATTTCTGAATAAGCTTTAGTATCCTCACCTTTGTCAAAACCAGGCTTTTCTCCTATAGCCAAACTTAAATCAGCAGGCCCTATGTAGATACCATCAAGGCCTGGGGTACTCATAATTTCATCAAGATTTTCTAAAGCTTCTTTAGTTTCAATCATAGCCATTTTTAATATTTCATCGTTTGCATGATCTCCATAATCAGGCCCTCCATAGATTAACCCTCTCATTGGACCAAAACTTCTATATCCATGTGGTGGATATTTACATGCTTGAACAAATCTTTCTGCTTCTTTCCGATTACTAACCATTGGGCAAATGATTCCATAACATCCAGCATCTAAAATTTTCATAATTTGACCAGGTTCATTCCAGTTAACTCTTGCCAAAGGTACGACTTCTGTCGCTGAAATCACTTGCATCATTGGCATTGCATTTGTGTAATCAACCAGCCCGTGTTGCATATCAATTGTTAATGAGTCCCATCCTTGTTGAGCCATTGTTTCTGCTGAAACAGTACTTGGAATTTGTAACCAACCATTGATTACAGCTTCGCCATTTTTAATTATTTCTTTGGCTTTATTTTTTCTCATTTACTCAGGTTTTTAGACCCATATGGGTATACTTTATATTAAGGTAATCTTTTATAGCCATAGATCCACCTTCACGACCGTAACCAGTTTGTTTTATTCCACCGAATGGAGCTTCAGCAACTGCAACTGCAGCTGTATTTACTGCTACACAACCGGTTTCCATCATCTCTGAAGCTCTATTAGCTTTGTCCATTGAGTTTGTATATAAATAGCTACAAAGTCCCAGGTCATTATTATTTGCTCTCTCTACTACTTCGTCAAAATCCTTGAAAGTTAAAACAGGCACTAAGGGACCAAAAGGTTCTTCTTTCATAATTGTAAAATTGTCCTGCACTTCATCAAATACAGTTGGTTCAAAATAATAACCTTTATTAAATCCTGAAGGTCTACCCCCACCTAAAACAACTTTTGCGCCTTCACTCTTTGTCGTTTCAACTAATTTTTCAATCTCCTCCAAACGTTTTGCTGTTGTTAAAGGTCCTAAGTCAGTACCTTCATCCATACCATTTCCAATTTTTAATTTTTTTGCTCTATCTACGAAAGCATTTATAAATTCTTCTTTTCTTGTTTCTTGAATGTAAAACCTATTTGGGGATATACAAACTTGACCATTGTTACGAAATTTTGCTGTTATTGCCATATCTGCAACTTTATTCATGTCAACATCGTCAAATACTATAAATGGAGAATGACCACTTAATTCCATTGTAACTCTTTGAACTTTATCTGCAGCTTTTTTAAGTATTAATTTTCCAACACGTGTTGAGCCAGTTATAGAAACTTTTTTTATTATATCTGATTCAAGTAATTCATTTGATATTTCAGCAGGGTCTCCAGATAATAAATTGACTACTCCATCAGGTACTCCAGCATCTTTACAAATATTTACAAGTTCCATAACTGCTCCAGGCGTAATTACATCTGGTTTACAAATAACTGAACAACCAGCAGCCAGTGCAGTTGAAATTTTTCTAGATGCTAAAACTATGGGAAAATTCCATGGCACAAGTGCTGCTACAACACCTACTGGCTGATAGTAAACATGAACTCTTGTTTCTGGAAATCGACTTTGTAATGTTTCACCATAAATTCTCTTAGTTTCTTCTGCATTCCATTCAAATATATCTGCTCCACCACCAACTTCTCCAATTGCTTCTTTGAGAGGTTTTCCAACTTCAAGTGTAAGCCATTTAGCTAATACATCTTTTCTTTCACGCATCAAATCTGCAATTTTTCTTATTACATAAGACCTCTGCCATGGAGTGGTATTTTTCCAAGTTTCGAGTCCTTTCTCTGCTGATTTTAATGCTTTTTGAACGTCAACAGAGGACGCTTTTGATGCTTCTCCTAAAACTTCTTCTGTTGCTGGATTGATAACTTTATAAGTTTCTTTTTTTTCTGCTTGTTGCCACTGACCATCAATGAATTGACCAAAATTGCTATACATATTTTTTAAATTGTGTTTAATTGTTAAAAGTTAAAGATTTATATATAGAATAATGAAAAAAATAAAGCTCACTTGTGCACATGCAATAATAAAACATCTTATTGCTCAAAAAATTTTAATAGATGGTAAAAAAGAGCAGTTATTTGCTGGAGCTTTTGGTATTTTTGGACATGGCAATGTTGCTTGTTTAGGACAAGCTCTACAAGAAAATCAAGATAAATTACCAACTTATAGAGGGCATCATGAGCAAAATATGGCTCTGACTGGAATAGCATATGCTAGAGCTAAAAGAAGAAAACAATTTTTTGTTGCAACTAGTTCAGTTGGACCAGGATCTACAAACATGGTTACAGCCTCGGCAGTTGCTATGAGCAATAGACTTCCAATTTTATTTTTACCTGGAGATACATATGCAAACAGAATGCCTGACCCGGTTCTACAACAAGTTGAGCATTTTAATAATCCTAGCATTACTCAGAATGATGCATTCAAACCAGTAACAAAATATTTTGATAGAATTACAAGACCAGAACAAATCTTACAAACATTACCTCAAGCAATCCAAACAATGTTAGATCCAGCAGATTGCGGACCAGCTTGCTTATCATTATCACAAGATGTCCAAGGTGAAACATATGAATATCCTGAGGAATTTTTTAAAGAGAGAGTTCATAATATTAGACGACCAAGACCTGATGATTTTCAAATAAAACAAGCAGCTGAGCAAATTAAAAAATCTAAAAATCCTTTATTGATTTCAGGTGGAGGGGTTTTCTACTCTGATGCAATGGAAGATCTAAGTGATTTTGCAATTAAACACAATATACCAGTTACACAAACAGTTATGGGTTACTCTACTATGAAGAGAGATCACTCTCATTTTTTAGGTCCAATAGGTGGTCTTGGTGGCAAAGCAGCAAATAATTTAGCAAAACAAACTGACCTAGCTATTGCTGTTGGAACAAAGTTAGCTGATTTCACAACTGGTTCGTGGGCAAATTTTGAGAACCCAGACTTTTCACTTGTTAGTGTTAATGTCTCTAGATTTGATGCTAGCAAACATTTGGCGCAATCAGTAATAGGTGATGCAAAAGTAAGCTTACAAGAGCTATCAAATGCTTTGGGAGATTGGAAAGCACCTGATGAATGGCATAAAAAATCAAGAGATGAATTAAAAAATTGGAATGATTATGTAGATAAAGAAAGCGGTCCAACTAATCAAGAACTACCTAGTTATGCACACGCTGTAGGAGCAATATATCGTAATTCAGATCCAACAGACATTGCTGTTACTGCAGCAGGTGGACTGGTCGGAGAAGTTGTACAAATTTGGAGGCCAAAAGAATTAAATACACATGAAACCGAATGGGGTTTTAGCTGTATGAGTTATGAAATTTCTGGTGCATTAGGAGTTAAAATGGCAAACCCAGATAAAGAAGTAATAGCTTTTGTAGGAGATGGATCTTATTTACTTTTTAATTCAGATATTTATTCATCAGTTATAACAAATAATAAATTAATAATAGTTTTATGTGATAATGGAGGCCATGCCGTTATTAACAGGCTACAATTATTTAAAGGCGGGAAAGAATTTAATTGTCTACTTAATAGTTCAAAAGCTCCAAATCTTGTACCTGTTAATTTTGCTAAACATGCAGAGAGTATGGGTGCAAAATCTGAGGAGGTATCATCTATTTCTGAATTAGAGGAAGCATTTAAAAGAGCTAAAAAATCTGATGTAACTTACTTAATTTCAATAAAAACTCATTCTTATGAGTGGCTAGAAGGTTCAGCTTACTGGGAAAGTCCTACTTTAGAAATGCCATCAACAAAAGAAAATGAAGAGGCATTAAAACTTCATAAAGAAGGAAAATCAAAGCAAAGACAAGGTGTCTAAAATTCATGAATAAAGTTTTTAAGGTTGGTCTCATAGGATGTGGCCATATCGCAGAAACATATTTTAGGGGACACCAATACTTTAATAATTTCAAAATCGTTGCTTGTGCAGATATTAATCAAAAAGCAGCTGAAAAATGTGCGAAATTATACAACATCAAATCAATGACTGTTAATGAAATACTAAAAGATAAAGATATTGAGGTAATTTTAAATTTAACAATTCCTCAATCACATTATTCTGTATCAAAAAAAGTATTAAATGCAGGTAAGCATGTTTATTCAGAAAAACCATTAGCAACATACTTTCAAAAAGGAAAAGAGCTAGTGGCTTTGGCAAAACAAAAAAAATTATATATTGGTAATGCGCCGGATACTTTTCTTGGAGGAGGTGGACAAAAAGCAAAGGAATTAATTGACTCTGATTTGATTGGACAAATCAAACTTGGAAACGCAATCTTTGCATTTCCTGGTGTTGAAAACTTTCATCCAAAACCAGAGTCTTGGTATAAAAAAGAGGGAGGACCAGTAATAGATATGGGTCCTTATTTTTTTACAACGCTTGTTAATCTTTTAGGGCCAGCCAAACAGGTGCAAGGTAGAACATTAACGGCGTTTAAAAGAAGAAATTATAGAGCGGGTCCGAATAAAGGAAAAACATTTAAGGTTGAAACACCAACTACTTATTTAGCAACAATTCAATTTCATAATGAAGCAATTATTCAAGTCACTCTATCCTTTGATGTTATTAATCATCAAAGAAATCATATGGAACTTTATGGAACTAAAGGATCAATTATCATTCCTGATCCGAATATGTTTGGTGGATCTGTTTATATTTCTGTTACAGAGGGTGGTCGTTGGGGTGAACATAAAACTGATAAAATGCATTTAGGAAAAATAAATATTACATCTGCAAGTGGTAGATCTAATGAATCACCAACAAATGCAAACTATAGAAGTGTTGGCATGTCTGAGATGTTATATTCAATAGAAAAAAAGAAAAAACATCGATGTTCAGGAGAGCTATCTCTTCATGTTTTAGATATAATTGAATCTACTATGAAAGCCGCAACAACTGGAGTACCTCAAAAAATTAAAACTAAGTGTGAAAAACCAAAAAGATTTACAGAAGAAGAAGTAAAAAAAATTCTCTTATAGATCATGAAAGATATTGCAATTGTTGATCCATATCCAAGAACTATGGAGCTTATTTTCTCAAAACCAAAATTAAATGAGTTAAAAAATAAATTTAAGCTTATTTTCGCACCAAAAACAAATAAACAAAAATTTTATATTAATAATATTCATAAAGCGAAATTTATAATCGGACAGCCTGATCTTCCTAAATTTTTATTAATAAAAGCAAAAAAGTTGAAAGCAGTAATAAATGTCGAAAGCAACTTTTTAGATAATATGGATTATAATTATTGCTTTGATAAAGGTATTCACGTTATTGCAACTTCACCTGTTTTCTCAAAACCAGTTGCAGAGATTGCACTTGGATTTACACTCTCTCTTCTTAGAAATATTCATGGAGCAAATCAGGATTTCATTAATAAAAAGGAAAAGTATGGATTAGATGGAAATCTTAAGGCTTCATTGTTATCAGAAAAAAAAATTGGATTATTGGGATTTGGAGATTTAGGGAGAGCTTTGGTTCCATTATTGAAACCATTTTCGAGTAAAATAAATATCTATGATCCTTGGATACCAAACAAAAAAATAATTAATCAAGGATATAAACCAATTACTTTAAAAAAAATGTTTAAAGAATGTGAAGTTATTTATGTACTTGCTGCAATTACTACAAAAAACAAAGGATTGATCGATAAAAAATTACTAAATCTTATGAAATCTAACTCACTTTTTATACTGATGAGTAGAGCTGCAGTCGTTAATTTTAAAGATTTAAAAAATAGACTTAAAAAAGGTGATATTTATGCAGCACTTGACGTTTTTCCCGAAGAACCAGTTAAAAAAAATGACCCAATAAGAAAATTAAAAAATGTTTTATTCTCAGCACATAGAGCGGGTGCTTTAGACGAGGCATTCAAGGATATGGGCAATATTGTTTTTGAAGACATGAAATTAATTTCAAAAAATCTTAATCCAAGATTTTGTAAAAAAGCTCTAAGAAAAACTGTTCATCTTTTGAGGTCAAAACCTGTTGCAATTAATTAATTTTTTTTTTAATTTAAATTAAATGACTTCAACAAATAAATTGCTCTTAGAGGCCAAAGGTATCACAAAGTATTTTGGAACAATAACTGCTTTAGAAAATGTAAATTTAAAAGTGCACGAAGGTGAATGTTTAGGTGTAGTGGGAGATAATGGTGCAGGCAAATCTACACTAATGAAAGTTTTATCTGGTTTATACAAACCAAGTGCAGGTGCTTTATTTTTTGAGGGCAAAGAACATGTGTTAGATAGCCCAAAAGACTCTCAAAATTTAGGCTTAGAAATGGTTTATCAAGATCTTGCATTGGCAGGTAATTTACCCATTGGAGAAAATATATTCTTAGGAAGAGAGCCTACAAAAAATATTGGCTTCTTAAAATTTCTAGATTTTAAAAAAATTCAAGAAATGACAAGCGCACACTTAGAGAAACTAAAAATAAATGTTAAAAGTGCTGATCAGAAAGTAGAGGAATTATCTGGAGGACAAAGACAAGCGGTTGCAATAGCTAGGTCAACAGCATTTAATGCTAAAGTTGTTATAATGGATGAACCAACTGCTGCTTTAGCAATAAAAGAAGTTGGAAAAGTATTAGACTTAATTAACAAATTAAAAAGTACTGGCGTAGGTGTTATAGTAATAAGTCATAGAATGGATGATATTTTTACTGTTTGCGACCGAGTAATGGCACTTTTTCAAGGAACAAACTTTGCTGAGTCTCAATTAGATAAAACTTCAAGAGATGAAGTCATTGGTTGGATTATGGGAAAAAAATAAAATGGACGATAAGGAAAAAAAACAAGATAGCTTATACGTAAAACTTATTCCATATTTTGAAAAATACGGGATTTTACTATTATTAGTTATCATGATCTTGGTAATGCATATTTTGCAACCAGATGTCTTCTTGTCATGGAGAAATGTAACAAACGTATTCAAACAAATATCTTGGCAATCAATGTTAGCTTTAGGTGTTTTTATGGTGATTGTGACTGCGGGTATAGATCTATCAGTTGGCTCAATAATGATGCTTTCATTGATGATTTTAGCAATAGTGGCTAAAGCTGGAGCACCTTGGTTTATAGTTGTTCTAGTACCTTTATTTGCTGGATTTTTATGCGGGTTGATAAATGGTTTGGGGATAACACTTTTAAGAATGCCTCATCCTTTTATAATGACTTTAGGAACTCTATATATTTTTAGAGGAACAGGAAACTTAATATCAGGCGGAACACCCATAAGTGGATTTACCGATGAAGTTAGGTACTTAGGTCATGGTAGAATAGATCTTACTTGGTTAGGATTAGAGAAATCTCAATATCTCCCTGTAAGCTTAGTTTTAATCGCGGTTGTATATTTTGTTTTTTGGGTTTTCCTAAATCATAGTCGAACAGGAAAGTGGATTTATGCAATTGGTGGAAACCCAAGCGCAGCAAGAGCTTCAGGAATTAATGTTAATAAAATTTTAATAATTGTTTATTCACTTTGTGGATTTTTATCAGGTATTGGAGCATTAATTCTAGCAGGAAGAACAGACTCTGGTTATCCTAATGCAGGATTACAATCTGAATTGGATGCTATCGCAGCATGTATAATTGGTGGAGCCAGTTTCTTTGGTGGTAGAGGAACTGTTCTTGGAGTTTTTGCCGGAGTAATGATTATGGGAATTTTAAGAAATGGACTTAATTTGATGGATGTAAGTTCTTTCTGGCAACAAGTATTGATTGGCTCGATCATTGTATTAGCAGTTTACGTGGATGTTTTAAGAAGAGATTTCGGCACGAGGAAATAAACACGTCAAAGTTGAATAGATGCTATCATAAGAGACCCTGTAAACAGTTGAATTTTTTTTAAAAATTTTATTAAATTAAGCTTTAATAATTATTAAAGGGGAAATTTATGAGAGAACTATCAAGAAAAATTGTTGTTTTAGTATCAGCAATTTTATTATCGATAAGCATGATTTCAGCTTCTTTTGCTGATGGTCATGGTAAAAAAATCTTGTTCAGTATTAAAGGTCCTGGGTCTGGAAATCCTTTCTGGGCTTCTGTTACAAAAGGTGCTGAAGAAGAAGCTAAAAAATTAGGTGTTAAGTTAATCTTGGTTGCGCCACCTCAAGAAGGTGATGTTCAAGCACAAATTAACCAAGTGGAAGACCAACTTGCTAAAGGTGTTGATGCTTTAGCTCTTGCACCAGGAGATCCAAATGCATTCGCTCCAATTGTAGATGACGCTATCAAAAGTGGTGTTCCAGTTGTATTTGTAGATACAAAGGGGATCAATGAAGGTGTTACTTTTATTGGAACTAACAATATGAATGGAGCAGAATTAGCTGCTAAATTCATTTGTGACAAAACTCCAAAAGGTTCAGATGTTGCAATTTTGACTGGAATAGAGTCTCAATCAACAGCTTTACTAAGAAGAGACGGTGCAATTAAAGGATTTAAAAATTGCGGTTTAAATATAGTTGCTACTCAAACAGCTGAGTGGGATACTGCAAAAGGTAGATCAGTTACTGAGTCTATTATTTTGAAAAATCCTAACATCAAAGCAATATTTGCTTCAAATGACAATATGGGCTTAGGTGCTATGCAAGCTCTTAAAGATGCAGATATGAATGATGTTGTTGTTGTTGGTTTTGATGCAACTCCAGATGCTGCTACAAGTATCTTAAAAGGTGAAATGACTGCAACTATTGCTCAGTTCTCATATAACATGGGTGCTTACGGTGTTAAATATGCACTTGAGCTAGCTAATGGTGGAAGTATTGATCCAAACATTGATACTGGAACACAACTAGTAACAAAAGAAAACGCTAACGATTTTAAATAATCATTAGTCTATAACATTTAAAAAAGGGTGGAATTTTTATTCCACCCTTTTTTTTTATGTAATATAATCTTTTAATGTTAATAAATATTAACCCAGTTTTAAGCCCTGATTTACTTTTTCATTTAAGATCTATGGGTCATGGTGAGAAAATTATTCTTGCTGATGCTAATTTTCCCGCAAACTCTATGAACAAAAATGTAGTTCGATTAGATGGTGTAGATATTAAAAGTGCAGCAAATGCAATTTTATCTGTTTTTCCATTAGATAGTTTTACCGTATCACAAGGGGGCTCACCTGCACTTAGAATGGAAGTAGATGATAAACCAGAAGAACTAACTGAAACTCATAAAGAATTTATTGAAGCGGTAAAAAATAATTCTGGTCCCCAATGGAAAGTTGGATCAATTTCAAGACAAAATTTTTATGAAGAAGCAAAAAAAGCATATTGTATTGTAACCACTACAGATGCTCGACCTTTTGGATGTTTTATTATTACTAAAGGAGTTATTCTTCCTGACGGTAAAGTCTGGTCTTAATCAAATGAAATCTATATGTGTATTTGGAGTATTTGTTGCGGACTTGTGTTTTATTGGTGAAAAAATTCCTGAAATGGGGCAAACTATTTTAGGAACAAAACACTTAATAGGACCTGGTGGAAAAGGATCTAACCAAGCCATTGCTGCAGCAAGACTTGGCGGAAACATAAGTTTTATTACAAAAATAGGTGATGATAATAATGCTGAAATGGCACTAAATTTATATAAATCCTCTGGAGTAAATACCGATTATATTATTAAAGACAAAAATCACTCAACTGGTGTTGCTGGTATTATGATTAATGCTAATACAGGTGATAATGCAATAAACATTATACCAGGCGCTGCTGGCACTTTAAATAGTTCTGATATAGATAATAATTTAAAAGCAATCGAGAAGTCAGATATATTCTTAACACAATTAGAAACACCATATGATGTTACTAGTTATGCTTTACAAAAAGCTAAAGATACTGGATCAATTACAATTTTAAATCCAGCTCCGGCTTCAAAAATATCTGAGAATGACTTTAAAAACATAGACTATTTTACACCAAATGAAACTGAGGCTAGTTTTTATTTAGAAAAGAAAATAGAAACAAAATCTGAAATAGAAAATGCAGCTAAAGAATTTTTAAAAAAAGGAGTAAAAAATATTTTAATAACTCTAGGTTCTAAAGGAGTTTATTTTTCAAATGGAACCGAAAGCCATTTTGTAGATGCTCATAAATTAAAAGACGATGTAAAAGATACTACTGGAGCAGGAGATGCATTTAATGGAGCTTTTAGTGTGGCATTAGCTAAATCGTTAAAAATTGTTGATGCATTAGAATTTTCTAACAAAGTTGCTGGCATTTCTACAACTAAAGAAGGGGCTGCAAATTCAATGCCAAGTATCAATGAAGTAGAAAATTACTAATTACTCAATAATTTTAAATTCTGATTTATATTTATCTGTAATCTTAAGACCAAGACCTGGAACATTATCATCTAGATCTATCATTCCATCTATTGGAGCAGGATCACCTTCAAAAATATAATAAAATAGTTCGTTACCAATTTCTACATCATGAACTGGAAAAAACTCTGAGATAGGACAATTAAAATTCGACATTGTTAAATGATAGTTATGCATTTGACCTGCATGTGGAATTACTGGAACTTGATAAGCCTCTGCAAGAGCATTTATTTTCTGAGCGATTGTAAATCCACCAACTCTATTATTATCATATTGAATGTAGCTAACTGCTTTGAGGTCTAACAATTGTTTAAAACCAAATAGATTAAATTCATGTTCTCCCCCAGAAATTGGTATAGCGTTCATATTATTCAGTTCCGCATACCCATGAATATCATCAGCAATAACTGGTTCTTCTAACCATCTTGGATTAAATTTTACCAATTTAGGTATCATTCTTTTAGAATAATCTAGGTTCCAACCCATATAACATTCTAACATTAAGTCAGTATCATCCCCGATTACTTCTCTTACAGCTTCTACAAGTTCAATGTTTTTTCTCATCCCTTCAGGACCATCTTTCGGCCCCCAACCAAATCTCATTTTAAACATTTTAAAACCTTGTTTTTTATATTTTTCAGCTTCATTTTGTAAATCTTTGATAGGCTGGCTATAAAGTTTTGATGCATAAACAGGTATCTTTTCTTTTGTTCTACCCCCTAACAATTTAAATACGGGTTTGTTAGTTAACTTTCCTAATATATCCCAAATAGCAATATCAATTGCAGATATTGCAACCATACCCAAACCTCTTCTTCCCCAAGCATGAGTTCTTCTATACATTTTTTCCCAGATGTAAGCGTAATCAAAAGGATCTTCCCCTATAACTAATGGTTTAAGATACTCATCAATAGTTTTTTTTACTAGCTGAGGTGCAAGAGCTGCATTACCAATTCCAATATTACCATCATCAGTTTCAATTTCACAAATTAACCATTCATGAAATCTGAAAGAACCCATGGCATCTGATTTTTCATAAAGTATATCTGATGCATTTGTGCAAAAATTATTTTGTGGAGGAACTGTTTTACCATTCCATTGATATACTTTTGTTCTTATATTTTTAATTTTAGACATTTAATTTAAATTTTGAGCCATTCTTAATGCAATTTTAAACGATTGCAATGTTGGCTCCAAATTTGCCTGATTTTTTCCAGCAATATCAAACGCTGTTCCATGCGCAGGTGTTGTTATTGGAATTGGAAGACCACCTTGAACTGTTACCCCTCTATCAAATCCAAAAGCCTTTAGTCCAGATTGAAGAGCATCATGATACATTCCAACAATGCAATCATGATTTTTATTTTTAAATGCTGTAATGAAAGAAGTATCACATGGCAAAGGACCATCAGCATTAATACCAAGTTTTTTTGCTTCCTCTATTGCTGGTATTATCTCATCTTTTTCTTCATTACCAAACTCTGCATGAGGGTTAAGAGCTTGAACTGCAACTCTTGGATTTTCTATACCGTTTAATTTCATTGCTTCATTAATCAATTTTATTGGCTTCATTATTTTTTCTTTCTTAATATGTTCTGGAACTTCTTTGATAGGTATATGAGATGTCACTCGTGCAGTCCAAAAATTATCTACTACATTAAATTCACAAAAAAAACTTTTTACATTTAATTTATCAGCCATATGATGTAATTCGTCATCAAATTTACATCCACCTAGTTTTAAGCTTGTCTTATTAAAAGGACCAAAATTAATAGCATCAATTTTTTTTTCTTTCGCAAGTTCTAGTGCTAAATTTAATGCATTTAAAACTGTTTCTCCAGATTCTGCAGAGCACTCTGATAAATTATAATCTTTGTTTTTACCCTTAGAGATATCTAAAAAATACTTACTTTTTTTATCAAAATTTATTTCATCAAAATCAGTAACAATTTCTAGGTCTGAATTATTTCCTGAAATTTTATCTCCAGCGTTTAAAATATTTTTTTCACCAATTATAGTAATGTTTGCATTCGAAAGTTCGTTTTGGGTCAAAAGTTTTGATATAAGTTCTGGTCCAATACCTGATGGATCTCCTAGCAATAAAGCAATATTTTTTTTCTTATTTGTCATCTTTTTACTTACTGTTTCTAACAGATTATGATTAAATATTTAAATATAAATTAACTTAAGAGGGAAATAATGAAAAAAAGCTTTAAACTATTTTTAGCTGCTGCTTTTTTAGTAACTGAATTTTTCGTTGTAGCACTTCCACTTATGATTACATCTGCAAAAGCAGATGGTCATCCAATACAAGCAATTACTCATGCTGGTTTTGGTGGTGGTACAGATGTTACTACTAGAATGATGTTGTTAAGAGCAAGAAGAGTTTTAAAACAAGACATGCAATTAGTTAATAAAAAAGGTGGTGGTGGAGCTGCATCTATGGACTATATGATGACACTTCCTGCTGATGGTAATCACACTTTGACTTGGACTACTGGTCACGCTGTATCAATGGCTTTAGGTAAAACAAAAGTCAAAATAAGTGATATGCAACCGCTAGCTAGAGGAACTGATGATCCTCAACTATTTGTTGTTAACTGTAATAATGACATTAAAGATGCTAAGAAATTTATTAGCACGCAAAAATCAAAATCACTAAAATATGGAACAACTCACACTGGTGGAATTGATGATGTCAGTGCAATTGCATTTACTAAAAAAGGTGGATTAAAAGATCCAACTATTGTTGCTTACAAAGGTGTTGCACCAATTAAAACTAACCTAATCAAGGGAGATATTGATGTAGGAGTTTTAAATTTAGGTGAGGCCCTAACTGAAATTAATGAAGGCAAACTTTGTGTTTCAGTTGTATTAGCAAATAATAGAATGGCTAAAATAGGAGACTCTCCAACGGCAAAAGAATTAGGGATACCTGTTTCTTTATCTACTGTTAGAGGTTTCGTAACTAAAAAAGGTGCTCCAGCAGACAGAGTTAAACAACTAGAAGCTGGAATGATGAAAGCTATGAGCCACAACTACTATAAAAATTTCCTAACAGAAATTGGTCTTGATGAATCTAGTGTTGTAGGCGCAGATGAATGGGGCAAGCAAATGGAAGAAATGCTTGCTGAAATGACAGCTCAACTCAAAGCATTGGGTTACATTAATTAATAAATTTTGTACATTTAAATGAATGATGTACATAACGAAAAAGGGACAAACAAAAGTTTGTCCCTTTTTTTTAAAAGTTCATTCATTGTTTCAGCTGTAATAATATTAATTTCTTCAATTCTATTATACTTTACGTTTACTTTTGACATAGTGCCTCCTATATTAAATAGAGGTATACAGCCAGCAACGTTTCCAAAGGCCCTATTAATTTTAATTATTGCGCTAACTTTATTAACTTATTTTATTTCTCTTAAAAATCCCTGGAAAAATGAAAAAAAATTACCTAATTCATTTTACATCACTTTGCTTTCATTTGTTGTTTTTATAACTGTTTCAAAATTTTTAGATTTCTTTTTAGGCATAGCATTACTTTCAATCATAGTTTCTTACTTTTGGGGAGAAAGAAGAGTTGCCTATTTAATAATCGTATCAATTATATTTCCTTTAATTGTTTTTGTATTTTTTGAAACAATTTTAGGATTACGATTTCCACCTGGAATTATTACAAACCTTTATTACGGATAAAATGGAAAATTTAGGTTTAATCTTTGCTCCTTTATTTAGTTATAAATTATTAATTGTTTTATTTTTTGGAACAATTTTTGGATTAATTCTTGGAGTTCTTCCTGGACTAGGGCCAACAACAGGCGGTGCTTTAATATTACCTTTTACGATGACACTAGATCCACTATCTGCAATTGTTTTACTAACTGCAATTTATTGTGCAGGAACTTATGGAGGTGCAATTACTGCAATTTTAATAAATACCCCTGGAACCCCTGCAGCAGCAGCCACATGTTTAGATGGTTACCCTTTAGCACAAAAAGGAGAAGCTGGAAGAGCTTTAGGTATGGCTACTGTTTCAAGCGTAATTGGTGGAATTGCTAGTGTTATAGTTCTTATATTTTTTGCTCCTTTACTTGCAAATTTAGCTTACGAATTCGGTCAACCTGAATATTTTGCGCTAGCAATTTTTGGATTAACTATGCTTGCATCAATTGGTGAAGGCAGTCCTATTAAAAATTTAATTGCTGGTGCTTTTGGAATTCTAATTTCAACTGTTGGTAAAGATTTTATGACATCTATAGATAGGTTTACATTTGGAATTAATGAATTGACTGAAGGTATTGGTTTTATTCCAGTAGTAGTAGGTTTGTTTGCTATTAGTGAAATGTTAACTCAATCTACTTTAATAAATCAAATATTTAATAGAGTAGCTTTAAAGGCAGTTAAACTTCCATCAATCGATGATTATAAAAAAACTTGGAAAACAATTATAAGATCTAGTGGGATAGGATCATTTATTGGTGTTTTGCCAGCAGAGGGAGGAACTGTTGCATCTTTAATAGGATATGCTGAAGCAAAAAGATGGTCAAAAAAACCTGAGGATTTTGGAAAAGGATCAATTGAAGGAATAGCTGGAGCTGAAGCAGCAAATAATGCTGCTACTGGAGGAGCCATGGTTCCAACGCTAGCTTTAGGCATTCCTGGTAGTGCGACTACAGCAGTAATACTTACAGGATTAATCATACATGGTGTAAGACCGGGTCCAGATTTATTTAGAGAGCAACCTGAGTTTCTTTATGGAATATTTGGTTCAATGCTAATTGCAAATATTTTATTCTTCGTATTAGGATTTTTTGGAGCTAAAATATTTGCAAGAATAACTTTAGTTCCGAATAAATTATTATGGCCGATGATTTTTGCGGTTTCTGTTTGTGGAACATATTCTTTAAATCAGTCAATTATTGATGTTTGGTTGATGCTATTATTTGGAGTTATTGGTTTCTTTATGAGAAGATATGGATTTTCAGTTGTACCTGTAATTATAGGTTTAATTTTGGGTGAATTGGTAGAAGGAACTTTAAGACAATCGCTTGTTATTTTCGATGGAAACTGGTTAATGTTTCTTCAAAGACCTATTGCATTAACATTTTTTGTTTTATCTTTAATTGCTCTAAGTTTTCCATTAATAAAGAGAAAGAAAAAAAATGATAAAGTTTGATTTAAGTAATAGGGTTGCGGTTATAACAGGTGGTGCTCAGGGTTTTGGATTTGCAATAGCGGAAAGATTCATTCAATCAGGTGCAAAAGTTGTTATATGGGATATTGATGAACAAGAAGCAAAGAAAGCCGTTGAAAAAATAAATTCAGAAAACATAAGTTATAAAATTGTAAATGTATGTAACTTTGAAGAGATTTCTAAAAGCTTAAAAGATATTGAGACTGAACATA
The DNA here is from genome assembly GCA_902531175.1 of uncultured Pelagibacteraceae bacterium. Taxonomy (GTDB): domain Bacteria; phylum Pseudomonadota; class Alphaproteobacteria; order Pelagibacterales; family Pelagibacteraceae; genus Pelagibacter. The sequence goes on from CACADE010000001.1 coordinate 304,114, forward strand.
ATAAAATAGATATTTTTGTAAACAATGCTGGGATAACAGGCATGAATAAAACAGTTGCAGAATATCCTATTGAAGAGTGGGAAAAAGTTATTCAATTAAATTTAAATGCAGTATTTTACTGTTGCAAAGCAGTTGTTCCTTATTTGGAAAAAAATAATTATGGAAGAATAGTTAATATTGCATCAATTGCTGGAAAAGAAGGCAATCCTAACGCTGGAGCTTATAGCACATCAAAAGCAGGGGTTATTGGTTTAACAAAATCTCTAGGAAAAGAGTTAGCATTAAAAAATATAGCAGTAAATTGTGTAACACCGGCAGCTGCAAAAACAAGAATATTTGATCAAATGACCGAAGAACATATAAATTACATGCTTTCAAAGATTCCAAGAAATAAGTTTGCAAAAGTTAATGAATTGGCTTCTTTAGTAACTTATTTAGCTAGTGAAGAAAACTCTTTTGCGACTGCTGCAGTGTTTGATCTAAGTGGGGGAAGAGCTACTTATTAATGTATTTAATTTAATATTTTTTTTATGAAATACTCTGCATCTAAAAATAGATACTCCAATATGTTATATAGGACTTGCGGTGACAGCGGTGTAAAATTACCTTTAATCAGCTTGGGTCTTTGGCATAATTTTGGTGCCAAAATCCCACTTTCAAATATTAAAAAAATCCTATTTTACGCTTTTGATAGAGGTGTTACTCATTTTGATTTGGCGAATAATTATGGCCCTCCATATGGTAGCACAGAAAGTAATTTTGGAAAAATAATAAGTAAAGACTTAAAAAAATATAGAGACGAACTCATCATATCATCTAAAGCTGGTTATGATATGTGGGAAGGACCTTATGGAGAATGGGGATCAAAAAAACATATTATCGCGAGTTGTGATCAAAGTTTAAAAAGAATGAAAGTTGATTATTTTGACATATTTTATTCACATAGATTTGACCCAAATACACCTTTAGAAGAGACAGCAGATGCTTTAGAAACTATTTATAAATCTGGTAAAGCTTTATATATTGGCATTTCATCTTATTCCTCCAAAAAGACAAATCAAATCTACAAAATTTTAAAATCAAGAAATATTAAATTGTTTATTCATCAACCATCATATTCGTTAATAAATAGATGGATTGAAAAAGATTTGACTAAGACAATAAGAAAACTAAAAATTGGATGTATTGCTTTTTCTCCGCTAGCTCAAGGAATGCTATCAGATAAATATTTAAAAAAGATACCTAAAGTTTCAAGAGCAAGCGATACAACATCATACTTAGATAAATCTTTGATAACAAAAAAAAATTTAAAGATTGTTTCGGATTTAAATAAGATTGCAATTAAAAGAGGGCAATCTTTATCTCAAATGGCAATCTCTTGGGTTCTATCAAATAATTATGTAACATCCGCTCTAATAGGAGTTAGAAATATTAATCAATTAAAAGAAAATTTAGAAAGTCTAAACAAACTTAATTTTACAACTTCTGAAATGAAAATAATTAATAAAACCGCAAAAGATGGTAATATTAACATCTGGAACCAATCAAGTTCATATTAAAATGCATATTGGTATTGATTTAGGTGGAACCAAAACAGAGTCAATCATTATTGATGAAAATGGAAAAGAGCTCGAGAGAATTAGAAGAACAACACCAAAAAATTATAATGGAACTTTAGATACAGTATGTGAACTTGTAATTTATTTAGAAGATAAATACAAAAAAAGTTGTAGTGTTGGTGTAGGCTCGCCTGGAGCTTTATCAAAAGAAACAAATTGTATAAAGGGTGGTAATTCAACCTGGTTAAATGATAGGCCTTTAAAAAAGGATATTGAGCTTAGGCTAAATAGAAAAATATTTCTTGAAAATGATGCTAATTGCTTTGCTTTATCTGAATCAATTGATGGAGCTGGTCTTAACCATGAAATAGTATTTGGAGTTATAATTGGAACAGGTGTTGGCGGAGGATTAATTATTAATAATAAAATTGTTAATGGATTTAATAACATAACTGGGGAATGGGGACATAATCAAATGCCAATAGGAACAAATGATAAGTGGAAAAGGCACGATTGTTATTGTGGTAAAAAAGGATGCATTGAAACATTCCTATCTGGTCCTGGGTTTTCAAAACATTTTTATGACATTCATAAAATAGATTTAGATGCTAAAATAATTCAAGAAAATGCAAACAAAGGAGATGAAAAATCTTTAGAATTTGTATTTCAATACTTAGATTACTTAGCACGAGGCTTATCCACTGTAATTAATATTGTTGATCCTGGTGCAATTGTTATGGGTGGAGGTGTTTCCAATATGAAACAGATTTATGGAAATATAAATTCAAAATTAAAAAAATATGTATTTAGTGACACTGTAAATACTAAAGTTTTAAAAAATATTCATGGAGATTCTAGTGGCGTAAGAGGAGCTGCAGATTTAGGAAGATCTAACGATACAATATAAATTTAAATAATGAAAAAATATAAAATCGGTTTTATTGGAATAGGTTTAATGGGATTTCCAATGGCTAAAAATCTTCTAAAATCAAAATATGAAGTTAAAGTTTTTAATAGAACTAAAAATAAAGCCATTAGACTAAAAAAATTTGGTGCGAAAGTATGTAACTCTCTAAAGGAAGTTGTTACGGACCAGGATCTAATAATTACCATGTTGTCTGATGATAAGGCTATAAAAAAAATATATTTTAATTCAGAATTTTTAAAAAATTTAAAAAAAGGATCTACAGTCATTGATATGAGTTCTGCAAATCCTAGAACAGCAATTAATTTATCAAAATTATTAAAAAAATATAAAATTAATTTTTTAGACGCACCAGTTTCTGGAGGCACCAATGGTGCAGAGAATGCAGAGCTCGCCATAATGGTTGGTGGAGATAAGAAAGTTTTTTCTAAAAATTTAAATGTACTTAAGAAATTAGGCAATCCAGTTTTAGTTGGAAAAAATTCCGCAGGTCAAATAGCAAAATTAGCTAATCAAATTATAGTTGGAATTACAATAGGATCTGTTGCAGAAGCAATTAAACTATCACAAAAAAATAACGTAGATCCAATTAATATTCTCAAAGCATTGAAAGGAGGATGGGCTGACAGTAAAGTATTGCAAACTCACGGACTAAGAATGATCAAAAATGATTTTAAACCAAGAGGAAAAAATTTTTCGCAATTAAAAGATATGAATAACATCCTTGATTGTGCAAAAAATAAAAAGTTAGAATTACCTTTATCTAAAATAGTAAAAAAAATGTATAATAAACTTGTTAAAAAGGGTTTAGGTAATTATGATCATAGTTCGTTATACAAAAGCTATAAATAATTATTGGAGATGAAATGAAATTACTAAGAGTAGGAGAAAAAAATAAAGAAAAGCCAGCTATATTAGATAAAGATGGAAAGTTGAGAGATATATCCAAACATATAATTGATTTAGATCCAACTCATTTAAATTTTGAAACATTTGAAAAAATTAAACAAATTGATTTATCATCACAGCCCGAGATTTCAAATAATACAAGAATTGGTTCATGCATAACTAAACCAGGAAAATTTATTGCAATTGGATTAAATTTTTCTGACCATGCAGCGGAAACTGGAGCAAAACCACCAACAGAACCAATTGTATTTATGAAAGCCACTAGTTCAATCAATGGACCAAATGATGATATTGAAATTACAAGCTATTCAAACAAACTAGATTGGGAAGTTGAGCTAGGTTTAGTTATTGGAAAAAATGCTAAAAATATTCCAGAGAAAAATTCACAAGATTATATCTTAGGTTATTGTTTAGTGAATGATGTAAGTGAGAGGGAGTGGCAAATAGAAAAAATGGGACAGTGGGTAAAAGGAAAGTCGCACGATACATTTGGTCCTGTTGGTCCATATCTTGTGACCAAAGATGAGATTAATGATGTAAACAACCTAAATATGGAATTAGATTTAAATGGTGAACGAATGCAAACGGGTAATACAAAAACAATGATTTTTAATGTAGATCATATTGTTTCATATGTTAGCAGATATATGTCTCTTCAACCTGGAGATATCATTACCACAGGAACACCCCCAGGAGTTGGAATGGGAATGAAGCCACAAAAATTTTTAAAAGCAGGTGATGAAATGAGGCTTTCAATAGAACTTCTTGGTGAACAAAAATCAAAAGTAGTAGCAATTTAATCCAAATATAATCTCTTTTTTGATATAATAAATTGTGATCAAAAGAGACCTATACTACGAAAGAATTCCTACAAAATCATTAAGAGAGGATGTTAGGTTTTTAGGAAATTCATTAGGAAATGTAATTAAAGAACAAGAAGGTAAAAGCTTTTATAATCTTGTTGAGAAAATTAGAAAGTTATCAAAAGCAAATAAAATCCAAAAAAAATCATATAAAAAAATTTCTAGTGAAATAAAAAGTATTAATCCTAAAAATACTTACAAGCTTGCAAGAGCATTTAATCATTTTATGAATTTTATAAATCTAGCTGAGTCTATTGATGCATCTAGACAACTAAACCAATATGAAAATAAAAGAGACGGCAAAAATCAAAAAAATATTTTTATAGAAGAAATTTTTGAGAAATTATTTAAAAATAAAAAAATTAATAATAATAAAATATATAGTTTTGCAAAAAATTTAAATATTGGAATAGTTTTGACAGCCCATCCAACAGAGGTCAAAAGAAGAACTTTAATTCAAAAATACCATAAAATTACAGAAATACTTGAGGATAGAGAGTTATTTAAAGATCACTCTTCAAAAATAAAATCTTTAAATAAAAAAATTCATGATGAATTTACCATTATCTGGAATACAGATGACTTAAAAAGATCAAAACCGTCTCCAGCCGATGAAGCGCGATGGGGTCTTGCAATAATAGAGGATAGTCTTTGGGAAACTATTCCAAAAGTCTACAGAAGACTCAATGATATATTTTTGAAAAATATGGGTAAAGGTTTGCCAAAAAATTTTAATCCTATTGAGTTTGGATCATGGATGGGAGGTGATAGAGACGGAAATCCAAATGTAACTTCAAAAGTAACAAAAGAAGTTTTGTTATTATCAAGATGGGAAGCGGCAAAATTGTATGAAAAAGAACTTACCAAATTAATTAGATCATATTCAATGAAAAAGTGTTCAAAAAAAATTCAAAAACTTACAGGAAAATCATTTGAACCTTACAGAGTTTTCTTAAGACCTTTAAGAGATAAAATGCGATTTACTCATCGAGCAATTGAACAGTTTATAGTGAACAAAAAACCTTTAGACTATAACAAATTGTTAAACTCAAAAGAAGAAATTTTAAAACCCCTTAGAATTGTCCGTGAATCTTTAGAGGAAAATCAAAGTGAAAATATCGCAAGCGGTGAATTATTAGACTTAATGAGAAGAGCAAAATGTTTTGGAATTAATTTAGCAAAACTAGATATTAGACAAGAATCATCTAGACACTCACAATTAATTAATGAACTTGTTCAGAAAAAAAATAAACACAATTATTTAAAATGGAGTGAGGAGGAAAAAATTAAATTTTTATCATCTAAGATGAAAAAAAAATCCAATTTCATCAAAAATTTTAATTTTAAAAATAAAGAAAACAAAGAAGTTTGGTCAACATTTAAAATTTTATCTGAAGAGCCACCTGAATGTTTGGGGGCTTATGTTATTTCAATGACATCATCTGCATCTGACATTCTCTCTGTTTTATATTTGCAAAAAGAAGCAAATATTAAGAATAGATTAAGAGTTGTCCCATTATTTGAAACATTAGATGACTTAATTAATGCAAAATCAATAATGGCCAGCTTGTTTTCATTAAAGTGGTACAGAGATTTAATAAAAAATAAACAAGAAGTCATGATTGGATATTCAGACTCAAGCAAAGATGCTGGAAAAATTTGTGCAAGTTGGCATCAATATAAGGCTCAAGAAGAAATTATTAAAATTGCAAAAAAATATAAAATAGATGTTACTTTCTTTCATGGAAGAGGTGGTTCAGCGGGTAGAGGTGGAGGCCCAATTCAAGCTACTTTAAAATCTCAGCCGCCAAATACAGTTAATGGAAAAATTAGAATAACCGATCAAGGAGAAGTTATTCAGCAGAAATATGGATATCAGCCTTTAGCAATTTATAATTTATGTAGCTATATAGGAGCAGTAATGGAGGCAACATTAACACCACCTCCAGTCCCTAAAAAAGATTGGAGGAATCTAATTGAAAAAATGTCTGATATTTCAAAAAGTTCATATAGAAAAAATATTAATCAAAGTTCAGATTTTATTAAATATTTTAAAACCGTTACGCCACATGTGTCTTTAGGAAAACTTTCAATTGGATCAAGACCGTCTAAAAGAAAGAATATTGATAATATCAAAGGTTTGAGAGCAATACCCTGGGTATTTGCTTGGACTCAAATAAGACTAATGCTCCCAGCATGGCTTGGAAGTGCAGAAGCTTTAAGATATTCATCGATAGAAAAATTTGAGAAAACACTAATAGATATGGAAAAAAATTGGCCTTTCTTCAATTCAATGATGGATATCTTGGATATGGTAATTTCAAAAGTGGACCCAGATATTTCAAAAATATATGAGGAATACTTAGCTGATAAAGATTTAAAAAGAGTTGGAAAAAAACTTAGGTTCCAATTCGAAGTCATTAAAAAATTAAATAAAAAGATTACGCCTAAAGAAATTATAAATGAAAGAAAAAAGTTTAGATCAGGAGTTATTGTAAGAAATATTTACACAGAAGTATTAAATATAATTCAAGCAGTAGTTATGAATAAAATCAAAAATAAAAAATTAAATTCAGAAAAAAAAAATGATCTTAATGATGCATTATTAACATCTATTGCAGGTATTTCAGCTGCAATGAAAAATACTGGTTAAATGATAGAATTATTTGTTGCATTTGGAGCTGGATTGATAAGCTTTTTGTCTCCATGTGTACTTCCATTAATACCTGGATATATATCTTATATTTCTGGAAGCTCTTTAAATGAGTTATTAGAAAAAAAAACAATTAATATATTCCCTATAGTTTTATTTACTTTTGGTTTTTCCATTGTTTTTATAAGCTTTGGAGCTACCGCAACTTTTTTAGGTTCTTTAATTTTAAGTAACTCTTTTGAATTAAGAATTATTGCAGGAAGTATAATAATCATTTTCTCCCTTCATATTATGGGATTAATTAATATTAAGTTTTTAAATTATGAAAAAAGAATTAATACTGAGATTAAATCAGGAAATTTTAGCTCAATATTAGTTGGTATGGCATTTGGATTTGGATGGACTCCATGTATTGGACCTATTTTGGGATCAATATTAGCTTTAGCTTCAATTGAGCAAAGTTTGAACCGAGGCATTTTGTTACTTGTGTTCTATTCACTTGGTTTAGCACTACCATTTATTGCATCGGGTTATTTGATTCAACGTTTTATGGTTGTTACAAAAAATCTAAAATCAAAAATGATAACTATTTCAAGAATTGGTGGAGGATTATTATTGATAACAGGAATATTAATGATTACAAACCAGTTGCAAGCTTTAGGATTTTACATATTAAAGTATTTTCCTTTACTTCAGAAACTTGGATAAAAATGAAAATATACCAAATCGATTGCAGCGCTAGAAAAGAGGGTTCTACCTCAAGGATGCTTGCAAAAAAAATACTTGATAAAGTTAAAAAAGATGATGATGAAGTCATTTATAGAGATCTAGATGACGAAATGCTTTTTATATCTGGTTTAACTGAGTCTGGAATGAAAATTCCAGAAAATGAGCAAACAGATGAACATAAAAAAATGTTTGAATTGTCTGATAAGTTAGTATCAGAGTTAAAAGAATGTGATGTAATTATTATATCAGTGCCAATTTATAATTTTGGCCCACCAGCAACACTTAAAGCTTGGGCTGATCTTGCAGCCAGAGTAAAATTGACATTTAAATATGGGGATGACGGAAGAAGAAAAGGTTTATTAGAAGATAAGCAGGTCTATTTAGTAATTACTTCTGGCGGAACAAAAATACAAGGTGAAGAAGACTTTTTAACTCCGTGGTTGATACATATGTTAAATTTTTTTGGTATTAAAAAAATCGATATAGTTGCAGCAGATCAAATGGCTTTAGATTATGAAAAGTCGATAAAAAACGCTGAAGAAAAAATAAAAGAATTATTTAAAGATTAAATTTTCTTTTTAAATGTCTAAGTTTACCTTCTGTACTGTCGAAATCAATGTAGCATCCTTGTAAATATCTATCACCTTCATTAACATCATACTTTGTTCTTCCATGAAGTAATCTATGATTGTCCATCATTAATAAATCTCCAGTTTCTAATTTAAATTCAACTTTATATTTATCAGAGTTATATAATTCAGAAATTTTATTTCTAGCTTTATAGAATAAATCCAATTTTGATTTTTCTAATATCGGAGCATAATCTAATCTTGGACTAAATCTAACTTGTTTAAAATTATTTTTTTCATCCAATTTAATTAACTCAGACATATCTTCTAGAACAACTGTATTGTCTATAAATTTAAATTTTACTTTAACTGAAGATAAAATTTCATAATATTCTGGATAATCCTCTTTGATTTTTTCACTTACTGTGTAACCATCAACCAAGGTAGAATTTCCTCCACTCACATTATTTGTAATACAATGCAATAATTGAACACAAGGAACTGGTTTTCTATACGGATTATCTGTATGTGGAGATAATGCTAATGATGTATAAGCCAAATCATTTGGATTAGGCACAGATCTTACATTAAAAAATTCCCCAAAATTAGTTCTTCTTACACTGCCAATTGAATTTGCAAATTTAATAATAAAATTATCTTCAGTTGTAACATTAGTTAAAACTACAAAACCATATTTATAGAATGATACTAATAAATCATACATGACTTTTTTTTCAAAAATATCATTTTCAAATTTAAATTTTTGAAAATTATTAAAATTTGAATCCCATTTAATTTTATCAATTGAAATAGGATCAAGATTTTGTGATTTATACTCATTTAATATTTGATCTTCTTTTATTTTATAATTGGTTCCATCATTGAAAAATAAATTAAGTAATCCATCTTCATTCTCAATTTTTTCTATATCAATGTTAGTATTTATAGAATTTGGATCAAATAATCTTTGTTGATTTCCTTTATCCAGAGCATCTTCGTTATTTATTCTTTCTCTAAGCCAAAATGGATGTATTTCTTCTTTGTTATTCCCACTATTTATAAATACTTTTTTAGAATTGATTTCTATTTTCATCTATCTGGATTCTTCTATCAAATTCTAAAATTTTCAAGATATTTTATTTGAACTAGTTGTATATTTTAACTATTACTCATCAGATAAATGACCTTCAAAAAAACAAAAGATTTCAAGATTTATTATACCTTTTTGAATAAGCTTGCTAAGGATTTAACTAATTTTTATTACACTAAACTTAACAAAACTTTTACAATTAATAACAAGTATAAAGGTAAAGGTTATGATCCCGTTACAAGTGCTGATAAAGCTTTTGAAAAATTTATAAGAAAAAAGATTAATGATAAGTTCCCAGATCATCAAATTATCGGTGAAGAGTTTGGAGCAAAAAAAACAAAAAGTCTATTTTCATGGATAATTGACCCAATTGATGGGACAAGATCATTTGTCGCTGGAAATCCTACATGGAGCAATTTAATTTCTCTAAATTATAACGACGCCCCTATAGTTGGTTTAGCAAATTTTCCAAGAATGAAAAGATACTATTTAAATCAAGATGATAAATCTGCTTTTGTGTTTGAAAATAGAAAAAAAAGAAAATTAAAAGTAAACAAAAAAATAAAATTTGATTTTTTGAAAGTAGCTGCTGCTTTTCACGGAACTTTATCTTTTCAAAAACAAAAAAAAATAATGAAATTTATTAAGAGAATGCAGTTTCCATGTTTCGATGCACTAACATATTGTCAATTAGCAGAGGGAAGACTAGATATTGTAGCTCAATGTGCAAACAAAATTTGGGATATACATCCGATAATACCAATTATTAAAGCATCAGGTGGAATAATTACTACATGGGATAATAAAGATGCTTCATTAGGTGGAAACATAATTGTTTCAAATAATTTATCAAATCATAAAAAAATTTTAAAATTACTCAAGCCAGCTACATGAAAAATATAATTGTTCTTCAACACATTAAAATCGAGGATCCTGGTTATATTAAAGATTTGATGTTAAAGGATAAAGTTCATATTAAAACTGTAGAACTTGACGAAGGAGAAAAAATACCTGATGATTTAACTGGATTTGATGCAATGTTTTGTATGGGCGGACCAATGGATACTTGGATGGAAAAAGATTACCCTTGGTTAATAGAAGAGAAAAAAAAAATCAAAGAATTTGTAGTAGACTTAAATAAACCATATTTAGGTTTTTGTTTAGGTTGTCAATTATTAGGAGAGGTAGTTGGAGGTAAAGTAGTTAAATCAAAAAATCCAGAGATAGGTATTTTAGACATTAATTTTTTAAATAGTAAAAAGGAAGATTTATTATTTAAAGAATATCCTGATATTATTAAATCACTCCAATGGCATTCATATGAAGTTCAAAATCTAGAAAATAATAATGATATAACTCTTTTAGCGTCATCTTCTGAAACGAAATACCAAATTTTTAAATACAAAAAACATGCTTACGGTATTCAATTTCACATAGAGATAAAAGATACCACTGTAGGAGAATGGGGATGTGTGCCTGAATATAAGTCTGCTTTAGAGAGTCAGTTAGGACAAGGAGCTCTTGATAAATTTGATAGTGATGCGAAAGACAACATTCAATCTATGAACAAATATTCTAAAATTCTTTACGAAAACTTCAAAAAAATAGTGAATTAAATCACTTTAGTTTACATAATTAATAAGTTAGATTTTTATTTTAATAATATAGGAGAGAGAAATGAAGTATGGGTATTTTATAAAAATTTTATTGGCTTTTTTTCTAGCTTTTGCTCCAACACAAGCGTTTGCAAAAACTATTAAATGGTCAATGCAGGGTGATAGTTTAACACTTGATCCTCATGCTCAAAACGAAGGTCCTACCACTCAAGTATCTAGACAAGTATACGAAGCTCTAGTTACCAGAGGATTAGATATGAAAATTGGACCTCAACTAGCAACAGAGTGGAGAACTCAAGGTCCTAATACTTGGATCTTTAAATTAAGAGAAGATGTTAAATTTTCTGATGGAACTCCATTTACATCTGAAGATGTTGTATTTAGTATTTTAAGAGCAAAACAGAGAACATCTGATTTTAAAGAATATATTAGTACAGTATCAGGTGTAAAAGCAGTTAATGACTACACAGTAGAAATTACAACAAGTAAACCAAATCCAATTCTTTTAAACCAACTTTCAAACATTTTTATAATGTCAAAAAAATGGAGTGAAAAGAATTTTGCAGTCATGGCGCAGAACTGGGATGCTGGACAAGAAACATTTTCAGCTACAAATGCTATGGGAACTGGACCATTTAAAATTACATTAAGAGAACCAAATACTAAAACAGTTTTCAAACGTAATAAAAAATGGTGGGGTACTATGAAAGATGACAAAGTAACAGAAATTCATCTACTACCTATAAAAAATGCAGCTACTAGAGTCGCAGCTCTTTTATCTGGTGAAATTGATGTTGTTACTGATGCACCTGTGCAAGATTTAGCTAGAATTAAAAATTCACCTGCTCACAAAGTTGAAAGCACTGCTCAAATGAGAACTATATTCCTTGGTATGGATCAGGGAGCAGATAAACTTAGAACAGGTAATACAGGTGATAACCCATTTAAAAAGAAAGCAGTTAGACAAGCTCTTTATCAAGCTATAGATATTGAAGCTATTAAGAAAAAAGTAATGAGAGGTTTAAGTGAACCTGCTGGAATAATTACTTTTCCAGGTGTTAACGGATACACAGAAGAACTTGATAAAAGACTTCCTTATGATGTAGCTGCTGCAAAAAAACTTCTAGCTGATGCTGGATATCCGAATGGATTTGAAGTTGAGCTTAGATGTCCAAATGACAGATATGTAAATGATGAAGCTATATGCACAGCTGTTGTTGGTATGTTAGGTAAAATCGGTGTTAAAGTAAATTTATTTGCCCAAACAAAAAGTAAGCACTTTAAAGAACTAAAAGATAATCAAGGTGACTTTTATATGTTAGGTTGGGGAGTTCCAACTTTAGATAGTCATTATGTTTTCCATTACTTATATGAAAGTGGAGCAAGCTGGAACAGAGTTAACTTTAGTAACTCTGATGTAGATGCTGCGATAAGAGTTATGGAAGGTGAAGTTAACCTAGATAAGAGAAATGCTGCGATAGCTAAAGCTTGGAAAATAGTAAAAGATGATATTTCTTATCTTCCTTTACATCACCAAGTTATATCTTGGGCTGCAAAAAAAGATGTTAATGTTCCGATAAGACCGAATAACGAGCCGTTATTCCGTTTTGCGAGCTTTGACTAAACAATTTATTACAAGCCCTTTTTAATTAAAGGGCTTGTATAAAAATAAAATTTCATAAATTGATAAAGTATTTTTTTAAAAGATTGTTTCAATCTGCAATGGTTATGCTTGTCGTAGCTTTTGTATCTTTTTCTCTTTTTAATTTTGTAGGAGACCCAATAAATAACATGGTGGGTGAGGAAACATCAGATGAAGAAAGAGCTGAGTTAAGAGAAACCTTGGGTTTAATGGACCCAATTCATGTACAATTTACTAGGTTTATAATTAATGCCTCTAAAGGAGAATTTGGAATATCTTATCAATTAAGAAGACCTGTTTCAGAATTAATCATTGAAAGATTACCTGCAACAATTGAATTAGTTTTAATATCTGCTCTAATTGCATTGGTTTCTGGTACTTTATTGGGAGTATATACAGGCATAAAAAGAAAAGGTTTTTTGAGTGATTTTATCTTAGCAGTTTCTTTATTAGGAGTTTCTCTTCCAACTTTTGTAATTGGTATTTTATTTATTTATCTTTTTGCAGTTATATTGGGCGTTCTACCATCGTTTGGAAGAGGCGAGGTGGTAGATCTAGGATTTTGGTCGACAGGCTTTTTAACCATCTCAGGTTTAAAAGCAATTATATTACCATCGGTTACTTTAAGCCTTTTTCAAATGACTTATATAATCAGACTCGTTAGAGCAGAAATGATGGAAATACTTCAGACTGATTACATAAAGTTTGCAAGAGCAAGAGGTATTAATGAAAAAAGCATTAATTATAAGCACGCACTTAAAAATGGACTAATTCCAGTAATAACTATTGCTGGTATAAATATTGGAACATTAATTGCATTTTCAATTATTACAGAAACAGTATTTCAATGGCCAGGTATGGGATTTCTTTTCATTCAAGCTGTTCAGTTTGTAGATATTCCAATTATGTCAGCATATTTAGTATTTATAGCATTCGTTTTTGTAATGATAAATTTTATAGTCGATATCTTGTATTACTTTATAGACCCAAGAATTAGAGTTAAAGGAGATTCAGCTAGTGGATAATAAAACTTTAACAACTTGGGATAAAATAAAAGATAGTGAAATTTATTTTAGTTTTATAAAATCTCCTACAGCAATAGTTTCATCGATTTTATTAGTAATAATATTTTTCTGTTCATTTTTTGTAGAATTTATCACACCTTATAATCCATTCGATCCATCATCTTTATCTTTAATGGATGCATTCACTCCACCATCTTGGACTAGTGATGGAAAAGTAGAATTTTTACTTGGTACTGACGGACAAGGAAGAGATATGTTATCAACTATTCTTTATGGATCTAGAATATCTTTGATTGTTGGTTTCTCAGCAATTTTATTTAGTTTAATTTTAGGAGTTGGATTAGGTCTTACTGCTGGTTTCTTTGGTGGCAAGTATGAAATGATTGTTATGAGATTAACTGATGTTCAATTAACAGTTCCAAGTATTTTGATGGCTCTTCTGGTTGATGGTATTGCTCGAGGTATAATTTCGCGTGAACTTCATGACGAGATGGCAATATATGTTTTAATTTTTGCAATTGGTATTTCAGAGTGGCCACAGTTTGCAAGAGTATCAAGAGCAGCAACTTTAGTTGAAAAAAATAAAGATTATGTTTCAGCCTCAACAATTATTGGAGTTTCTAATTTTATAGTAATGTTTAAACATATTCTTCCAAATATAATGAGACCGGTACTTGTTATTGGAACCATAGGTCTTGCATTAGCAATCATTGCAGAAGCCACATTGAGTTTTCTAGGTGTTGGCGTTCCCCCAACTACTCCTTCTTTAGGAACTCTGATTAGACTTGGAAATGATTTTTTATTTTCTGGTGAATGGTGGATTACCTTTTTCCCAGCAATATTCTTAGTTGTTTTAGCTTTTTCGATTAATCTATTAGGAGATTGGATGAGAGACACACTTAATCCTAAATTAAAAAAATGAGTTTTTTAAAAATACAAAATTTAAGCGTGGATTATAAATTGAGAAAAGAGACGGTTCATGCTGCAAAAGACATTAATATTGAGATAAAAAGAGGAGAAATCGTAGGATTAGTTGGGGAATCTGGTTCTGGAAAAAGTACCGTTGCAAATGCAATAATTGATTTAATTGACGAACCAGGGAAAGTATCTGAAGGATCAATTTATTTAAGTGACATAAATATTCATGAAAATAAAAAAAATATTCTAAGTTTAAGAGGAAAAAAAATTGGATTTATTTTTCAAGATCCCCAGACATCTTTAAATCCTATCTTAACAATTGGACAACAACTTATTGAAACAATCCAAACTCATCTAAACCTCAGTAACTCAGAAGCAAAAGAAAAATCAATAAATCTTTTAAAAGAAGTAGGCATAAAAGATGCTGATAAAAGATTTAATGATTATCCTCATCAATTTTCAGGAGGTATGAGACAAAGGGTTGTTATATCACTTTCTCTATGTTGTGAACCAGAGTTGTTAATTGCAGATGAGCCCACAACTGCACTTGATGTATCAATACAATCACAAATATTAGAACTTATCAAAAAGCTGACTAAAGAGAGAAATTTAGCAGTTATATTAATCACACATGATATGGGAGTTATAGCAGAGACCACCAATAGAGTTGCTGTAATGAAAAATGGTAATTTGGTAGAATTGGGAACAACAAAGCAAATATTAACAGAACCAAAAGAAACTTATACAAAAAGTTTAGTTAGTTCTGTTCCTCCCACAAATAAAAAAATATCCAGATTTAAAATTATAGAGAAAGAAAATAATAACCAGGAAAATATTAATTTAAAAATTTTAAACAGATGGAATAAAAGAGAAATTTCAAAAAAAGATTTAGTTCAAATAAAAAATCTTTCTAAAACTTTTAATGAAGGTTTTTTTACAGAAAAATCTCAAAATAATGTATTAGCAGTTGATACGGTTTCATTTAATATACAAGAAGGAAAATCTTTTGGACTTGTTGGTGAAAGTGGCAGTGGAAAGACTACAATTGCAAAAATGATTGTTAATTTATTTAAACCCACCTCAGGTGAAATATATTTCGATGATGTATGTATTAATAATATAAAAAGTAACAAAGAATTACTTAAATTCAGAAAACAAATTCAAATGATATTTCAAGATCCATACTCTTCGTTGAATGGTAGGCTTAAGGTTAAAGATATCATTGCTGAGCCTATAAAGTTACATGATGCAAATATTAGCTCTAATGAATTAAATGAGTATATAAATGATCTCTTAGACTCGGTAGAGTTATCTAAGTCTTCAGCTGAAAGATATCCACATGAGTTTTCGGGAGGACAAAGACAAAGAATTTCTATTGCAAGAGCGTTAGCAACAAAACCAAGATTATTAGTTTGTGATGAACCAACATCTGCTTTGGATGTGAGTATTCAGGCTCAAATACTAAATTTACTTAAAGATTTACAAGAACAACTTAATTTAACTATACTTTTCATAAGTCATGATCTACCAGTTGTACGACAAATGTGTGATGACATTGGAGTTTTAAGAAATGGAAAACTATGCGAGGTTTCTGAGACAGAAGAGTTGTTTAAAAACCCAAATCATGAATATACTAAGGAATTATTAAGATTAATGCCTAAAATAGAAACAATTTACAATTAAGGAGGTGAAATGGCAGTTTTTAATATGATTGAAGAATCTGATGCTACAGGAAAGGTGAAAGAGGTATTTGAAGATATAAAAAAGAAGAGAAATACAGACTACATAAACAATTTTTGGAAAATGTTAGCCAACAACCCAGAAACTTTAGAGAGAACTTGGAATTCTATACAGCAAGTGATGAAAAAAGGCACTTTAGATGAAATGACAAAAGAGCTTATTTATGTTGCAGTTTCAATGACAAATAGTTGTGAGTATTGTATTAAATCTCACAGTATCGCTGCTAAATCTAAAGGTGCTACCACAGAGATGTTAAGCGAACTTATTGCAGTTGTTGCAATGGCAAATGAAACTAACAGACTTGTTGAATCATATCAGGTAAAAGTTGATAAAGTTTATGAATGATAGAGCCAAAGCAATATTAGATTTTTGGTTTGATGATATGATCGTTGAAAAGCGATTTAAAAGAGATGATAATTTTGATCAATTGATTAGAGATAAATTCAAAGATGATCATGAAAAAGCTACTTTGAATGAATATGATGATTGGCAAGATGAACCATTAAGCACTCTAGCTTTAGTTATTTTATTGGATCAATTTTCAAGAAATTTATATAGGGATGATAAAAAAGCTTTCGAGTTTGACCATAAAGCAAGACTGATTGTAAATGATGCAGTCTATAACGGGTATCTTGATCAAATGGATGAATATCAACGTTTTTTCATGCTACTGCCATACATTCACAGCGAAGAAGTTATAGATCATGATAGAGCATATAAATTGTTGGATAACTATTTATCTAATCATCCAAACTATAATGAGATAAAAAAATTTTGGAAAGATCATACCGCTGCAATTAAACGATTTCATAGATATCCTCATCGAAATAAAGTTATGGGGAGAAAATCTACACCAGATGAGTTAAGATTTTTGGAAAGTCCAAATTCCTCTTGGTAATTATTCTATTGGATAATCCCAAGCGTCTCCACCAATAACCTTTGATATAGCGGAAAAATCTTTCGAACTGTTACCATCCTCACAAAACTTTGAATATATTTCTAATGCCATCTCTCCTAATGGAGTAGATGCATTTGCATTTTTAGCACATTCATTTGCAAGTTTTAAATCTTTGTTCATCATACCTGCAGAAAAGCCAGGCTTATATTTATTGTTAGATGGAGTTCCTTCAATTAATCCAGGTAAAGGTGGATAAACTGAAATAGGCCAACTATTTCCGGAAGCATTTTTCATTATTTCATGAACTCTCTTGATATCTATATTCAATCTTCTTGCCAACATTAATGACTCTGATGCAGCAATCATTGTTATTCCAAGAGACATATTGTTACAAATCTTTGCACCGTTTCCGCTTCCTATCTCTCCAGCATGATAAATATTTTTACCCATTAATTTTAAAATAGGTAAAGCTTGATTAAATGCATCATTTGATCCACCAACCATAATATTTAAAGTTGCTTTTTGTGCACCCATCACTCCACCACTTACTGGTGCATCAATCATCTTAATACCTTTTTCATTTGCTTTCTTTCCTATTTCCTTAGAAGTATCTATATCGATTGTTGAACAATCTATCAGTAAACAATTTTTTGAAACTTTATCTAGAACACCGTTTTCTTTTAAATAAACTTCTTTTGAATGTTTACCCTCAGGCAGCATAGTGATTACAACAGACGTTTCACTATTGATTAATTTTCCAAAATCCTTCTCAACATCAAGATTATTTTCAATGGCTTTATCAATCATTTCTTTAGAAACATCAAAAACCTTAACTTTTTTCCCTGCATTCTTTAAATTACAGGCCATTGGGTTTCCCATATTACCAACTCCTATAAAAGCTATATTTTCACTCATATGTCATCCTCTCTATTTAGTAATTTTTTCCACTAATTTATTAACCAACGGTGCAACAAAAGTTGTTGCAACTAATGCAACTGGCAAACTAATAGACCAAGCTTTGAAAAATCTTTTATAATAAAATTCATCATAACCTGTATTTATAAATGTAATAATTAGGGTCATTAACAAACTCATTCCTAAACCCATAAAAAAAACGAAAAGAATTTTAGAAAATTTTTTTGGAAACATTATTTATATTTGTCTTCAATATCGTAATATTCGTTGAAGCCAACTATATCTCTTAAGTCTGAAAATTTAGAAACATTTTTATTATAAATTTTATTTTTCATATTATTTAAACATTCTTGCATCGTTTTTACTGATGCACTCATTAGGGTTAGAGGCATTACAGCAATTTTATAGCCAATTTCCTCTATTTCATTAATTTCTAATAATGGGGTTTCACCATCTTCGATCAAATTTAACATATGATGACCTGGTACTTCTTTAATAATTCTTTTCATATCCTCTTTATTTTTAACAGCTTCAATAAATAAAATATCAACACCAAGTTTTGAAAATGATTGCATTCTTTTAATTGCATCATCTAATCCTCTAGTTGCTATGGCATCAGTTCTTGCCATTATTAAGATATCTTTATTTCCATATTCTCTTGCATCCACTGCAGCTTTAATTCTTGAGTTTGCTTCATCAAGATCGACAACATCTTTACCTTTTGTATGACCACATTTTTTTGGCCACTTTTGGTCCTCAATCATCACACCAGCTGCTCCTGCATCTGCATATCCTCTTACAGTTCTAAATACGTTTACTGAATTTCCATATCCAGTATCCCCATCAAATATTATTGGAATTGATGTAGCATTACATATATTTCTTACTTGTTCTGCCATTTCAGAGAAAGAAATTAAACCTGTGTCTGGCATACCAAGTTTTGTAGATGAAACACTGAAGCCAGACATAAATCCAACTTTCAAACCTTCTCTTTCAATTAATTTTGCTGATAATGCATCAAAGCATCCAGGCATTACAATTATTTCTGGTCCATTTAATAATTGTTTTAGTTGTTCTGCTTTATCTTTTGATTTTATTTTTGAAAACATATTTATAATTTAAAAGGTATATATAATGCTAGGTCAGGGAATAAGTAAATAACAAATACTGTAAATAACATTATAATGACAAAAGGTATCACACCTTTAGCTATTTCTGACATTTTTGCTTTACCAATTGCTTGGAGAACATAAATATTTAGTCCAACAGGAGGTGTAATTAATGCACACTCAATCATTAGTGTAAAAATTATTCCAAACCAAATTAAATCAATGTTCATTGCAGCAATTGAAATCGAAAATATAGGCATCATGATTAAAATTAATGACAGGGTTTCCATTATAAATCCTAAGATTAGCAAAGTAATACAAACAACTAGTATAAATAAACCAGTCTCATTAATATTAGTAACTATGAAAGACGATAAATCTTGAGGAATTCTATAAAGAGAAATTGCTTTACCAAAAACTTTTGCTCCTGCAATAATGATAAATATAGTAACTGTAGTTTTCATTGTCTCCAAACCAGCTTCGATAAAACCTTTAAAATCTAATCTTTTTTTAGCCACAACATAGATAAATGATATTAAAAAACCAATACCACCTGCTTCTGTTGGTGTATAAATTCCAGCATAAATTCCACCCAGCATGATGAAGGCCATTAATAATATTGGCAAACCTCTTTTTGTGTATTTAATTTTTTCTTCTAAAGTGCTGGATACATTTTGAACTTCTTTATTAAAAAATTTTACGTAAAAAACTGAAAAGATAATAAAAAATAATGCTAAAACTATTCCTGGCCCAATTCCCGCAAGAAACATACTTAGTACAGACTCTTCCACAACAAATGCATATACAATCATTGGAATTGATGGAGGAATTAAAATCCCTAAAGTTCCGCCTGCTGCCAAAATACCTAAAGTAAAGTTTCTGTGATAACCTCTATTAATCATTGCAGGAAATGCTACAGTTGAAATTGTTGCTGCAGTAGCCACTGATGATCCAGATATAGCAGCGAAAATACTGCAAGAAACTATAGTTGCTATTGCTAAACCGCCTGGAAAATTTCCAACCCAGCTTTGAGCAAAATTAAAAAGATCTTCTCCAACACCTGCTTTTAATAATATATTAGACATCATCAAAAACATCGGAACAGCTAATAAAATAAAGTTATCTGCCACACTGTAAAAAGTTTGTGGGATCATTAAAGGAGAAATATCTCCAAATAACATTAAACCCAATCCTATAGAACCTAAACCAAATGCTATTGGCACTCCTAAAAAAAGTACAAAAAATAACAAAAATAAGATTATTGCTACTGTCATTTAATTATATCTTTGATGTATTTAGGTACTTCGAAAAGCACTCTTAATACCAAAAATGCAAAACATAATGGTATTGCAAATTCTGTAAGAAAGGATGGAACATCTAAAATTGTAGAGCTTGTTCTTCCAACTTTAAGAGAGTCGTAAGCAATTAACCATCCATAATAAAGTACAAATCCACTAAAAATTAAAATGAATATTGCACTTATTAAATCTAATATTTTTTTTCCTTTATCTCCTACTTTGTCATATATAACTGTTATTCTGATAAAATCATTTTTATGAAAAGTATAAGTTAAAGCTAAATAAGTAGCCCAAATTTGTAAAAATCGAGAAATTTCATTTACCCAAATAGTAGGTGAATTAAATATGTATCTCATGATAACTTCATAAGAAACTATAAAGCCTATCATAATAAATAACGCTGAAGCTAAATAGCCAGAATATTTTACAATTTTGTCGTAGGTATTCATTTGAAAACCCCGCACTTAAGTGCGGGGTATTTATATGATTTAAAGTTTGTTTGCAGCTTTTACAAGTTGATCACCAACTCCACCAGCTCCACCTGTTCTTGAAATGTAATCATCAATAACAGATGATGATGCTTTTTTAAGAGCAGAAACTTCTGAACTACTTAGGTTTACAATGTTCATTCCATTTGCTTTTGCTTCTTTGTAAGCACCAGCTTCGATGTTAGCCATGTCATCTCTTACAGCTTTTTCAGCTACTTTTGATGCTTCAGCTATAGCGTCTCTTTGTTTTTGAGTTAATGAGCTTAGCCATTTGTCATTAGCAACAACTACGAATTCGATATCGCCATGATTTGTAACTGTTAAAGTATCCATTACTTGATATAATTTTCTAGATTTTACACCAGATACACCAGTCATACCTGCATCAACAGTATTTCTTTGGTAAGCTAAGTATTGCTCAGATCCAGATATTAATGCTGGTTTACCACCTAAAGAACTCACAAAAGCTCCAAGTGTTTTTCCGAATACTCTAATTTTTTTATCTTTAAAGTCAGCCGGAGTTTTCATCGGACCACCATTAGATAACATTATTGCTGATCCATAAGCTTGATAATAAAGTGGAACTGCTCCAGTCTTTGCTATTGCAGGATCAAGGATAGCTCTTATCTCAGATCCAGCTTGAGTTGCTTTTCTTACTTTTTGTTCTGAATCAAATAAGAATGGAAGATAGAAAACATCAACTTCAGGATTAGTTCCTGCAAATCTTGTTATAGATGCAACACCAGCTTCGATTGCTCCTGAACCTACAGCTTGTGGAACCTCTTTATCTTTGTAAAGTTGTGCAGAGTCGTAAATCTCTACTTTAATGTCTGATCTTGATTCTAATTCTTTTTTAAATACCAAAAGGTTCTGACCTAAGTGAGCCTTTAATGGTAATTGAAGTGTAATTCTCATTTTTGTTTCAGCCAAACTTGCACTGGCAAAAGAAACGAAAATTAGAGAAAATATTATTCTTTTAAAGATTTTCATGTTATTTCCCTCTTTTTTGTTAAATGAGACTATTTAAGTCGACTTTAAAATTAAATACAATATTAATAATCATCAATGAATTGGATAATTGTAGCTATTTCTGGGGCTTTTTTTCAAAATCTTAGATCAACTTTACAGAAAAAACTTAATCAAAAAGTATCAACTATTGCATCTACTTATGTAAGATTTGCTTTTGCATTACCATTTGGGACAGTTTTATTTTTTTTATATTTTCAGGACTTAAATGTAATTCCTGAAATTCTAAGTCAAAAAAAATTTATATTTAACGTATTATTAGGTTCAATTTTCCAAATAATTTTTACATTTGTTTTACTCTATTTATTTAGATTTGCTAATTTTGTTGTTGGAACTTCATTAAGTAAGACTGAAGTTATTCAGGTTGCGATTTTTGAATATTTGATAATAGGGGACAAATTAAATAAATTTGGAATAACAGGAATTATTGTATCTACAATTGGAGTAATTATATTATCAATTAAAGATTTAAGTTTATTTCTAAAAAACTTATTTTCAAAAACAACTTTAATTGGTTTATCCGCAGGACTATTCTTAGGTTTAAGCGTTGTATATTTTAGAGCAGCAGCATTAACATTGGAAAATTTTAGTAATAACTTTGAAAAAGCTATAGCAACACTATTTTTTGGTCTAGTTATACAAACAACATTAGTTACTATTTATTTAATTATATTTGAAAAGTCACAGTTTAAAAAATTATATGAAAACAAGTATGAATGTTTGACAGCAGGGTTAGCTGGATTTCTTGCAACATTGTCTTGGTTTTATGCTTTTACGTTAATACAGTCTTCATTTGTCAGAGCTATCGGCCAAATAGAATTATTATTTAGTTATGTGTCTTCAAAGTATATGTTTAAAGAAAAAGTCAAAATTACAGAAATTTTAGGGATAATTATATTTGTAGTAGGTGTACTAATTTTATTATTAAATAAGAGCTAATTAATTCTTCCAAGATAATTAACCATTACGACACCAATAATAATTAAAAAAATCCCAATTAACCCATACATATTTGGTATCTGGTTATATTTAATCATACCGAAGACTAAAATAGCAGCCACTGTTATCCCACTATAAGTAGCATAAGTAAAACCTACTGGTATCATAGACATTGCTTTTGCAAGTCCATACATAGTTATACACATAAAAGCTATTGATAATATCGTTGGAGTTAATTTTGAAAATCCATCTGAAATTTTAGCAAAACTATTTGCGGCAATTCCTGTTGATATAGCTAATACTAAATAAATATAACCAGATAATGGTTTCATTTATTTGTTCCTAATAAGTTAACTATTAAGACACCCGATATAATTAAAATCAATCCAATTATTGTATAAAAATTTGGTACTTGATTAAATTTTATAACACCAACAGCAGCTGTAGCAATTATACATAGGCCCGCAAAAGAGGCATACGTTATTCCAACTGGTATACTTTTCATAACTAAAGACAAAGTATACATGCATCCAACAATTGTTACTGCTGTGATTATACTAGGTATTAATAATGTAAAACCTTGAGCACTTTTAGCAAAACTGTTAGATGCTGTTCCAAGAATTACTGCGATTAATAAAATTATATAAGCAGTTATATTATTCATTTGCCTTCGACCATTTGATTGCATCTTCCATTCTATCATCTCCCCAGAATATTTCATTTTTTACAACAAATGACGGACTTCCAAATATTTTATTTTTTCTAGCTTTTTCTGTATTTGATAAATAAATATTATTTATTTCCTCAGAGCTTGCCTCTGAAACAATCTTTTCTTTATCTAAGCTTAGTTTTTTGCAGATTTCACTCAAGTTGGGTTCAACAGCAGGCTCTTTTCCTTCTTGAAACCATCGTTTATACGTAAGCTGAATGTAATCTACACCCCAATTATTTTTTAAACCTAATATTGCAATTTTATTAGCTAAATCAAATTCTGTTAAAGGGTAAGGGACTGGTGTTTTGGCAAAAAATCCATAATTTTTTGCTCGTCTTTCTATGTCTCTCCACATGTAATCTACTTTATTTTTTTTTTCTTTAGGAAAGGGAACATTGTTCATCTCTTTCATTATTGCTCTCACACTAAAAGGAGTCCAGTTAAACTTAATTTGATGTTGTTTTTCTGCTTCTAGTGCTCGAGTAACTGAAAGATAGGTATAAGTACTTCCAATAGAAAAATAAAAATCTATGTTGTTCACTTATTTTGGCA
>CACADE010000002.1 GCA_902531175.1 uncultured Pelagibacteraceae bacterium
AATATTGTAAATGAAAAAATATTTACAGATGAAGAAAGAAGAACAATTGGTGTTGCCGCATGTGATATCGATCAAGATGGCTATGAGGAAATATATTTTTTAAATACCGATACATATAGTGGATCAAAAATTTATTCTGATCGATTAATAGATTTAAATAACAATAAATTCGAAGATTTATTTGAAAAAGAAATCAATCAAAGTGAATTAAATTTAACTGCAGGTAGGTCAGTTGTTTGTGTAGATAGAAATGGTGATGGTGCATATGGTATTTATGTTGCAAATTATGGAGGTCCTACTCGATTTTATGAATTAATTAGAGATCGAATAAAAGATCAAGCTAAATCATTATCAATTGATAAAATTACTGGAGGTAGAGCTATTGTTTCAGGACATATTCTTTCAGATAGATCTGATATTTTTGCAGCAAATGAAAGGGGAGATAACTTTTTATATTATAATTCTAAAGGATCTTTCCAAGATGTTGCTCAAGAGTATGCGGTTCAAGATAGGTTTGAAAATGGTAGAGGAACTGCACTAAGTGATCTTTTGTATAGAGGAAGATTAGATATTTTATCTTCAAACTGGGATGGAATGCATAGAGCATATGTTTTAGATGGTGATAAATTTAAAGATATATCAACATCTCCGTACAATGATCCTACAAAAATAAGAACAGTTATTTCAGCTGATTTTGATAATGATGGATATGATGAAATTTTCATGAATAATATTGGAGAACCAAATAAACTTTTCAAAGTTTTAGAAGGTGGAGTATTTAAAGAAATTAAAATGGAAAATGGTTTAGAGACTGTTGGTCTTGGAACTGGAGCAGCTGTTGCAGACGTTGATGGCGATGGAATTTTAGAGCTATTAGTTTCACATGGAGAGTCAGGATTTCAACCTTTAACTTTATATAAAGCAGATGTACAAAATTTTAATTATCTACGTATTAAACCACTTAATCAGTATGGAGCTCCAGCAAGAGGGGCAACAGTAACAATTAAATCTAATAAAAGAATTCACTCAAAAACAATAGATGCAGGCTCAGGATATCTTTGTCAGATGGAACCCGTTGCTCATTATGGAATAAGACAAGATGAAAAAGAATTTAAAGTTGAAATTAGATGGACTGATGGATCAATAGAAACATTTGATATTGATGAATTAAATAAAACTTACGAATTTAGACAAAAATTATAGGACAATACTACTCATTATATAGTGTTGAAAAATTATTAAGCTTTTATATATCAAGCTAATGACTATTTGTTCTTTATCATTATTGGCATTATTTGTTTCAGGAATTGTAATGTATCTTTTTAGGGAACCATCTGAGGAAGATTTAAAAAAATTCAATAACAAAACTCAAGACCGAAGTAACTGGTCAAATATGGGTTTTTAAATTATTAATTAATGTGCAGTATTAAAAATATACTTAGTCTTATTATATTTGTTATTTTTTTTTCAATTCCGATAAATTCAGTAAATTCTCAAGAAAAAAACTATTATCAAGATATCGTTAATGATTGGAATAAAATTTTCCCAGACAGAAATAGAAATGCAGCAGGTCCTAAATTTTTTAAATATATAATTGACAAAGATATCTCTTATGAAGATTTTGTTGAATATAATAAATTATATTGTGCAGTATCAGGTTCTTTAATAAGTCCAAATGCTGTTCCAGAATTTGTTTATTTAACTGAAAACAATACTGGCAAAAAGATATGTGGTGAATATTATAGATGCTGCATACCGTGTTCCTGCGATTTAATGAAATATTCAAAAACAACTAAAATGAAACATAAATTTAAAGGCATAGAAAAAGAATTTTATGTTTTCACAATTGAAAATCCATGTGGGAAAACAGATTTTCCTGAAAGGGTAAACAAAAAATATTTTTGTAATGGCAATGATTTAGATACGAAACAAGTTTCAGTAGTAGATGGAAAACTGGTCATTGGTTTATTACACAAAGCCAAAACCTGTACTCAATATAATGTTAATGCCATAGACAGGCATCAGGTGACAGGCAGATATTGCACGCTTAGAAACAATACTCCATTAGATCAGCTTCAGTCAGGCATGGGAGATATATTCATTAAACTTGCAAGATAATACCAAGATTATATATTCATCAACATGGTATTGTATAACGAAAAAATTAAACACCTCAGTTGTTCTGATTTAAGGGTATTTTTGAAAAGATTGGTCAAAGATAAGATAGAAAAAGAGTGGACCGAGGACTTCATTGATAATATGAACCTCGTAATAATCCCAAGAATGACAATAAAAAGACGTTATGAGAATAAGGGGATAGACATGACAAGACTGATTGATAATCCTGCATATTATCAGCATGTCAAAAAGAGTGTCGACTCCCGAGGCAATCTTGAATTTAAAGATCGATAATTTTTTTCTGATACGCCAATTTAATCTCTAGCACTACATCCATATTTTCTGTAAGCTAATTTAAAAAATAACTAACTTAAGAGGGAAATATGAACAAATATTTTAAAATAATTGTTGTTTTATTATCATCTTTATTTTTAAGTTTTGCAGCAATCTCAGCTGAAGTAAAATTTGGACACGTAGGAAAACCTGGATCTTTATTTTCAGCATCAGTTGATCATTTTGCTAAACTTGCAAATGAGAGATTAGGCAGCAAAGGAAAAGTAACTGTTTTTGGTTCTTCGCAACTTGGTAAAGACAAACAAGGGATGCAAAAACTAAAATTAGGTACAGTTAACATGTGGTTACCATCATCAGTAATGGCATCTATTCATGACGAGTTTGGTGTATTTGATATGCCTTTCATTATTAAAGATAGAAAACACATGAATAAAGTTGAGAGCCAAGTTTTACCAGGAATGTTTAAGAATCTTGAAGATAAAACTGGATATAAAGTTATTGCTGTTTGGGAAAATGGATTTAGACATATTACAAACAACACTAGACCAATTAACACTCCAGGTGACTTAAAAGGAATAAAATTAAGAACACCTAAATCAAAATGGAGAGTTAAAATGTTCCAATCATATGGTGCAAACCCAACTCCAATGTCTTTCTCAGAAGTATTTACTGCTTTGAAAACAGGAACAATGGATGGACAAGAAAACCCATATGCTCAGATTGCTAGTGCTAAATTCCAAGAAGTTCAAAAATATTTATCAATTACAGGTCACGTTTACACTCCTGCTTATGTAACAGTACATAAAGACCACTGGAGCAAACTACCCGCAGATGTACAAAGTATTTTAGAGCAAGCTGCTAAAGATACACAAAAATTTGTGTACGCTGAAGCTGCTAATCTTGAAAAATCTTTATTGGGAGTTATCAAATCAGCTGGAGTTCAAGTTAACGAAGCTGACAAAGGAGCTTTCATTAGTGCAAGTAAAGGAATATACGATCAATTCGCGTCAGAAGTACCAACTGGTGGTGCGTTAATTGATAAAGTATCGTCTTTAGCAAATTAACATAATTTGTAACAGGCCCTCTACCAGAGGGCCTGAAAAAAAAATGACATTGCAAAAATTTATAAATTCTTACGAAAAAATATTAAAACTAATACTGTTTATAATGATGGTAGCATTAGCAGTAACAGTTTTACTTGGTGTTACCTTTCGTTTTGCTGGCAGTGCTTTAGTTTGGTATGACGAAGTTGCAGCTGTTCAGCTTGCTTGGATAACTTATTATGGTTCAGCATACGCAGCTTTAAAAGGTTCTCATATTAGTGTTCCAAGTATTTTCAAAGCCTTTCCATTAGCACTTAGAAAAATTTTCTTTGTAGTGTCAAAATTAGTTGTTTATGGTTTTTTAATATTATTGGCTTACTATGGTTATTTAGTTTTAACTCTTATAACAGGAGAGACTTTAGTAACATTAGAATGGGTTCCCCAACCTTTTGTGCAATCAGTTATTCCAATTGCATCATGTTTATTTATTTTATCTGAAACCTTAAGAATTCCTGAAGACTATAAAAATTTAGTTCTTCAAACAACAGGTGACGAGCAAACAGGAGATATTTAATGATAATTCTTACAATGTTTGCAGTCCTTCTACTTCTTTTATCTATCAATGTACCTATCGCTATTGGCCTTGCAGTAACAACAATTATTGCAATGGTATTGAAGACGGGAACAAGTTTCTTAATTGATACAGCAATCGTTATGTTTGATGGATCAATGAAATTTCCATTGATTGCTATTCCTTTATTTATCTTAGCTGGATCAATAATGAATAGTGCGGGTATTTCTAGAAGATTAATAGCTTTTGCTTCAGCGCTTGTTGGATTTATCAAGGGTGGTCTTAGTATGATTAACATTGCCACCTCTATGTTTTTCGCTGAAATTTCTGGATCTGCAGTTGCTGATGTTGCCGCATTAGGATCTATTTTAATTCCAGCAATGAAGAAAAAAGGATATCCAGGTCCTTTCGCTGCTGCAGTAACCTCATCATCAGCTTCTTTAGCAATTATTATTCCACCTTCAATACCAATGATTGTTTATGCAGTAATGGCTCAAAGTTCAGTAGTACAATTGTTTGTAGCTGGAATTGTTCCAGGAGTAATAGGTGGCTTCTTCTTAATGTTAGCAGCATACATTACCGCAAGACGTAAAAATTTTCCTGTTGAAGAAACATTTAATATTCCAAATGTTAAGAAAACTGCAAAAGATGCAGCATTAGCATTTTTATTACCAATTATTATCTTAGGTGGAATTTTTGGAGGAGTTGTAACTGCAACGGAAGGAGCAGGTTTAGCGGTTGTAGCATCATTAGTTATTGGATTTATTTATAAAGAAATAGATTTTAAAAGATTATACGAGTCAGCTTGTGAAGGAGCAATTCAAACAGCTTCAGTAATGTTATTAGTAGCTGCATCTGTATTACTTGGTGAATTTTTAACAATTGAACAAATTCCACAAAAAGTTGCAGAGTCAATTATTGATTTTACAAATAATAAATATGCAGTCTTAGGAATACTAAATGTATTTCTTTTAGTAATAGGTTTCTTTTTACATTCAGTTGCTGCAATAATTTTAACAGTCCCTATTGTAATGCCATTAGTTAATGCTGTAGGAATTGATCCAGTTCACTTTGGTATAATTGTGACATTAAATTTAGCAATTGGTCAACAAACACCACCAGTTGCAAGTGTTCTTGTTACAGCTTGCTCAGTTGCAAAAGCAGACATTTGGGATGTAACAAGATCTAATATATCCTTTATATGTGTGTTATTAGTATTGTTAATGTTAGTAACATATGTACCAGCTATACCGATGACATTAGTTGAGTTTTTTTATAGGAGCTAAATGAACAAATTAATTAAATTAAATAAAAAAAATAAACATTTAGTCGAAGTTATTATTAATAGACCAGAAAAATTAAATGCGATGACTAAGCCAATGTGGATTGAGCTTGGTAAAGTTTTTAAAAAGTTATCTAAAAATAAAAATTTAAGATGTATTATTATAAGAGGAGAGGGTGGTAAATCTTTTTCACCAGGAAATGATATCGGAGAATTTAAAAAACAAAGATCTTCATCAAAATTAGCAAAATCTTACGGTAAATTTTTACACGGAACACTTGGAGCAATTTTCGATTGCCCAATACCAACAATTGCTTTGATTGAAGGAATATGTGTTGGTGGTGGATTGGAAATAGCAGGATGTTGTGATATTAGAATTTGCGGCAAAAGTTCTAGGTTTGGAGTTCCAATTAAAAGATTAGGCTTAACTATGGCTGCAAAAGAACTTGAAGTACTTTTAAAAGTAACCAATTACACAACTGCAATGGAAATATTATTTGAAGGAAGGGTATTTGGAGCTGATGAAGCATTTCAGAAGAGGCTAGTTAATAGAGTCGTTAATGATCAAGATGTTGAAAAGGAAGCTTATAAATCAGCAGAATTAATATGTGAAGGTGCTCCAAAAGTTGCAAGGTGGCATAAACAATTTGCAAGAAACATTTTAAAAAATGGAAAAGTCACAGAAAAAATAAACAATCTTGGTTACAAATGCTACGATACACAAGACTTTAAAATTGGATATCAATCTTTCTTAAACAAAACAAAACCGAAATTCAAAAATAAGTAATAAATGACTGCATCATTAAAAGGCATTCGTGTACTTGAGATGGCACAAATAATGGCCGGTCCAACTTGTGGACTATTATTAGCTGATCTTGGTGCAGAGGTAATTAAAATAGAAAAGACACCTGGCGGAGATGATACCAGAAACTTCTTGCCACCAGAAATTAATGGTGAGTCTGCAGCTTTTATGATGATGAATAGAAATAAGAAAGGTATCGCATTAAACTTAAAAGACAAAGATGGAATAGAGATATTTAAAACGATGGTAAAAAATTCTGATGTAGTTTTGGAAAATTTTCGAAAAGGAACATTAGAAAAATTAGGAGTTGGATATGATGTTATGTCAGAAATTAACCCTAAAATTATTTTATGTGAAATTTCTGGATACGGTAGAACGGGTCCTTATGCAGATAAAGGAGGATTTGATTTAGTTGCACAAGGCATGAGTGGGTTGATGAGTATTACCGGCGAAAGCAAAGATAAACCACCAATGAAAGTCGGTGCACCAATAACAGATATTACAGCAGGTTTACTTGCAGCAAGTGGTATTTTAGCTGCATTAGTTCATAGAGAAAAAACGGGTGAAGGGCAAAAAGTTGATACTTCTTTGTATGAAGCAGGTATTGTTCATACATATTGGCAATCTGCAATAGCAGGTGCAACTGGAGAGTCACCCGGTCCTTTAGGATCAGCACATCCTTTAACAGCTCCTTATCAAGCATTTAAAACAAAAGATAAATGGATTACGGTAGGTGCTTCAAATCAAAACACTTGGCTTATGTTACTTAAAGCAATTGGTCGTGAAGATTTGCAAGAAAATGAAAAGTTTTCATCTAACTTAAATAGAAAACAAAATTTAAAAGAATTAGTTGATATTCTTAATGAAGAACTAATTAAAAAAACTTCTAGTGAATGGTTAAAAATCTTTGATGATAATGGATTACCATGCGGACCTATTAACTCGATAACAGACATGTTTAAAGATCCTCAAACAATTGAAAGAGAAATGGTTATAGAGGTAGATAATAAAAAAGCTGGTAAAAGTAGGGCTATTGGTATGCCAATTAAATTTTCAAAAAGTAAAACAGAAAAATCAAAAGGTGCTCCAAATTTAGGAGAACATACTAAAGAGGTTATGCAAATTTTTGGTTACAAAGATGACCAGATTGAAGATTTTTATAACAGAAAAATAATTCTTTAATTAACAGTTTCAAAAATTTTAAATAATAATTCTGAGACATGCTTACCTTTTTTCTCAGATAAATCAGATATTTGATGTCTGCAGCTTGTACCATTTGCAACTATAAAATCTTTTTCACTACTATCATTGATTGCAGGTATTAAAGAAAGATTAGCCATTTTTTTTGATACTTCATAAGTCTTACTGTCATATCCAAATGAACCAGCCATTCCACAACAACTAGACTCTATCATTTTATTATTAATATTTAATTCTGATAAAAGATTAGTTAGCCCCTTCATTCTATCTTGTGATTTTTGATGACAGTGCCCATGAATTAATACATTTTGATCAAACTTATTAGCTTTAATATTATTGTTATTTCTTATTTGTTCTAAAATAAATTCCTCAAGTAGATAAAATTTATTTTGAATTTTTTCTCTATTATTTACATTCTTTAAAGTCTGATACTCATCGTTAAATGTTAATAAACAGGATGGTTCAATACCTACAACTGGTAAATCTACATAATTATTTTGTATAACGTAATCATTAAATCTATTTAGCTCTTCAGAGGCTTTGTCTAATTGACCGTAAGATATATAAGTTCTTCCACAACAAAGGGGTCTCTTTAATTTATCTTTACCAAAACTTGGTATAACTGCCTGATAACCAAATTTATTTAGTACTTTAATTGCATAAACTAAATTTTCATTTTCAAAATTAATATTAAATGTATCTGCAAACAGAATTACTTTATTTTCTGATACTGTCTGACTGTTGTAAATTTCTCTTAATGCATTCTGGTTTTGAACTTCAGGCATAGATCTTGCTGTTGCAAAGCCAAACTTTTCAACAATTGTTGAGATTAATGGTATATTTTTGATCTTATTGAATATAGGAGCAACAATCTTTAATAACCAAATAAGTCTTGGCATATCTG
This sequence comes from uncultured Pelagibacteraceae bacterium, assembly GCA_902531175.1. Lineage (GTDB taxonomy): Bacteria > Pseudomonadota > Alphaproteobacteria > Pelagibacterales > Pelagibacteraceae > Pelagibacter. The sequence goes on from CACADE010000002.1 coordinate 8,215, forward strand.
AGATAACTCTATCTTTAATACGCATACTAAATTTTTTATAGTAATGAGAAAGAAACTCAGATTTCATCTTAGCCATATCAACCGACATAGGGCATTCTCTTTGACAAGCTTTACAGCTGACACATAACTCCATAGTTTCATACATTTCTTTTGATGCAAATGAACCTTCTGGAAGTTGATTAGATAAAGCTAATCTTAAAGTATTTGCTCTACCTCTGACTAAATCTTTTTCTTCTTTAGTTACTCTATATGATGGACACATCACACCAGAATCTAATTTTCTACAAGCTCCATTGTTATTACACATCTCAACAGCATCGGAGAATTGACCCCAATTAGACCAATCGTAATGTGTATCTATATTTTCTGCTTGATAACCTGATTTGTATCTCATTAAAGATCTATCATTTGATTTAAACGGTCGAACAATTTTACCTGGATTTAAAAGGTTCTTACTATCAAATGTATCTTTTATTTCTTCAAAAGCATTTGTGATTTTTTTACCAAACATCATTTCATGAAATTCTGATCTAACAATTCCATCACCATGTTCTCCTGAGTGAGAACCTTTATAATTTTTAACCATTTCAAAAGCTTCTTCCGATATAGATCTCATGTTTTGTATATCTTTGTCAGATTTCATATTTAAAACTGGTCTTACGTGAAGAGTGCCAACAGATGCGTGCGCATAAAACATTCCACTTGTTCCATATTTTTTAAATATTTCTTTTAATCTAGCTGTGTAGTCAGCTAAGTGTTCTAGAGAAACTGCACAATCTTCAATGAAGGCAACTGGTTTTCTATCACCTTTCATTGACATCAAAATATTTAATCCAGCTTTTCTTATTTCAAAAACTTCTTTTTGTTCTGATAAATCTGAATAATATGAAAACTGATTTTTTTTGTTTTGGTTTAAAACTAAATATTCTAGATCCTTTATTTTTTTTTCATATACACTTTTCTCGGTATCAATAAATTCTACCATCAAAACAGCTTCAGGATTTCCTTTGATGTATTTTTTTATACCCCCAGCATACATTGGGATTTCTTTTGCTAAATTTAATAAATTTTGGTCCATCAACTCAACACAAGTTGGTTTTAATTTTACAATCTCTTTTGATAATTCCATTGCTTGATGGAAATTATCAAAGTAGCATACACCTAAAATTTTATTCTTTGGTATTTCAGATAATTTTAATTTTATTTTATTAAATAAAGACAATGTTCCTTCAGAACCAACAAGAAGATTGGATGAGTTAAATCCTTCTGGATCAATTAGATCAATGTTATATCCTCCAACTCTTCTTTGCGTTGTTGGCCAATTAGTATCAATTTCGCTTCCAACCTGTTGTCTTACATCTATAAATTTATCTATGATTTTATAAAGCCTGTCTTGGTTGTTCTTTGTAGCTAAATAATTCTTATTTATTTGGTCAAAATTAAACATAGAACCATCATCTAATATTGCTTCGATAGCTAATACATTATGAACCATGTTGCCATAATATAAAGATCTTGATCCACAGGAATTGTTAGCTGACATTCCTCCAATTGTTGCTCTACTACTTGTTGAAACGTCTACTGGAAACCAAAGTCCATGAGGCTTCAAATAAGCATTTAAATGATCTAATACGACACCTGGTTGAACCCATACATATTTTTCTTCAACGTTAAGTTCTAAAATTTTATTTTGATGTTTGCTGTAATCTAATACAACACTTTCTCCAACAGTCTGTCCACATTGAGAACTTCCACCACCTCTAGCTAATAGAGGTACAGAATTCTTTTGGGAATACTCCATTAAACTTAAAACATCATTGGTATCTTTTGGAAGAACTACACCAAGGGGTTTAATTTGATACACAGATGCATCGGTACTGTATCTTCCACGTGAGAATTCATCAAATAAAGTTTTTCCATTAACTTTACTACTTATTTCTTTACCAATTTTTTGTATCTGATCTGAATTAAACCGCATAAAACTTAATTAAAGGTTTATTTATTTTTGTAAACCAGTTTACCGAACTTTTTTAACGCGGCCTCTGAAATCTCTAAACCTAAACCAGGTTTTTCATTTAAATGTATCCATCCATCACTCATTTTATGTGGATTTTCAAATAATTGTGCCTGTAAAGGATCTCTCTCATCATCAAATGACTCAACTATTCTTCCTGCTGGAGTTGATGCTACTAATGGAGCATGAATATAACAATCATGATGTGGTGCTACATCAATATGATTTAACTCGCACAATGCAGAAAGTTTTTTTCCATTAGTAAAACCACCAAACATTGTGCAATCAAATTGTAAAATTTGTATTGCCTCTTCTTCAATCATGGATCTGCATCCATAAATTGTTATTTCACTTTCACCACCTGATAATGGAATTTTAGTTTGTTTTGATAAAAGTTTTAAAGTCCTTCTATCATCTTCCCATCTAACAGGTTCTTCAATCCATGTAGGATTAAATCTCTCAAATTCTTTTACACCCTCAATTGCTGTTTTTAGATCCCACGCTCTATTAACATCGATCATTAGACCTTTTTGATCTCCAATTTCATCTCTAATAATTTCTAATCTCTGAGCATCTTCTTTGATACTAAGTCCCCCAACTTTAACCTTAAAACTTTGATGACCAATATTTACTAATTTTTTAATTTCATCTCTTAATTCTTTTTCATCTTTACCATCTCTGTAGTAAGCACATGTTACATAAACAGGAATTTTATTTCTGTATCCACCAAATAATTTATACAATGGGATGTTTGAAGCTTTTCCTATCAAATCCCAACAAGCAATATCTAAAGCTGCTGAAATTCTGATTAATGCTTCTCTGCTCCAACCTTTTTCGCTACTGGTTCGAGTATCAGTTAATTTGAAAATTTTTTCATAAATTTTTTCAGGACAAAATGGATCTTCTCCAATTATTAAATCTTGTAAGCCATTTGAAAATGGTTTGATGATAGGAGCAATATCAGTGTAGCTTGTTGCTAAACCAAATCCTGAATGACCATCTTTAGTTTTAATTTTAATTAAAAGTTCATTAGCCGTTGGTACAATGAAGTGACTAACCCAATGTGGCTTTACTTCATCTGGATTATTAAGAACATAAACCTCTAAGCTATCAATTAAATTACTACTATTTGTCATACATTATAAATTTGCTTATATAATTTCTTTAGCATATACAGCGGTATGGCAATTTCAAATAATATAAGACCCGGTCGACATTTTTTACAAATTCCAGGACCAACAAACGTTCCAGATAGAGTTCTAAGAGCTATGGATTATCCTACTATAGATCATAGAGGACCTGACTTTGCTGAATTAGGATTAAGAGTTTTAGAACGAATAAAATTGATTTTTAAAACTTCTGAACCTGTAATAATTTTTCCAGCTTCAGGAACGGGTGCTTGGGAAGCTGCACTTGTAAACACTTTAAGTGCTGGTGATAAAATTTTGATGTTTGAAACTGGACATTTCTCTACTCTTTGGTGGGATATTGCTCAAAAATTTAAAATTGAAGTAGACTTTGTTGAAGGTGATTGGAGAACAGGTGTTGATCCAAACATTGTTGAACAAAAACTAAAAGAAGACAAAGATAAAAAAATTAAAGCAGTTTGCGCTGTACACAATGAAACTTCTACAGGTGTTACAAGTAGAATTGGAGAAATTAGAAAAGCTATGGATAATGCGGGACATCCGGCTTTATTATTTGTTGATACGATATCTTCATTAGGTTCTATTGATTATAGACATGAAGAGTGGAAAGTCGATGTAACTGTTGGTGGTTCTCAAAAAGGATTACTATTGCCACCAGGACTTTCTTTCAATGCAATAAGTTCTAAAGCTTTAGAGGCATATAAAACATCTGAATTACCAAAATCGTATTGGGATTGGGGACCGATGTTAGAAAACAACAAAAAAGGTTACTTTCCTTACACGCCAGCTACAAATTTATTCTATGGTTTGGATGAAGCAATTAATATGCTTACAGAAGAAGGTTTAGATAATGTTTTCAAAAGACACAAAAGATTTGCAGAAGCGACAAGAGTTGCAGTCAACTCTTGGGGATTAGAAATACTTTGTAAAAATCCAGAAGAATACTCAGACTCATTAACAGCTGTAATGGTTCCAGATGGTCATGATGCAGATTTTTTAAGAAAAACTATTTTAGATCATTACAACATGTCATTAGGAACTGGACTTGCAAAAGTTGCTGGTAAAATTTTTAGAATTGGCCACTTAGGTGATTTTAACGAACTCATGTTAGCTGGAACATTGGCAGGTGTTGAAATGGGTTTAATGAAATCTAAAATACCTTATAAAAAAGGTGGAATACTAAAGGCACTTGAGTATCTTTGTTAATCAATCAAGTTACAAATCATGCTTGATTTTTGCATAATAGGATCAGGAATTTCAGGTTCAACGATCGCTAGCTTATTAAATAAAAAATATTCTGTTGTAGTATATGATAAAGCAAGGGGCTTTGGTGGAAGAAGTTCTTTTAAAAAATATAAAGATAAAGTCGGATTTGATCATGGACTTCAATATATCTCTCCAAAATCTACAAAATTTAAATCATTCACTAATCAACTAATTAAAAAAAAAGTTTTAAAAAAGTGGGGTGGTAACCATTTATTTCTTCATAAAACAGTTAAAGAAATTAAAAATCATTTAAAATTAATCGGAACAAAAGGAAATAACTCTATTAGCAAACATTTATTGAAGAAAATTAAATGTAATTTTGAACACGAGCTAATAAATATAAAGAGATTAAATGATCATTGGGAATTAACATTTAAAAATGATGTGAAACAAAAATGCAAAAACCTTATTTTGACCTGCCCATTTCCTCAAAGCAAGAAATTAGGACAAAAATTTTTAAATAAATCCTATTTAAATCAAAAAGTTAAAATGGACGCTAATTTAACAGTTATGATTGTTACAAATAAGCTTAAACAATCTAATAGTAGTTATTTTTTTAATGATGAAATGCTTGGTTGGGCAGCATATGAGAATAGTAAGAAAAGATTTAACTTTAAGTATGATTTATGGACACTTCAAAGCACATACAAATATGGTAATAAATTCACGAAAGATTATAGAAACAAAAGAAAATACTATACAAATCAACTAGTTAAAAAATTTGAAAAATTAACAAAGTTAAAAATCAAAAAAATTCATCACTCAAGAATTCATGGTTGGATGTATTCATCTAATTCAAAGCCACTTAAAAAATTATCTTTATGGAATAAGTCTTTAAAATTAGGTTTATGTGGTGATTATTTTGGAGGACCAAGATTGGAAAATGGGTGGCAAAGTGCACACGATTTACATAGTAAAATACGATATGGTAAATAAATGAAGATTATATTTTCAATATTAATTTTACTTTTTTCATCATCAATTACTTATTCGAAAAATACTGATATCATCCATGATTTTAAAATCACATTTGATTGTAAATTAGAAAAAATAATGATCAAAAATAAAGATTTTAATTATCAAACTTTTACTGCAGATAATATTGAAGTTGACAAAAAAAAAGTATTAAAAGTTGTTGCAGAACAACCAAGTGTATTAAAAATTAATGGTTTATCAGAATTTATAGATACTTATTCAGATATAAGTAAAGACGACGTCAGAATTGCAAAAAATGATACAATTTTATTTAAAAATATAGATATTAAAAAAAAATATTCAGAATCAGTATTTTTAAATAGATCAACTGGTGAGTTAATCCACGAAGTTACAAAAAATATGAATACTAAGGATAATGAAAAATATATTTCTTTTTTTAGTTGTAATAAAAAATGGAAATCCAATAATTAATAACCCCATTTTGTTGTAAAATAACTTTAAACAAAAATTTTTTGTTGGTACTATAACTGTATGAATTCTTTAAGAATATTTTTGATATCTACCTTATTATTCTTTCCATTAAATTCACATGCAAAAAATGGAAAGGGTGAGCTAAAATTATCAAAAGAGATCATGGAATATTTGATGATGTATATGTATGGAGCTGGCAGTAAGAAATTTTCAGCAGATAAAAAGACAAAAAATGATCCATCTTTAATGGCTGTTTCAAAGGATGGTAACTCAGCATATTATTTTTATTGCCCCGCAGAATATAGAGCGTATGGCTGTATAGATAGCAATACCACATATAAGGCCAAAAAACTCTGTGAAAAATATTCAAACGGCATTCCTTGTTATACATTTGCAAAAAAAAGACTCATTGTTTGGAAAAATGGAGGGAAAAAAGTTAAGATATCTAGATCAGATTTAAAAGATCCTTATTTAGTTGCAAAAAAAATTCAAAATGCAGGTTTTTATGATGGCGATCTGTCTAGTTTACCTGGAATTAATTTAGAAACAGGTCAAATTGATGATAAAAATAAAAAAATCAATAATACAAACACTGATATAACTGTTGATAATTCTAATTCAAATTCAAATAACTTTATAAAAGAAATAAAACAATTGAATGAATTATATAAACAAGGTGTTTTAACTGAAGAAGAATTCACTAAAGCTAAAAATAAAATATTAAAGAATAACTAAATCTAATTTTTGATTACCCAATCTTTTATTACCATTTTCAGTAACTAGATAAGTTTCACCTAAATTCATGGCTAATTGATTTTCTGAGTCCATCAAGATCATGTGCATGAAGAAAATGTTGCCTGGTTCTATGACGTAAGGGTTTCCCGTGTAAAGCATTGGCCAATCCATCCAATTGGGAGAAAAAGTTGCTCCTAATGAATAGCCACATGCATTCATTCTTGAATTCTTAAAACCATGATCATCAAAGGTTTTTGCATGAACATCAAAAACATCTCCAATTTTATTTCCAGCCTTTAATTTATTTTCACAATTTTTAAGAGCTTCAACACAAGCCTCATGCATTTTATGGTGTTTCGAATCTGCTTTTCCAATTGGTATTGTTCTAAACAACGCTGAATGATAGTGCCTATATGTACCAGCCCATTCAATGGTCAACTGATCTTGATTATTAAGTATTTGTTTTTCTGCTTGATATCGACAGAGTAGGGCATTCTTTCCAGATCCTATAATAAATTCATTAGCAGGATAATCTCCGCCTCCTTCAAATATAACTTTGTTCATTTCAGCTAAAATTTTAGACTCGCTTACTCCTGCTTTTGCATGCTTCCAAACTTCTTCTAAAGCTTTGTCAGCTAAATTTGCTGCTTTTTTTACGTAATTAATTTCTTCTTTAGATTTTATTACCCTTAGTTTTGTAATTAACTCCGACTTATCCTCAATTGAGCAATAGTTTTGTAAAACTGTATTTAGTCTTAATGCATTTCTTCCTGTTAGACCGTATGCTTCATATTCAACACCAATTTTTTTTCCTTTTAAATTCAACTCATCTAAAATTATTTTGAGATCATCAGCAGGATTAGCACCATCTTTATCAACCCAAATTCTTATATCACTAATATTGGACGTGTTTTGAGCTTGCCTTAGATCAGGGGCTCTAGTTAATAATATTACATTACCTTTTTGATCTAAAACTAATGCTTGGAAAAATACATATCCGAAAGTGTCGTAACCAGTGAGCCAATACATAGACTCTTGTCGAAACATAATAAGAGCATCTACACCCTCATTTTTCATAGAGTTTAGTGTCTTTTCTTTTCTATTGGAGAATTCTTCTTTACTGAAATGAAGACCCATTAACGAATGTTAACACTAACAGAACCAATTTTATCAACTGTTCCTTTGTATAATCCTTTTCCTCTAAATGGAACTACTCCCACAGTTGAGCCTGTGAAAACATAAAAATCTTTGTTTAAGTTTATCTTTTCTTTCTTAACTTTATTTAAAACAAATCTTAAAGAATTTAATGGGTTTATATAAACAATATTTGTATTACCATTTACTTTTACCCCATTTTTCTTGCTAACTAATGAAGTTTTCAAATTATTTAAGTTTAATTTTTTAAATTTTGTTTTTCTTCCAACAACAAATTTGATGTTAAATCCAAAATCCCCGCAAATATCTCCCAAATATGTAAATTTTTTATTTCTTTGTCTAAATCCAACTATTTCAAAACAAGGCCCCATAAACTTTATAAATTTTGTAACATTTGATTTTGTAACCTTTCCTTTAAAATCAAAGAAAGATTTTTTAATAAAATAATAAACTTCAACCTCTATACCTTTAGTGTGTTGGTTTATTTTTACTTTTTGACCAGATTTAACTAATCTTTTTTTAAATACTTTTGCTGTAAAAGGTTCTTTCTCTTTTAATTTTTTTAAAGCTTGAATTCCAGTTCCGCCAGCTTTTATTCCAATTGTTTCATCTTTTATTTGATCTTCACACAATTTTCTAAGCTTGTTAGCTAAATTAATATTTTTACAATATTTAACTGGGATAGGATTAATGACAGTATTTGTGTTGTAAGCTTTGACTAATCTGCCAGCAATACGATTAATTTCATTTTTCATAGCCAGAACTTATTGAAGAATGCTCATGGGATCAAGTCTAGTTTGAAACCAATTTATCCTAAAATCTAAATGAGGCCCTGTTGATCTTCCAGTGGATCCAACAGTGCCTATAATTTCTCCTTGTTTAACTTCATCACCAACTTTAACCATTACATTTTCTAGATGTGAATATATTGTTGAAATTCCGTGTCCGTGGTCCATTATTACTGTACCACCTGTATAATAAAGATCATCTTCTGCCATAGTCACTATTCCAGTTCCAGATGATTTGATTTCAGCTCCCTGTTTCGCTGCAATATCAATTCCATAGTGAGGCCATTTTGGTTTGCCATTAAGAATTCTTTGGCTACCATAAACTCCACTAATTATTCCTTTAACTGGCATAATAAATTGTTCAGTAAAGAAAGTTAAATCTGAATTTATGGCTCTCGCTTTTCCAATTCTTCCATTTTCTTCTTTAATTCTTTTATAAACAGATTCTGGTGGTGTAACTTTACTTTCAGGCAGACCATCTATTCTTTGAATATTATATTTTCTCTTAAAAACTTTTTTTATAACTTTATTTTTTTTTCCATTATTTATTTCAGTAATAGCCACATCAAATTTTCGATCTCTATCTATACCGAATACAAAATATCCATCTTCGGATACTTTTACTTGTGTTTTATCTACAAATACCTTTGATCCAACATCTGCTTTACCTAAAATAAAATGTCCTTGTAAAAATTTACCTTGAAACTCTAAAGCATGAGAGTGTGTAGAAAATAAAATTGCAAAAAAAAGCAACAATTTTTTCATTATTTTGCTGTCCAACCCCCATCAATTACAATTGATGTCCCAGTTATCATACTTGCTGCATCTGAAGCTAAAAAACATACTGCTGTAGCTACATCAGACTCTGTTGCAACTTTTCCCATGGGTATATTACTTAAAGCTAGTTGTTTAAATTTTTTATTTTTAAAAAATTTTTTAACCATTGGAGTTTCAACAAATGTAGGTGCAACAGTGTTTACTCTAATATTTTTTGTTGCAAGTTCAACACCCATTCCTTTAGTTAATCCCTCAATTCCAAATTTTGTCATGTTATAAACATTTCTACCTGACATGCCGACATGCCCTAATTGAGAAGACATATTAATTATAGACCCACCTTTTTTTTTATTTTTTAACATTTTTAAGACTACTAATTGTGCAACATTGAACGCTGCTTTCATATTTAAATCTACAAGATAGTTCATACTTGTTTGTTTTATTTTTTCAAAAGGCTCAGGAATATTTGTACCAGCATTATTTACAAGTATATCGATCTTCTTAATTTTTTTTAATTTAGAAGAAAGATCCTCATAATTCATAATATCGCAAGTTATTTTTGTTAATTTTCCTTTGACTTTTTTTATATCTTTTTGAAGCTTATCAAGATCAGAACTGGTTCTACTTACTCCTATTATTGTTGCACCAGCTTCTGCAAGTGCAATAGAACATGCTCTTCCAATACCTTTTCCTGCACCAGTAACTAAAGCAACTTTATTCTTTAAATTAATTTTTTTTAAGTACATTTATAAAAATAGTTTAACGTCCATATATATTAGTTCTATTGCAACAAATAATATTGCTAATAAACCAACCCATCCTATCCATTTATACTTCTTAATCCAGCCAGATATCAATGTTGCTGCAGTAGCCATTAAAACTATTGATAAAACTAGACCAAATATTAATAACATGTAGTGATCTCTAGCTGCACCTGCTACTCCTAATACATTATCTAAACTCATAGTTACATCTGCTAGAATTACAGTTGTTATAGCTTTCATGAATGACGAACTATCAACTTTTTTTACATTTTCTTCAGCGTTACTATTCATTTTAATTACATCCACATAAAGTCTGTAACATATATAAAGTAGTAATATTCCACCTATAAGTCTAAGTCCTGTGATTTGTAATAGATAAGCAGTTATTAGTGTAAATATAATTCTTAAAACTACTGCTGCTCCAATTCCCCAAAAAATAATTTTTTTTCTTTGCTCTGTTGGAAATTGAGAAGCAACCATTCCAATAATAATTGCATTATCTCCTGCTAAAACTAAATCGATAAAAACTATTTGAAAAAAAATTACTATTTGTTCGGTCATCTTCTACTATCCTCAATTATCATATCAGCTGCTTTTTCCGCAATCATTATTGTCGGAGCATTTGTATTTCCTGATGTGATATGAGGCATAACAGAGGCATCTACAACCCTTAAATTTTCTAGTCCGTGAGCGACTAATCTATCATTAACAACAGCATTTTCATCTTTGCCCATTCTACATGTGCTCACTGGATGGAATATGGTATTCGCAAATTTTCCAGCTTCTGTTGCTAATTCTTCATTATCTGTAATATTGATTCCCGGTCTAAGCTCTTCAGGTTGATAATTTTTATAAGCTTTAGACTCCATAACAATTTTTCTTACAATCTTTAATGCTTTTCCAGCAATTTCACGATCTTCATCTGTTGATAAATAATTCATTTTTATTTTTGGTGAAACTCTGGTGTCTGGAGATTTTAATTCTATAGATCCTCTGCTTGTTGGTCTTACATTTGTAATTGTTGGTGTGAATGCTGGAAATTTATGTAAAGCTGATTTTCCTAAAAGATCAGTACTTGCTGGTGAAATATGAAATTGAAGATTTGGCGTTTCTAAATATTCATCACTCTTAACAAAACCACAAACATAACTAGCACCAACTGTTAAAGGTCCTTTTCTAAATAGAAAGAATTTTAAACCAGATAACATTTTTTTTGTAAAACTGTAGTAAATATCATTTAAAGTTTCTAAATTTTTAATTTTATAAACAGGTCTTAGCATTAAATGATCAGTTAGATTTCTTCCAACTCCTTGATGATCTTTCAAAACATTAATATTGTTTTCTTTTAGAAGTTCTCCTGGACCAATTCCTGATGCTTGTAATATATGAGGTGAACCGATTGTACCTGCGCTTAATATAATTTCTTTATTAGTCTCAACAGAAAATTCTTTTCCATCTATCCAATAATTTACTTTTTTTGCTTTATTATTCTCAAATTCTATATTTTTAATGTGAGCCTTAGTAATAATTTTTAAATTTTTTCTACTCTTTACTGGATTTAGATAACCCACAGCTGTACTACATCTAAAGCCATTTTTAATTGTGAATGGAAAATATCCCATTCCCTCATTATCACCGTTGTTAAAATCATCAGTTCTTTTATAACCATGTTCTTCAGCAGCTTCTAAAAATAGATCGAGAACTTTAAATGTTGCTCTAATTTTCTCAACTGCAATCGGTCCTCCAGAACCATGAAATTCATTTTCTCCAAATTGAAAATCTTCAGACTTTTTAAAATAAGGAAGAACATCATCCCAAGACCAACCAACATTACCCAATTGTCTCCAATAATTATAATCATTAGATTGACCTCTAATATAAAGCATTCCATTAATAGAGGAGCTTCCACCTAATGTTTTACCTCTTGGATAAACCATTTGTCTGTTATCGCAGTTTGGTTCTTTTTCTGTATTAAAGCACCAGTCAGTATCTGGATTGTGCATGGTTTTAAAATAACCACCAGGAATATGTATCCAAGGATTAGTGTCTTTACCACCAGCTTCAAGTAAAAGAACTTTAGTATCAGGATTTGCTGTTAATCTATTAGCTAACACACATCCAGCTGAACCTGCACCAATAATTATGTAATCAAATTTATCCATATTTTTTATAAATAATCTTTAATGAATATTTAATGATTTTAAACATTTTTCTCATAAAAACGTCGAAATGACACTTGTATGTGGCTTTGATTTTTGAGAGGATCTTCACATTATAAATAAAAAGAGAGGGATATAATGAAAAAAATCGTTTCAGCGTTGTTTGCTGCGTTCTTAGTATTTGGATTTATTTCAAATGCGAATGCTGCAAAAACGTTAAAGTGTCAGACGGTTATTAGCGCTAAAGGTGATGAAGCGGTAATGTTAAAAGACTTTACTGACAACGTAACAAAACTAACAGGTGGATCTCTAAAATTTGAAATTATGCCAGCAGGAACAGTAGTTGGAGTTAAAGAAACTCTTGATGCTGTTGATAAAGGTTTGATTGATTGCGGATTTGCTTGGACTCACTATTGGTCTGGAGAACATCCAGCAGCTATGTTATTTGGTTCGCCAGTAGCAGGTGGTGGTGTAGGAATTGATAACATCGCATTCTTATCATGGTTTTTATATGGTGGTGGAGAACAACTATATGACAGACTTTGGGGAGAAATGAAAAGAGACATTAAAGGTTTCATGCTTCAACCAGTTGGTCCGGAGGCTTTAGGATGGTTCCCAAGAAAAATCAAAGATATGGATGACTTCAGAACATTTAAGTTCAGAACTCCTCCAGGAATTCCAGGTCAAACTTATAAAGATATTGGAATAGCTTCAGTTGCAATGGGTGGTGGAGATATTCTTCCAGCATTGGAAGCAGGAACTATTGATGCTGCTGAGTGGTGTTGTCCTCAACCAGATAAAGTGTTTGGTATACATAAAGTATTAAAACACTACTATCTACAAGGTTTGCACCAAGTAGTCGTAAATGCTGACTTTTACTTAAACAAAAGCACTTACGATAAGTTCACTGACCATGAGAAATTTTCAATGAAGATGGCTGCTGATGCATCGTTGATGAGAGCTTTAGCTTACAGAATCAACACTAATGGATTAGCACTTAAAGATCTAACTGAAAATCATGGTGTGATACTTGAAGATACACCAGCTGATTATTTCCCAGCTTATATGGCTGCAGCGAAAGCAACTTTAGAGAAAAATGCAAAAGAAAACGCATTCTTTAAAGAAGTTTATGATTCAATGATAAGCTTTGCTAATACTGCTGTACCATTCTGGTCTGGTGCACAAACTTCGAATGCTAAGCTAGGAATGGCTTATGCTAATTCGTTGAAGAAATAAATAAAGTTATTAAGCGGGCTTTTATAAGCCCGCTTTCTTTTTCTAAAATTTATATGTCGGATAATCCAAAGTTAGATATTTCAGATGAAATGATAGCCGAAAGGCGATCAGGATCTGGAAAGATGCCTGATGATATGCCAACTTGGATGGCTAAAACTATAGTTAATATAGACAGATTTAGTAAATTAATAGGAAACATAGTTTGTTGGATTACAATCCCACTAATGCTTGGGATGGTTTATGAGGTTTTAGCAAGAAAATTATTTTTAGCTCCTACAATCTGGGCTTATGATATGAGCAGATTTTTTTATGGAGCGTTATTTATGTTAGGAGCAGGATATGCTCTTTCAAAAGGTGTTCATATTAGAGCAGACTTTTTATATAGAAATTTTAAAGTTAAGACTCAAGGCAGAATAGATTTTTGGCTTTACTTATTGTTTTATTTTCCAGGATTAATAGTCTTTTTGTATATGACAACAGGTTTTGTCCAAGAAAGTATAATGAGAAATGAAAGAGGGATGGATACAACATGGATGCCATATATGTGGCCAATAAAATCTTGTCTGTGGATTGGTATTGTCTTCCTTCTAATCCAAGGTATTTCAGAACTTTTTAAAAGTTATTACGCAGCCGTCAAAGGTAAATGGCCAGGTAGTTAATGCTTTCAAATTTAATAGACCCAGCAATTTTAGGTTTCATACTTATTGGTGTGATGTTGTTTGCAATATTTATAGGATTTCCAATTTCATTTACTCTTATTTTTTTAGGTTTCGTTTTTGGATACTTAGGTTTTGGAAAATTAGTTTTCTATTTAATGACACTTCAATTTTCGATGGTAATGACCGAACAAACTCTCGCCGCCGTCCCCTTATTTGTATTTATGGGAATAATGATGGAACAAGCAGGTTTAATGGAAAGATTATTCTCAGCTTTCCAAATGATGCTAGCAAGAGTTAGGGGCTCTTTATATTATGCTGTTTTATTTGTTTCGGTAATATTCGCAGCTGCAACTGGAATAGTTGGTGCATCAGTTACAATTCTTGGAATTATGGCAGCAAAATCAATGAATAGATCAAATTATGATGTAAAATTAGCTGCAGGCACGATTACTGCTGGAGGAACCTTGGGTATTTTAATTCCTCCAAGTATTATGCTTGTAGTTATGGGTCCAATTATGGAAATTCCAGTAACTGATTTATTTGCTGCAGCAATTGTTCCAGGAATTCTATTGGCATGTTTATATGCTGCATACACTACATTTAGATGTATGATGAACCCAAAATTAGGTCCACCCATACCTGAAGAATTAAGAACAACAGATTTAAAAAAATTATGGCTAGAATTTTTCTTAGGATTAGTGCCACCAGCAGCATTAGTATTTGCTGCATTAGGTAGTATTCTATTTGGATTTGCTACACCAACAGAAGCTGCAGGATGTGGAGCAGGTGGTGCATTATTGCTTTCATTAGCTTACAAAAAATTAACATTAAAAAAATTACAAGATGCTTTAGTTAAAACTTTAGAAATTTCTGCATTAATTATGGTTTTAGTTGCTGCTTCTAATTTCTTTGGAGCAGTGTTTGCAAGATTAGGAACTCCAATGGTTTTAACAGATTTTCTTTTATCTCTTGAGATGAACAAATATTTAATTTTAGGAATAATCATGATTATGATTTTTCTTTTAGGATGGCCATTAGAGTGGGTACCTATTGTTATGATAGTTGTTCCTATAATTTTACCATTGGTAGAAGCATTAGGATTTAATTTAACTTGGTTTGCAATTCTTGTTGCTGTTAATTTGCAAACCGCCTGGCTCTCACCCCCCGTAGCGTTATCTGCTTATTTCTTAAAAGGTGTAGTTCCAAGTTGGGATTTAAAAGATATTTATCTTGGAATGATGCAGTTCATGGTATTGCAGATAATTGGATTAATTATAATCATAGCGTATCCAAAAATAGTACTGTGGTTGCCAACTCTCTTATATGGACAGCAGTAAATAATTGATTAATATCATTTAAGTGAATCAAAGCGAAAAATTTCAATTAAGGAATTGGGAATTAGTTTCAATAAATCCTAATAATAGAGACTGGAGTTGGAAGAATTATTTTAACTTTTGGGCAATAAATATTCAAACAATAGTTGGGTTCTCTTTAATATCAGCTTTATATTTATTCTATGATCTTAATTTTTTTGTTGTCTTAACAGGATCATTACTAGCAGGATTATTAGTATTCTTTTTTGCTAACATCATTGGAAAAATTTCTCAAAGTAGCGGATTAAGTTTTCCAACAATTCTTAGACTTTCAATGGGTTTTACTGGTGCCAGATATGTAGGGATGATCAGAGGATTAGTTGGCTTATTCATGTTTGGTGTACAAACATTTTTTATATCAAAATCACTAGGTTACATTGCTAGGATCATAATATTTAAAATTGACAATCAACTGTTACAGAATGAAATATTTTTATTATTCTTTTTTGGCTTAAATTTAATCGATTGGGTTTGTTTATTCTTAACTTTAATTTTTCAATACATCCTTTTTACAAAAGGACAGAATTTTCTAAAATCATTTATTAATTTTTCAGGTCTTTCAATATATTTGGGGTTATCTGTATTATTAATTGTTATTTTATCTGAGTATTACAATGAACTCCTAAATGGAATAAAACTTAGTTTAGTTTTTAGCAATTTTGCAATTCAGTCAAATATCGCTCCAATAATATCAATTACAGGAACTTTATTTGCTTATTTTGCTATAGTTCTCCTCACATTTGGTGATTTTTCTAGATACTCAATGAATTATAAAGAGATGACCAAAGGAAACTTAAGTATAATATTAAATTTAATATTCTTTTCTTTTTTCTCTGTTTTGATCACTTTAGGTTCAGATATTATTCTCACCAGTAAAGGATTAAACGCTTCAAGTCTACTTACAAATCCAAATGACATAGTCGGTAAATTTAATAATAATTTTTTAACTTTCTTTTGTTTGATATTTATTATTATCTCTTCGTTATCAACTAATTTGATAGCAAATTATATTCCTTCGCAAAATACATTGATAAATTTTTTCCCGAACTCTTTAACGTTAAAAAAAACAGGAATTGTAATATCAATTATTGGATTAATTATTTCAACATTTTGGCTTTCAATTTTCAGTAAAGCTAATGTTTTGATATTTGTTGAAGCCGTAGCGACGACTTTTGGGCCAATTTTTGGTGTATTAGTTGCAGATTATTACTTGTTTAAAAAACAACAAATTAATCATAAAGAGCTTTTTTATCCTAAAGAACATACAGAATATATTTACAGTAACGGTTGGAACCTCAAAGCATTGTATGCTCTTTTAATTGGATCAATATTTTCTTTATCATCTCTGCTAAATGAAAATTTAATACAATATCAATCTTTTGGATGGATTATTGGAGCATTCGCATCTTATTTAGTATATTATTTATTGAATAATAAATAGTAATGAAAGCGCTTGTCTACACTGGTGTTGAGGAGATGGAATTTAGGGAGGAAAAAGAACCTTCTGAAAAACCTGGAGAAAGTATTCTTAAAGTTCATGCATCAGGTATCTGTGGCTCAGATATGCATGCCTACCACGGAAAAGATGAGAGAAGAATACCACCGTTAATTTTAGGTCATGAAGTTAGTGGTCAAATAATTAACGGAAAGCTTAAAGATCAAATTTCAGTTCTTAATCCATTATTAACTTGTAGAAATTGTGAATACTGCAAGAGTGGAAGAGAACATTTATGTCCAGATAGAGTTCTTTTAGGAATGAATAGACCTTATGAAAGACAAGGTGCGTTTGCTGAACTCATTACAGTTCCAGATCATAATATTTTCAAAGTTCCTGAAAAGCTTGATGTAAAAGAAGCTGCGGTTGCAGAACCAACAGCAGTTTCATATCATGCAGTATTATTAGCAGTAGAAGCATCAAAAAAACCATTAAATGAATGTAGAACGCTTGTTCAGGGTGGTGGAGCAATTGGACTTTTGTGTGCATTAATTTTATCCAAGATCCAAGGAAATACTAATCTAACAATTTCTGATCCTAATCAAAAAAGATTAAATGAATGCTCTAAATATGTAGATGCAAAAACAGTGTCACCAGATCATAAGGATATTAAAGAGAGCAGCTTTGATTTAGTTTTTGATACTGTTGGACTTGAAGTTTCACGACAACAGGCAATCAGTGTAGTAAAACCAGGTGGAATAATAGTTCATATTGGACTAACTCAGCCTGCAGGATCTTTTAATTTTAGAAAAGCAACTCTTCAAGAAGTCACTTTTATTGGGACTTATTGTTATACAAATAAAGAGTTTGGAGAAACTATTGATATTTTAACCAATAACAAACTAGGCAAGATAGAGTGGATTGAGTACAGAAATCTTAAAGATGGGTGGGGAGCTTTTAAAGAAATTCATGATGGAACCTGTTCGGCTCCAAAGATTGTGCTTCTGCCTTAAATTCTTGGTTTTTTAATAGGTATTAATACCTTTTTTTCTCCAAATTTTTCAGAATTTTTTGAAATTACAGGTGCAGTTATAATTATAGACCAATAAATCATCAAACCAAAAAGAACTGTTAATTTCATATCTTCTAAGTAGAGAACAATAATGATTTATGCATGTTTAAATAATGTCAAAATTTTGAATTTGAAAATTATTTTATCTTTTATATAGAGAGGATATGTTTAGATTTTTATTTAAATTAATTTTAGTTACAGCGTTGTTTCAAACAACTTTGTATGCGGATGATATAAAAGTATTTGAGTTTACAGACAAAGAACTATCAGAATTAACTGTCAGAAAAGTAAGAGGGGCAGATAATAAAACTACATATTCAGTTGGATCTAATGAGAATGGTAATTACCTTAAAGCTATTGCTGATAATGCTGCTTCTGGCTTAGGTAAGGAGATTAAAATTGATCTAAATAAAACACCTTTCATAAATATAACTTGGAAAATTGAGAAAGATATACCAGGGATAGACGAGACAGCTAAAAAGGGTCACGATTTTGCAGCAAGAGTATTTGTTATAAAGAAAACTGGAGCTACCGCTTTATCAAATAGAGCAATAAATTATGTTTTTTCAAGCAATCAAGAAGTTGGAAGCAACTTTCCAAGCCCATATACTAAAAAGTCCATAGATAATGTACTTGCTACTACCAAAACAAATTTAAATGAATGGGTAACTGTCAAAGCAAACGTTAAAGAAGATTTCAAGAAATTCCATAATTTAGATGTTAATGAGCTAGATGGTATAGCGATAATGTCAGATACAGATAATTCTAAGAAAAAATCAATTACTTATTATCAAAATATCTATTTTTCTTCTCAATAAATTTTATTAATATCAACTGATGAAAGTATTTAAGTATAATTTAAAAGTATACTATGAGGATACTGATTTTGGTGGAATAGTTTACCACGCAAATTATTTAAAGTACTTTGAAAGAGCAAGATCTGAGCTTATATATTCAATAGGATATTCAAATAAAAAGTTATTAGATAAATTTAATGTTTTAATTGCGGTAAAAACTTGCAATGTAGACTTTAAAAAACCAGCAAAATTTGAGGATAAAATTACTGTTTTTACAAAAATTAAATCTAATACTTTAACTACTATTACAATGTCACAAGTAATTAAAAGAAAATCAGATATTTTATGTGATGCAGAAATTAAATTGGTATCTCTAAATAAGTTGGGAAAACCAGTAAAACTTCCAAAAGTATTTATTAACAAACTAAACTAGTTCTTTTACTTTTTTAAATAATTTAGTCATTTGTTTTTCATTAATTCGTCCAGTATTTACATTTCTTGGACTTGGATGATAACACCCCATTAACAATACATTATTAGGTAATTTAAAATATGTTCCATGACCAAATTTTACTCTTTCAGCGTAATCAAAATTTTCTCTATAAAATTTTACACAAGTATCAAAAGCGATTTTTCCTAAAGCTACAATTATTTTAAGATTTTTAAGTATTTCAAATTCAGATTTAAAATAACCAAAGCAATTTTTTAACTCTTCATTTAATGGCTTATCTCCTGGAGGTACACACTTTAAAGCTGGTGTTATGAAAGTATTTTTTATTTTCAATCCATCATTTACATGATCTGAATTACTTTGATTGGCAATTTTTGCATTGTGTAAACATTTATATAAAAAGTCTGAGGATTTATCTCCAGTAAAGACCCGACCTGTCCTGGTTCCACCATGGGCTGCTGGTGCTAGACCAACAATCATTATTTTTCCATTTATATCTCCAAAACCTGTAACTGGTTTTCCCCAATAAGTTTGGTCCATATATTGTTTTCTTTTTTCCGTAGATATTTTTTTTCTAAACCTCACAAGTCTAGGGCATTTATTACATTTAATTATTGTTTTTTTTAATTTTTCAAATTTAACGGTCATTAAGTTTAGAGAAGCTTCTTTTTGTGTGTCCATGGACCTTTTATTGTTTTAGGTAAAAACTTTCTAAGGTCAAAAAGGACTTTTTCAGACAATTTTCTGTAGGTGGTTAGTTTTCCTCCATATATATTCAATAAAGGTAATTTTTTTATAATTTTTAAATCAAAAACATAATCTCTTGTGACTTTTGAAGCTGTATTAAAATCTTCAATTAGAGGTCTTATCCCCGAATAAGTATCTACAATGTCCTTTGTTCTGATTTGTTTTTTTAAGTAATTATTTACTGAACGAATTAAATATGTAATTTCTTTTTTTGATATTCCTTTATTTTCTGGTGATTTAACCTCAACTTCTGTAGTTCCAATTAAAGAAAACTTCCCTTTATAAGGTATCACAAATATTATTCTTTTATCAGTATTTTGAAATGTGAATGCAACATTTTCTTTGTACAATTTTTTTGTAATAATATGACTTCCTTTAACTAATCTTATTTTTTTCTTAGATTTAATTTTTATATTTTTATTTAAGGTTTCGTTTATCCATGGTCCAGATGCATTAATTAAAATTTTTGATTTTACTTTTTCACCTTTTTCAAGACTAATAATCCATTCATTGCCAATAATTTCAGCTTTTTTAACTTTGTTATATTCTAGTATTTTAGCTTTATTTCTTTTTGCATCTTTAGCATTTAGTTTCGTTAATTTTTTATCGTCAATTTGTATGTCAAAATATTGAAAACCAGTTTTGTATTTTTGCTTAAGAATATTTGAAAATTTTTTTGTAAGATCAAACGTTTTTGATTTTGGTATATTGCTTTTGCCACCTAAATTATCATACAAAAATAAACCAATTTTAATTAACCAGGCTGGTCGAATTTTATCTGCATAAGGAATTATAAAAGGAATCGGTTTGGAAATATGTCTGGCAATTTTATAAACTATTTCTCTTTCTTTCAGAGATTCTCTAACTAGTTTGAATTCATAATTTTCTAAATAACGAAGACCACCATGTACTAATTTCGTCGACCAAGATGAGGTTGCTCCTCCAATCTCACCTTTGTCAGCTAAACAAACTGATAAACCTCTACCTGCAGCATCTCTTGCAATACCTGCACCGTTTATACCGCCACCTATTATGAATAAATCAAATTTTTTAGACATTTAAATTATGATTTGTTTTAAAATATACAACCTCTTTTAGAAATTTAAAATTTTTAAATGCAATTATTTACAATTTCATAATATCTTAACATTAATAAATTATTAATAAAAAATTAAATAAACTTAACAGAAGGATAGATATGAAAAAAATACTTAGTGTTTTAACAATTCTATTTACTTTCTCTTTTACATCACACAGTTATTCAAAAACAGAAATTCATTGGTGGTACGGAAACAGTGGTTTTCTTGGTGATGTAATTATTGAAATTGCAAATAGATTTAACGCTTCACAAGATCAATATACGGTCATTCCTACAGGAAAAGGAAGTTATGAAGATAACATGGCGGCAACTATTGCTGCATTTAGAGCAGGCGACCAACCACACTATTCACAGGTTTATGATGCTGGTGCTGCAATCATGGTAGCTCAAGTAAAAAATGGTGTTGTTATCGGTTTTGAAGAAATGGCTAAGAAATATGGCATTGATGTAGATGCTGACAACTATATTCCAGGCATTAAAAATTTCTATGCCGACTCTGATGGAAAAATGATTGGTGTACCTTTCAATAGTTCAACTTGTTTGATGTATGCAAACATGGACATTTTGAAAGAGGTTGGAATTGAATCTGTGCCAAAAACTTATGAAGAATTTGAGGCCATGGCTCCAAAAATCAAAGCTGCTGGATACATTCCTTTAGTTCAAAGTCATAGTCCATGGATTTGGACTGAAAATTTCTTTTCTAGACATAATTTATTAATGTTAGATGGAAATAATGGTTACGATGCTGTTCCTACAAAAACTTTATTCGCTGAAACTGATGCATTTGTCTATCATTGGAAGAAAGTTAAAGAATGGTATGATAAAGGTTTATATGGCTATAAAGGAAGAGCGTGGGGAGACAATCAAGCACCATTTATAGCAGGTGAAGCTGCATTTTGGTTTGGTTCTGCTGCATCATTTGGTGGAATGAAAGGTGTTGTTCCAAACTTTACAGTTAATCATATTCCTTACTGGGATTCAGTAACCAAAGGAAAAGAGTATCCAACTTTTATAGGTGGTGCTGCTAACTGGATCTTAAATGGTCATACTGAGGAAGAGTACAAAGGACTTGCTAAATTTATAGAATTTATGGGTTCTCCAGAAATGGATCTGTATTATCACAATATGACTGGTTACTCTGCAGTGACTAAAGGTGGTATAGAGTTAGCTGAAACTATAAATTTCTATAGAGCTTCTCCATATCATAAAGCAGTTGGTGAACAATTAAGCTTAGAAGGTTCAACTATTCCTGGTGGATATAGAGCTGGTAACTGGCCCCAAATTCGTGAAGTAATTTACGAAAATATTGAGCCAATGTTAAACGGCAAAATATCAATCGAAAAAGGATTGCAGAATATGGACAAAGGTGCAGCTAAATTGTTAAAGCAATTTGCTAAAACTTTGTAAGAATAATTAAAACAATAAGGAGGGTATTAATTTACCCTCCTTATTTATTTTTACAAAAGTATGAAAAAAGTCCAATTCAAATCTAGCTATTCACAATATCTTTTCTTAGCTCCGCAGCTAGGTATATTGTTAATTTTTTTATATTGGCCAATCATACAAACCTTTAGAGATGCATTTACAATGCAAGATGCTTTTGGATTTGGATCGAAGTTTGTATGGTTTGACAATTTTTTATTTATTTTTGATGATCCAGCTTATTTCATAGCTTTCAAATTTACTATTATTTATAGTTTTGTTATTACGTTAATTACAGGCTCAATTGGATTATTACTTGCCGTTCAGGCTAATAATGTAATGCATGGTAAAAGCACTTACAAAACACTTTTAATTTGGCCTTATGCAATTGCGCCTGCGGTAGTCGGTGTAATGGCAAATTATTTTTTTAGTGAAAGATTTGGTCTTCTTTATCATTTATTTCACGAACTGTGGGGATTTAATTGGTACGAAAGTGTGTTCGACTCTTATATTTACGTAATCATAGCTGGTTCTTGGAAGCAAATCAGTGCTAATTTTATTTTCTTCTTGGCTGGACTTCAAGCTATACAAAAATCTGTAATTGAAGCATCAATGATTGACTGTAAAAATAGTTTCAGAAGATTTTGGACAATTACATTCCCATTATTAATGCCAACTACATTCTTTTTAATAATTATTAATATAACGTATGCTTTCTTTGATACATTTGGAATTATTGATACCACAACAATAGGTGCTCCTTCCGGTGAAACAAGAACTCTAGTTTATAAAGCTTACATGGATGGATTTAGAGGACTGGATTTAGGAAGTGCAGGAGCTCAATCAATAATGATGATGTTGATTGTATTAGTAATTACGATTTTTCAATTTAGATATATCGAAGGGAAAATACATTATAATTAATGACTAGATTTATCACATCAAGTTTTTCACATTTAATTTTACTCATTGGAATACTAATCATGGTAGTTCCTGTATGGATGATTTTTGCTAGCTCTACGCACACGAGTTCAATGATTAATATGAATGGTCTCCAAATGTTTTTAGGAGATAGCTTTTATGAAAATTACTTACGAGTTTTATTATATCAGGGTGGTTTTTTTAAAGAGATAACAGCATTAAAAATGTTTTTTAATAGTTTTATCATGGCTACAGGAGTTGCAATATTATCCGTTGTTACATCTTTAATGGCTGCTTACGCGTTGGTTTATTACAGAATAAAATATGCAACATTATTGTTTTGGATTATATTTATTACAATTTTAGTACCATTAGAGTTAAGAATTTTCCCTACTTATTCAGTAATGGCTGAGCTTAATCTAGTGAATTCTTACTTTGGATTAATAGTTCCTATTTCAGCATCAGCTATAGCAACATTATTCTTTCGCCAATTTTATAAAACCGTTCCAGATGAATTACTTGAATCCGCAAAACTTGATGGAGCAAATACCTGGAGATTTTTTGTTGATTTTTTAATTCCTTTGTCAAAAACAATGATTGTAGCGATGTTAATATTTATGTTTGTTTTTGGCTACAATCAATATCTATGGCCATTATTGGTAACAACTTCAGAACAATATTGGACAGTGGTTATGGGATTAAAAATGATGTCGGGTTCAATTGTTCATCGTTTTGCTTTCGTGATGATGTCTATGGTGCCACCAATTTTAATTATAATTGTGTTGCAGAAATATTTTATTAAGGGGGTTTTTCAAGATAAATGAAAATTAAACCACTTCAAATAATTGCTCATATTATATTAATACTAGGAGTCTTGTTAATGGTAGTTCCTATTTGGATATCTTTTGCAAGTTCTTCGCATGACTCTGTAACTATATTAACCGAAGGTATGAAGTTTCATATAGGTGATCAGCTAGCAAGAAACTATAACGAAGTTTTAAATGAAAAAGGTGGTTGGTCAGAAGAAGTGACTGCTGCAAAAATGTTTATTAATAGTTTTATAATGGCATTAGGAATTGCAACACTTAAGGTAGTTATTTCAGCAATGTCAGCATATGCTTTGGTTTATTATAGATTTAAATTAGCTGTACCAATTTTTTGGTTAATCTTTATTACTCTACTTGTTCCTTTGGAGGTAAGGATTTTTCCAAGCTATAAAATTGTATCTGATTTAGGTTTAACAAATTCATATACAGGCCTTATCCTTCCATTAGTTGCTTCAGCTACAGCAACATTTTTCTTCAGACAATTTTATAAAACAATTCCAGATGAACTCTTGGAGTCAGCAAAATTAGACGGAGCAAATGCTTGGAGTTTTTTCATAGATTTCTTGGTTCCATTATCTAAAACCATGATAGCAGCAATGTTTATCTTTATGTTTGTATATGGATACAGCCAATATTTATGGCCACTAATAATGACAACTGCAGAAGAATACTGGACTGTTGTAATGGGAATGAAGATTATTTACACAGAAAGCTATGAAGGAGTTGCTCTGCCAAGAACTGCAGAAAGATTTGCGTATATCATTTTGTCAATGATCCCACCAGTTTTAGTGGTAGTATTTTTACAAAAATGGTTCATAAAAGGATTAATTCAAACGGAGAAATAAATGAGCTTTTTAGATTTAAAAAATGTGACTAAGATTTACCCAAATGGAACTAAGGCTGTTCATGAAACTTCATTAAGTGTTGATGAAGGTGAGTTTATGGTTTTTGTAGGACCTAGTGGATGTGGAAAATCAACTTTATTAAGAATGGTTGCAGGCTTAGAGGATATTACAGAGGGTGATATTAATCTTGATGGAAAATTAATTAATGAGGTAGATCCGTCTGAAAGAGATGTAGCAATGGTGTTTCAGAACTATGCATTATACCCACATATGAATGTTTATAATAACTTGGCTTATGGTCTAAAAAACAGAGGAATTGACAAAGAAACAATCGAGCAAAAAGTAAATGATGCAGCTAAGCTGTTACAAATTTCAGATTATTTACAGAGAAAACCTTCAATGTTATCCGGAGGTCAAAGGCAAAGGGTTGCAATGGGTAGAGCAATTGTTAGAAATCCAAAAATATTCTTATTTGATGAACCTCTTTCAAATTTAGATGCAAAATTAAGAATTCAGATGAGACTTGAAATCAAAAAACTTCAACAGAAAGTTGGAGTAACAAGCATATTTGTTACGCATGATCAAGTAGAGGCCATGACACTTGCTGATAGATTAGCAGTTATTAACAATGGAATTATTGAACAGCTTGGAACTCCTATTGAGATATATGATAATCCAAAATCATTATTTGTTGCTGGTTTTATTGGCTCACCTCAAATGAATTTTTTAGATGGTAATATAAAAAATAAAACATTATCTGCAGAAGGTTTTGAAATTAAAGATATTGATAGTGACTTTGAGGGAGAAGTAAAATTAGGAATAAGACCTGAACATTTAAGTCAAAGTGAAAATAGTTTAATTAATTTAAAAGTAGACTTAGTGGAACAACTTGGTTCGGATAATCTTGTTTATGGTCAATTAAAAGACAAAAAAGACTTTTGTTATAGGTGTCCGGGAAATCTAACTATTGAAAAAGGTGCTGATCTAAGTCTTAATATTGAGAACAATAAATATTATATTTTTGATAAAAGCACTGGCAAAAGAGTTAATTAATTTTGATTTTAAGCAAACCAAATCATATAAAAATTTATGGTCACCGAGGAGCAAGAGGAGATCTTCCCGAAAACACTCTAGAAAGTTTTAAATACTTATTTGAAAACAATATTAATGCATACGAAACAGATATATTAATTTCTAAGGATCTTGTACCAGTTATTGCTCATGATTTTAGATTAGATCCAAGCAGAACAAAAGATAATGAGGGGAATTGGATAGAGGATGAAAATTTAAAAATATTTGATTTAACTTATGCAGAACTTTCAAAGTTTGATGTAGGTTCAGTAAATAAATTATCCAGATACGGAAGAAGATTTATTAATCAAAAAAAATTAGAAAACCAAAGAATACCAAAACTTTCTGAATTATTAGAAATGTCTTCAAAAAATAAATCTGAAAAATTATTAATAAATTTAGAAATTAAATCTACACCAGAGGAAGAAAATTTGACACCAGAACCAGAAGATACAGTAAAATTAATTATGAACGATATAAATGAATCATCTTTAAAAGATAAAATAATCGTTTCATCATTTGATTGGAGAACTTTATCAGTAATTAAAAATCAGTATCCTGAAATTCCAAGAGCTTACTTAACTCAACATTTGACAGGAATTAATATTAATCAAACTATTTACAACAGATCTCCATGGTTGAGTTTTTTGCCTTATTATGAAGATCATGAATTGCCAAAAATTATAAAGTCACAAGGTGGAAAAGCTTGGCATCCATACCGAAAAGACATTACAAAAAAACTTGTCGATATTTCTCATCAAGAAGAATTGCCAGTAAATGTATGGACAGTAAACAAAGAGTACGAAATGTTAAAGATGGTTGAGTACGGTGTAGATGGTATTATGACAGATTATCCATTAAGGTTGAAAGAACTTTGTGAGAAAGAAAATATAAAATGGTTTTAGTTTATCTTAATGGATTTAAATATAGTTAATAACCAAGAGAAATTTTTAGCAGGAAAACTTGAAGGATATACTTTAAAAGGTGCAGAAAATAAATTTGATGATAGAGGAAATCCTTTACCATTTCCAGGCTGCACAATAATTTGCAATATTCCTCTTAATACTAATTTATCTGATCAAATTATTAGTTTTCAAAAAAATATAGAGAATTTTAACCCCAAAAAAACTTACTTCTATTTACCTCCATCCAGTTTTCATATGACATTATTTGATTGTTGTAATTTTAATACAAAAGACACTAATTATTGGCCATCAGATATAGATCCTGATATGGATTATAAAGATATAGCTGTTGAATTAAATAGAAGAATTCAGAACTATATCTTTCCAAAAGAATTCAATCTTAAACTAAAAATGTTTTTTGGAGGATACAGTATTATTTTAGAACCATATTCTGAAAAGGATGAAAAAATATTAAGAAATTGTAGAGATGAACTAAGTAGCTTATTAAAAATTAAATTTGAAAACCATCAAAGATATACTTTTCATATTACTTTTGCATATATCTTAAGAGAGCTTAGTGAGATTGAAATAAGTAATTTAATTGAATTTAATAAAAAACTATTTTTAGACTTTAGTAAAAAATTTCCAAAAATTACTTTTTCAAAACCTGAAATGTGTACTTTTGAGAACATGTTAGAATTTAAAAGTGTTAATCCTTCCAGTCTGTAACAGTTTTTAATTCTAAATATTCTTTAAGCCCCAAACTCAATCAGCTCATAATAGATATGATTATTTGTTATTATTAAAATTTTCATCAAATTTAAAATTGTTTTTTATCGAGCATAAGTAATAATTAGTTTAAATTTTTTTAATAAATCTTTCACTTTTTAGTAAAAATACTTTCATATTTTATAACGATTATCCCGTTATGAAATTATTTTTAATTATTTTTTCACTTATTTTAAGTTCATCAGCTTTAGCAGATAAAATTACCATTTTACATATAAATGATCATCACTCTCATTTGGAACCAAATAAAAGACTTGATTTAAATTTAGATGGTGAAAAGACGAGAGTTGTATCAGGCGGTTTTCCATCTGTCGTAGCAAAATTTAAAGAATTAAAATTAAAAAATGAAAATGTTATCAAGCTTCATGCGGGTGATGCTATTACAGGGACATTATATTACACTCTTTTCAAGGGCAAAGCAGATGCAGAAATGATGAATCAAATTTGTTTTGATGCTTTCGCTATAGGAAATCATGAATTTGATGATGGTGATAAGAGTTTAGTTGAGTTTTTAGATTATCTTCATACTGATAAGTGTAAGACTCCAGTTTTGTCAGCAAACATTAAAGCAAAAATAAACTCACCTTTGTCAAAAAAAATTAAACCTTACACTATAATCAATAAAGGAAATCAAAAAATTGGAGTAATTGGAATTGTGATCTCAAAAAAAACGAGAGAGTCATCAAATCCAGACGACACAACTTTATTTTTAGATGAAATTAATTCAGCACAAGAAAATATAAATAAGCTTAAACAACAAGGAATCAATAAGATAATTCTTTTAACTCATTATGGATATAAAAATGAGATTAACATGGCTAAACTTCTCACAGATGTTGATGTTATAGTTGGAGGTGA
The DNA here is from genome assembly GCA_902531175.1 of uncultured Pelagibacteraceae bacterium. GTDB lineage: Bacteria > Pseudomonadota > Alphaproteobacteria > Pelagibacterales > Pelagibacteraceae > Pelagibacter. The sequence goes on from CACADE010000002.1 coordinate 36,935, forward strand.
TTCTCATAGTCTAACTGGAGATTTCGATAATGTAGGACTAAATTCTAATGGGGCCTACCCAACTGTAGTCAAAAATAAAAATGAGGAAGATGTTTGTATAGTTACAGCATGGGAATATTCTCAAATTGTTGGAGAACTTAATATCGAGTTTAATAACGATGGCACCATCAAGTCATGTGATGGAATACCACATATAATGTTAGATGATTCCTTTAAGAGAAAAGATTCAAATGGAAAAAGAGTTGAGATAGATGGTAATTATAGAGAAGCCGTATACAAGGCTATCGAAGTTAATCCAAATATTTCAATCGTAGAGGCTGACGCACAAGCATCAAAAATATTAGAAAAATACAAAAATGAAGTTAAAGAAAAAAGCAGTGAAGTAATTGGCAGAGTAACTGATGATTTATGTCTTGAAAGAATTCCTGGACAAGGAAAGTCAAAACTTTGTGATGTATCAAAAACTGAAAAAAATGGATCCGATATTTCGAATATTGTAGCACACGCCTTCAGAGAAATGTCCAAATTAAGTGATATTGCAATTCAAAATGGTGGTGGAACAAGAATAGATATAAAAGAAGGCAATATTACAATTGGGGACGCGTATACTTTATTACCTTTCAGTAATACTATTGTAGAATTGAAAATGAGTGGAGAAGAAATTAAAAATGTTTTGGAAGACTCAATTGATTATGCTTTAACTCCAGATGGTTCTACAGGAGCCTATCCATATGCTGCTGGATTGAGATGGGATGTTCAAGCAAGCAATAGTAAAGGAAATAGAGTGATAAATTTAGAGTTTAAGGGTAGAACAGACAAGAGTTGGGTAAAGATAAATCCAAGTAAGACTTATACAGTAGCAACAAATAACTATATTGCAGCTGGTAAAGATGGATATAAAACTTTTGGAATTATATCTAAGCAAGGAAGAGTAGTAAATACATATCTCGGCTATGCTCAATCTTTTGTAGATTATGTCAAAAAGATAAAAACTTTATCAAAACTTCCCTTGTCAGAATATTCAACTCAATCTTTCACTAAATAATTTAAATTTCATATCCTTCCAGCTTGTATTAGTTTTTACTTTTAGAAAAAAAAATTTAGGTATAGACTTAAATTGTGAAAAAATTTCTTGTTGCTATTGACCAAGGCACAACATCAACTAGAGCAATTCTCTTTGATTTAGATGGTAATATAAAATTTACATCCCAGTTTGAATTTAATCAATATTTTCCAAAAAATGGATGGGTGGAGCATAATCCAAACGAAATTTGGCTTACAACTCTAAAAGCGTTGAAAAAAGTAATAAAAAAAGCATCACTATTAAGAGGAAAAATATTAAGTATAGGAATAACTAACCAGAGAGAGACAACTATTCTTTGGAATAAGAAAACAGGAAAACCAGTCTACAACGCAATTGTTTGGCAAGATAGAAGAACCCAAGACTATTGTGAAGAGTTAAAGAAAAAAAATTATGAAAAAATTTTTAGAAAAAAAACTGGATTATTTATTGACCCATATTTTTCCGCAACTAAAATTAAATGGATACTAGAAAACGTAAAAAATGTTAAGAAACTTTTAAAATCAAATAATTTATTATTTGGTACTGTTGATACTTTCCTTATTTGGAAACTTACTAATCGGCAACATCATTTAACAGAAGCAACTAATGCTTGTAGGACCATGTTATTTAACATTAATAATAATAAATGGGATAAAGAAATCTTAAAAAAACTTAAAATTTCTGAAAATATTTTGCCAAAAGTTAAAAATTCAGCTGATAATTTTGGTTTAACAAGTAAGAGAATTGTCGGCAGTGAAATACCAATATCAGCAGTTCTAGGAGACCAACAAGCAGCTGCAGTAGGACAGTCATGCTTTGAAAGAGGTTCAGTAAAAAGCACATATGGAACTGGTGCCTTTGTCATAATGAATACTGGTTCAAAAAAAATTTATTCTAAAAATAAATTATTAACAACAATATGTTACAGATTGAATGGAAAAAATACTTATGCTCTTGAAGGATCTATTTTTATTGCAGGTGCAGGTGTACAATGGTTAAGAGATAAATTAAAATTTATTAACAATGCTTTTGATACGGAAACAATTGCTCAATCAAAAAAAAATAATGAGGGTGTATACGTTGTGCCTGCCTTCAGTGGAATGGGAGCACCTTATTGGAGGCCTGATGCAAGAGGGGTAATAACAGGTTTAACAAGAAATAGTGATTGGAAAACCTTAGTTAGAGCAGTATTAGAGTCAGTTGCCTATCAAAGTAATGATTTATTTAATGCAATGAAAAAAGATGGTTTAAAACCAACTAAACTTAAGATTGATGGAGGCATGGTAAAAAACAACTGGTTTTCGCAATTTTTATCTGACATCATAAATATAAATACAGAAAGACCAAAGGTATTAGAAACAACTGGTTTAGGAGTAGCTTTACTAGCTGGATATCAAATTGGATTATTTAAATCATTATATCAAATCAAGAGGAAATGGAAAAAAGATAAAATTTTTAAGCCTAAAATAAACCGAAAAGTTAGGAACGATTTAATAAATGGTTGGAAATTATCAGTTCAGAAAGCTCTATTATAAAAAATACAGATAAAAATTTAATTGTCGTTTATGAAATATATAAATTTTATTCTTTTATTTTTGCTAAGTATTTTTAATTCAAATTATTCACATGCTAATGATTTAGTAATAAGCGAACTGCAGAAGGGCGGGAAAATTGTATTTATAAGACATTCACTTGCACCTGGAAATGGAGATCCTGACAATATTGATTTAACAAAATGTGATACTCAAAGAAATTTAAATCAAGAGGGCATAGAGCAATCAAAAAAAATTGGAATATTATTTAGCGATAATAATATTCAAATTGATAAAGTATTATCTAGTGAATGGTGTAGATGCAAAGATACTGCTAGATTTGCCTTTAATAATTATGAAACCTTCAAAGGTTTAAACTCTTTTTATCAAGAAAAGTTTTATAAATATAAAGATGAACAAATTAAGAGTTTAAAAAAATATATATCTAACTGGAATAGTGAGAAAAATCTTATTTTAGTAACACATTTTGTAGTTATTTCTGAAATGTTAAATTTTGGTACTTCATCTGGTGAAATTGTTGTTATAGATAAAGATTATAAATTTATAGGAAGTATTGAAACCATGTAGTAATTATACATGATTATTATATTGAATTATGAAAGTTGGATTTATAGGCGTTGGATGGATGGGATTTGGTATCGCAAATAACATACTTAAAAATAATCATGAGTTATTTGTAATTGCTAACAAGAACAGAAAGCCAATTGATAGAATAGTTAAAGAGGGTGCAAAAGAAGTTAAATCTTATGAAGAACTTTGTAAAAGTGGTTTAGATGCTTTATTTTTGTGTGTAACGAATTCTCCAATCGCACATGAAATTGGAAAAAAAATAGTTTCATTACTGACTGTTAAAACGATTGTTATTGATATTACCACTCATAATCAAAATGGATCTGTTGAAATGGAACAAATTTTAAATGCAAATAACATTCCTTATCTAGAGTGTCCAGTAATGGGAGGTCCTGTTCAAGCGGAAGAGGGAATATTAGGTGGAATTGTTGGGGGATCTGAGGAAAATTTAAAAAGATCAGAAGAACTTTTAAAATGTTTTTGTAAAAATTATTATCATTTTGGTGGTATTGGAGCTGGTGCAAAAACAAAATTATTAAATAATTTTCTATCTTTAGGAACAGCTACTTATGTAATTGAATTAATAAAAGCTGCAAAAAAATTAGATATTGATTTAGATAAACTTTATAAAGTAGCACAATTAGGATCAGGTAATTCTAATGCTTTAAAGAGAATTTTTGACAAGGTTCTAGAGGATGATTACACAGGTTTTAAGTTTACAGCGACTAATACACTAAAAGATTTAACATATATAACAGATTTACTAAAAGGCATGGATAATGCTGAAAAATTATCTGATTTATCAAAATCTTTTTATAAAAAAGCAGTTGATGATGGCGATGGTGAACTTTTTATAAGTGAATTAATAAAAAAAAATTAATCTTTTTTTTCTTCTTTTTCTTTTTCAGCGAAGAATAAAGCGATCGCAAATAAAGTTGTCCATCCAATTCCTAATAAAGCTTTTGGACTAGTTTCAGCACTCCATATATCTAAAAAGATTGCACCTAATGCAAGACCAACTAGATAAATAACAATTGCAATATTTGTTTTGCTCATATCAATTAAGCTAATGTTTTACACTATTATTCTAATTGGACAATTATAAACAATCATATATAAAGCACCAATAATTTGGGCGAGTGGCGGAATTGGTAGACGCGTTGGTCTTAGGAACCAATAGTGCAAACTGTGAAGGTTCGAGTCCTTTCTCGCCTACCATAATTTATGAAAGTAACAGTAGAAAATAAAAAAGGTTTAGAAAAAGATATAAAAGTTTTTATCGATAAAAAAACCATATCCGGATATCTCGAAGAAAAATACGAAGAGATTAAAAAAGATGTCGTTTTAAAAGGATTTAGACCAGGTAAAGTTCCAACTGAAATTTTAAAAAGACAATTTGGAAAAGCTGTTTATGGTGAAGTAATCGATAAAGTATTAAAAGATACCACAACAAAAGCTCTGGAAGATAATAAAATTAAACCAGCTGGTCAGCCTAAAATTGATCTAAAATCATTTGGTGAAGGAAAAGATCTTGAATACACCATTTCAGTAACAGAATTGCCTAATGTTGAAGTTGGATCATTAAAAGATTTAAAAGTAGACGAGTATGTTGTTAAAATCGATCCTAAAGAAACAGATAAAAGAATTGATCAAATAGCAAAAACACAAAAAAATTTTAAAGATGCTGAAGAAAGTTATGCAGCTAAAGTGGGTGATTTAGTTGTTTTTGATTATAAGGCAACAGTTGATGGAAAAGATTTTAAAGGAAATGAAGGAAAAAATACTCAATTAGAACTTGGAAAAGATTTGTTTATTAAAGGATTTGATAAGCAGTTAGAAAGCGTCAAAAATAAACAAGATAAAAAAGTTGAAGTTAAACTACCAGAAAACTTCCCAGAAAAAGAAGTGGCTAATAAATCTGCAGTATTTGAATGTAAAATTATAGCGGTAAAAAAACCTGAACAAACTAAAATAGATGACAACTTTGCTAAAAACTTAGGTGCTAAAGATTTAAATAATTTAAAAGAATTAATCTCCAAACAAATCAATGATGAATTTAAAAATTCATTAGAAATGATTTCAAAAAAACAAATTCTTGAACAAATAGAAAAACAAAAACTAGAACAGCTACCCGCTAACTTAATAGAACAAGAGGTAAATATTTTAACGCAAGGCATGAAAGAAGAGGAAAAGAAAAAAAATATAAAATATTTTGAGGAACAAGCAAAAAAAAGAATTAAAACTGGTCTTATTTTAAATGCATTTGGAGAAAAAAATAATATTAAAGTATCTCAAGATGAATTTAATGCAGAAATACAGAAACAGTTCAGAATGATGCCAGGTCAAGAAAAAATGGTAAAAGAGTATTATGAAAAAAATCCTGCAGCGATAGAGAGCTTAAGAGGCTCCATTTATGAGGAAAAAATAATTAGTGAACTTAAAAAAATTGCAAAAGTTAATAAAAAGGAAATTAGTAAAGAAGAGGCCGAAAAGATCTTGAAAGAAGAAAATGAAAAAAATCTAAAAGAGCAAGAGAAATTAGCAAAACTATCTGAAGGTGCTGACGATAAAGTAAAAGAGAAAAAAGAAGTTAGGTCTGAAAATAAAAAAGAAAAGAAAACAGTTAAATTAACTAAAGCTGCAAAAAAAGTAGCAAAAAAAACTAAATCAACAAAAAAAGTTAGCAAAAAGTAATCACAAGTTGTATAAGTAAATCGAATCACTTATGACAACAAAAATTCCGGAACATTTAAGCACTTTGATCCCAATGGTCGTTGAGCAATCAAGCCGTGGTGAAAGAGCTTATGATATTTATTCGAGGTTATTAAAAGAAAGAATTGTTTTTGTAGTTGGACCAATTAATGATGCAGTTGCATCTTTGGTTACTGCTCAACTATTATTTTTAGAGTCTGAAGATCCCAAAAAAGAAATTTCATTATACATAAATAGTCCAGGCGGATTAGTAACAGCAGGTTTAGGAATTTATGATACGATGCAATACATTAAACCAGAGGTTAGCACTCTATGTATTGGCCAAGCAGCAAGCATGGGATCATTTTTATTAGCTGCAGGATCTAAAGGAAAAAGATTATCATTACCAAATTCAAGAATAATGGTTCATCAACCTTCAGCAGGTTTTCAAGGTCAAGCTACGGATATAGAAATCCATGCTAATGAGGTTATGTCTTTAAAAAAGAGATTAAACGAAATTTATTCTAAACATACAGGTAAGTCAGTTGATCAAATTAAAGAAGCTTTGGAGAGAGATAATTTTATGACTCCAGATAACGCCAAAGATTTTGGTTTGATCGATAAAGTAGTAGAAAAAAGAGACTAAACAACAATATATAGTTTATTCACAACCTATACTTGATTAAGAACTAAACTTTGTAATAAAGTATTAAAATTGATTCGTTATAATAATTTATGAGCAACAATAATAAAAATATTCTTTACTGTTCTTTCTGTGGAAAGAGCCAACATGAGGTTAGAAAATTAATTGCTGGACCAACAGTTTTTATTTGTGATGAGTGTGTTGAGTTATGCATGGACATCATCAAAGAAGAGAGTAAAGATACTTTTGTAAAACATCAAGATGGATTACCATCACCAAAAGAAATTTGTGCAGTTCTTGATGATTATGTAATTGGACAAGATCATGCAAAAAAAGTTTTGTCAGTTGCAGTTCACAATCATTACAAAAGATTAAATTACGAAAATAAAACTAGCAAAAATGTTGAACTTTCAAAATCAAATATTTTGTTAGTTGGACCAACAGGTTGTGGAAAAACACTACTTGCACAAACATTAGCACGAATTTTAGATGTTCCATTTACAATGGCAGATGCAACTACTTTAACAGAAGCGGGTTACGTTGGTGAAGATGTTGAAAATATAATTTTAAAATTGTTACAAGCAGCAGATTATAATGTTGAAAAAGCACAAAGAGGAATTGTTTACATAGATGAAGTAGATAAAATTAGCAGAAAATCAGAAAACCCATCAATTACTAGAGATGTTTCGGGTGAAGGTGTACAACAAGCTTTATTAAAAATAATGGAAGGAACAGTTGCTAGTGTACCCCCACAAGGTGGAAGAAAGCATCCACAACAAGAATTTTTACAAGTAGATACTACTAACATTCTATTTATATGCGGTGGTGCGTTTGCTGGACTAGATAAAATAATTTCACAAAGAGACAAAGGTTCATCTATTGGTTTTGGTGCTGAGGTTAAAAGTTTAGAAGATAAAAAAGTAGGTGAGTGGATGAAGAATCTTGAGCCAGAAGACTTATTAAAATATGGACTGATACCAGAATTTATAGGAAGATTACCTATAACTGCTACTTTAGATGATCTTGATGAAAAATCTTTAGTTAAAATTTTATTAGAGCCAAAAAATTCTTTGATCAAACAATATCAAGAGTTATTTAAATTAGAGGGTGTCAAACTTACTTTTAAAGATCAATCAGTTAAAGACATTGCCAACAAGGCCATATCTAAAAAAACTGGAGCAAGAGGACTTAGATCGATTCTTGAAAATATATTATTAAAAACAATGTTCGATTTACCAAGTCAAGATAACATTGAAGAAGTTATAATTGATTCTGGTGCGGCGAAAGGTGTATCAGCTCCTGTTATTGTTCATTCTAAGAACAAAACTAAAACTGATAAGACTTCAGCAGCATAATTGTACGTTAATAAACCATAATTTCCTATTGCATTATAAAATATAATATCCATATTTCCATGATGGATATAAAAGTAACATTACCATTATTACCGTTGAGAGATATCGTAGTCTTCCCTAGCATGGTTATCCCTTTGTTTGTAGGAAGAGATAAATCAATCACTGCATTAAACGAAGTAATGAAGGGTGATAAAAAAATTGTTCTTATAACACAAAAAAATTCTGAAGTTGATGATCCTAAAAAAAATGATGTATTCACCTATGGATGTGAGAGTAACATTTTACAGTTGCTAAAACTTCCTGATGGAACTGTTAAAGTATTAGTTGAGGGAACCAAAAGAGTAAAAATAGTTGATTTTAAAGATGATGAAAAATTCATTAAATGCTCATTTGAGTATCAAAAAGATATTATTTCGAAAGATGACGACCTGTTGCCATTAAGTTTAACTGCTATTAAAAGATTAGAAAAACTTACAACAGTTAACAAAAAAATATCTTCAGAAACAATAAACAATATAAAACAATTAAAAGATCCTTCAAAAATTGCTGATAATATAATTTCACATATAAACGCTAGTATCTCGGAGAAACAACAAATTTTTGAAACTTTAGATGTTAAGAAAAGATTAAATAGTGTCATTAAAATAATGGAAAATGAAGCAAGTATAATTGGCGTAGAGAAGAGAATTAGAGGAAGAGTTAAAACTCAAATGGAGAAAACTCAAAGAGAATATTATTTGAATGAACAGCTAAAAGCTATTCAAAAAGAATTAGGTGAAATTGAAGATGGCAAGGACGAAACAACAAGTTTAAAAAAATCAATATTAAAAGCAAAGATGCCAAAAGAAGTCGAAAAGAAATGTATGTCTGAACTTAAAAAATTAAAAAACATGAGTCCAATGTCTGCTGAAGCAACTGTTGTAAGAAACTACTTAGATTGGATGATAGATTTGCCATGGTTTAAAAAAGATAAAGTGGACATAGATTTGAACAAAGCTTTAAAAATTTTAGAGGAAGATCACTTTGGGTTAGAAAAAGTTAAAGAAAGAATTATAGAATTTTTAGCTGTCCAAAAAAGAATGGATAAAATAAAAGGCCCAATTCTATGTTTAGTAGGTCCACCAGGTGTAGGTAAAACTTCTTTAGGTAAATCAATAGCCAAGGCAACTAACAGGCAATTTGTAAGAATGTCATTAGGTGGAGTGAGAGATGAAGCAGAAGTAAGAGGGCACAGAAGAACTTACATTGGATCACTTCCTGGAAAAATTATTCAAATGATGAAAAAAGCAGGAACAAAGAATCCTTTATTTTTGCTTGATGAAATTGATAAAGTTGGAAATGATTATAGAGGTGATCCTTCATCCGCATTGTTAGAGGCTCTTGATCCAGAGCAGAATACAACATTTAATGATCATTATCTTGAAGTAGATTACGATTTATCAGATGTAATGTTTGTTACAACTGCAAATACATTAAACATTCTCCCTCCACTTTTAGATAGAATGGAAGTGATAAGAATTCCTGGGTATACCGAAGATGAAAAGATTAATATCGCAAATAAATATTTACTTCCTAAACAAATTAAAGACAACGGCGTGAAAGAAGGAGAAATGAAGTTAGCTGACGACACTATTAAAGAAATTATAAGAAGTTATACAAGAGAAAGTGGTGTTAGAAATTTAGAGAGAGAAATATCTAAAGTAACAAGAAAAGTTGTAAAAAAAGTAGTAAATAATGAGGAAAAAAGTGTTGAAGTTAATGAAAAAAATATACCCGACTTTCTTGGTATTAAGAAATTTAAATTTGGTGAACTAGAAGCTAAAGATAAAGTTGGAATAGTTATAGGTTTAGCTTGGACAGAGTTTGGTGGAGAGATATTAAAAGTTGAAACAGTTAATATGCCAGGCAAAGGAAGAATGCAAATAACCGGCAAGTTAGGTGATGTAATGCAAGAGTCTGTAAAAGCTGCAAAATCTTATGTTAGATCAAAATGTTTAGAATTTGGCGTAACACCACCACTATTTGAGAAAAAAGATTTTCATATTCATGTTCCTGAAGGTGCAACACCAAAAGATGGACCTTCTGCAGGTATAGCTATGGTTACATCAATAGTATCCTCAATTACAAAAGTTCCAGTTAAAAGAGAAATAGCAATGACAGGTGAAGTAACAATCACAGGTCAGGTTTTGCCAATTGGTGGTTTAAAAGAAAAATTATTAGCTGCTCACAGAGCTGGTGTTAAAAAAGTTTTGATACCCAAAGAGAATGAAAAAGATCTAGTTGATGTACCAAAAAAAGTAAAAGATGATATTGAAATAGTACCAGTAGAGACTGCGGATGAAGTAATTAAAATAGCTTTAACTAAAGAATTGAAGCCCACTGAATGGACTGAAGTAGATAAGTTAACTGAAACTAAAAAAGACGATAAATCTCAAGCTAGTATTCAGTAATAAACAATTTACATTATAATAACCTTGATGTAATAGTACCATGTTTTGGGCGGTTAGCTCAGCTGGTAGAGCATCTCGTTTACACCGAGGGGGTCAAAGGTTCGAGTCCTTTACTGCCCACCAAAACACGGGGGTGTAGCTCAGTTGGTTAGAGCGATCGCCTGTCACGCGATAGGTCGAGGGTTCGAGTCCCTTCACTCCCGCCATCAAATAAATGAATAAAATAAAGCTTTAAAATGTGACCTATCTGCTCTTTTAGTTGATCTAAAAGGTGCTATATAGACTCATCATGCTTGCGGAATTTTTAAAAGATTATTTGCCAATAATTGTATTTTTACTAGTCGCACTTGTATTAAGTGTAGCATTTGTGGCGGTAAATTATTTAGCATCTCCAAAAAATCCTGATCCAGAAAAATTATCAGCATACGAGTGTGGATTTGAACCATTTAATGACTCTAGAATGGAATTTGATGTTAGATTTTATCTTGTTGCAATACTATTTATTATTTTTGATTTAGAAATCGCTTTTCTATTTCCCTGGGCAATATCTTTAGGCAAAATTGGAATATTTGGATTTACATCAATGATGATTTTCTTATTTATTCTTACAATTGGGTTTATATATGAATGGAAAAAAGGAGCATTAGATTGGGAATAAAATGAATTTAGAAGAAAGAAAAAAAAATATTCCAGAAGAATTTAAACAATTAGCACAAGATTTTAGTGATAATGGTTTTATAACAACATCACTAGATAATCTAGTTAATTGGGCTAGAACTGGATCACTGCATTGGATGACTTTTGGTCTTGCATGTTGTGCAGTTGAAATGATGCAAACTTCAATGCCAAGATATGATTTAGAAAGATTTGGTGCTGCCCCAAGGGCATCACCTAGACAATCAGATGTTATGATTGTCGCTGGAACTCTTACAAATAAAATGGCTCCAGCACTAAGAAAAGTTTATGACCAAATGCCAGAACCAAGATATGTAATTTCCATGGGAAGTTGCGCAAATGGTGGAGGATATTATCATTACTCTTATTCTGTAGTAAGAGGATGTGATCGTATTGTACCGGTTGATGTATATGTCCCCGGGTGTCCTCCTTCTGCTGAAGCACTTCTATATGGAATAATGCAACTTCAAAAGAAAATCAGGAATAAAGGTTCTCTGGAAAGATAAAAAATGCAAAACATCCAGGATTTAGAAAAAATTTTGAATTCAGAACTAAATGCTAAAATAAAAAGTTCTTTAATCAAACATAATCAAATTTACTTAAAAATTGATGAAACGGACTTAACAGAAGTTATTCTATTCTTAAAAACAAATTCAAAAACTAAATTTAGACAACTGATAGATATTACAGCTGTAGATTTTCCTGAAAATGAAATTAGATTTAAATTAGTTTATTTATTACTAAGTCACGAATTTAATCAAAGAATTATCATAGAGATAGATGTAAAAGAAAAAGAAATTGTTGGTTCAATAACATCTATATTTCCTGCTGCAAATTGGATGGAAAGGGAAGTATTTGACATGTATGGAATTGATTTTAAAGATCATCCGGACTTGAGAAGAATACTTACAGATTATGGTTTTGAAGGACATCCATTAAGGAAAGATTTTCCTCTAACAGGTCATAATGAAGTTAGATACAGTCATGAAACAAAAAAAGTCATTTATGAACCAGTAAAATTAGAGCAAAATTATAGAAACTTTGATTATGAAAGTCCTTGGGAAGGAACCAAGTATATAAAAGAACAAACTAAAGAATAATGGCAAAAGAAACTAAAACTTTGAATCTAAATTTTGGACCTCAACACCCAGCTGCTCATGGAGTTTTACGATTAATATTGCAGTTAGATGGTGAAATTGTTGAAAAAGCAGATCCACACATTGGTTTATTGCATAGGGGTACAGAAAAATTAATTGAAAATAAAACTTATACCCAAGCTGTTCCGTATTTTGATCGATTAGATTATGTAGCACCAATGAACCAAGAGCACGCTTTTGCTTTAGCAATTGAAAAAATTCTAAAAATAGAAGTTCCGATAAGAGCTCAATACATAAGAGTAATGTTTTGTGAGATTGGAAGAATACTTAGTCATATTTTAAATGTTACAACACAAGCAATGGATGTTGGTGCATTAACTCCTACTTTATGGGGATTTGAAGAAAGAGAAATATTAATGGGTTTTTATGAAAAAGTTTCTGGTTCTAGATTGCATGCTAATTATTTTAGAGCCGGAGGAGTACATCAAGATCTACCAAAAGGATTAGATAAAGAGATCGGAAAATTTTGTGAAAGATTTCCAAAAATAATAAATGATTTAGAATTACTTTTAACTGATAACCGAATATTTAAGCAAAGGAACGTTGATATAGGAGTAGTATCAAAACAAGATGCTCTCGATTATTCTTTTTCTGGTGTTATGTTGAGAGGATCTGGTGTCCCTTGGGATTTAAGAAAATCACAGCCTTATGATTGTTATGAAAAATTCGAATTCAAAATTCCCGTAGGAAAAAACGGAGATTGTTACGATAGATACCTATGTAGAATTGAAGAAATGAAAGAAAGTGTAAATATAATAAATCAATGCTTGGCAAATTTACCCGTTGGACCAATTAAAACTGATGATGGAAAAATCAGTCCACCACCAAAAAAAGAAATAAAACAATCTATGGAAGCATTGATCCATCATTTCAAGTTATATACTGAGGGTTATAGGGTTGATAAAGACGAAATATATACTGCTGTAGAGGCTCCTAAAGGAGAATTTGGTGTTTACTTAATTTCTGATGGTTCAAGCAAACCTTACAAATGCAAAATTAGAGCTCCAGGATTTTCTCATTTACAAGCAATGGATTACTTAATTAAAGGTCATATGTTAGCTGATGTTCCTGCAGTTTTAGGTTCAATGGATATTGTTTTTGGAGAGGTAGATAGATAATGGCTGTTAAAAAAATATCAAAAGTACAACCTGAAAAATTTGAGTTTAGTAAAAAAAACAAAGAAACTGCTGATAGTATTATTAAAAATTATCCTTCTGGAAAACAACAAAGTGCGGTTATGGCTTTATTGTACTTAGCACAAAAACAAAATGATAATTGGATACCTTTAAGCGCAATGAAATACATAGCTAAGTATTTAGATATGCCATACATAAAAGTATATGAGGTAGCTACATTTTATAGCATGTATAATTTAACTCCTGTTGGTAAATATTTCTTTCAAGTATGTACTACAACCCCATGTATGTTAAGGGGTGCGTATAATTTAGTAGATGTTTGTAAACGAAAAATTTCTGAGGAAGAAAATTGTTTATCAGAGGATGGAAAAACTTCTTGGTTAGAAGTAGAGTGTTTGGGTGCTTGTGTGAATGCTCCTATGCTTCAATTAAATGAGAATTATTATGAGGATTTAGATCCAACAAAACTTGAGCAAATAATTGATAAAATAAGTAACGATGAAGTTCCTCAACCAGGATCATATAGAGGCAGATTAAGTTCTGAACCAGAAAATACTAGAAAAACATTGATAGGTAATAAAAATGCTTGAGGATAAGGATAGAATTTTTCAAAATTTATACAATGATTTTGGTGCTGATTTAGCATCTGCAAAACAAAGGGGAGACTGGAAGGATACAAAAGAAATTTGCGGCAAAGGAAGAGAATGGATAATTAATGAAATTAAAACATCAGAACTTAGAGGAAGAGGCGGTGCTGGATTTCCTACAGGATTAAAATGGTCTTTTGCCCCAAAAGAAGTTGGATCAAGACCACATTATTTAGTAATTAATGCCGATGAGTCTGAGCCTGGTACGTGCAAAGATAGAGATATTCTAAGATTTGAACCTCATAAATTAATAGAAGGCTGCTTAATTGCATCTTACGCTGTTAATGCTCATAAGTGTTATATTTATATAAGAGGAGAATATTTTAATGAAGGACAAAAGCTTCAAACAGCTATCGATGAAGCGTACAAGGATGGTCTCTTAGGAAAAAATTCTGCAGGGTCTGATTGGGAATTAGATATATATATTCATTATGGTGCTGGTGCATATATCTGTGGTGAGGAAACTGCTTTGCTCGAGAGTATTGAAGGAAAAAAAGGTCAACCAAGATTGAAACCTCCGTTTCCGGCTTTAATAGGCCTTTATGGTTGCCCGACAATAATAAACAATGTTGAAACAATTTCAGTGGTACCAACTATACTTAGAAGAGGTGGAAAATGGTTTTCATCACTCGGTAGACCAAAAAATACTGGTTCTAAAATATATTGTATTTCAGGAAATGTAAATAATCCCTGCAACGTAGAAGAAGAAATGGGAATTCCATTAAAAGAATTAATTGAAAAACATGCAGGTGGAGTAATAGGTGGATGGGATAATCTAAAAGCAGTTATACCTGGTGGTTCATCAATGCCATTACTACCAAAAGAAACATGTGAAACAATTAAAATGGACTTTGATGCATGTGTTGAGAATAAAACTGGTTTAGGAACAGCTGGTATTGTTGTTATAAATAAAGATCAAGACATTATTAAGTGTATGGCTAGAATAGCAAGATTTTATAAACACGAGAGTTGTGGTCAATGTACACCATGCAGAGAAGGTTCTGGTTGGATGTGGAGAATGTTAGAGAGAATGGCAAAAGGTGAAGCCACAAAAGATGAAGTAGATATGTTATTAGATGTGACAAAACAAATTGAAGGTCATACAATTTGTGCTTTTGGAGAAGGATCTTCATGGCCTGTTCAAGGATTGATCAGAAATTTTAAAGATGAAATAATTGAAAGAAACAAGTTTGATCCAATTGTAAAAAAGCAAAAAGATATACCTTATTTAGTTGATCAACATTTATTAGAAAAAGAAAATGCTTAAGCTTAAAGTAAATGATATTGATGTTGAGGTAGAAGAAGGAACTACAGTATTGCAAGCTTGCGAACAAGCGGGAGCAGAGATACCAAGGTTCTGTTATCACGAAAAATTGTCTATAGCTGGAAATTGCAGAATGTGTTTAGTTGAAATGGAAAAATCTCCTAAGCCAATAGCATCTTGTGCTATGCCTGCTGCAGAGGGGATGGTGCTTAAAACTAATACCGAAAAAGTGAAAAAAGCAAGAAAAGGTGTAATGGAATTTTTACTAGCAAACCATCCACTAGATTGTCCAGTATGTGATCAAGGTGGTGAATGTGATTTACAAGATCAATCTATGTATTATGGAATTGATAAATCAAGATTTAAAGAAAATAAAAGATATGTACCTGAAAAATATATGGGTCCTCTTATAAAAACGCAAATGACAAGATGCATTCATTGCACAAGATGTATAAGATTTGCAACTGAAGTTGCTGGAGTAACAGAACTTGGAGCAATTGGGAGAGGTGAGAACATGCAAATCACCACTTATTTAGAAAAAGCGATGGAGTCTGAACTCTCAGCTAATGTTATTGATTTATGTCCTGTCGGAGCACTTACATCAAAACCTTATGTCTTCGAAGCTAGACCATGGGAACTAAAAAAAACTGAGACAATTGATGTGATGGATGCTGTTGGATCAAATATAAGAGTAGATACATACGGATGGGAAGTTAAAAGAGTTCTTCCAAGAATTAACGAGGAAATAAATGAAGAATGGATATCTGATAAGACTAGATATGCATGTGACGGCTTAAAAAATCAAAGATTAGATACTCCCTATGTAAAGATTAATAACAAATTAAAGCCATCAAGTTGGGACGAAGCTTTTAAAGCTGTATCTGAAAGAATTGCAAAAACAAAATCTGAAAAAATTGCTGGATTTATAGGTGATATGACAAATATGGAAACTATATATGCAGCAAAAGATTTTTTTGAAAAAACGATCAAGTCTGAAAATTTGGAATCCAGATATGAAAAATTATATATTAATACAAAGGTAAGAAGTAATTATTTATTTAACAGTTCAATTGAAGGAATAGAAAAAAGCGATTTAATAATTCTAATAGGTGCAAATCCAAGATTTGAAGCAACTATACTAAACTCACGAATAAGAAAAAATTATTTAAAAAATAAGACCGAAATTATATCTTTTGGTGATGTTGGTGATTTAACTTACCCTTACCAAGTAATATCGAATAATACTGACACTATAAAAGATATTATTGATAATAAGCATGAAATTTCAGAAAAAGTTAAAAAATCGAAATATCCAAGTATAATTTTTGGACAATCAGTTCTTAAACTTAAGTCGGCACCTTATATTTTTGAAGAATTCAAAAATTATCTATTAGAAAATGATAAAATTTCCGATGATTGGAATGCATTAAATATATTATCAAAAAATTCATCCACAGTAGGCTCATATGACTTAAATGTATTGTCAAAAAATTCTAGCTACGAAATATTGGATAAATTAGAAAACAACGAATTTGAAATTTTAATTTTATTTGGCCAAGATAATTTAAATTTCGAGAAAAAAAATGAATTTATAATATATATAGGTAGTCACGGTGATAAAGGTGCAAGTATTGCTGATATAATTTTGCCTGGCGCTACTTACACAGAACAAGATGGTTATTTTACAAACTTAGAAGGAAAATTACAAAAAGCCTACAAGGCGTCATATCCACCAGGTGAAGCGAAAGAGGATTGGCTAATAATAAATGAATTGTCTTCATTCATTAAGAGAAAAAATTTATATAAAGATAAAGATCAACTTATCGACTCATTAATAAATTATTTAAATCTTAATAATAAAAAAGAAGCTGATTTTGAGGTACCTAAATATAGTTTTAAATCAGAAAAAATTATTACCGAAAAGATTGATTATTATCACACCAATGTAATAGCAAGAGCATCAAAAACAATGTCAGAGTGTAAAAATATTAGAATGAGTTTACCAAAAACTGGAACCGATAATTAATGGCTGAATTATTTATATTTTTTGAACAAATTTATAGAATTCTGTTTCTATTGATCCCAGTTTTAGTATCTGTTGCAATGATTGTTTGGTTAGATAGAAGAGTGTGGGCATTTGTTCAAAAAAGAAGAGGTCCTAACGTTGTTGGTCCATTTGGATTATTTCAAACATTAGCTGACGCATTAAAATACATTTTTAAAGAAATAATAATTCCAGCAAGCTCAAATAAAATTATATTTATATTAGCCCCAATAGTTACAATGACTTTGGCTTTAATTGCTTGGGCGGTAATTCCTTTTAGTGAAACATTTGTACTAGCAGATATTAATGTTGGTATTTTATATCTTTTTGCAGTTTCATCTTTAGGTGTTTATGGAATAATTATGGGTGGATGGGCATCTAATTCAAAGTATCCTTTTCTAGGAGCTATTAGATCAGCTGCTCAAATGGTTTCTTATGAAGTTTCCATAGGCGTAATAATTATAAATGTATTACTTTGTGTAGGTTCATTAAATCTAAGTGACATCGTTTTAGCTCAAAAAGATTTATGGTTTGTAATACCTCTATTCCCAATGTTTATAATATTTTTTATTTCGGCCTTAGCAGAAACTAACAGACCACCTTTTGATTTGCCCGAAGCTGAAGCAGAGTTAGTTGCGGGTTACCAGACAGAATATTCTGGAATGATGTATGCAATGTTTTGGCTAGGGGAGTATGCTAATATTTTACTCATGTGTGCAATGGGATCTATTTTATTTCTTGGTGGTTGGTTATCTCCTATAGATTTATTTCCATTTAATGTTATTCCTGCTCCAATATGGTTAATCTTAAAAATACTCTTTTTATTTATCTTATTTGCTCTGATAAAAGCAATAGTACCAAGATACAGGTATGATCAATTAATGAAACTTGGATGGAAAATTTTTCTACCATTTTCACTGATTTATGTAGTATTAACTGCAAGCTTTTTAATGTATTTTGATTTATTACCGGGGAATTAGAATGAGCTTAATAAGATTTTTCAAAACAATTTTTATGATTGATTTTTTGACAGGATTAATCATGGCAATAAAAGAAATATTTAAACCAAAAAAAACAATTAATTATCCATTTGAAAAAGGCTCAATTAGTCCGAGAGCAAGGGGAGAACATGCGCTAAGAAGGTATCCAAATGGTGAGGAAAGATGTATTGCTTGTAAACTATGTGAAGCTGTTTGTCCCGCTCAGGCTATAACAATAGAGTCTAGCGAGAGAGAAGATGGAAGTAGAAAAACTACTCGTTATGATATTGATATGTTAAAATGTATTTATTGTGGTTTGTGCGAACAATCATGTCCAGTTGACGCGATAGTGCAAGGCCCAAATTTTGAATTTGCTACAGAAACAAGAGAAGAACTTTACTATAACAAAGAAAAGTTGTTAGAAAATGGAGATAGATGGGAGAATATTTTAGCAGCAAATATTAATGCTGATAGCTCACATAGATAATCAATGATTGCTCACGCAATAGTCTTTTATATATTTTCACTGATTGCAATTATCTCTGCAATTATGGTAACTGTTTCGAAAAACACAGTTAATTCAGTTTTTTTTTTAATATTGGACTTTATTAGTATTTCTTGCCTATTCATCATGATTGGTGCAGAATTTTTAGGAATGATAATGCTTATTGTGTACGTTGGAGCAGTGGCAGTATTATTTTTATTTGTTGTTATGATGTTAAATGTTGCTCAACAAAAAAATGAATGGTTTAATTCTAGTGGAAGCAGTTCCCATATTCCGGTTGGTCTTTTAGTAAGTATAATTATATTTTTTGAATTAATTATTGTTATAGGTGGATGGAAATATAAACCAGAATTGTTAGACTCAATTGCGATTGAAATAAATACTGACTTAACAAATACTCAATCTTTAGGAAGCGTTATATATACTGATTATATTCATTTGTTTCAATTATCTGGAATGGTTTTATTGGTAGCCATGATTGGAGCAATTGTATTGACTTTCAGACAAAGATCTGGAGTAAAAAGACAAAGTTATTTCAAACAAATATCAAGAGATAGAAAAGATGGTATCGAATTAGTTGATGTTGAAAATAATAAAGGAGTGAAAATAGATGCTTAGCATTGGACTTGGTCATTATTTAACTCTTGCTGCTATTATATTCACAATTGGAATTGTGGGTATTTTTCTAAATAGAAAAAATATTATCGTTATATTGATGAGTATTGAATTAATACTTTTAGCTGTAAATATAAATTTAGTATCTTTTTCTATTTTTATTAACGATCTTAGTGGCCAGGTTTTCACATTATTCATATTAACAGTGGCTGCAGCTGAAGCGGCAATAGGACTAGCAATTATTGTGGTTTATTACAGAAACTCTGGAACAATTAGAGTTGAAGAAATCGATAGATTGAAAGGGTAAATGGAATATTTAATATTATTTTTACCTTTAATAGGTTCAATCATAGCGGGTTTCTTTGGCAAAACTATTGGTGATAAATTATCTCAATTCATAACATGTATTTTAGTTTCTATTTCAGCATTATTATCTTTGTTCATATTTTTTAAGGTTGTTTCATCAGGATATGAACATAATGCAATTATTGCAACATGGATAAATTCAGGATCTTTAAATGTAAATTGGTCAATTAAAGTTGATGCTCTTTCTGCGGTAATGTTAGTCGTGGTTACTCTAGTTTCATCCTTAGTTCATATTTATTCTGTTGGTTACATGTCTCACGACTCACATAAACCAAGATTTATGTCCTATCTATCATTATTTACATTCGCTATGTTAACCTTAGTAACATCAGATAATTTTTTGCAATTATTCTTCGGATGGGAAGGAGTTGGTCTTTGCTCGTATTTTTTAATTGGTTTTTGGTATAAAAAAGAAACTGCTAATGCTGCAGCTATTAAGGCTTTTATAGTAAATAGAGTTGGAGACTTTGGTTTTGCATTGGGAATTTTTTTAATATTTTATATTTTTGGCACAGTAAATTATGATGAAGTTTTTATTAAGATACCTGAAATAATGGATCAAAAAATAAATTTTCTATCTTTTGAATTTAATACAATAGATTTAATTTGTTTATTACTTTTTATTGGAGCAATGGGAAAATCGGCACAATTTTTGCTTCATACATGGTTACCAGATGCTATGGAAGGTCCAACACCAGTATCTGCATTAATTCATGCAGCCACAATGGTAACAGCAGGAGTTTTTTTAGTAGTTAGATGTTCTCCAATTTATGAGTATTCAGAATTAGCTTTGTCTGTAATCACATTAGTTGGAATGACCACAGCTTTTTTCGCAGCTACAGTCGCCTTAGTGCAAACAGATATAAAAAAAATTATCGCTTATTCAACATGTAGTCAATTGGGATACATGTTTTTTGCAGCAGGTGTAGGTGCGTACAATGTTGCAATGTTTCATTTATTTACACATGCTTTTTTTAAAGCTTTACTTTTCTTAGGCTCTGGATCAGTAATTCATTCATTTAAAGATGAGCAAGATGTTACTAAGATGGGGGGAGTATTTAGAAAATTACCTTACACTTATGCATTAATGGTTGTGGGCACCTTAGCTTTAACAGGATTTCCTTTTTTATCAGGTTTTTATTCTAAAGATGCAATAATTGAATTTGCTTATATAAGTGACACAAAATTTGGAATTTATGCTGCTGGTATAGGCGTACTAACTGCTGTAATGACTTCTATATACTCATGGAGATTAATATTTAAAACTTTTCATGGAGATTATAAAAATAAAGATCTTAGTATTGATACAATGCACGAGTCTCCATTAAGCATGATGTTACCTTTAGTATTATTAGCCATTGGTGCAATTTTTTCAGGATTTTTATTTAAAGAATTGTTTATAGGTCATGATATAATGTATAATTTTTGGGGAGAATCTATAAAATTTCTAGAACCGTTAAGAAAAGAACATCCTCCAACTTGGTTTTTGTTTTTAACTCCTACGTTAGTAGTATTAACAATTCCATTGTCATATTATCTATTTGTTAAAAATACTAAAATCGTAGATGAAATAGTTTCCATAAACATGCCAGTATACATATTTCTCCAAAAAAAATGGTATTTTGACGAATTATACGATCAAATTTTTATTAAACCTTCAAAAAGTTTTGGAATATTTCTTTGGAAAAAAATTGATGGATTAATAATCGATAAATTTGGACCTGATGGAATTTCAAATTTGGTAAAACTTTTTTCGTTTAAAGCAGTAAAATTTCAATCAGGTTATATTTATCAGTATGCCTTTATAATGCTTCTAGGTTTTTCAATTCTATTAACTTTATTAATAGTAAAATAATATGAATTTTCCAATTCTATCATCATTAATTTTACTTCCAACAATAGGAGCTTTATTTATTTTTTTTGTTAGAACGTCTAATTCTCAATATCAAAGTAGTAAGCATGTTGCTCTTTTTATTACTTTGGCTAATTTTTTCTTGTCTTTATATCTATGGATTGTTTTTGATAAATCTATAGTTGACTTTCAGTTTGTTGAAGAAAGAGAATGGATTTCAGGATTTGTTAATTATAAAGTAGGAGTAGATGGGATATCAATTTTATTTATTTTACTTACCACATTTATTACTCCAATTTGTGTCATAACTGTAAATGCAACTATTAAAAATAGATTAAAAGATTTTTTAATAGCGATCTTGATACTTGAAACATTTATGATTGGTGTTTTTTGCTCGTTGGACTTAGTTGTATTTTATTTATTTTTTGAAGCCGGTCTTATACCAATGTTTTTAATTATTGGAATATGGGGTGGAGAAAGAAGAGTTTATTCAGCATTTAAATTCTTTTTATATACTTTGCTAGGTTCGGTTTTAATGTTGGTTGCTATCATATCAATATATTGGATAACTGGTACAACAGATGTCATTAAGTTATATGAATTGGGTATCGACGCTAAGTATCAAAATTTATTATGGCTAGCTTTTTTTAGTTCCTTTGCTGTTAAAACACCAATGTGGCCAGTGCATACATGGTTACCAGATGCTCATGTAGAGGCACCAACTGCTGGTTCAGTTTTACTAGCTGCTATACTTTTAAAAATGGCTGGATATGGATTTATAAGGTTTTCTTTAGGTTTGTTTCCAGATGCTTCATTATATTTTGTTCCTTTAGTTTACACACTTAGTTTGATAGCGATTATTTATACATCACTAGTAGCCTTAATGCAGGAAGATATGAAAAAACTAATAGCTTATTCGTCCGTAGCACATATGGGATTTGTAACACTAGGTATTTTCACAATGACACAGCAAGGAATAGAAGGAAGTATCTTCCAAATGATAAGTCATGGTTTGGTCTCCGCAGCATTATTTTTATGTGTAGGAGTTGTCTATGATAGACTTCATACAAGACTTATAAATAGGTATGGAGGCTTAGTTTCTATAATGCCAAAGTATGCAATAGTTTTTATGGTTTTTACTTTGGGAGCCCTTGGATTACCTGGAACAAGCGGTTTTATTGGTGAATTTTTAGTTTTAATGGGTACATTTAAAAAGAATGTACTGGTAGCAACGATTGCAAGTCTAGGAGTGATCTTGGGGGCGGCATATATGCTTTGGTTATACAAGAGAATTATCTTTGGAAAATTAATTAATGAAGATGTAAAAAAAATGGTTGATTTAAAAAGATTTGAAATTGTTACACTATGGCTTTTAGTATTACCAATTATTTTTTTTGGTTTTTATCCAGAGCCTTTGATTAACTCTATAGAAGTATCAGTAGCAAATATGATAGATATGAATGATTTAGACAAGATTAATAAATTAGCATTAGGCGAATAATGGAAAATCTACAACTTATAATTCCAGAGTTATTTATATCAATAATGATTATGTTTTTATTAATTTTTGGGGTATTTAAAAAAAATAGTTCTCAACTAGTTTATAATTTAACAACAGTAAGTTTAGTTGCTGCTTTGGCATTAATAATTAATTTAGACACGCAAATTCAATCATCATTATTCAATAATAGTTACAATATAGATAGTTTAGCTAGATTTATGAAAATTCTTTTAATTTTGTCTGGGATTTTTGTAATGCTATCATCATCAAAATACATTCAGATTAGTAAAATTAGCAAAATTGAATATCCAATTCTTATTTTATGCTCAATCTTAGGTATGATGGTAATGATTAGTTCAAATGATCTTATTGTTTTTTACATGGGATTAGAATTACAATCACTTGCATTATATGTGTTAGCATCATTTAATAGAGATAATTTACTATCAACAGAATCTGGATTGAAATATTTTGTTTTAAGTGCTCTTTCATCTGGACTTTTATTATATGGGTGTTCACTTATTTATGGTTTTTCAGAAACAACTAATTTTAATCAAATTATGATTAATACAAAAGAAATAGAATACGGATTAACTTTTGGAATAGTATTTATTTTAGTTGGATTAGCTTTTAAAATTTCCGCTGTTCCTTTCCATATGTGGGCTCCTGATGTTTATCAAGGCTCACCAACATCTGTAACAGTTTTTTTCGCATTACTTCCAAAAATTGCTGCATTAACAGTATTCATTAGATTTCTATATATTCCTTTTTATGAATTAGGTGATCAGTGGCAAATGATAATTATATTTTTGTCTATTGCATCAATGGTATTCGGAGCGATAGCAGCAATTGGTCAAAAAAATCTAAAAAGACTAATAGCCTACAGCTCAATTAGTCATATGGGGTATGCACTCGCAGGTTTATCTACAGGTACGATACAAGGCGTGCAGAGCTCTATTACATATATAACAATTTATCTTGTTATGAATTTAGCATTTTTTAGTTGTTTGTTTATGCTTAAGCGAAACAACGAATATTATGAGAATATAGATGATTTATCGGGTCTTTCAAAAAATCATCCCTTATTGTCATTATCATTGCTTGTTGTGCTATTCTCTTTGGCGGGAATACCACCACTAGCTGGTTTTTTTGCAAAATTTTATATTTTTGTGGCTGTAATAAATGAAAAAATGTATTTTTTAGCAATAGTTGGACTGCTAGCAACAGTAATCGCTGCTTTTTATTATTTAAGAATAATCAAAATAATATATTTCGACCCAGAAAAAGAGAGATTTGAATCGAAACATAATTTAGGTTTAAAATTTACACTAGTAGCATCAACTTTTTTCATTCTTGCTTACTTTATTTATCCAAGTGGAATAGTAGATATAATTTCACAAATAAACATTAATTAATGAAACTCAAAATATATTCTTATAAGGGTGTCAAAAGCACTAATGATACAGCAATAAGATTAATCAAAAAAAATATAAAACAAGGTATAGTTACAAGCGATATCCAGACTAATGGAAAAGGACAAAGAGGAAAAAAATGGGTTTCAAGAAGAGGAAATCTTTTTATTTCAATTTTTTTTCCTATAAGAAAAAGCTTAAATTTAACAAAAATTACATTTTCAAATCTTAAAATAATAAAAAATATTTTAAAAAATATTGTTCCATATAAAATCAATATTAAACTACCGAATGATTTAAAAATAATGAACAAAAAGGTATGTGGAATACTACAAGAAATAATTTATTATAATGAAATTAAATTTCTAATTATTGGAGTAGGTATTAATATAAAAAGTAGTCCAATAATAAAAGAATATGAAACAACTTATATAAATAAATATAATAATAAAATTAACAAAAATAAAATAATAAATTTTATAAAAAATAACTTCGAAAAAAAATATTCTTATTATGCTTAATTTTTACATTATAGGAGATATTGGAAATACTGATATAAAAATCTGCGTATACAAAAATAAAAATATTGTCAAAAAAATCAGACTTTCTACAAATAAAGTGAATTTAAAATATTTAAAAAAAAATTTAAATATTTTGAGAAAATATGATAAAAAATTAAAGCAAATTTTATTTTGTTCCGTTGTACCAAATTGTTACAAAAAAATTAAAAATTATTTTAAATTATATTTTAATACAAGTTGTAATGAGCTAAAAAATCTTAATTTAAGTAAATTATTAAGTATAAAAGTTAATAGAAAACAAATTGGTTCTGATAGACTGGCTAATGCAATATCAGTAATCGACAATAAAAATAATTATATTGTAGTAGATTTTGGAACAGCAACTAATTTTGATGTAATTTCAGCAAATAGTTATAACGGAGGAGTAATTGCTCCTGGAATAAATCTATCATTAGTAAATTTATCTAAAAAAGCATCTTTAATACCTAGTGTAAAACTTAAAAAATCGAACAACGTTTTAGGTAAAAATACTATAAGTGCAATTAATTCAGGATTTTTCTTCGGTTATACTGGTCTGATTGACAATATAATTCATTCCATTATTAAACAAACCAAAAAAAAATATAAAATAATATTTACTGGTGGACTAGCAAAAATGTTTAAAAATTCTTTAAAACTTAAAGTAAAAATAAGGACTAATTTAACTACTGATGGAGTTTTAAAGGCTGCTATGTGTTTAAATAGATGAAAGATGAATTAATTTTTTGCCCTTTAGGTGGATCTGGAGAAATTGGAATGAATATGAATTTATTCGCCTATGGAAATCCAGATAATAGAAAATGGATAATTGTAGATATAGGAGTTACTTTTGCAGATGATGCAATTCCAGGTGTTGATTTAATATATCCCGACCCTGGATTTATTGTTGACAAAAAAGATGACTTATTAGGTATTGTTTTAACCCATGCACATGAAGATCATATTGGTGCAATTGCTCATATATGGCCAAAACTAAGATGTAAAATATTTGCTACTCCATTTACATCGGTTTTAATTTTAGAAAAATTTAAGGAAAAAAAAATTGATGTAACAGGATATCTAGAAGTTGTTCAATTAAATAGCATTGTAGATTTAAGTCCTTTTAAAATTGAATTTGTTACATTAACACATTCTATACTAGAACCTAATGGACTAAAAATTGAAACACCTGTAGGAAATATATTACACACTGGAGATTGGAAGTGTGATCCAGATCCATTAACTGGAGACAATATGAATTCAATAAGACTCAAAGAAATTGGCGAAGAAGGCGTTTTGACAATGATATGTGACTCAACAAATGTGTTTAGTGCAGGAAGAGCAGGATCTGAGCTGGATGTAAGAAAAAATATGCTAAAGATAATGGAAAGATTAAAGAAAAGAATAATTATTACGTCTTTTGCTTCAAATGTAGCTAGAATGGAGTCAGCCTTTTATTGTGCCGAAAAAACAGGTAGGCAAATTTCTTTGGTGGGCCGTTCAATGCATAGAATTTATAAAGCTGCTAGGCAATGTGGTTACTTGCAAAATGTTATTGAACCACTTGATGCTAGAGATGCAAAAAATATCTCAAGAGAAAAAATTGTTTACTTATGTACTGGTAGCCAAGGAGAGCCAATGGGCGCAATGAACCGTATTTCAAATTATACGCATCCAGATGTTTTTGTTGAGAGAGGAGACGCAGTTATATTTTCTTCAAAAATTATTCCAGGTAATGAAAAAAAATTATACAAACTTCACAATCAATTAGTCAGAGAAGGTATAGAAGTAATTTCTGAAGATAGTGAATTTATTCATGTATCAGGACATCCGAATAGAGAAGATTTAAAGGATATGTATGACTGGATAAAACCAAGATCAGTCATACCTGTTCATGGTGAACATAGACATATGATTGAACACATAAATTTTGCTAAAGAAATGCAAGTACCATATCCTGTTAGAGTAGAAAATGGTGATATAGTTAGAATTTATCCAGGTGATAAACCTGAAGTATATGATAAAGCTCCAAGTGGAAGACTTTACGTAGATGGTTCCATAAGTGTTGAAGAAGATGCTCAATCTATCAAAGAGAGAAAAAATTTATCTACCAATGGATTAATAGAAGCAACATTAGTTATTACACCTAATGGCAATATTCATAACAAACCTTTATTAACTTTTAGAGGTTTGCCTATATACGAAAAAGATGAATTTACATTTAATCTTGAAGAGGAGATTGAAAAAACAGCAAAAACTTTTTCTTTAAATAATAAAAAGCAAGAATCAAATTTAATTGATGCTCTTAAAATAACTTGTAGAAAGTACACAAAAGAAAAATTAGGGAAAAGACCTTATACAAATATAAACTTAGTGAGGATTTAATTGAGTATTACAGGCTCAATAGTTGTATATGTCTGCTTGTGGTGGATAGTTTTTTTTGCCATTTTACCAATTGATGTTAATCGTGAAAAAAAAGGAAATATAGAGGGTGTTGACCCTGGGGCACCAGAAAATCCAAAAATAACTAAAAAAATAACTTATTGTACTTTAATTACGTCTGTTATTTTTATAGTTATATACTTATTAGTAATTAATGAAATTTTAAATTTACGTAACTTTTTAAATTAATGTTTTTTTCAAAATCATTTATTCCGATACTAAAAAATAATCCATCTGAAGCTAAAATTAAATCACATCAGTTAATGTTAAGAGTGGGCATGATTAAACAGTCCTCTGCTGGAATTTACTCTTGGTTACCACTTGGATTTAAAGTCATGAAAAAAATAGAACAAATAGTTAGAGAAGAACAAGACCGTGTTGGTGTTCAAGAAATATTAATGCCAACAATTCAATCATCCGAAATTTGGAAGGAAAGTGGAAGATATGAAGATTATGGAGAAGAAATGTTAAGAATCAAGGATCGTCAAAATAGAGAAATGTTATATGGACCAACTAACGAAGAACTTGTGACAGAAATTTTTAGATCTTCCTTTAAATCATATAAATCTTTACCTCAATTATTATATCATATTCAATGGAAATTTAGAGATGAATTAAGACCAAGATTTGGAATTATGAGATGTAGAGAATTTTATATGAAAGATGCTTACTCTTTTGATTTAACAGATGATGATGCGATATTTTCGTACAATAAATTTTTTCTTTCATATTTAAAAACTTTTAAGAGATTAAATTTATCTGCAATTCCCATGGCTGCTGATACTGGCCCTATCGGAGGAAATTTATCACATGAATTTATTATTCTTGCTGATACTGGTGAAAGTAAAATTTATACAGATAAAAGAATTTTTGATGTAGACAGCTCTAAAACAATTCTAGAAAAAGAATCATTGGGTGCATTGAGAAAACAATTTGAAAAGTTTTATTCTGTAACAGATGAAAAATTTAATAAAGATGAATTTGAAAAATCTGTTTCAGAGAAATTTAGAGTAAATACCAAAGGTATTGAAGTTGGTCACATATTTTATTTTGGAGATAAATACTCAAAACCAATGAATGCTGCTGTTGATTTTAATGGGAAAAAAGAATTTGTTAAGATGGGATCATACGGAATAGGAGTTTCTAGACTTGTTGGCGCCATAATTGAGGCAAAATATAACGATAAAGAAGGTTTAATGAAATGGCCCATGTCAGTAACACCTTATGATTGTGCGATTATCCCAATGATAAACAAAAATGATAAATCTAATTTAGAAAAGTCTATTAAAATATATGAGTTTCTAAAATCAAAAAATATAGAAACAATCATTGATGATACGGATGAAAATATCTCAGCTAAAATCAAAAAATTTAATTTAATCGGAATACCATATCAATTGATTATTGGAAGCAAATCCGAAGGAAATTTATATGAGTTTAAGGAAATTGATGGAGAAACTCAAAAATTAAAAGTTGAAGATATAGCTTCACAAATAATTAAAGCTAAGCAAAATTGATTTCACAACTAGAAAAAGAAATTATATTTAGGTTTTTAAAAGCTAGAAAAAAAGACGGCTTTTTAAATGTAATCTCTATTTTTTCCTTTATTGGTATTGGCTTGGGAGTAGCTGTCCTAATAATTGTTATGTCAGTAATGAACGGCTTTAGATCAGAGTTGATAAATAAAATTGTAGGTTTTAATGCTCATGCTGTTGTAAAACCTTACGACAAAACTTTAGTTTTTAAGACTAATGAAGATTTTGCAAAAGGAGTTGCTTCAAATGATGGAGAAGCGGTAATTCTTTCAAAACTATATACAAAGGGTCTACTTTTAAAGGGATATTTGAAAAATGATTTTAAGAAACTAGAAATATCAAATAATCAAAAATATTTTGGATCAACAGATTTAAAAAATAATTCAATTTCAATTGGAAAGGATTTAAGTTTTTCACTTAATATAGATATTGGTGATCAAATAACAATAATGTCACCAGCCGGGGTTCAAACAATTGTTGGATCTTTTCCTAGACAAGATAAATTTGAAGTAATTTCAATATTTGATAGTGGTATAGGTGAATTTAATGAGAGTGTAGCATATATTAATCTTAATACATTAGAAGATTTTTTTGATAAAAATAAAGACAAAAGATTTATTGAGTATTATTTTAAAGATCCAAGAAATATTAAATATTATAAAAAAAAATTAGTAGATCTATTTCCTGATGCATATGTTTATACATGGGCAGATTTAAACGAGTCATTATTTTCTGCTTTAAAAGTCGAAAGAAATGTGATGTTTATAATTTTATCTTTAATAATAATTGTTGCTGCATTTAATATTATATCAGGCTTGACTATATTAGTTAAAAATAAAACAAGAGATATAGGAATTTTAAAATCTATTGGAGTGACAAATACATCAATTAAAAAAATTTTCTTTTTTGTTGGATTTATTATTGGTACTTCAGCAACTTTATTTGGTATTTTACTAGGAACTTTATTTTCATACTATATTGAAGATATTAGGAAATTTATCTCTAATACTTTTGATATAATGTTATTTCCAGAAGAAATTTACTTTTTAAGCACTCTTCCATCAGAAATAAATGTAAATTCAATTATCTTAATCACATTATGTTCAATAATAATTACTTCTATTGTATCAATTTATCCAGCTTCTAGAGCTGCAAAATTAGATACAATACAAACTTTAAAATATGAATAATTTTTTAAAATTAAATAATTTATCAAAAAAGTACAAAAAAAATAAATCTCTTAAAGTTTTGAACAATATAAATTTTAAATTTGAGTCAGGAAAAGTATATTCAATTATAGGACCTTCAGGATCTGGTAAATCAACATTATTAAATTTATTGTCATTGATTGACAATCCTTCATCAGGTTTTATTGAGTTTAATACAACGAAAATTGATACAAATAGTTCAATTGAGAATGACTATATAAGATCAAAAAATATAGGTATAATTTATCAAGACAAAAATTTATTGCCCGATTTTACAGCGCTTGAAAATGTATTTCTTCCAAATTTGTTAATTTCCAATAATAAATCAAAATCAATAAAATTAGCAAAAGTATTGATAAAAAAATTTGATTTAACCTCAAGACTAAATCATTATCCATCAGAGCTTTCAGGTGGAGAAAACCAAAGAATAGCAATTGCTAGGGCTTTAATTAATGAGCCAAATATTATTCTAGCTGATGAACCAACTGGTAGTTTAGATTTTGAAAACGCTAAACAAATATTTAAAATCCTATTTAATCTAAAGGAAAAAAATAGAATTATAATTTTTGCAACCCACAATAGATATTTTGCAAATATGGCAGATTGTAAAATTAAAATGATTGGTGGTAAGATGAACATCACCAATGAAAGAATCAGTTAATAAAACATTTAATCAATTTAAAATACATACCCAATATTCTATTTGCGAAGGTGCTGTAAAAATAGATCAATTAAAAGATTTCTGTAAAAAAAATAAAATTAAATCATTAGGCTTATCAGACACTTATAATATATCAGGTGCATTAGAGTTTTCAGAAAATTTATCATCTGTAGGTACGCAACCAATAATTGGAACTCAGATATTATTTAAATATAAAGAATTTGAGGGTTTAATACCTCTTATAGCTAAAAACTTTGATGGATATAAAAATATAATTAAACTTTCATCAAAATCTTATTTGGATAATTCAGAAACAAACAAACCGCACTGTAAATTAGATGACTTATTAAATAATTTTGAAGGCATAATAATTTTGACAGGTTCTATTAAATGTTTTTTCGGTTCACTATTTAACAAAGGTTTATTCAATGAAATTGAAGAAATACTTACTAGGTTAAAAGAAAG
Source organism: uncultured Pelagibacteraceae bacterium (assembly GCA_902531175.1). GTDB lineage: Bacteria > Pseudomonadota > Alphaproteobacteria > Pelagibacterales > Pelagibacteraceae > Pelagibacter. Next base: position 68,264 of record CACADE010000002.1, read on the forward strand.
ATTTGAAGATAATATTTATATAGAAATTCAAAGACATAATGACGTGAATGAAAAAGACTTTGAAAATTATAATCTTAAAGTTTCAGAAAAATTAGAATTACCAGTTATAGCTTCCCATGAAATTTATTACCTAGATAAAGATATGTTTGATGCTCATGATGCTTTAATGTGTATAGGTGAAAAAACTTACGTGAATGATTCAAATAGAATAAAACTTACAAATCAACATTATTTTAAATCTTCAGATGAGATGATTGAGCTTTTTAAAGATTTGCCCGAAGCGTTAGAGAATAACTTTAATTTACCCTTAAGATGTTCGTTCAAACCAAATTTTTCTAAACCTGTTTTGCCAAATATTTCGTCCTCCAAAGAAGATCCAAATGATATGTTGAGACAATTATCCTTGGACGGTCTTAAAGAAAAATTTAGAGTAGTTTTTAATATAGATCATTTAAATATTGAGAAAGATGAAAAATATTTAGAATATAAAAAAAGACTAGATCATGAAATACGAATAATAATTGAAATGAATTATTCAGGTTATTTCTTGATTGTTTCAGATTACATTAAGTGGGCTAAACAGAATAAAATACCTGTCGGACCTGGTAGAGGGTCAGGTGCGGGCTCTTTGGTAGCTTGGTGTTTATCCATAACAGACATAGACCCAATAAAATTCAATCTTATTTTTGAAAGATTTTTAAATCCTGATAGAATTTCAATGCCTGATTTTGATATAGATTTTTGTGAGGAAAAAAGAGATTTAGTTTTTGAATATTTGACTACTAAATACAAAGATAGTGTGGCTCATATAATTACTTTTGGCAAACTTAAGGCAAGAATGGTAATTCGAGATGTTGGTAGAGTTTTAGGATTGCCATATGGTTTTATCGATAGTATTTGTAAAATGATACCATTTGATCCATCAAGACCTATGTCTTTACAGGAATGTATTAATGTTGAACCTAGATTACAGAATTTAATAAAAGAAGATAAAAGAGTAGATCGATTAGTCAATTTATCACTTAAATTAGAAGGTTTAAATCGTAATGTGGCTACCCATGCAGCAGGTGTAGTTATAGCAGATAAAAAATTAACAGAAACTGTTCCATTATACAAAGATAATTCATCCGACTTACTACTACCTTCAACTCAGTTTGATATGTACTCAGCAGAAAATGCGGGACTCATAAAATTTGATTTTTTAGGTTTAAAAACACTTACAATTATTGATAAAGCACAAAAATTGATTAATAAAAATTATTCTGAATTTAAAATTGATAAAATTAATTATGAAGATCAAAAAGTATATGAATTGCTATCAAGTGGTAAAACAGTAGGATTGTTTCAACTTGAAAGTTCTGGGATGAAAGATGCTCTTATTAATATGAAACCAAACAGATTAGAAGATATAATTGCATTAGTAGCTTTATATAGGCCTGGACCAATGAGCAATATCCCTATTTATAATGAATGTAAGCATGGCAAAAGAGAACCAGACTATCTTCACCCAAAATTAGAGCAAATTTTAAAACCTACTTATGGAGTAATAATTTACCAAGAACAAGTTATGCAGATTGCTCAAGCTCTGTCAGGATTTACAGCTGGAGAGGCTGATATTTTGAGAAGAGCAATGGGAAAAAAAAAGAGGGCAGAGCTGGAAAAGCAAAAACAAAGATTTGTTGATGGTGCTTTTTTAAATGGAATTAGTAAAGATATTGCTGCAGGAATATTTTTGAAAATTGAGCCATTTGCTGAATATGGATTTAACAAAAGTCACGCAGCTGCGTATGCTGTGATAGCATATCAAACAGCATTTCTTAAAACCTATTACCCTCATGAATTTTTTGTAGCATCAATGTCTATGGAATTATCAAATCAAAAAAAATTAAGTGAGTTTCATGAGGAGTTAAAAAGACTTAATATTACAACTATAAGACCAGACATAAATAAGTCATTTGCAGATTTTTCATCTGATGGTGCTAATTTTTACTATGCTTTAGGTGCAATAAAAAATGTAGGTTATGAGGCAGTAAACAATATTGTTCAGGAAAGAACAATGAATGGAGAATTTAAAAATATAACAGACTTTATAAACAGAGTTAGTCCTAAAGATATAAATAAATTACAACTCGAAGGTCTAGTTCAAGCAGGAGCTTTTGATAGCTTATTTGATAATAGACAGGCTTTATTCAATTCAATACCAAGTATTATTTTAAAATCAAAAAATGTTAATGAAAATAAATTAATAAATCAAATTGATTTATTTAAGGAAGAGGATAGTCAAGATATAAATTATATTTTAAAAATAGACGACTGGGACAATGATAGCAAATTAGCCAAAGAATTCGAAGCTCTTGGTTTTTATATTTCAGATCATCCTTTAAACCAATTTAAGTTTATTTTTAATCAATATAGTATTTTAAATTATGAAGTTTTTCAGAATAACAATGAAAATATTACATCAAATATTGCTTGTACTGTTTTAAAGGTTCAAGAAAAAAAAACTCAAAAAGGGAATTCATATGCAATTGTTAAATTTTCTGATTTAACAAGTGTATTTGAACTCTTTATTTTCTCAGATGTTTTTGATGCTAATAGAAAATTGTTATACGAGGGAAATTCTTTGATAATTACTCTTACAAAAAATTTTATAGATGAAGCAAAAACACAAAAGAAAATTAATGTTAGAAGAATAGTATCAATTAAAGATTTTCTTAATAAAACTATAGATAATATCGTATTTGATTTCAGCTCTTTAGATGAGTTAAAAAAAATTAAAAATATTTCAAAAGTAGATGGAAAAACAAAAGTTAAAATAAAACTATCAATCGAAAATAAAAAATTAACTTTTGATCTTAAAGAAAAGAGAAAAATCGACGATAATACAATTAATACATTAAATTTAAGAGAAAATATCAGCGTTGAATAAAAAAACTTCTTGTTTTTTTTTAAATTGTTAGTATTTTCCAGAAAATTAACACGCACACAATTAATGGTTTTATACCTCCGGTCCCTATGGGGCAGATATTGTGGTGGCACAACCGGGAAAAAATATGAAGATACCTAAACTTACTATAGAGCAATTATTAGAAGCTGGCGTACACCTAGGCCATAAAACACTTAGATGGAACCCAAAAATGAAAAAATATATTTTTGGTAAAAGAGATTCTATACATATAATTGACTTAACTCAGACTTTAGAATTAACAAATGTAGCTCTTGAAAAAGTTTATTCTACTATTTCATCAGGCGGTAAAATTTTATTCATTTCTACAAAAAAACAAGCTTCTGAAGCAATTGCAAATTTAGCAAAAGAAACTGATCAATATTTTGTTAATTATAGATGGTTGGGCGGCATGTTAACTAACTGGGGCACTATCTCAAACTCAATTAAAAAATTAAATAAAATTAAATCAGATTTAACTTCAGAAAATAGGGGATTTACCAAAAAAGAATTATTAAAAATGAGCAGTCAAAGAGACAAGTTGCAAAGATCTTTAGGTGGAATTATGGAAATGAAAAAAATACCAGATTTAGTTTTTATAATTGATACAAACTATGAGTCATTAGCAATTAAAGAATCTATTAAATTAGGAATTCCTATAATAGCAATCCTAGACACGAATTCTGATCCTGAGGGAATAAATTTTCCAATTCCAGGAAATGATGATGCTAGAAGATCTATAGATTTGTATTGCAATCTTATGAAAGAAACTATTACTGATGCAAAAAAAAATTTTAATCAAATTCAAAGTGACAATAATAAAAATGATAATAAGATTGATGATAAAAATCATGTAGTCCAAAAAAAAATAGATAAAAATTTAAATTAATCAAAAATATTAATGAGTGATATTAATAAGGTAAAAAAATTAAGACAATCTACTGGCGCAGGTTTTAAAGATTGTAATTCAGCATTGAAAGAAGCAAATGGGGATTTAGAAAAGGCTGCAGAAATCCTAAGGGTTAAAGGTATAGCAAAAGCGTCGAAAAAAATGTCAAGAGATGCAAAAGAAGGAGTAATAGTAATAAGTGGAGATATTAATAAGACATCTTTAATAGAGATTAATTGTGAAACAGATTTTGTAGCAAAAAATGAGGATTTTATAGAATTCACAAAAGAATTAAGTGAATTAAATTATTCATGCTCATCTAATTTGGAAAATTTAAATAAAGCTAAGATGTCAAATGCTAAATCTGTAGAGGAAAATTTATTAGCTTTAATAGCTAAAATAGGTGAAAAAATAACTATCGGAAAAATAAAAACTATCGAAAATTCAAATGCTCATAATTTTATTTATCAACATTCAGTTATTAAAGATAATGTTTCTAAATTAGGTGTTATAGTTTCATTAGAAGCTCAAGAAAAAAATGATAAGTTTAATTTATTTGGCAAACAATTATCCATGCATATTGCAGCATCAAATCCATTAGCTTTAAATACAGAAAATATTAATAGTGAGATAATTGATAAAGAAAACGAGCTAATCTCAGAGGAATTAAAAAATTCTGGAAAACCTGATAATATTGTTAAAAAAATTGCAATTGGAAAGATTAATAAATTTAAAGAAGATAATAGTCTTTTAACACAAGATTGGGTCATGGAACCCAAGAAAAAAGTTAAAGATATTTTGAGTGAATTAAATATTCAAGGTTTGCAAATAAAGGAATTTGTAAGAATTAAAATTGGTGAATAATGTTTGATCAAAATTCATACAAAAATAAAATGGTAAAAACACTAGATGTTTTTGCAAATGAATTAAATTCTTTAAGAACAGGTAGAGCAAACGCTAGCATGTTAGACATAGTAAGAGTTGACGTATATGGTCAAAAAATGCCAATAAACCAACTAGCAACAATTACAACTCCAGAGCCAAGAACTATAAATATTCAAGTTTGGGACCTGAATAATGTTCCTTTAATTGATTCTTCGATAAAAAAATCTGAATTAGGATTAAATCCACAAATAGATGGGCAATTAATTAGATTACCTGTGCCAGATTTAAGTGAAGAGCGAAGAATTGAAATGAAAAAAATAGTAAGATCAATGGGAGAAAAGTGCAAAATTTCTATAAGAAATATTAGGCGCGAAGGAAATGATGAATTAAAAAAATTATTAAAAACAAAACAAATATCAGAAGATGATGAATTGAAATTTGAAAAGATTATTCAAGAATATACTGATAGTAATATAAAATTAATAGATGATAAAGTATCAGTAAAAGAAAAAGATATAATGACAATATGATTCCACCTAAACATGTTGCCATTATAATGGATGGAAATGGTCGATGGGGAATTAAAAAAAAAAAATCTAGAAATTATGGTCACTCAAAAGGAATAGAAGTTGTTCAAGAAATAATAAAAGCTTCAATTACAAAAAAAATAAATTATCTTACACTTTTTGCATTCTCAACAGAAAATTGGAAAAGGCCAATAAGCGAAATATCCTTTTTAATTAAACTATTGTCTTTTTATATTGATGAAAAAAGTAATGAAATAATTAAGCAAGGAATTAAAATTAAAATTATCGGAAATATTTCAAAGTTTCCAAAAAAACTACAAAATAAATTAAATAAACTTCAAATTAGAACTATTTCAAATAACAAAATTCAAATAAATATTGCATTAAATTATGGTTCAAGAGAAGAAATTTTGTTTGCTTTAAAAAAAATTAATAAATTAAAATTAAATGTTTCAAAAAAAAATTTGGAAAAATTTCTTTATACTTACAAAATGCCAGATCCAGATATTTTAATTAGAACAGGAAATACTAAAAGAATAAGTAATTTTTTATTATGGCAATCAATATATACAGAAATATTTTTTGAAAAAAAACTATGGCCTGATTTTAATAAGTATGATTTTTATAAAATTATTAATAAATTTAACAAAATAAATAGAAATTTTGGTGGTTTAAATGAGTGAGCTTAATAAAAGAATTTTAACATCTTTATTTTTGATTTTTATTCTATATTTATCGATAACAAATATTTATTTGCTTACTCTTTTTTTGATATTAATTTTTTTTGAAACACTATTTGAATTTTATAAAATACAAAAAAAAATAATTAAAAATAATTTATATTTATATTTATCTATTCTAATGTTAATAATTATTATTTTTAATATATTATTTCAAATCTGGATAATAATATTTAACAATGATTTAATTGGAAAATTACATTTAACTTTTATAATTAGTATATGTATTTTAACTGATATTGGTGGATATATTTTTGGAAAAATATTTAAAGGAAAAAAACTTACAAAAATTAGTCCAAAAAAAACATATTCTGGTATGATTGGTTCCTTTAGTTTATCAATAATAATTACTTTATTTTTGTTTCAAAACTTTTTCTCAACTATCGAAATAATAGTCTGCTCATTTATAATTTCTGCAATATCACAATTTGGTGATTTGTTAATTTCATTTATCAAAAGAAAAGCAAAAATTAAAGATACAGGCAATATTTTACCTGGTCATGGTGGTGTTTTAGATAGATTAGACGGTATATTTTTTGCTATCCCAATTGGAATTATGATTTTAAATATTTTATGAAAAAAAAGATTATAATTTTAGGTTCAACAGGCTCTATTGGGACGACAACTCTTAAAATTTTAAAAGCTCAAAAAAATTTTAAAATAATTGCATTAACATCTAACAAAAATGTTGAGCTTCTTTATAAACAGTCCATTGAACATAAAGTAAAATCTGTGATTGTAGAAGATGAAAATAATTTTTCATTATATAAAGATAAATTTTTAAAAAAAAATATTAAAATTTATCTGGGATTACATAACATTAAAAAATTGATAAAAAATAAAGTCGATTATTGTATAAATTCTATTTCAGGAATTGAAGGTTTAGATCCTACTTTAAAAATGATACCACTTACTAAACATTTACTGATTGCAAATAAAGAGGCTATTATTTGTGGCTGGTCTATTATTAAAAGCTCCCTTAAAAAGCATAATACTAAGTTTATACCTTTAGATTCTGAACATTTTTCAACATGGACACTAATAAAAAATGAAAAAATTAAAATGGTAGATCATATAATTCTAACCGCATCAGGTGGACCATTTCTAAATATTCCTTTGAAGAAGCAAAAAAATATAAATCTAAACATGGCTTTAAATCACCCAACTTGGAAAATGGGAAAAAAAATTACAATAGATTCATCAACATTAATGAATAAGATCTTTGAGTTTATAGAAGCAAAAAAAATATTTAATCTAACGAAAAATCAAATTTCAATATTAATCCATCCAAAATCATTCTTACATGCAATTGTTTTTATGAATGGTGAAACAATAAGAATTTTAGCTCATGACACAAATATGATAATACCAATATCTAACGCATTAGGAATAAAACAAAGCAAAATTAATATTAAATTTAAAATAAAAAAATTGACAGATATGGCAAATTTTAAAATGATTGAGCCTGATAAAAAAAATTTTCCATTAATCACAACATTAAAATTATTACCAAATAAAGACTCATACTTTGAAACGATTTTAATTACTTTAAATGATGAATTAGTAGATATGTATTTAAATAAAAAAATTAGTTATGTGTCTATTCACTATAATTTATTAAAATTTATAAAAAAACCATATTTTCGCAAATTTTATAGATCAAAACCAAAAAATATTAATAATATTAAAAATATGATAGAGTTAACAAAAAAATACTTAAGAGCTAATTATATAAACTATGAATAAATCTTTAAAATTTAAATATTCAATTTTAATTTTGTTGATTTCAAATTTGTTATTGATTTGCAGTTATTCAAAAGCTGATGAAATAAAAAAAATTATAATTAATGGCAATGATAGAGTTTCCGATGAAACAGTAATCATGTTTAGCAAACTTAAAATTGGTGATCAAGCAAATGATAAAATTTTAAATATTGCTTTAAAAAATCTTTATGAAACAAATTATTTTGAACAAATAAATATTAAATTTAATGATGGTTTATTTGTTATTAATGTAACAGAAAATCCTATTATTCAAGAGATTAAGGTAATAGGAATTGATAATAAAAAAATTTCAGAAGGTATAAGTAAAATTACAAAAAAATTAGAAAAATATCCATTTATCAAAGATAAAGTTAATGACCAAACAAAGTTGTTAAAAAATATGTTAAAATCATACGGGTATTATTTCGTGAAACTTAATACTGAGTACATTGAAAATGATAATAATTCAATAAATCTTATATATAATTTTGATTTAGGAGAAATTGCAAAAATAAAAAAAATTACATTTATAGGAAATAAGATTTTTAAAGATAGCACTTTGCGTAATATTATAATTTCTGAGGAAACCAAATTTTGGAAATTTTTAACTAGAAATAAATTTTTAGATACTGAAAGAATAAATCTAGATAAAAATCGCTTGCTAAATTATTATCAAAATAATGGATATTATAACGTTCAAATTAAATCTTCTTCAGGTATATTAGTAGATAATAATCAATTTGAATTAATTTTTAATATCAATGCTGGAGAAAAATATAAATTTGGAAATATAAAAATAAATTCAATTGATAATATTCCAGATGAAACATTTAACGATATAAAAAAAAAATTAAATAAATTAGAAGGTAAGACCTATTCACAAAAAATTTCAGATAAGTTATTGTCAGATATTAATGAAAAAACATTACTAAATGAATTTGTATTTTTGAATGCAAAATATAAAAGTATAATTAGAGACACAGTTATTGATTTAATTGTAGAATTTGATGAGTTGGATAAAATTACTACAGGTAAAATTTATAGTGATAGAATTAATGTATATGGAAATTATATAACTGATGAAAAAGTCGTTAGAAATACTTTAATAGTTGATGAGGGTGATGCTTATAATGAAATATTATTCGATAAATCTATTCAAAATTTAAAAAAAAGAAATATTTTTAAGGAAGTTAAATATACAAAGACTTCTAATGATGACAACAAACAAGTAATAGATATAACAGTTGAAGAAAAACCAACTGGTGAAATATTTGCTGGAGCTGGAACAGGAACAAGTGGCACAAATTTATCTGCTGGTATAAAAGAAAATAATTATTTAGGTCTTGGAATAAAACTAGATACTGACGTCACAATAACTGAAGACTCTATAAAAGGAAAATTTACAGTAATTAATCCAAATATAAATAATTCAGATAAATCACTAAAAACTGCTTTTGAAAATTCTACAACTGATAATTTATCAACTGGTGGATACAAAACCAGCAGAACTGGAATAAGTATAGGTACAGAATTTGAACAATACAAAGATTTATATGTAAATCTTGAACAATCAAATTTTTATGAAAATCTTGAAACTTCAGATACCGCAAATAGCATAGTAAAAAAACAAGAAGGAGATTATTTTGAAAATTTATTGTCATATAATATTTCATTTAACAAGTTAAATAACAATTTTAAACCTACTGACGGATTTATTACAAATTTTTCGCAAACATTACCAATCTACTCAGAAGATTGGTCATTTGAAAATTCTTTTTCAACATCCAAGTATATGTCTTTAAATGATAATTTAACTTTATCTGCGAGATTTCTTCTTAAGACTATAAATTCACTAGATGATGATGTTAGAGTTTCAAAAAGAATAAATATACCAGGCAGATATTTAAGAGGTTTTGAAAACGGCAAAATTGGCCCTAAAGATGGTACACAATTTATAGGTGGTAATTATGCTTCATCTTTAAATTTAAATTCAACTCTGCCTAATGTTTTCTTTGAGAACGAGAATATTGATCTAAATTTTTTTATAGATTTAGCAAATGTTTGGGAAGTAGATTATGATAGTTCACTAGACTCAAATAAGATTCGATCTGCAACTGGTATAGCTTTAAATTGGTTCAGTACTATAGGGCCACTATCTTTCTCATACGCAATACCTTTATCTGAGGCAAATACTGATGTTACAGAAAAATTTAGATTTCAAATAGGCACATCATTTTAATGAAAAAATTTTTTTTTTTAATTTTATTGTTTTTTTATAGTTCAAATTTAAACGCAAATATAAATATTGTATTTATAGATATGAAGTTCATTATAAATAATTCAGAACTTGGAAAACATTATAATAAAATACTCAAAAAAAAGGAAGATAATATTAGAGATAGTTTAAAAAAAACACAAACCTCATTAAAAAAACAAGAAACAGAAATTAAAAATCAAAAGAATATATTAAGTGAAGATCAATTAAATACAAAAATTTCATCTTTAAATAAATCATTACTAGAATATCAAGAAGAAAAACAAAATATTACTAAAAAATTTAATGACGAAAAAAATCAGTATACAGAAAAATTGCTTGGTTATTTAAATCCCATAATTACCAACTACGTTGAAGAAAAAAAAATTGATCTGGTGATAGAGAAAAAAAATATATTAATTGGTATAAGAACTTTAGAAATTACTAAAGAAATTTTAAATAACTTTAATTTATATACAAAAAAAAACAATCTTATAAATGAATAATTATATGTTTTTTAAAAAAAAAAAAAATATTTTCATTTCTGAAATTTTTGATTTACTGAATATAAACAAAATTAAGATTAAAGCCAAAATTAATGATATAAAAGATCTTTCAACAGCTGATATAAATGATGTTTCTTTTTTTAATTCAGCTAAATATTTAGAAGTTTTAAAAAAATCCAAAGTTAAATTTGTTATTACTAATGATAAATATAAAACACTTATTGAAAAATATTGTTTCCCAATAGTTGTAAAAGATGTTTTCGTTTCAGTTGCTCAGGTTACAAAATTATTTTATCCAGACTCTTTGAATGACAGTATAGATTACAGCCTATCGAAGCCGAATTTGAAAAAACTTAAAAAAATAGTGGTAGGAAAGAATGTTTTGTTTGGAAAAAACGTTTCTATTGGAAAAAATACACATATTGGTCATAATACAATAATTGAAAGCAATGTAAGAGTTGGATCAAATTGTATTATTGGTAGTAATGTTTTAATAAAATATTCTATCATTGGAAATAATGTTAGAATTTTAGATGGTGCTGTAGTTGGAAAAAAAGGTTTTGGTTTTTTGCCTCAAAACAATTTAAATTATAGATACCCTCATATTGGTTTAGTTATAATTGAAGATAACGTTGAGATAGGTTGTAATAATACTATCGATAGAGGTTCTTTATCAAATACAATAATAGGGAAAAATACTTTTTTAGATAATCAAGTGCATATTGCACATAATGTTAATATTGGAAAAAATTGTGTAATAACTGCTCAAGTAGGTTTTGCAGGCAGTGCAGTTATAGGAAATAAAGTAATGATTGGAGGTCAGGCAGGAATTTCTGGTCATTTAAAAGTGGGAGATAATGTTCAAATTGGTGGAGGAAGTGGAGTATTAAAAAATATTCCTGACAATTCGAAAGTCATGGGCTATCCTGCTAAAGATATAAGAATTTTTTTAAGAGATAATAAAAAAAAAAATGACAAACGAACTAAATAAAGATCAAATTAAAAATTTATTACCACATAGAGAGCCTATGCTATTAATCGACCAATTAATTAACATCAAAAAACTAAAATCAGCAACAGCAATAGTAAATGTAAAAAAAGATAGTTTTTTTGTACAAGGTCATTTTCCTGGGGAACCTGTAATGCCTGGTGTATTAATTGTTGAAGCTTTTGGTCAGGCTGCAGCAGCACTGACAGCTGCTGGTATTGATAAGAAAACTTATGAAAATAAATTAGTTTTTTTAATGACAGTAGACAAAGCAAGATTTAGGAATCCTGTAATACCAGATTGCAGACTTGAGCTTAACATAGAAGCTGTTAGATCTCACGGTAGAGTTTGGAAGTATAAAGGTGAAGCCGTGGTGGATGGTAAAAAGATGGCCGATGCACAATGGGCAGCCACAATAGTAGATAGAAAGAAATAATTAGTAGTAATTCTTGATAAGTATTTAAATAATAATTTGTTATCTATAAGCTGTGATACATCCTACAGCAATTATTCATAGTAGTGCAAAAATTTCATTAGACACTGAAATTGGTCCATATTGTGTAATTGGATCTGATGTAGAAATAGGTTCAAACACTAAATTACATTCGCACGTTAGTATAAAAGGAAACACTAAAATTGGAAAAAATAATGAAATTTTCCCTTTCGTATCGCTTGGTACTTCTCCTCAAGATTTAAAATATAAGGGTGAGAAAAATTCTATTATAATTGGAGATAATAATAAGTTGAGAGAATATGTAAATATTAATCCAGGTACATCTCAGGGAGGTACAATTACTAAAATAGGAAATAATAATTTATTGATGGTTTACTGTCATGTAGCCCATGATTGTAATCTTGGAAATGATATAGTTTTGGCAAACAATGTGCAAGTTGGAGGCCATGTAACAATAGAAGATAATGCTATAATTGGAGGTAGTTGTGCTATACACCAATTTTCTAGGATAGGGAGTCTAGCAATGATTGGTGGAATGACTGGGGTTTTAAGTGACGTAATTCCATTTGGTCTTTCACTGGGAAATAGAAATAATTTAGTCGGTCTTAATCTTATTGGTCTTAGAAGAGCAAAAATTTCTAACGAAGATATTAAAACTTTACAAACATTTTATAATATAGTTTTTAGTGACCAAAATTATAGATCGAATATAGAAAATCTAGATATAGACATAACAGAAAATAAATATGTGAAGATTATTATTGATTTTATAAATTCTGATAAAAAGCGACCAATATCACTTCCAGAAAATATTAAATGATTGGATTATTTTTAGGGGAAAAAAAGCTACCATTAGAAATTTTAAAAAGTTTAAAAAAGAAAAAAATTAAATATTTCATAATAGATTTATCAAAAAATAACAAATTCAAAAAAGATAAAAACTCTTTTTTTATTAATATAGGAAAATTTGGTAAAATTTTAGAATTAATAAAATCAAAAAAATGCAAAAAAGTTTTATTTGCGGGAAATATTGTTAAACCAAGATTATCAAAATTAAAATTAGATCTTAAAGGTATTTATTATATTCCTAGAATTTTAAAAGCATCTAAATTAGGAGATGCAGCTATATTAAAAGAATTGATTAAAATTTTATCAGAAAACAAAATAAAAGTTATAAAATTAAATACTTTTAATCCAGAATTAACTCTAAATAAAGGATGCTATACAAAATTAAAACCTAGTATGATTGATAAATTAACAATTAAAAAAGGTATTCAAATATTAAATAAATCAAATTCATTTGATCACGTTCAAGCCTTAGTAATTAATAATAGAAAGATTGTTTCTCTTGAAAAAAGAAAAGGTACAAGAAATATGTTAAAGTCGATTAGAAACAATAATTTAATGAATAAACTCCTATTAAAGATGCCTAAATCTAAGCAAGATTTGCGTGTTGATTTACCAACTATTGGTTTAGATACGCTTAAAGATTGTAAAAAAGCAAATATTAGAGGGATTGTTGTAAAAGCAGGTCAAAATATATTTTTAGATAAAAATAAAGGACTTAGATTTGCTAATAAAAACAACATTTTTGTAATAGCCAAATGAAAAAGATTTTTATTTTAACTGGTGAACCATCAGGCGATAAATTAGCTGCAGAGGTTATTAAAGAATTAAAAAAAGCAAAAAAAGATATTGAATATTTATCTGTAGGTGGTCAACATTTAGGTTCAATAGGCATTAAGTCAATATACGATCAAAAAGATATTACTTATATAGCTTTTACAGACATTTTATTAAATATTTTTAAGATAAAAAAAAAAATAAATGAAACTGTAAAAAAAATTTTAGATTTTAATCCTGATATTTTATTTAGCGTTGATAGTCCTGATTTTACTCTTCGTGTTTCAAAAATTATTAAATTAAAAAAACCCAATGTTAAAACTATTCATTTTATTGCTCCAAAAGTCTGGGCTTGGCGAGAAAGCAGGGTAAAAAAAATGAAAAGTTTTTTAGATCATATTATTTTATTATTCGATTTTGAAAAAAAATATTTTGATAAAGAAAAACTAAAAAATACATTTGTTGGTCATCCAATATTAGATAATACAAATCACGAAAAGATTGAAATTAATGAATTATTAAAGGGTAAAATAATTTCAATTTTTCCTGGTAGCAGATTATCAGAATTAAAATCTCATTTACCTATACTCATTGAATTTATTAAAAAAATGAATAAAGATAAGATTAAATATAATTTTATTTTTCATACAACTCAAGGGTCAAAAGAATATTTATCACAAATCATAAAGAAAAATGATTTAGATAACATCGATATCGTTTCAAACGAAAATATAAAAATTGCTACAATTAAACAATCTATTTTTGCAATTGTTAAATCTGGAACAGTCTCACTTGAAGTTTGTAAATATGGAGTACCATCAATAATAATTTATAAAATGAATTTTCTAAATTTTTTTATAGCCAAATTTTTTTTAAAAATAAAATTTGCCAACATGATAAATATTATTAATAATAAAGAAATTATCCCTGAACTTTTACAAAAAGAATGTAACTCAGATGAAATATATAAAACTGTAAATTATTTTTTGAAAAAACCTGATCTTATAAACGAACAATTAAAACAAGTTAAAAAAACTATTGATAAATTAAGATCCAATACTTCATCTAGCACTGGAGCTTCAAATGTATTGCTATCTTATTTGAGTTAATCTTTTAGTAACTTCATCTTTTCCCAATGAACACAATATATCATAAATACCTGGTCCAAACTTTGATCCTGTAAGGCATATTCTGAGAGGTTGTCCTAAACCTTTGAAATTCATATTATTTTTTTTTATTAAATTATTAATAATAGGCTCTAGATCCTTTCTATTAAAACTAGGAATTTTACTTATCTCATCAATAAATAAATTAATAATTTTTATTGCTTTTTCGTCTAAAAGTTTTTTATCTTCATTTTTGATTTGAACTTTGTCATTTATTAAAAACATTGAATTTTTATAAATATCTTCTAACGTTTTTGCTTTATTTTTTAAGAAATGTAATGAATTTTTAATTTTTTTCTTTGCTGAGTCAGGTATCTTTTCTTGAAAAGTTTCACAATAAGTTATTAAAAAATCAAATAGATCATTTTCATCAATATTTTTTATATAATGCTCATTCATAGAATAAATTCTGCTAATATCTAATTTTGAGGGTGATTTTCCAATTCCTTCTAAATTGAAGTATTTTATACTTTCCTTTAAATCAAAAATTTCTTTATCTTTGTATGACCATCCTAATCTAAGAAGATAGTTCCTAAGAGCATTAGGCATTATGCCAATTTTTGAGTAATCATCTAATGTTGATGCATTATCTCTTTTTGATAATTTTTTTCCATCAATAGTATGAATTAGTGGTATGTGAGCAAAAGATGGTACTTTCCAATTCATAGCATCATAAATTTGTATTTGTTTGAATGTATTTATTTTATGATCATCACCTCTAATTATATGTGTCATTCCCATTAAATGATCATCTACTGATGCTGACAAATTATATGTGGGTGATCCATCTGCTCTTAATATAATAAAGTCTTCTATAGTATTATTTTCAATTTCTATATTTCCCTGGACCAAATCTTTTAAAATAGAATTTCCCTCAACTTTACTTTTAAATCTTATTACAGGTTCAATGCCTTTTGGAGCATCAGTTTCACTCTTATCTCTCCATTTTCTATTATAAATATATGGTATTTTTTTTTGCTTTGCCCTTTTTTTTTGCTCTTCGATTTCATCATTAGAACAATAACATTTATAAGCCAAACCTTTTTTTAATAATTCACCAGCTACATTTATATGATCATTTATTTTAGTTGATTGAATATATTCACTGTCTTCGTAATTAATTCCTATCCATTTTAAGGAATTAACTATTTGAGTTTTGAATTCGTCTTTAGACCTTTCTTTATCTGTATCTTCTATTCTTAGATAAAATTTACCCCCTTTATTTTTTGAATAAAGCCAATTGAATAATGCTGTTCTTACTCCTCCAATGTGCAAGGGTCCAGTTGGTGATGGAGCAAATCTAGTTGCTACAGTTTTCATCAGATTTATTTAGACTATTTTAGGAAAAGTTTCTATATAAAGATACTAGAATTCCTTGAACTTTAACTCTATCAGGACCAAATATTTTAGTTTCGTAATTTCTATTAGCACTTTCCAAAGCTACGGTCTTACCTTTTCTTCTTATTCTTTTTAACATTGCTTCATGATCATCAATTAATGCAACTACTATTTTTCCATTTTCAGCTGTATCAGCTTTTTTTACAATTACTGTATCACCATCATTTATTCCAGCTTCAATCATTGAATCTCCTTGTACTTTTAGTCCAAAAAATTCTCCATTTTTCTCAATATTAGATGGCAAAGGTATTCTAGAAACTTCGTTTTGAATTGCTTCAACAGGTGTACCTGCAGCAATTTTACCTAATACAGGTATTTCATTTTCATCTGAATTATTTCGATTTGAGCTTTCATCAAGTCCACCTTTAATTACACTTGGTGAAAAACTGTTATAAATATCATTCGCTGATGCTGTTTCTGGCAACTTAATTACCTCTAAAGCTCTTGCTTTATGAGCCAATCTTTTAATAAAGCCCCTTTCCTCAAGAGCACTGATTAACCTATGAATTCCAGATTTAGACTTTAAATTAAGCGACTCTTTCATTTCTTCATAAGAAGGAGATACGCCACTAGACCTCAACTTTTTGTTGATAAATATAAGCAGATTTTTTTGTTTTTTAGTTAACATAGAACAAACTGTGTACATGAATGTTCTATAAAAGTTCTTTCAATTAAACAAGAGTTAAAACCCTAATAAATTCAACACTTTTTTTATAAAATGGAAAAAATATTATTATTTTTTAAATTTTTTAAAATTGATTCACCAATTAGAAATGTTTTTATTTTTGTTTTAGTAACTATTTTTAGGACATCTTCTTTATTTTTTATTCCACTCTCTGAAATTAATGGTCCGTCATGATTAATTAAAATATTATGAATATCATAAGTTGTATTTATATCTGTTTTAAGTGTTTTTAAATTTCTATTGTTTATTCCTATCAACGCATCTTTGTACTTTAAAGATTTTTTGGCCTCTTCAACAGTGTGAACTTCGACAATAACTGACATTTTAAGTTTTTCGGCTTCTTCATACAACTCATCTGCAGTTTTTTCATCAACGGCTGCTAAAATTATTAAAATAGCATCTGCACCATAACTTTTAGAAAGATGAACTTGAAATTTATCAACAAAAAAATCTTTACATAAAATAGGTAAATTTATTTTTTGTTTAATTTTACTAATATGAATTAAATTTCCTAAAAAAAAATCTTCCTCGGTTAAAACAGATAAGCAAGTTGCATTATTTTTTAAATATACATTTGCAATTTCAACAGGATTATAATCTTCAATAATTATACCAGCTGATGGACTAGCTTTTTTAATCTCCGCAATAATAGAGATTTTATCACTATTTATATTATTCAGTATTTTTTCTTTAAAATTTATATAATTTTTTAGACCTGAAATTTTATAATTTAGAGAACTTATTGAAATATTTTTTTTTAAAATTCGAATTTTATCTTTTTTGTTATTAATAATTTCTTCAAGTATATTTTTAGACATTTCTCAAATCTTCTAAATGTGCATATGTTTTTTTTGATAGTAAATGATCTCTTGCTTTTTCATAAGCATGTTTAAAATTATCTTCTCTTTCGGATATTATTAAACCAGCTGCAGCATTTAATGATACTGCTTTAGAAAAGTCATCATCATTACCTTTAAATATATCTATAATTTTTTGTGAATTAAATTTTGCATCTTTTCCAATTATCCTATTGAAACCCTCGGCATTTACATTCAATTCTTTGGGGTCAATAATTATTTCACTAATTTCTCCATTTCTTAATTGTTTAACAATAGTTTTATCGTATGGTGATATTTCGTCTAAACCATCATTACTATTAACAATCCAGGCAAATTTTATATTCAGGTCTTTTAAAGCATTAGCAAATATATCAAGGAGCTTTTTATCAAAAACTCCCACAACTTGTCTTTCTACATTAGCTGGACTACTCAAAGGTCCAATCATATTAAAAATAGTTCTCTTCCCAATTTTTTTTCTTGTTGGCCCGACATATTTCATTGCACTATGATAATTTGGGGCAAACATAAATCCAAAATGATTTTTTTTAATCTGATTTTCAATATCTTTTGGTTCTAAGTTGATATTTATATTTAATGCTTCCAAAACATCTGCAGATCCACATTTTGAAGACACTGCTTTATTACCATGTTTTGCAACATTAATTCCCATACTTGATAGTAATAATGCAGAAGCAGTTGATATGTTTAGTGTATCCTTGCCATCACCGCCTGTTCCACATGTGTCTATACAGTCATTCACATTTACTTTTTTCGCTTTATTTCTAAGTACTGAAACACCACCAGCTATTTCTGTTGAAACTTCACCTTTTTTAGATAGCAGAGTTAAAAATTTATAAATTTCATTATCATTAGCTTTACCATTCATCAAAATTTCAAAAGCACCAACACTTTCTTGTAATGTTAAATTTTCGCTTACTTCAAGTTTTTTTAAATATTTTTCCATTTATTTGATAAAATTTTTTAAAATTTTTAAACCGTCTTTAGTTTTTATACTTTCAGGATGAAATTGTACTCCATGAACATCATAAATTCTATGTTTAACACCCATAATTATTCCATCTGAAGTCATGGCGGTAATTTCTAAATCTTTAGAAAGTGTTTTTTTATCTATTATTAAGCTATGGTATCTAGTTGCCTCAAATATTTTTGGTATGCCTTTTAAAATACCTATATTCTTTGAAACAATTTTACTTGTTTTACCATGAACTAATTCTTTAGCTTGAATAATCTTAGATCCAAATATTTGACCTATAATTTGATGACCTAAACAAACTCCAAGTATTGGAATTTTTTTATATAATTCATTTACTATTGATAAACAGTTTCCAGCTTGATCAGGATTACCTGGTCCAGGTGAAATCACAATTTTATGATATTTTTTTTTTAAAATTTCTTTTGTATTAATTTTATCATTTCTTACTACGTCTACATTTGAACAAAACTTAGATATGTAATGATACAAATTAAAAGTAAAACTATCATAGTTGTCAATTAAAATTATCTTCATAATTATTCAATTGCTTTTAACAGAGCCTTTGCCTTATTAACTGTTTCAAGATATTCGTTTTGTGGTTTGCTATCTGCAACTATTCCAGCTCCAGATTGAACATAAAATTTCTTGTTTTTAGCTACTGCCGTTCTAAGTGCAATACATGTATCAAATTCACCATTTGCTGAAAAATATCCAATTCCACCGGCATAAACTTTTCTTTTAGTTGTCTCTAGCTCATCAATTATCTCCATTGCTCTAATTTTCGGAGCACCAGATACAGTTCCAGCTGGAAATCCAGATAACATAGTTTCAAATTTTGAATATTTATTATTAAATACTCCTTCGACATTCGATACTATATGCATGACATGCGAGTATTTTTCTATAGAAAAACTTTCAGTAACTTTTACAGTATTGATCTTTGATACTTTTCCAGTGTCGTTTCTTCCTAAATCAAGAAGCATTAAATGTTCTGACAGTTCTTTTTTGTCATTGAGTAAATCTTTTTCAAAAAATAAATCTTGTTTTTTATTTTTTCCTCTTGGTCTTGTCCCAGCAATTGGTCTTATCGTAACTTTATTATTTCTTAACCTTACAAGTATTTCTGGACTCGCACCAATAATCTGAAAATCTTTAAAATTAAAAAAATACATAAATGGTGAAGGGTTTGTTTTCCTTAATTTTTTATAAATCTCTATAGGTTTTTTACTTAATTTAGTTTCAAATCTTTGACTTAGAACTACCTGAAATATATCTCCAATTTTAATATATTTTTTTGCCTTTTTTACATTTGATAAAAATTTTTGTTTTGAAATATTTGATTTTACTTTTGTTTTAATTTTTTTATTAATTTTATCTAAATATAAATTATTATAATTGGATAAAAAAATTAAATTTTCAATTTGATTAATTATTTGTTCATACCTTATTTTATAATTATTTATTCTTTCATCACAAAAAACGTTAATTATAAAATATAATTTTTTTTTTACATTATCATGTATTATTAATTCTCTTGGTCTCATAATTCTAGCATCAGGTAATTTTAAATCGTCTTTATTTTTATTTGGAATATTTTCTAAATACCTAATTATATCGTATGAAAAGTATCCAGATATTAAAGAGCTAATTGAGGGTAATTCTCTAGGAATTTTAAATTTAAAACTTTCAATAACATTTTCTATATTTTTCTTAGCACTACCTTTTAAAATTTTAACTTTGTTATTAAAGTATATCTTGCTAACATTATTATTAAATTCCCAAATTTTATCAGGATTTTTTCCAAAAATTGTATATCGACCTTTAATAAATCCTTTTTCTACCGACTCGAATACAAAAGTATTTTTCTCGGTAAAAAAATTATTTATTAAATTTACTATTTCTTTAGAGCCATTACTGTCTAAAGATAAATAGAGAATTTGATTTAATTTTTTTTTATGATTAATCCTAAATTGTTTAAGACTTATATTAAGCATTATTTAAAATAATCTTTTATTCGATCTATATTATTATTAAAAATTTTTACTTCATACTTTGTGTTAAGTGATGTGTCGTAAGAGCTATAAATATCATCAATCAAGTTAATATTTGTTTTCGCTAAATATTCTTGAATATTTTCATTTGTACTTTTTAAATTTTCATGAGTTATTTGATTAATCTTTGCTAAAAATATATTATTATCTTTATTTGAAACCATAACAAAACTATTTTTTGGCAATTCATAAATAAGCTTTAAAGATGTCTCATCAAATAAACTATCATCATTAATTGAATTAATAATTCCTGAATTTATATTTTCTTTATTTTTTACTAGATTGCCAAAGTCAGATTCATTGAAATCTTTATTTTGAATTTTTTCAAATAAATTTTTATTAAGATCAAATTTTTTCTTTAATAACATTCTATTTTTAACTTTATCTCTGAAGGATGTATTATTTTTATTTGGTAGTAAGTTATTTATTTTTGTAACTTGATATAGTAAAAAGTAATTGTCTTTTTCTTTTAAAACTATTTCTTTTTTATCTTTATTTTCGTAAATTTCTTTAAATACATCATCCTCATTTAAAAACTTAAAATTGTTTCTTTTTTGCAATTTTAATTCATTTTTTTTAGCGATATCTTCTAAAGAAACTTCATTTAATATATCATTTTCGATTTCATCAATTTTTTTGTAAAAATCTTCATTAAATTCGTTGATTTCAATTAGATTTGAAGGTTCAACTTTAGCATAACTAAAATCAATGTATGCTTCTTTTAAGTTTTCCTCATTTTCGATTATATAATTATTAATATCAACGTCTGAAATATCTTTATCGTAAGCATATTCAAGATCATAGTATTTAATACTTATTTTTTTGTTTTCATTTATATAAATCTTATTTTGTAAATAATATGGTGATTTAATACCACCACCAATATAATCAAATAGTCTTTTTCTTAACTGAGAATTTTTTAGTCTATTTTCAAATTCAGCTGCAATAATATTATTTTCTAAAAGAAATTTTTCATATTTTAATCTTGAAAAATTTTTGTCATCATCAAGAAAATTTATATTGTTCTGTAAATTTAATTTTAATGATCGATCTGAAACTTTTACATTTAAATCTTTATACTCCATTGACATTAAATCTTTTGATATAAGGTCGCTCAAAATTTTTTCTAAGATATTGTTGTCTAAATTTTCTTTTATATAATCAGGATTAATTCTTGATCGGTTTATATGATCGATGAAGTCTTTCGTTGAAATTGAATTATTATTTATCTTAGCAATATTATTTGTGTTTCCACCACTAAAGACACTTCCCATTCCCCAAAAAACAAAAGGAACAATTATTATAGCTACGAGGACACCTGCCAATTTACTATTTGTAAAACCTCTTAATTTTCCCAACATGAGTAATTCTTTATATATTGATTATAAAAAACAAACCTATAAATTAAATTATCTAAGATGACAAATAATAATATGATCTTTATAGCTAATTGGAAGATGAATGGAGGAAAAAGTCACATCTCTGGCATTAATAAAACCATAAAATTTTTAAGAAAATCAAAAAATAAAAATATTCAAATTATTTACTGTCCACCATTTACTCTAATTTCATTGATTAAAAATAAAGTAAAAAACACTAAAATTAAAGTAGGTGCTCAGAACCTTTCCCAACTAAATGATTATGGAGCATTTACAGGATCTGTAAATTCTAAATTAATTAAGTCAGCAGGAGGTGAGTATGTAATTGTTGGTCATTCTGAAATTAGAAATCAAGAAAATGATATACTAATAAATAAAAAAATTCATTCAGCACTTAAAGAAAAATTAAAAGTAATTCTTTGCATTGGGGAAACATATAAAGAAAAAAAAAATAATAAAACTCTCTCAGTACTTAAAAGACAAATAACCATTGCATTAAAGAATATAAAAAAAGTCAATAATATTATTTTTGCATATGAACCTAGATGGTCCATCGGAACTGGAAAAATACCAAAATCATCTGAGTTAAGAAAAAACTTTAGAAACATAAATAATATAATTAGCAAATTAAAAAAAAATCAAAAATACAAAATTATCTATGGAGGATCCGTTAATTCTAAAAATGTATCAGAGTTAAAAAAAATTAATGATTTAAAAGGATTTTTAATAGGAAGCGCTTCTTTGAGAGCAAAAAATTTTATTGATATAATTAAAAAATCAACTAATTAAACCTCGTGGAAAATATACTTTTAATAATTAATATTATTCTTGCAGCTATTTTGGTTGTTTTAGTTTTATTTCAAAAATCTGAGGGTGGTGCATTAGGTATTGGGGTGTCCCAAGATAATTTTATGCTTTCAAGATCTGCAGGAAATTTTTTAACTAAAGCTACAGCAATAATTGCTACTTTATTTATAATATGTAGTCTGTGTTTAACGATTCTTTCCAGAGGTGAATTAACACCCACAACATCAGTTTTAGATAAAATAGAGGAAACTGATGATGCTCCAAAGGTTCCAGATAGCAATAATTAACACTTTAAATTTTTAAGTTTTAGGTCTATAAGATACTTCCATGGCGCGATATATTTTTGTCACTGGCGGCGTGGTTTCATCACTTGGAAAAGGTTTATCCTCAGCATCTCTTGCATATTTATTAAAGTCACAAGGTTATAAAGTCAGGATACGTAAAATGGATCCATATTTAAATGTTGATCCAGGAACAATGAGTCCTTTTCAACATGGAGAGGTATTTGTTACTGATGATGGTGCAGAAACTGACTTAGATTTAGGACATTACGAAAGATTTACAAATATTTCATCAAAACAATCGGATAACATTACTACAGGTAAAATTTATAGTGATGTAATCAAAAAAGAGAGACAAGGGGGTTATCTAGGTAAGACAGTTCAAGTCATTCCACACATAACAGATAGAATAAAAAAATTTATTAGCAAAGACATTAGTAATGAAGATTTTGTAATTTGTGAAATTGGTGGAACTGTTGGTGACATAGAAAGCTTACCGTTTCTAGAAGCTATAAGACAATTCTCAAATGATCATGGAAGGTCTAGAACATTATTTGTTCATTTAACTTTAGTACCATTTATGAAATCTTCTGATGAGATAAAAACTAAACCTACACAACATAGTGTTAAAGAATTAAGAAGTATCGGTATACAGCCAGATATTGTGATATGTAGATCCGAGCAGCATATACCCTTAGAACAAAGAAAAAAAATATCTTTATTTTGTAATGTAGATATTAAAAATGTTATTGAGACTGTTGATGTTAGGACAATTTATGAAGCTCCAATTAGTTTTTTTAACCAAAAATTAGATAAACAAGTCTTAAAATATTTTAAAATAAAATCAAAAAAGAAACCCAATTTAAATCCATGGAAAAATATCACCTCTACTGTTCTTAAAAATAATAAAGTAATTAACATTGGAATAATAGGCAAATATGTAAACTTGAAAGACGCATATAAATCTTTAGATGAAGCATTAACGCACGGTGGCATAGCAAATAATGTAAAAGTTAATTTGGTAAGAATTGAATCTGATAAACTAAAAAAAAATGAAATAAGCAAAAAACTTAAAAGTGTTTCTGGAATTTTAATACCAGGTGGATTTGGCAAAAGAGGAACAGAAGGGAAGATTGCAGCAATTAAATATGCAAGAGAAAAAAAAATACCCTTTTTTGGTATTTGTTTTGGAATGCAAATGGCAATCATTGAATTTGCCAGAAACAAATTAAATATTAAAAATGCTGGATCCACAGAGCTTGATAAAAAATGCTATCCTGTTATTGGATTAATCAATGAATGGAACAGAAATGGAAAAGTCTTTAAGGGCACAGAAAAAAACTTAGGTGGAACAATGAGATTAGGGCTTTATACAGCTAAACTAAAAAATAATTCTGCCATAAAAAAGATTTATAAATCAAATGAAATAAAAGAAAGACACAGACATAGATATGAAGTTAATAATAACCAAAGATCGAAATTTGAAAAAAAAGGATTAATATTTTCGGGCATGTCTCCAGATAACAAATTACCTGAAATAATTGAGCTAAAAAATCATCCTTGGTTTGTTGGTGTTCAATTTCATCCAGAGTTTAAATCAAGACCATTATCACCACATCCATTATTTAAATCATTTATAAAAGCTTCAAAAAATTACCATGGAAAATAGAGTTGTTAAATGTCAGGATTTAAATATTTCTAACTCAAATAAAATTTGTTTAATAGCAGGACCATGCCAACTAGAAACTGAGCAACATGCTTTGGACATGGCAGGGGAAATAAAAAATATTACTGACAAATATAAAATTGGATTTATATACAAAACATCATTTGATAAAGCCAATAGAACAAGTCTTAAAGGTAAAAGAGGAGCTGGATTAGAAAAATCTTTACCAGTTTTTGATAAAATAAAAAATCAAATAAAAGTCCCTGTCCTTACTGATATTCACAATGAGGAGCAATGCTCAATTGTTGCGCCACATGTTGACGTTTTACAAATTCCTGCATTCTTATGTCGACAAACAGATTTATTAGTTGCCGCTGCAAAAACAAAAAAAATCATCAATGTGAAAAAGGGTCAGTTTTTAGCTCCATGGGATATGGTAAATGTAACAAAAAAAATATCTGAATCAGGAAATAATAATATTCTTGTAACAGAGAGAGGGGCTAGTTTTGGATATAATACTTTAGTAACAGATATGAGATCAATACCCATAATGGCAAAAAATGGTTATCCGATTGTTTTTGATGCCACTCATTCAGTTCAGCAACCAGGTGGTCAGGGAGATAAAAGTGGTGGACAAAGAGAATTTGTTGAACATTTATCTAGAGCAGCTGTAGCAGTGGGTGTTGCTTCAATTTTTATAGAAACACATCAAGATCCTGATAATGCTCCTTCTGATGGTCCAAATATGGTTCCACTTTATAAATTAGATAATCTTATTAATCAGATTGTAGAAATAGATAATCTAGTAAAAAAAAATAATGTCTAAAATTTCTAAAGTTATTGCAAGACAAGTTTTTGATAGTAGAGGAAATCCAACTATAGAAACGGAAGTATTTGTAAAAGATATTAGTGCATCAGCAATTTGTCCATCTGGAGCATCAACTGGAACTTACGAAGCTTTCGAAAAAAGAGATATTAAAAATAAAAAATATCTTGGAAAAAGTGTTTTAAAACCTGTTGAATTTATAAATAAGGTAATATCGAATAAGTTAAAAAATTTTAATGTTCATCAACAAGAAAAAATAGATAATTTATTAATAAGACTTGACGGTACAAAACAAAAAAAAAGAGTTGGAGCTAATGCAATTCTATCAGTTTCAATAGCTGTTAAAAAATTATCATCTAAAATTAAAAAAATTCCAATTTATAAAAATTTATTAATAAATAAAAATTTTAAATTACCTTACCCCTTAATGAATATAATTAATGGAGGTGCACACGCAAATAATGGTCTCAGAATCCAAGAGTTTATGATAAGACCAGATAAAGCTAAATCTTTTTCTGAAGGTGTTAGAATGTGTTTTATTGTGATTAATAAATTAAGACATTTGATTAAAAAAATGGGCCATTCCACTTCTGTAGGAGATGAAGGTGGGTTCGCTCCAATGATAAATGATAATGAAAGCGCACTTAAACTTATTGTAAAAGCTATAAATTTATCAGGTTTTAAAAATGGAAAAGACGTAGTTATTTGTCTGGACGTTGCAGCGAATGAGTTACTTAAAAATAAAAAATATTCAATTCACTCTAAAAAATACACCAGTGTAGATGAATCTATAAAAAATTATCTTAGACTTGTGCAAAAATACAAAATTATGTCTATTGAAGACCCATTTGGTGAAAACGATTGGTCAGCTTGGACAAAGCTTTTAAATAAAACAAATAATAAATTACAAATTGTTGGAGATGATCTGTTTGTTACAAATTTAGAACGATTGAAAATTGGTTTTTTAAATATTTCAGCTAATTCAATATTAATTAAATTAAATCAAATTGGTACTGTCACAGAAACACTAGAGGTTATAAAATTTGCAAAATTAATTGGTTATAAAACCATAATTTCACATAGATCCGGTGATAGCGAGGATACATTTATTGCAGATTTTGCTGTAGGAACTGATTCTAATCAGATTAAAACTGGGTCATTAGCGAGATCTGAGAGAGTTTCAAAATATAACCAATTATTAAGAATTGAGCAAGAACTTGGAAAAAAATCAAAAATGCATAGTCTTAATTAATGTTTGAAAAAATAAAAAAAAATTATTTTATTTTAATTATTACATTTCTATTTATTTATTTTTTTTTTAATTTATTAGGTGGTGATAGAGGACTAATTTCTTATTTAAAAAAAAAAGAAATTTATGAAGAATTAAAGTTAAAACAAACAGATTTAAATTTTAAAATTCAAGAATTGGAACACAAAAACTCTTTATTAACCAAAGATATAGACCTTGATTTTATTGAAGTTTTGATACGAGACAAATTTTTGTTTGGAAAAGACGGAGAGACTACTTATATACTAATAGATGATGGACAAAATTAGACCTAGACACCCTGAAAAAGTTAAAAATCCAGTTAATCCAATTAAAAAGAAACCTGCTTGGATTAGATCTAAACTATCAGACAGTAAGGAATTTTTTCTAACCAAAACTGTTGTTAATCAAAATAACTTAGTCACTGTTTGCCAAGAAGCAAACTGTCCAAATATCACCGAATGTTGGAGTAAAAGGCACGCAACATTTATGATAATGGGTGACACTTGCACAAGAGCTTGTGCGTTTTGCGATGTAAAAACTGGGAAACCAGAAAAATTGGATCAATTTGAACCAGTAAAAATTGCAAATGCAGTAAAAAAATTAAACTTAAGACATGTAGTAATTACATCAGTTGATAGAGATGATTTACCTGACGGTGGATCTACTCATTTTAAAGAAGTTGTAGAAATTACCAGAAAAAAAAATCCAAATACTACTATAGAAGTCTTAACGCCAGATTTTCTTAGAAAAGGCGAATCTTATAAAATTATTTTAAGCGCAAACCCTGACGTTTTTAATCATAATATTGAAACTGTTCCAAGGTTATACGTAAAGGTTAGACCTGGTGCTAGATATTTTTCATCTTTAGAACTTCTTAAAAATGCAAAAAAAGATAATAATCAAGTTTTTACTAAGTCAGGCATAATGGTTGGTTTGGGTGAGGAAAAAGATGAAGTAATCCAAGTAATGGATGATTTAAGATCTGCAGATGTTGATTTTTTAACAATCGGTCAATACCTTCAACCAACAGTAAAACATCATCCTTTAGATAGATATTATCATCCAGATGAATTTAAAGATTTAGAAATAATAGCAAAGTCAAAGGGTTTTTTATTAGTTTCATCTTCTCCATTAACTAGATCTTCATATCATGCCGATGAAGATTTTGCCAAATTAAAACAAAACAGACATAATTAATTGAATGCCAAAAGCATCTGTAACGCGATTAATAGAACGCGATAAAAAAACACTTATTAATTTTGTTTTAGATATTGAAAAGTATCCTGAATTTATTCCCTTTTGTATAGATTCTAAGGTTTATGAGAAAAAAGAAGTTAAAGATTGTATAAAAATTATTGCAGATTTAACTATTGGTAAAAAACCTTTTACTGACACTTATAAAAGTGATGTTATATATGATAAAAAAAATGATCATATCCATGTGACTAATATTGATGGTCCTTTGAATTATTTAGAAAATAATTGGAGATTTGTCGAGAAAGATAATTTTACAGAAGTTCATTTTGATGTCGATTTTGAAATTAAGAATAAATTTCTTAATATTATAATGTCAAAATCCTTTCAATATGGGCTTGATAAAATAGCTGATGCATTTCAAAAAAGAGCTGAAAGTTTGTAATTTATAACTAAATAATTTTTATCAACAAATTAATACATTTTTTAACTGTATTACTTTGTATTATTGATCTATTCTTTTTTCCAAATAAATTTTTTATAATAAAAATTTTATTTCCCGCCTTAATTCCAATAAATACAAGACCTATAGGTTTATATTTTGTACCACCTTTAGGACCAGCAACACCTGTAATTGATACGTTGATTTTACTTTTTGATAATTTTGATAAATTTTCTACCATTGCTCTACAACATTCTTGACTTACAGCTCCATACTTATCAATTACTTTTTTGTTAACATTCAGAATATTTATTTTTGCATTATTTGAGTATGTAATTAATCCCATTTTAAAATACTTTGACGAACCACTTAATGTAGTTAATTTACTTGATAATAAACCACCTGTACAAGATTCTGCTACAGATATAGTGATTTTATTCTTTATCAATTTTTTGTGCAATTTATTAATACTCATTAAAACTTAAATGAAATAAGATATATGATTAACATTGTATATAGCCCAGCCATTATATCATCCATAATAATACCAAAAAAATTTTTATGCTTTTTATCAAAATAACTTACAGGAAATGGTTTAATAATATCAAAAAATCTAAAAACAACAAAAGATAAAAGATAATATATTTCTACTGGAATATTAATCAGATTTTTTGACGACAAATATACTATAAGTATAAGCGGCAATGCTTGACCTAACACTTCATCAATTACAATTTGTCTAGGGTCTTTATTTTCAAACTCAGTTTCTGAGTCCATGACAGCATAAAATGAATAAAAGAAAATTATAGAATATAATATTAATATATAATTTAGGTTTTTAAATTGTAATATTTCAAAAAATACATAAAGAATTATCGTTGTACTTAATGATGTAAATGTCCCAGGTATTTTAGAAATATAACCATTACCAAAAAAGGTTGAAATTAATATATTGATCTTTTTCATTTTGATAATGAGCAAATAACTTCACATGCAATGGCTTGCTCTTTCCCAATTATACCTAATTTTTCAACTGTTTTCCCTTTTAAATTTAAAAAATTTTTGTTTATAGAAAGCAATGTTGACAATGATTTTATTATTTTATTTCTGATTTTAGAAACTTTTGGATTTTCACATATTAAATTTATGTCTATGTTATTTATCGAAAAATTATTATCATTTAGCAATTTAATTACTGGCGTAAGCATATTCTTAGATCTGATGTTTTTAAATTTATTAGAATTACTTGGGAATAGAGTACCAATATCACTTTTTCTCATCGCACCTAATAATCCATCAATAATTGCATGCAGAATTACATCTCCATCAGAATGGCCTTTAAGACCTGAATGAAAAGGAATTTCCACCCCTCCAAGAAAAAGTTTTTTATTTTTAACTAACCTATGTATATCGAAACCAATTCCATAATAGGTTTCTGATTTTAAGTATTTTAAATCTTCAACTGTTGTTATTTTAAAATTATTCTTATCCCCGAGGACAAACTTAATTTTCTTATTGTTATTTAAGTAAAGACTGGCTTCATCTGTAATTTTTTCTTTATTATTTTTATATAAATGAAAAAGTTCACTAAAATTAAAACACTGAGGTGTTTGAGTTAATAAGACTTTTTCACGATTTAAATTATTTATTTTAATATTATTTTTATATTTTACTGAATTTTCTGAATTTAAATAAGGAACTACAGCACTATTTTTTTTTAAATTATTCTTTAATTTCTTCAATAAACTTATTGATAAATTTGGTCTTGCAGCATCATGAATATATACATTTTTAATTTTTTTATTCTTTAAATAATTGAGTGCATTTTTTGTAGAATTATGTCTCTCTATTCCTCCTTTTATTACATCTACACTTTTGTATTTTGTTTTTTTTATTTTTTTGTTTGTGACAACTAAAATTCTTTTAAATAATTTTGAGTCTTGAGCAATTTTTAATGAATGCTCAAATAAAGGCTTATTTTTATACGTTATAAATTGTTTATTAATTTTTGATTTAAATCTCTTACTTTTTCCTGCACTTAATAATATAAAGCAATCACTCATGTATTTATTTATAAATTTTTATATATATTCATAGTTTATGACAGCTTTTATAAAAAGAAATTTATTTATAATAATATTATTTCTTCTAACTGTATTTTTATCTTTTATTACCTTTTTAACATTTATTGGAAGAAGTTTTATTGAGTTAAATCAACAAAATTTGCAATTCGTCCTAATTTTAAACATTGCTTTTTTATTACTATTTTTTGTCATAATTTTTATTGATATTAAAAATTCAATTAAAAATAACATAAATGTAAGAGGATCAGTTGCAAATAGAAAATATATAATTTCTTTTGGTTTATTTACACTAATTCCATCATTACTTATTGCAATATTTTCTTTATTTATTTTTTCATTTGCTCTTGAAAAATACTTTGATAAAAAAATTACTACTGCTGTTAACAATTCATATGAAATTGCAAAAAATTATGTTGATGAAAAAAGAAATAAAATCCAATCAGAAATCGTTTTAATTGCTTTTGATTTAAATAAATATTACAACGTATACAAAAATGATTTAGATAGATTTAAATCTTTTTTAAATACCCAAAATTTAATTAGAGATATAGATCAACTTTATCTTATTAATTCTGATGGTGAATTAATTATTTCAGCAAATAATTCTAAATATATTAAAATAGAAGACCAGGCTATTGAAATGGTAAGATCGGATGACAGGCCTCTGAAGATTATAAATGCCCCTGAAAATAGATCTTCTGCTGTAATAAGATTACAAAATTTTGAAGATACTTTTTTATATGTTGTGAAAAGTTTGGATAAAAATATTTCCAATTATTTAATAGAATCTGAAGAAGCGGTAAATTTTTATTATACTGTAGAAAATCAAAGTTTAGGTATTAGAATTTCATTTGCTATAATTTATATTTCTTTGGTAACACTATTGTTGTTTTTATCTATAACAATAGCAATACGATTTTCTTCAAGATTTTTCATTTCTATTAATAACTTAATATCAGCATCGGAGAGAATAGGAAAAGGAAATTTAAATGTAAAAGTTCCCGAACTTAAAGCTGATAGAGAAATGGAATTATTAAACAAAAATTTTAATTCTATGATTGAAAAATTAAAGAATCAACAAGATAAGCTATTATCTAATGAGAGACATGAAGCTTGGGAAACTGTTGCAAGAAAAATGGCGCATGAAATTAAAAATCCATTAACTCCAATCCAATTAACAATTGATAATCTAAATTCAAAATATTTACCTGAATTAAACAATGAAAAGAAAGAAAAATTTCAAGAAAATTTAAAAACAATCTTAAAACAGATAAAACAAATAGAAAATTTAATTAATGAATTCTCTGATTTTGCTAGAATGCCCAAACCTCTTATTAAAAATAATGATTTAATAAAAGTATTAGATGAAAATATTAATCTATTAAAAAAATTAGATAATTCTATTAATTTTAATATTAATAATAAAACAGGAAAAAAAATATTAACTAATTTTGATAACGAACAATTTAATAGATTATTTTTTAATTTGATTAAAAATTCTATTGAAAGTATTCAAGAGAAAGCCAAAAAAACCAATAAATTATTGAAAAATATTGATATAGAAATAGATCAAAGAAGAGACTATATAACAATTAATTTACTAGATACAGGTGAAGGTTTTAAGGATAAAAAGACCAAGGATATTATTAAACCATATTATACAACTAAAGAAAAAGGTACAGGCTTAGGATTATCAATTGTAGATAAAATAATAAATGACCATAATGGATCAATTAAATTCTTAAACACAAATAATGGAGCTAAAGTTCAGATAATACTTCCAAAGTAATTCATGACAACAGAAATATTAATTATTGATGATAATGCGGATATTAGAAATATTCTTAATGAGTTAATACAAGACGCTGGCTATAAAACAAGATTAGCAGCAAATTTCAATCAAGGACTTTCAGAAATAGATAAAAAATTACCAGACGTTGCGATTATTGATGTAAAATTAGATAAAGGTGATAATGATGGTATTCAATTGCTTGAACACATCAAAACTAAAAATACCGACATTCCAGTCATTATAATCTCAGGACATGCAAATATTGAAATGGCTATAAATTCACTCAGATCTGGAGCCTTTGAATTTATTCAAAAACCTTTTGATAAAGAAAGATTATTAAATTTTGTTAAAAGAGCTGTTGAAAATTTTAATCTAAAAAAAGAGAATAAATCTTTATCTAACAAGTTATTTCATTCCTTCGAAATTATCGGCAAAAGTACAAATATTTCTTCCATAAAAGAACAGATACAAAAACTTTCACTATCTGAAAGTAGAGTTTTTATAAGTGGACCAACTGGATGTGGAAAAGAATTGATTTCAAGAAAAATTCACAAAAATTCTAAACGTTCGAAAGGACCATTTATAATCATTAATGGTGCATTATTGGACTCGAAAAAATATGAGCTAGAACTTTTTGGTGAAGAAAGAAAAGATGGTTCAATTGTCTATGGTGCATTAGAAAAAGCATCTGGAGGAGTTTTATTAATAGATGAAGTAACTGAAATTCCATTAGAAACACAGTCAAAAATTTTAAGAGTTGTAATAGACCAAAAGTTTAAGAGAATTAATAGTAATCATGACATAAAAGTTGATGTTAGAATTATTTGTGCTTCTAGTAAAAATATTAATTACGAGATAAAAAATGGAAATTTTCGTGAAGACTTATTTCATAGATTAAATGTATTTAATATTGAAATAGAACCATTAAACAAGAGAATAGAAGACATACCATTGCTAGTTGAATATTTTATAAAAAATATTTGCGAAACTTATAATTATAAAAAATTTGAAATTAAAGATGAAAATTATCTATTAAATTATGATTGGCCGGGAAATGTAAGAGAATTACGTAATCTTATTGAAAGAATTGCAATTCTCTCGCCAGGAAATGATGAGGAAAAAATATTAAACATAATTAAAGAATCTCTATCTAAATCAGCAAATGAAACATTTTCGGTTACTGAAAATTTATCTATACCATTACGAGAAGCGAGAGAAAATTTTGAAAAAGAATATTTAATATCTCAAATAAAAAAATTTGGTGGAAATATATCAAAAACTGCAAAATTTGTTGGCATGGAAAGATCAGCACTTCATAGAAAGCTAAAATTGTTAGGCGTTAAGGATCTTAACTAATGAATATAATAATTTGTGGTGCTGGTAGAGTAGGTTTTACTATTGCTAAACTACTAACTGAGCAAAATCATTCTATAACTGTTATAGATCAATCAAGTGAGGATATTCAAAAAATCAATGAGTCTCTTGATGTAAAAGCAATTGTAGGTAAAGCTACTTCCCCTGAAATTCTAGACAGGGCCAATACGGCAGAAGCTGATATGTTAATAGCTGTAACAAGGAATGACGAAATAAATATGCTTATTTGTCAAATAGCATATTCATTGTTTAAAGTACCAAAAAAAATTGCAAGAATAAGATCTCAAGAATATTTAGATCCAAAATTTTCTAAATTATTTAACAAAGAAAATTTACCAATAGATTATGTTATTTCTCCAGAGCTAGAAATTGCTAAATCTCTTCAAAGAAAGCTAGAAGCACCAGGAGCTTTAGATAATGTACCATTTGCAGAAAATAAACTTAGACTATTAGAAATTCTAATTGATGAAAAATGTCCAATTCATGAAACTAAATTAAAAGAATTAACAAATAAATTTCCAAGTTTAAATGCGTATATATTAGGTGTTATTAGAGAAGAAAGTTTTAAAATATTAAAGAAAGACGATAAACTTCAACATAACGACAAAGCTTATGTTATTGTTAACTCAAATCAAATGGAGGAAACTCTTAAAGTCTTTGGACATAATGAAAAAATTGCAAATAAGATACTTATTATTGGTGGTGGTAATATTGGATTTAATCTTGCCTCAAAAATAGAAAACAACTTTGAAGAAGCTAGAGTAAAAATTATTGAGAAAGATAAAAATAGAGCCGAATATATTGCAAATTATTTAAATGATACAATTGTTATTAATGGAAATGGTTTGGATGAAGATGTATTAAATGAAGCTAATTTAGATGAAGTTGAAACTGTATTAGCTTTAACAAATGACGATGAAGATAATCTTATGGTAAGTGTTCTTGTTGAAAAGTTTTCAAAAAATAAAAGAACTATGGCATTAGTTAATAAACCCAATTATTCACTTTTACAATCATCTTTAAAAATTGATGATTTAATTGACCCTAGAATGAGTACAGTTTCTAGTATATTGAAACATGTTCATAAAGGTACAATAGAGAATGCTTATACAATCTTAAACGGTGAATACGAAGTTATTGAAGCTGACATTTTAGAGTCGTCAGAATTAGTAAATAAAGAGTTAAAAAATGCGGATTTACCAGATGAAATTCGTGTGGGGGCAATTTTAAGAGATAATAAGTTTATACTTCCTTCATCTAGATATATCTTTCAGAAAGATGATACAGTTGTGTTGTTAGCCAAAAGAGACCAATTACCTTTAGTGGAAAATTTATTTAGAATTAGCTCTATCTAATAAATGAATATTTTCAGCCTAAAATATTTTGGCATTTTTTTTCTAATTATAAGTTTTTTCTCATTTTTTAATATTATTTATTCTTATTATTTTAATCTTTTAAATAATCTTAGCAGTTATATTTTTACGTTTTCAATATCTCTGATAATTGGACTTTTTCTTATTCTATTTAAAAAATACAAATATGAGAAAATCAACTTGTTTGAAAGAATACTAATTGTATTAACTGGCTATCTAATCCTACCTGTCGTAATATCTTTACCTTATTACTTTAATATAGATAATTTAGGTTTAATTAACTATTATTTTGAGGCTATTTCTGGTTTTACTTCTACAGGATTTACAATTTTTAATGATTTGAATCAATTAGATCAAACATTAATTTTGTGGAGATCTAGTTCACAATGGATTGGTGGTTTATATTTTTTATTTTCAATATTATTACTGATAGACATATTTGATGAAAATTTAAAAAGATCTTTGACAAATTATATATCGTTGAATTCTTCAGAAATATTTAAACAAGTATTTAAAATAATAGTTATCTACTTATCTATGACAATTTTAATATTTTTAATGTTAAAATTAGTTAATATAAGATCTTATGATGCTTATAACTATTCTCTTACAATAATATCTTCTGGCGGATTTTTACCTAATAATAATTTTGATACTACATTTACCACTGACATAAGTAAAATTATTCTATCTATATCAATGTTATTTTCTTTTTTTAGTCTTTTTTTCATTTTTAATCTAATTTTTTTTAAAAAAAAAAATATTAATTATTTAAGTGAAGATATTAATATTCTAATTTATCTTTTAATTGTAATTGTATTATCATTTATTTTTTTTAATTATAATAATAATTTTTTGAATGTACTAGTTTCTATTTCGAGCAGTGTTTCAAATATAGGAATTTCATTTGAACAAGTTCCTAAAAATCTTGTTTTTGTTTTTCTTATTCTTGTAATTCTTGGTGGTTCATTCTTTTCAACAAGCTCTGGTTTAAGAGTAATAAAAGTTTTAACTTTAATCAAATTTTCTTTAAATAATTTGTTATCTCATTCAAAACCAAACCAAATCTATTCAAATAAATTATCATTAAATAAAATTAGTGCTGATATTAATGATATTAATAAATATTTTTTTGCAATAATCATTTTTATATTTTCTTTATTCTTAATAACTATATTGTTAACTGTTTCTAACTTAGATTTTGAAGCATCTTTTAAATTAGGTATTTTAACTATAATGAATACTGTTAATTCTGAAATGTATAATCTAGCTAACATCGATTTTTATAATTTTAATATATTCAGTAAAATTTCATTAATTATTTTTATGATTATTGGAAGAATTGAACTATTAACTGTGATTATTTTATTAAAAAAATTTCTTTTCAAAAATTAAATTAGTATTATAAATCACCTTTGTGCGCTCTTAGCTCAGCTGGATAGAGCAACGGTTTTCTAAACCGTAGGTCGAAGGTTCGAATCCTTCAGAGCGCGCCAAAACCAAATAAAGCATAAATTTTGCGATTAATTTAATATTGATGAGTTTCTTTGTTTCTGCTTTACTTGGACAATTCAAAAATTAATTTGAATTATTTGTTAACAAATAAATAAACAAGAGGAATAAATAATGTTTAAATTAGTAAAACGATTGACTTCAGTTGTTGCTATGTTTGCTGTTCTATTTACTTTTACAACAGAAACTATGGCTGCAAAAAAGTCAAAAACTCTTAAAAACACTCAGAAAAAAGGTTTTGTGAGATGTGGTGTTTCGCAAGGTCTACCAGGATTTTCTAATGCTGATGCTGCAGGTAACTGGACTGGTGTTGACGTTGATGTATGTAGAGCTGTAGCTGCTGCTGTACTTGGTGATGCAAGTAAAGTTAAATTTACTCCACTAAGTGCTAAAGAAAGATTTACTGCATTAACATCTAACGAGATAGATATTCTATCTAGAAATACAACTTGGACTCTTTCAAGGGATGCGGATATCGGTCTTACTTTCGTTGGAGTAAACTTCTATGACGGTCAAGGTTTTATGGTTAGAAAAAATTCAGGAATTTCGTCAGTTAATGATTTTAAAGCTGGTGTTTCTGCATGTACTAACCTTGGAACTACAACAGAGCTTAATATGAGAGATTTCTTTAATTCAAAAGGAATTAAATATGAGCCGGTCACTTTTGAAAAAGCTGACGAAGTTGTTGCTGCATATGATGCAGGAAGATGTGACACATACACAACAGATAAATCTGGTTTAGCTGCTCAAAGAATTAAATTGAGCAACCCAGATGACCACATGGTATTACCTGAAACTATTTCAAAAGAGCCATTAGGCCCAGTTGTTAGACAAGGTGATTCTGTTTGGGAAGATATCGTAAGATGGTCACTAAATACTATGATCGAAGCTGAAGAGTATGGTGTAACATCAGCAAATGCTGATATGATGAAAACTTCAGATAATCCAGCTGTAAAAAGACTTGTTGGTGCTGAAGGTGAATTAGGAGCTGCTCTAGGTTTAGATAATGAGTGGAGCTTAAGAATAATCAAGCAAGTTGGTAACTACGGTGAAAGTTATAAAAGAAATATAGCTGACACTGGAATTCTACCTGATAGAGGTCCAAACCAATTATGGACAAAAGGTGGAATACTTTACGTACCACCAGCAAGATAATTCTTTTAAAAAGAATATAAAGAGGGCTAGATTTTTCTAGCCCTTTTTTTTATAAATCAAACTAACAGTGAATTTTAAGAAAATATTACCCCAGTTACTTACGCTAGTAGTTGTAATTCTAGTTTTTGGTTTTTTTTCATATAACGCACAAGTTAATATGGAAAATAGGGGTATCACATTTGGTTATGGTTTTTTATCTCAAGAATCTTCATTTGATGTTCAGTTTTCTTTAATAGAATATGATGGTTCACATTCTTATTTTAGAGCCTATCTAGTTGGATTATTAAATACTATTTTAGTTTCAGTTATTGGAATTGTATTCGCAACTATAATTGGAGTTGTGGTTGGTATAGCTCGATTATCAAACAATTATCTTATTGAACGAACTGCAGCAATTTATGTAGAATTTTTCAGAAACATTCCTTTGTTATTGCAGATATTTTTTTGGTATTTTGCTGCCTTAAGAGCATTACCTTTACCCGAAAAAGCAGAGCCTATCTTTGGGGTTTTCTTTTTAACAATAAAAGGTTTTTTTGTTCCAGCTTTTGTTTGGAATAATCTAGATATTTTTATTTATTCAGTGATTGCGGCAATCATCTCAATAGTTTTTGTTAGATTATACGCAAAAAAAAAACAGGAAAATCAAGGTATTCAAACACCAGTTTTATCAATATCTATTGGTCTTTTAATTATTTTACCATTACTAAGCTTTTTACTTGGCGGAGTTAATGCATCAGTTGAAATACCTGTTATTGAACAATTATCGCAAACTTCCTTTACTTTTAAAGGTGGTCTAAAATTACCACCTGAATTAATATCTCTAGCATTAGCCCTATCTTTGTACACAGCAACATTTATCGCTGAATGTGTAAGAGCAGGTGTTCAAGGTGTAAGCAAAGGTCAAAAAGAAGCTGCAGCTTCAATTGGTTTAACTCCTAACCAAGTTCTTAAATTAGTTGTAATGCCACAAGCTTTGAGGATTATAATTCCTCCAACAACCAACCAATATTTAAATTTAACAAAGAATTCATCACTTGCTGCTGCTATTGCATATCCAGACTTAGTACTTGTTTTTGCAGGAACAGCTTTAATGCAAACAGGAAGAGCAATTGAAATTGTTTCCATTACAATGTTAACTTATTTAACTTTAAGCATAACAATCTCAATATTTATGAATTGGTATAATAAAAAAATAGCTATTAAAGAAAAATAATGAATAAATTAAATTTTTTATCACCAGACAAAAATAATCTATACGCATATTTGTATTCAGGTATTGGTTTATTTTCTCTAAGTATATTAATTGTATTCTTGAATTCTTTTTTCAGTTTAGATTTGACTAGCTTTCTACCAGGAACAATAAGTTACTTTTTGCCTTTAATAATAGGTTTTACGGGTCTGCATTTAATTAGAATTGAATATTCAGGTATAAAATTTTTAGACATTATTAACAAAAATATTAATACAAATAAATTTAACGCCCTTTTATCATTATTAATTATTTTTGCGGTTATAAAATCACTTCCACCGCTTTTAAGTTGGTTCATAATTGATGCAAATTTTGCTGGTGATTCAAAAGACGCTTGCTCAGGATCTGGTGCGTGTTGGGCTTACATAAAAACTTGGTTTAATAGATTTATGTATGGCATGTATCCAAATGCAGAACAGTGGAGAATAAATTTATCATTTATTGCTCTTGCTTTTCTTGGAGGTGTTGGTTTTTTTGCAACAGAAAAATTCAAAAAATATCTAACATTATATTATGTAATTATTTATCCAATAATTGCATTTTTATTTATATTCTTTTTTATTTCTGGTGGCCCAATATTTTTTGATTTTTCATATGGAATCATTGCAGCAGTGATCTCTATTATAATTGGTTTCTTTATCCCTTCGAAATTTAAAATGTATTATTTTTTAATAATACCGATTACGATTTACATATTATTAAAGTATGTATTTTTTTATGAAGAACTAATTGAATTAGGAAAGATACAAGCTTTCGAATGGGTTGAAACTGGAGCTTGGGGAGGTTTATCATTAACTTTTATAGTTTCATTTTTCTGTTTAATATTCTGTTTTCCAGTAGGATTATTCCTATCTTTAGGGAGAAGATCTGATCTACCAATAATTAAATACATTTCTATTGGATTTATAGAATTTTGGAGAGGTGTTCCTTTAATAACAGTTTTATTTATGTCGTCTGTTATGTTTCCAATGTTTCTACCAGAGGACATGTTTATTGATAAACTAGTAAGAGTTATAATTGCTATATCTTTGTTTGAAGCTGCTTATGTAGCTGAAGTAATAAGAGGCGGTCTACAGGCTTTACCTAGAGGGCAATATGATGCTGCAAAATCCTTAGGAATGGGTTACTGGAAAATGCATATATTTGTTATTTTGCCTCAAGCTCTTAAATTAGTCATACCAGGTATAGCAAATACATTCTTAGCTCTTGTCAAAGATACACCTTTAATATTTGTTGTAGGTCTTCTGGAGATTGTAGGAATGCTTAATTTAGCAAAAACAAATCCTGAATGGTTAGGTTTTGCAATGGAAGGGTATGTGTTTGCGTCAATAGTATTTTTTATTATTTGCTATGCAATGAGTAAATATAGTTATAATTTAGAGCAAAAATATAAAACTGAGAGATAATGTCAGATAAAATAATTCAAATAAAGGAAATGAATAAATGGTTTGGAGATTTCCAAGTCTTAAAAAACATTAATTTAGACGTTGAAAAAAACAAAAAAATTGTTGTTTGTGGTCCCTCTGGTTCAGGTAAATCGACATTGATTAGATGTATTAATAGACTTGAAGAACACCAAGAAGGATCAATTGTCGTTGATGGCACTGAATTAACTGAAGAGACAAAAAATATAGAACAAATAAGAGCTGAGGTTGGAATGGTATTTCAACAATTTAATTTATTTCCTCATTTATCAATATTAGATAATTGTACTCTTGCTCCTATATGGGTAAAAAAAATGCCTAAAAAAGATGCTGAAGCATTAGCTTTAAAACATTTAGAAAAAGTTCAAATAGCCGATCAAGCATATAAATATCCAGGTCAACTTTCTGGTGGTCAACAACAAAGATGTGCAATAGCGAGAGCGTTATGTATGGAGCCAAAAATAATGCTTTTTGATGAACCCACATCAGCATTAGATCCTGAAATGATTAAAGAAGTTTTAGATGCAATGGTCAATTTAGCTAAGGCTGGTATGACTATGATTGTTGTAACACACGAAATGGGGTTTGCAAAAGAAGTTGCAGATGAAGTTATTTTTATGGATGAAGGTATGATTGTAGAACAGGCAGAAACAAAAGAGTTTTTTGCTAACCCAAAAAGCGATAGAACAAAGCTTTTTTTGAGCCAAATATTATAAAAATTATAACTAAATTGCTAAAAAGTCGCTTGACAGGTTTATAAAATCCTAAAAATTATTATTCTTTTTAAAATTATTTTACTTGAAATAACTTTTTGATTTCTATTAACTCAACTTATTATTTTAATTAAAGAGGGGTCTTTGATGGAAGAAAATTTCAATAAACATCTAGGTAATAAATTAAAACTTAGACGTTTGGCTTTAGGTTTAACTCAA
Source organism: uncultured Pelagibacteraceae bacterium (assembly GCA_902531175.1). Lineage (GTDB taxonomy): Bacteria > Pseudomonadota > Alphaproteobacteria > Pelagibacterales > Pelagibacteraceae > Pelagibacter. Next base: position 109,731 of record CACADE010000002.1, read on the forward strand.
ACTAAAGTCGCAAAAGCAATAAATGTTACATTTCAACAAATACAAAAATATGAAAAAGGAACAAATGGTGTAAGTTCTATTAGATTACTACAACTATCTAATTATCTTAAAGTGCCAATAAATTATTTTTTTGAGGATTTTTCAGAATATTTAATAAATTTAGAAAAATCTAAAGAAGGTCACATGAACGTAAACTATAATTTTTTAGTAAAAGTTTATTCTGAACTTACTCAAGATCAAAAAATTAAGTTTACTAAAAACATACAGATCAACCAGGTAAATATTTCTAAAACAGGATAAATTAATTTTAATTGGCTCCTCGGGCAGGACTCGAACCTGCGACCAATTGATTAACAGTCAACTGCTCTACCAACTGAGCTACCGAGGAATGTAAAATCACAACTTACTTTTTTTTTATATTATCTCAACAAAAATATATTGTGGAGGCAACGCCCGGAATCGAACCGGGATACAAGGATTTGCAATCCTCTGCGTAACCATTCCGCCACGTTGCCATGAATTAAATATTCAATGAGGACATATATAATTAATTTTATAATTTAGTCTATAAATTTAACGGATAATTTCATTGTTGTTTATTGATATGATTAATTTATAAAATAATTATCCATGAGTTCGGACAAATATATTCACGAAAATGTTGAAAATAAGATTTATTCTTATTGGGAAGAAAAAAAATTATTTAAACCAAAATCTAACAAAAAACAATTTTCTATAGTTATCCCACCACCAAATGTAACAGGTAGTCTTCATATGGGACATGCATTAAATAATTCTATTCAAGACTTATTAACTCGATATCATCGAATGAATAATTTTGAGACTTTATGGCAACCTGGAACTGACCATGCAGGTATTGCTACACAGGCATTAGTAGAAAAAAAACTAAAATCTGAAGGTATCGATAAAAATGATTTGGGTAGAGAAAAATTCATCGAAAAAGTTTGGGAATGGAAAGGTCAGTATGGCGATATTATTATTAATCAATTAAAAAAATTAGGTTGTTCATGTGATTGGTCTAGAAATGCATTCACCATGGACGATAATCTATCAAAATCTGTATTAAAAGTTTTTGTTGAAATGTACAAAAATGGTTTAATTTACAAATCAAAAAAATTAGTCAATTGGGACACTGTATTAAAAACGGCAATATCCGATTTAGAGGTAGATCAAAGAGAAGTTAATTCAAAACTATACCACATCAATTATCCAATAGAAGGGACAGATAAATTTATAACTATTGCAACTACTAGACCAGAAACCATGTTAGGAGATACAGCGGTTGCAGTTAATCCATCAGATAAAAGATTTAAATCATTAGTAAATAAAAATGTAATAGTTCCAATAGTTGATAGAAAAATAAAAATTATAGAAGATGATTATGCAGATCCTGAACAAGGTACTGGAGCTGTTAAAATTACTCCAGCACATGATTTCAATGATTATGAAGTAGGGGAGAGAAACAATTTAGAAATCATAAATGTTTTTACACCAGATGGTAAAATTAATGAAAATGCACCTGATAATTATGTTGGACTTGATAGATTTGAAGCTAGAAAAAGAATTTTAAAAGAACTTTCTGATAAAGAATTATTTGTTAAAGAAGAAAAAATTAAAAATAAAGTTCCTTATGGTGATAGATCTAATTCTATAATTGAACCTTATTTAACTGAACAATGGTTTGCAGATGCAAAGAAACTTTCAATAAAAGCAAAAGAAATAGTAAATAATAAAACAACTAATTTTTTTCCAGTTAATTGGACAAAAACTTATTTTCAATGGATGGATAATATAGAACCATGGTGTATTTCAAGACAGCTTTGGTGGGGACATCAAATACCTGCATGGTATGGACCTGATGGAGAGATATTTGTAGATGAAACAGAAGAAGGTGCAAAAAAATTAGCTAAAGAACACTATAAAAAAGATGTTGAATTAATTAGAGATCCAGATGTTCTTGATACATGGTTTTCATCTGGTTTATGGCCTTTTGCAACTCTAGGATGGCCAGAAAAAAATGAATATTTAGAAAAATTTTATCCAACCTCAGTATTGGTTACAGGATTTGATATCATTTTCTTTTGGGTCGCAAGAATGATTATGTTTGGAATGGAATTTCAAAACAAAGAACCTTTTAAGAATATTTATGTTCATGCTTTAGTTAGAGATGAAAAAGGTCAAAAAATGTCAAAGTCTAAAGGTAATGTTATTGACCCATTAGAGTTGATAGAAAAATATAGCGCTGATGCTTTAAGATTTACACTTTTGTCAATGGCATCTCCTGGACGAGATGTAAAGTTATCAGAGGATAGAGTTAAAGGTTATCGAAATTTTTTAAACAAAATATGGAACGCTAACAATTTTCTAATTCAAAATGATTGTAAATTTGAAAATATAGAAACGCCCAATGATTTAAAACTAAATATTAATAAATGGATTTTTGTTGAATTCACTAACACTAATGAAAAGATTAAAAAATCAATAGATAGTTATCGATTTGATGAGGCTGCAAGAATTGCATATCAATTTGTATGGCATTCGTTCTGTGATTGGTATTTAGAATTATCTAAAACTGTTTTTTATTCAGAAAATAATGAAAATATCGAAGAAACAAGAAATGTAGCTAGCTTCATATTTACTCAAATTCTAGTTATTTTACACCCATTCATACCTTTTCTAACCGAGGAAATATGGTTGAAAAATAAATTGGATAAAGATGGAAAAGACTTTCTTATGTTAAAAAACTGGTCTGAGGCTAGTTCTGATAAAGATAAAGATTCTGATGAAGTAAATGAAATAATTGAATTTGTCTCATCTATAAGGTCTTTTAAAAATGAAATAGAAATAAGCCCTGGATCATTTGTTAAAATACTAGTGAATAAAATAAATCCTGAAATTAAGAAATTTATTGAAAATAACTCTAATACATTAAAAAAAATTGGCAGAATTAATGAATTTGTAACTGAAGATATTAAAAAACCTTCTGCAAACTTGGTCATTAAAGGTGAAATATTTAAAATTTACTTTGATGAAGATGTAGATTTGTCAAAAATTAAAGAAACATTATTAAATAAAAAGAATAAAATTGAGAAAGAGATGGAAAAAATTAATACAAGGCTAAATAATAAAAGTTTTATTGAAAGAGCCCCAAATGATATTGTTGAGCAAGAAAAGTCTAACTTTATTAATTTAGAAAAAGATGTTAATAAATTAAATTATACTTTAGAAAGTCTATAATGCGGAAATTTAATAAAAAAAAACTACCAAGCAGATATACAACTGTAGGTGCTGATAGAGCACCACAAAGATCCTTTTATTATGCAATGGATTTAACGGAAAAAGATGTAGCAAAACCTTTTGTAGGTGTTGTTTCAACATGGAATGAGGCTGCACCTTGTAATATTAATTTAATGAAACAAGCTCAATTTGTAAAACAAGGAGTAAATTCATCAGGAGGTACTCCTAGAGAATTTTGTACAATAACAGTTACTGATGGTATTGCTATGGGTCATGAAGGAATGAAATCCTCATTGATTTCAAGAGATGTAATTGCAGACTCTACTGAATTAACTGTAAGAGGTCATTGTTATGATGCTTTAGTTGGTTTAGCAGGATGTGATAAATCTTTACCAGGACTAATGATGTCTATGGTGAGATTAAATATTCCTAGTGTATTTATTTATGGAGGTTCAATACTTCCAGGTAGATTTGAAGGTAAGGATGTTACTGTTGTTGATGTTTTTGAAGGTGTTGGAAAATATACATCTAAAAAAATGACAGCCCACGCTCTTAGAAAATTAGAATTAAAGGCTTGTCCTAGTGCAGGTGCTTGTGGGGGACAATTCACAGCGAATACAATGGCATGTGTATCTGAAGCTATTGGTTTAGCTTTACCGTATTCAGCAGGCACTCCTGCTCCTTATAAAGAAAGACATAAGTATGCGATTAATAGTGGAAAAGCTGTAATGAAACTTTTAGAGAAAAATATCAGACCAAGAGATATTGTTACAAGAAAAGCATTAGAAAATGCTGCTACAGTTGTTGCTGCTACAGGAGGATCTACTAATGCAGGTTTACACTTGCCAGCGATTGCAAATGAAATTGGAATTAAATTTGATTTAATGGATGTTGCAAAAATTTTTAAAAGAACTCCTTATCTTGCTGATTTAAAACCTGGTGGAAAATATGTTGCAAAAGATATGTGGGAAGCAGGTGGAGTTCCAATGCTTTTAAAAACTCTTTATGATGGTGGATATATTCATGGTGATTGTATGACCGTTACAGGAAAGACAATGAAAGAGAATTTAAAAAATGTGAAATTTAATCCAAAACAAAAAGTAATGAGAAATTATAAAAACCCAATTACACCAACTGGTGGAGTTGTTGGATTAAGAGGTAATTTAGCTCCAGAAGGTGGAATTGTTAAAATTGCAGGTTTGAAAAAATTACAATTTACTGGAAGAGCAAGATGTTTTGACTCTGAGGAAAAAGCTTACAAAGCTGTAAAAGAAAGAAAATACAAAGACGGTGATATAATTATAATTAGATACGAAGGTCCAAAGGGTGGTCCAGGAATGAGAGAAATGTTGCAGACAACAGCTGCAATTTATGGTCAAGGAAAAGGGGAGAAAGTAGCTCTTATAACAGACGGCAGGTTCTCTGGGGCTACAAGAGGCTTCTGTATCGGTCATGTGGGTCCTGAGGCCTCTATAGGCGGCCCAATAGCCCTTTTAAAGAACGGAGATATAATTGATATAGATGCAAAAAAGGGGACTATTAACGTTAGATTAAGTAAAAAAGAGCTTAGTTTGAGAAAAAAGAAATGGAAACAAAGAAAAATGAACTTTGGAAACGGAACTCTTTGGAAATATGCTCAAACAGTAGGACCAGCTTATTTAGGTGCACCCACACATCCAGGTGGTAAAAACGAGGTTAAAACTTACGCAGATATTTGATGAAAATTAGACCTGTAATACTTTGTGGTGGTGCAGGAACACGACTTTGGCCCAATTTAAAAAATACTCAAGCAAAACAATTTATTGATTTTGGTGGTTGGACTTTATTACAAAAAGCTTTTGAAAGAATAAATAATAACTCTTACGATTTTCCAATTATCAGCACAAATCTGAAGTATTTAAAAGATGTTAAGAAAACATTGAAAAAATCTAAAATAAAAAGATATAAAATAATATTAGAACCAGCCAAAAAAAATACAGCACCAGCTATCTTAGTAAGTGCTTTAATTAAAGAAATTCCATCTGATCAGCCAATAATGTTTTTTACTTCAGATCATTTGATTGAAAATCCAAGTATTTTAACAAGATCTTTAAAAACTAATGTTAAAAATTTAAGTGATGAAAATATATTTATTTTTGGAATTAAACCAATTAGACCATCCAATGAGTACGGATATCTCAAAACAAAAAGTATAAATAAGTTAAATAAAGTAACTAAATTTATAGAAAAACCAACGGAGCAAAAAGCCAAAAGGATAATTAAATCTGGAGGCTACTGGAATTCTGGTATGTTTTACTTAAAAAAATCATCAATAATTAATAACTTCAAAAAGTATCAGCCTAGTATTTATAAGGCATGTCTAAAATCTTTAGAAAAATCAAAGATTAGAAATAATACATATTTTTTGAGTAAAAAATTCTTTGATAAATGTAAGGAAATTTCTTTTGATTATGCAATTCTTGAAAAATCAAAAGATATAAATGCAATAAAACTTAGTATTCAATGGTCAGACCTTGGAAATTGGTTTGAAATATCAAAAATATATAAAAAAAATAAAAATAAATATTTCAAGAAAAAAAATGTTTTTCATAGACCATGGGGCAGGTACACCAACCTATATGAAGGTAAAAACTTTCTAGTAAAGGAATTAGTAGTTAATCCTAAGTCTAAATTAAGCTTACAAAAGCATTTTCATCGATCTGAATATTGGACTATTACTGATGGAAAACCTCTAATTACATTAAACAAGAAAAATTTCTATAAAAAACCAGGTGAAAAAATATTCATACCAATAGAAGCAATTCATCGAATAGAAAATAAATTTAAGAAAAAAGTAAAAATTATTGAAATACAAACTGGACCTATTTTAAAAGAGACAGATATAGTTAGATATCAAGATATTTACGGTAGAGTGAATTAATACTCTTTATGGATACATTAGTATTTTCTGTCGTTTTATTGGCAGCACTACTTCATGCCACTTGGAATGGCATGGTCAAAAAGCACTCGGATAAAGCAGTTGCTCTAGCAGGTATAATTTTAGGTCATATACCTTTTTCAATTATCGCAATCATTTTGTTACCAGCACCTTCATTAGAAAGTATACCTTATATCTTTGCAAGTATTGTTGTTCACATCGGTTATCAATGGTTTTTGCTTAAATCATATGAAATTGGAGATTTGACAAAAGTCTACCCTATAGCAAGAGGCACAGGCCCTTTATTTGTAACTGTAGTTTCAATTTTATTTTTAGGCGTTGTTTTAAATAAATTTATACTTATCTCTATTTTCTTAATATGTTTTGGAATTTTTTTTCTTGGTATTTCTGATTATACAAACAGTAGCTTAAATGTTATTAAATTTTCGATAATTACAGGTTTGTTTATTGGATCATACTCACTTGTAGATGGATATGGAGCAAGAATAAGTAATTCTGCAATATCTTTTGTCAGTTGGTCTTTCATATTAAATGCTATGATTTTCCCATTTATTCTTAGTTTAAGAGGTCAAAAGGATATTATTAAAAAGGTTTATAGAGACGGTAAGATGATATTTTTTTATGGTGTAACATTATCATATGCTAGTTATGCCTTGGCTGTATGGGCATTTACAAAAGCTCCAATACCTGTTGTTACATCCTTAAGAGAAACAAGTATTTTATTATCAATATTTATTGGATATTTTTTATTAAAAGAAAGTATCAATTTAAAAAAAATTATATCAATTTTATTTATTTTAATAGGTGTGATTGGGATTAAATTATTTTAATTAAATTGTAACAATCTATAAATATTTTTGTCATTAAAGTTTACTAAAAATGACTAACAGAAATCTTAAATAATAAAACATCTTCATTTCCTCTTTGTTTAAGATTTTGTTGATTAACTACCTTCCCCTTTTTGTTATAAAAGAGGGGAGGGACAATTTTTATATATTAATTATTTACAGACGCAGGACTCTCACTGGTTTTCTTTTTAGCTATTTTTTTTGCTTTTTTTTCGGCAACTTTTTTTTCAATACCTGCGATTTTTATATTAATTTTAGCTAGTTTTTTTTCCTTTAAATTAATTTTATTTTTAAGTTTATCTATTGATTTGATAAACTTTTTTTTTCTTCTTTCATTTTTCTTTAACTTCTTACCCATCATCACCTCCTATGAAAATTTAAATTATTATATTTAATTTAAATTTATAAGTAAAATAATTTGTCTAAAATTTTGTTATTTAAATTATAGTAAAAAATTTACTTTTTTTTTTGAAAATTCAATATCAATCTTATTGTGACATCCAAAATTATCTCCATCAACCTGAACGGGAATTTCAAAATTATTGCAATTAATTTGGATACTTTTTGAATAGGTAGTTATAACAGATTTGTTTCTTGATAAATCTCCATAAATAATTATCAAAATAATATAATACATTAGTTTTAGCCTACTTAAATCTTTAAAGACATAAGTTATTAATCTATCATCAAAAATGTTTGACTTATTTATCTTATGATGACCAGCATAATATTTGGTATTAGAACTTAATATCCAATCAGCTTGATGTTTTTGACCATCAAAGAAAACATCAAGTTTATTATTTTTCATAAATAAAAAATGCTGAAACCCTTTTAAACCAAATATTATCTTACCAAGTATTTTTTTTATACGTGTATCAATAGAGTGAACAATTTTAGCATCCCAACCAATACCAGCCATTAAAAAAAAATAATTTTTATTAATTTTTATAAGATTAGATTGTTTATAGTTATTTGATGTTAAAATATTACAAATATCATCTACTTTTTTATTTATCGATAACTCTGCTTGAAGTAAATTGGCTGTTCCAGCTGGTATATACCCAATTGCAAATTTATCATTAAAATCAAAGTCATTTTTTATCAATTCATTGATTGCAAATGATACTGATCCATCTCCACCAGCAACTATCAATCTATCATAATTTTTATTTTTAAATTCCAAAAATATTTCTTTCGCCTCTTTTTCAGATTTAGTTTTGAAATAATCTACAGAGTTGTTAATTTTTAATTTTTCATAAATCTTATTTACAAATTTTATTTTTTTCCCTGTTGAAGAATTAAGGTTATAAATCAAACAATAATGCATAATTTTTTCGTAACTAATTTTTAATAAATCTTTAACATTTCAATGACATAAGAATTAAATGATTCGAGTTACAGTTGTGTTACAAAATAGGTTTTTTTAATGCCTCCGTTATTAAAATATAAGAGTATATTTATATCTGATGTGCATCTTGGTACCAAAGGTTGTCAAGCTAACAAGCTTTTAGAATTTTTTAAGAATTCAAGATCCGAGAACCTTTATTTAGTTGGAGATATAATCGACGTTTGGGCAATGCAAAAGAATTTCTATTGGCCTCAAGAGCATAATGATGTCATACAAAAAATATTGAGAAAAGCCAGGCACGGGACAAAAGTATTTTACATAATTGGAAATCATGATGAGATATTTAGAAAATTTATTCCAATGCATTTAGGTGATATTAAAATAGTAAATAGAGTTATTCATGAAACGCAGTTAGGAAAAAAATATTTAGTTGTTCATGGTGATGCTTGGGACGGAGTAATGAAATATGCTAAATGGCTTTCTAAATTAGGAGCCATTGCCTATGAATTATTACTTAAAATTAATGTTATTATAAATTTTTTTAGAAAATTGAGAGGTAAAGACTATTGGTCATTAGCAAAATTTTTAAAATATAAGGTAAAAAATGCTGTAAAATTTATAGGTGAATATGAAAACACACTTTCTTCATATGCAAAAAGTAAAAAATTTGATGGAATAATTTGTGGACACATACATCATGCTGAAAATTTAAATCTTGATGGTGTTAATTATTTAAATTGTGGCGATTGGGTTGAGTCATGTACAGCCTTGGCAGAAAAATATGATGGAACTTTTGAGATAATTTATTGGGATAAAAAAAGAAACGAATATATTTCAGAAAATATTGATAATAACAGGATCGGTTCATTCAAAAAAGCATCTTAAAGAATGAAAATATTAATTGTTACCGATGCTTATTACCCTCAAGTTAATGGTGTTGTAAGAACTCTCCACGAAACTGGTGAAATTCTTAAATCACAAGGTCAAACTATTGAATATATTACTCCTCAACAATTTCTTACCGTGCCAATGCCAAAATATAATGAAATTAGATTGTCCTTAAATGTTTGGCCCCGTGTAAGTAATTTAATTAATTCAATTAAACCTGATGCAATACATATTGCAACAGAAGGACCCTTAGGGTTTATGGCACGAAGACATTGCATTAAAAATGGCTTAAAATTTACCACAAGTTTTCACACAAGATTTGATAAATACATGAAACTTTATATGCCTATCATTCCAGCTAAATGGTCAGAAAAATTTTTATGCAATTTTCATAATAAAGCTGAAAGAATTTTAGTGACAACAGAATCCATGCGTGAAGAGTTAATTTCTTTAGGTATTGATAACAATAAAATGGTTACATGGACCAGGGGAGGTAATCATGGCGCGTTTAAAAACCCCATTAAGAGAGACTTACCTTATAAAAGACCTATATGGATATATGTTGGTAGGATTGCAGTTGAAAAAAATATTAAAGCATTTTTAGATCTCGATCTTGAAGGTACTAAAGTTATTATTGGAAAAGGTCCAGACCTAAACAATTTGAAAAAAAAATATCCAAATGATATTTTTTTAGGTGAAAAGACTAATGGAGAATTAGCATCTCATTTTGCATCATCTGATGTTTTTGTATTTCCAAGTAAAACTGATACATTTGGTATTGTTGTTTTGGAATCATTAAATTGTGGTACACCAGTTGCAGCTTACCCTGTGCCGGGACCTAAAGATATATTAGGGGGTACTAATATTGATACTTTAGATGATGATTTGAAGGCTTCTGCTTTAAAAGCTTTGAAGGTAAGTCGCCAAGATTGTCTTGATTTTGCAAAAAAATATTCATGGGAAGAAACAGCAAAAATATTTTTTGAAAATATTTCACCTAATTATTAAAGACAATATTCATTACATTTGTTAAAACATATCCATGTTTTGGACAGAGTTGATACTCATAGTTGTAATAATTATTTTATTATATTTTTTATTTAAAAAAAATATTAAGCCAGAAAATACAGCTCCAGTTGTAAATAAGACCAATAAGGATGATTTAGGAAAAAGAGTAATTATTGAAGAATTAGAAGATCAATTCTTTGCTTTAGATAAATATAATTTAATCAAATATCTAAACAAAAGTGCAAAACAACGTTTTGGAGAAAACTTAATTGATAAAAATATTTCAAGTGTAATAAGAGATACAAAATTATTAGAAACGATTGAAGAGGCTATCAAAGATCAAACTACAAAAAATGTCAATGTAGAAATAAATTTACCATCTTATCAACTTTACAAAATCTATGTTATTCCTGGTCCGACCTATTTGTTTCCAGAAATAAACTCTGTCGTATTGTTTCTAAAAGATTTTACAGAAATAACAAAAGCACAAAAACTAAAAACTGATTTTGTTGCAAATGTGAGTCATGAATTAAGAACACCTTTAGTTTCGATTAAAGGTTCTTTAGAAACTATTCTTGGACCAGCTTCAAAAGACCAAGAGGCGCAAAAAAAATTTATGTCTATCATGTCTGATCAAGTATTAAGAATGGAAAACCTAATCAATGATTTATTGATTTTAAGTAGAATAGAATTGGAAGAACATATCAAGCCTAATAAAATTGTGAGCTTAAATGATCTTTTTACAAATATTAAAAGTAACTTTGAATTAATTCTTAAAAAAAAGAAAATCAATTTACATATTGAACTTATGGAACCAACCTTAGTTTTTGGTGATAATGATAAATTGTTAACTGTATTTTCAAATTTAATTGATAATTCAATTAAATATTCACAAGATGGAAAAAATATATACGTAAAAAGTCAAAATAGTGAAGGTAAATTAATTGATAAAAATATTGCCATTAGCATTAAAGATGAAGGTGTCGGAATACCTCACCAGCTAATTCCAAGAATAACTGAGAGATTTTTTAGAGTAGATTCAGAAAAAAGTAAAAAGGTTGGTGGTACAGGTTTAGGTTTAGCTATAATGAAACATATTATATCTCAACACAGAGGTGACTATGAGATTCTCAGTAAAGTTAATGAAGGTACTGAAATTAAGATATATCTTCCAACAAAATAATTAATTTAAAAAATTGTTTAAAATTAACTCTTATTCAACCAAGATTTAACAAATCTTTTGTTGATTCGTATCTTAGTTTATTTAAAATTAGTTTATGATTAAGATATTTCATAGTATTTTAATTATTATTTTTTTTTTAATGTCGATCATTACTAAAAGTAATGCATCTGATATTTCTACAATTTTAAGAAACCAGCAATTAACTGTTTTTGATATTGGTATCTTTAGATTACAGGAAGACTTAAAAAGTGCATATCCTGAAATAAAAAAACATAAAGATGTACCATACGAAGATATATATATAGATGTTCTCAGTTCCTATTGGAGAAATACAGTAGATTTAATTGTTTCAATTCCAGTAAATGAAAATTTAAAAAAAGAGAACTACATGTCAGATTCATTGAGATGTCGAAACATATTTAATTCTGTTAGAGATCATTTACTGAGAAATGAAAATATGAGTAATTATAGGTTTACTATGGCGACAAGCTATTTAACATCTATTTTTTCTACTCCTACTAGTTGGCCAAAATGGCGTTATGACCAAAGTGTTCTTGAGGAATTAGTTAATTTGGTAAAACTGGAAGTTGTCTTAAGACCAACCCCAGATCTTGCTTTTAAGGATAACGTAAATCCAGTTTCATGCAAAGGTGGTCTAGAAACTGAAAATAGTGAGATTATTGTCTCAATGAAATACAACTAAAAAGTTAGGTTTTTAACAAAACTGTAATAATTCTGTAATATTAAAGATTCAATAAATTTATACGAGTCAGGCATCTTTTAATTAATAAATAACGAAAGGATTAAAGATAATGAAAAAACTAACTATAGTGATTGCTTCTTTAGTTGCTCTATCAATAGCAACTGTTGCTCAAGCAAGAGATCAAATTAAGATAGTTGGTTCGTCTACAGTATTCCCTTACGCGACTGTTGTTGCTGAAAGATTTGGTGGTTCAGGATTCAAAACTCCTGTAATCGAGTCGACTGGTACTGGTGGAGGAGCTAAACTATTCTGTGCTGGTGTTGGTGAGCAACATCCAGATATTACAAATGCATCAAGAGCTATGAAAGACAAAGAGAAAGCCCTATGTAAGAAAAATGGTGTAAATGATATTGTTGAGATCGTAATTGGTAACGATGGTATTACATTAGCTTACAGCAAAGATGCAAAACCAGTAAACTTTACTAAAGAACAATTATATTTAGCATTAGCTGCTCATACAGTAGTTGATGGTAAGTTAGTTCCAAATATTTATAAAACTTGGGACCAAATTGACCCTAGCTTACCAAAACAAAAAATTTCAGTAATGATCCCACCAGGAACATCAGGAACTAGAGATGCTTGGAATTCTTTAGTAATGAAAAAAGGTATGACTAAAGAAGCTAAAGCTCTTTATAAAGCTGGTTATGAGGCTGGAAATAAAAAATACAAAAAACCACAAAAACTTTACAGAGAAGATGGAGCTGCTATTGAAGTAGGAGAAAACGATAGTTTAATCATCCAAAAGTTAACTCAAGATAAAGATATGTTTGGTTTCTTTGGTTTCAGCTATTTCTTAGCTGCTAAAGATAAATTACAAGCTGCTAGCATAGATGGTGGACAACCCTCTCTAGCGAGTATTCAAGACTACAGTTATGCAGTTGCAAGACCATTATTTTTCTATGTGAAAAAAGCTCACGTTGGAGTAATCCCAGGATTACATGAGTTTGTGAAAGAATTCACAACTAAGAAAGCTATTGGAAAAGGTGGTTACTTAGCAGATATTGGTTTAGTTCCATTAGACTCTAAGTTATATAAAACAACTAGAACTAATGCTACGAAGCTAGTTGCTATGGGTAATTAATTATTACTCTGTTAACAAATAATTAAAAAAGGGGTCTTTTTAGACCCCTTTTTTTTGAAATAAGAGTAAAGTCCTCAATAAAGGAGATTCTTTGAACTTAATATTGTTTACATTTATTGTTCTTCTGGGTTTCACAAGTTATTATTTTGGACGTAGAAAAGCATATACAATTCAATCTACAAATAAAAGATTAACTGCATTACCACAATTTTATGGTTATTATCTTGCAATTTGGTGTGCAATACCAGCTTTTATAATTTTTTCTTTATGGGCAATTTTTGAGCCCACAATTGTAAAATTATTAATCTTAAGTGATTATTCAAATCAAGGCTATCTTGATGATGAATTAAATTTAATTTACGAAAAAACAAAAGCATTGTCTCGAGGACAATTTACCGGAGAAATTACACCTTTTATTGAGGCTTCAGCTGAAAAATATTTAAGTCTTCGATCAATAGCTCAAAGTTCAAAAGCTGTTATAGTATTATCTATAATTATTGCCTCTGTTGCTTACGCTTATAAAAAAATTTCATCTAACTCTAGAACAAGAGAACCAGTTGAAAAATTTTTGAAAGCAGTTTTATTTACAGCTTCTTTAGCTGCAATATTAACTACTGTTGGAATAGTATTTTCACTTATATTTCAAACTATAGATTTTTTTAAAGTAATTCCATTATTTGATTTTGTCTTTGGAACTCATTGGTATCCTGCAAAAGCTTTTGTTAGAGATTCTTCAGAGGCTTTAGATCCGACAATGTACTCCGATACTTTTGGAGCAGTCCCTATTTTTGCTGGTACTTTTTTTATTGCTTTCATAGCTATGTGTGTTGCTATTCCTATTGGACTAATGAGTGGAATTTATTTGGCTGAGTATGCATCAGTTAAAGTTAGACAATACGCAAAACCTTTAATTGAAATTTTAGCTGGTATACCAACAGTTGTTTATGGATTTTTTGCTGCTCTAACAGTTGGACCTTTTTTAAAGGAAATAGGTAATAGCATGGGTTTAGACGTTTCAGCTGAAAGCGCTTTAGCGGCAGGCGGAGTAATGGGCATTATGATTATACCATTCATTTCAAGTTTAAGTGACGATGTGATTACAAGTGTACCTCAAAGTTTAAGAGATGGAAGTTATGCCATGGGAGCAACCAAATCAGAAACAATAAAAAAAGTTATTTTTCCTGCAGCATTGCCTGGTATAGTTGGATCTATTTTGCTTGGTGTTTCAAGAGCAATTGGAGAAACAATGATAGTTGTTATGGCCTCTGGTTTAGCTGCTAATTTAACTTTAAATCCATTAGAATCTACTTCAACAATTACAGCGCAAATTGTTGTAATATTAATTGGAGATCAAGCTTTTGGCGACCCAAAAACGCAAGCTGCATTTGCTTTAGGTATGTCATTATTTTTAGTAACGCTCTGTTTGAATATTGTGGCCTTAAGAGTAGTTAAAAAATATAGAGAAAAATATGAATAAAAATAAAGAACAATTATTAAATAAAAGATATAAAGCTGAAAAGAGATTTCGATTATACGGTCAAAGTGCAATTTTTATGGCACTTTTATTTTTAACAATCTTTATTTTTAAAATTTTTTCGACAGGCTATTCAGCCTTTCAAAAAACTTGGCTTATTGTTCCAGTTACTTTTGATGCTGAATTAATGATGTTAGAGCAAAATCCTTCTAAAGAGGATTTAAAAGATGCTGATTATTACGATATAGCATTAAAATCAATGGCTGATTTGGATCCAAATGCTAATGAGGATCAAGAAAATGAGCTGAAGAGAATGGTCTCTTACTTTTTCGAAAGAGAGATTAAAAGGGAACTTTTAAACGACCCTTCATTAATTGGAAAAACTAAAGATGTTTATTTAACTGCCTCAGATGATTTAGATCAAGTATTTAAAGGCAATTATCCAAGAGATTTACCTGAAGATCAAAGAAGAGTTACGGATTATCAATTAAAGATTTTTGATCAACTTGTAGAACTAGGAAAAGTTGAAAGTAAATTCAATTTAAGTTTTTTTACATATCCTGATTCAAGAGAAGCTGAATTAGCTGGTATAGCAAGTTCATTTATGGGATCAATATTTTCTATACTTGTTTGTTTAATGATAGCTTTTCCTGTAGCAGTTCTAGCAGCTATTTATTTAGAGGAATTTGCTCCTAAAAACAGATTTACTGATTTTATTGAGGTAAATATAAATAATTTAGCAGCAGTACCTTCAATTGTTTTTGGTCTTTTAGGACTGGGTATTTTACTTGCTGTATTTCAATTACCTAGGTCAACACCTCTAGTCGGTGGAATAACTTTATCGTTGATGACTTTACCAACAATTATTATTGCTTGTAGAGCATCTTTAAAAGCAGTTCCTCCAAGTATAAGAGAGGCAGCACTTGCAATGGGTGCTAGTAAAATGCAAACTACAATGCATCATACAGTTCCGTTATCTATGCCAGGGACTTTATCCGGTACAATAATTGGTTTGGCCCAAGCTTTAGGCGAAACTGCACCTTTGATATTGATTGGCATGGTGGCTTTTGTAAATACAATACCAGGATCTCCCTTAGATCCAGCTGCAAGTTTGCCAGTGCAAATTTATATTTGGGCAGAGAGCGCTGAAAGAGGTTTTGTTGAGAAAGTTTCTGCCTGTATTATGGTTCTATTAGGATTTTTAATTATAATGAACTTATTTGCACAAATAATTAGACATAAATTTGAAAAAAAATGGAGTTAAGATGATAAAGATAAATTCAAAAAATGTAGATGTTTTCTATGGAAAAAAACAAGCTCTATTCAATATAAATTTAGATATTGAAGAAAATCAAGTTACAGCACTGATTGGGCCTTCAGGTTGTGGTAAATCTACTTTTTTAAGATGTCTAAACCGAATGAATGACGTTATTGATATATGTAGAGTAAAAGGGCAAATTATAATTAATGATTTTGATATCAATGATAAAAGTTGTGATGTTGTTAGATTAAGAGAAAAAATTGGTATGGTTTTTCAAAAACCAAATCCTTTTCCTAAAACTATTTATGAAAATATTTCTTATGGTCCAACAATTCATGGTATGGCTCAATCAAAGAATGAAATGGATGAAATAGTTGAAACTAGCTTAAAAAAGGCAGCATTATGGGAAGAGGTGAAAGATAGACTTCATGAACCAGGTACTGGTTTGTCTGGTGGTCAACAACAAAGATTATGTATAGCAAGGGCAATTTCAGTTAAACCTGAAGTTATTCTAATGGACGAGCCTTGTTCTGCTTTAGATCCTATTGCTACAGCTCAAATAGAAGAACTAATTGATGAGTTAAAAAAAGACCATACTATTATAATAGTCACTCACTCAATGGCACAAGCTGCAAGAGTTTCTCAAAATACAGGTTTTTTTCACCTTGGAGAATTGATAGAACATGGTTCTACTGATAAAATATTTAAGAATCCAGAAAACAAAAAAACTCAGGATTATATCACAGGGAGGTTTGGATAATGACCGAAGCACCACATACAGTAAAGTCTTACGAAGAAGAACTTAAAAATTTAAATAGCAATATAATTAAAATGGGTGGATTTTGTGAAGAAGCTTTGGGTAAAGCTATTCAAGCAATTACTACAAGAAATAGTGATAATGCTGAGGCAGTAATTAAAGATGATGAAAAAATTGATAAATTTGAGACTTTAATTGAACAGCAAGTAGTAAATTTAATTGCTTTAAGACAACCTATGGCCATAGATCTTAGAGAAACAGTCACTGCTTTAAAGATATCTTCTGACCTTGAGAGAATAGGTGATTTAGCAAAAAATATTTCTAAAAGAACTCTTTTGTTAAATGAAAATTTACCAAAAAATTTAGTAGATGCTATTATAAGAGTATCTTCGGATGCTCAAAAACAATTGAAATCAATATTAGATGCATATTTAGAAAGATCTTCGAGTATGGCAATTAATGTATGGGAAAGCGACGAACAAATTGATGATTTAACAAATTTATGCATGCAAGAAGTGATTAGATATTTAAAAGATAACGAAAATAACTTAAGTGATGGAACCCACTTATTATTTGTAACTAAAAATATAGAGAGAATAGGTGATCATACAACCAACATTGCTGAGCAAGTATATTATTTAGTTAAGGGAGAATATCTAGAGGGTGATCGACCAAAAGGCACAGAACCTATTGTTACTGGAGAAAAGTAAAATATGTCGGCTCACATTTTTATAGCTGAGGACGAGGCTGCTATAATAACTCTACTAAAGTATAACCTTGAAAAAGAAGGTTACAAAGTAAGTTTCTGTGAAAATGGTGAAGATGCGCTTAAACAAATTAAAGATAAGCTTCCTGACTTAATATTAATGGATTGGATGTTGCCCGATTTGTCAGGCGTTGAAATATGTAAAAATTTAAAAAAAAACAAAAAGCATAATGACATACCAGTAATAATGTTAACAGCAAAAGGCGAGGAGGAGGACAAATTAAGAGCTTTTGATACAGGTGCAGATGATTATGTAACAAAACCATTTAGTCAAAAAGAACTTAATGCAAGAATTAAATCTTTACTCAGAAGATCAAAACCACAATCCACCGTTGATGTTGTTGAGTTTACAGATCTAAAAATAGATAGAATAACAAAAAGAGTTTATAGAAATAACATTGAAATATCTCTAGGACCTACAGAATTTAAATTATTAGATTTTTTTATCAAAAATCCAAAAAGGGTATATTCAAGAGAACAACTCTTAAACAATGTTTGGGGAGAAAATATTTACGTTGAAACTAGAACTGTCGATGTGCATATCAGAAGATTAAGACAGGCTATTAATATAGATAATACTAAGCCTTTAATTAGAACTGTAAGATCAGCAGGTTATTCTTTAGAATCTTGAAGGTCTTTAGGTCTAGTAAATTCTTTAATTAAACCATTTCCATCTAATTTATTCCATTCATTAAAATCAAAATAAATTTTTGCAAATGCCGATGTCGGAAATTTGTAGTTTAATAATTTAAAATGGTTGTTGTTGTGATTTTTTGTCAGTGATCGTATTAGATTTTTAACAGTAGGTTCATGGTTAATTAAAAGCACTGATTTATATTTTTTTGGTATTTTTTTTATTATATCTATAATTTTATCTTCACTTGATAAGTATAATTTTTTTGAAGAAATAATTTTTTTTGGTTTATCTATTTTTTTTAATAAAATTTTTAGGGTTTTCTTTGTTCTTTTTGATGATGAAAGTAATATGTAATCAAACTTATAATTGTTTTTAACAAAAAATTCACAAATCTTTTTTGCATTTTTCTCGCCACGCTTACTTAATGGTCTTTCATGATCATCAAGATTTGGGTGGTCCCAGCTAGATTTTGCATGACGCATAACGTATAATTTAAGCATAAATTTTAAATATATGACTGCATTAAAAAAACAAGATAAAGAAACACTAAAATCTAAATACATAAATAGAGAGCTGTCTTGGCTAAAATTCAACGACAGAGTTCTTCTTGAGGCCCAAAATTTTGAAAATCCTCTTTATGAAAGAATTAAATTTTTATCTATAGCTGGATCAAATTTAGATGAATTTTTCATGGTTCGTGTTGCAGGTTTATATAGTCAAATCAAACAAGATGTAGATTCACTTAGTTCTGATGGTCTTACTCCTGATGAACAAATGAGTGAAGTTATTTTGGAAACAAATAATCTTCTTAATAAACAAAATAAAATATTTAGAGATTTAATTCTTCAATTAAAAAAAGCAAATATAAGTATAGTTAAACCTGAAAATTTAAGTAAAACTGAACAAAAAAGATTATTTAAAATTTTTAATGAAGAAATTTACCCTCTGCTAACCCCATCAGCAATAGACCCAGCTCATCCCTTTCCATTTATTGCAAATCAAGGAAGAGCATTAGTTATGAGATTAAATAAGAAAAATAAAAAAAGGACTTTAAATGCAATAATAGTAATTCCAAAAGCTTTATCAAGATTTATTGAAATAGATGGAAATAAAAGTTTTAAAAAATTTTTAATTATAGATGATGTTATAAGTTTTTTTGCCTCTGAAATATTTCCTGATCATGATTTAGATAAAAAAATGTTATTTAGAGTTATAAGAGATAGTGATGTAGAAATTCAAGAGGAGGCCGAAGATTTAGTAAGATCTTTTGAATTGGCTTTAAAAAGAAGAAGAACAGGTGACATAGTACGTTTAGAAATTTTAAAAAATAGTAATAATGACTTAATTAAGTTTATAACCAATAAGTTAAACGTAAAATCTGAATACATCTATGAAATTGAAGGCATTGTTGGAATTCAAGATATAGACCAAGTTTGTAAAATTAAAAATTCTAAATTAAGATTTAAAAATTTTAATCCCAGGGAGGTTGAGAGATTAAAGGAGTTTAATAATAATTTTTTTGATACTATAAAAAAAAAAGATTTAATAGTTCATCACCCTTTTGAAACATTTGATGCTGTCGTTGAGTTTTTAAATCAAGCTGCATATGATAAAAAAGTTATAGCAATTAAACAAACTCTATACAGAACAACGCTAGATTCTCCAATTGTTAAAGCCTTAATAACAGCAGCTGAAAATGGAAAGACAGTAACCGCTTTAATAGAGATCAAAGCAAGATTTGATGAAGAAGCAAACATTCAACTTTCAAGAAGTTTAGAAAATGCAGGAATTCAAATAGTTTATGGTTTTGCAAAATATAAAACACATGCAAAATCATCTTTAATATTAAGAAAAGAGCAGGGAAAAATTCAAACTTATATACATCTGGGAACTGGCAATTATCACCCAGTTAATGCAAAAATTTATACTGACTTATCTTTATTTAGCTCTGATAAAAAAATAGCAACTGATGTGGAAAAATTTTTTAATTATGTAACTGGTTATTCAAAACCACGAAATCTTAGTAAAATATCTATATCACCAATTAATCTTAGGGAAACCTTGAACAAATGTATTGCTAACGAGATAACAAATGTCAAAAAAGGTAAAAAAGGTGAAATATGGGCCAAAATGAATTCCTTGGTAGATCCAGCGATAATTGATAAATTTTACGAAGCTTCAAATGCTGGAGTAAAGATATTTTTATTTGTAAGAGGTGTTTGTTGTTTAAGACCTGGAGTTAAAGATAAATCTGAAAATATAATAGTTAAAAGTATGATTGGAAGATTTTTGGAACACTCAAGAATTTATTGTTTTGCAAATGGAAAAACAATGCCTAGTAGAGATGCAAAAGTTTTTATTTCATCAGCAGATTTAATGCCAAGAAATTTAAATCGAAGAGTAGAACTTCTAGTTCCAATTGAAAACCAAACAGTCCACGAACAAGTTCTTGATCAAATTATGTTAGCTAATTATTTAGATA
Source organism: uncultured Pelagibacteraceae bacterium (assembly GCA_902531175.1). GTDB lineage: Bacteria > Pseudomonadota > Alphaproteobacteria > Pelagibacterales > Pelagibacteraceae > Pelagibacter. The sequence goes on from CACADE010000002.1 coordinate 130,423, forward strand.
AAAAACAAAGTTGGGAACTTGATGCTAGTGGAAATTATAAAAAAATTAAATATAGTGAAAATGATTCTTTTTCAGCCCATGATTATTTTATGAATAATCCTAGTTTATCTGGAAGAGGTAAAGCTAAATTAAAAATGAAACCGAAAAAATTAAACTTAAGACTTATTAAAAGTGGAAATTAAAGTTTTTAAAAATAAACAAAATTTAAAATTAAAACCTGCTAAATTAGCAGTTATTGATATAGGCTCTAATTCTATTAGGATGCTAATTTATGAAGATTTTAGCTCTTCTCGTGTGCCTTTTTTCAATGAAAAAGCTGTTTGTGAACTTGGTAAAAATTTAGATAAATCAAGAAAACTTCATAAGTCTGGTGTTGATTATGCTCAAAAAGTATTGAAGAGATTTTCAGAGATTTTAAATGTTTCTAAAATTTCTAATTTAAAAATAATAGCAACTGCAGTTTTAAGAGAAGCAACTGATGCAAAACCATTTGTTGAATACGTAGAAAATCTTTTTAAGAAAAAAATAGAAATCTTAAGTGGAGAGGAAGAAGCAATTTGTTCAGCTGAAGGTGTTAAAATTGGATTTGATAATGTAGATGGGTTAGTTGCTGATCTTGGTGGAGGTAGTTTAGAATTAGCTCGAGTTGAAAATGGTTTGATCACTAATAAAACATCTTTACCCTTAGGTGTTTTAAGATTAATTAATAATCCAATTGTAAAAAAGAGAAACCTTTCTAAATATATAAAAAAACTTTTGAGAGATGAAAAATGGTTATCTAAAAAAAAATTTGAAAATCTTTATTTAGTTGGCGGAACATGGAGAGCTTTATTTAAACTTCATCTTTTTCAAAATAAACACCCTGTCCACATAATCCATCAGTATTCAGTAAATTATGAAACTTTATCAACATTTATAGAAAAAATAGCATCGTTCAATAAAGCAAAACTAAAAACAGTTGAATATATATCTAAATCTAGAACACCTTATCTACCATATAGCTCTATAATTTTAGATGAGATCATGAGAGCAACAAATCCAAAAAACATAATATGTTCCATAAGCGGTATTAGGGAGGGATCTTTGACGAAAGATTACTTTAAAAATATTGATAACTCTCAAGTTTTTGAAAAATCATTAGAATATATTTCTAAGAAGAGAGGTGATTTGGGATTAACCTACAAAAAGTATTATGAATTTATCAAACCTGTATTTGATGGTAATGAACATTTTGATGAAAAATTGCTTAATTTAGCTTGTGTTTTAAGTCATATGGATTGGGGACTTGGTGCTTTTCAAAAAGCAGAATTAGTTTTTCAAGAAACATTAAATACTCCATTATTGAGACTTTCACATAAAGAAAGAATTCAAATAGCTCTTTCATGTTATTGGAGGTACTGCAGCATTAAATACAACCCTAAAATAGAATATTTAACTTTTTTAAATAATAATGAAATTTTTTCTAGTAAACAAGTTGGTGCAGCATTAAGATTTGCACATTCACTTACATCTATTTCAACTATCTTCTTAGAGGAATTTAAATTGTATAAAAGAGGTAACTCTGTATTTTTAAAAATTCCAGCACAACACCAAGAAATAATTTCTAAACAAGTTACAAAAAGATTTAAAGCTCTGGCGAGAGAATTATTTTTAGAACCAAGAGTAATTTATTCAAATAATTAATATATAATTTAATTTATTACAACTTACAGGTTAGTGATTTTTCTTCTTTAATATATTTTTAATTTTATTGAAACATATCTTTAATCCAAATGTAATATTGTTCTGTGATTAAATTGTAAACATTAAACCCCTGAAATACGCTCGGTATTATTATTGAGCGTATTTCTTTTTATAAAACAAATACATTCCTATATGAGATGCATTGTTAAATTTACCATTCTCAATTAATTTAATTATTTGATGATCTGAAACTATGTGGATTTTAATTCCTTTTTCAGGCTTTGAAATTTTAATAAGATTATTACAAAAAAAACCAGTAATTTTAGTGGTGAGTCGACCTGGTTCAGAATAAAATGAAGTAATTTTTCTTAATTTATTTCTTGATTTATATCCTGTTTCTTCAATTAATTCTTTTTTAGCAGATATTAAAGCTGTTTCATGTTTTTCAATTATACCAGATGGAAACTCAAAATTAATTTGATTTATAGGAATTCTTTTTTGTGAAACCAAAATATACTTGTTCTTAATTTTGGGTATTACTATTGAAAGGTTTGAGGTTTTTAAAAAATGATAAAATTCTTTTTTTTTAAATTTTTTATTAATTAATTTAATATTGTTTGTTAGTTTTAAATTTTTCAATCTTTTTCTAAGAATAATTTTTTTGCGATATAAACAGCAATTAACATACCAATTAATTCTGCAATTATATAAAAAGGAGTGTTTAAATAACTTATACCAGTAAACGACTCTGTGAATGTTCTTGCTATTGTTACAGCAGGATTTGCAAAAGAAGTTGACGAGGTAAACCAATAACCAGCAGTGATATATAAACCAACTGATCCAGCAACAGCTATTTTACCTGATTTCATTGAACCAAAAATAATTAAAATAAGACCCAACGTAGCAACTATTTCAGAAGTAAAAATATAAATCCCACTCCTTGACTTTGTTGATAATTCAAAAACCTGATGTTCAAAAAAGAAATTAGCTAATGCTACACCTAGCAAACATCCAAGTATCTGAGCAGAAATATAAAAGGGTAGAAGGTTTTTTTTTAACTTTCCTGTAATTGTCATAGCAATACTTACAAATGGATTGAAATGAGCCCCAGATACATCAGCAAATACTGTTATTAGCACAAACAATCCAGCTCCGGTTGCCAATGTGTTTGCTATTAGCATTACTGCTATATCATTAGTTAGATTTTCTGCCATTAAACCTGATCCAACTATGATCATGACCAGAAAGCAACTTCCAATGAACTCTGAAAGAAAATATCTATTTTTATTTTTCATCTATCCAATCTTTAATTTTATTACTTATAATATTGAAAGTTTTTCTAATGATTATTTGCTTTTCTTCGTCATTTGCATTTTGAAGTTTAGCTACCGGATCTTCTATATCCCAATGTATAATTTGGTTTTTATCAGGCCAAATAGGACATACCTCATTATTTGCGTTGTTGCATACTGTTATTACATGATCCATTTTTAATTCTTTATTGATAAATTTTTCAAAGTTTTTAGAACTGTAATTAGTTAGATCATAACTTTTATTTTTTTCTAAAAAACTTTTAACATCTTCATTGATTTTTCCAGATGGATTACTACCAGCACTAAAAGCATAAAATTTATTTGAGTATTCGTTATTAATAATACTCTCAGCGATAATGCTTCTCGCTGAATTTCCTGTGCATACAAATAAAATATTTTTCATTAAAAAATAATTTTATAAATACCAATTACAAACAAAGGAATTTGTAATCCAAAATTAGTTAATATGGCCTTATCTTTTAATAAAAAACCCGATATTGTCCATCCAACTACACCAAGACCATGAAAATATATATTAATTGGATATATATTTAAATTTGTAAGCAATATTCCTGTTAAGACTAAAAACGTGCTTATCCATTTGAGATATTTTTTTAAAAACATAAAACTCCTTTCTCTATACTTATGACAGTTATGTTAAAGATTTATTAAAATTATTATTTTATATTAAATTGATTATGTATCTATGGATAAAATATCCTCCGATTAGCAATATTAAACCTGTAATATAAATTATGAAAAAATTCATATTAAAAGATTTTGCAAAAAAGAAGGGTACAAAGAATAAATAACTTGCTGGTACTGCAATAAATATACTTTTTGTAAACATTACTGTTTTTTCTGTATCATTATGCTCATAATACGAAAACAGTATCGCTATTAGTGATACTAAGGGTAATGCAATAATAAATCCAGCGAGCTTAGGATTTTGACCAGCCAACCAACTAGAAAATGCGATAATTAAACCCCCAGCAATAATTTTAAAAAAAAAGAATAACATTGTTGTAAATATTTATAGTTATATACAAATTATTTAACAGAACATTTTTTGCAAAGCCCAAAGAATTCAAGATTATATTTATTGAATTTCATACCCGCTTTGTCTTGAAAATTTTTTAAATATTTTGAAAGTTTGCTGTCACTAATTTCACTTACTTCTTCACAGCTTTCACATATTGAAAATGCTGTTGCCTTAGAAATCTGACAATTTGAATTTTTGCATGCAACGAAAGCATTTCTACTTTCAATTTTGTGAATTTTTCCAATTTTAACCAATTTATCAAGCGCTCTATAAACTTGAAGAGGGGCTTTAATACCTTTTTTTTGTAAATTATGTAAAATTGAATAAGCTTTTATGGGCTCATTTACTTTTTCAATGTAATCAAGAACTATTTGTTGATTTTTTGATAGTGTTTCCTGTTTAAGCATAGTTTTTCTTTTATCAATTTCCCATTAGTTTTTCAATTGTATCGTCTGTTTAACTTTAAATAGAGATATTACAAATAATAATAACGCTGCAGCAATGATAGATGGCCCCGAAGGAGTATTGAATTGCAATGAAGAAAATAAACCCATGATTACTGATAATAATCCTCCACATATAGAAAAAATTACCATCTTTTTGGGAGTATCTGATATGTTACGAGCCATAGCCGTTGGTATAATTAACATCCCAGTTATTAATAAAAGTCCTACAATTTTTATAGAAATTGCAATTATTGCTGCCATTAAAATAGTAAATATTGCTTTTGCTCTATCAGGATTTAATCCTTCTGCTTCTGCAAGTTCATAATTTACTGTTGAAGCAAATAAAGGTTTCCAAATTATTTTTAATACAATTAAAATTATTGCTCCTCCTCCCCATATAATTATCAAATCATCAACATTAACAGCTAATATGTCTCCAAATAATAGTCCCATGACATCAAATCTTATAAATGAGAGAAAACCAATTACCACTAAGCCAACTGCTAATGCTGAGTGAGCTAAAAGACCAAGTAAAGCATCACCGGGCAAATTAGTATTTTTTTCAAGTTTAACTAATATGATTGCTATTACTGATGAAATGATAAATATCGAAATTGCTATATTAATTTCGAATGCCAATGCCATTGTAACACCAAGTAATGCTGAATGTGCTAATGTATCTCCGAAATAAGATAATCTTCTCCAAACTACAAAGCAGCCCAAAGGACCTGTTACAAAAGCAACACCTATACCAGCAATTAAAGCTCTTATAAAAAAATCATCAAACATTTAATTTTTTTTTATATCTCCATCATTTGAATGAACATGATCATGCTTATGTTCATATATAGAAAGGGTTTGTGAAGCTTGTTCGCCAAATAACAGTTTATACTCATTATTCATTGCAACGTCTTTTGGTGTTCCTGAACAACACACGTGGCCATTTAAACAAATAACATGATCTGTTGCTGTCATAACAGTATGCAAATCATGAGAAATTAATAAAATTCCACAATTTAATTTATCTGCTATTTCTTTTATTAATTTATACAATGCAATCTCCCCAGTAAAATCAACTCCTTGAACCGGCTCATCCAATACTAAAAGATCAGGTTTTTTTGAAACTGCTCTTGCAAGAAGCACTCTTTGAAATTCTCCACCAGATAAATTTCCTAAATTCTGGTTTTTAAGATGATCTGCACCCGTTAATTTTAAAGCTTCATTTATTTTTTCTTCATCGAGTTCATCTGTTAAAACCATAAAATCACTCACTTTAAGTGGCAATGTCCAGTCAATTGAAATCTTTTGAGGAACATATCCAATTTTATCAGTAAATTTTTCTACATTGCCTTCTATATTCTTATGAAGTCCTATCGCAATTTTTGCAGTTGTGCTTTTGCCAGAACCATTTGGCCCAATTAATGTTACTATCTTTCCTCTTTCAACAATTAAAGAAACGCCTTTTACAAGCCATTTATTCCGTTGTTTTAATCCAACTTCAGTTAATTTTACTAATACATTGTTCTCAATTGTCATTTATTACCTTGACTTATTAATGTTATATTATTACACAATGTTATATTATAACAATTAACACTAAATTAAATTATGAAAAACTTAAAAAAATCAACATTAATAATTACAATATTATCTTTTTTAGCTCTTTTTACATCAGCAAAAGCAGAAATAAAAGTTGTAGCTTCAATTAAGCCTATACACTCTTTAGCTAGCTATCTGATGGATGGAGTTGCTAAACCAGACCTAATAGTCGATGGATATTCTTCACCACATGGATTTCCTTTAAAACCATCTCATGCAAAGATGTTACAAGAAGCTGATCTTATTTTTTGGGTAGGTGAAGATCTAGAAAACTTCATGGAAAAACCATTAGACTCAATTGCAAAAAAAGCTGAAAAAATTGAATTAATGGAAATTAAAGGTCTTAATAAATTAAAATTCAGAGAACGAAATATTTTTGGTGATCATGATGATCATGACGATCACGGACATAAAGAAGATGGCCATAAAGAAGATGATCACGATGATCATGACCATAAAAAGAAAGATGGACATGACGACCACGATGATCATGACCATAAAAAGAAAGATGGGCATGACGATCATGATGACCATGGACATAAAAAGAAAGATGACCATGATGACCACGATGATCATGCAGGACATGAAGGTCACCACCACGGTGAGCATGACCCACATATTTGGTTAGATCCAATGAATGCTAAAGTTATATTAAATGAAATGGCAGAGCATTTAATTGAAAATGATGCTAAGAACGCATCAAAATATAAAAGCAATTTAAAGAAAGCACTAAAAGATATTGATAAACTTGTTAGTGACGTCTCTTCTGAATTAAATCAGAGTGTTGCATCAATTGTTTTCCATGATGCTTACCAATATTTTGAGAAAAGATTTAATGTTAATATATTGGGTGCTTTTACAGTTAATACAGATGTAATGCCAGGAGCAGAACAATTGGCTGAGATCAGAGAAATAATTGAGCATGATAAAGTAGCTTGTGTATTTTCTGAACCACAGTTTAATCCAAATATCATTAAAGCTGTAGCAAAAGATATGAATATTAAAACTGGTGTTGTAGACCCATTAGGAGCTACTTTGGATCCTGGAAAAGACTTATATTTTGATTTAATCAGAAATATGTCTAAATCTTTTAAAGGTTGTTAATTAAAAATTGAACTTTTGCCGTAAATAATATCTAATATTATTTATGGCAACCGTTCCTTTAAGTTTAGAAGAAATTTTTCATTTAGCTAAAAAAACATTAATAGCTAACGGATGCGATGAAGAAACAGCAGATACTTTATCTACTTTAATCAAAAATGCTGAAAGAGATGGATCATTATCTCATGGTCTATTTAGATTACCCGCTTATGTATCTGGTTTAAAAAGCGGAAAAATTAATGGTAAGGCTAGACCATTGATTTCAAAATTAACCCCAAGTGTTGTTAAAGCAGATGGGAAAAATAGTCTTGCCCCAATGGTTTTAAAATATGGAATACCAGAACTCGTAAAAGCTGCAAAAGAAAATGGAGTTGCAGTTTTAGCAATTACTAATTCTCATCATATGGCTGCTATGTGGCCTGAGACTGAAGCAATAGCAGAGCAAGGACTTGTTGCTTTTGCCTGTACATCATATAAGCCAGCAGTTGCACCAGCAGGAGCAATTAAACCTTTATTTGGAACAAACCCAATTTCATTTGCTTGGCCAAGAAAAAATAAACCACCTGTAGTTTATGATATGGCTACTGCATCGATGGCCATGGGAGAGGTTCAAGTTGCAAAAAGAGAAGGGCACAAGGTCCCAATAGGAACTGGTTTAACTAAAGATGGAAAAGAAACAACAGATCCTGGTGAAATAGCAGATGGTGGAGTTTTGTTGCCATTTGGCGGCTATAAAGGCTCAGGAATAGCAATGATGGTCGAATTACTTGCTGGAGCCTTAGTTGGAGATAATTTTAGTTATGAGACGGCTGAGAAGGATACAGATGATGGTGGACCACCAAGTGGTGGAGAGTTTATTTTAGCTATATCTCCTGACAAATTAACAAATTCTGATTGGGATAGTCATTCAAATAAATTCTTTGAGAAAATGAAATCAATGGGAGAGGTTAGGTTGCCTGGTGAAAGACGTCACAAAAACAGATTAGATACTGGACCTAGAAATATTAATGAGGAACTTGTTAATAAAATAAAATCTTTAAGTTAATTCAATTTCAATTGGTGTGTGATCTGAAGGTTTTTGTCTTCCACGAGGAAATTTGTTAATTTTAACATCTTTCACAAGATTTATAATTGAGTTTGAAACTAAGAAATGATCAATTCTCATGCCATTATTTTTTTGCCATGCACCACTTGTGTAATCCCAAAAAGTATATCCTTCTTTATCAGGGTGGATATATCTATATGCATCATGAAAACCTAAACTTAATAATTCTCTTAATTTTTTTCTTATCTCAAGTCTAAATAATGCATCATTTTCATATCCTTTAGGATTATGAACATCTACTGCAGATGGAATTATATTAAAATCACCACCAATAATTATATTTTCTTTTTTTTTTAAATAACCTTTTAACTTCTTAATTAAACTTTCTAGCCAATATAATTTGTAAGTATATTTTTCTGTATCAACAGGATTTCCATTGGGTGTGTATATGTTTATTAATTTAATAGTTTTTGATTTATGTTTTAGATCTGCAGTAATAATTCTAGATTGTTTATTTTTGTCTTTAAAAATATCTTTTTCAATTTTGTCTAATTTTTTTTTAGAAATTATCGCAACTCCATTATATGATTTTTGACCAAATACATAATTCTGGTAATTTGATTTTTCAAAGTCTTCGTAAGGATAGTTTTCATCTTGAGCTTTGATCTCTTGCATCATTAAAATATCTGGTGAATATTTTTTTAGATACTCTTTAATATTTTCAATTCTTGCTCTTACAGAGTTAACATTCCAGGAACTAATTATCATTAAAGCGAGAAAGATACGCCACAACCACAAGAAGATTTACTTTGTGGGTTGTTTATTTTAAATGAATCTCCGATCAATTCTTTTACAAAATCAACTTCAGATCCTTTTAGTAAATCAGCCGATGTTTTGTCGATAAGAATATTGTCTTGTTGTAGATCATCATCATTAGCAGAGTTATCAAATGAGAAATCATATTGAAATCCAGAGCATCCACCACCTTTAATGGCGATTCTAAAAAATGACCCTTTATCTTTTGATGATAGAAGATGGTTTATCTGCTTTATAGCATTATCTGTAAATTTAATTTCTTTAATCATAATTAAACATTGATAAAAACAATATAATAATATTTTGCCATTTTTAAAGAATGAAAAATTACTCAAAATTAGGAACATTTGCTTCAAAAGGTAGACTGTTCAAAGAAGCGAGCAATCCTTTCAGATCACCTTTTCAAAGAGATAGAGATAGAATAATTCATTCTACCTCTTTTAGAAGATTGAAGCACAAAACTCAGGTATTTGTGAATACTGAAGGAGATCATTATAGAACCAGAATCACGCATTCCATTGAAGTTTCACAAATTGCTAGAACAATTGCTAAATACTTAGGTTTAAATGATGATTTAGCTGAAACATTAAGTTTAGCTCATGATTTAGGTCATACCCCATTTGGTCATGTGGGAGAAGAGTCCCTAAATGAATGTATGTATGAATATGGGGGATTTGACCACAACCTTCAAACACTTAGGATAGTAATGTTCATTGAAAATAAATATTTTAAATTTGAAGGTCTTAATTTAACATTAGAAACATTAGATGGACTTATTAAACATAATGGTCCGATAACAAAGCTAGTCAAAATAAATAATTTAATTGGTTTGAAAAATTTAAAAAATAAAATTAATTTTTCAAAAAACTCCTCACTGGAGGCTCAAATTGCATCTATATCTGATGACGTTGCATACAATAACCATGATATTCAAGATGGAATAAAAGCTAAATTATTTACTTTAAACGATCTTAAACAAATCTCTTTTTTTGATGAAATTTTAAAATCATATAAAAACAAATTAAAAAGTGAAAATAATGATATTCTCGTATATCAAACTATAAGAGACTCTATAAATTTAATGGTTCAAGACTTAATAAAAACAACGACAAGAAATATTTTAATAAATAAAATATCTACAAAAAAAGATGTATCAAATAAAAAAAATCAAATTGTTGATTTTTCCAACAAATTAAAAATAACTATAAATGAGATTAGAGATTTCCTTAGAATAACTATGTATAATAATAAAGATGTATTAAAAAAAAATAACGAAGGAAAAAAGATAATTAAAAAGCTTTTTAGTGTAATTAACAAAAATCCAAAAAAGTATATTAAAACTAAATATTTAAAAACTAACAAAGAAAGAGCTATATCTGATTATATTTCTGGCATGACAGATAGGTACGCCATACAATTATATAGAGCATCAAAATGAATATATTTGAGGAATACTTAAATAAAATTTTAAATAAAATTAAATTAGCAAGTGAAGAAAAGCTAATTTTATTACCTGAAAGTTTATCTGGTATAAATGTAGATATACCTCCTAAAAAATTTAAGTGCGATCTGTCAACTAATGTTGCAATGGTTTTATCTAAAACAAATAATGAACCACCAATTAAAATTGCCGAAAAATTGAAAGATATTATTTTTAAAGACGATAATAATATTGAGAAGATAGAAATAGCAAATCCTGGATTTATAAATATTATTTTAAAAAAAGAGTTTTGGACTTCATTTCTTTTAAATATAAATAATCTTAATAATTTTGGTGCATCACTTAATGGCTCTAAAAAGAAACATTTAATTGAATTCGTGTCAGCAAATCCCACTGGACCATTACATGTTGGTCATTGTAGAGGTGCTATTCTAGGTGATGTTATCTCTAATTTGTTAAAATTTAACAATCAAGAAGTTGTAAAAGAATATTACGTAAATGATCATGGTAATCAAATTTTACATTTTACTAGATCTGTATATTTGAGAATAAAAGAAAAATTAGATAATCAAACCTTTCCACTAAATGAGGATGATTTATATCCAGGAGAATACATCAAGGATATAGCCCAACATATTATAGATAATAATAAAGATTTACAATTTGATGATTATGAAAAAATTAAGTTAACACTTACTAAACTAGCAATTACAGAGTCACTTAAACTCATTAAGACTAATTTAAATAATTTGGGAATTATTCATGATAATTTTGCGAGTGAGACTGAAATAGTTGAAAATAAAGAGGTTGATAAGGTTATTGAGAAACTTAAAAAAGATAAATTTGTATATATAGGAAAAATCAAAGCTCCCGAAGGAGAAGACACAACTAATTGGGTAGAAAGAGATCAATTACTTTTTAGATCAACAGATTTTGGGGATGATAAAGATAGGGCATTACAAAAATCTGACAACACATGGACTTATTTTGCTGGAGATGTTGCGTATCATAATACAAAACTAAACAGAAAATTTGATAAATTAATAAATATTTTAGGAGCGGATCATGCGGGTTATATAAAAAGAATTACATCTGTTGTTGAAGCATTATCTGGAGAAAAAAATAAATTAATTTGTAAAGTAAGCCAACTTGTTAAGTTAATAAAAGATGGCAAACCTTTTAAAATGTCTAAAAGAAAAGGTGATTACATTACCGTTGAAGATTTAATTTCTGAGGTTGGAAAAGATGCAACAAGATTTATTATGCTAAGTAGAAGCAATGATGCTGAATTAGATTTTGATTTTACAAAAGTAAAAGAAAAATCTAAAGACAATCCACTTTATTATGTTCAATATTGTTATGCTAGAATTTCATCGGTTTTTAGAAATATAAATAAAAATATTGATGACAAGATTGATAATGAAAATAATAATATGCAATTTAATAATGAAGAAATTGAAATTTTTAAAAAAATATCTGAATGGCCTAAATGTGTAGAAATTTCCACTAAAAAACTAGAACCTCATAGGATCCCTGTATATTTATATGAGTTATCATCTCAATTTCATTCCTATTGGAATATGGGAAAAGATGATGTTGAAAAAAGATTTATCAATGATGATAAAACAATAAATATAGAAAAACTAATATTTTTAAAATCTATTGCAAAAACAATTAAAACTGGAATGGATATTATAGGTGTTGATACACCTGAAAAAATGTAATGCTAAAAGAGCTTAAATATCTATTTTATTTAATAATTATATTTTTCTTTCTATTTTTTACTCTAAGATATTATTTTTCAGACGATAATTACAAGAAATCATATAGAGCAGTTTCAAGTATTGATGAAAAAATATCATCTAACGAAAATAATCTATTTATTCTTAAAAATGACACGGACAACATTATTGATTATGTAGAATACAAAAATAAAAACACAAAAAAATATTCTTTTTGGGAATTGTTATATAATGATTAAAAGAACTAGAGCTTTTATATGTGGCATTAGTGGACATAATTTAAAAAAAAGTGAAGTAAGTTTTTTAAAAAAATATAAGCCATGGGGAATAATCCTTTTTTCAAGAAATATAAAAACAATCAATCAAGTTCAAAAATTAACTGGTTCGATTAAAAAAATATTTAAAAACTCTAATTATCCAATTCTAATTGATGAAGAAGGTGGAAGAGTAAGTAGATTAAGAAAATTCATAGATAATTCCATTTTTAGTGCAAAATATTTTGGTGATTTATATTCAAAAGATAGAAAAAAATTTGATATTTATTTCAATGTTTATGTTAAGCAAATATCCTATTTGTTAAGACTTATTGGTATTAATATTAATACAGTTCCCGTATTGGATTTAAGACGAAATAAGTCTCATAAAATTATAGGTGATCGATCCTATTCAAATGATAAAAAAACTCTGTCTAAAATTGGCGATATATCTATCGAAAAATTTCACGAAAATAGGGTTGGTACAGTAATTAAACATCTTCCAGGTCATGGTTTAGCTAAAGTTGATAGTCATTATAAATTACCAGTTATAGACAAAGATCTAAAGTATCTTAAAAAATATGATTTTTTTCCATTTACCAAAAAAAAATCTGTTTTAGGTATGACCGGTCACTTGTTGTTTAAGAAACTTGATCCGATAAATAACGTTTCACATTCTAAACAAATCATAAAAATGATTAGAAAAGAAATATCATTCAAAGGAATATTAATGTCAGATGATATTTCTATGGGTGCTCTTAAAGGAAATTTAAAAAATAACGTTATTAAATCTTTTCTTGCAGGTTGTAATTTGGTGCTTCATTGCAATGGAAAAATGAGCGAAATGAATGTAGTAGGTCAAAATTCACCTTATATCGATGATTTTATTGTAAAAAAAACTTCTAAATTAATTCAAATAATAAGTTAAATTTAAAACCATGAGTGATTCTTTAGAATTTAATGTTGATCTTAGTAATTACTCTGGATCATTAGAAATACTTTTAGATTTAGCAAAATCACAAAAAGTTGATTTGGAAAATATATCAATCACTAAATTAGCAGATCAATTTCATGATTTTATAACAAAAACTGAAAATTTAAATTTAGAATTGGCCTCAGAATATTTGCTTATGGCTACTTGGTTAACTTATCTTAAATCTAAACTACTATTACCAGAAACAGAAGAAGAGGAATTTAAAGCTCTTGAAGTAGCAGAGAAATTAAAGCTCCAACTTAAAAAACTAGAATTAATAAGATTATTGTCTTCTCAGATGTTGAGCAGAAAAAGATTAGGCAAAGATATTTTTATGAGAGGTTCAAAAAGTGGAATGAGATCAATTTATAATTCTCAATATTCATTAACATTATTTGAATTATTAAAAACGTATTCGAATATCGTAATGACAAAAGATTTTCAGAGAATGAATATTCCGAAACTTCCAGTATTTACTACTGAAGAAGGTATTAAAGTTATAAAAGAGTTTTACAATAATTTAAATGATTGGAAAAATATGACTGATCTAATACCAAAAAATTTTAGAAATTCTAAAACTTTAAGTAAGACTGGTAATGCAGGAATTTTTGCTGGATCTTTAGAGCTTGCAAAAGAAGGTAATATATCTATTAAACAAAATAATTTATTTGAGGACATATATATTAAAAAAATCTAATGAATAAATTAAAAAAAAATAATGTTGTATCATTTCCATCTAAATTAAGTGATGTTGATAAAGAAATAGAAGCTATTGTTTTTGCAGCTGCAGAGCCTTTAAATATTGAAACTATTGAAAATAAAATTTCAAAAAAGACAGATGTTGAAAAATCTTTACTAAAACTTCAGAATTTTTATTCTGATCGTGGAATAAATTTAGTCTGTATATCCAATAAATGGTCTTTTAGAACTTCACCAAATTTATCCTCATTAATGTCTCAACAAAAAACTGTTGAAAAAAAATTATCAAAAGCCGCGATAGAAACACTTGCAATTATTGTTTATCATCAACCAGTAACTAGAGCTGAAATAGAAGAAATTCGTGGAGTTGCGTTCGGAAATAATACACTTGAGATATTGATGGAATTGAACTGGGTTAGACCTCAAGGTCGAAAAGATGCCCCTGGTAAACCTATTCAATATGGAACAACAGATGACTTTTTAAGTCATTTCAATCTCCAAAAATTGTCAGATCTTCCAACCGTTGATGAATTAGGAACCGCAGGTCTTATTGATACATCTAGTGTAGATGCATCTATATTTGGAACAGGCAAATTCTATAAAGAAAAACAAGAGGATAAAAAGGAAAATATATACTCCGATATAGATGAGATGCTTAATAGCACTCTTAATACCGATAACGATAAATAAAAAAATAGTTTTAAAACTAAAATTATAAGGTTATAAGTAATTATGAGTATAGGATTTTGGCAAATTGCAATTGTAGTAATTTTAGTAGTATTACTTTTTGGTAGAGGTAAAATCTCTAGTCTTATGGGTGATGTTGCTAAAGGAATTAAAAGTTTTAAAAAAGGTATGGCTACAGATGCTACAGACGATAGCCAACCAAAAAATATATCTGAAAATCAAGACTCAGACAAAAAAGAGTAATCAATGCCACAGATCGGCTGGTTTGAAATATTAATAATAGTATCTATTGCAATAATAGTTGTAGGACCAAAAGACTTTCCTGTAATGTTAAAAAAAGTTGGATCATGGATAGGTTCAGCCAAAAGATATTTTTCGGATGTTCAAAATCAAGTTACAGAAATAACAGATGTTTCTATTAAAGAAGAATTAAAAAAAAATACTGAAATCATGAAAGAGGATAAATCTAAAGATGACAGCTAAAAAAAAAGAAACAGGTTTTATAAGTCATCTTACTGAATTAAGACAAAGACTAATAAATTCATTTATCTTCTTAGCAGTATTATTTGTAGTTTGTTACTATTTTTCTGAATACATATATGGATTTTTAGTTGAACCTTACGCTAATGCTGTAAAGGATGATAATGTTGATAGAAGATTAATTTTTACTGCTCTTCAAGAAACATTTTTAACATATCTTAAAGTTTCTTTTTTTGCTGCTTTCTTTGTGACCAGTCCATATATCCTTATTCAAATTTGGAAATTTATTGCACCAGGATTATACACCCATGAAAAGAAAGCAATTATGCCTTACTTAGTAATTACACCAATACTTTTTTTACTAGGAGGTATGCTTGTTTATTATCTAATTATGCCACTAGCATTTAAATTCTTTTTATCATTTGAAAGTGCAGGACTTGGGACTAGCTTACCAATTCAATTAGAAGCTAAAGTAAATGAATACTTATCTCTTGTGATGAAGTTAATTTTTGCATTTGGATTAAGTTTTCAGCTACCAGTTGTATTAAGTTTGCTTGCAAGAATAGGAGTTGTAAATTCAACTTATTTAAGAGAAAGAAGAAAATATTTTGTTGTAATAATATTTGCTGCTGCTGCAATATTAACTCCACCAGATCCAATTACACAAATAGGTTTAGCAATACCTTTGTTAATTTTATATGAATTATCAATTTTTTCTGTAAATATTATCGAAAAGAAAGCTCAAGAGAGAAATGCACAATATTAAGGATATTAGAAAAGATATCGATAATTTTAAAAATACAATTAAAAATCGAAACGTTGATGTAGACTTTGACCAAATATTAAATCTTGATGAAGAAAATAGAAAATTAATTCAAGAAAAAGAAAAATTAGAAATGGAAAAAAAATCTATTTCTAAATCTAAAGATGAAACCCTTTTTGAAAAGTCAAAAGAAATTTCAAATAAAATAGATGATTTAAGTAAAAATCAAAAAAATGTTAAAGAACAACTTGATCAGATATTAAGTAATATTCCTAATTTACCATTGAATGATGTCCCTGTAGGTAAGGATGAAAATAGTAATAAAGAGGTTGTAAAATCTGGTAAAATTAAAGAAATGAGTTTTAAACCAAAATCTCATTATGAAATTGGTGAAAAACTGAATATGTTAGATTTTGATTTAGCAACAAAAACAACTGGATCAAGATTTGTTTTTGTTAAAGACAAATTAGCATCATTAGAAAGAGCAATTTCTAATTTTATGATTGATACACATGTAAATAATAATGGCTACACTGAAATCTCTCCACCTTTAATGGCTACAGACAACACTATGTTTGGAACTGGCCAATTGCCCAAATTTGAAAATGATCAATTCGAAATTAAGTTTGATGATAAAAATGATAGAAAGTTTTTAATCCCTACTGCTGAAGTGATCTTAACTAATATGGTTAAAAATCAGATATTAAATCTAAAATCTTTGCCAATGAGATTAGTTGCATCAACACCTTGTTTTAGAAAAGAAGCAGGAAGTTATGGTAAAGATACAAAGGGCATGATTAGACAACATCAATTTTATAAAGTTGAATTAGTCAGTATTGTAGAAAATAATAAATGCATTGAAGAACTAGAGAGAATGACTAATTGTGCAACTAAAATTTTAGATGATTTACAATTACCTTACAGAAAAATTATTTTAAGCACTGGTGATATGGGTTTTAGTGCAGAAAAAACTTATGACATAGAGGTTTGGCTTCCATCTGAAAATAAATATAGAGAAATATCAAGCTGTTCTTCATGTGGAACATTTCAGGCTAAAAGAATGAAAGCTAGATATAAAAATAATAATAACGAAAATGAATTTGTTGGTACTTTAAATGGGAGCGGACTTGCCGTTGGTAGAACTTTAATTGCGATATTAGAAAATTATCAAACTGAGGATGGTTCAATAACTATTCCTGAAAAACTAAGACCATATATGAACAATATGGAGAAAATAGGTATCAATTAAGAGTTGTCTTCTAAAAGTATATAGTATAAATAATCGTTAACTTTTTAAGGACTTAACATGGACGCAGGAATTGGACAATTTATACCCCTAATTTTAATATTCGTAATATTTTACTTTTTCTTAATTAGACCCCAGCAAAAGAAAGTTAAAGAACATAAGGCTATGGTTGAAGCTTTAAAGCGTGGAGATAAGGTTATTACTTCTGGTGGTATCGTTGGTACTGTAGAACGAGTTATCGATAATGAAAAAGTAGAAGTTATGATAGCTGATAATGTTAAAGTTGAAATTGTTCGAGCTACAGGAATACAAGGACTAGTTACTAAAGCTGAACCAAAAAAATAATAACTTCCTAAAGTGTTATATTTTTCTAAATTAAGAGTTTTTAGTGTTTTAATTTTTACACTTATTATTTCATATTTTACTATTTCCAACTTTACAAAAGTTGATGATGAATTTTTCTCAAAAAATATAAAATTAGGATTAGATTTACAAGGTGGCTCTTATTTATTGTTAGAGATAGATAACGAACCAGTCATTACTCAAAGATTGCAAAGTAAAGTATTAGAGTTTAAAAAATTTTTCAAAGATAAAGATATTAAGGTTAGAAATTTTGTAATTGAGGATAAGTCAATTATATTCGATGTTGAAAACTCTAAGATTGAGGATGTTAAATCTCTGTTAGATGATGATAAAAGTGAGATAAATCCTTATTTTCAACAATACAAATCGCATCAATTTAACTTTGAAAACGTGGATACCTCATTTAAGTTAGAATTTTCTGACTATGGATTAGTATTGTTAAAAAATTCTTCATTAGATCAAGCAATTGAAATTGTAAGAAGAAGAGTTGATGAAGTAGGTACTAATGAGCCAAATATTTTAAAAAGAGGTAATGATCGAATTCTTGTTGAGTTACCAGGGCTAGATGATCCTGGTAGAATTAAATCTTTATTAGGTAAAACTGCAAACTTAACATTCCAATTTATATCCAGTAGTTCTGAAGAATCATTTGGAACAAAAAAACTTTCTTTTGAGGATGGTTCTAGTGAAGCCATTGTTAGTAAACGAATTGTTTTAAGTGGTGATAATCTTATGGATGCCAAGCCAACTATGAATAATCAAACTAATGAAACAGTTGTTTCATTTAGTTTGGATAGAGTAGGAGCAAAAAAGTTTGGTAAGGCGACTTCAAATGGTGTTGGAAAAAGGTTGGCAATTGTTTTGGATGGAAAAATTATTAGCGCTCCTGAAGTCAGAGAACCAATTATTGGAGGAAATGGACAGATATCTGGTAATTTCACTTTTCAATCAGCAACAGATTTAGCTTTACTCTTAAGATCAGGTGCTTTACCGGCTCCACTTAATATTATCGAAGAAAGAACTGTAGGTCCTGACCTTGGAAAAGACTCAATTAATGCAGGAATTATGTCATTGATAATAGGATTTATCTTAGTCGTTGCCTTTATGTTTTATAAATATAGATTTTTCGGCTTAATTGCTAACTTAGCCTTAATTTCTAATTTATTTTTACTAGTCGGTATTCTAACATTATTTGAAGCTACTCTTACACTCCCTGGAATTGCAGGTATTATTTTAACAGTAGGTATGGCTGTTGATGCAAATGTTTTAATTTTTGAGAGAATTAAAGAAGAATTAAAAAATGAAAATAATTCAATTGTAGCTTTTGATTCCGGTTATACAAAATCGCGAACAACAATTTTAGATGCCAATATTACAACTTTAATCGCTGCAGTAATACTTTTTTTCATGGGATCAGGTCCAATCAAAGGCTTCTCTATAACGCTTGGAGTTGGAATACTTACAACACTATTTTCAGTATATTTCATTGCTCGTTTAATTACTGCTTACTATGTCATCAAAAATAAACATAAGGAAAAACTTATATAATGAAAACAATCTATTTTAATAAGTTTTATAAAAGTTTTAATATACTTTCAGGTATATTAATTATTGCTTCCTTAGTTTTCTTAGTTTTTAAAGGATTGAATTTTGGTGTTGATTTTAAAGGGGGTACTCTAATAGAGCTAAGGACTGACACATCTTCTGCTAATATCACAAAAATAAGAGATAGTTTTAATGAAATGAATCTTGGTGATGTTTCAGTAAAAAATTTTGGTAATGAAACAGATTTTGTAGTTAAATTTGAAAAACAAAATTCAAATGACCCACAATTTATAGAACAGATAAAAACTAAGCTATCAAATTCGATAGGCACGGTTGATTTTAGAAGAGTAGAAAATGTTGGGCCAAAAGTTAGTGCAGAACTTTTGAGATCAGGTGTAATTGCGATAGCTTTATCTTTAGCGGCTATGCTTTTATATATATGGATTAGATTTGAGTGGCAATTTAGTCTTGGAGCTATTTTAGCTTTATTTCATGACGTTATAATTACATTAGGAGTATTTTCTGTATTTTCATTAGAAATCAATCTTTCTATCGTTGCAGCTGTTTTAACAATTGTTGGATATTCAATGAATGATACAGTTGTAATATTCGATAGAGTTAGAGAAAATTTGCGCAAATATGCAGATATTAGAATATTTGAATTAACAAATATCTCAATAAATGAAACTTTATCCCGAACAATAATAACTTCAGTTACTACATTATTGGCACTTTTATCTATATTTATTTTTGGCGGAGAAATATTAAAAGGATTTTCTTTAGCAATGATATTGGGAGTAATTTTTGGAACTTACTCATCAATTTATATTGCAAACCCAGTACTAGTCTCTTTAAAAGTTAGCCAAAGAACAATTGTTAAGGAAGAAAAAGAATAATTAATAAAGATTTTGTGCCGCTACCATTGTTAATAACATTGGTAAGGATAAAAGTGTGTTTGTTCTAGAAAACAACATTGCAGTCTTTGCTGACTTAGCTTTAACTTCAGGTTCACACTCAACCATACCTAAAGCTCTTTTTTGATTTGGCCAGATAACAAACCAAACATTGAATGCCATTATTAATCCTAACCACATTCCAATTCCTATTGCAGTATTTTTTCCGCCACCTGATCCAATTCCTAATGTCATCGCTTGATGAACGTATCCATTAAAATAGGCTAATAATAATCCTGATATGATTGTAAATAGTGCTGCCCATCTAAACCAAAATAATGCTGCAGGAGCTATAACTTTGCCTATTGCTGGTTTTTGTTCGTCTGGAATTTTAGCCATGTTAGGAATTTGAACAAAATTGAAATACCACAGTAAACCAATCCACATAATACTTACAGTTACATGTACGTATCTTAATAACCAACTCCAAAATAAAACATCAAAATCAAATCCACCATTACCTATATAAAGACCAATAAATAGTAATATTGCAATAGCCAGTGATAAATGAACAGTCTTTGATAATGATTGTAATATTGAAGTCATCTCTAGTATGATTTTATATTATTTTTCTATAAAGATTAAGCGGTTTTTTTAAATTTTGTATCTAATAAAGGCTTTAAAAATTTACCTGTATAGCTATCTTTCACTTTTGCAACTTCCTCGGGTTTGCCTTCGGCAATAATATTTCCACCTTTAACACCACCCTCAGGTCCCATATCTACAATATAATCGGCAGTTTTAATAACATCTAAATTATGCTCAATAACTACAACTGAATTACCCGTTGCAACAAATGTGTGTAAAATTTCCAAAAGTTTTTTTATATCATGTTGATGCAATCCAGTAGTTGGTTCATCTAATATATACATTGTTCTTCCTGTAGACCTTTTAGATAATTCTTTAGCAAGCTTTATACGCTGAGCCTCTCCACCTGATAGAGTTGTAGCTTGCTGACCAATTTTTATGTATCCAAGACCAACTTTCTTTAACGTTAGAAGTTTAGTTTTGATGTTTGAAATATTTTCAAAATACTCACATCCTTCATCAACAGTCATATTTAAAACATCTGCAATACTCTTATCTTTGAATTTAATCTCTAATGTTTCTCTGTTGTATCTAGTGCCTTTGCATTCATCGCATGTTATGTAAACATCAGGAAGAAAGTGCATTTCGTAAGTAATTACACCATCTCCTTCACATGCTTCACATCTTCCACCCTTTACATTGAAAGAAAATCTTCCAGGTTTATAGCCTCTACTTTTTGCTTCAGGTAAATTGGTAAACCAGTCTCTTATAGGACCAAAAGCTCCAGTATATGTAGCAGGATTTGATCTAGGAGTTCTACCAATAGGTGATTGATCAATATCTATAACTTTATCAATTAATTCTATTCCTTTAAATCCTCTAAATGGCTGAGGAATTTTTCTAGACTTATTATTATTCAAAGTAAGATTTAATGCATTGTATAAAGTTTGAAGTATCAAAGTAGATTTACCACTTCCAGATACACCAGTAACACAAGTGAAACTACCTAAAGGTATTTTTAAATTTACGTTATTTAAATTATTTCCCGATGCACCATTAATTTCTAAAAATCTACCATTTTTTGCAAGTCTTCTATTTTTTGGAATAGGTATGAAACTCTTATTTGATAAATATCTTCCAGTAATACTTTTATCATTTTTTAAAATTTGCTCATAGGTACCTTCAGCAACAATTTCTCCACCTTTATTTCCAGCTTCAGGTCCTAAATCTATTATATGATCTGCATTCTCCATTGTTTCTGTATCGTGTTCGACAACAATAACAGTATTACCTAAGTCTCTTAATCTTTTTAATGCATCTATAAGTTTTACATTATCTTTTTGATGTAACCCAATTGATGGTTCATCTAAAACGTATAGAACTCCAGTTAAACCTGATCCTATTTGTGAAGCTAGTCTAATCCTTTGTGCTTCACCACCAGATAATGTTCCAGACTCTCTAGATAAAGTTAAATAATCAAGTCCAACATTTAAAAGAAAATCTAAACGTTCATTAATTTCTTTTAATATATGTTGAGCAATTTTAATTTGTCTTTTGTCTAATTTAACTTCTAAAGATCTAAACCATTCCTTAGCATCAAAAATTGATTTTTCTGTAACTTGGCTTATGTTTAATTCATTTATTTTAACACAAAGAGCTTCATCTTTTAATCGATAACCATTGCATCTTTCACATTTTGTATCAGATTGATATTGAGCAATTTCTTCTCTTTTCCAATCGCTGTCTGTCTCTAAATATCTTCTCTCTAGATTATTAACAACACCTTCAAAGGTTTTTTTGTGAGAATACTTCTCATAGCCATCGTCATAAGTAAATTTAATTTCTTCATCATCAGATCCATACAAAATTACATCCTTAATTTTTTTTGGTAGTTTTGACCATTTATCATCTAATGAAAATCCATAATGTTTAGATAAAGATGCCAATGTTTGAGCGTAATACATTGATGTAGATTTTGCCCAAGGTTCAATAGCACCATCTGCGATAGATTTTTTTTCATTTGGAACAACTAAATTTGGATCAACATTTAATTTCATTCCAATACCTTCACATTCTTCACAAGCTCCATACGGACTGTTGAATGAGAAAAGTCTTGGTTCAATCTCTTCAATAGTAAAACCACTTTCAGGACAAGCAAATTTAGTAGAGAAAATTAGTTTTTCGATTTTTCTGTATTTTTTTGGAAGTGTTTCATTTTCATATTCAACAAAAAGTAATCCATTTGCTAAATTAACAGCTGTTTCAACACTTTCAGCTAATCTGTTTCCTAATGAGGAATTTACTACAATTCTATCAACTAAAATTGAAATATCATGTTTGAGTTTTTTATTTAATTCTGGAACACTTTCAATATCATATAATTGGTCATCAACTTTAATTTTTCTAAATCCTCTTTTTTTGTATCCTAATATATCTTTTTTATATTCACCCTTACGTCCTCGCACGACTGGTGCATATAAATATATGGTAGATTTTTTTGGTAATTCTTTAATCTTATCTACAATTTGACTAATAGTTTGTGAAGTAATTGGTTTACCAGTGAATGGAGAGTAGGGTATTCCAGCTCTTGCATAAAGTACTCTCATGTAATCGTATATTTCTGTTACAGTTGCAACTGTTGATCTTGGATTTTTAGAAGTATTTTTTTGTTCTATGGAGATTGCTGGACTTAAACCTTCGATTAGATCTACATTAGGTTTTTTCATTTTATCTAAAAACTGTCTTGCATAAGCAGATAAACTTTCAACATATCTTCTTTGACCTTCTGCATAGACAGTATCGAATGCTAATGATGATTTTCCAGACCCAGAAAGACCTGTTATTACAACAAATTTATCTTTAGGAATCTCTAGTGAAATATTCTTTAAATTGTGCTCTTTTGCGCCCTTAATAAGTATCTTTTTAAGCATAATTTTAGTTGCTTTAGATTAATAAAATTAATATTCAAGCCTATTAATGTTATAAATAACATTTCAAATATATAAATATTATGGCAGGAAGCTTAAATAAAGTACTTTTAATCGGTCGATTAGGCGCAGATCCAGAAATTAAACAAATGGTTAACGGTAAAAGTGTAGCAAGATTAAGCCTAGCTACTAGTCAATCATGGAAAGATAAAAATACCGGTGAAAAAAAAGAAAAAACTGAATGGCATAGAGTAGTTGTTTTTAATGAAGGACTAGTAAATGTAGTTCAACAATATTTAAAAAAAGGAGCACAAGTATACGTTGAAGGACAACTGACTACTAGAAAATGGAAAGATGAACAATCAGGTCAGGATAAATATTCTACTGAAATTTTAATTCAAGGATACAATTCATCATTAACAATGTTAGGTGGAGGAAATCAAAATTCAATTCCATCTCAAGACAACAAACAAAGTTTTGATGATAGTTCTATGACTCAAAACGAGTTAGACGACGATATCCCTTTCTAAATAAATGCAAAAAAACGAAGTAACTAAAGATTTAAATATCAAACCAATTTCGATGTATGATGAAATGAGCTCATCATATTTATCTTACGCTATGAGCGTAATAATTAGTAGGGCATTACCCGACATAAGAGATGGACTTAAACCTGTTCACAGAAGAATTTTATATGCAATGCACAAAGGTGGTTTTGATTGGACAAAACAATTTAGAAAATCTGCAAGAATTGTTGGAGATGTAATTGGTAAATACCATCCGCATGGTGATCAAGCTGTCTATGATGCCTTAGTTAGAATGGTTCAAGATTTTTCAATGAGTGTTCCGTTAATTGATGGTCAAGGTAATTTTGGTTCAATAGATGGTGATCCCCCTGCAGCAATGAGGTATACAGAAACCAAACTTGCAAAAATTTCTCAATTCTTGATTGATGATATAGAAAAAAATACTGTTTCATTTAAAAGTAATTACGACGAAACTGAGCAAGAGCCAACAGTGCTGCCAGCTCAATATCCTAATCTTTTGGTAAATGGAGCTGGAGGTATCGCTGTTGGTATGGCAACTAGTATACCACCACATAATCTTGGTGAAATAATTGATGGAACTTTAGCGCTTATAAAAAATAAAGACATTAAAGTTAAAGAGTTAATGAAGCATATACCTGGCCCTGATTTTCCAACAGGAGGAGTGATTATTGGTAAAGATATTATTCGAGAAGGATACAAAACAGGTAGAGGCTCTTTTAAAATTAGAGGTGAAATAAATGTTGAAAATCTTAAAAACGGTAAAGATAGATTGGTAATTACATCAATACCTTATCAAGTAAATAAATCTAATTTAAACGAAAAAATTGCAGAATTAGTTAGAGACAAAAAAATAGAAGGTATAAGTGACATCAGAGATGAGTCTAATAGAGAAGGTATAAGAGTTGCAATAGACTTAAGAAGAAGTGTTGAACCAGAGACAATCAAAAGACAACTTTATAAATATACATCCATTGAAACTTCATTCGGTTTTAATTCTTTAGCGATTGTTGATAACAAACCTAAAACATGTTCGTTAAAAGATTTTTTAGAGAACTTTTTAAAATTTAGAGAAGATGTAGTTATTAAAAAAACTAAATATGATTTAAAAAAAGCTGAAGATCGCGTTCATGTTTTGCTTGGTTTATCTGTTAGTGTAGAAAATATTGATAAAGTAATAAAAATTATTAGATCTTCAAAAAATCCTGAAGAGGCAAAAAATACTCTTATAAAAACAAAATGGAAAATAACAAAATCTGCAAAATTAATTAAATTAGTTGATAACAAAAATTATAAAGGATCATATAACTTATCTGAAACTCAAGTCACATCAATACTAGAACTTAGATTACAAAAATTAACTGCCCTTGGAATTAATGAAATTGAAGAAGAAATAAAAAAATTATCTGAATTGATTACAAAGTATAAAAAAATAATAAATTCTAAAAGTGAACTATTAAAAGTTATAAGTAATGAGTTATCTCAAATTAAAGAGAAATTCTCATCTCCGAGAAGAACACAGATTATAGATGCTGTTTTAAACTATAATATTGAAGAAACTATTCAAAAAGAATCTGTAATAATTACAATTACATTACAAGGATACATTAAAAGAGGTGCCTTAAGTAATGTTAAACAACAGAAAAGAGGTGGAAAAGGCAAAACAGGGATTAAAACACGAGACGAAGATTCTGTAGTACAAACATTATCAGTAAATACACATACTTCTGTGTTGTTTTTCTCTACAGAAGGATTAGCTTACAAAGTTAAAGCTTGGAAAATTCCAGAAGGATCAGCTGCATCAAAAGGTAAATCGTTATTTAATATTCTTCCTCTAAAAAATCATCAATCAATTAGTTCAATTATGCCATTTCCAGATAGCGATGTCGATACAAAAGATATGCATATCATTTTTGCAACAAGTGAAGGAAAAATTAGAAAGAATAATCTTGAAGATTTTACCTCAATTAATGCTTCAGGCAAAATTGCAATGAAACTTGACGGTAATGATAAAATTATTGGTGTTAAAATTTGTAGAGATGATCAGGATATAATTTTAAGTACTAAATTAGGAAAATGTATAAGGTTTGAGTCTAAAAAACTTAGAGTTTTCAAGGGTAGATCATCAAAAGGTATAAGAGGTATCAATTTAGCAGAAAATGATACTATTGTATCTCTGTCGATTATTGATCATGACTCAAATAAGAAAGTAAAAACTAAAGACCAAAAATCAGAAATTAAAGCTAAAGAAAAATTCATATTATCAATCACAGAAAATGGTTATGGTAAGAGAACATCTCATTATGATTATAGAGTTACAAATAGAGGAGGAAAAGGAATTATTGGTATTGTAAATTCACAAAGAAATGGGAATGTTTCTTCATCCTTTCCTGTTTTTGAAGGAGATCAAATATTAATTTCAACAAATAAAGGTAGAGTAATAAGAACAGCTGTTAAAGAAATAAGAATAGCTGGTCGTAATACGCAAGGTGTTAGAATAATTAAACTGACTGGTGATGAAAAAGTAGTTTC
This sequence comes from uncultured Pelagibacteraceae bacterium, assembly GCA_902531175.1. GTDB lineage: Bacteria > Pseudomonadota > Alphaproteobacteria > Pelagibacterales > Pelagibacteraceae > Pelagibacter. The sequence continues at coordinate 157,146 of CACADE010000002.1, forward strand.
TGCTATTAAATTAGATGATAATCTCATCTAATGAAAAATATAGCTATCTATCCTGGAACTTTTGATCCAATTACCTTTGGTCATATAGATGTCATTAAAAAATCACTTAAGATAGTAGATAAAGTAATTGTAGGTATTTCAGATGGAAATCAGAAAAATTTCCTATTTTCATTAGATGAAAGAATAGAAATTGTTAAAAGAGCTCTTTATAAAGATCTGAAATTTAAAAAGAATAAGGTTGATGTTATAAAATTTAATACTTTAACAACAGACCTTTGTAAAAAATATAAATCAAACATCATCCTAAGAGGCTTAAGAGCAGTTTCTGATTTTGAGTACGAATTTCAACTTGCTGGAATGAATAGAAAGCTTAATAATCAAGTTGAGACAATTTTTTTAATGTCAGATGTTGAAAATCAAATAATATCATCTCGATTTGTTAAAGAAATCGCTCAACATAATGGTGATTTAAAAAAATTTACAACTAAAAGTACAATTAAATCATTGAAAGAGGTTTATGAATAAATTTTTAAATATTTTAATTATTTTTTATTTTTTTTTATCAACAAATTTAATAGCAAAGGAGAATATAATGATTTTAAAATTAAAAGATGGTGATGTAAAAATTGAAATGTATCCAGACGTTGCCCCAAATCATGTTAAAAGAATTCAAGAGTTAGCAGATTCAGGACAATACGATAATGTTGTTTTTCACAGAGTAATTGATGGGTTTATGGCACAAACAGGTGATGTAAAATTTGGAAATTCATCTTCAAAAGATTTCGATTTAAGAAGAGCGGGTATTGGTGGATCTGATTTACCAGATTTAAATCAAGAATTTAATGACCTTCCTCACGATAGAGGTACTGTCTCTATGGCTAGATCATCCGATCCTAATAGTGCCAATAGTCAATTTTTCATATGTTTTAAGCCAGCACCTTTCCTAGATAGACAATATACTGTTTTTGGAAAAGTAATAGAAGGAATGGAATTTGTTGATATGATTACAAAAGGTGATGGTGATAACGGAGCAGTTTCAAATCCTGATAAAATTATAAGCTTTAAATCTCAATAATTTAATAATGAATGTCATTAAAAGATTTCAATTTTAATGTTCATCACACTCAAAATTATGCAAGAGTAGGAGTTATAGAGACTCATAGAGGTGATATTAATACTCCTGCGTTTATGCCAGTTGGTACACAAGCAACTGTTAAAGGTGTTTTTTTAGAAGATATAAAAAAAACAGGTAGTGAAATAATTTTATCAAATACATATCATTTAATGATAAGGCCTGGTGTTGAAAGAATTGAAAGTGTTGGAGGACTTCATGAATTCATGAATTGTGATTTGCCAATTTTAACGGACTCAGGTGGTTTTCAAGTTATGTCTTTGTCAAAATTAAATAAAATCGATAGAGATAAAGGTGCAATTTTTCAATCACATATAGATGGTAAAACTTTTATTTTAAGCCCTGAAGAAAGCATAAGAATTCAAAAAGGTTTGAACTCAGACATAGTAATGGTTATGGATGAATGCCCTAAAAATACTAAAGATTATGATAAAATTAAAAAATCAATGGAATTATCATCAGAGTGGGCAAAAAGATCAAAATATGCATTTGGAATAAATGACCACAAAGGTTTATTTGGAATTGTGCAAGGTGGATTATTTAATGATCTAAGAATCAAATCTTTAAACAATCTTATTGATATTGGATTTAATGGATATGCTCTAGGAGGATTGGCAGTAGGAGAAACACAGGATGAAATGTTTGATGTTCTTGATGGAATAAAAGATCATATGCCTAAAGAAAAACCAAGATATTTAATGGGTGTTGGTACTCCATCTGATATACTCGGTGCAGTTAAGAGAGGTGTTGATATGTTTGACTGTGTAATGCCAACGAGATCTGGGAGAACTGGTTTGGCTTTTACATGGGAAGGACAAATTCAAATTAGAAACTCAAAATATAAAAATGATAATACTCCACTGGACAGAAGTGTCACAAAGTTCAATTTAAATAAATATTCTAAGAATTATTTAAATCATTTATTTAATACCAACGAAATGTTGGCCTCAATGATTCTGACCCTTAATAACATCAACTTTTATCAAGATTTAATGAGAAACATCAGAGACAATATAAAACATGGTACTTTTGATGAATTTCACGATAAGTACATCAATATATTGTAAATTTTTAACATTGATTAATAAAAAAAAATCAATATAAAAACGCTTCTTGGGGGCCCTTAGCTCAGTTGGTAGAGCAATTCCCTTTTAAGGAATGGGTCGATGGTTCGAGTCCATCAGGGCTCACCACTTAAGCAATAGGAGGATATTTAATAATAATTTCGTTTATCCAGTTCGTAATATTATTAATTCTATTTGTTGATGATGGGTGAGTAGACATAAATTCTGGTGGTTCTTTCCCTTTTTTAGCTTCTTTCATTCTTTCCCAAACTTTGATTGTTTCCCTTATGTCATAACCAGATAGTGATGCAAATATCAAACCAAGATAATCAGCTTCACTCTCTTGTTTTCTATTGAAAGGATTCATAATTCCTATCTGTGACAATAAACCGACAGCATTCATCCCTGTGGTTCTATTTATCTGAGATACTTTACCTTTAGTGGCTATATCTAAAATTGCTGTACCAGTATTTAACAAAACACCTCTACTTGCTCTTTCTACTGAATGTTTTGCAACAGCATGAGCTATTTCATGACCCATCACAGCAGCCAATCCGTCTTCATTTTTAGTTATATCTAATAGACCAGTATAGACAGCAATTTTACCTCCAGGCATACACCAGGCATTTTTAACTTTCTTTTTATCAATAAGTATATATTCCCAATCAAAATTTACAGTTGGATCAGGGATATTATTTCGGTCAAAGTATTCTGATATTGAATATTCAATTTTAGATCCAATTTCTTTTATTTGATTTAATGTTTTAGTATCTTCACTTAAAGTTTCTTTCTCTTTTACCTTTTCATATAATTGAGCAGCTTTTGCATTAAGGTTAGATTCGGGAATTAATTTTAGTTGTTTTCGATCAGTTATCGGTGCACTACCACATGCGGATAGGCCAAAAGATAAGCAACTACAACCAAATAAATGTATGAAATTTCTTCTATTCACTTTTTTTACCTAATATATTACACCTTTTTTATAATAATTAATATGATACTTAATAACAAAATTTTAATAGTACTATTTGTACTGGCAGTCGTATTTGTTTTATATGCAAGTTACAGTTAATTTATGGCAAAATTAAAGAGAAGAGGCATTTCAATCCTTGGAAGACTTAGAAACTATTTTATAGCAGGAATAGTTGTTCTTGTTCCAATAGGTATAACATTATATTTAACTAGATTTTTTATATCTATATCGTCAAAATTAATACCAAACGAATTAAATCCAAATAGTTATTTGCCTTTTGCAATACCAGGTTTGGAAATATTATTAGCTATAATTTTTATTACAATAATTGGAAGTTTATCTCTTTCATTTATTGGAAAAAAAATACTTAAAATATTTAATGATATATTAAAACGAATACCAATTCTTAGAACAATTTATTCAGCAATTGGCCAAATGACCGAAACATTAGCACCAAAAAAAGGATCAAAGAAAAGTGTAGTCTTAGTTGAGTATCCGAGAAAAGGTAGTTGGGCAGTAGGGTTTGCGACCAGAGAAAACGATGGTGAAATATCAAAAAAAACAAATACTAATCTTATTAATGTATTTGTTCCAACAACACCAAATCCTACGAGTGGATTTTTATTAATGTTCCCCAAAGATGAAGTTATTTATTTAGATATGACTTTTGAAGAAGCGTCTAAATTTATTGTTTCAGCTGGTACTTCAGATCCAAAAAAAATTTAAGAAATTTCGTTAATTATTGAGGCTCGATCGTATAATTTTAATAATTTGTTATATTTACTAAAATTATCACCTTTCATCTCTAATTTTTTTACTTCTGCTTCAGCGAGTAAGAATAAATCTTCATTTAATATGGGATCAGCTAATCTAAAATTTTTAATTCCACTTTGCTTAAATCCTAACAAATCTCCATATCCACGTAATTTCATATCTTCCTCAGAAATTATAAAACCGTCATCTGAACTTTTGAGAATATTAATTCTTTTTTTTGCATTTTCACTTAATGAGGATTTAAACATCAATATACAGTAAGATTGTTTACTACCACGTCCAACACGACCACGTAACTGATGTAATTGGGATAAACCATACTTATCAGCATTTTCAATAACAATTACGTTAGCATTAGGAAAATCAATTCCAACCTCAATAACGGTGGTTGAAACCAGTATATCCAACTTTCTATCTAAGAAATTATTTAAAATTTTATTCCTTTCATCCTTATCGAGTGAACCATGAATTAATCCAATTCTATTCTTAAAATATTTTTCTAAATACTTGAATTTATTTACTACAGATTGTTGTTCAACTTTTTTCGATTCTTCTATCAAAGGACAAACCCAGAAAATTTGATTTTTATTAGAAATTTCTTTTTTAACAAATTTAATTATTTCAGATATTTTATCTTCTAACTTACTGTAAGTGACTATTTTTTTTCTATTTTTTGGTTTTTCTTTAATTAAGGTTAAATCCATATCACCATAAACCGTCATCATCATTGTTCTTGGTATTGGAGTTGCAGACATGACAAGAACATCGCAGTTATTTCCACCTTTTTCTGATAACTCTTTACGCTGACGAACACCAAATTTATGTTGTTCATCAATAATTATTAAACCCAGTTTATTGTATTCAACTTTTTTTTGGAATAACGCATGTGTTCCTATCAGAAAGTCTATCTTACCAAGGTTAAGATTTTCTAAAATTTTCTTTCTATCAGCATATTTTGCCTTACCTGTTAACATTTCAATTTTTATATTTTTGGGTAGATATTTTTTAGCAAAAGAAAAATGTTGCTTTGCTAGAATTTCAGTAGGCACCATAAAGCTTGTTTGATATCCAGCATTTATACAATTTACTGCTGCTATCATTGATACAATTGTTTTACCTGACCCAACATCTCCTTGTAAAAGTCTAAACATTCTACTTTTTGATTTAAGATCTTCGTTTATAATTTTTATTGCAGCTTCTTGATCATTTGTTAATTTAAAATTTAAATCTTGTATCAATTTTTCCTTACAATCTTTAAAAATTTTTTGTGATTTCTTAATTTTTTTTATTTTAGTTCTTATCTTTGAGGATAATAAAAAATGAGCAAACAATTCGTCAAAAACTAACCTTTTGTAATACTTAGATTTTAAAATTTCTTTAGTATCAAGACTGTGAATTTTTAATATTGCATCTTTCCACTTAATATTGTTAAATTTTTCCTTTAAATCATCATTTAGCCACTCATCTAAATCTGGTAATTCCTTTAAGACTTCATTAATTATATTATTGTATTTATTAATTGTAAGACCATCTGTAAGACTATACTTATTTTTAGTCTCTAAGATATTTTCATTACTTTCTTTAACTTGAGTCGGATTAGTGATTTGATATTTATTTCTAAAAAAATTAATTTTTCCACTTATTATTATTTCAGTATTTAACGGTAAGATTTTTTTTATATATCCTTCATATGAATTAAAAAAAACACAATCAATTTTAATATCATTACTTTGACACACAACTCTGTTAGGTAATCGTCTTATTCTAGGAAAATTATATTTTAAGGGTGTTAATTTAATTGTTTGTAATTTACCTATTTGTATATCACCAATATTTGTTACTTTTGAATTTTCAATTTTACTCGTAGGCAGATGCCACAATAAATCAAAAATTGTATTTATATTTTTTCTTTTAAATAATTGGCTTGTTTTTTTCCCTATACCTTTAATATTCTGAATATTTGACAATAAATATTCGTGATCATTCATGATTTATATATATAAAGATTTAATTAATGGATTCAAATAAACAAAATTTAATTAATAAAATTCTATACAGAGCTCAATATCGCGGAACTAAAGAAATGGATATCTTTGTTTCTAAATTTGTTAATTCAATTATTGACAATCTCGATAATAAAGAATTAGTTTCTTTAGATAAGCTAATTAATTTTGATGACGAAACCTTAGTCAACTTAAGTTTAGGTAAAAATTCAAAAGATTTTGAAGATAAAATCATCTTAGAAAAACTTATAGAATTTAAAAATAAATATTAGTGGCGGAGAGACTGGGATTCGAACCCAGGAAAGAGTTGCCCCTTTGCCGGTTTTCAAGACCGGTGCTTTCAACCGCTCAGCCATCTCTCCTAATTTGTAATAATTAAAATTCTATATTTCATAAACAAAATAGTTTAATTGATCAATATAATGTTAAGCAAAAATCAATTTAATAAAGGTATAATTTTAACGGCATTTGGTTCCTTCTGGTGGGGTTTTATTGGAGTTATATATTTTAAATATATTGCTTTTGCTGGCCACATTGAAGTTGTCCTACATCGAAGTGCATGGACAACTGTTATGCTAATATTAACAACAATCATTCTATCAAAGTGGAAAAAATTTAGCTCAGTTTTTAAGGATAAAAAAAAAATTATGATGCTTTTTTTATCTGGATTATTAATTTTTACAAATTGGGCTGTTTGGATTTATGCAATAGGTAATGATCAGGTTATAGATGCTAGTTTTGGATATTTTATAATGCCTATAATAAGTGTTTTTTTAGGTTATTTTTTTTTAAAAGAGGAATTAAGTTTCAAAACTAAAATTTCACTTTTAATCGTAACTATATCAATTTTTTATTTAGTTATATCCAGTTTCCAATCAATACCATGGGTTGGATTAATTGTAGCTTTAAGTTGGAGTTTTTATAATTTAGTAAGAAAAAAAATTGAAGTAGACACAGATATTGGTTTATTAGTTGAAAGTTTATTTATTTTTCCAGCGGTAATATTTGCATTTTATTTAATTGTACAAAATGATTTAAATGATTTTGACATATCGAATGTCAAATTAATGTTAATATTCATGCTAGCGGGTCCTATGACCGTGATTCCTTTATATTTATATGTTAGGGGTGTTGAATTATGTGGTTTAGGTCCAACAGGCATGGTTTTTTATATAACTCCAACTTTACAATTTTTGTTGGGTTATTACTTATATAATGAGGAATTAGATATACATAAATTAATCAGCTTTATTTTGATATGGATTGCTGTATCGATATACCTAAAAGATTTGTATGAAAAAAATTAAATTACTTATCGTATCAATATTAATTATATTAAATTCTGGAACTCTAATTGCTGATGATTTCAATGATTGGAAAGTTAAATTTAAAAAAAGGGCTATTAAAGAAGGTGTTAGTAAGGTCACAGTCGATAAATTAATAGACGGATCAAAATTTTTATCTGATGTAATTAAATATGATAGATATCAACCAGAATTTTATGAAGACACAAACACTTATATTTCTAAAAGAACCTCATCAAAAAAAGTAAAATTAGGAAAAATCATATTAAATAAAGAAAACAATATTATTAATAAGGTATCTTCTGAATACAAAGTAGATAAAAATTTACTATTAGCACTAATGGGTATTGAAACTAATTTTGGAAACTATTTGGGTAAAATGGATATCGTTTCTTCACTTGCAACATTAAGCTACGATCAAAGAAGAAGTGAATTTTTTACTAAAGAATTAATCACCCTTTTAAAATTAGTAGATGAAAAAATTATAGATCCTAGTACATTATTTGGATCTTGGGCAGGTGCATTTGGTAATTTTCAATTTATGCCATCCACAATTAAAAATCATGCAATTGACTATAATAAAGATGGATCAATTGATCTAAAAAATATTGAGGATTCTTTTGCATCTGCAGCTAACTATTTAAGTAATCTTGGATGGAATGATAATACTCCGTGTTTTTATAGAATTAATCTAAGTGAAAACATTCCTGATAAATATTTAAATACGTCAGCAAAAAAAATTAAACATGAGAGAAAAGTAAAATATTTAAAAAATTATATAAAAAATTCGTCTTTTTTGGACAAATATGACAATTTGACAGCAGCAATAGTTACTCCTGATGCTGAAATAGTTGAAAATGCAAATAAACTTAAACCAGCATATATTATTTTTAATAATTATAAGCTAATCTTAAAGTGGAATAGGTCATTAAGATTTAGTTTGGCGGTATGCACATTAAAAAATAGTTTTAAAAATGAAACTTAAGATAATAATTTTTTTAGCAATAATTTTAACATCATGTGAAACTACTAATAAAAAAGTAACCACGAACAAAGATTTTAAAAATTATTCAAATGATGGATTTGCTCTCATATATAATAATGATATTTACAAAAAACGAATAGTTTCAAAAAAAATAGATCAAAGATCATTAATTATTTTCAATAATAAACTTAAAAAAGATACAGATATAAAAATAACAAATTTGTTAAATGAAAAGTATTTGATTGCTAAAGTAGGAAAAAATTCGAAATATCCAATTTTTTATAACTCAGTAATTTCTGAAAGGATTGCGACTGAACTTGATATTGATCCTGATCAACCCTATGTACGTGTAGAAACAATAAATTCTAGTAATACTTTTGTTGCAAATAAAGCTAAAACATTTGATGAGGAAAAGAAAGTAGCTAATAAAGCTCCAGTAGACAGCATTTCAATCCAAAATATATCAATTGAAAAAGATAATAATTCAAAAGTTGAAAAGGTGAAAAATACAAAATTTGAATTTATAATTAAATTTGCTGATTTATTTTTTGAAGAATCTGCAATTACATTGAAAAAAAGACTTGAGGATGAATACAATTTAAAAGACATAAATATCAAAAAAATGTCTAAAAATTTATATAGAGTTTACAAGGGTCCTTTTTATAATTTAGGATCAATTAAAAATGTATATAATGAGATTGCTGATATAAATTTTGAAAATATTGAATTAATAAAATTATGAAAATAAAAGCACTATTAATTTTTGTCCTATCATTTTTAGTTATAACCAATATTTCTTATGCAAAATTTAACATAAATGCACGAACTGCAATATTACAAGACTATTTATCTGGTGAAATTTTATATGAAAAAAATTCTGATGAGAGAATTTTTCCTGCCTCTATGACAAAAATAATGACTTCAATCATTGCTTTTGATTTATTGAAAAGTGGAGAAATTACTTTAGATGAAAAATTTATCGTTTCTGAAAATGCCTGGAGATTATCCTCATCTGGTTATTCATCAATGTTTATAATGGTTGGAGATGAAGTTTCGGTAGAAGATTTATTATTAGGTATAATTGTTGCTTCAGGTAATGATGCTTGTGTAGCATTGGCTGAAGGTATAGCAGGAACTGAGGACGAGTTTGCATTACTAATGACTGAGAAAGCCCAAGAAATTGGGATGGAAAATACTAATTTTTCAAATTCGTCAGGGATTAATGATGATAATAATTATTCAACCGTTAGAGATATTTTAATTATGTCTAATTATTTAATCAAAAAACATCCTAAATATTATGAGTATTTCAAAATTAAAGAATTTACTTGGAGTAGGACGGGCGGTGATCCCATTACTCAAGGAAATAGGAATCCATTATTATATAAAAATATGGGTGTAGATGGAATTAAAACAGGCTACCTTGGTTCAGAAAAATATTCACTTGCATCTTCTATATTAAGAAAAGAAAGAAGATTAATTGCTGTTGCAAGTGGTTTTGAAACTAAAAATTCTAGATCAAAGCAATCACAAAAATTGTTAACATGGGGAATTACAAATTTCGATACAATAAAAATAAGTAACGATAACGAATATCTTTATGAACTAGATGTTTGGCAGGGAAATAAGAAAAAAGTAAAAGTTAATACTAAAGACATAATTTATAAGACCATCCCAAAAGCTAAAAAAAAATATATGAAAGTGAAAATTGTTTATGACGGTCCTATACAAGCACCGATAAAAAAAGGTGAAAAATTAGCGGAAATAAAAGTATTATATAAAGATGAAGTTATATCTAATCATGACTTATTTTCTACAGAAAATATCAAACAACAAAATGCAATATCAAGGTTGATAACTTCTATCAATTTTTTGATATGGGGCGATGTCTAAATATCCAATTATTATATTTGAAGGCATTGAGGCCTCGGGAAAAACTACAAACTTTAAAATTGCTGCAAATTATTTAAAAAAACGAAGAAAAAGTTTTATAAAATTAAGAGAGCCTGGTGGTTCAATTTTTTCAGAAAAAATAAGAAAATTGATTTTAAATAAGAAACTAAATTTAAATAATAAAACTGATTTATTACTATTTTATGCTGGAAGATCAGAAAATTTTGAGAAAATTATTAAAAAAAATTATAAAAAAAAAATAATACTAATTGATCGTTTTACGGATTCTACTATTGCGTATCAACATTATGGAATGAAAATTGATTTAAAGGTAATTAAAATGCTGAATAAGTTTATAATTGGAAATTTTAATCCTAATATAGTTTTTTTAAGTACTGTAAATTCAAAAAATTTACAAAAAAGGCTCAAAAATAGATCTAAATTAAATAGATATGATAAATTTAAACTTAAATTTTATAATAAAGTCCAGAACGGATATGAAAAAATATCAAGCAACAAAAACAAATACATTAAAATTAATTCAAACACAAATACTATTAACGAAGTAAAAAAAATCATAATAAATGAACTTGAGAAAATAATATAAATGTCTGAATATAAACTAATAGGACATGAAACATATTTAGAAAAATTTGTAACACTTTATAAAAATAATAATCTTCCAAATAAAATTTTATTAACTGGCAAAAAAGGTATTGGAAAATCATTACTTGCCAAAAAATTTTTATATAAAGTTTTTAATTCCGATAATGATTACGAACTAATAAAAAACAAATCTCATCCCAATATTTTAAATATAAAAAAATATAATGATAAAAAAAATATAGAAATTGATCAAATTAGAGAAATCATAAAGTTTACAAATCAATCTTCCTTTAATAATAAGTCAAGATTTATAATTCTTGATGATGTCGAATTTTTAAATACTAATGCAACAAATGCCTTATTGAAAAATTTAGAAGAACCGAATGAAAATGTTTTTTTTATTTTAATTTATAATTCAGAAAAGTTTTTAATCGATACAATAAAATCCAGATGTATAGAATTTAAATTAAGTATCTCCAATGAAAATACCAGATTAATTGTCAATAATTACTTTAATGAAAATATTTATGATCAAATAAACTCAAATTTGATAAATTATTACTCAACACCTTATTTTTTAATATCATTAATAAATTATATGAATGAATATGAATTATCATTATCCGAAACCACAATTGATGATTTATTAAATAATTTAATAAATAATAAGCATTATATTAAACAAGAGTTTATAAGAAATAATTTAAATATGATTATTGAATTATTTTTTTATAAACATATAAACACAACAAAAAAATTTTCATATAAAGTTAAAGAATATTATTATTCAAAACTATCAAATGTAAAAAAATTTAATCTTGATTATGAAACTTTTTTTTTGGAATTTAAGGATAAATTACTAAGTGAATAAAAATTACTATATAACAACACCAATTTACTATCCTTCTGCAAAACCTCATATGGGACATGCATATTCAAGCATAATTGCTGATTTTTTTGCACGTTTCAAAAAAATTGATGGTTTTAATGTATATTTTTTAACAGGCACAGATGAGCATGGTTTAAAAATACAAAGATCTGCTGAAAAGTTAAATAAGGATCCAAAATCTTTTTGTGATGAAATAAGTAAAACATTTGAGGATTTAACTAAAACATTAAACTTATCTAATACAGATTTTATTAGAACTACAGAAGATAGACATAAAGTATCTGTACAAAATTTATGGAATATACTTGAAAAAAACAAACAAATTTTTTTGTCTAAATATTCTGGTTGGTATTCAGTATCAGATGAGGCTTTTTATAATGAAGATGAAGTCGAAGAAAAAGATGGTTTAAAAGTTGCTAGATCATCCGGTTCAACAGTTGAGTGGGTTGAAGAAGAATCTTTTTTTTTTAAACTTTCAGAATGGGAAAAACCGTTATTAGATTTGTATGAAAAAAATAAAAACTTCATATTACCTGAAAGTAGAAGAAATGAAGTAATAAGCTTTGTCAAAAGTGGATTAAAAGACTTATCTGTTAGTAGAAAAACATTTTCTTGGGGTGTAAAAGTGCCAAGTGATGAAAATCATGTCGTTTATGTATGGTTAGATGCATTAACAAATTATTTAAGTTCTTTAAAATATCCCGATGAAAATAATGAATTATATAAAAATTTTTGGCCAGCGGATTTACATATTATTGGTAAAGACATATTAAGATTTCATGCTATTTATTGGCCAGCATTCTTACTAGCGGCAAAAATAGAGCCTCCCAAAAGAGTTTATGGGCATGGATGGATCCTTTCAGGTGATGAAAAAATGTCAAAATCAAAAGGAAATATTTTAGATCCGTTAGAAATAATTAATGTTTATGGTTTAGATCCATTAAGATATTATTTACTTAAAGAAGTTTCCTTTGGAAATGATGGCAATATTTCAGAGGAAAAACTTGAAAACTGTATTAATAGTGATTTAGCAAATAATTTTGGAAATCTCTGCCAAAGAGTACTTTCGTTTGCAGAAAAAAATTGTTCCTCTTTAATACCTGATCACAAATTTAATAATGATGATTTAGAAATTTTAAAACCATTAAATAATCTAGATAAAATAAGATCATTTATAGATAATCAAGACATAAATCAATATATGAGTTTTATTGTTGATAGATTGTTTGCCGCAAACAAATATTTTAACGATCAGGAACCTTGGAAGAAGAAAGATGAAAGATTAAGGTTGAATACGATAGTTTATACTGCATTAGAATTAATTAGAAAAATCACTATTTTGCTTTATCCAGTAATGCCAGAAACATCTGTAAAAGTGCTAAATGTTTTTAATGAAACAGAAAATTCTATTGATTTTACATCAATTGATAATAATGAAATTTTAAAAAAAGATTTAAAAATAAATAAATTAGATATTTTGTTTAAAAAAATTGAAAAATGATAGACTCACATTGTCATCTTGATCACGAGCCTCTTTATTCAAATATTGGTGATGTTATTAAACGTTCTAAAGAAAATGGATTAAAGAAAATTTTAACTATTTCAACTAATTCAAAAAGTTTTCAAAATATTAAAAAGATTATAAATCTTGATGATATGATTTATGGAAGTATAGGAATTCATCCTCACGAGTCTAGCAATGATAAAATGAATAAAAAATTCATTGTTGAAAATGCTAATAAATTAAGAAAAATAATTGGAGTAGGAGAGACAGGATTAGATTTCTATTATGAAAATAGTCATAAAGATGATCAAATTAAAAGTTTTGAAACACATATAGAAGCCTCCATTGAACTTAAATATCCTTTGATAGTTCATTCTAGAAGTGCCGAAAAAGAAACTTTTGATATTTTAAATAGATATAAAAATAGCGATATTAAAATACTTATGCATTGTTTTACAGGTTCGAAAGAGTTTGCTAAAAAAATGATGACATTAAATGCGTATTTTTCTGCAAGTGGAATAATAACTTTTAAAAATAGTATTGATCTTCAAGAAACATTTAAAATGATTGAAAATGATAAAATATTAATTGAAACAGATAGTCCATTTTTAGCACCTATACCAATGAGAGGTAAAAAAAACGAACCTTCTTTCATTAAATATACATTGGAAAAACTTTCAGAATTAAGATCAATGACCTTTGATGAATTAGAAAATATTACAAATAATAATTTTGAAAGACTGTTTTTTAGAAAATGAGTATAAAATTTATAATATTAGGTTGTGGAAGCTCCATGGGAGTACCGAGACCTGATGGTTTTTTTGGAAATTGTGATCCTAAAAATAAGAAAAATTATAGAACAAGATGTTCAGCACTTATTAAAACAACTGATGAAAATATTTTAATTGATACATCTCCTGACTTAAGACAACAGTTATTACGTCATAAAATAAAAAAAATTGATAAAGTATTTTATTCACATATGCATGCCGATCAAACTCATGGAATAAATGATTTAAGATCTTTTTTTATTAATAGTAGAAAACAAGTTAATGTTTATGCTGATAATCAAACATCCAAATACTTAAAACAAAGTTTTTCATATTGTTTTGAAAGTTTCTCAAGAGAATATCCAGCTACTTTAAAATTAAATAAACTAAAAAAAAATTCATTTATTAAACATAAAAATAAAAATATAAAATTTAAGTCTATTGTTGTTGAGCACGGTTCAGTCAATTCTAATTGTTTTATAATTGATAAAAAACTTGCATACATTACTGATGTAAGTAATATTTACAAAAAAGATTATTCTTATTTCAAAAATCTGAAGTATTTAATAGTTGATTGTCTTTGGTACAATTTTCATCCATCACACTTTAATTTGGAAAAATCCTTATTATTTATTAAAAAATCTAAACCAAAAAAAGCTATTCTTTCAAATTTATCACCAGTATTAGATTATAACCAGTTAAAGAAAGTTATACCTAAAAATGTTATACCAGCACATGATGGTTTAACGATTGAACTATAGTATTTCTTCAATTTTATTTATGATTTTATTTGATGTAGGTTTTGTAAAAGAAGCATATGTTTCCTCTACATTTCCCTGTTTATTGATTAATATTTTATGAAAATTCCACTTAGGAATTGCAGATTTGCCAAAATTATTTTGTGCCCACACAAAAATCTCATGAGCATCCCTTCCTTTTACTTCAGTAATAGTTGTTAATGGAAAATTTATTTCAAAATTGACCTCACAAAATTCTTTTACTTCACTATTGGTTTTTTTTTCTTGATTGAAAGAGTCTGAGGGCACTCCAAGAACAATAAGACCCTTAGATTTGTATTCATCCCATAAATCTTGCAAATCTTGGTATTGTTTTGTGAAACCACAATAGCTGGCGGTGTTTACTATAAGTATAACTTTATCTCGATAATCTTTTAGTTTAATGATTTCTCCACTAATACTCTCAATTTCTAGATCGTATAAACTTTTCTGATCGTTGCTGTTTGCTGAATTTTTAAAAAAAAACATTATTATTGTTAAACTTATTATTATTAATCTTTTCATAAACTACTTACTTATTTGGTGTAAGTAGTATTAAGAAGTAACCAAATAAAGTGGATAAAAATGACCCAGTCAAAACTCCAATTTTAACTCCATCCATGTATTGCATATTTTCAACAAATGCTAAATTTCCAACAAATAGACTCATTGTAAACCCAATACCTGTTAAAACACCAACGCCATAAAAATTAAACCAGTTAGAATTATTAGGCATCTGGGCAATTTTCATTTTTATTGAAACATATGAAAACACAAATACTCCTAATTGTTTACCAACAAACAATCCTAACAATATTCCCAATGGAACTTTATCAAGTAATGATGCAAAAGATAAACCTTCTAATGAAACACCAGCATTTGCAAAAGCAAATAATGGCATAATACCAAATGCAACATATGGACTAATCGCATGTTCAATTTTTATTAGTAGCGAAAAGTCTTTGTCTTTTTTTCTATGAGGTATAGTCATTGCTAGCAAAACACCAGCAATCGTTGCATGAATGCCAGAATTGTGAGTGAAGTCCCAAAGAAATATTCCAACAATTAAATAAGGTAAAAATTTCTTTATATTAAACTTATTTATTACTAGAAGAACAATAAAGGCTAAAAGCATTAAGCTTAGATATTTAATACTCAGATCACCTGAGTAGAATAATGCAATAATTACTATAGCTCCTAAATCATCTATAATAGCTAAAGCAGTTAGAAAAACTTTTAAAGATAATGGAACTCTTTTACCTAATAATGACAGCACTCCTAAAGAAAATGCGATATCAGTTGCAGATGGAATTGCCCAACCATTCATTGTTTCACTATCTCCAAAATTAATAAAAACATAAAATAATGCAGGTACTAACATTCCACCAACTGCTGCGATAATTGGAAGAAGGGCTTGTTTTATATTTGAAAGTTCACCTTGTAAGAATTCTCTTTTAATTTCTAATGTTACAAAGAAAAAAAATATTGCCATTAAAGCATCATTTATCCAATGTAAAACTGATAATTTTAATCCAAAATTATTTATTCCTAAAAATAAATATTTATTCAATGTAGAAAAATATAATTCAGATAAATTAGAATTACTTACAATTAAAGCTATTATCGCTGCAAAAAGTAAAACAAGACCACTTGCGGCTTCAAGCTTGAAAAACCATCTAAATGGTTTTGTAATTATCTGAATCATTTTTACCTGACTAAATCTTTAATAAATAATTTCAAGTCATTTATTACTAGATACAAATTATCTGACATTTTCAATATGCCAGGAAATATAACAGATATCTGATTTTTAAATGTGTCTAAAAGTAATATAAATGCAATAATTGATATAATTATCAAAAATATTTTTTTAATAATATTGTTTTCTCTTGAAACTGAACTTTTATTAATAGACACTAATTCTTTTGATGTACTCTCTTTTGTTGAAGATTTTTTTGAAATTTTTTTTCTTATTTTTTTTGTTTGTTTTATAGGTTCTTCAACTGGCTCAACATTGATTTCTGATTTACTTTCTTTAATTTCATTTATTTTTATAGTTTCAGCCTCTAATTTTATATTTCCTTCCTTTTTAAAAAACCATGTATGATCGCAATTGCCGCACTTTAAAAGTCTACCTTCATCTGGAATTAATTTTTCTTCAATATTGAACTTCTTAGAACAAGCTGGACATTCAATGATCATAGATACTTATATATAGCAATTTTTATAAAATTTCCTTTTAAATAGTGATTAATATACTTTGAAATTTTTTTTATCTACTGTATTAGTACTCAATTCGGGGTGTAGCGCAGCCTGGTAGCGCACTTGGTTTGGGACCAAGGGGCCGTAGGTTCAAATCCTACCACCCCGACCATTTTATGAAAAAAGTAAAAATATATAAACCCTCTAAAACTGCTATGCAGTCAGGATTAAAGAAATTCGATAAATGGATTATTGAGTACATTACTGATGATCCAGGCACCAATCCCTTGATGGGGTGGGAGAGTTCTACAGATACATATGGTGAATTAAAATTAGAATTTTCAACAAAAGAATTAGCAATTGAGTATGCAAAAAAAAATAATATTGATTTTGAATTAATAGAACCAAATAAAAGAAAAGTTACTTTAAAATCTTACGCTGATAATTTTACAAAATAATGTTTAAATTTTTTACAGAAAGAAAATGGTACGGTTGGAGTATATTTGGATCAATCTTCATATTAGTTTCAACCTGGTATCAAGTTCAATTAGATGTAAAAATTAATGAATGGTTTGGTGAATTTTACGATACTCTTCAAAAAGCTCTGACAGAACCTGGTTCAGTAACAGAAACCGAATTTATTGGATATTTGTTTACATTTGCAAAAGTTGCAGGTCTTTGGATTATAATTGCAATTATAACAGGATTTTTTGTATCTCATTGGGTGTTTAGATGGAGAACTTCAATGGCTGAATATTATCATTCTCAATGGCTGAAAGCACGTTTAACAGAAGGGGCTTCGCAGAGAGTTCAAGAAGATACTTTAAAATTTGCAAGAATAATGGAGGGTCTTGGTGTTGGACTTCTAGATAGTATAATGACTTTAGTAGCCTTCTTACCTATATTATGGGGATTATCCAAACAAGTCGATGTACTTCCATGGATTGGTGCGGTTGATCATGCTTTAGTTTGGGTTGCAATAATATCTGCACTTGGTGGAACAGTTTTATTAGCAGCAGTAGGAATTAAATTACCTGGTATTGAATATGATATTCAAAAAGAAGAAGCAGGTTATAGAAAGGAATTAGTTCATGGAGAAGATGATCCTATAAGAGCAGCTCCACCAACTATAGGTCAATTATACGATAGAGTTAGAGGTATTCACTATAAATCATATTTTCACTACTTATATTTTAATGCAGTCAAGTGGAGTTATTTTCAAGGTATGGTAATTGTTCCTTATTTAGCATTAGCACCAACTATAGTTTCAGGCGCTATTACATTAGGTTTTGTTCAACAAATAACCAGAGCATTTGGAAGAGTTGAAAATTCCCTACAATATTTAGTTAGAAGCTGGTCTACAATAGTCGAATTAATCTCGGTATGGAAAAGATTGAGTGAATTTGAGGCTAGATTGAAATATAATTCAGAAGAATCCATTGCTAAAAATATTTAATGTCTTTAAATAAAGATTTGATTGAGAAACTTGTAAAAGTTACTTCAAGGGCTGCTATCAATTGTTATCAATATCTTGGTAAAGGTGATAAAAAAAAAGCAGATAAAGCAGCAACAGACTCAATGAGGAAAGATTTAAATAATCTAGAAATTAATGGAGAAGTTGTGATAGGTGAGGGCGAACTTGATAAAGCACCAATGTTATATATAGGTGAAAAACTTGGAAAAGGTAATGGTCCAAATTTAGATATAGCTGTAGATCCACTTGAAGGAACAAACTTTGCTGCAAAAAATATTCCTGGAGCAATATCAGTTTTAGCAATTTCAGAAAAAGGTAATTTATTTAATGCTCCTGAAACTTATATGAATAAAATTGCTGTAGGTAAAGACGTTCCATTCGATGCAACAGATTTAGATTATCCCTTGAAAAAAAATATTAACAATATAGCAGATGCTAAAAATAAAAAAATCAGTGAACTCACAGTTTGTATTCTAGATAGACCTAGGCATAAAAAAATCATCGATGAATTAAAAATTTTAGATGTAAATTTAAAATTGATTTCAGATGGTGATATTTGTGGTGCTCTATTAGTGACCAATAGTAAGTATAAAGTTGATCTATTTTTAGGTATTGGTGGTGGACCTGAAGGAGTTATTTCTGCTGCAGCTTTAGATGCATATGGATGTAAATTTCAAGGAAGATTTATATTTGAAACTGATCAAGATAAAACAAGAGCAAAAAAAATGGGTATAAAAGACCTAAAAAAAAAATATGAATTAAATGAAATAGTAAAAGGGGATAGCATTTTTTGCGCCACAGGTATTACTAATACTGAAATCGTTGCAGCTATAAAAAAAGAAAATACAAAATTTATTACAGAAACTCTTGTCACACACAAAAAAACTTCAATAGAAATTATAAAAAGTGAGGAACCTATAGCTTGATTATTTTTAATAATTGCAATAGAAACTCCATCTCTGGTCCCTTCGTCTATCGGTTAGGACACATGGTTTTCATCCATGAAAGAGGGGTTCGATTCCCCTAGGGACCGCCATAATGCCTTACTTTGTTTATCTTATCATTTCAAAAAATAGTGACAATCCTGTAAGCTATGTTGGCTATACAAATAATTTAAAAAAAAGAATTACTACACATAACTCCTCAAAAGGAGCAAAATTTACAAGAGGAAGAAAATGGAAATTAGCATATAGTAAGAGATATCTTTCTAAATCGATTGCAATGAGAGAAGAATATAAATTAAAAAAAAATATTAAATTGAGAAATAAAATCAAATTAAAATTTAAAAAAAATGAAAATTTCAATATTACTCCCCTATAAAGAAAATTTCTCTCCAATTTATCCAGGAGCAGTATCATTATTCTTAAAAGATACCATTCCTTTAAGCAAATTTAGAAACAATATATTAGTATATGGAAATACAGATTATAAAACCAGACTACTAAAAAATTATAAAAATTTAGAATTTAAAAAATTTTTTTTTAAGAGCTCATCTAAATCATACATAAAAAAATTTGTTGAAGAAGAAAATATAACTAGATCCAAACTCATTGAAATCCATAACAGGCCCAATTATGTAAATACAATTTATAAAAAAAATAAAAATATTGTTTTATATTTTCACAATGATCCACTTAAAATGAAACATTCAACTTCTATAAATGATAGAATAAATCTTTTGAAAAAAACTTTAATGTTAATATTTAATAGTAGGTGGACTTTAAATCAATTTACAAAAGGTCTTAACAAAAAAATTTTTAAAAATAAATTAAATATAATTCACCAATCTACAAATAAAAAAAAAATTAATTTTAAAAGAAAGAAAAAAATTATTATTTTTGTTGGAAGATTAAATAAATCAAAAGGATATGATCTATTTGGAAAAGCCGTAATAAATATTTTAAATAGATTTCCTGACTGGAAAGCTATTGCTATTGGTGACGAACCAAGAGAAAAAATAATTTTTAATCATAAAAGACTTAAAACTCTTGGTTTTAAAAATAACAATATAGTTACTAATTGGTTTAAAAAATCTGACATTTCAGTAGTTTGTTCTAGAATAGATGAGCCATTTGGAAGAACTGCTTTAGAAGCTTCTAGCGCAGGGTGTGCTGTTATTATATCTAATAAGGGTGGGCTTCCTGAAGCATCATCTTCAGCTATAAAAATTAAAAAACTCTCTATTAGAAATTTACAAAAAAAAATTGAAAAAGTAATAAATAATGAAAAATATAAGAAAAATTTACAAAAAAAAATTTATAAAAATTTTAAATTAACAAATGAATTAGCTGCTAAAAAGATAGATGAATATAGAATTAAAATTATTAAAACTTAATTTTATTTAAAGCATTATTTTTAAATATATTTGCCTCTCTAATATATCTTCTAACCATTTGTGTTGTTTTATGACCTGTCATAGCCATAATGCTTCGCTCATCAGCGCCTGAATCAGCAGCTACTGTAGCAAAACCAGATCTTAAACTATGACCAGAAAAATTTTTGTTTTCGATACCTGCTAACTTTAAATATTCTTTCATTAATAAAACTACAGATTGGTCAGTTAATCTTTTGTTTGTTAATGATAAACCTTTAGAAAATCTTCTAAAAATAGGTCCAGACTTAATTTTAGAAATTTCTAACCACTTTTTTAGATTTATAACAGGACAGTAAATTTCATTATTGAAGTAGGGCAGTCCTTTAATCATTCCTTCTCCGAATTGGTCAGTTTTTGATCTTTTAACATTGATTTTTAGACCCTCAGGAACAAATTCTATATCCTCATGATCAATTGAAATAAGCTCGGTTCTTCTAAAGCCTCCTCCAAAGCCAATTAAGATTATTGATTTATCTCTATGTTTTTTTATTTCCTCAGTTTTTTGTTCATTAATTACATTAATAATTGATTTTAAATGATTGATTAATATAGGTTTTTTACCTTTCTGGATGCTTCCCTTAACCCTTCTTATCCCCATTAAATTTTCAATGATGATTGGATGTTTTGTATCTAAATAATGTCCCTTCAATTTATGAACCATGCTTATTGATACTAATCTTCGTCTTAAAGTGCTTATTTTAGAATTTTTTGAGAGATGGGTTAGGTATAAGGAAACTATTTTAGGCTCTGTTGGTAATGGATTTAGTCTATGTTTTGCACAAAAAGCTCCAAAATCTTTAAAGTCAGATTTATAAGCTCTTAAAGTATTATTTGCCTTAGAACTTTTAAGGTTATTTAAAGTTGCTTCATGAAGTGTTTTTAGCTCTGTTGTTAGTTCTTTCATATAATTACTAGTGATAACAATTAATTATCATTAGTAATATATCAAGTGATTTTAAATGTCAAATGAATTAAAACTAAAGTTTATGACTATAGATGGTGAAATTCCTACAAGTTATTTTTTAATTATATCTTTAGGTTTAACTATACTGAGTTATTTGGTTTACAAAAAAAATGGAAAATCATTAGAAGTATATTTCTTATCTGTTTTAACAATAATTTTCTATTTATCTTATTTTATTCTAATTTTCGTTGGTCCAAGATAGTTTGTTAACGCTATTCACAGCTGTTAAAAAACCTTAATAATCAACTATAAAGTGATACTAATCATATTTGCACTATGATAATCTCTCAAATGAATTAAGAGGCAACTCTTAACTGACCAGCTGGGGAAAAATCGAGAGATTCAAGCCCAGAGGGCAGAAAACCACGCAGAGTAGCGCTAAAATTGCGGGGTGGAAGGCATGGCGGTAGCGCATACAACGACGTGCCAAAAAACTACTGATCTTTGTACCTGAAAAGGTGCAGAGATACAGGGTTTTCTTTATATGATCCTAAAAGGTACACAATTTCAAATTAAAGTTTGGAAATATTTAAAAACTATCAGGAAAGGTAGTGTTTTAACCTATTCTGAAGTAGCAAAGGGTATTAATAAGCCTAAAGCTGTTAGAGCTGTAGCGAATGCTATTGGAAAAAATCCATATGCTCCTAAAATACCATGCCATAGAGTAATCAGGTCTGATGGATCTCTTGGAGGATATTCTGGAAAAGGTGGTATAAAAACCAAGAAAAAACTGCTCAAATCTGAGGGAATTTTGCTCTAAAAGTTAGCAATACCAACGTTTTTTTAAAATTTAACAACATTTAGTATTACAATTTTAAATTCCCCTATTGGTTGCAGCTTATAAAATGAAATCTTTAAATTAGGCCTATATTTGGGGCATTAAAAGCTATATTCATAAATTGCATTACTTCTGTAATTATTTAGAAAATTAATATTTTTTAGTATATTTATATTAATTAATATTAAGAAATTCCCATATCAAAATAAAACTAGGTTTTTATTAGCAATAGATTTGTTCTAAATTTAATCATAATTGTTGATTTTATTGAATATTGGTCCCCTATCTCATAATCCAATTTCAATATATATTTTTATAATTCAAATAACCGCATATTTATTGATTATTTTTTTAATTACCAGGACATGTCTAATTGACAAATTTTATAATTTTATTCCATTATTTGTGTTTTATACTAGTTTAAATAAGTTTAGATATTATATAAAATTTAACAATTACAATAGTTTACACACATTAATTAATGTATTATATTAATATATAGTACATATAATTTTACTTATATTTATGATAATATTCTCTTTTAAAAACATATAACCCAGATAAAACAATTATGAAAAGACCAATAAAAATATATTTATCCGGAAAATCCGAAAACACATAATATCCTAAAATAAGGTTAGTAACTATCTCAAAATAACCAAATGGTGCTAATTTTGAAGCATCAGCGTGACGAAGAGACAAAATGATTAATATATGGCCTAAACAGGCAAATATACCCATTAGAGCCATCCAAGACCATTGAATTGGAGTAGGATTAATCCAAACAATAGGAACAAAAAAAGATGCGATAATGACCCCTACTACGCCTGTAATCAGCAATGTGAGTAAAGGACTATCTGTTGAATGTAATTTTCGAGTTATTATTAGATAAAAGCCGTAAAAACAGCCTGTTCCAACGGCTGTTAAACTAGCAAGATTAATCTCTATAATTCCAGGTCTTATAACGACTAAAATACCAAAAAAACCGACTAATACAGCAGTCCAACGTCTATATCCGACTTTTTCGTTAAGTAAAAATGGAGAAAGAGCAGTTGTGACCAATGGAGCAACGAACGCCAATGTTAATGCTTTTGCCATAGAGATCACAGAAATGGAGTAAAAAAAACATATATTTGCAAAAAATAAAAACAAACCTCTAATTATTTGTAATTTGATATTTTGAGAAAACTTCAATTGTTCCCTAAAAAATAAAAACATAAAAAAAGTTGTGAATACAACTGTAAAAAAATATCTAGCCCACGTTATTTGAAAAAAAGACAAATCTGAAGATAAGTATTTTGCAATTGCATCCATAAAGGGCAAAACTATCCATGCGGATAAATTTAAAAATATTGCTTTCATTTAAGCAAAATATTTAAGGGCGATAAATACTGTAATTGGCACTGTAACCAATGACATTAAAGTAGAAACAACAATTGTGCTGGAAATATTATCTACATTTTTTTTTGGTGAATACATTGAAGCAACCAAATAACAAAGTATTGCACTAGGCATTGAAGATTGAATTAGTAAAACTCCAGCTGCAAAACCAGATAAATTAAAAAATTTTATAATAAAAAAACCTACGATTGGACCAAGAATTACTCTACCAATTGATGTTATAATTGAGTCTCTCAAAGAAAATACTTTCATTTGGGTTAAGGCAATACCTAAAGACATTAAAATCATTACAATCATTGCATAAGATAAAAGCATTGTTGTATTAATTACAAAAACTGGCATTTCTTTGCCGTAGTATAAAAATATAACGGTCAAAATAATTGTATAGAAAGAAGGACTTTTTGCGATTATTGAAAAATCAAATTTTCGTTTTGCAAGAAATATATTAGCAGTAAAATGTAAAAGTATTACCAATGATGATATGGCTGCAGCTACGCCCATTCCCAATTTACCATATGCAAAAAGACATATTGGTATACCCATATTACCGGTATTAGGTAAAAAAAAAGTAGGTAATTCTCTGATATAATCTTTTTTCATAAGAATTAAAAAAACAAGACCGATTAAAGCAAATGATGAGAGTAATATTAATGCGTAAATAAAATATTCTGCAAATATATCAAATGTGACACCTGTAGATGTAAGAGAGAAAATTACTAAAGCTGGAGTTCCAAAATTTCCAGCATAAGATGTTATAAACGAAGTATCAAAATTTGGATTTTTTTTCCCTAATAAAAAACCAATTCCAACAATAAAAAATACAGGGAATAGAACTTCAAAGAGCTTTAAATAAAGTTCCATTAAAAAAGTCTTAATAATACAGGGTTTTTAATAATATTTAAATTTGATTTAAAAGATTTAATACATTTCTGATAATCTTTTTCTAAAGATTTGTGAGTTATAATCACAATAGAAGCAGTTTTATTTTTATTATTTGGTATTTGTATTAATCTTTGAACAGATATTTTGTGTTTAGCAAATTTTTTTGTGATTTCAGATAGGACACCCGGTTTATCTTTAACTTCAAGCCTAATATATAAAGCATTTGAATAATTATCTGTATTATATATTGATGGAGATTTTCTTTTATTATCAGAAATCCCAAAAGGGTATTTGATATTTCCACGTAAAATTGACAAAAGATCAGACATTAAAGCTGACGAGGTTGGACCAGGTCCAGCACCTTCTCCTTGCAAAACACTCTCACCTACTGGATTACCTTCAATTATAACAGCATTCATAACACCATTAACATTTGCGATGTATGTATTTTTTTTAATTAAACACGGATGAACTCTTTCAAATAATTTATTATTAACAATTTCTGTTATTCCCAATAATTTAATTTTATAATTTAATTGATTTGCAATTTCTAAATCCTTGTATTCTATATTTTCAATACCCTCCATTAGACATTTTGAATTTGATATTTTATTATTAAATGCCAAAGCAGAAAGAATTTTAACTTTAGCTAAAGCATCGTAACCATTTAAATCTAATTTTGGATTACCTGGTTCAGCATAACCTAATAGTTGAGCTTTTTTTAATACAGTTGAAAAGCCAGACTTAGTTTCTTCCATTTCAGATAATATATAATTACAAGTACCATTTAATATTCCATATACTTTACTTATCTTGTTAGTTGCTAGTCCTTCTTTAATAGTCCTTAATACAGGGATTCCACCTCCTACTGATGCTTCAAATTCTAAATTAACTTTATTTTTTTCAGCAAGTTTAGAAAGATTATTGCCGTGTTTAGAAATTAATGCCTTGTTAGGAGTTACAACATGAATTTTATTTTTAAGTGCAAATTCTACAATTTTTTTTGATATACCATCAGATTGACCAATGGCTTCTATTAAAATATCAATTTTATTATTTTTAAAAATTTTAAAGGGATCTTTATAAAATATTTTCTTATTAATTCTAAATTTTCTTTTTTTATTAATATTTTTAGCTGAAATTGCAGAAACAGAGATAATTTTTCCAGTTTTTTTTAGAATATCTTTTTTTTTTGTATTTAATTCATTATAGAGATAATTACCGATCTGTCCTAATCCAACAATTGCTATATTAAGCTTTTTAGTCATATCAATCATCTAAACTCGGAAAACTACTATTTTTTCCATAATTAATAATTTTATTTTTAAAATCCTCGAAAGAAATATTTTTATCAATATCTAAATTTGGTTTTTCAACCATATCATCATTTTTTTTCTTTAAAAAAGAACCAAAGTTTTGGTTAGAACAATTATTTATAAATAAAAAAATTAATAAAATTACTAGTATTCTCATCAATTTAATCCTTCATCAGACTTATATCCAAATAAAATATTCATATTTTGAACAGCCTGTCCACTACCACCCTTAATCAAATTATCTATTGCTGACAATATAATAATTTT
This sequence comes from uncultured Pelagibacteraceae bacterium, assembly GCA_902531175.1. Lineage (GTDB taxonomy): Bacteria > Pseudomonadota > Alphaproteobacteria > Pelagibacterales > Pelagibacteraceae > Pelagibacter. Next base: position 183,477 of record CACADE010000002.1, read on the forward strand.
ATTCTTATATTTGCTCTCACACACGGAAATATAACAATTATTTGTGTTTATTACTTCATTAGTTCCTAAAAAAGTATTTGGTTTCAAAATTTTAATGAATTTATGATTTTTGTAATATTTTTTTAGAAAAGAATAAATTTTTTTAAGAGAATCATTTCTTTTTAGATCTAAATACATAGTAGTTAATATTCCTCTAAACATTGGTGAAAGATGAGGTGTAAATTGAAATTTTACCTTTTTGCCAGTTTTTATTTTTAGTTCCTGATCAATTTCTGAATTGTGCCTGTGAAAGGCTAAACCATAGGCACTCAATGTCTCATTTAAAAATTTGTTGTTATATTTTTTATGAATATTTCTGCCTGCACCTGAATAACCGGATTTAGAATCAATTATGATATTGTTTGATTTAACAATATTTTTATTAATTAACGGTACTAGGGGTAATAAAATTGATGTTGGATAACAGCCTGGACAAGAAATTATCTTATATTTTTTAATGTTCTGATTATTCAACTCAGGTAAAGAATAAATACTTTTTTTGATTAATTTAGGTGCATTGTGTTTGATTTTATACCATTTCAAATAATCACTGGCTGATTTAAGTCTAAAATCTGCTGCTAAATCAATTAAAATATTTTTATTATTTAAATTTTTTGAAATTTTTTGAGCCTCTCCATTGGGTAATGCAGTAAATATAACATCAACATTTTTTAATAATTCTTCATTAAATTTAACAATATTTGGTAGTTTATATTTATTAAAGTATTTATCATAAGAGCTAATTTTCTTACCTACAGAGGTATCACCACAAAGATATTTAATTTTAACTCTTTTATGTTTAGTTAATAATTTGACCAATTGAATACCTATGTATCCAGTAGCTCCAGCAACTAATGCATTAATCTTAGACATATTGTAATATAACAGTTGTTTAATAAAATGATATTATCTTTTAGAAAACTGATAACTTCTTCTAGCTTTTGCTCGACCAGGTTTTTTTCTCTCAACTGATCTAGAATCTCTCGTGGTAAGTTTTTCTTTTCTAAGTGTTGGTTTTAAATTTTCATCAAATTGTAATAGTGCTCTTGATATACCATGAACCAATGCTCCTGCTTGACCTGTGTGTCCACCTCCAACAACTTGGGATCTAACATCGTATTCTGTGGATTGATTGATAATTTCAAAAGGTCTTAGTATTTGCATTTTATGAGTAGCTCTTGTGAAATAATCATCTAGATTTTTACCATTAACGTAAATTTTACCAGTCCCTTTTTTTAACCAAACTTTTGCAATTGAAGTCTTTCTTCTACCTGTTGCATATTTTGCATCTTTAAAATCTAATTTTAGTTTTGAGGATGTTGATTGATTTGTTTCCATTTTAATTTCTTACTATATTTTTTGAATTAAGTTTTCCAATCTCTATTACCTCAGGGTTTTGTGCTGAGTGAGGATGATCTGATCCTGAATAAACCTTAAGTTTAGTCAATTGTTTTTTAGCTAAAGGACCACCTGGCAACATTCTTTTTACAGCCATCTTTAAAACTTCACCCGGTTTTGAAGATTGTAATATTTCAGGTGTTGTTTCTTTAATTCCTCCAGGATGACCTGTGTGTCTATAATATTTTTTATTTGAAAACTTGTTTCCTGTAAATTTTATTTGATCTACGTTTTTAACAACAACAAAATCTCCATTATCCATATGAGGAGTAAATGTTGCTTTATTTTTTCCTCTAAGAATTTTTGACACAACGGTTGCTAGTCTTCCTACCACAGCTCCAGTTGCGTCAATTTCAAACCATTTATTATTTAGGTCATCTTTTTTAAGAAATTTAGTCATAATTGCGGGATTAATACTTATAAATCGATATATTGTCAAACGATATACAGTTAGAACTTAAGTCATTTTTGATAGTTTTAACTAATAAATAAGCTATAAATAAGCGATAATATTTGTGTATAATAAATTCTTAAAAACTTAAACAGGAGCAACTAAATGTCAGACAAAAAAGGAATGGATCCTAAAACATATAAATTTGATACCCTTAGTTTACATGCAGGTTATCAGCCTCATAAAAATGCTGGTTCAAGACAAGTGCCAATATACCAAACAACTTCATATCTATTTGATGATGTAGATCATGCGGCAGCATTGTTTAATTTAGAAAGGGGTGGACATATTTATAGTAGGATATCAAATCCGACAGTTGCCGTTTTAGAGGAGAGAGTTGCTTCATTAGAAGGAGGAACAGCTGCACTTGCTACATCGTCTGGTATGAGTGCGATATTTCTTGCAGTAATGACTCTTTGTGAGGCAGGAGATCATTTAGTTGTATCATCCCAACTTTATGGCGGAACAGTAAATTTGTTTAGATTAACACTTCCAAAATTTGGAATTAAGACAACTTTTGTTAAACCGAGAGACACAGAAGGATTTAAAAAAGCAATTCAAAAAAATACAAAAGGTATTTTTGGAGAACTTGTAGGTAATCCAGGAAATGAAATAATGAATATGCCTGAGATTGCTAAAATAGCTCACGACGAAGGTATTCCTTTAATGGTAGATGCAACTTATCAAACACCTTATTTATGCAAACCTATAGAACACGGTGCTGATATTGTAGTTCATTCACTTACTAAATGGATGGCTGGTCATGGATCTTCAATGGCTGGTATAATCGTTGAAGGTGGCAAGTTTGACTGGATGCAAAATGATAAATTTCCAACAATGACTCAACCATATGAAGGTTATCATGGATTATCTTTTGCTGAAGAATTTGGACCAACAGCGTTTACTATGAAAGCAAGAGCGGAAGGTATGAGAGATTTTGGTCCTTGTCTAAGCCCTCAAAATGCATGGAATGTGTTACAAGGTATAGAGACACTTTCTGTCAGAATGAAAAAACATTGCGAGAATGCTGAAAAAATGGTCGAGTATTTATTAGGCCACGAAAGTGTTGCTTGGGTTTCACATCCGAGTGTACCAGATCATCCTGATCATGATTTAGCAAGCAAATTATTACCAAATGGTAAAGGATCAATGATAGCATTTGGTATTAAAGGAGGGAAAGCAGCAGGTGAAGCATTTATTAATAACGTTAAACTTGCTTCTCATTTAGCAAATGTTGGGGATACTCGAACATTGGTAATTCATCCAGCATCAGCTACACATTCCCAAATGGATGAAGCTACGTTAAAGTTTGCGGGTTTATCCCATGATATGATCAGATTATCTGTTGGTATTGAGGATATAGATGATATTAAAAACGACTTTGAAAATGGATTTAGAGCTGCTAGGAAACCTAGACTCGTATCCAATCAATGAAGTTTCAAGTAAACAATAACGAAGTTTATGCCTCTACAGGTGGTAGACCATTTGATAAAAATAAACCATTAATAATTTTTGTACACGGTAGCGGACTAACTCATATGACATGGGTTTTGCAAACAAGATATTTTGCTTTCCATGGATATAGCGTTTTAGCTTTAGATATGCCAGGTCATGGATTGTCGGGAGGCGAAAGTTTAAAATCAATTGAAGATATGGCCGATTGGGTAAGCGATGTTATTGATGCAGTTGGATATAAAGAAGCTTCTTTAGTTGGTCACTCACAAGGATGTTTAGTTACAGTTGAGTGCACAGCTAGGAATCCAGATAAAATAAAAACTTTAAGTTTAATGGGTGGTGCTGGTGCAATTCCAATGAACCCTGAACTATTATCTTTAGCAGAAAACAACGATCCTAAGGCTGTAGAATTAATGATGGACTGGGCTCATGGGCCAGCTGGTCACTTTGGCGGTCATCCCGTTCCGGGGTTATATCATATTAATACTGGTTCAATGTTAGCTAAAACAAGAACAATAAAAAATACCCTTGGTGTAGATTTTAGAGCATGTGATAATTACAAAAATGGTTTTGAGGCTGCAAAACAAATTAAGATACCTACCCTTTCTATACTTGCAACTGACGATAAAATGTGTCCAGTAAAAGAAGGTAAAAAACTGGCAAATTTAATTGAAGGAAGTCAAATAGATATAATAGATAATTGTGGACATATGATGTTATTAGAGGAAGCAGATCGTGTATTAAATGTTTTAAAAAAATTCATAATAACAAATTATCCAGCAAATTAGTAATTATAAATTTACATTTATGAAAAAAAATTTTAGATTTTTTGATAATAGACAAAAATATTTACTTTTTGTAACAACAACTAACGAAAAGAACAAGATTGCTGATGCGTTAAAACCTATTGTTCAAAAATTAAATCCAAAATTTCCAGCATTAAAAATATTTGATGCGGGTATGGGTGATGGATCGTTATTGATGAGTGTGATGAGGCAGTGTCATCAAAAAATGCCTCAAATTCCTCTACTAGTAAGTACAAAGGAAATAAGCATGGAAGATGTTAGATTAGGACTTGAAAAACTTCCAGATCGATTTATCGAACATAAAAATACAGTATTTGTTATCTCCAATTTAAATTATGCAGAGTCAACAGCACTCAAATCAAATGACAAAAAAAAACAAAAAAAAATGAATTGGAAAATAGTTAAGTTAAAAGGTAATTCTTCTTTAGATTTTTCAAATCAATTAAGAAAACTAAATCAAGAATTTTTGAGTAAAAAATGGCAAATAGAGAGAAACCCTAAAAATGGAAATCCTACATACAAAGAACCATCGGTAATTGTAATTTATAGAAAAGATCAGGAATTTTCTTTGAAAAATGTTATTCCAAAAAAAAATAATGGGAAAAATAGTTACGACTTAATCATTGCATCTCAACCTTATAGATCAAGAATATCTGCAGAGAAAAAAGTAAAGTATGTTATTGATCCAATGATAAAGTCATTAGATGAGAAAGGTAAATTAGTGGTTGTTCATGCTTGTGGTGATGATCCAGGAAGTAAAATTATAAAGAAAATCTGGCCAAAAGAAAAACCATTTCCTTCACTATATGGATCAATAGTTAAATATATAAAAAAAAATTCAGACAAAAAAATTTTGAAAAGTTTAAAATTTAATAAAAAACAAACAATTAAATATATCCTGCGAGCATTACCAAATGAAATTAGCGGTGGTATTGCTACATCATTAATATTTTCAGCATGGAATGCTGCAGTGTATGTTAACCAAATATCAGATGAGCAAATAATGAATGCAGAAAGAAAAAAATATTACCAAAAAGTTGTAAAAGATATTGTCAATAAAAATAAAGGGTTATATTTTAAAAATGAATTATTTGTAATTGAAAGAAAATGATCAACTATATCTATTCTTGTACAAAAAATATAATGACGATGTTATTAATAATATTGAACTAATTTGGTGCAAAGACGCTACTAAAATACTAGCACCTGATAAAACGGTAAGAATTCCTAATATAATTTGTAATAAAATAATAAAACCTAAAATAGATACAGCTTTAAATAAATAAAAAATTTTATTTCGAAAAGTTATATATGAAATCACTATGAAGATAATAAATATTAAATAAGCTAAATTTCGATGTAAATATTGAACTAGTGATGGATCACTAAAGGCAGATATTTTAAATAAACTTATAAAGTTATTGTCATCAGGAAAATATGAATTACCCATTAGTGGCCAAGTGTTATATATTTTTCCCGCATCCATGCCTGAAACGAATGCACCAATAATAATTTGTAAGAAAATTAATACTAAAAAAAATTCAGGTATATAGTTATTAATTTTTTTATCCTTTAAATTTAAATTAACTAAACTTAAATAATTCCAATAAATTAACGATAAGATAATAAATGCAAATAAAAGGTGAAGTGACAACCTAAAATGACTTACATCTATATTATTCACTAGGCCACTCTGGACCATGTACCAGCCTAAAATTCCCTGAAAACAAATTAAAAAAAAGATAAAATATAAATTATAAAGTTTTTTAATACCTAATTTGATTGAAAAGAAAATTAAAGGTATCAGAAAAGCCAAGCCAATAACGCGTCCAAAAAATCTGTGTGCCCACTCCCACCAAAATATTACCTTGAATTCACTTAAAGTCATTGAATAATTTTGAAGTTTAAATTCAGGTATTTGTTTATAAGCTTCAAAATAATCTAACCAAGCCTGATTGTTGATTGGTGGAAAAAAGCCCTTAAAAAATTCCCATTCAGTAATTGATAATCCAGAATCAGTAAGTCTTGTTAAGCCTCCAACCACTATCATTGCCGAGATCAAAATAAACATAATTAGTAACCAATTAGATATGTATATTCTGTATTTTGTATTTATTTCGGTATACATAATTGCTTAAATATAATATTTATTTATAAATCCAATTGATCAAATGTCGCCAGATAAAAGAAAAAAATTAAATATCCTGAGAAAGAAACTAGATGTACTTGATAATAAGCTTATTAAATTGATAAAAATTAGGACTAATATAGTTAAAGAAGTACTTAAACTTAAAACTTACAAACATGAAATTGTTGACAGGAAAAGAATTTCAATAATTCTTAAAAATATAAAAAAAAAATCAATTAAAAATAACATTGATCCAAAGATAACAAATCGTATATGGAAAAATATGATTATGTCTTATATTGATTTTGAAAGAAGAAATTTCAAAAAAAAATAGCTACTTACTGTGAGGTGGGAGCTTCTTTTCTACAAAAACTTCGTGCTTTCTTGTTGCGGGATTATACTTTTTTGCTTTAAGTTTTATTTTGGCCTTCTCACCACCTGCTGGCTTTTTAACATAGTAAAAAAAAGGACTATCTGGTTTAGCTTCTGGAACTAATCTTACTTTTACGTGTGTTTTTTTAGCCATCTTTTTTTATATCTTTAATTATATTAGAAATTTTATCTAATTTTGTTTTAATAATTTTTTTGTTTATAGTTTTAATATTCGTTTCGTCAAGTTGAGAATCTTTAATCTTTAAGATTTTTTTTACACCTTTAATTGTCATTCCCTGGTTTTTAAGTAAAAAATGAATTTTTTTTAAAGTTTTAATCAAGTTTTCATCATAATATCTTCTTTTTCCTGCAAATATAAACGGTCTTATTTCCTTAAATTCTTTTTCCCAATATCTAATTGTGTGCGTTGATAATTTACCTGTCTTTTTATCAACCAAGTTCAAAATCTTTGCAACTTCACCAATAGATTTGTAGATTTTATCATTAATCATTCGAATTAACATAATTTTTTAATTCTTTTGAAGGCTTAAATATTATCACATTTCTTTCAGATATAATTTTTTTTTCTAAAGTTTTTGGATTTCTGCCAACTCGGCTTTTTTTATTTTTTAGTGCAAAGGTTCCAAATTTAGATATTTTTACTTTCTTATTTTTGATAAGCTCTTCTAATATAATTGATAAAAAATCTTCAATAAGGTTTTCAATTATCTTTTTTGAGAAGCCCATTTGCATATAAACAGAATTTGTTATTTCTTTTTTAGTTAAGTTTATTCTCATATTATATTTTTTTTAATCTTATCAATCAGATTACCTCGTATAGTTTTTTCACAAACATTTAAAGAATTTGCAAAACCTAATTCATCTGTTGATCCATGACTTTTTATTACAGGCTTATCTAGTCCTAATAATATAGCGCCATTATATAGTCTAGGATCAAGTTTACTTTTAAATTTTTTTAAATTTTTTAAATTCATTAGAGAAGATATTTTACCGATAAATGATGAATTAAGAGCTTTCTTTAATTCTGAAGATATGAAATTAGCAGTTCCTTCTGCAGTTTTTAAAGCAATATTTCCGGTAAATCCATCAGTCACAATAACATTTACATTGCCATCCATTATATGATTACCCTCTATATATCCTTTAAATTCAAAAAGAGGATTTTTTTTTTCACTTAAAATCTGATAAGTATTTTTAATAGTATTATTTCCTTTAAGTTCCTCTGATCCAATATTTAGCAATGCTACTCTGGAATCCTCATTCTCAAACAAAGATTTATGTAAAGCAGATCCCATTAAACTAAAATCCACTAAGTTTTTTTCGTTGCATTCTATATTAGCACCAAGATCCAAAACAATATTCATTCCATTTTTGTTTGGCCATAAAGCTGAAAGTGCAGGTTTATCAATTTTTTCTATCATATTTAAATTTAATTTTGCAATCACAAATAATGCTCCTGTATTTCCAGCAGATACCATAGCATCTGAGTCGTTATTTTTTAAACTTTCTAATGATAACCACATACTTGTATCTTTACCTTTCTTTGCAGCAGATAAGGGGCTATCTGTATCTTTTATTGAATTTTTTGTATTAATTATCTTAAAATTTTTATTTGTTAATTTTGTTTTTTTTATTAGAGGAATAATAATATTCTCATCTCCAAATATATTATAAAACACTTCTTTAGATTTGCTGTAATGTATGTCAATACCTTTGATTACTTTGTTTGGAGAATTTTCACCACCCATTGCATCTACTGCAATTTTTATAGGGTTGATCATATATAAGTTTTATTCTTTTGGATCTAGAACCTGTCTACCTTTATAAAAACCTGTTTTTAGGTCCATATGATGAGACAGCCTATACTCACCAGATTTTTTATCCTCTATAACATTCTTAGAGTTTAAGTTCATGTGAGATCTTCTTTTCCCAGCCCTTGATTTTGTTGTTTTTCGCTTTGGTACTGCCATAATAATTTAAATGGTTAATATATCTTTTGAGAGATTAATGAAAGACTTTTTTGTTAGAAATATCCTATATTTTTCAAAGTAATCCACGAAATTTTCACTATTTTCAAAATCACTTATATATATTTTAATTATTTTAGACTTTTCAGATATATCGATCTGTTCCCAATTATCTATTTTATCTATAATAGAAAATAAAAGATTAACATATTCTTTCATTTTTTTATTAATAGTAGCATCTCCATATCCTATTTCTCTAATTGACAGTTCAATTTGTCTAATACAAAAATCAAAAAAATTTTGAAGTTCTTTTTTTGAAACGTCCTTTTTATAAATTTTCAATAAAAAACTTAAATGAAAGAAAAAAATAACCATTCTGTCGTAAAATGAGTCTGATTTATTTTGATTGTATAAATTTTTATTTCTAGTTAATTTAATTAAATTGTTGTAAATATTTAAATATAAACTGTACATGAAAAAATTATATTTATTTTTATTTATCTTTATAATTAATTGTGGTTCAAATAAAGTATCTAATTATCATGGTTATAAATCATTAGAAAGTCATTTTAATAAATTAGAGATAAATAAATCAAGTAAAAATGATATAATTAAGTTAATAGGTCCGCCATCTACAATAAGTGAATTTGACAAAAATAAATGGTTTTATCTAGAAAGACTAAAAACAAATCAATCTTTAATAAAGTTAGGAAACCAAAAAATCAAAAAAAATAATATATTAATAGTTCAATTAGATAATAGAGGATTATTAATTGAAAAAAAAATGCTGGACTTAAGTAAAATGAATGATCTTGTATATTTTGAAAAAACAACTCAAAAAGAGTTTAAACAAGATAACTTCATATACAATTTATTTACTGGTTTAAGAGAAAAAATTAATTCACCAACAAGAAATAGAGGAAAGTAGTTTAACCAGCTATAACTGCTAAAAGAAGTAAAGCAACTATATTTGTAATTTTTATCATTGGATTTACTGCAGGACCTGCTGTATCTTTATAAGGATCTCCAACCGTGTCTCCTGTCACAGCCGCTTTATGAGCTTCTGATCCTTTACCTCCAAATTTTCCATCTTCAATATATTTTTTGGCATTATCCCAAGCTCCACCACCAGCTGTCATTGAGACTGCCACAAATAGTCCTGTAATAATAACTCCCAAAAGCATAGCACCTACTGAGGCTAATGCAGCTACTTGTCCACCAATCGGAAGTATAATTAAATAAAGAACTATTGGTGAAAGAACAGGCAATAATGAAGGTATAATCATTTCTTTAATTGCAGCTTTTGTGAGTAAATCTACAAGTTTACCATAATCTGGTTTAGCTTTTCTTTTCATTATTCCTGGAATTTTTTTGAATTGGCGTCTGACTTCAACAACAACAGCACCTCCTGCTCTACCTACAGCTTGCATTCCCATTGAGCCAAAAAGATAAGGTAACATACCTCCAATTAATAGACCAACTACAACAAACGGATTAGATAAATCAAATGTTACGACAATTCCTTCTAATTTAGATCCAGCTTCCTTTGAAAAATGCTTTATATCTTCTGTGTAAGCAGCAAACAGAACTAAAGCTCCTAATCCTGCAGAACCAATTGCATAACCTTTCGTAACTGCTTTTGTCGTATTTCCAACAGCATCAAGTGCATCGGTAGTTTTTCTAACATTTTTTGGTAAATTTGACATTTCCGCAATTCCACCTGCATTATCAGTTACTGGACCATATGCATCTAAGGCTACAACCATACCTGCTAAAGCTAGCATAGTAGTTACGGCTATTGCTATACCAAATAAACCAGCAATTGAATTAGTTAACAGTATACCAGCTACTATTATTATTGCTGGAATTGCAGTTGCTTCCATAGAGATGGCTAAACCTTGAATTACATTTGTTCCATGTCCAGTTGTTGAGGACTCCGCAACACTCTTAACAGGCCTATAATCTGTACCAGTGTAATATTCAGTAATCCAAATTAACAATCCAGTGATAATTAAACCTATAACACCACAATAATATAAACTCATACCATTAAAAGAAACTCCATTTACGGAATAATTAGTATCTAATCCAATAACGTAGTCTGTTATGGGATATAAAATAATTAAAGACAATATAGCTGTAGCAACAAAACCTTTATATAATGCATTCATTATATTTTTTGATTGTCCAAGTTTTACAAAAAAAGTACCTACTATAGATGTTAAAATACAAGCTGCACCAATACTTAATGGGTAAACCATCATATTTAAATCTGACACAAAGAATATTGATGAAAGAACCATGGTTGCAACAATTGTAACAGCATATGTTTCAAAAAGATCAGCTGCCATACCTGCACAATCTCCCACATTATCACCAACGTTGTCTGCAATAACAGCTGGATTTCTAGGATCATCTTCTGGAATACCCGCCTCAACTTTTCCAACTAAATCTGCTCCAACATCAGCACCTTTTGTAAAAATTCCACCTCCTAATCTTGCAAAAATTGATATCAAAGAAGCACCGAAACCTAATGCAACTAATGCATTTACAATTTCTCTTTCGTCAATACCAGCTGATAATAATATATAATAATAAACTGCAATTGCTAATAATGCTAAACCAGCAACCAACATTCCTGTAATTGCTCCAGATTTAAATGCTATTGATAGACCTTGAGATAAACCCTTTCTTGATGCTTCAGCTGTACGTACATTAGCTTGAACAGAAACTAACATTCCAACATAACCTGCAATTCCAGATAATGCAGCTCCAATTAAATATCCAATTCCAACTAATATTGAAAATGCAAAACTTATTATAACTAAAACAACAACACCAACTATGGCGATTGTTTTGTACTGTCTGTTTAAATAAGCTTTTGCCCCTATTTGAATAGCAGAAGCAATTTCTTGCATCTTTGCATTTCCTGCACTTGCATTCAAAATTGACGATCCAGTAACAAATCCATATACAATGGATAAAACCCCAGCAAAAATTGTGTATAATAAAATGGTATCAACAGACATATAATTCCTTAAATAAGTGTTTTAGTTATTTTTTAAAATGCGGACATTACAAAAAAGATTATAAAAGGCAATATTTAACTTATTAGAATATATGAGAATAACCCTGGTATTTGAGGTATTTTATTGGAATTCTCCTATTATCTAGTAGGTAATTTTTTGATTTAGTATTAATTTGCCCAATAATAGAAATTTTTTGATTCATTTTAGAGGATAAACTTTTTATATATTTTCTCTTTGACTTAGAAGCTGTAAATAAAATTTGATAATCGTCACCATTGAAGAGATAATCTAATGTCTTCAGTCTTTTTTTTTTAATTAATTGTTTTAAATGATTTGATATCGGGATCTTATCTATATCTATTAAATAACCAAGTTTTTGTTTATTTATTAATTTATTCAAATCAATTACCAATCCATCTGAGACATCCATAGCGCAGTTTGCAATTTTAAAAAGATGTAAACTAAATTTTATAGGTAGATTAGGCGAATAATATTTATCAATAAAATATTTTTTTTGATTTAAGTTTAAATTAATTTTATTTTTTAAAGCTTTTAAACCAATATGACTATCACCAACATTACCAGTTAAATAAATGTCATCTCCTATTTTTGCTTTATTTCTATAAACAATTTTATTTGAATATCCTAATGATATAACTGTAAAAGTTAGATTTTTTGAGGATGTAGTATCACCACCTGATAATTTTATATTAAATCTATTTTGTTCATTGGATAAAGATTTGTTAATTAATGACATATTTTTTTTTGTGAAATGTTTTTTGTTACCTGAGCCAGATAAAAAGAAATAATTTGGTTTTACCCCTTTAGCATAAATATCAGATATAGATGATCTTATTATTTTTCTTATAACAAGATCTGGTTTATTAAAATTTAAAAAGTGTATACCTTCATTGTAGGTATCAACAGAGATTACTAATTTTTTGGTTTTATCAAAAAAAACATCATCATTTAAATTAAGTGAAGATGGATTATTTTTAGATAATTTTTTTAAATAATTATTTATTAAGAATTCTTCATTCATCAATTTCTTAATTTTTTTGAAATTTTATCAAGTAAAGCATTCAGATATTTTGTTTGTGATAAATCAATAAAGAAATTAGAGGCATTAAGGTATTCTTTAATAATTATTTTTGAAGATATTTTTGGTTTATACATTAATTCAAAAATTGCACTTTTAATTATCACTTGAAAAACTTTATCCAGATTTGTCATTTTTAAATCATCATTTAAATGATTTGTAATTTCTTCGTGAATTACATCATCTCTTTCAATTGTTCCATTGACTACATCTTTTATAAATTTTTTGAACCGATGTTTTGGAAAATTTAATTCTACTTCATTGTTATAATATTTGCTGTAAAGCTTTTGTATTATAATAACTCTTGGGTTATTTTTTTTACTAAAATGAAGTGACATACTATAACGATAATATTATTTTTACTGCGTTGGCAGCCTCTCTACCCTTTTTGCCACGAGCTATGGCTTGGTTTTTATTTAAACAAGTAATTATTCCATTACCAACAGGTTTTTTTGACTGCACAGATATATTCATAATCGCATCAGTAGTTGATTTAGATATAAAATCAAAATGAGGAGTTTGACCTTTAATTACACATCCAAGTGCTACAAAACCATCATATTTTTTTAAATTTTTAGAGATAATTACGGGTATCTCAAATACACCCGGAACAGAAATTATATTAATCTTTGCAAAATTCTTTAATTCTTTCTTAGCACTTTTAAGAAGATTGGTTGAGATATCTTTATAGTAGTTTGCTTGTATAATTAATACTTTATTTTTCATTTTATTATTTCTTGTTTAATAATCTTGATACCATAACCATCCAACCCAACAACCTTTTTTAGAGTTCTAGTAACTAATATCATTTTCTTTATTTTTAATGATTTAATTATTTGAGCTCCAATACCATAACTTTTAATTAATTGATCCTTTTCCTTGGTTTTAGACTTTTTATTTTTAAATTCTTTAAGTGTTTGAGTAACAGATTTTAAATTTGGATCTCTTATAAAAATCATAACGCAATTGCTGTATTTTTTAAAATATTTTAAAGTTTTTTCAAATGAGTTAGGAATTTTTTGATTAATTAGATAATTTTGAACTACATTGGATGAAATAACTCTAACTCTTGGTGATTTACTTTTATTAACTTTACCCTTAACTAATGCAAAATGCTCAGAACCATCAATTGAGTTCTCAAAAACATATATTCTGAATTTTTGATTATTTAAATTAATTGTAGATTTTTTTTTTAATTTAATAAGATTTTCTTTTCTTAGTCTGTATGAAATTAAGTCTTCAATTTTTGCAATATGAAGTTTATGTTTACTTGCAAATTTTAATAAGTCATCGCCTTTTGCCATAGAACCATCTTCATTCATAATCTCACATATTACAGCAGCTGGAATTTTGTTACCAAGTCTAGCTATGTCGACAGATGCCTCTGTATGACCGGCTCTAACTAGCACTCCTCCTTCTCGAGAAATAATTGGAAATACGTGACCAGGAGAAACTATTTCTTTTTTTAATACATTTTTTTTTGTAGCAACTTTTATTGTTCGTGATCGGTCTTTGGCTGAAATACCTGTAGTTATACCCGTCTTAGCCTCTATTGAAATGGTAAAAGCTGTTTGATTTCTCGATTGATTAACGGGAGCCATAAATGTTAGCCCAAGTTTATTTGCTTGATTTTTATTTAGTGTTAGACAAATTAAACCTCTGCCATTTTTTGCCATAAAGTTAATTTTTTTAGAATTAACATCACTGGCATTAAATACTAAATCCCCCTCATTTTCTCGATTTTCATCGTCAACAAGAATATACATTCCTCCTCTTTTTGAGATAGAAATAATCTTTTCTATTGGGCTAAATTTATTTTTTATCATTAATAAATTTTTTTACATATTTAGATAAAATATCAATTTCAATATTAACTAAATCATTTTTTTTGATGTTTGCTAAATTTGTAAGTTTTAATGTATGTGGAATAACCCAAATTTCAAATTTGTACTTCTTTATCTTGGCTATGGTTAAAGATACACCATTTATCAAGATTGATGCTTTCTCAACTAAAAATTTATAAAATTTTTTATCAATACTAAATTCGTAAATTGTAGATTTATCTACATTTGTTAAATTTGTAACTTTGCTTACAGTATCAACATGACCTTGACAAATATGACCTGAAATATTTTGTCCATACTTTAAAGGTAGTTCTAAATTAACATAATCACCAACATTAGATTTCTTAAATTTTGATTTTCTAATAGTTTCATTTGATAAATAAAATTCAGATATACCTTTTTTATATGATATTAATGTTAGGCAGACACCATCACAGGAAATAGATATTCCTAATTGCTTATTAGTTAATTTTAATTTTGACTTGATAAAAACGTTTATTCCTTTAGCTCTTTTGGTAATATTTGTAATTTTACCTTTATTAAAAATTATTCCATTAAACATTTACTGATACCTAAAAAGTTTTTCTTTATCTAAAAAAGTATTAATTTGTGATCTTTTTTTAAATTTTTTAGACAATAAATCAATAAAAGAATTCAAAGCAACTGAATTTTTTAAATTAATTTTATTATCAGCTTTGAATAAATAGAAATCATTTATTAAATTGTTGTTTAAAAAAGATTTTAAAAGATTTGGGCCCGACTCAAGTAATAAATTTGCATAACCTAATGAGTATATTTTTTTTAAAATAGCATTTACATCAAAACTATTATTTTCTAATTTCATAAAAATAAGTTTTGCATTTTTATTCTTAAATTTATTAATAATATTTTTATCTTTTTTATTATGAAAAATATAAATTTTATTTGAGCTAGGTTTTAAAACTTTGGAATTTATTTTAGTCTTTAAATCTTTATCAATAATAAATTTTACTGGTGAAAACTTTTCTAAACCTTGAATTCTACAATTTAAATTAGGATTGTCAGAGTTAATAGTTTTATAAGATGTTAAAATTGCTTGATTTCTATATCTTAATAAATGAGACACTTTATGAGAATGTTCATTAGTAATTTTTTTTTTAAATAAATAAATTCTATTATTCTTAGAAACAGCTAATTTTCCAGTAACATATGGAATATCATTAAATTTTGAGAATTTATAATCTTTGTAAAATTGATTTGCCTCATTTTTAATTAAACCAATTTTAGCCAAAATATTGTTTTTTTTTAAAATACTTTTTGTTTTTTTTGCTGTTCGTTTATCAAAATCTTCAATGGAATAATTTACTAATTTAATCTTTTTTTTTATAATAATATTTGTGCAAGGTGGTGTTTTTCCGTAATGGATACAGGGTTCTAATGTTACATACATAATTGAATTTTTGAAATTTATTTTATTATTTTTTAAGGCTACTGCTTCAGCATGAGGTCTACCATTAATATTTGTCTTTCCGTAAGAAATGATTTCATCTTTATGTGTTACTACACATCCAACCGATGGATTTAGTCCTGTTAACCCTTTATTTTGATTGGCAAGTTCTAGTGCCAATCTCATGAATGCTTTATTTTTTTCTGATGATTTATCTTTTCTTAAAGACATCGATTTTATCAACAAATTGAACGAAGTCTTTTTCTTCTCTAAAATTTCTATATACTGATGCAAATCTTACATAAGCTACTGGGTCCAATTCTTTTAATCCTTCCATTACCATTGTACCGATTGTGTTTGAAGAAATTTCACTCTGACCTAGTTCCTCTAAAGACCTTGATATTTTAGATATAAACTTTTCTGCTGTCTCTGTATCTATTGGTCTTTTTTTGAGTGCTACATATATTGATTTTGATAATTTTTCTCTATCAAAAGTAGATTTTCTACCATTTTTTTTTACTACAGTTAATTCTCTGAATTGTACTCTTTCAAAAGTAGTAAATCTTTGTCCACAAATACACAATCTTCTTCTTCTAATAGCTGTTCCGTCTTCGGTGGGTCTGGAG
The DNA here is from genome assembly GCA_902531175.1 of uncultured Pelagibacteraceae bacterium. Lineage (GTDB taxonomy): Bacteria > Pseudomonadota > Alphaproteobacteria > Pelagibacterales > Pelagibacteraceae > Pelagibacter. The sequence goes on from CACADE010000002.1 coordinate 200,138, forward strand.
TCTACAACTGAAGTTTCTCCCTTTTTACATATAGGACAAATCATAATTCATTATCCCAAATTTTTATAAATTGGGAAATTTGAACATAAATCAACAACTTCTTTTCTTACTTCGTCTTCTATTTTTGAATTATCGTCAGGGTTTGATGACAAACCTTTAATTACTTTAGTAATTAGTTCACCAACAATTTTAAATTCATTTAAACCAAAACCTCTAGTAGTTGCGGCCTGAGAACCTAGTCTTATACCAGAAGTTACCATAGGACTTTCTGTATCGAAAGGAATTCCATTTTTATTACATGTTATATTGGCTCTAGATAAGCTTTCAGCTGCAGCATTACCCTTGACACCAAAGGGTCTTAAATCTACCAACATTAAATGAGTATCAGTTCCTCCAGAATAAATCTTAAACCCATTTATTTTTAATGTTTCTGCGAGAATTTTTGCATTAGCTAAAACATTAGATATATATTCTTTGAAAGAAGGTTCTAATGCTTCTTTAAATCCAACTGCTTTTGCTGCTATTATATGCATCAGAGGACCACCCTGATAACCAGGAAACACAGCTGTATTAATTTTTTTATAAATATCTTCGTGATTTGTTAAAATAATTCCACCTCTGGCACTTCTAAAAACTTTATGAGTTGTAGATGTAACGACATGAGCATGATCAACTGGATTTGGATAACCTTTACCAGCAACAAGACCTGAAAAGTGAGCCATATCTACCATGAAGAATGCTCCAACCTTATCTGCAATTTCTCTGAATCTTTTAAAATCAATCACCCTAGAATATGCACTACCTCCAGCAATTATAAGTTTAGGTTTATTTTCAATCGCTAATCTTTCAACTTCGTCATAATCGATTAATTCAGATGTTTTATCCACATCGTAACTTATTGCATTAAACCATTTGCCTGACATTGCAATTTTAAGTCCATGAGTAATATGGCCTCCAGAATTTAAACTCATTCCCATAAATGTGTCACCTGGCTTTAATAACGCTAAAAAAACCGCTCCATTAGCCTGCGCACCAGAATGAGGTTGTGAATTTGCAAATTTACAATTAAAGAGTTTTTTTAATCTATCATTGGCAAGTGTTTCAGCAACATCAACATGTTCACAACCGTTATAATATCTTTTACCTGGGTAACCTTCGGCATACTTATTTGTTAGTACAGAACCTTGTGCCTCTAAAACAGCTTGTGAGACAATGTTTTCTGATGCGATTAATTCTATATGATTTTGTTGTCTGATTAATTCTTTATTTACTGCATTAAATATTTCTGGATCTGCCTCAGACAATTTTTTTTCAAAAAAATTTTCATATTGAGTATTTAAATATTTTTTTTCACTAGACATTTATTTTACTATATTTTTTTAATTCTTTTTATATGTCTACCGCCTTCAAACTCGGTTTTTAGAAAGCTTTCAACACATTTAAAGGCAACTGTTTTTTTAATAAGCCTTTCTCCTAATGTTATAACATTTGCATCATTATGCAATCGCGATAATTTGGCATTTTTTACTGAATAACATAAAGCTGCACGTATTCCCTTATTTTTGTTTGCAGCAATAGACATTCCTACTCCTGAACCACAAACAAGTATTCCTACATGATTCTTATTTTTGGCCACTTGTTTACAAAGTTTGTGAGCAAAATCAGGGTAATCAACGGACTTCTTGTTTTGTTTTGGTCCCAAATCTTTTATTGGATAATTTTTATTAAAGTATTTTAGAATATTTTTTTTTAAATTAAAACCACCATGATCTGAAGCAATAAAAATTTTTTTCAATTTAATTAAATTTGTAATTTAAAACACAAGCAACAAGGTGAACTCTATTTTCTTCACCCCCATTAAATGCATTGTGATATTTGGTATTATTAGTAATCCAAACAGAGCCATCTGCTGGCATGTGTTTTGCAACATTATCAACGACCATTATTGCTCCAGGATTTGTATAAATAGGTATATGAAGCCTTGGCTCAGGATCTCTATGCCAACTCAATGTTGATCTTGGCTCTTTAAGAAGAAGTCTCATCCTACCTAATTTATACTTTTTTGTTAATTGGTCATAAACTTCTTTGAAATAAGTATTTTTAAAGTCGTCAACAAATTCTGTATATTTATGTTCATCAATTTTACTTTCCCTCTGTACCTCAACACCTGTACTATCTGGTTTTGTCCAATAAATGCCTCTTACATTATTTCCTTTAACAGAATCTGGATCACCTGGAATTTGATTTAGAGGTATACCGGCGAAGTGAGGTATTCCAAGACTTGTATCAAAACCTTTTATTTTTAATACTTCATCACAAGCTTTTTTTAATTTTATGATATCAAATTTTACATCTTGTTTTTGAAAATCATTGAATAATTGTGACATCGGTGCTCTACTATCTTATAGACTATTATATTAAATATTACTATTGTCGCATCAAAAAAATTAATTGATAATGATTATCACAGGTAGCTATCCTAATTTAAGATTAAGAAGATCAAGAAAATTCAGTTGGTCTAGAAGATTGGTTCAAGATAATGATCTATCTTACAATGATTTTATTTTACCTATTTTTCTTACTGAAGGAAAAGCAAAAAAAGTTCCCATTAATTCAATGCCAAATGTTTTTAGGTACTCTATTGATAAATTAAAAAGTATAATTGATAAAGCATTAAAATTGGGAATACCAATGGTAGCTTTATTTCCTTATACAAATCCAAAAAAAAAAGATGAATATGGAAATGAAGCATTAAATGAAAATAATTTAGTTTGCCAAGCAATACAATTAATTAAAAAAAATTATAAGAACGAAATTGGAATAATGTGTGATGTTGCATTAGATCCGTATACAATACATGGTCATGATGGAATAATTAGAAAAAATGAAATTTTAAATGATGAAACGTTAGAAATCTTAATTAAACAATCAATATTGCAGGCAAAAATGGGTTGCGATGTGATTGCCCCATCAGATATGATGGATGGTAGAGTTTTAAAAATTCGTAAAGCTTTAGATAAAAATAATCTTAAAGATGTTCAAATTCTATCTTATGCAGTTAAATATGCATCAAGTTTTTATGGCCCATTCAGAAATGCTGTTGGTTCAAAAAATCTTCTAAAAGGAGACAAAAAAACTTATCAAATGGATTTTAAAAACAATTATGAATCATTAAGAGAAGTGGCATTAGATATAAAAGAAGGGGCAGATATGATTATAGTAAAACCAGGAATGCCTTATCTTGACATAATTAGGGAAGTTAAAAATAATTTTAAAATTCCAGTTATCGCATATCAAGTATCAGGAGAATATAGTCTATTACAAAATGCAATTTCAAAAAAAATATTAGATAAAAAATCAATATATGAGAGCTTAGTTTCTTTTAAAAGAGCTGGTGCAAATGCAATTATAACATATTTTGCTGATCAAATAAAACTAGATTAATTTTAAAGAATTTTGAAAATTAAATCTTGTTTTGGGAAAATTAAGATTGTTCGGTTTAACTATTGTTTTATCTAAAAAATCTCCAACAATTTTTAAAGCATCAAAACTATCTTCAAAGCTTATATCTGCTTCATTTTTATTTACTAAAAAATTTGGTATAATTTTGTCAGAATTTTTTAATTTATAATTAATTTTATTACCTTCGGAAACTTCTTCTACATAATCATTAAAATCTATGTCATAGCCAATTAATTTATAAAAGTTTAATTCCCAATTTACAAATTTTGAAAGCCAATAATCATCTTTTAATATCTCAAAATATTTATCTATTAATAAAAAAATCTCACTATTTATTTCATTCTCTACTGTTAAAATTCTAATCAAATTCATTGTATAAATAATACAAAGGAGTTTTTGCTTATCTTCTAAAAAATATGGAGTTTTAAATTCATCAATTTCAATTTTTAAAGAACCAATTTTAGATTGCGATTTTGAATTATAATTTATATGCAATTTATTACCTTCGAATAAATAATTTTTTATTTTTTTTGAGGTTCCTCCAAAAATAATTCCTGAAATTTTTCCATGATTTTCAGTATAAAATTCTGAGATTACAGAATTTTCGTTATATTTATTTTTTGAAAGTAAGTAACCTTTATCTTGCCAATTCATTACATTTTAATAGTTTCTATAAGCTTCATAGCGGCAGCTTGTTCAGCATTTTTTTTTGAACTACCATCAGCGATAACTGTTTTGCTATCCTTAATTTTTACACTAATTTTAAAATTCGGTTTATGTCTTGGTCCTGTATTAGAAATAAGTTTATATATTGGCAATGTTTTAAATTTCTTTAATGAATATTCTTGTAATCTTGTTTTTGAATCGATTACTGTAACATCTGATAAGTTTAAATAATTTTTCCAATAATTTAATATAAATTTTGATGAGAACTCAAAACCTTTATCTATATAAATTGCTCCTATCAAAGATTCACAACAGTCAGATATAATTTTTTTTTCAATATTGACTTTTTTTTTCTTTTCTGTGTTTCCTGTTAAAATATAATTATCCAACTCTAATTCCTTACCAATTTCAAAACACTTATTTTTATTAACTAAATTTGCAAGTTTTTTGTCAATCATACCTACTTTTTCATTTGGATATAACTCTAAGAGTTTCTTTGATATAACAAACCCTAAAACTCTATCACCTAAAAATTCCAGCTTTTCATAATTATTTTTTGTATCGAAACTTTTATGTGTTAAAGCTTGCATCAATAGTTTATCATCTTTAAAGCTAATACCTATTTTCTTTTGTAGTTTGTTTAACTTCATTTATTTAAATTATTTTATTAAAAAATCTTTCAAATCGAACTATTTCATTCCATTTGAAAATGTTAAAGATACTTCCTTTCCTTGGATTAGATGAAAAAAATAAAATTTGAGCTTTCCCAACTAAATTATTTTGATTGACATAACCAACTTCAGATAGAAATCTACTATCTTTAGAGCAATCCCTATTGTCACCTAAGAAAAAAAAGTGATTTTCAGGAACAATGTATTTATCTGAATTAGAAAAAGTTATATCGGTTCTATATGCAGCTAAATAACTTTTTCCATTAGGAAGTTTTTCCTCAAATATATTGACATTAATTTGGGATGATCCGCAATATAACTTATCATTTTTGCTTTTAATTGTTTTTAATATTTGATTAGAGTTTATATATAAATCACCATCAATAAACTGTATTGTATCTCCTGGTAAACCAATCAATCTTTTAATATAATCTGTACGATTATCAGCAGGTGTTTTAAAAACTATAACATCTCCTCTTTTAGGTTTTTTATTTAATATACGTCCTTTAAAAATAGGAGGACTAAAAGGAAACGAATGTTTACTATATCCGTAAGAAAATTTTGTAACAAATAATCTGTCACCCACAAGCAAGTTAGTTTCCATTGATGATGATGGTATATAAAATGGCTGGATTAATATTGATCTTATAAATACTGCGATTATTAATGCATAAAATAATGTTTTAGTATTATCAATTATGAAATTTTTCATTTTTTTCTATTCAAAATAACAAAAGCAATTGAGTGGTTTTTTTCATCTGAAAGTGAGAGATGTATATCGTAATTCTTTAATTCAAATTTTTTTTTTAATATATCTTTTATTTTCTTTGATATTTTAATTTTAGGAGATCCTTTCTTATTATTGTATATTTCAATATCATTAAAATTAATGTTATTTCTAAAGCCTGTGCCTATTGATTTAACGAAGGCTTCTTTAGCAGCATATCTTTTTGCAAAATAATTAGTTTTGTTTCTGTATTTTTTTGATTGATTAATTTCATTCGATGTAAATAGTCTTTTTTTAAAACCTTTAATTTTTAGGGATTTTTCTATTCTTTTATTATCAATAATATCAACACCATTACCAATTATCATTAGTTTAATATTTTTCTAAAATTAGTGATTACTTTTTTCAAACCAAACATGATGGACTCTCCTATTATAAAATGTCCAATATTAAATTCCTCTATAGATTTAATCTTTCTTAAAATTTTAGTTGATTTATAATCTAAGCCATGACCTGCATGAACTTCCATTCCTAGCTTTTTTGCTAACGCGGCACAATTTTTTATTTTTTTGAACTCGACTAAATAATTTTTGTTGTTTTTAACCTTTAAGGCAAATTTTCCTGTATGAAGTTCCACACATTTTGCATTTAATTCTTTTGATGAAAAAACATCTTTAGTATTTGGATTTATGAAAAGACTTGTTCTGATTTTTTTTGAATTTAATTTACTAATTACTTTTTTAATTATTTTTTTGTTTTTTGTGATATTTAAACCTCCTTCTGTGGTTATTTCATTTCTTTTTTCAGGAACTATGCAAACAAAATTCGGTTTATATTTTAATGCAATTTTAAGCATTTCATTGTTAGCAGCCATTTCTAAATTTATTGGTACTCTTTTAATTTTTGAAAATATAGCAACGTCTTCGTCTCGAATATGTCTACGATCTTCTCTTAAATGAATAGTAATAGAATTTGCTCCAAAATTCATAACTTGTGTTGCATATGAAATAGGATCAGGATGCCCCTCTCCTCTGGCGTTTCTTAATGTTGCAATATGATCCACGTTAACTCCCAGTCTAGATTTCATTTTAAATATCTACTTCCAGGTTTTGTAATTGGAATTTTTTTTAACACAATTGGTAAATCATTTTTTTTGTATGTTGGTATTTCTAATTTAATTTGGGAAACAATATTTTTATCTTTAATTTTTAAACTTGGTTTACTAGATCTATTAATCAAACACGCATATCCAACTACTTTTGATTTGTATTTTTTTACAAGCCTAGCGCATTCTAAACTTGACTTACCTGTAGTAATTACGTCTTCTACAATCAAAACTTTTGAATTTTTTTTTATTGAAAAACCTCTTCTTAAAGTAAATTTCCCATTAACTCTTTCACAAAATATTGTCTCTTTGTTCAATAATTTTCCAACGATATAACCTATTACAATACCACCCATAGCTGGTGATAAAATTATATCAATTTTTTTGAATTTTTTTTTTATTTTAGTGCTTAAGGATTTGCAAAATTTTTCTGATTTTTTTGGATAACTTAATAATTTAGCACACTGAACATATTGGGGTGAATGTAATCCTGAAGATAAAACAAAATGTCCCTCTAAAAGTGCCTTAGTTTTTTTTAAAACCGCTAAAGAGTCTTTTAAAGAAAGCATATTTTTTGTTTTTATGTCTAATTATTTTGAAGTTATATTCTTTCTGTTTTAGCTCACTAATAAGTTTTGTAAAGTTTTTCAAATCTTGAATAATTAGGTTGAACCGAAAATTAATGGTTCTTTTAGTCTTTTCAACCATTTCGACACTTGAAATATTTACATTATTAGTTCCAATCATTGTTGTAACGTCACCTAATATTCCAGGTCTGTCAGGTAAAGACATCCATAGGGTAGTATTATATTTTTTTTCTGTAGGTTTGCTGTCTTCTTTGTATTGCCAGTATCTTCTTATAGCAGCTCTAGCTTTGCCAGTTTTAGCGCTTGTTATCCAATGCAAAGAAGGTGAATCTTTTTTTGATGTTAATATTTTAACTACATCTCCATTTCTCAATATTGATTGTAAAGGACTTTCTTTTCCATTTATTTCACATCCAATTGCAGTATCACCTACTTTAGTGTGCACAGCATAAGCAAAATCAATTGGACTTGCCTCTTTGGGCAATTTTATAACTGAGCCTTTTGGTGTAAAACAAAAAACATTTTCTTGAAACATTTGGAGTTTTGTATACTCAAAATAATGTTCAGGATTTTCATTTTTATCTATAATTTCTACTAGATCTGCTAACCAATCATATTCCTTCCAAGTTAAAGAGTTAAACTTTTCTGAAGATTTATATTTCCAATGGGAAGCTATACCTCTTTGCGCAAATTCATGCATTTGTTGTGTTCTTAGTTGTATTTCAATAGGTCTTTTATTTGGACCGATCACTGCTGTATGAAGAGATTTATAATTATTTATTTTTGGTGATGAAATGTAATCTTTAAATCTACCAGGTATACAATTCCATTTATTATGGATCACCCCTAAAGTTTTGTAACAATTTTCAACGTTATCTAAAATTATTCTAAAACCAATTATGTCTGTGATTTGCTCTAGTGAGGTTCTTTTTTTTTGTATTTTTCTCCAAATAGAAAAAGGAGTTTTTTCCCTAGAATAGATTTTAAAATCAATATTATTTTCATTTAATAGATTTTCAAATTCACCAACAACTGAATTGTAATTAATTAAATTATTATCTTTGATAGTATCTAATCTATCTTTAATCATTTTTCTTGCTTCAGGATTTAAAATATCAAAAGAAAGATCTTCAAGTTCATCTCTTATTCTATTCATTCCCATTCTATCAGCTAGAGGAGCATAAATTTCCATAGTTTCTTTAGCAATTCTTTTTCTTTTTTCCTCTTTATCAATAGCATTCAGAGTTCGCATATTATGTAAACGATCTGCAAGTTTAACAAGAAGAACTCTAATGTCTTTAGATGTTGCTAAGATGAGTTTTCTAAAATTTTCAGCTTTTGAATTAGAAATAGCTTGGTTTTCAAAAACTGAAATTTTTGTAACTCCATCAACCAAATCAGCAACTTCTTTTCCAAATTGTTCTTCTATAGTTTTATAAGTTGCATAAGTATCTTCTATGGTATCGTGAAGTAAACCGGTTGCTATCGTTGCACTATCCAACTTAAGTTCGGTTAAAATATTTGCAACAGCAACAGGATGAATGACGTAGGGATCTCCTGATTGGCGTTTTTGATCTTTGTGAACTTTCACTGCAAAATCATAAGCTTTGCTTAGAGTTTCCGGGTTAAGAAACTTATTGTATGATTTAACCTTATTTATTAATTCGTCAGAATTTAGCATAAATTTATTATATCACTTATTTAGATAACTTTAATACTTCTTAAATTATTTTTTTTTAAAGAAGATAAGAGTTTTACTATATTTTTTTTTAATTTTGGGTGAGACCAATTTTTGCATATTTCAAACAGAGGCATAAGTACAAAGTTTCTATTATGCATTCTTGGATGTGGAATCTCTAAATTAATTAAGCCTTTATTTAAATTAAAAATTTTTCCATTAAAGTCTAAAATATCAATGTCACAATTTCTTGGATGATTTTGAGGTGATACTTTTCTACCCAATTTTTTTTCTATAGACTTAATTAATTTAAAAAGATCTAATTGATTTAATTTTGTTTTTATCATTAATACACAATTAATAAATTTTGGAAAACTAGGATTTGGCCATGAAGCAGTTTCATAATAGCTAGATTTTTTCATAATTTTAATGTCATGTGCTTCCAATAAATATTTAGATTTTTCTAAGAAATGTATTCTATTTCCTAAATTAGATCCTAGCGATAAATAGGCATAATTAACTCGAGCGTCTGAAATATCTTGCTTTTTCACGGTTCCAATCTTTAGTTTTTTTAGTTTGTCGCTTATCGTATTGTTTTTTACCCTTTGCAACTGCTATTTCAATTTTAGCTTTACCTTTTTTAAAATACATTTTAGTTGGAACTAAAGTTAAACCATCCTCATTTATTTTACCAATTAGTTTATTAATTTCCCTTTTGTTAAATAACAATTTTCTTTCTGAGTAAGGATTGTGATTTGTATAACTAGCTTGTTTATATATAGGTATATGTGAATTTATTAAGAAAATTTCCCCTTCTTTCTCTACAGCGTATGATTCAGCAATATTTACTTTTCCGTCTCTCACAGATTTTATTTCAGAACCTTTTAGCACAATTCCAGCTTCTAAGATTTCCTTAAAAAAATAATTGAAAGAAGCTTTTCGATTTATTGTAATGATTTTGATACCAGATGTAGATTTATCACTCATCAATAAGTTTTGCTACTTTCAATGCTTTCTCGACTTCCTTTTTCGTATTTTCAGTTATTTTAACTAAAGGTAATCTCACAGAATCATCGCATAGACCAAGTAATTTAGCAGCATACTTAACTGGTGATGGGTTGCTTTCTATAAATAAATTTTTATGCAACGGTTGTAACATATCATCAAGTTCTTGAGCTTTCTTTAAATCATTTTCATTTGAAGATTTTGACAATATTTGAAATTCAGAACACAATTTAGGGGCAACGTTTGCTGTAACACTAATTGTTCCAACCCCTCCTCGTTTATTAAATTCAAATGCATTATCGTCGTTTCCAGTAAGTTGAATGAAATCATTGCCCATTTTTTCTTTTTGTTGATCAACACGATTTAGGTCACCAGTTGCATCTTTAACTCCAACTATATTTTTTAGTTCATATAATCTAGCCATTGTTTCAACACTCATATCAATTACTGAACGGCTTGGAATATTATAAATTATAATTGGAATTCCACAGTTATCGTTAATTGATTTATAATGTTGATATAATCCTTCTTGGGTAGGTTTATTATAATATGGAGTAACAACTAAAGCACCATCAGCACCAGCTTTTTCAGCATGTTTAGTTAATGATACAGCTTCTTCTGTAGAATTTGATCCAGTGCCAGCTATTATAGGAAGTTTACCAGTAGCTTCTTTTATGCATAATTCAATTGTTCTTTCATGTTCATCATGAGATAATGTTGGTGACTCGCCTGTAGTCCCAACTGGAACTAACCCATTTGTTCCATTTTCCAGATGATGATTTATTATTTTTATGTAACTTTCTTCGTCAAGCTTGTTGTCTTTAAACGGTGTAATTAATGCTACATTTGATCCTTTAAACATAATTATTTATAACATAAGTTGTTTGATTTAATAAAATGTATTTAAAATTATTAACAACAATTATCCTTTTTTTCTTATCGTTTCAATCTGCTTTTTCAAATGAAACTATACTTCCCATTAAAAAACCAGATTTAAATGAAAAAAATACAACAAAAAAAATAGCTGAAATCATTCCTCTGCCAAAACCATCTGAAAAAGAAGATGAAATCCAAAAGGAAATTAAAATTACTACCACAGAGATATTTAAGACAATTAATGGTGTAATAATTCCAAAAAATAAGCCTCTAATAGTTAAAGAGAAATTAAGAAAGATAAAAAAACAAAAATTTTATAGCGATAGAGATTTGAGATATGCAAAACAAGCTATTTCATTTATGGAGAAAAGTAATTGGAAGGATGCAAAAAAAGCAGCAAATAAAGCAAGAGCAAAATCTATTTATGATTTTATTCAATGGAGACATCTACTTACAACCGGTAACAGTGCTACTTTTACAGAATATAAACAGTTTATCGAAAGAGTAAAAGATTATCCAAGGATTGATAGGGTTCGTTACTTAGGAGAGCATAAAATAAATTCTAAAAATCATACTAAAAATGAAATTATACAGTGGTTCGACAAACACCCTCCTTTAAGTGGATTTGGAAAAATGATGCTAGGCAATGCTTTGTTATCAAAAAATAAAGAGTCAGCTATAAATTTAATAAAGGAAGGATTTATAACAGCTGATTTAAGTAAAAATGATCTTATCTTTTTTAGAAAGAAATTTAAAAAATATTTGAACAGTAGTGATTATATTAAAAGAGCTGATTATTTAGCTTGGGAAAATAAATATTGGGATCTTAAAAGAATGTTAAGATATCTACCAAAAGATTATCAACTTTTATATACAGCAAGGCAATTATTAATGAGCAGATCTTATGGGGTTGATAGCGCTATCTCGAATGTGCCTGCAAGTTTAAAAAAAGATGCAGGTTTAAATTATGATAGACTCAAATGGAGAAGGAAAAGAGGAAGAGTTGATAGTTCTTTAGAAATTTTACTAAGTATCAAAAATAATAAAGACTATATGGTTCGCCCAGATAAATGGTGGGTTGAAAGATCAATAATTGCGAGATCACTTATTTATAAGAAAAGATATGAGCAAGCTTATAAAATTACAAGTAAACATGGACTATCAGAGGGTGCCGAATTAGCTGAAGCAGAATGGATGAGTGGATGGATTGCTTTAAGTTTCTTAAAAGACCCAATTTTAGCAAAAAGTCATTTTACTAAATTTTATAATAATGTTGGATATCCAATTAGTTTATCAAGAGGAGCTTATTGGCTTGGAAAAGCGAATTTAGCACTAAATAATAAAGAAGAAGCAGATAAATGGTTTAAAGAAGGTTCAAAATATCTAACAACCTATTATGGTCAATTATCTCATATGAAAATATATCCAAATAAAACTTTTGAACTTAAGGAAAGTACTCGGGTTGATAAAAATTATGCTGAGAGTTTTTACAAGAATAAGTTAGTCGCAATAGTACATTTATTAGATGAAGTAAAAAAAGATAAATATACGAAACATATTTTAAGGTTTCTGGCGAATGATAATATTTCAGCGGGGAGTGAAATATTGGCAGCAAAACTAGCAACTGACATCTCTAGATTTGATTTTGCTATTCAGGTTTCTAAAATAGCATCTTATCAAAAAAGGTTTCATAACAAATATAATTATCCAGTAATAAGCACTCCGAATAAGGTTGGATCAAGAAAAATACCAGAACAAGCTTTAATATTATCAATTATAAGACAAGAAAGTGAGTTTGATATATCTGCAAGAAGTAGAGTTGGTGCTCAAGGCTTAATGCAGTTGATGCCTTACACCGCAAAGACTGTTGCCAAGCAGGCAAAAGTTTCTTATTCAAAATCTCGTTTAACAACAAGTCCTGAATATAATATAAATTTAGGATCTTTTTATATTGCAGGTTTAATTCTTAATTATGATGGATCCTACCCTTTTGCTGTAGCAGCGTATAATGCAGGACCAAAAAGAGTAAAGTATTGGAAAAAAATTAATAAAGATCCACAAAAAAAACAAATCGATTATGTTGATTGGGTTGAGCTTATTAAATTTAAAGAAACTAGAAACTATGTGCAAAGAGTAATGGAAAATTACAACGTCTATAGATACATTTTGTCACAAAAACCTATTAAATTGGAGAATTTTTTTAAGAATAAACCTCTTTATTAATGAGTGAAGAAAGAAAAAAAATAATAAATGAATTAAAAGAAAGTGTTGAGTTACTAAATAAAAATAAAGTTAATGAAGCAGAAAAAATCTTAATTAGATTAAGTAATTATAATGAATTACAGGCTGACACATTTTCGTATTTAGGTGTTTGTTATATAAAAAAAAATAACTCCAAAAAAGCAGCTGAATATTTAGAAAGATCATTGAAAGTAAATCCAAATCATGAATATTCAAATCTTAATCTAGGTCTAATTTATTTTTCAAATAAAGATTATGATTTATCATTAAATTTTATTCAGAAAACGAGAAAAATTAACAAGAATAATCAAATGGCAATATATCATATAGGTTTAATAAATATGGCTTTAAATAATTATCTAGAAGCAGAAAAAGATTTTAAAGAACTATTGGAAATTAATTCTAAAGACCAAAATGCATTATTAAATTTAGGTATAATTTATAATAAAATTAAAGACTTTGATAAATCCATCTCAATTTATAATCAGATAATAAAAATTAATCCAAATAATATATATGCTTATAATAATTTAGGATTAACATATTTTGATAATTTAGATTTTGATAAAGCAATAAAGTATTATGAAAAATGTATAGAACTTAATAAAAATTTTTTAGTGGTATATGGAAATTTGGGTAGAGCATATTCTGAAAAAAGAAAATTTAAAAAAGCTCTAACAAATTTTAAAAAAGCAGCAGAAGGAAATTCAAAAGATTATAATAATTTATTTGCTATTGGAAAAACTTATTTATCTTTAGGTGAATACGATAAGGGGTTAAAATATTATGAATTTAGAAAATTTTTAAACAAAACTGATAATATAGAATATATCAAGAAAAATTTTAACAGTAAGGAATGGAATGGAGAAAAAATTATAAATAAAAAAATACTTATTCTCTCAGAACAAGGTTTTGGTGACAATATTCAATTTAGCAGATATTTACATCAATTAAATAAAAACAATAAAGTAATATTTCTTGTAAATAAAAAATTAAATTTCCTATTTAGGAAAAGTAGTTTTAAGATAATAAATAATCTAAACGAAATAAATGAACATGATTATTTTCAAAATCTACTGACATTACCAAAAATACATTATGAAAATTATAAAAGTTTTTTAACTAATCACAATTTCATAAAAAATGATAAAGAAACAGACTTGAAATGGAACAAAAAATTTGAACAAATTAAAAAATTTAAAGTAGGAATTTTTTGGCAGGGAAATAAAAATTATTATGGAGACGATAAAAGATCTATACCTTTAATTAAATTTGAGAGAATTATTAAAAATGTAAATATTTCTATAATAAGTTTACAAAAAGGCTTTGGAGTTGATCAAATTGAAGCAAATAATTTTGAAAAATATCTTATAAATTTATCTGATGAAATTGATAATGATCAAGATGCTTATAAAGATAGTATTTCAATATTAAAGAATTTAGATTTACTTATTACTAGTGATTCATCTATTGCTCATTTAGCTGGAACAATGAATATTAATACTTGGTTAGCCCTATGTTATAACCCTGATTGGAGGTGGTACATTGAAAATAAAACACAAATTTTTTATAATACTATTAAAATATTTCAACAAGATGCGCCTGGTAACTGGGAAAGCGTCTTTGATAAGATTAATGAGGAACTTAATTTAAAGTTAAATAATTAATAAACTTATTTTTTGGCGGAAGGAGAGGGATTCGAACCCTCGGTACACCTTTTCAAGCGTACGGCGGTTTAGCAAACCGCTGGTTTAAACCAGCTCACCCATCCTTCCGTGTAAATATGTGTAACTTGAAATCATTGAATATTCAATCATATTCAAGTAATTTCTGCTCAATATGAAAAACAAATATTCTTTATTCTCTCTAATAAAAAATGCTTTTTCTCAGCATGAAAATTGGCAACAAGCTTGGGGAAATCCAGAGCCAAAAAAAGAATACGATGCTATTATTGTAGGTGGTGGTGGACACGGTTTAGCTACTGCTTATTATTTAGCAAAAAAACATAATTTAAAAAATATTGCTGTTTTAGAAAAAGGTTGGATTGGTGGTGGAAATACAGGACGTAACACTACAATAATTAGATCAAATTATTTATGGGATGCAAGTGCTGGTCTATACGATCATGCACTTAAATTATGGGAAAATTTATCTCAAGAGCTTAACTACAATGTGATGTTCAGTCAAAGAGGTGTAATGAATTTAGCTCACAATCTTCAAGATGTAAGAGATTTAAAAAGAAGAACACATGCTAATAGACTAAATGGAATTGATGCAGTTTGGTTAAATACTGAGGAAGTAAAAAAATTTTGCCCAATTATAAATACATCACCTCATATCAGATACCCAGTTTTGGGTGGGACGTTACAAAGAAGAGCAGGAACTGCAAGACATGATGCTGTTGCCTGGGGTTACGCAAGAGGTGCAAGCGATATGGGTGTTGATATAATTCAAAATTGTGAAGTTAAAGGAATAAAGAGAAATAGAGATAGAGTTGAAGGATTAGAAACCACTAAAGGATTTATAAAAACTAATAAAATTGGAGTTGTTGCAGCAGGCCACTCAAGTGTAATAGCAAATATGGCTGGATTAAAACTTCCTCTTGAGAGTAAACCATTACAAGCGTTAGTTTCAGAGCCAGTAAAACCAATTATTGATACTGTTGTAATGTCAAATGCAGTTCATGCTTATGTAAGTCAATCCGATAAAGGCGAATTAGTTATAGGTGCGGGAACAGATTCATATGTTTCATATACACAAAGAGGTAGTCATAATATTGTAGAAGAAACTTTAAAAGCTATTTTAGAGCTCTACCCTATTTTTAGTAGAATGAAAATGTTAAGACAATGGGGAGGAATTGTAGATATATGTCCTGATGCAAGTCCTATTATAAGTAAAACTAATATAAAAGGCTTATATTTTAATTGTGGTTGGGGTACCGGTGGTTTTAAAGCTACTCCAGGATCGGGAGATTTGTTTGCACACACAATCGCAAATGATGAGCCACATAAATTAAATGCAGCATTTAATTTAAATAGATTTGTAAGCGGTGATCTTGTTGATGAACATGGTGCTGCAGCAGTTGCACATTAGTAATGTTTTTAATTAATTGTCCATTTTGTGGAGAGAGAGATCAAAGTGAATTTTCTTCAGGTGGCGAAGCTCATATAGTTAGACCAAAACAACCAACTGAACTTAGCGATGATGAATGGGCGGAATATCTATTTATGAGAAAAAATATTAAAGGTATTCAATTTGAAAGATGGAATCATGTTCACGGATGCAGAAAATGGTTCAACGTCGTTAGAGACACATCGAATGATAAAATATTATCTGTTTATAAAATGGGTGAAAAACCTCCTGTTAATTATAAGTAATGCCTAATTATAGAATTCATAAAACCGAATATATTGATGAAACTAAGAGAGTTTCATTTAAATATGATGGTAAGACTTATTTTGGATATGAAGGTGATACCTTAGCGTCAGCACTTTTGGCAAATGGTATTCATTTAGTCGGTAGAAGTTTTAAATATCACAGGCCAAGGGGTATAGTTTCTTGTGGAGCAGAAGAGCCTAATGCAATTTGTCAAATTGGTAGTAAAAAAGACCTAACAGAACCAAATGTAAGAGCAACCGAATTAGAATTGTATGAAGGATTAGAAGCAAGTTCTCAAAATTGTTGGCCTAACGTAAAATTTGATATTGGGGGTATTAATAATTTTATATCACCATTAATTCCTGCAGGCTTTTATTATAAAACATTTATGTGGCCAAAGAGTTTTTGGAAAAAAGTATATGAACCATTAATACGATTATCTGCGGGTTTGGGAAAATCTCCTACAGAACCAGATCCTGATATCTATGATCACAAATATGTTCACTACGATGTATTGGTAATTGGTGGTGGAGTTTCAGGTATTATTGCTGCAAAAATGGCTGCAAAAAATAATTTAAAAACTCTATTAGTAGATGACAAAAAAATACTAGGTGGTTCTACAATTTATCAAAATAATGAGTCTATTAAGATTGATGATAAATTATCAAGTGAATGGTTAAAAAATGAAATTCAAGAAATTAAAAAATTAAGTAATTTAACAATTAAGACAAGAACAAGTATTGCAGCTTATCATGGATACAATTTTCTTTTAGCTAAAGAAAATTTAACAGATCATTTACCTGAGGAAAAAAAGCAAAATAAAATTAGACAACGATTATGGAAAATAAGAGCAAAAAAAGTTGTAATTGCAACTGGATCAATTGAAAGACCACTTGTATTTAATAATAATGATAGACCAGGAATATTATTATCTAATTCAATAAACAAATATTTGGATTATTACGGTGTTACCTGTGGAGAAAACATAATATTATTTACGAATAATGATAGTGCATACGAAACTTCAATTTCACTTCATAAGAAAGGTATAAAGAATTTAATTGTTGATTTAAGAAAATCTGCTAGCTCTGAACTAATCAAACAAGCAGAAAGTCTAGGAATAAAGATCTACTTTAATCATGTCGTAACAAATACTTTTGGATACAGAAAAATAAATTCATTAGAAATCATGAAACTATCAGAAGATGGAAATACAACTGTAGGTGATAAGATTAAATTAAGTTGTGACTGTTTAGGTATGAGTGGTGGATGGACACCTATGGTGCATATGCATACTCAATCTGGTGGTAAATTAGATTTTAGAGATGATGACCAAGTATTCTTACCAAAGGAAAATAGTGAAGATCAAATTTCTATTGGTTCATGCAATGGAGATTTTGATTTAGAAAATATTATAGATAAAACAGTCAATAAAATTAATAAATTCTTAGATATAGATAATCAAGATTACCAAGAAACAAATATAATTTGCTCTAAAGAAAATGATAAAAGAAATATATGGCTTTTACCAAATAAAATACCTTTAGGTAAAACAAAATGCTTTATAGATTTTCAAAATGACTCAACTGCAAAAGATATTAAATTAGCCTTAAAAGAAGGCTTTAGATCAATTGAACATGTAAAAAGATATACAACGACTGGTATGGCAACAGATCAGGGAAAGTTATCTAATATGCACGCACTTGGGATTATAGCTGATACAGCTGGTGTAAAAATGGGTACATTGGGAACAACTACATTTAGGCCTCCATTCACACCATTAACTTTCGGAACACTAGTTGGGAGAAATGTTGGAAAATTTTTTGAAGTAGTAAGAAAAACATCCATGCATGAATGGCATGTGGAAAATAATGCAGAATTTGAAAATGTTGGTCAGTGGAAAAGACCCTGGTACTATGCAAAAAATGGAGAAAATATGCATGATGCTGTTCAAAGAGAAAGTAAAGCGGCGCGTGACAGTGCGGGTATCTTAGACGCATCAACTCTAGGAAAAATTGATATCCAAGGAACAGATGCATCAGAATTTTTAAATCGAGTTTACACAAATGCTTGGTCAAAACTTGCAATCGGAAAATGTAGATACGGACTTATGTTAAACGAGGATGGTATGGTTTATGACGACGGTGTTACTACAAGAATATCTGAAAATCATTACCTAATGACAACTACTACTGGGGGAGCCGCAAATGTATTAAGCAAACTTGAGGATTATTTACAAACGGAGTGGCCAGAGTTAGATGTTTATTTAACATCAGTGACAGATCATTATTCTACAGCAAGTATTTGTGGTCCAAATTCAAAAAAAATTCTTAACAAACTTTTTCCAAATTTAGATTTAAGTGATGAAAACTTTCCTCATATGTCATTTAAAGAAGATAAACTTGAAAATATAAATTGTAGAATAATGAGAATAAGTTTTACGGGTGAACTAAGCTATGAAATTAACATAGAGTCGAAATATGGAAATTCATTATGGAAAATGTGTATAGAAGCTGGGAAAGAGTTTAATTTGACACCTTATGGTACTGAAACAATGCACCTACTCAGAGCTGAAAAAGGTTTCATTATTGTTGGACAAGATACAGACGGCACAATGACTCCTTCAGACTTACAGATGGATTGGATTGTAAGTAAAAAGAAATATGACTTCATTGGTAAAAGATCTTTATATAGAAGTGATACTATTAGAGAAGATAGAAAGCAATTGGTAGGACTACTTACAGATGATCCAAAAGAAATTTTGGAAGAAGGTGCTCAAATTGTTTCAGACATTAAATCAAAGCCTATAGATATGCTAGGACATGTAACTTCAAGCTATTTTAGTCCAAACCTAAATAAATCAATTGCCTTGGCTGTAGTTAGAAGTGGTAAAACAATGAAGGGTCAAAAGTTAATTATTCCAATGGAAAACAAAAATATTAATGTGACCGTTTCTGACACAATTTTTTTAGATAAGGAGAATAAAAGACTAAATGCTTGACATTTTACATCCAAATATTTCGAATATTAATAAAAACAATATCGATATTAATTTATCTGAAGAAAAAATTAAAATTAATATCAGGGGAAAAAAAAAAGAATTTTTTACCAAAGTGGGTAAAATTCTATCTATTATTTTACCTTCTGAGTCAAACACCAGTTCATCAAATGAAAACTATGATGTTTTGTGGCTAAGTCCGGATGAATGGATGATATATTTTGATGAAAATAAAAATTCAAATATTTTTGATCAACTTTATAAAGATATTTCGTCTTTAAATTTTGGATCAATTACTGAGATCTCTTCACAATTAATTTGCATAAATATAAAAGGAGAAAATATATTTGAATTATTATCATCTGGATCACCTTTTAATTTCGAAAAATTTAAAAATAATGTTGGTTCATCAACACAAACGATAGTAAATCATATTGATGTAATTCTTCATCACAAGTCAAAGAATAATATTAATTTATTTGTAAGAAGATCATTTTCAGAACACCTTTATGAATGGTTAATTGATAGCTCTAATTTTGTCTAATTTATAATTCAAATAAAAATAAGTATAACCAAGATACATCAGAGAGAAAATCCAATTGAATATTACCCATAACCAAAAAAATTCAGAAAAGTCAGAATTAAAATAAATTGCAGTATAAAATACGACAAATGGAAAAATTCCATTTCGGCAAATATTAGCAATTAATGCGTTTTCAGCTTTTTTTAAAGCCATAAAAAAACCATTTGATAAAAAAAATATTGGATAAGCTGGTAGCACAAAGGCTGAAATCTCTAAATATAATTTTCCAAATTCAACGACCTCTAAATCTTTTGAAAATAATTTTGTTATCATTTCAGCACCAAAATAAATAATAAAAGAAGAAATAATCATTATAATGAAAGCATATTTTATAGCTTGGAAGTACGTTTCTTTAATTCTTAAAATATTTCGTGCACCAAAGTTTTGAGCAATAATTGTGATAATTGCAGTATTTATTCCCAAGATTGGCAATAAAACCACTTGTTCTATTTTGGTGCCAGCTCCATAACCAGCTGCTGCATATTCTCCTGATAAACCTGCATATTTGAATACAATAGCAGAAGCAATAGAATAACCGCAAATTGAAATTATTATTGGCATAGATTGAAAAAAAATATTTTTTAAAAAAAAAAATTTAGGAATAAAATAAGAAATAAGTATGTTTTTAATTAATTTACTTTTTAAAACTTTTTTAAATATAATTAAAAAAGCGACCGTTTGAGCTATTAGAGTTGCTATTGCAATACCCTTCATACCCAAAGCTGGTATGAAATAAAATCCAAATATTAAAATTGGATTTAACAATATGTTTAAAAAAAAAGATAATATTAAAGCATTTCTATAAGTTTTCGTATCGCCTTCTGCATGAAGTAATGAATTTAATGCAACAACTAAAATAAAAATAAATGAACCAAGGAAAATGATATCTGTATATTGTAAGCCAAGATTTATTACCTCGTTAGTTGAACCCATAATTGAAAAAAGGTCTGATGCATAATTTAAACCAATAAAAGTAATCAACAGAATTATCAAAAAAGAAAAGAAAATTAATTGGCAGAAATAAATTGAAGCATTTTTATTATTTTTTTCTCCAATGCTATTACCTATCAGTGATGTACCTGCAACTGTGATACCAATAGATGAGGCAATAATAATAAAATAAATTGGAAAAGATTTTGTTAAAGCTGACAAAGCTTCAGGTGATATTTTTCCTGCAAAATATGTATCAGCAATATTATATAACGTTTGAAAGAGTGTACCTACAGATGCAGGTATCGCTAATTTTTTAATTAATTCTTTGATGTCATCACTTAATATATTCATGATATTATTTTTTTGAATTTATTATTTGATTGTGCCTCATTGTGAAACGTTTTATTTGATCATTTGTCAATTTATCAAAACAATTTGGACATGATAGGCCTACTTTATACTTTTTTGATTTGGTTAGTTTTTTATGCAATGGCATTCTACAACCACCACAAACAGTATAATTTCCAATTTCTAGGTTTTTTTTAATAGTAACTCTTTTATCAAAAACAAAACATTCACCATTCCACTTACTTTTTTTTGGATCAGTTTTGTTAAGATAATTTAAGATACCACCCTTAAGCATATAAACATTTTTAAAACCTTTATTATTAAGATAATTAGACGCTTTTTCACACCTGATACCTCCGGTGCAAAACATCCCTATTGATTGATCTTTATTAAATTTTGATAAATAATTTTTAAAATCTCTAAAATTTTTAGTTTCTGGATTAAGAGCATTTTTAAATGTACCAATCTTATATTCAAAAGGTTTTCTGGCATCAATCAGTTTAATATTTTTTTTAGATATAAATTCGTCCCATTTTTTAGGTGATAAATATTTCTTATTAAAAAAATTTTTAAAATTAATTTTTTCATTAATTGGAACTACCTCATCTTTTATTTTAACTTTATTTTTTGTGTATGGTAATATTTTTGAGTTAAATTTATTTTGAATATCAAATCTATCAATTGATAAGATATTCTTTATTTTTGTAATTGTAAGTTTAATTTTTTTATGACTACCTGATATTGTACCATTAATTCCTTCGGGAGATAATATTATAAGACCTTTAATATCAAGCTTATTAGTTTCTTTTAAAATATTTTTTTTAATAATTTTTAATTTATTAAGTTTTGATATTTTATAAAAAGATAGGATTTCAAACATAATTACCAACAAACTGTAAAACCATCACCAATTGGTAAAATATACTTATTAATAGGTGATTTTTTTATGTATTTATTAAATTCTCTTAATTTTATAGTTAATTTGTCTTTTATCTTTGGATTTGCAACATCTCCTTTCCAAAGTGTATTATCAATTAAAATTATACCTTTTTTACTTTTTAATTTGAGAGACAGTTTAAAATAATTTATATAATTTTCTTTATCTGCATCAATTAATATCACGTCATATTTTTCCTTTTTCTTAATTAGATTTTCAAGAGCAATTTTTCCATTTTCACAAAGAAGATTTATTTTTTTATCTTGCTTTGCTTCTTTAAAAAACTTAATTGCCTCATTGTTAGTTTTTAAATTTTTATCTATACCAATTAATTTGCAATTCTTAGGTAAGGCAAGTGCAGCAGATAAAATGCTGTAACCTGTAAAAGTGCCAATTTCTAAATATGATTTATAGTTATTAAATTTTATGATAAATTGTATGAAGTTAGCTTGTAGAATTGAAATTTGTAATTTTTTAATATGACCAAGTTTTTCGTTATATTTTAATAATTTTTTTTGTACTTTGTGAAGGTTATTTGTATGTGAAAAAATATAATTGATCATATTTTGATCAATTATGAAATTTTTATCCATTCAACTTTTCTTTTAATATTTTGTTTATTAATTGAGGATTGCCTTTTCCTTTACTTTCTTTCATGGCTTGACCAACAAAAAAACCAAATAATTTATCTTTACCAGATTTATATTCAGCAACCTTATCTGAATTATTTTCAATAACTTTATTTATCAATTCCTCTATCGCTTTTGGATCGCTTTCTTGTTTTAAACCTTTTTCTTTTACTATTATTAATGGATCTTGATCTCCATCTATCATTTGTTCAAAAACCGTTTTAGCTATTTTTCCTGATATAGTTCCATCTTTAATAAGGTTTATAAGTTTTGATAGATTTTTAGCACTAACTGGGCTTTGAGATATTTCTAAATTTTTTTCATTTAAAACTGCAAATAATTCACCTGTAATCCAGTTTGTTGCTAATTTAACATCTGAATTTTTTATAACTTCCTCAAAGAAATTTGATGTTTCAATATCAGATACCAAAATTGTTGCTTCATATGGTGAAAGATTAAATTTATCTATAAATCTTTTTTTCTTTTCATCTGGTAATTCAGGTATATCTGATTTTATTTTTTCAATTAACTCTTGGCTTATTTCAAGCGGTAATAGATCTGGATCAGGAAAATATCTGTAATCATGCGCGTCTTCTTTTGATCTCATAGATCTTGTCTCATTTCTTTTAGTGTCAAAAAGTCTTGTCTCTTGATCTATGTCTTTCCCCTCCTCTAACAAATCTATTTGTCTATTTGCTTCGGATATTATTGCCATTTGCATAAATTTTATTGAATTAACATTTTTAATTTCACACCTGGTGCCAAATTCAGTCTCCCCCTTTAATCTTACTGATACATTAACATCTGCCCTCAAAGAACCTTCTTGCATATTGCCATCACATGTTCCTAAATATCTCATTATCGATCTTAATTTTTTTATATAAACGTTGACTTCATCTGGAGATCTCAAATCAGGCTTACTTACTATTTCCATTAAAGCCACTCCAGATCTATTTAAATCAACTAATGTATTATTTGGATCAATATCATGAATACTTTTACCTGCATCTTGCTCTAAGTGTAATCTTTCAATTCCAATTTCTTTTTGACCATTCGGCATATCTAAAATTACTTTTCCTTCACCGACAATTGGATATTTGTATTGAGAGATTTGATATCCTTGGGGTAAATCTGCATAAAAATAATTTTTTCTATCAAAGACAGATTTTTTATTTATTTTGGCTTTAAGTCCTATTCCAGTTTTAATTGCTTGTTCAATACAAAATTCATTTATAACTGGTAACATTCCTGGAAATGCTGCATCTACGAGACTAACTTGTGTGTTTGGTTCTGCACCAAATTTTGTTGATGATTGAGAGAAAAGTTTTGACTCTGAAGTAACTTGAGCGTGCACCTCTAAACCAATTATGACTTCATATTGTTTATTTTCTCTTTCAATAAGATATTCACTATTTTTACTCACTTAACCACCAGTCTGAAATATCATTTTTAAAATTAATCTTATCTTCTAATGCATAAGAAATATTAAGTATATTTTGTTCATCAAAAGGTTTTCCAATTACTTGAAGGCCTAAAGGATAATTATTTTTATCTTTACCAGCTGGTATAGAAATACCTGGTAAGCCCGCTAGATTTATTGGAACTGTAAATATATCATTTAAATACATTGATACTGGATCATTTGTTTTTTCACCAATTTTAAATGCTGAGCTTGGAGTAGATGGAGTTAAAATTGCATCAACTTTAGAAAAGGCATCATCAAAATCTTTTTTTATTAATTGTCTTACTTTCTGCGCTTTTAGATAATAGGCATCATAGTAACCAGAAGATAAAACATAAGTTCCAATCATAATTCTTCTTTTAACTTCATCACCAAAACCTTCAGATCTAGTTTTTTCGTACATTTCTATTAAATTTTGACCAGGAGATCTAAATCCATATTTAACACCATCATATCTTGCTAGATTTGAAGATGCTTCAGCTGGTGCAACAATATAATAAGTTGGTAATGCGTAATTAGTATGTGGAAGCGAAATATCGATAATTTCTGCTCCGCAATCTTTTGCATATGAGATACCATTTTTCCATAGCTGTTCAATTTCGTCGGGCATATTATCAACTCTATATTCTTTAGGAATACCAATTTTCTTTCCTTTAATATCTTTTGATAATTCTTTTGAATAATTATTTCTTTTGTAATCAATTGAGGTTGAATCTTTTTGATCAAATGAAGAGATCACCTCTAAAAGCATAGAACAGTCTCTTACATTTTTCGTCATAGGTCCTGCTTGGTCTAAAGATGAAGCAAATGCTACAATTCCATAACGAGAACAACTTCCATATGTAGGTTTAAGTCCTACAGTTCCTGTAAATGATGCTGGTTGACGAATAGATCCACCTGTATCTGTTCCAATGGTAACTGGAGTTAAATTTGCAGCGACAGCTGCAGAAGAACCTCCTGAAGATCCACCAGGGACTAAATTTTCTCCTACCGGATTTTGAACATTTCCAAAAAAACTAGTTTCATTTGAAGAGCCCATAGCAAATTCATCACAATTAAGTTTACCAAGAAGTATTGCTCCTTGACTCCACAAATTTTGAGTAACTGTAGACTCATATGTGGGAACGAAGTTATTTAATATTTTGCTACCTGCTGTTGTTCTAACTCCATTTGTACAAAATAAATCTTTAACAGCAATGGGAATACCTGGTAGTTTTAAATCAAAGTTAGGATTAGAATCAAATTTCTTTGATTGATCTATTGCTTTTTCAAAATTATCCGTAACATAAACATTTAATTTTTTTGATTTTTGAGCACGGTCTATAAATGCTTTTGTAATTTCCCCTGAAGATAGTTTTTTTTCTTTTATATTCGATGTTAATTCGAATAAACTTTGACTTGTTATATCTGACATTATTCAACAACCTTTGGTACAACAAAAAAATCTTTATTTTCTTCAGGAGAGTTTTTTAAAATTTTTTCTCTAATATTTTCTGATTTAATTTCATCTTTTCTAAATCTTAGGGTGGTTTCAGCAATTGATGTTAAGGCTTGAACATTATCAGTATTTAATTCATTTAATTTTTCTATAAATTCAAATATATTATTTAAGTCGCCCTTTAATTTATTAGCTTTTTCATCATCAATAGAAATTCTTGCTAATTTCGAAATGTGCTTTACTGTTTTAAGATCTATACTCATATGGTAAAAATATTGCCGCAAACTATCACTTAAGTAAATAATATACAATATGATCACAATTGAGGAATTTAAAAAGAAACAGCTAAATACATCTAGATTAATTGGTCTTGATTTAGGTTCAAAGAGAATTGGTGTAGCTATATGCGATGAAAATCAAAAAATTGCCACACCGCTTAAAACAATAAACAAATCCAAATTTGAAGATCTTATTAATGAATTAGAGGATATTATTAAAGAAAATAATATTAAAGGAATAATTATTGGAAATCCAATTAATATGGACGGAACCTTTGGTAAATCTTCTCAATCAGTAAATGATGTGTCAAAAGCAATATCAAAAGAAATTGATATTCCAATAAGTCTTTGGGATGAAAGATTATCAACAGTTGGAGCGTTTAAATTAACCGAAAATTTAGGTATTAACGTAACTAAAAGAGAAAAAAATATAGATAAAAATGCTGCTGCATTTATCTTACAGGGTGCCATAGATTTTATTAATAATTAATACTTGCATTAATCAACCTTTGTGGCTATAGAGTTGGTTTTAATGGCAACTAAAACCAAAGCTATTAAAATTTCTCAAAAACATCTCCTAGGTATTCAAGATTTATCAATAAATGATGTTAATTTAATCTTAAAAGAAGCTGAAAAATTTATTGAATTAAACAAAAGCAAAAATAAAAAATTAGATTTACTTAAGGGGAAAACTCAAATTAACCTCTTTTTTGAACCATCAACAAGAACACAAAGCTCATTTGAGCTAGCAGGAAAAAGATTAGGTGCAGATGTTATGTCAATGAATATAACAAACTCAGCAATTAAAAAAGGTGAAACGCTAATAGACACTGCGATGACATTAAATGCAATGCATCCTGATATAATAGTTATTAGACATCAAGATTCAGGAGCATGTAATCTTTTATCTCAAAAAGTTAATTGTGCAGTTTTAAATGCTGGTGATGGAAGGAGAGAGCACCCTACCCAAGCATTACTTGATGCATTAACTATATTGAATAGGAAAAAAAAAATTCAAGGGTTAAAGGTCGCAATTTGTGGAGATATTCTACATTCAAGAGTAGCAAGATCTAATATTTACTTGCTAAACATGTTAGGTGCCGAAGTTAATATTGTAGCTCCTTCAAACCTTTTACCAAAAGATATAGAAAAATTTGGGGTTAATATTTTTTCAAATATGAAGAAGGGTGTAAAAGATTGCGACATAGTAATGATGCTTAGACTTCAAAATGAAAGAATGAGTAGTTCATTCCTGTCATCTAATAGAGAGTATTATGAATACTATGGACTAACACAGGATAAATTAGAATATGCAAAATCAGATTCAATTATTATGCATCCTGGTCCAATGAACCGCGGTATTGAAATTGATACAAAACTAGCTGATGACACCAATATGAGTGTTGTAAAAGAACAAGTTGAATTAGGTGTTGCGATAAGAATGGCATGTTTAAAAATTTTTTGTGAATGATGAAAAAGAAATACTTTATTAACGCAAATATAATTGATCCTCATAACAACATAAGTGAGATAGGAGGATTAATAATAGGTGAAGATGGAAAAATTGAAGGTGTTGGAAAAAAGGTGAATAAAAACAACATTCCTAGTAGAGAAAAAGTTATTGATTTAAAAGAGAATTATATTTTTCCAGGTATAGTTGATATGAGGGTATTTGTAGGCGAACCAGGTTATGAATATAAAGAAAATTTTAGAACTTTGAGTAATGCTGCATTATCCGGGGGAGTAACCTCAGTTGTAACAATGCCTAATACTGATCCAATAATCGACAACGTTTCAATAGTAGATTTTTTAAAAAGACGAGGCAGAGATAAATCAAAAATAAATATATTTCCCACAGCATCTCTAACAAAGGGTACTGAAGGTACAAATATGACAGAGTTTGGTCTTCTGCAAAGTAAAGGGATAATAGCATTTACAGATGGAATTAGAACAATTCAGAATACAAGAGTTATGTCCAGAATAATGAATTCAGCAAAAGATTTAGGATCTTTAATAATGCAACATGCGGAAGATCAAGAATTAGCTGAAAATGGCATGATAAATGATGGAATAATTTCGACAAAACTTGGTTTACAAGGTATCCCAGAAATAGCAGAATTAATAATTATAGAGAGAGATTTAACATTATTAGAAGAATATAATTGTCGTTATCACATTTCTCAGATTTCATCAGGAAAAGCAGCAGAAATTATCAGAGATAGAAAAGATAAAGTAAGATTTTCCTGTGGGGTATCAATAAATAATTTATCTTTAAATGAAAATGACATTGGTGACTTTAGAACTTTTTTAAAATTGTCACCGCCACTTAGAACTGAAGAAGATAGATTAAGTTTAGTGCAAGGATTAAATGATGGCACAATCGATGTAATAGTTTCAGATCACAAACCTGAAGATGAAGAGCAAAAAAGATTAACATTTGCTCAAGCCGCAACGGGTGCAACTGGTATTGAAACGTTATTATCTTTGTCATTAGAATTATATCACAATGGATCTGTAAAACTTGAAAAAATTATTGCTGCATTAACTTCTAATCCAGCAAAAATTTTGAAAATTAATAAAGGTAATTTATCTGTAGGTAATGATGCAGATTTCTGTATTGTGGATATAAATAAACCTTGGATAGTAAAGCAAGAAAATTTGGTTTCTAAATCAAAAAATACGTCAATTGAAAATAAGAGATTACAAGGAAAAGTAACCAATACATACGTTAAAGGACAAGAGCTTTACAATATTTAAATGGAAATATTTATTTTATCACTTTTATCATATTTATTAGGTTCTATTCCTTTTGGTTTTTTATTAACAAAAATTTTTTTAAAAAAAGACATAAGAAAAACAGGATCGGGTAATATAGGCGCCACAAATGTTTTAAGAACTGGCAATAAATTTTTAGGTTACTCAACTTTATTACTAGACATTTTAAAAGCGGTTTTACCAATAATTTATGTTAAGTTAAATTATCCAGAATTTATTTACATTTGTTCATTATCTGTTTTTTTAGGACATGTTTTTCCAATATGGTTAAGATTTAAAGGTGGTAAGGGTGTTGCAACATATGTTGGAATGTTGATTATTTTAAATTATTTTTTCGGTATTGTTTTTGGAATTGTTTGGATAATTACATATTTAATTTCTAAATACTCATCATTAGGATCAATTCTTGGATCATTAAGTGTTCCTATTTTTATATTTTTTTATAGCAATGATAGCATTATGTTTTACTTCATAATGTTTATTTTAATTTTTTACACTCATAGAGAAAACGTTAAACGCTTGATAAATAAAGAAGAAACTAAGACAAAAATTTAATAATTTGACAGTTTAACTGTTTTAAGTACGTTCTCTAAATATGAATCTAGTCATTGTTGAAAGTCCAGCAAAAGCAAAAACAATTAATAAATATTTAGGATCAGATTATACAGTTCTTGCAAGCTATGGACATATAAGAGATCTGCCTTCGAAAAATGGTTCTGTTGATCCTGAAAATGATTTTAAAATGATTTGGGAAGTAGATAGTTTTTCAAAAAAATATTTAAAAGAAATTACAGATAGTGCTAAAGATTCAAAAAAAATTATTCTAGCAACTGACCCTGACAGAGAAGGTGAAGCAATAGCTTGGCATGTAAAAGAGTTTCTTGAAGAAAAAAAATTATTAAAAGATAAAGAAGTTGAGAGAGTTGTTTTCAATGAAATTACAAAAAAAGCAGTTACAAATGGAATAGATAATCCAAGAAAAATAGAGCCACATTTAGTTGATGCTTATATGGCAAGAAGAGCTTTAGATTATCTAGTAGGTTTTAATATCTCCCCCATTCTATGGACAAAATTACCAGGTTCTAAATCTGCTGGTCGAGTTCAGTCTGTAGCTCTAAGACTTTTAACCGAAAGAGAACAGGAAATAGAAGTTTTTCAACCAAAAGAATTTTGGACTTTAAATATAATTTTTAAAAATAACAAAAATGAAAAAATAAATACAATTATTTCACAATTAGATGGAAATAAGGTTGAAAAATTTTCATTTAAAAACAAACAAGATGTTAATGACGCTTTATCTAAAATAAAAAATAAAAAATATAAAATAACAGATATAAGTTCAAAAACTTATAACAGAAATCCATCAGGACCTTTTACTACGTCAACATTACAACAAACAGCATCGAGTAAACTTGGTTTTGGAGCATCAAGGACAATGCAAATTGCTCAAAGACTATATCAAGGAATTGATATTGAAGGTGAAACCGTAGGATTAATTACTTATATGAGAACAGATGGAACTAATATTTCAAAAGATGCGGTAACATCTTTTAGAGATTTTATAATGCAGAATTATGGTGATAAATATTTACCAGAACAACCTCTAAATTATAGTGGTAAAAAAGCAAAGAATGCACAAGAAGCTCACGAAGCTATACGTCCAACAGAAATAATCAGAAAACCAGAAGATATGAAAAAATACTTAAGTACTGATCAATATAAACTTTATAATTTAATATGGTCTAGATCTTTATCATCACAAATGCAGTCAGCAAAATTTGACAGAAAAACTATTACCATCAACTCAGATGATGATAAAAATATATTCAAAGCTAGTGGTTCAACATTAAAATTTGATGGTTTCCTTAAACTGTATAAGATCGATGAAAATGATGATGACAATGAAAATATTTTGCCAGATGTTGAAAAAGGTGATGTAATATTTGAAGATCATATTGATGAACAGCATTATACACAACCACCACCTAGATATTCAGAGGCAAGTCTAGTTAAAAAATTAGAGGAGCTAGGAATTGGAAGACCATCTACTTATGCAAGTATTATTTCAGTAATAGCTAATAGAGGTTATGCTGACATAAATAATAAAAGATTTTTTCCAACTGATAGAGGGAAATTACTTTCTGCGTTTTTAGAAAAATTATTTACCAAATATGTTGATTATGATTTTACTGCAAAATTAGAAAATCAATTAGATGATATAACATCAGGTAAAGAAAATTGGATAAAAGTTTTAGAGAACTTTTGGAAAGACTTTAATTCTAATGTTTCAGGTGTGAAAGAAAAAAGAACCAGGGAAGTATTAGACCTATTAAATGAAAGTCTTGGATCGCTAATATTTGAGGTCGATAAGGATGGAAATATTGATAGAAAATGCAAGCTTTGTGAATCTGGTCAATTAAGTTTAAAAAATAGTTTTAGAGGTGGTGCTTTTATTGGGTGTTCAAATTATCCAGACTGCAAATTTACAAGACCACTATCAAAATCTAAAGCAGCACAACAATTGACACTAGCAGAACCTAAATTCATTGGAAAAAATGATAAAGGTAAAGATATTTTTCTTAAAAATGGAAGATTTGGTCCATATTTGCAATTTGAAAAAGAAATCATAGAGGAAGATGAAAAAAATAAAAAGAAAAAAAGAAAATTAAAGAAAGAAGAAAATAATTTAAAAAATGTTTCTATCCCAAAAGGAATTGAGATTGAAAATATTGATTTAGAAAAGGCAAAATACCTATGCTCGTTACCAATAAGTTTAGGTAAAAATCCTGAAAATGATAAAGATATTACTGTGAATGTTGGAAGATTTGGTCCTTACCTTAAATGTGAAAATAAATCTGCTAGACTAGAAAATGTGGACGAATTATTCACAATTGGATTAAATAGAGCTGTTACATTAATTGCTGAGGC
The DNA here is from genome assembly GCA_902531175.1 of uncultured Pelagibacteraceae bacterium. GTDB lineage: Bacteria > Pseudomonadota > Alphaproteobacteria > Pelagibacterales > Pelagibacteraceae > Pelagibacter. The sequence continues at coordinate 231,843 of CACADE010000002.1, forward strand.
TAAACCAGGAAGAATTTCATCATCTATTATAAAAGATTTAGGAGAACACCCTGAAGATAAAAAGCCAGTTAGAATCATGAAAGGTCAGTATGGTCCTTACATTAAATACAAATCTTTAAATGCAACTATACCTGAAGAAAAAGATCCTGTTGAATTAACTATGGAAGAAGCATTAATTTTAATTGAGAAAAGAAAAGAATACGATAGAAATAAAAAGAAAAAGAAAAGCAAATAATGTCTGCAGATGAAAATTTAAAGAATTTAAATATCAAATTACCAAAAGCTAATGATCCTGTTGGATCATATGCTGCTACTAGAATATCTGGAAATTTACTATACATATCTGGTCAAATATCAATTGATGAGAATGGGAATTTAATTAAGGGAAAACTCGGAAAAGATTATAATACTGAACAAGGTTATGAAGCAGCTAAAAGATGTGCATTAAGCATAATATCTCAAGCAAAAAAAGCATGTGGTGATGATTTATCCAAAATTAAATCATGTTTGAAACTTACTGGATATGTTAATTCTACTGATGATTTTACTGAACAGCCAAAAGTCATAAATGGAGCCTCAGATCTAATAAAAAGTGTATTTGATGAAGCTGGCTCACACGCAAGAGCTGCTGTCAGCACTAATAGCCTTCCATTGGGTGTTGCAGTTGAAGTTGATGCAATATTTGATCTTAATTAATTATCTACCAATACTAAAATAATTTATTTTATTTTTTTTCATTTCAGAAGTTGAGTAAAGATTTCTCATATCAAAAACTTTAAAATTTCTTTTTTTTGTAATTTTTTTAAAGTTGAGTTGCTTAAATTCATTCCATTCTGTATGAATAATTATTAAATCTGCACTTTTACAAGCATCTTTTATATTATCAAAAAAGTTTATTTTTTTAGATTTTAATTCCTTTTTCTTGCCGGTTGGTTCGTAATAATTTACATGTGCACCCTTCCTTATCAAAGATGGTATCATTTTTAATGAAGAGGACTCTCTCATGTCATCAGTTCCTGGTTTAAAGGTAACACCCAAAAATGTAATATTTTTATTTTTTATTTTGTTATTCATTATTTTGCTAATTTTATTTAATAATAAATTGGTTCTTTTATCATTTGAATTAATTACTGATTTTACAACTGAAAGATTTGTTTTAAACATTCGACCAGTTGAAACAAGCGCTCTTGTATCCTTTGGAAAACATGATCCACCATAGGCTGGGCCAGCTCGTAGAAATCTGCTTCCAATCCTTTCATCTAAACCCATGCCAATTGCAACTTCTTTAACGTCTATGTTTAATTTTTCAGATAAATTGGCTATTTCATTAATAAATGTAATTTTAGTTGCTAAAAAAGCGTTTGATGCATATTTAATTAGTTCTGCTGATCGTCTAGAAGTATGAAAATATCTTCCACCCTTCTTAATTAAAGGTAGATATAATTTTTTCATTATTTTATTTGCTTTATTGCTGCTAGTACCGACAACAACTCTATCTGGGAATTGAAAATCTCTAATAGCTTCACCTTCTCTTAAAAATTCAGGATTAGATACAACATCAAACTTATTTTTATTTATATTTGATTTTAAAATTTTTGTGATTTTATCACCAGTGGTAACTGGGACTGTAGATTTGGTAACTATTATTTTATACCTATTTAGATTAGATTTTATACTTTTGGTAACATTAAATACATATTTCAAATCAGCTTTATTATTTTTGGTAGGAGTTCCAACGCAAATAAATATGATATCTGACTTTTTTATTGAGCTAGAAATATCTGTTGTAAATAAAAGTCTTTTTTTTTTTAAATTTCTTACAACCAATTCATGAAGACCAGGTTCATAAATTGGGATTATTCCTTTATTTAATTTTTCTACAATTTCTCTGTTAATATCAACACATGTAACTGTATTACCTAGGTCAGAAAAACAGGCTCCACTTACTAAACCAACATAACCAGATCCTATAATACAAATTTTCATAGCTTAGAAATTTCAATTCCAGATTTAATATAACCTTTCATAGATCCGCAATCTAAATAATTACCTGCAAATTTGTGTCCAATGAATAAATATTGATCTAATATCATTCGTCTTATTGCATCTGTAATATGTATTTCACCACCTTTACCTTTTTTTTGATTTTGTAGATAATGAAAAATTTTCTTTGATAATATATATCTACCTATAACTGCGTTATTTGAAGGTGCATCTTTAGTATTAGGTTTTTCAATTACATCTGCAATTTTAAAATTTAATTTGTCAATATTTTTTTTAATTGAATAAATTCCCCAACGATCTACATTATTTTTTTTAACTTTCATGCTAGCCATTACAGATCCTTTTAATTTTTTATGAATTTTTATCATATCTTTTGAACAATTCTTTTTCATAATTAAATCATCAGGTAACAACATTAAAAAATAGTCATTTTTTATAAACTTTTTTGTTTTGAGTACAGCATCACCAGTTCCCATGGGTTTATTTTGATAAACAAATTTGATTTTTTTCTAAAAAAAAGAATTTTTTTATACTCTTTAATTATTCTGGGATCTTTCTTTTTTTTAATAATTGATTTGTAAAAATTATCATTATTGAAATATTTCCTTATCATCTCTTTTTTTTTTGAAATAATAAAAATTATTTCACTTACACCAGCTTCAATACATTCATCTAAAATATACTCAATACCTGGTTTTCCATTGATTGGAAGCAGTTCTTTAGGAAAAACACTTGTTAAAGGTAGCAAACGTGTACCCAAACCGGCAAGAGGAATAATAGCTTGTTTAATCATTAAGATGTTTTACTTATAATCATATTTATTAAAAATGAAAATTTTAAAAAATATTTTTGAACTAAATAAGGCAGTAAAAAATTACAAAAATGTTGGATTTGTACCTACAATGGGGGGAATTCATAAAGGCCACGTATCTTTAATAAAAATTTCACAAAAAAATAACAAAGAAACGATAGTAAGTATTTTCGTCAATCCAACACAATTTAATCAAAAAAAAGATTTTAATAATTATCCTAGAAATATAAGAAAAGATATTTCAATATTAAAAAAACTAAAAGTTAATTATTTGTTTTTACCAGAGGTCAAGGAAATTTATAAAAATAGAATGAAGAATTTTAAACTTAATAAATCTGATAAAATTTTATGTGCTAAATATAGAAAAGGTCATTTTGAAGGTGTATTAAACGTTATGAATAGATTGTTATCTATTGTTAAATCTAAGTGTGTTTATATGGGTGAAAAAGATTTTCAACAATACATGTTAATTAAAAGAATATTAGGTAAAAAATATAAAATAAATATTGTTGGTTGCCCTACCATTCGAGAAAATAATAAAATTGCTTTATCCACAAGAAACAAATTGTTAAATAAATCATACATAAAAAAAGCATCAAAAATAGCCATCAAATTAGATAAATTAAAAAAATTATCAAAAACAAATAAATTTGTGGATTTGTCAAAATCCAAATACGAGCTTGAAAATAAATTTAAAATTAAAATTGATTATCTTGAATTTAGAGATGAGAAAAAAATGAAATTAGATAATTTTAAATCTAAATATAGACTATTTATTGCCTATCATATTAATGGAGTAAGATTAATTGATAATTTTTGATTATAAGAAATAAGCTCCTACACCTAAGAAAGATACAAATCCAATTACATCTGTTATTGTTGTAACAAATACACTAGAAGAAATTGCAGGATCAATTTTCATTTTATTTAATGTTACAGGTACTAGAATACCAAAAAGACCAGCAACAATCATAGTTAAAACCATTGAAATTGAAATTATTAGGGAGAGCTGGATATCATTAAACCATAGTTGAACTATCAAAGAACTTATAATTGCAAAAATAACTCCATTTAAAACTCCAATATTGAATTCTTTAATTATATTATTCGTAAAATTATTTTTTGTTAAATCCTGTGTTGCTAAAGATCTTACTGTGACAGCCAATGTTTGCATGCCAGCGTTACCACCCATTGATGCTACAATTGGCATTAAAAAAGCCAATACTACCATTTGCTCTATAGTGGCACCAAATAAACTAATGCAATAAGTTGCTAGAAAAGCAGTAAACAAGTTTAATAACAACCAATTAAATCTTCTCTTAGTTTTTGTTATTACTCCATCAGTTATTTCTTCATCACCTACTCCAGCTAATCTAAGTGCGTCCTCTTCAGCTTCCTCTTTTAATACTGTTAGGACGTCATCATAAGCTATCATCCCAACTAATTTGTCAGACTTATCCACTACAGCAGCCGAACTCAAATTATAATTTTCAAATAAATTACCGACTTCCTCTCTATCCATATCAACCGGTATTAGTGTTTGAGATTCAGCCATAATAGACATCATTTTTGTATCTCTTGGTGTTCTTAATACTCTTGATGAAGGAACTGTACCAATGGGTTTGAATTCTTGATCAACTATAAATATTTCTAGAAATTCTTCAGGAAGTTCTTTATTTTCTCTTAAATAGTCTATCGTTTGTCCTACAGACCAATTACTTGGTATAGCCGTAAATTCACGCTGCATTAATCTAGCAGCAGAGTCTTCTGGATAGCTTAAGCTTTCAAGTAATGCAAATCGGTCTTTTGGGGGTAATGAGCTAAGGATTGTATTTTTATCTTTTTCGTCTACATTTTCTAAAATCTTAATTGCATCATCCGACTCTAAATTTTTTAGTATGTTAACTATTGAGTCTGATGATAGATAAGCAATCATCTCAGACTGAATTGATTCATTTAATTCAACAAAGACTTCAGGATCAACTTTAAAACTATTTAGTTTTATTAAATTTTCTCTATCATTTTGACTTAAATGTTCAATTATGTCAGCAGCATCTGCTGGATGCATAGCATTGAACGAATTTGTAATAAATTCGGCATCATTTGAGGCAATTTTATCTGTGACAACTTTGATGAATTCTTTGTTAAATTCAAAGTTAACTTTTTTATCTTTTAATTTTTTCACTATAGTCATAAAATTTACCTATAATTTAGTTGGCACTATTAATACAAAATAAAAATAATACAAATTTATAATGACAATAGAGATCAAAAAGTCAGTAAAACCAATAAAATATAAATCTGCAATAGATATACTTGAAGATAGATTGGAGCAAATCAAAGAAAATAAAAATAAAGAACTTATTTGGATACTTGAACATGAAGAGATTTATACAGGTGGAACAAGTTTTAATGATAATGAGATTTTAGACAAATCTATAAACTTTATTAAAACGAATAGAGGAGGAAAAATAACATATCATGGTCCTGGTCAATTGGTTTTTTATTTTGTGATTGACTTAAACAAAAGAGGCAAAAATATAAAAAAAATTATAACTGCAATTGAAAAGACAATAATAAATACTCTAAAAAATTACGATATAAAGTGTTTTGCTGATCAAAAGAATATTGGAATTTGGTTTGAACACAAATCTGGTAAAATAGATAAAATTGCAGCAATAGGCATAAAAGTAAAGAAGTGGATCGCTTATCACGGTTTTGCATTAAATATTTCTAATGATCTTAATGTTTATAAAAAGATAGTTCCTTGTGGAGTTAGAGATAGAGGGGTTTCAAATTTAATAAAGATCAAAAAACAAAATTATAAAAATATTGAAAATGATTTGATAAGGAATTTTCTATTAAATATTAAAAATTAAGTCTTTTAGTTTTTAACATATTTCTGAAATAATCTGGCGGTGTGGCTCTAAAAGTATATTTTTTTTCATTTATTTTAAATTTTATTTCATAGGAATGTAACATTAGATTTTTATTATTTATTTTTGAGTTATTTGTTGAATTATATTTTTTATCACCAATAATAGAATTTCCTAAATTAAATAATTGTTTTCTTAGTTGGTGTTTTCTTCCTGTAATTGGATTTAGCTGTATGAAGGTCGCATTATTATTTTTATCTAAGATTTCATATTTTGTTTCAGCTTTTTCAACAATTTTTTTTTTATTTTCAAATCTTAACAAATCATCTTTTATCACACCTTTATCAAATAAAATTAATTCACCATTACATATTGCTAAATATGTTTTATAAACCTTTCTTAATCTAAAAAGTGAAGTTAGCAGTTGGGCTGTTTCCCTATTCTTTGCAATTATAAAAACACCAGAAGTATCCTTATCTAATCTATGAACAGAATAAGGTTTCTCATCTCTAAATAAATTACTTTTTGCAAATATATCAATTATATTCTTTTTAGATTTTGTGCCACCCTGCACTGAAATTCCTGATTGTTTATTTAGAACAACAAAATTATCATTATTTTCAATAATTAAATCTTCATTTTCTTTTATTATTTCATTACTTGGATTATATTTTTTTTTGAGTTGCTCAATTTTTTCCTCAAAATTTAAATTATAAATATTAAGTTTGTCACCAGTTTTAACTTTTTGGGAGCTTTTTACTTTTTTTTGATTTAATTTTAATTTTCCATTTCTTAGGTTTTTTTCAATGAGTCCTTGTGGAATTTTTCCTAAATGATTTCGAATAAATCTATCAATACGCATGCCATTAAAAGATTTATCTACGTTAATTGATTTTTTCATTTTTATTTTAGTTCATTGCAACTATAATTTTCCTGATCTAGCCTAAGGTCTTTGCACTTTTTACCTATAGCTATGGAGTCATAATATACAATTGTATCAGCCCTTTTCGGAGGATTACCTTTATGCATTATATTAAACCTATTAATATTACTTTTGTATATTCCAAACTTCATATACGACTGTTTACTTATATTATTATTAGTTAACCCATTATAATTAACTACTAGTTCATTATTAGCCCAAATCTTAATAAAACTCTTATTTGGCCAATCAACAAATTCTATATTAATAACAAAATCATTCCATTTACCTTTAACATTTTTTGCTTCTAAAATTTTATAAGTGTCAAAACCTCCAAAACTATGATTTACAAAATCTGTCCATTGCAAATCCCCATTTGGAGCAATTCTAAACATAAAATTTACTGGACCCGCTTTAGAATGTATTTGCCATATAGTATTACTTATAGGAATAGTAAATTCACTATTGTCCGGGATATAAATACTAAATTTAAACCATGTATTTTTTGACTTTAATCCTAACATGCTAACTTCAGATCTTTCTCTAAAGGTATTGCACTCGTCTGATTTTCTTTGTTGACCACAATCACCATCACCATTTTTAAATTTCCATGCAATTTTGCCAGATCTAACAATTTTATTTTGAATTAACAATCCATCCTTTGGAAAGTTATATAAAGGTGACAAGTGCATTCTACATTCGGTTTTTTTTCCATGACTCCATTGGCAGTCAATATTTGATAAGTCTATTAAATCTTTTTCATTATTTAAATTAAACCAAGGCATGTTATCGTCACCTAAGGTATAAAATTTTAAGCCATCAATTTTTGGTGGATTTGCTTTTAAATTATTAGTTATAAAAAAAAATATTATAATTATTTGAAAAATTATATTTTTCATTTAGTTAATATAAAATATTAGATAATTGTTTTACAACATCAATTAAATAAAATATGAATTAAATACTAAGCTGTAGCTTGCTTTTTGTCTTCAACTTTTGGTGTATCTTTAGTTGGGTTCTTTTTCTTTTTATCAACTCTTTTTGCTTCAACATCTCTATCTACAAACTCAATTACTGCCATTGGCGCATTATCACCATATCTAAATCCAGCCTTGATAATTCTCGTATATCCACCTTTTCTATTTTCGTATCTTTTAGAAAGAGTTTTTTTAACTTTATTTGTAGATTTAATATCTTGCAATTTTGAAATTAAAGTTTTTGTATTAGATAAAGTATCTTTCTTACCCAATGTGATAATTTTATCAGCTTGAGGTTTTAAAACTTTTGCTTTGGGCAATGTTGTTGTGATTTGCTCATATTTTATTAATGAGTTGAGCATGTTTTTAATCAAAGCTTTTCTATGTTCAGAAGTTCTGTTGAGCTTTTTATAGCCCATTTTGTGTCTCATTAGATAGCTTCCTCTAGTTTTTTAGATAATTCAGCAATATTGTCCGGTGGCCAGTTTGGAATTTCCATTCCAAGATATAATGACATTCCAGTTAATACTTCTTTAATTTCATTTAATGATTTTCTACCAAAGTTAGGAGTTCTTAACATTTCACCTTCGGATTTTTGAACTAAATCACCAATATAAATAATATTGTCATTCTTTAAGCAATTCATCGATCTTACAGAAAGTTCTAGCTCATCTACTTTTCTTAATAAATTTTTATTAAATTCAGGTTCTGCTGGTTGCTCTTTAACAATCATTTCTTGAGGTTCGTCAAAATTTACAAACATACCTAATTGATCTTGAAAAATTCTTGCTGAATAAGCTACAGCATCCTCTGCGGATATTGATCCATTTGTTTCAACTTCCATTGTTAATTTATCATAATCCAATGCTTTGCCTTCTCTTGCGGTACTTACTGAATAAGAAACCTTTTTCACTGGGCTATACAAAGAGTCTATTGCGATTAAACCTAGTGGTGGCTCCTCTGGTTTATTCATTTCGGCTGAAATATAACCTTTTCCAGTACCAACAGTCATCTCCATGTGAAAATTTGTATTATCATCTAAATTACATATCACTAGATCAGGATTTAAAATTTCAATATCTGCAATTGGAGTTATATTTGATGCTTTAATTTCCCCAGGGCCTTTGGCATCTAAAATTAATTTTTTAGGTTCTTCTGATGAACTTTTTAAGGCAAGAGATTTTATATTTAGAACAATATCGGTAACGTCCTCTCTCACACCTTTTATAGAAGTAAATTCATGTAAAACGCCATCGATTTGTATAGCTGTTACAGCCGTTCCTCTTATGGATGAAAGGAGAATTCTTCTCAGTGAATTGCCAAGAGTCAAACCATAACCTTTTTCTAAAGGTTCAGCTGTTATTTTAGCATAAGATTTGTCATCACTTAATTGAACATCTAATTTTGTAGGCTTAATTAAAGATTTCCAATTTTTTGTATTTACTTCAGTTTGTTCCATTTACACTCTCCTTTTCTTTGGTGGTCTTGTGCCATTATGGGGCATAGGTGTTGTATCTTTTATAGAAATTATTTTAAAACCTCTAGCTTGCAAAGCTCTCAATGCAGTTTCACGTCCTGATCCTGGACCTTTTACTTCAACAGATAAAACTTTCATTCCTACCTCTAATGCTTTAGCAGCTGCAGCATCAGCTGCAACTTGAGCTGCATATGGAGTAGATTTTCGCGACCCTTTAAATCCCTTTTGACCAGCTGATGCCCACGAAACTACATTTCCACTAGTATCAGCGATAGATACAATAGTATTATTAAATGTAGATTGAACATATGCTATTCCATTTAAAATATTCTTTTTTCCCTTTTTTTTCTTTGAATAAGAACTTTTTTTTGACTTAGTTTCTATTTTCTGATCTTTATTTTCTGTTGCTTCTTTTTTCATTATTTTTTAAGTGGAGTTAATTTTTTACCCGCAATCGCAATTGCTTTTCCTTTTCTAGTCCTTGAATTACATCTCGTTCTTTGACCTCTTACAGGAAGTTTTTTTCTATGCCTAGATCCTCTGTACGTAGCAAGATCAATTAATCTTTTTATACTTAATGATGTTTCTCTTCTCAAATCACCTTCAACAGTAAATTTTTGATCAATATACTCTCTAATTTTTAAAATTTGATCATCTGTCAACTCATTAACCCTTTTTGATTTTGGTATTTCTAATTCAGAACAAATTTGTTGAGAAAATTTATTCCCAATTCCATAAATATAGGTAAGTCCAACATGAACTAATTTATTTTGTGGAATGTTAACACCTGCAATACGAGCCATAGTTTTGTGATAAATTGTGCCTTTTATATAATAAGATTAATCAAAGTCAATGTCTTAAACCTTCAGAAAAGCCTCTATTTTACTTGTTATTTGATCAATTTCTAAAGTTCCATCAATTTCATGAAAATTAGAATTTTGAGAATAGTAATCTAATACTGGTTTAGTCGTTTCAATATAAGTATCATACCTTTTCAATATAGTATCTAAATCATCGTCAGATCTTTTTTCTAAAATTTTTCTTTTTTCAATTCTTTTTATTATAGTTTGTTTATCTACATTTAGAAAAAAGATATAATTAATCTTTTGATTTGAATTCGCTAATAATTCATCAAGATTTTTAGCTTGATCTAAAGATCTAGGATAACCATCAAATATTAATTTTTCTTTTTTATTAGGATCAAAAACATGATTTTTTAAAAGGTTATTAACAATCTCATCACTAACAAATTTTCCTTCATTCATATTACTTATTATTTTTTTTCCTATATCTGAATCTTTTTTAATTTCTTCTCTTAAAATGTCACCTGTAGAAATTTGATATCCATTTAATTTTTTTACTAAATATTTAGCTTGAGTGCCTTTCCCAGCTCCAGGAGGACCAAACAAAATGATATTCACTTATCTACCAAATTTTGTTTTTTTAATAAGTTGCTCATATTGAGAGCTCATCATCCTAGTCTGAATTTGTGTAACAGTGTCAATTGCAACAACGACAACGATTAGAACTGAGGCACCACCTAAATAAAATGGAATAGGATAATTAGCAATTAAAAATTCTGGCATCAAACAAACTAGCGCAAGATATAATGCACCGATTGTTGTCAGTCTCGTCAATATAGTATCAATATAAAGAGCAGTACTTTCTCCAGGTCTTATTCCTGGAATGAAACCACCATATTTTCTTAAATTTTCAGCTGTCTCCGTTGGATTAAAAGTTATCGAGGTATAAAAAAAGGTAAAAAATATTATACCTGATGCATATAACAACATATACAAAGGTTGTCCTTGAGAAAAATAGGATGAAATATTTAAAAATGTTTCATTTTGCGAAACATTAAAATTTGAAAAAGTGACTGGTAATAATAATAAAGCTGAAGCAAAAATTGCTGGTATTACACCAGCTGAATTAATTTTTAAAGGTAAATGTGAAGAGTCTCCACCATACATTTTGTTTCCCATTTGTCTCTTAGGATAATTTATAAGAATTTTTCTTAATGCTCTTTCCATGAAAACAATAAATATTATAGTTGCAATAAGTAATATAAATATAAAAATTATCATTACAGTTGAAATTGCACCTGTTCTTCCTAATTCAAAAGTGGTTACCAAAGCTCTTGGAATTTCAGCAACTATACCCGAAAAAATAATTAATGAAATACCATTACCAATTCCTCTTTGTGTAATTTGTTCACCAAGCCACATCAAAAATATAGTCCCAGCTACTATTGTAGTAACTGTTGAAACTTTAAAAAATACTCCAGGATTAATAACTAAATTTGCGGACGACTCTAAACCAACTGCCAATCCATATCCTTGTATGGTTGCAAGTAAAACAGTTCCATATCTAGTTATTTGAGTAATTTTTTGTCTTCCTATTTCACCTTGAGCCTTTAGATTTTTAAAATATTCTGAAACACCTGTGAGTAACTGGACAATAATTGAAGATGATATATAGGGCATTATTCCAAGAGCAAATATTGCCATTCTGCTTACAGCCCCGCCAGCAAAAACATTAAACATGCCTAACAATCCTTTTTGATTTCCTTCCATCATTATTTGAAGTTGCTCAGGGTCAATTCCTGGAAGAGGAACAAAGGTTCCTAATCTATAAACAGCAAGAATAAAAAGTGTAAATAGTATTCTATTTCTTAAGTCGTTAGATTGTGTTGAGGAGCTCATTATTTAGATTGATTTTTAACTGTGATTTGTCCACCAGCTTTTTCAATTTTCTCTTGAGCAGTTTTAGAAAAATAATCTGCCACAATATCAATTTTTGAATTAAAATTACCATTTGATAAAACTTTAAATTTGTTGATTGATTTTCTTAATAATTTTGTTTTTTTTAATGCATTGATGTCTATTTTCTCATCTACCATTATTTTTTTACTATCAATAAAGTTTTGTAGATCGCCTAAGTTTATTACAGCTACATCATTTTTGTTTAAAGGTTTAAAGCCTCTTTTGGGCAGTCTTCTATATAATGGCATTTGACCACCTTCAAAACTTTTTATAGCTACTCCTGATCTTGATTTTTGACCTTTTACACCTCTTCCAGAGGTTTTACCTTTACCAGATCCTATTCCTCTTCCTACTCGAATTTTTTTTGTTTTAAGATTAGTTAATGTATTTAATGATGTCATTATCCTCTTTTCTCAATTATCTCAGATATTTTTTTATTTCTTAAATTAGAAATATTTTTTGGTGAATTTTGTTTTGATAAAGCTTTTATACATGCTCTAATTACATTGTGGGGGTTTGCAGTACCTAAAGACTTAGCAACAATATCTTTTATGCCTAGCACTTCACAAACAGCTCTTACTGGACCTCCAGCTATAATGCCTGTTCCTTTGGGTGCTGATCTTAATTTAATTTTTCCAGCACCGTCTTTGCCGTAAATGTCATGATGAATTGTCCTCCCATCTCTTAGTGGTATTTGAATCAATTTTCTTCTAGCTAGTTCATTTGCTTTTTTTATTGCATCTGGAACTTGTTTTGCTTTTGCATGCGCGATACCAATTTTCCCATTCTGATTACCAACTACTACTAACGCAGAAAATCCAAATCTTCTTCCGCCTTTGACAACTTTAGTTATTCTGTTTATATGAACTAATTTTTCAACAAATTCTGAGTTTTTTTCCATATTTTAAAATTCCATTCCATTTTTTCGTAAAGTTTCAGCAAAAATTTTAACTCTTCCATGATATTTATAAATACCCCTATCAAAGTAAATTTTTTTAATATTTTTTTCAGTTGCTTTTTTTGCGAGCATTTCAGCTACAATTGTCGACAATTCAGATTTATTTTTTTTTTGTCCTTTAATTCCCTTATCAATTGATGAAGCAGAAACTAAAGTTATATTCTTCGCATCATCAATTATTTGTGCGCTTATATTTTTTGCAGATCTTGAAACACTCAACCTATATCTATCTTTTGAAACGTCTTTAAGTTTTTTTCTTATTCTAAATCTTTTTCTTTCAACAGTATTTAATTTCATTATTTTTTCTTACCTTCTTTTCTCAAAATATATTGACCTTTTTCTTTTATCCCTTTTCCTTTATATGGTTCAGGGGGTCTAATACTTTTAATTTGTGATGCAACCATACCAACTTGTTGTTTATTTGTGCCACTTATTTTTAATGTTGTTTGTTTTTCAACAGCAATTTTAATGCCGTCGGGGATGTTGTAATTAATGTCATGACTAAATCCTAGTTGCATATTCAGAACATTGCCTTTTAGAGCAGCTCTGAAACCAACTCCTGTAAGTTCAAGAATTTTTTCATAACCACTACTTGCACCAATAATAGCATTATTAAGTAAACTTCTGTTCATACCCCACAATCTTTTAGACGTATCATCGAGTTTTTTAGGTTTTATTGATACATCTTTGCCTTCTGTGATATTAAGTTCAAACATTTCAAGATCCAATTTGATTGATTGTTTGCCTAGGGGTCCCTCAACATTCACAATATTTCCAGATAGTAAAACTTTAACTTTTTCTGGAATTGGTATATTTATTTTTCCTATTTTAGACATTAAAATACCTTACAAATTATTTCACCACCAAGTTTTTTCTTTCTTGCATCGATATCAGTCATTACACCTTCTGGTGTAGATATAATTGCAATACCAAGTCCATTATTAATTTTTGGTAGACTGCTTGCGCTAGAAAAAATTCTTCTACCTGGCTTGGATATTCTTTCAATAGTATTTATAACTGGATTTCCCGAGTTATATTTTAAATTTATCTCAATTGAGGGTTTTTTTTCATCATTAATTTTGTAATCAATGATATAACCTTCAGACTTTAGTACATCAGCTATTTTAGCTTTAAATTTTGATGATGGTAATGATACCTTGCTGTGATTTCTTACTTGAGCATTTTTAATTCTTGCTAACATATCACCTATTGGATCGCTTAAACTCATATTTTCCTTTCTACCAACTCGATTTTACCATTCCAGGAATTTTGCCCTCTAAACCAAGTTGCCTTAGGGCTATTCTTGAAATTTTTAGTTTTCTGTAAACACCGTGAGGTCTACCTGTAATTTGACATCTATTCATAACTCTAACTTTTGCAGAATTTCGTGGTAATTTTGATAATTTTTGCTGAGCTTTAAATCTTTCTTCTAAAGATAATTTTTTGTCCATTATTATTTTTTTTAACTTCAATCTTTTCTTATAAAATTTGTCTGACAATTTTATTCTTTTGTTATTCTTATTTATTGCACTCATTTTAGCCATTAATTGCTCCTTTTTTCTCTAAATGGAAAATTTAAATGTTTTAATAATTCAAAACTGTGTTCTACTTTTTGAGATTTAATAGCTATTGTAATGTCTAAGCCTCTAATTTTGTCAACTTTATCAAAATTTACCTCTGGAAATATGATATGTTCTTTAATACCAAAAGTATAATTTCCAAATTTGTCAAAACCGTTCGGACTTAATCCTCTAAAATCTTTTATTCTTGGTAATGCAATATTTGTTAATCTATCAATAAATTCATACATCTTATTTTTTCTTAATGTTACCTTTAAACCTGAATTGGTATTTTTTCTGGTTTTAAAATTTGCAATCGATTTTTTGAATTTAGTTACTACAGGCATTTGACCCGTAATGTTTGCTAGATCTTCTTGACAGGATTTCAAAATTTTTTGGTCATTTCCATCAAGACCTAAACCCATATTTAAAACAATTTTTTGTATTCTTGGACCCATATATAAATTTTTATAACCAAACTTTTCTTTTAATATTGGCTCAATATCCTTGGTTATGGTTAGTTTTAATCTAGGTGTCATTATTTTTTAGCCTCATTTTTATTTTTTGAATCAAAGATTGCTAAATTGGAGAGGTGCACAAAGTTTTCTTTTGAAACTATACCACCTTTCTTTTCTTTCGTAGTTTTCACATGTTTTTTTACCATGTTAATGCCTTTAATTTTTGCTCTATTATTTTTTCTATCAATTTCAATGACGTCACCATCTTTATTTTTATCCTTACCAGTCAATATTTTCACTTTAATACCTTTTTTAATCATTATAATACCTCTGGTGCCAACGAAATTATTTTCATTTGCCCTCTATTTCTTAATTCTCTTGTAACTGGCCCAAAAATTCTAGTGCCAATTGGTTCGCCTTTATCGTCTGTTAAAACAGCTGCATTGTTATCAAATCTTAATTTTGATCCATCATTCCTATGAATGCCTTTTTTTACTCTCACTACAACAGCTTTATGAACTGCGCCTTTTTTTACTTTACCTTTTGGTATAGCTTCTTTAACTGCAACTACTATTGTATCTCCAATACTAGCATATCTCCTTTTGGATCCGCCTAAAACTTTAATACATTCAATTTTTTTTGCTCCTGTGTTATCAGCAACATATAATTCAGTCTGAACTTGTATCATTTTGTCTCTCCAATAACCTGAAATTTTTTTAATTTAGAAAACGGTTTACATTCTTGAATTAAAACTTTATCTCCATTTTTGAATTTATTTTCTTCATCATGCACGTTATATTTTTTTCTAGCTTTTATTATTTTTTTTAAAACTGGGTGTTGATATTTTCTCTCAACTAAAACAGTAATCGTTTTGTTAGGTTTATCACTAACTACTATTCCATTTAATATTTTTTTAGGCATCTTTTCTCACCATTAAAGTTTTTAGTCTAGCTATATTTCTTTTTGTTTCACTTATTTTAGCTGGACTCTTTATCTGACCATTAATCTTTTGAAATCTAAAGTTAAAAAGGTCTTTTTTCAATTTATCAATATCTTTAAGTGCTTGATCTTTAGATAATTTTTTTATTTCACTTTTTTTCATTTAAATTCTCTTTATAAATTTACATTTAATAGGAAGTTTTGCTGATGCTTTATATAAAGCTTCCTTAGCAATATCCTCTGTCACTCCGTCTACTTCAAATAAAATTCTACCAGGTTTCACTCTACAAGCCCAATACTCTGGAGAACCCTTTCCTTTACCCATTCTGACTTCTGTTGGTTTCTTTGAAACAGGAATATTTGGGAACATTCTTGTCCAAACTCTACCTTGTCTTTTCATATGTCTCGTTAGGGCAACTCTAGCGGCTTCTATCTGTCTAGATATTATCCTCTCTGGTTGAATAGCTTTTAAACCATAAGCTCCATAATTCATAATATTACATCTTGAAGCATTTCCATGAATTCTTCCTTTATGAGCCTTTCTAAACTTAGTTCTTGTTGGTTGTAACATCTTTAAGCTTTGTTCCTTTCTTGACTAAATTCTTTGGTAAATATTTCACCTTTATAAATCCAAACTTTTATTCCAATTATTCCATACGTTGTTAGTGCTTCAGCTTCAGCATAATCAATATCGGCTCTTAAAGTGTGTGATGGGATGCTTCCATCTCTTAACCATTCGGTTCTTGCTATTTCATTTCCACCAAGTCTGCCACTACATGAAACCTTTATCCCTTTTGCGCCTAATCTAAGAGCTGATTGCATAGCTCTTTTCATGGCTCTTCTATATGAAACTCTTTTAACTAACTGTTGAGCGATATTTTCAGCAACGAGAAATGAATTTGTCTCGGGTTTTTTTACTTCTTTAATATTTAATACTATTTCGTTAGCACTTAAATTAGAAAGTTTCCCTTTAATTTTTTCAATATCTGTTCCCTTTTTACCAATAACAAAGCCTGGCCTTGATGTGTAAATTGTTACAAAACATTTTTTTGCTGATCTTTCTATCATTACTTTCGAAACACCAGAATTGATTACGTTCTTTTTAATAAACTCTCTAATTCTAAAATCTTCAATTAGATAATTTCCAAAATCCTGTTTTTTTGCATACCATACAGAATCCCAACCTCTGTTTATTCCTAATCTCAAACCAACTGGATTAACTTTTTGTCCCATGCTCTTTCTCTTTTTGTTTCATTTGTTCACTCAAAATTATTGTTACATTTGAGTAAGGTTTCATAATTTCTGCTGCTCGTCCTTTTGCCCTGGGTCTAAATCTTTTCATTATTACCTGTTTTCCACAGTATGCTTCTTTGACAAATAAATTATCAATATCATATTGAAAATTGTTTTCAGCATTGGCAACAGCTGATGAAATTGTTTTCTTAACATCTTTTGAGATTCTTTTTTCTGAGAAAGATAAATCTCTAATTGCTATCTCAACTTTTTTGCCTACAATTGACTTCAAAATTGGTTTTAATTTTCTCACACTTGATCTAACGTTTTTATTTATTGATCTTACCTGTTTTAAGTCTATATCTTTCTTTTTATTCATATTTATTTCTTGTCAGCTCCTTTAGCGCCACCTTCTACTTTGGCCTTTTTGTCAGCAGGTGTATGACCAAAAAATTGTCTTGTTGGAGCAAATTCTCCAAATTTATGACCTACCATATCTTCAGATACTGTTATTGGAATAAATTTTTTACCGTTATATATTAAAAAACTTAATCCAACAAAGTCGGGTATTATTGTAGACTTTCTTGACCAAGTTTTAATAGGTTTTTTATTAGGATCATTCTTAATCTTTTCTGCTTTCTTGATTAAACTCTCTTCAACAAATGGTCCTTTCCAAACAGATCTTGCCATAATTTAAGCTCTCTTCTTCTTTCTTCTTCTAATAATAAATTTATCAGTTCTCTTATTATCCCTAGTTTTCAAACCTTTGGCTGATTGTCCAGTTGGAGACACTGGATGTCTTCCTCCAGCAGATTTTCCTTCACCTCCTCCATGTGGGTGATCTACAGGGTTTTTAACAACTCCTCTGGTATGTGGTCTTCTTCCCAACCATCTTGACCTACCAGCTTTACCAATTTTAATATTTTTTTGATCAGGATTAGATAAAACTCCAATTGTTGCTAAAGCTCTTGAGTCTATTTTTCTTACTTCGCCTGATATCATTTTTATAATTGAATAATTTCCGTCAATTCCAGAAATTGTTACAGATGAACCTGCTGCTCTAGCAATTTTTCCACCTGCGCCCGGTTGAATTTCAACATTATGTATATCAATACCGACTGGAATATCTTGTAATGGTAAGCAATTACCAATTTTAATTTCAGATGAAGAACCATTTTGTACATGATCTCCAACTTTTATTTGTTGTGGAGCTAAATAATAATATCTTTGATTATCCTCAAATTTAACCAACATTATATGACATGATCTGTTAGGATCATATTCAATTCTCTCAACTATTGCTTTCATATCGTTCTTTTTTCGATAAAAATCTATTTTTCTATATTTGTGTTTATGTCCTCCACCATGATTTCGTGAAGTTATACGGCCATAATTATTTCTTCCTTTAGAAGAATAATTTGCACTTGTTAATGGTTTATATGGTTTGCCTTTCCACAGGCCTTCTCTACTTGTTAAAATAGTTCCTCTAGTAGATTTTGTGTAAGGTTTAAATGTTTTTAATGCCATACTTTAAATTCCTGTTGTTAAATCTATATTTTGACCCTTTTTAAGAGTAATTATTGCTTTTTTATAACCTTTCTTTCTAACTTTTTTTCCTCTTGTTGATTTTATTAAGGTTTTTTTATTAATAATATTTATTTTTGTTACATTTACTTTAAAGATTTTTTCAATTGAACCTTTTAATGTTTTTTTATTAGCACTACTAGGGACTTTAAAAATAATTTTATTTTGCTCTGATAAATTAGTTGATTTTTCAGTAACAACAGGAAACAAAATTTTATCATATAAACTTAATTTTTCCATTATTGGTACCTTTTTTCCAATTCTTTTACTGAGCTTTCTGTAAAGATAATTTTTTTATATTTGAGTAAGTCAAATGCACTAAAATGGTTTGCATCTGTTAATTTAACATTGGGAATATTTCTAGTTGATCTTAGGATATTATCTCTTGATTTCGTATCCACAATTAATAATGAGTTCTTTGCATCAAACTTTTTTAAAAGCTCAAACATTTCTTTTGTTTTTTCAATTTTTTTTCCAAAATCATCAAAAATAATTATGTTATTTGATTTATTTTTTTCAGTAATGAGCGATGCTATACTTATTTTTTTTTCACTTTTATTCAATTTTCTAATTTTGTAGTTAGCTTGACCTTTTGGTCCATGCGCAATTCCACCACCAACGAATATAGGGGCTTTTTTACTAGAGTGTCTTGCATTACCAGTGCCCTTTTGTGAATAAATTTTAGACGTTGAACCAATAATTTCATTTCTTTGCTTTGTCTTCGCTTTTCTGCCTTTAAAATTTGCATTCAACTTATAAATCACACCACTGACTAACTGATTATTAATTTTAGCGCTAAAGATTTTATCTAGCACTTCAATGCTCTGTTTTTTTCCATCTATGCTTAACTTATCTATTTTCATTTATTTTTTCTTTTTATCTGTTACTTTTTTCTGTTTTTCAATTTCCTCAATTTTTTCATCCATTGACATTCTGTTAATTTCTTTGACAGATTTTCTTATTAAAACCTCTGAATTTTTTGAACCTGGAATAGAACCTTTCAAGTATAATAAATTATTTTCTTTATCTGTTTTTATAACTTCAATATTTTGAATAGTTCTAATTTTATCTCCCATATGACCAGCCATTTTTTTTCCTTTAAATACTTTACCTGGATCTTGTCTTTGCCCCGTAGAACCATGAGATCTATGAGAAATTGAAACACCATGTGTGGCTCTTAAGCCACCAAAATTGTGTCTTTTCATTGCACCTGCAAATCCCTTACCAATTGTTTTAGATTTAACATCAACAAACTTAACATTCTCAAATATTTCTAATCCAATTTCGTTTCCTTCTTTAAAATTCTCAGTTTTTTGTAGCCTAAATTCTCTAAGTATCTTTTTTGGCTCTGTGTTTTTCTTTGCAAAATAACCCTTCATAGCTTTTGTTAATTTTGAATTTTTTATACTACCAAATCCAACTTGAACTGCGTTATATCCACGAGTTTCTTTATTTATAACATTAATAACTCTTCCAGTTTCCATTTTTAAAA
>CACADE010000003.1 GCA_902531175.1 uncultured Pelagibacteraceae bacterium
CATGTCCATTCGGACACAAAAAGACTGTATTAGTTAAAAACCTTTTCCAATTTAAAGTTAACATACTTATATCTTTACCATCCCCACCATATCCATGAAGTAAAATTACTGCATTTTTGATGTTGGAATCATTTTCAGGTTTTATAATTGTTGATTCAAGGCAAAATGTCATAGATAACTAATTATGTTTTTTTATTTTAAAAAGAAACTAAAATCAAAATATGATTTCTGAAATATTTGTTAAAATTGCTGCAATTGTTTTACTTGCAGCTGTTGCTGTAGTCTTAATTCTTGGAATTAGGACACTTTTTAGAGGAGATGGAGATAAAAAGACCTCAAATAAATTAATGCAGCTGAGGGTATTATTACAATTTGTTGCTATAATTGTGCTTGTAGCTTTAGCCTACTTTTATAAGAATTAATTTAATCCATTTAACCAATTTAAAAATTCATTACTATTAAAATCAATTGATCCGACAATTCTTGCAAACTCATAACCATCTTTATCAATAAATAATGTTGTAGGTATTCCCCTTAATTTTAAATTTTTCGCAATTCCAGCACCATCACCAACGAAAATTTGTAATTCTTCTATAAGCAGTTGATCAAAAAACTTCTTGGATGTACTAATATTTTCTCCACCTATATTTATTGGTATAATTTTTATTTTTTTTTCATCATTACTTATTTGGAGTTTGTTTAAAGATGGCATTTCCTCTCTACAAGGAGCGCACCATGTTGCCCAAAAATTCAAAATTATTAATTCAGATTTAAAATCTTTCAAATTAACTTTATTTCCAGCCTCATTTAAAAAGTCAAAAAACTTAATTTTTTGTTTTTCCTCGTAAATTATTAGATTTTTTATATTAGGTGCTTCTATTGAATATGAAGAGCTAAATGATATTAAGTAAAGAAATATTATTTTAATGGATATAAATATAAATTTCATAGATTTGTAACTGAATAACATGAGTAAAAATAAAAACAACAAACCAATTTGGGGTACAAGAATTAAGAAAAATGCCTCAACTTTATTTAAAAAAGTTGGTGGTTCATTACCAATTGATAAAAGACTATTTAAAGAAGATATTAAAGGATCAATTGCTCATGTCGAAATGCTTCATAAGCAGAAAATTATTAATTTTAAGATCAAAAATAAAATAATTTGGGGATTAAACAGAATTAAAAATGAAATTGTAAAAAAGAAATTCAATTTTAATTATGATTTAGAGGATATTCATATGAATATAGAAAACAGATTATTTGAACTTATCGGAGATGATGCTGGA
The DNA here is from genome assembly GCA_902531175.1 of uncultured Pelagibacteraceae bacterium. GTDB lineage: Bacteria > Pseudomonadota > Alphaproteobacteria > Pelagibacterales > Pelagibacteraceae > Pelagibacter. The sequence goes on from CACADE010000003.1 coordinate 1,290, forward strand.
TACGTTCATACTGCTAGATCTAGAAATGATCAGGTAATTACTGACCTTAAATTATGGTTAAAAGAAGCAACAAAAAAAATAATAATTATATTAGATAAAACAAATTCAAATATTCTTAATCTCGCACAAAAAAATATCAGAACAATTATGCCAGGATTTACACATTTAAAAAATGCACAACCACTATCTCTAGCACACTATCTACTAGCGTATGTTGAGATGTTTAACAGAGATAAGAAAAAATTTAAGAATAATTTAGAGTTTTTAGATGAAAATCCTTTAGGTGTTGGAGCCTTATCTGGTACTTCTTTTAAAATTGATAGAAACTTCACAACAAAAAAACTTAAATTTAAGAAACCAACAAACAACTCAGTAGATACCGTATCTGATAGAGATTTTGTCTTAGATTTTTTATATTCTTCACTAGCATGTTCTTTGCATATATCAAGAATTGCTGAAGAACTCATAATTTGGAATTCTGATGCATTTAATATGATAACTTTAAATGATAAATTAGTAACCGGTTCTTCAATAATGCCTCAAAAAAAAAATCCAGATCCGTTGGAATATTTAAGAGGTAAAACTGGAATTTTTATTGGAAATATCAATTCTATGATTTCAATATTAAAAGGATTACCTTTATCATATTTTAAAGATTTGCAGGATGACAAGGAAATCGTTTTTAAAACAAATGATCAATTAAAAATATCACTATCATTGTTGAATGATGTGGTAAAAAATTTAATAATAAACAAAAAAAGTATGCTATCCCTTGCGGGGAAAGGATTTACTACAGCAACAGATTTATCTGATTACATTGTAAGAGAGCTTGGATACCCATTTAGAAAGGCATACACGCAAACAGCAAAAATAATTAATTTAGCAGAAAAAAAAAATAAAAAACTTCATGAATTAGAATTAAAAGAAATAAATCAAATTGAACCAAAATTGACATTAAATGTTTATAAAATACTAGATCTAGAAAATTCAATTAAATCAAAAAAATCTTATGGTGGAACTTCTTTTGAGAATGTTAAGAAAATGATAAAAAAAGCAAAAAATGAGTAAAAAAGTTTTAATTATTATATTTTGTTTATACTTTGTAGCTGTAGCTGCTTGTGGGCGTAAAGGTGATCCAGAATATAAATCTGAATTAAGTAAGAATATTCAAAAAATATTATGAGGTATGTAAATAACAAATTTTTCATTGAAGGAAAATATATAAAAAATTTAACAAACAAATTTAATACACCTCTATACTGCTACTCATATAAAAATTTAAGAGAGAATATAGAGAATTTTAAAAATGCTTTTATTGGAATTAGACCTTTAATTTGTTTTTCTGTAAAATCTAATTCTAATATTTCACTATTAAAAGAAATAAAAAAACTTGGCCTTGGAGCAGATGTGGTTTCAAAAGGTGAATTATATGCATCACTTAAAGCTGGTATTAACAAAAACAAAATAGTTTTCTCTGGAGTTGGTAAAACAAAAGATGAAATTGAGTACGCAATTAAGCAAAAAATATTATTAATAAATTCTGAGTCATTGAGTGAAGTTTTGGCGATTGAAGCGGCTGCAAAAAAACTAAATAAAGTTGTTGATATAGGACTAAGATTAAATCCAGATACAGATGCTGAAACATTGAAACAAATTTCAACTGGTAAAAGTGAAAATAAATTTGGTGTAGATAAAAAGACTTTTGTAAAAATTATTAATTTGATGAAACAATCAAAATTTATAAATATTAAATGCTTAAGCGTTCATATCGGTAGTCAAATCTTAAACCACAAACCCTACGAAAAAATGCTAAATGTCCTTGATAAACTTTTAAAAAATTTAGATTATAAATTTGAGTTCATTGATTTAGGTGGAGGAATGGGGATAAACTATGATAATAAAACGAAAAAACTTAATTATACAAAATATAAAAAATCAATAATTAAATTTAAAAATAAATACAATTGTAAAATAATTTTTGAACCTGGAAGATCTATAATTGGAAATGTTGGTATACTTGCATCTAAAGTAATTTATTTAAAACATAACAAAACAAAAACATTTGTAATATTAGATGCGGCAATGAATGATTTGATAAGACCAGCTTTGTATAATGCAAAACATAGGATAATTCCATCCCTAAGGAATATGTCACGATCAAAGAAAATATTAGAATTTGTAGGCCCAGTATGTGAAACAACTGATAAATTTTTAACAGAAAGGAAATTTCAGAATATAAAAGAAAATGATATTATGATTATTTGCGATACAGGTGCCTATGGTTATTCATTATCATCTAATTATAATCTTAGATTAAGGCCTGCTGAAATTTTGATTAAAGGAAATAAAGTAAAGATTATAAGAAAAAGACAAAAAATAACAGATATAATCTAACTTAAAACTTATAATGAGAAATATCCTCTTTAAAAGTATATTTTTTTCTGGATTAATTTTAATTTGTATTATTTTTCTTCCATCTTTATTACTACCAAAGAAAATCACTCTTTTTGGAGGTAAACTTTTTGGATACTGGTCCTCATTCTGTTTAAAAATTTTTTACTCAACCAGCATAGTAATAAAAGGTCAAGAAAACATAATTAATAACGAAAATTTCTTCATCGCATGCTCTCATCAATCGATGTTTGAAACTTTTTTTTTACAAACAATATTTAATTCACCAATTTTTATTCTTAAAAAAGAACTATTAAATATTCCGATATTTGGTTGGTATTTAAGAAAGATAGATTCTATTTCTGTGAATAGAAATAAAGTTTCTAAAGAAAACCTTAATTTTACTGAAAAAATTAAAGAAGTTATGGAAAAAACAAAAAGACCTGTAATAATTTTTCCACAAGCTACTCGAGTTCTACCAGATGAAATTATTCCTTTTAAAAAGGGAGTTGGAAGAATTTACAGAGAATTAAATGTCAAATGTCAACCCGTCGCTATTGACTCTGGAAGAGTATGGCCAAAATCTGGAAAGATGAAGCCCAATAAAACGATTACTATTTCTATTTTAAAACCAATTAATACAGGTATCGAAGAAACAGAATTTGTAAAATTATTGCAAAAAGAAATTTATTCCGAGCTTGGTCTTGCTAACTAACCTTTCATAGGCATTACAACGTAAATACTATCAAAGTCTGCAGGATCTTTTATTAAAGCTGGAGATCCTGTGTCTTTTAAATATATTTCGATGTTATCACCATTTAATTGAGATGCTATATCAAGCAAATATCTAGAGTTAAAACTTATATCTAAATCTGTCTCAAATTTAACAGATAAGCTTTCTTTACCATCACCACTGTTAGTGTTATTGACAGATAAATCTAAATTATCTTTAGTCAAATTAAATTTTACACCATCTTTTTTATCTAGAGAAACTGATGCTACTCTGTCGACGGAATTTAGAAAAGATTTTAGATCTATTTCAAGTTTTTTTTGATTATCTCTAGGGATAACTTGAATATAATTAGGGAATTTTCCATCAATTAACTTTGATATTAGAATACTATTATTAAGTTCAAATTTAATTTTGGATTTAATATTTGAGACTTTAACCTCACCATCATAATCTTCTAGAAGAGAACATAATTGAAATATAGTTTTTTTTGGAAGTATTATTGGTTCAAATTCAATTTTGTTTTTGAGTCTTATTTTTGAGATAGACATTCTATGGCTATCTGTTGCGGCTGCAGTTAAAAAATTCTTATCATCTGTTTGGGTCTGATGGAAAAAAATACCACTAAGATAATGCCTTGTTTCATCATTTGAAATCGAAAATTTACATTTGTTTAAAAGTTTTAATAAATCTTTTGAATTTATAGTAAATTCATTTTCATTGAAATTTTCATCTGTAATTGGAAATTCAGAAGCATTTATAGAATTTAAATTGAATAGAGATTTATTTGATTCTAATTGTAATTTACTTTCTCCAGAGTTTTCAAAATTTATCTGACTACCAGAGGGTATTTTTCTCACAATATCAAACATAATTGATGAAGAAGTAGTTGTTTTGCCTTCATCAAAAATTTTAATATTTGAAATTTCATTTACAAATATTAAATCTAAATCTGTTGCTGTAATTTTTAATTTTGAATTTGCTGCTTCTATCAAAATATTTGAGAGAATAGGTAAAGTGCTTCTTTTTTCTATTACACCCTGACAGTAACCTAAAGATTTTTGCAAATCTTGTTGATTAACACTAAATTTCATTTTCTTGTTTGTATAATATTTTATTCTTTAGGCTATCAATGCTTAAATTTAATTCATTATCATCTTTTCTTAATTTTTCTATTGTTTTGACCGAATGAATAACAGTTGTGTGATCTCTATTAGCAAATGATCGACCTATCTCTGGCAAAGATTTAGATGTCAGCATTTTTGCCAAATAAATAGCAGTTTGTCTTGGTCTTACAAGATATCTTGACCTTCTTGGAGAAAGCATTTCGTTTTTACTTATTTTAAAATATTTACAGACTATTGTTTGAATATTATCTATATCGACTTTATTTTCAGTTAAATTTAAGAGATCTTTTAATATTACTTTTACCTCTGACATCGAAGGAGTTTTTCCATAAATTCTTGAGAAAGATACTATTCTATTAAATGCTCCTACAAGTTCTCTTATGCTAGTATTAACTTCTGTACTGATAAATTTTATGATTTCGTCACTAATTTTAATATTATTTGGATCATGAATTTTGAGATCATCATTTTTAGATTTTATTATATTGTATCTTAATTCAAAATCTGCATTTTGGATATCAACTACTAGTCCTCCTGAGAATCTGGATTTAATTCTTTCTTGTATTCTAGTTAATTTGTTTGGTGGTCTATCTGCTGATACTATAATTTGTGATCCTTTCTCTAACAAAACATTAAATGTGTGGAAAAACTCTTCTTGCATAGCTTCTTTTCCATTCATAAATTGAATATCATCAATCAAAAATATGTCAGTATTTCTAAAATACTCTTTAAACTTTACCATATCATTAGATTTTATCGATTTTACAAATTGATACATAAATCTTTCAGCTGAAATAAACATTACTTTATTTTTTTCTTTCAAACTTAAACCAATTGCATTTAACAAATGTGTCTTACCCATTCCAACTCCACCATAAATATACAGAGGGTTATAGTGGGCTATTTGCTCAGAGACTTTTTTTGCGGCTTCAAAAGCTAGTTTATTACTTTTACCAAGCAAGAAATTCTCAAAATTTTTATTTGGATCAATTCGATTATATTGAAGATATGAGTCTTTAATAAAAGAAACCTTTTCATTATCAGGTGAATTATCATCTTTTATTTCATTATTATTTTTTACCTTAATATTCTCATTAATTACAAACTCTATTCTAGATATGTCTTTTTTATATAATTTAATTATTTGTAATATTTGATCTAAATATCTTGAAGTTATCCAATCTCTGATAAATCTTGTCGAAACGGATAATAAAACATAATTTTTAAACTCATCAACCAAATCAATTTTTTTTAACCAACTATCATAAATCTCAGAACCAAACTTATTTTTCATTTCATTTTGTAATAATTTCCAATTAATCTTATTAATATTGTCTGATTTAATGTTTGTGAGATTATTTTTCATGAGAGTCTGTTAAACTCCTATTCATAATTCAATGCAATAAATTTATTTTTATTCTCAAAAAAAAATAAAATTTACAATTGTATAAATTAATAATTGAATCTATTTTTTAGGACTTAAAATTAGTAATCTTAAATTTACTTTTTATATTTTTTTTTTATCCTGGGACTAAAAGATTAAAAGATTCTTTTTTTAATTGAAAAAATAATCTCTAGGGTTGTAATTTCTTTAAGTAAACTAAAAGTTGTTATAAGGAATTTATTTTTTTTGTTATTCTAGAAATATTTCTTGACGCGTTTTGCTTTTTTATCACCCCTGTTTTTGCTATTTTCATCAATTCAGAGTTTAATTTTGGCAAGAATGCTAATGCTTCTTTTTTGTCCTTTTTATCAAGAATTAAATTCATTTTTTTTATTGCAGATCTAAACCTGCTTTTTCTAGACTTATTTACAGTTGTTTGACGTGATATACGTCTTATTCGTTTAATAGCTGATTTAGTGTTTGCCATAAGCGCGATTGTATATAACGAGAAATTTATACGGTCAATATAATAATTTTTTATTTTTGACAAATATTACAAAAAAATGTTGATCTATTAGTGATAAATTTTTTTTTTATTGTCCCTTTGCATCCTGGTGAAAGACAACTCTTATTTTCTCTATTGTATACTTTAAAGTTATCTTGAAAAGATCCATTTTTACCAACTATATTTTTAAAATCTCTGATACTAGACCCACCTTTTTTTATCGCTAAATTTAAAATTTTTCTTGAATATTTAATAATATTAATACAATCGTTATCACTTAAAGATTTTGCTTTTTTTTTTGGATTTATTTTAGAGCTGAATAAAATTTCACTTGCATAGATATTCCCCAAACCTGAAACAAACTTTTGATCTAAGAGAAAATTTTTTATATTCTTTTTCTTTTTATAAAAATATTTTTTTAAGTAGTTGAGATTAAATTTTGAAGAAAAAGGCTCAGGACCATAGTTATTTATAAAATTTTTTAAATTATTCTTATTTTCAAATAATTTGAAATAACCAAATCTTCTGGGATCATTATATATAATTTTTATGTTATCAAATTCCAAAAACACATGGTTGTGTTTTTTTGGTAAATAAGGACTGTGATAAAAACTTGCATTTGTTTTTTGATTTAAAATATTTTTTCTTAAGAGATGTATAGTGCCGGACATTCCAAGATGAATTAAGCAAAATTTTTCATCATTTAAAACTAGTATGATATATTTTGAAAACCGCTTAACTTTTTTTATTGATTTTGATTGAAGTCTTGTTTCAAAACCTTTTTTTATTTTGTACCTTAAATTCCTATTCTTTATACTTACTTTTTTTATTTTTTTTCCTGTTATTGTTCTACTTAGTGACTCTTTAACAACTTCTACTTCTGGCAATTCTGGCATTTATTATTATATTAATTAATATTATTTATTTTATGCAACAATATCTTCAAAATAAAAAAGGTCTAGTCCAAGGTGTCTTTGATAAAGTTTATGATAAATACGACATCATGAATGATTTGATGTCACTCGGAGTTCATAGAATCTGGAAAAGAAATTTAATAAATTGGATGAACCCAGGTAAAAATAAAATTCTAGCAGATGTTGCATGTGGCACAGGTGATATAGCAAAACTTTTTATCGATAATAGTTCAAATAAAAATATAGAATTATTTTGTATTGACCCCAATGAAGGAATGATGAAAAAGGGAAAAAATAGACTATCAAATTACAAAAATATCAAGTGGATTAAGGGGTCGGCAGAGAAATTGCCTTTAAAATCTAATTCATGTGATTATTACACAATCAGTTTTGGTTTAAGAAATACAAAAAATATTAATAAATCCTTAAGCGAAGCGTACAGAGTTTTAAAGTCAGGAGGTAGATTTTTTTGTTTAGAATTTTCAAAAATTCAAAATTTAAACTTAGATTTAGTCTATAAAAGATACTCTAAATTAATTCCAGAAATAGGAAAATTTGTGGTTGGTGAAAAAGAGCCTTATGAATATCTAATAAAAAGTATCCAAGAATTTGTTAATCAAGAGGAATTAAAGGGTTTAATGGAGAAAAATAATTTTATTAAATGTGAGTATAGAAACTTTTCTGGTGGAATAGTAGCTATTCATTCAGGTTGGAAAATATGATTAAAAAATTATACATACTTTTTAAGCTTGGAAGGAAATTAGCAAAATCTGACGCTTTAAGTATATTCACAAAGTTTCATAATCCACCGATTGGAATAAAAATTTTATTCTATTTGCTGTCTTTATCATTTTCAAAAAAAGATAATTCTTTTGTAAGTGAAACCGAAGGTGAAAGATTATCAAACTCCTTGCAATCTATGGGTACAACATTCATTAAATTAGGTCAATTTCTAGCAACGAGACCAGATATAATTGGAGAAAAGTTATCAAAGCAACTAGAGAGTTTACAAGATCGTTTGCCTCCCTTTGAATTATCTAAAGCTAAAGAAATAATCAAAAAAGATCTAGGGGAAGATAATTTTAATTCAATTATAAATCTATCTGAACCAGTGGCAGCAGCATCTATAGCTCAAGTTCATAAAGCGCAAATAAATGATAATGGCACAATTAAAGACGTGGCTATAAAAATTTTACGACCAAATATAAAAAAAATATTCAACGAAGAAATTGATGCTTTGATGCTTTTTGCTTTTTTAACTGAGTCAATTATCAAAAAGACAAAAAGACTTAAATTAGTTGAGGTTGTTTATTTGCTGAAAGAAATAACCAATTTAGAAATGGATTTAAGATTTGAAGCCGCTGCAGCTAATGAGTATTCTGAAAACACTAAGAATGACAGTGGATTTCAAGTTCCTAGAATTTATTGGAATTTTACAAGTGAAAATGTAATGACTTTAGACTGGGTTGAAGGTGTCTCTATAAGAGAAACAGAAGAGTTAGAAAAAAGAAATATAGACACCAAAAAAATTGCATCAGATGTTATTCAACATTTTCTAAGACACGCTGTAAGAGACGGTTTTTTTCATGCAGATATGCATCAAGGTAACATTTTTATAAACAATAGTGGTCAAATAGTTCCTATCGATTTTGGTATAATGGGAAGGCTCGATGATTTGAGTAAAAAATTTCTTGCTGAGATCTTATATGGATTTATTAAACGAGATTATAAAAAAGTGGCTGAAGTTCATTTAGCTGCAGGGTTAGTTCCAAAAGAAGTGCCTGTTGATGATCTCGCCCAAGCACTAAGATCAATAGGAGAGCCAATATTTGGTCAGTCAATTAAAGATATATCTGGAGGTAAACTACTGAAACAACTTTTTGATGTGACAGAAAAATTTAATATGCAAACTCAACCACAGTTACTAATGCTACAGAAAACCATGGTAGTAGTTGAAGGTGTTGCAAGAAGATTAAATCCAGAGACAAACATTTGGGAAACGTCAAGACCTGTTCTTGAAAAATGGCTTAAAGAAACAAAAGATCCTATAACAACATTAAATGAAACTCTAAAAAATTCTGCAGAAGTTATAAAAAGATTACCAGAAATGCCGCAAATAATGGATAAAGCAAACCAAGCATTAACATTTCTTGCAAGTGGACAAATTCCACAAAATACTAATACGTATAATGATCTAAATACAAAAAAAAATGAAATGGTAGCTTTCAGAAATCAATCAATCATTGGTTTATTATTACTTGTAATTTTAGGATTAGTAGTATTTTAATCTCGACGATGAATTATTTTGAGAATAAAAAAATACTGTTAATTATATGTGGTGGAATTTCTGCTTACAAAAGTCTTGAGTTAATAAGATTATTTAAGAAAAATGGTGCTAGTATAAAAACTATATTAACAAAAAATGCTAAAGAATTTGTAACTCCACTATCTGTTTCGTCTCTTTCTCAAGAAAAAGTTTATGACGATATATTTAATGCAGAGAACGAAGCTGAGATGGACCACATATCTTTATCAAGATGGGCTGATGCAGTATTAGTTGCACCAATTACAGCTAATACCATATCTAAAGTAGCCTCAGGCAATGCAGAAGATTTGGCGTCTACTGTTTTATTAGCCTCTAACAAACAAATATTTTTAGCACCGGCAATGAATGTAAGAATGTGGGAGCATCCTTCTACTAAAGAAAACATATTAAAATTAAAAAGCTATGGATACAAAATTATTGGGCCAGAAATAGGGGATATGGCATGTGGTGAATACGGTGAAGGAAAAATGACAGAACCAAATGAAATAGTCAATACGCTTAAAAATTATTTTTCTAATTTAGATAAAAATAAAAAATTAAAAGCTTTAGTTACTGCAGGACCAACTAATGAATATATTGATCCTGTAAGATTTATTACAAATAAATCAAGTGGCAAACAAGGATATGAAATAGCCAAATGTCTTAGAGACAATGGATTTGATACGACACTTATTTCTGGAAAGACAAGCATTAAACCTTTGGATGGTGTTAATTTTGTAAGTGTTGAAACTGCTGAAGACATGTTCAAAGAAAGTTTAAATAATCTACCAACAGATGTAGCTATTTTTTCTGCAGCTGTTTCTGATTTTAAAGTGAAAAATTATAAAAGTAAAAAGATTAAAAAGAATGAAGAATTTAACTTAGAGCTAGAAAAAAATATCGATATTTTAAATCATATATCTAATCATAATTCATTAAGACCAAAAATAACAATTGGTTTTGCGGCAGAAACAAACAATGTTTCAATAAATGCAAAGAGAAAGTTGAAAGAAAAAAATTGTGACTGGGTAATTGCAAATGATGTCTCAGATCAAACTATAGGATTTGGATCAGATTTTAATAAAATTTCTATATTTTACAAAGATAAACCTGAAGAAAATTTTGAAAAGATGAGTAAATCATTGGTCGCTGAAGAAATAGTCAAAAGAGTAATTCAACAGATTAATTAACTTAATGGTAAAAGTCTTAATTAAAAAATTAGACGAAAAAGTTAAACTGCCTGAGTATAAAACAACAGGTTCATCTGGACTAGATTTGACTGCATTTATTGAAAAGAAAATAGTAATTAAACCAGGCGAAAACGCTTTAGTGCCAACAGGTATATCAATTGCAATACCTGAGGATTCCGAAGTTCAGATCAGGCCTCGATCGGGTTTAGCAGCTAAAAATAATATAAGTGTGTTAAATACTCCTGGAACAATCGATAGTGACTATAGAGGAGAAATAAAAGTAATTTTATTTAATCATGGAGATAAAGACTTTACAGTAAATAACAATGATAGGATTGCGCAAATGATATTAATGCCAATTCTAAAAGTAGATTTTGAAACTGTAGAAACTTTGCCTGAGACAATTAGAGGTTCGGGTGGATTTGGATCAACGGGTAAGTGAAAAATTCATTATCTAAACGAAAGCTTGAGAGATACTCTAGACAAATAATTCTTAAGGATATTGGTATATTAGGACAAAAGAAAATAATTAATTCAAAAGTTTTAATTGTAGGAATTGGTGGATTAGGTAGTCCAGTTGCAGATTTGTTGGCTAGATGCGGTGTAGGGTATATAGGTGCTATTGATCACGATAAAGTAGATATTTCAAATCTTCAAAGACAAATTTTGTATACTTCAAAAGATGTTGGAAAATTTAAGGTTGATATCTTTAAAAGAAGAATAAAATTAATTAACAGAGATGTAAAAGTCAAAATTTTAAAAGAAAAAGCATCAGAAAAAAATTTAAATAAAATTGTAAAAGATTTCGATATAATTGTAGATGGAACAGATAATTTTAAAACTAAATTTTTAATAAATAAATTTTCATTAAAATATAAAAGAAAATTAATAGTTGGTGCTATTAGCAAATTTGATGGACATATTTTTTCATTCGATTTTAATAATAAATCAAGTCCATGTTTAAAATGTTTTTACCAGTCAGAACCTTCTGATGAAGTTTTAAATTGTGAAAGTGAAGGAATATTAGGAACTACATCAAATATAATTGGGAGTATGCAAGCAAATGAAGTTTTAAAAAACATAATTTCGTCAGATAAAAGTCTTCACTCATCAATTCTGATTGTTAATCTGAAAAAACTTGAATTTAGAAAAATAAAATTTACTAAAAAAAAAGGTTGTTTATGCAATTAATCTTAAAGATTTTAATCATTATATTTTTTACTTCTAATGCCATTTCTGAAAATAATGAAAAATTTTTAATGCTTAAAAATGATAAGGTAAACGTAAGATATGGCCCAAGTTTTGATTATCCAATAAAGTATATTTACAAGAAAATAAACTTGCCGGTAAAAGTGATTGATAAAAAAGAAAATTTTAGAAGAATAATTGACAATAAAAAGAATGGTGGGTGGATACACATTTCTCAATTGAAGCAGTCAAAATCCTTTATAACTGTATCAAATAAAATTCTATTCAAAAAACCAACTAAATTTTCTAAACCCTTGGCTAAAATAGAAACAGGAAGATTATTGATAGTTAAAAAATGCGAGAGAAATTGGTGCTTAGTAGAAACTAAAAGTTTTAAAGGGTGGGTTGACGAAGAAAATCTTTGGGGAAAAATCAACTAACCCTCTAAGTTATATATATTAACTAATTATTTTTGTTGGACACAAACGTCTTTGATCACTGGAGCATTTGCACAATCAACACATTTAGTCTTTTGAACTATGCATCCATCATCAAGGACTTCAACATCAACTATTTTATCACACTTGGAACAAGTTGAAGAAATTGTTAATCCACATTTTTTACAATTATAATTTTCTATTTGCATATATTAAAAATTAAATATGAAAAAATTATTTTCAACAAATATCCTTGCGAATAATTATTATTTACGCATTTTTTTTGCGAATAATTATTATTGCTACTAATTATCCTTATTAAATTTTTCTTAAATACTTATTGATAATGATTATTATTTACTTTTTGATCTACTTGCCCACCACTTATCTAAAATGAAATACCAAATAGAATTGGCAATTGGTTCTACAATTGCATCGGTCAAAGCTATCATAAAAGATACATCAGCTACTAACATCAAAACAGTTATAGCGATTGCAAAATGACCAACTGTATAAACAATTGTTCTTAAAATAGAGCCTCTGTTATTGGAATAAATCTGACCGGCAGCTTTAAAAATACCGTTGGTAACTTCCATTATTCTTTAAACGGGCTTTCAAGAACACAAGCAACTAAGTGAACTCTAGCCTGTTCTCCTCCATTAAAAAAGTTATGATACTTTGTATTGTTAGTAATCCATACATGTCCATCTGCAGGCAAATGTTTTGCAACATTTTCAATGACCATTGAACAACCTGCATTAGTTACTATCGGAATATGCAATCTACACTCTGGATCTTTGTGCCAGCTCAGCGTTGATCTTGGCTCTTTTAATAAAAGCCTTACTCTTCCTAGTTTAAATTTTTTACTAAGAATTTCATAAACCTCTTTAAAATAAGTTTTCTCGAATTCCGGTATCAACTGAGTATATTTCGATTCATCAATATCAATATCTCTTGAGACTTCTTTGCCTGTCTCATCTGCAATAGTCCAATATCTACCTCTGATATTGTTCCCTTCTATAGAGTCTTTGTTATTTGGAATTTGATTTAGAGGAATTGCACCAAAGTGAGTAACACCTGGCGAATTAAATTTCTTTTTCTCTAAAATTAAATTTAAGTCATTTCGCAATCTATTTATATCAAACTTAATTTCAGGAACTTTATAAAAGTCTTCGAACGATAGTGATGTCATTTTTCCGCTTTCCTTAATACTAGTTTAATCTTAAATCAAATCTATCTGCATTCATCACTTTGACCCATGCAGATACAAAGTCTTTAACAAATTTGTCAGATGAGTCTTTGCAGGCATAGACTTCAGCTAATGCTCTTAATTGAGAATTTGAACCAAAAATAAGGTCAACTCTTGAACCTTTCCACTTAGTTTTTTTAGACTTTCTATCTTTACCAAAAAAATATTGTTCAGATTTGTCAGTTTCTTTCCAAGTGGTACTCATATCAAGAAGATTTACAAAATAATCTGTTGATAGAGTTCCAGGTTTTTTTGTGAAAACTCCATTTTTAGAACTATCATAGTTTGTATCTAAAACTCTCATTCCTCCTACAAGAACTGTCATCTCTGGTGCCGTTAATCCCATTAATTGTGCCTTATCAATTAATTTTTCCTCAGCTGAAACATTAGATTTACCTTTTTTCATATAGTTTCTAAAACCATCCGCTTGCGGCTCAAGTAATCCAAATGAATTTACATCTGTTTGGTCTTGTCTTGCATCTCCTCTTCCAGGTGTGAATGGAACCTGAATTTTATGACCAGCTTTTTTTGCTGCCATTTCTATTCCTACATTTCCACCTAATACTATAAGGTCCGCCATTGAGACTGATTTTTTATTTGTATCAAATTTTTTCTTAATTTTTTGTAAAGCTTTAATAACCTTTGAAAGTTTTTTAGGGTTATTGACTTTCCAACTTCTTTGAGGCTCAAGCATAATTCTTGCTCCGTTTGCTCCACCTCTTTTGTCAGAACCTCTGTATGTAGAAGCAGAAGCCCAAGCCGTAGAGACTAAATCAGAAACAGAGATTTTTGATTTTGAAAGCTTTGATTTTAAATCTCTTATATCTTTTGATTTAAGTTTATATTTTGGTTTATCTATAGGATCTTGCCAAATTAATTGTTCTTTTGGTACTTCGCTACCCAAATAACATGCTCTTGGTCCCATGTCTCTATGAGTAAGCTTAAACCAAGCTCTTGCAAATGCATCAGCAAATTCATCTGGATTTTGATAAAAATGTTTTGAAATTGGTCCATAACTTTTATCCATTCTCAAAGATAAATCAGTTGTTTGCATCATTGGAGGATGCATTTTACTTTTATCATGAGCATCAGGAACCATTTTAATTCTCTGACCATTCTTTTTTGGAGTCCATTGAAATGCTCCAGCAGGTCCTTTTGTCAATTCCCATTCATGGTTAAATAAACAATCAAAGTAACCCATATCCCATTGTGTTGGTGTTTGTGTCCATGCCCCTTCAATACCACTACTTATTGCGTGTACACCTTTTCCTGATTTGTAATTACTATTCCAACCAGTTGCTTGATCTTGAATTCTTGATGCCTCTGGATCAGGTCCTTTATGTGATTCAGGTGCAGCACCATGAGATTTTCCAAAAGTATGACCACCAGCAACTAGTGCAACTGTTTCATAATCATTCATTGCCATTCGTCCAAATGTTTCTCTAATATCATGAGCTGCTTTCAATGGGTCTGGATTAAAATCTGGACCTTGTGGATTTACATAAATTAATCCCATGTGAGAAGCCCCCAAAGGTTGTTCAAGATCTCTTTTTCCGCTGTATCTCTTAACACCTAACATTTCTTTTTCTGAACCCCAGTAAATATCATCTTCTGGTTCCCAGATATCAGTTCTTCCTGCTCCAAAACCGAACGTTTTAAAGCCCATAGACTCTAATGCTACATTTCCAACTAGTATAAATAAATCTGCCCAAGAAATTCTTTTTCCATATTTCTGTTTTATTGGCCACAAAAGTAATCTAGCTTTATCCAGATTAACATTATCAGGCCAAGCATTTAAGGGTGCAAACCTTTGATTACCTGTTCCAGCTCCCCCTCTACCATCACCTGTTCTGTATGTACCTGCTGCGTGCCATGCTAATCTAATAAATAAAGGACCATAATGACCGTAATCTGCTGGCCACCAATCTTGTGAGTCTGTCATTAATTTGTTTAAATCTTTTTTGAGTGCTTTGTAATTCAGTTTTTTAAATTCTTTAGAATAATTAAATTTTTTCTCCATTGGATTTGATAAATTCGAGTGCTGACTTAAAATTTTCAAATTCAAACTATTTGGCCAAAAATCTCTATTTGTTTGTCCTCTACCAGCGCTAAATTTTGCTGGTGTACCTGCGCCCGTAAAAGGGCACTTACTTAATTCTGCTGATTTAAATGTTTTACTTTTATGAAATTCCGCACTCATTATTATATATCTCCTTTAATATTATAATTATTCTAATTCGTTGTTTATAATTATTCTAAAGAAGATTGTCAATAAGTCAGAATATTTATGATTTAATTTTGAAACTTAGTCTTCTAATTTTACTAAAACTTCAACTGATTTAATTTTTTTTCCAGGTATTGATTTTTGTATCTCTATCGGTCCCACATCCTCATTTTTAAGATCAATAAGCTTTTCTTCTTTAACATCATAGAAATGGTGGTGATCTGTGACATTTGTATCAAAGTAGGTTTGATTAGAATTTATTGGAATTTCTTTTAGATATCCTTTTTTATGAAATGCATGAACTGTATTGTAAACAGTTGCTAAAGAAACTTTCTCTCCAGTTTTATCTTTTATCAAATTGAATAAGTCGTTTATTGTGAAATGGAAAGTTTTATCTCTATTAAATAAAACCTCGCATATATTTATTCTTTGTTTAGTTGGTCTTAAGCTAGAGTTTCTTAGTTTTTTAATAAATTCTTGTTTACTAGTCATTAGCAATTTAAAACTATTCTAAACTATTTGTATATTATAATGTACCTAAATCAAGTAATAAGATTACAAAATTATGAAAAAAAGTTCCTTTAATTACAACGAACTAATTGATTGCGCTAATGGTAAGTTATTTGGTCCAGGTAATGCAAAATTACCTTCTCCACCAATGCTAATGTTTGATAGAATTACAGAAATAACTGAGAGTGAGGGTTTTTATAAAAAAGGATCTATGAAAGCCGAACTTGATATT
This sequence comes from uncultured Pelagibacteraceae bacterium, assembly GCA_902531175.1. GTDB lineage: Bacteria > Pseudomonadota > Alphaproteobacteria > Pelagibacterales > Pelagibacteraceae > Pelagibacter. The sequence continues at coordinate 17,676 of CACADE010000003.1, forward strand.
AAGGATAATTTGTGGTTTTTTGATTGTCATTTTAGAGAAGATCCAGTTATGCCAGGTTGTCTTGGTTTAGATGCAATGTGGCAGCTGGTTGGCTTTTTTCTTGGTTGGCTTGGAAAACCAGGAAGAGGTAGAGCATTGGGTGTAAGCACTGTAAAATTTACTGGTGAAGTTCTTAAAAACGTCAAAATGGCAACATACGAAATAGATATGAAAAGAATTCTTGTTAAAGGAGAAACAACTGTGGGACTTGCAAATGGAATATTGCTCGCTGATGGAAAAAAGATTTATAGTGCAGAAAATCTTAAGGTAGGATTATTTAAATAATGAAAAGAGTAGTTGTAACAGGGCTTGGTGTAGTTTCATGTTTGGGGAATAACCAAGATGAAGTTTATCAATCGTTAGTTAATACAAAATCAGGAATAACATTTTCTGAGGAATACAAAGAGCATAATTTAAAAAGCCATGTTCATGGTAAACCAAATATCAAATTGGAAGATTATATAGATAGAAAAGTTATTAGGTTTATGGGTGCTGGATCAGCATATAATTATGTTGCAATGAGTGAAGCAGTTAAAGACTCTGGATTAGAAGAAAATGAGGTTAGTAATATTTCAACAGGTATGGTCATGGGATCTGGAGGACCATCAATTGAAAATGTGATTTTAGCATCAGATAAGACTAGAGAAAAAAATCCAAAAAAAATGGGTCCATTTATTGTTCCAAGAACAATGGCAAGTACTGCTTCTGCCACTCTAGCAGTTCCATTTAAAATAAAAGGAACTAATTACACAATAAGTTCTGCATGCGCAACGAGTGGCCATTGTATTGGTAACGCAATGGAACTTATTCAATTAGGAAAACAAAATATTATTTTCGCAGGTGGTAGTGATGAGGTTCACTTTGCTATGACTGCAATGTTTGATGCAATGACTGCACTATCATCAAAATATAACGACACCCCTGAAAAAGCTTCAAGACCATATGATAAAACAAGAGATGGTTTTGTGATTGCTGGTGGAGGTGGAGTTCTTGTTTTAGAAGAATACGAACATGCCAAAGCAAGAGGTGCTAAAATATACGCAGAATTAACAGGATATGGAGCAACATCAGATGGATATGATATGGTTGCACCATCTGGTGAGGGAGCGGTGAGATGTATGAAAATGGCTCTAGCAACTTCAAAAAATAAAATTGACTATATTAATACTCACGGAACATCTACACCTGTAGGAGATATTACAGAATTAAAAGCAGTTGGTGAAGCTTTTCCAGACTATAAACCTAAGATAAGTTCTACAAAATCTTTGTCAGGTCATTCTTTAGGCGCAACTTCAGTTCATGAAGCAATTTACAGTTTGATAATGATGAAAAATAATTTTATTTCAGCTTCAGCAAATATTTCCGAAATGGATGATGAAGCAAAAAATTATCCAATTGTTACAAAAGTCGAAAAAGATGTAAATTTAAACGCAATTATGTCTAACAGCTTTGGTTTTGGTGGAACCAATGCAACATTAGTGTTTGAGAAAGTTTAGATCTATGAGTTTAATGAAGGGAAAAAAAGGTCTTATCATGGGTGTTGCCAATGAAAGGTCAATTGCATGGGGTATATCGCAAAAATTAGCAGAAGCTGGAGCAGAGTTAGCTTTTACATATTTGGGTGATGCTTTAAAAAAAAGAGTTGTTCCACTTGCAGAAAAACTAAATTCAAATGTAACATTTAGCTGTGATGTAGAAAAAAAAGAAGAAGTTGTAAAACTTTTTGAAGATGTAAAAAGTCAATGGGGAGAAATTGATTTTGTTGTGCATGCAATTGCATTTTCAGATAAGTCCGAGTTATCAGGAGAATATTTAAATACAACTAGAGAAAACTTTTTAAGAAGTATGTTGATATCTTGTTTTTCATTTACTGAAGTTGCTAGAGAGGCATCTAAAATAATGAGCCAAGGTGGTAGTATGATTACTTTGAGTTATGAAGCAAATAAAGCCATACCCAATTATAATGTAATGGGAGTGTGTAAAGCTGCACTAGAATCTAGTGTTAAATATCTTGCTAGGGATCTAGGAGCGAAGAATATTAGAGTTAATGCAATTAGTGCGGGACCAATAAAAACTTTAGCAGCTTCTGCTATTGGGGATGCTAAATTTCTTTACAAGTGGAATGCCGATCATTCATTTTTGAAAAGAAATGTAGATAATCTTGACGTAGGAAATTCAGCATTATATCTTTTAAGTGATATGGCTGGTGGTGTTACTGGTGAAATTCACTATGTAGATGCCGGTTACAATAAAGTCGGAATGCCCGATCCTAAGAACATTACCTGAAATTTAGTTAAATTATGATGCAACAAATTAGTCTTTATCTAACAAGTATTATATTGGGAATTATGCTCTTCTTTTCTTTTGTTGTAGCACCCGTTACTTTCACTGCATTAAATGAGGAAAATGCTAGAAAATTCATAAGAAAAATATTTCCTTATTACTACACTGTTAATTTAGCTATTAGTATTTTAGTTTTAATTTGCTTTATAATTCTAAAAATTTTTTCCTTAGATTTTTATTTAATTTTAAGTATTGCGGTATTATTTGCTGTATCAAACTTTGTACTTATGCCACTGATAAATAAGTTTAGAGATGAAAAGCAGGATAAAAAATTTAAACAATCACACTTTGTTTCTGTGGTGATAAATTTTGTTCAAATAATTTTGTTGGTAATTGTTTTAATTTAAAAAGAATTAGTAATACCTAAGCCAACGGCAATAAAAATACCTAACCAAATTAAACCTTTAATAAAAAAAAATGCAAAACTACCAAGTAATAAATATCTTCCATATTTATTTTTCTGTAGTTCTAACTTAAAGTTTTTTAAAAGCTTCATTCTATTATAATTTATTAAAATTATTTTTTATTTGATCTTTTCCCACTCTTTCATACCACCAGTGATATTTTTGACATTTTTAACCCCCATATCCTTCATAGTTTTGGTTGCTAATGTTCCTTGTCCACCAACACCACAAAAAACTACAAATTCTTTATCAGGATTATTTTTAAACATATCATTTTCAAGAGGACTGCCTTGTGCTAAATAAAATTCTAGTAAACCTCTATCTAAGTGAATTGCATTACCGATCGTGCCTTTTGAAAAGCTCTCTTTATCCCTAACATCGATAAATTGAACATTTGGGTCATTTAGCTTTTCTTTTGCATCACTAGCGCTGATATTTTCAATTTCATTGCTTACGCTCATCAAATCATCAAATTTTTTCATATTTCTCCTATAAATTTATATTGCAGCTTGTTTAATTGATAACTTAACTTTTCCTCTATCAAAGCCTATTACTTTAACTTTAACTTCATCACCTTCTTTTACTACATCAGTTACTTTGCCGACTCTTTTATCAGCAAGCTCTGATATGTGAACAAGGCCATCTTGTTTTCCTAGGAAATTAACAAACGCACCAAACTCCATAATTTTCATTACTTTTCCGTTGTAAATTTTATTGAGTTCAGCTTTAGCAGTTAAGTCTTTAATCATTTGCATAGCTTTGTTTCTTGATTCCTCATCTGGAGCAGCTACTGTAACTTCACCTTCGTCATTAATGTCAACTTTGGCACCAGATACCTCAACTATTTCTCTTATAGTCGCTCCACCTTTTCCAATGACAGTGGCAATATCTTTCTTATCTACAGTAATTTTCTCCATCTTAGGAGTATGTTTTCCAACATTTTCCCTTGATTTAGATAAAGCTTTATTCATTTCACCTAGAATGTGAATTCTTCCATCTTTTGCTTGTTTTAAGGCTTGTTCCATAATTTCAAATGTTATTCCTGTAATTTTAATGTCCATTTGAAGAGATGTTATTCCGTCTTTAGTTCCAGCAACTTTAAAGTCCATATCACCTAGGTGATCTTCATCTCCAAGAATATCTGACAGAACACTGAAGTCATCTCCTTCTTTAATTAATCCCATTGCAATACCAGCAACTGGTTCTTTAATTGGTACACCTGCATCCATCAAAGCTAAGGATGAACCACAAACAGTCGCCATAGAAGAAGAACCGTTTGACTCAGTTATCTCTGATACAATTCTAAAGGTGTAGGGAAAACTCTCTTTAGATGGCAAAGAAGAATTTATTGCTCTCCAAGCTAATTTTCCATGACCTATTTCTCTTCTACCAGTACCTATTCTACCAGTTTCTCCTACTGAGAAAGGTGGAAAATTATAATGAAGCATAAATCTCTCTTTTTGTAGACCCTCCAAGCTTTCTATTTTTTGTTCATCATCAGATGTTCCAAGTGTAGTTGTAACTATCGCTTGTGTTTCTCCTCGAGTAAACAAAGCAGAACCATGAACTCTTGGAAGAATTCCAACTTCACACATAATTGGTCTAACATCTGCAAGACCTCTTCCGTCAATTCTATTTTTATTTTTTAGAATATCTGTTCTGACAATTCTTTTTTCTAAATTTTTAAGCTCAGAATTTACATCAAGATCAGTATAATTCTCATCTTCTTCATAAAGCTTTTTTGCTTTATCAGTTATTTCTGAAATTAAATTCGATCTTTCTTGTTTATCTTTTATTGAAAATGCTTTTTCAAGTTCTTCGGTAAACTCGCTTTCCAATTTATTTTTTACTTCTGAAAGATCTTTTTTCTCAACTACCCAGTCAGGTTTTTTACATTCTTTAGCTAATTCCTCTATCATTTCAATTATAGGAACAAACCCTTCGTGACCAAACTTAACAGCATTTAACATTTCCTCTTCAGTTAAACCATTTGCCTCAGATTCAACCATTAAGACTGCATCTTTTGTTCCTGCTACTACAAGATCAAGCTTTGAATCTTTAAGTTCTGCTTTTGTTGGATTAAGAACGTATTCCCCTTTAATAAAGCCAACTCTAGACGCGCCGACAGGACCCAAAAATGGCATTCCTGAAATTGCTAAGGCAGCTGACGAAGCAATTATTGATAAAATATCTGCTTCGTTTTCTTTATCATATGATATCACTGTTGGGAGAACCTGGACCTCATTTTTAAATTCATCTGGAAACAATGGTCTGATAGGTCTATCAATTAATCTTGAAATTAATGTTTCGCTATCTGTTGGTCTTGCCTCTCTCTTAAAATATCCACCTGGAATTTTACCTGCTGCGTAATATTTTTCTTGATAATTAACTGACAAAGGAAAGTAGTCCATGTCTGGATTAACTTTTTTAGCTCCTACTGCTGTTGCTAAAACAACTGTTTCTCCGCATTGAGCTATAATTGCTCCATCTGCCTGTCTTGCGATTTTACCTGTTTCTAAACTTATTTTCTTTCCTGCTATTTCTATTTCTTTCTTTACAATTTTAAACATTTATTTCCTTAAATTTAATTTTGATATTACTTCTTTATAAGACTCAATTTTATTTTTTTTTAAATAGTCTAATAATTTTTTTCTTTTATTAACCGCTCTTAAAAGTCCAACAGATGAATGTTTATCTTTTTTGAACTGCTTAATATGTTTTGACAAGTTTTCAATTTTATCTGTTAATTGAGCAACTTGTATTTCTGAGGAACCTGTGTCCTTATCATGGATTGCCAGTTCTTTTACTTTATTTGCCATTTTTTTTCCTTATTTATTTGTTTGTTTTATTAAATTTTCAATTTTTTCTGCGTAATCAAATGAATCATCTTTAACAAAAAATAGTTTTGGTAAAAATTTCATTACTATCTTTTTTGATAAAACTTTTCTTATTACAAATGAAAATTCTTTCAATTTAGCAACAACCTCGTCAGCATCTTTGCCACCTAAAGGCATCACAAAAATTTTTGCAGTTTTTAAGTCTGGAGACATTCTAACTTCAGTTACAGTTATTTCTTTTGTTGATAATTGAAGTTTTGCTTCATCTCTTATAAATAACATTCCTAGTGCCTGTTTTATCATTTCACCAACTCTAAGTTGTCTTTGTGTCAATGGCTTACCTAAATTAGTCATTATATTGTTCTCTCGGTAATTATAGAATTATATACTTCTATTACGTCATTTTTCTGAAAATCGACAAAATCCTTTAATGTTATTCCACATTCTAATCCAGCAGATACTTGTTTAGTTTGATTTTTTTCCCTAAATATGGATCCTATTTTTCCACTAAAAATAATGGTGCCATCTCTAATAACCCTAGCCTTTGAGTCTTGGGTAATTTCACCATCTGTTACTTTTGAACCTGCTACTCTGCCAACTTTGGAAACTTTGAATATTTCGAGTATCTCAGCTGTACCAATAATTTTTTCATCTACTTCGGGAGTTAAAAGACCTGACATTTTACTTTTTATAAAATCTAAAACTTCGTAGATAATATTAAAATTAGATATAGAAATTTTTTCTTGTTCGGCCCTTTTTTTTGCTTCTTTGCTTGGTTTTACATTGAAGGCAATTATTACTGCATTAGAGGCTTTGGCTAAAGTAACATCAGTTTCTGTAACCATACCTATGTCTGATAAAAGTATCTTTGGCTTAACTTCATCATGTTTAATCTGTGTTATTGCATTTTTTATGGCTTCTGAAGAACCATGCACATCAGATTTTATAATAATATTTAATTCTTCTGATGACGAGTCTTTGAAGGCAGAGTCTTGGGTGACAAAAGACAATGGATTTTTGTTGTCTTTTGCCTCTTGTATTCTTCCATCACAAAGGGATTTTGCCTCTTTTTCACTCTTTAATACTATAAAATCATCTCCTGATTTTGCCGCTCCGTTAATACCTAATATTTCAATTGGTGTTGCTGGTTCAGCTTTGTCAATTTGTTTTCCTTGATCATTTATTATAGCCCTAACCTTACCCCATTTTAAACCGCTTACAAAATAATCACCTTTCTTTAAAGTTCCTGCAGTTACTATTATATTTGCAATTGGTCCTCTACCAACATCAATTTTAGATTCTAATACAATACCTTTTGCTTCTGTATCAAAATCAGTTTTTAAGTCTAATATTTCTGCTTGTAATATCACACTCTCAACTAATTTATCTAAATTTTGTTTTGTTTTTGTTGATATTTCTACCATTAAAGTATCTCCTGATAAGTCCTCTGCTATAAGTTCATATTCTAAAAGCTGATTTTTAATTTTTTGGGGATCGGCTTCAGGTAAATCACATTTGTTAATTGCTACAACAATAGGGACTTTAGCAGCTTTTGCATGTTTAATTGACTCTATAGTTTGAGGTTTTACACCATCATCTGCTGCAATAACAAGAATGACTATATCTGTTAATTTTGAACCTCTTGCACGCATTTCAGTAAATGCTGCGTGGCCAGGTGTGTCGATAAAAGTTATTTTATTTTTTTCGTGAGTAATTTGGTATGCACCAATATGTTGTGTAATACCTCCAAACTCACCAGATACTACATTAGCTTTTCTTAATACATCTAAAACAGATGTCTTACCATGATCTACATGGCCCATTACTGTTACAATGGGAGCTCTACTTTTTAGATTTTGTGATTTTATTTCTTTAATTTTTTCTAAAATTTCTTCTGCTTTTTCACCCTTAACTGGATTGTGTCCAAATTCCTTAACTAAATATTCTGCAGTATCTGAATCAATAGTATGATTAATTGTAACCGTTACTCCCATGCCCATTAAATGTTTAATTATGCTGCTTGATTGCTCTGCCATTCTATTTGCTAATTCTCTTATCGTGATTACTTCAGGTATATTTATATCTCTTTTGACTGGTTTAAAATTATCCTTTAATTCACTTTTATTTGACAGTCTATTTTCTTTTTGTTTTGCTCTTTTTAATGAAGCCAAACTTCTAGATCTATTATCAATGTCATCACCTCTCAAAGCTTGGGAAATTGTGAGTTTTAATTCTCTTCTTTTGCCATCTGGTTTATTTAATTTATTTTCTTTTTGAACATTTTCACCTTTTAATCTCCTTGTCGCTCTTTGTTCAGCCAGCTTCCTTTTCTCAAAGTCAGAAGTGAATGTAGGTGCAGGTTTAGAAAAATTTGTTTTTTTTGTTATAAAACTGTTTTGCACTTTATTTTCTGTAGATTTAGATCCTCTAGAAAAATTTGGTTTACCGCCGAATCTTGAAGATCTTTTTTCTATTACTACAGTATTCTTTGAATGAGATTTAGCTTGTTCAATACTATTAATCGTTTTTTTGGAAGCTCCAGAAATTGTCAACTTTAGTTTTTTCTTTTCCATTTTTCATCTCTCAATCTTGGTAAGCTATATCACGTGCAGACATAATTAAGTCATCTGCCTCTTTTTTTGAAAGAGCAAAATCTTCTAAATATCCTTTAATTCTAACTCTTTCACCTTTGACAACATCATATCCACCAGTCAATTCATCAGATGCTAAATCAGCAAAATCATTTAATGTTAATATCTTTTGTTCACCAAGCGTAACCAACATCCCTGGCGTTAAGCCTTTATGATTAATTAAATCATTTTCTAAACCTAAATCTTTAATTCTATTTGCTATTTCTTCTTGGTCTCTTTGATAAAATTCTTTTGCTCTCTCAATTAATTCTTTCGCAGTTTCCTCTTCTATACCCTCAATTTTCATCAATGCTTCTGGATTACTATCTTTAATATCGTCAATAGATGAGAAACCTTCAGCCACAAGTAACTGTCCTAGGGTTTCATCTAATTCCAAATTTTTAACAAAATTATCTGTTTTTTCTTTAAACTCAATTTGTCTTCTCTCAGAATCTTCCTGGTCAGTCATAATATTAATCTCATAATTCATTAACTTAGTTGCTAATCTCACGTTTTGACCTCTTCTACCAATTGCTTTACTTAAATTTTCCTCTGTTAGTATCACATCGAGTTTTCTTCCTTCTTCATCCACGTTTACTCTTTGTACTTCTGCGGGAGATAATGCATTTGCAACTATGACTGCAGGGTCTTCGGACCAATTAACAATATCAATTTTTTCTCCTTGTAACTCATTCACAACTGCTTGAACTCTACTACCCCTCATTCCTACGCAGGCACCTACTGGATCTAATGATGTATCTATTGCCTTCACACAAATTTTTGCTCTACTTCCGGGATCTCTTGATGAAGATTTTATCTCAATTAAGCCATCATAAATTTCTGGAACTTCTTGAATAAATAATTTTTCCATAAATTTAGGATGTGCTCTAGAAAGAAATATCTGCTGACCTCTTGGTTCTCTTCTCACATCCAAACAATAAGCTTTAACTCTATCACCCGCTTTAATATTCTCTCTTGGTATCATTTCATTCTTTTGAATTATTGCTTCAGTTCTTCCTAAATCCACAATTACATTTCCAAATTCTAATCGTTTAACTATGCCGCTAAGAATAGTATCAACCTTATCTTTAAAATCGTTATACTGTCTTTCTCTTTCTGCCTCTCTGACATTAAAACTTATAACTTGTTTGGCGGTCTGAGCAGCTATTCTGCCAAAATCAAAAGAAGGAAGTGGTTGAAGCACTTGATCACCTATCTGCTTTCCTTGATTATTTTTATTAAGCTTGATTGCATCATCAATTGTTATTTCTAAATTAGAATTTTCTGGATTTTCAACAATTGTTAATTTTCTATAAATGCCAATATCTCCATTATCCCGATTTATTTCAACTTTGATTTCATTCTCATTTCCAAACTTTGATTTAGCTGCTTTAGCAATACCATTTTCCATAGATCCAATTATTAACTCTTTATCGATCGATTTTTCTAAAGCTACTGCTTCTGCTATTCTTATTAATTCTAGTTTATCTGCTCTTCTATTTAACATGTAATTAATCCTAAAAAAAAATGGGCCGAAGCCCATTTTGAAATTTCAATAATGTTAATGAAATATATTTATTTTTTTTTAATATTCAACTTTATTTACTTACTAAATACGTCTGATTTATCTGTCTTTTCCCATGAAAATGAGCCTTGCTTATCTGGAATTCTTCCGAAGTGTCCATATGCAGCTGTTTTTTCATATATTGGTTTATTTAAGCCTAACATCTCTCTTATACCTCTGGGGCTTAAATCAAAATTTTCATGAATAATTTTTTCTACGTGTTTATTTTTTTCATCATCATTATCAAATAAATCAACATAAATTGATAAAGGTTTCGATACACCTATAGCATACGCAAGTTGAATTAAACATTTGTCAGCAATTTTAGATGCTACAACATTTTTTGCCAAATATCTGGATGCGTAAGCAGCCGATCTATCAACCTTTGTAGGATCTTTCCCGGAAAATGCTCCTCCACCATGTGGGGCAGCTCCACCATATGTATCAACAATAATTTTTCTACCTGTCAAACCACTATCTCCGTCCGGGCCCCCAATTACAAAATTTCCTGTAGGATTTACATAAATTTCTTTTTCATCCAATGAATTTAATAAATCTTTAGGTATTGATCTTTCAATATAAGGTTTAACTAGATCTCTTACTTGAGCTTGATTTACATCTGGTGAGTGTTGAGTTGATATAACTACAGATTTTACTGATGATGGCTTTCCATCTTTATATTCAATTGTTATTTGGCTTTTTGAATCTGGTTCTATATTTTTTAACTTTCCCGATTTTCTATCCTCCGCCATAAGTCTTAATATTTTATGAGAATAATGTATTGGCGCCGGCATAAGAACATCGGTTTCATTGCATGCGTAACCAAACATAATACCTTGGTCACCTGCACCTTCATCTTTATTTCCAGAAGAGTCTACACCCATAGCAATATCAGAAGATTGAGCATGTAAATGACTTTCAACTGAAGTTGCCTCTTTCCAAGTAAATCCCTTTTGATCATAACCTATATCTTTAATGCAATGTCTTACTTTTTCTATTAAATCTTCTTTTTTAATTTCTGGACCTCTTACTTCACCAGCTAATACAACTTTGTTTGTTGTGGTTAAAGTTTCACAGGCAACTCTTGATTGAGGTTCAGCTGCCAAATATGTATCTACAACCATATCCGAAATTCTATCGCAAACTTTGTCTGGATGACCTTCGGATACTGACTCGCTAGTAAATAAGTAATCTTTTTTCATTTATTCTCCCTAATTTTTAATATCACAATGAAAGTAATATAAATTAGAACAAAATAAAAGAAGATCTTATTACCGTACTTAGCAAAATAAGTTCTATTAACACGTTTGATTTTTTTAACATCAAAGTATCCTTTTTCTGTAATTTGTTTAATAATTTGACCTTTGGGATTAACAAAAGCAGATATTCCATTATTTGTTGATCTTATAACGTTTTTACCTTCTTCAATTGATCTGAATATTGAGTGACTCAAATGTTGTTGGGGTCCAATGGTTTTTCCAAACCAACCATCCTCAGAAATATTTAATATAAAATCATAATAATTTTTATTTGGATTGATTTTTCCTGAATAGATAATTTCATAACAAATAAGTGGGATAAATTTTAATTGATTTATTTCCAAAATTTCTCTTTTATCATCAGCTGAAAATGATTGATATCCTTGAGTTATTTTTTTTAAACCTATTCTTTTAAGGAAATTTTCAAAGGGTAAAAATTCTCCAAATGGAACAAGTTTATTCTTATTATACTTATATAATAATTCTGACTCATTATTTAATACTATTAGAGAATTATAAATTTTATTTTGGTTGATACTATTTATACCCAATATGACCTTATGGTTAGTATTATAATTGTCTTTGAACAAATCTTTGAAAAATTTTAGATCTTTTAAGTATATACTTGTAATAATTCCCTCTGGATAAATGAATATTGTTTTTTTTAGATTCTGTGGATCACTTAGACTAATCAATTCATTAATACTTTTTTCAGAATCTTGGTTTGACAAAAATCTTTCAATTGGTACGTTTGGAGAGACAACTCGAATAATGGAACTTAAATTATCATATTTTTTTTTTTTAAAATTTTTAATAATCAAGTTTCCATATAAAAAGTTGATCATTACTAAGATTAAACTAAGACCAAATATTAAAAACTTAGTGAAGCTTTTATATTTAAAAAAGAATATTACTGGTAATAAAAATATAGTTATTGATAATAAATTTAATGAATAAGTGCCTATATAAGACAAAATTTGTAAAGAATGTAAATTATTTGAAAGACTAAAAACTACTAAATTCCACGGAAAACCACCAAAAATAAAACTTCTTAGAAACTCAATTCCACCAAAAAAAATTGAAAAGATTAAAATTGATGAGATTTTATTTTTTAAATTAAAAAAATTGCATAGAAAAGTAACTAAACCATAAAATATTCCCAAAAATAAAGGGATTAATATTAATGCAAATGGAATGAAAAATTTGAAATTTACATCAAATGTTAAAGAATTTGCAATCCAATAAAGGTTTGAAATAAAATATCCAAATCCAAAGATCCAACCAACAAAAAATGAAATAGTTTTTTTATTTACATAATTAACTAATAAATAAAGTAATAGTGGAAGTGTTAAAAAATTAATAAAATATAAATTGTAAGGGGGTAAACTAAACGAAGTTAGTATACCTAAAAGTAAGCATATTAAAAATAGGCAAGCTTTATTTTCTAGAATGGAGTTCAATTTATTTTATTTAATTTTTTAAATATTAATTTTTCTTTTTTATTCATTAAAAAATAATCTTTATTTTTTTTGTGATCATGTCCTAAGAGATGTAAATAACCGTGTATCCACATTTTATCTAATTCATGATCAAAACTGGATAATTTTGCTCTTCTATTAATAATTTCAAAAGAAATTGCTATATCTCCTAAATATAATTTATTTTTTAATTTAATTTTTAAAGGAAAAGAAAGCACATCTGTTGAAACATTTTTATTTCTAAACTTTGAATTTAAATCTTTCATTTTTTTATTATTAGTAAGCATTACAGTAAATTCTTGTTTTTTATTTTTAAAAGAGCTGAATTTAGATAATTTGTTTAATTTATTTTTGAAGTAAATTTCTGGATTTTTTAATTTTTTTTCCCAAATTTTTTTATCTATAATTATGTTGGCTTTAATCATTAATCTGAATTTTTATCAGAATAAGCCTTTACTATCTTGGAAACTAGTGGGTGTCTTACAACATCGGTATGATCGAAATCTACTACAGATATCTCCTTTAAATGACCAAGTAATTTTTTTGATCTATTTAAACCTGACATTGTTTTATTAGGTAAGTCTATTTGAGAAGGATCACCGTTAATAACTATTTTGGAATTTTCACCAATTCTTGTTAAGAACATTTTTATTTGAGTATCAGTGGCATTTTGCGCTTCATCAAGAATTGCAAAAGAATTCTTTAAAGTTCTTCCTCTCATAAAAGCAAGTGGTGCAATTTCAATATCTCCAACCTCTATTTTCTTTTGAATTTTTTCAAAATCTAATAAGTCGTACAATGAATCATAAAGAGGTCTTAAATAAGGATCAACTTTTTCTCTCATATCTCCTGGTAAGAAACCTAATCTCTCTCCTGCTTCTACTGCTGGTCTGGACAAAATGATACGTTCTATTTTTTTTTCAAGTAACATTGTTAAGGCAACCGCGACAGCTAAAAAAGTTTTACCAGTTCCTGCTGGTCCTGCAGAAATAACGATATCTGATTCTTTTAAAGCTCTTATATAATTTTTTTGCTTCTCTGACCTTGGTATTACAGATTTTTTTGGAGTTTTTATTATGTATTCTACATTCCCACTTTTATTTGTAACTTTCTCATCAATCATAAATTTATTTACTGATGACTCTATATCCTTTTTTTCTAATGTTCCATTATTTAAAAATTGATCTACAAGAAATTTAATTGCATTTTTTATTAATTCATTTTTTTCAGGAGTATTTTTTAATAAAATTGAATTTCCTCTAGAGTAAATGCTAGTATTCGTAATTTTTTCTAATTCTTTTAAGTTATTATTAAATTCTCCCAAAACACCTAAAAGTAATTCATTGCTTTGAAATACTATACTTAAGGCATTGTTTTCTGAATATACGTATTTTAAATCAGGATTAATTTTTGATCTTGCAAAATTTTTCAAATTATGCCGCTTTCATTTCATCTATTACTTTACCAAATAAAGAATTTTGATTACTTCTTTCGATATTAACTTTAATGAGTTTGCCAATATGACTATCAGTACCATCAAAAATTACTGAATTTAAAAATTTATTTCTTCCGAAATATTTGTTTTGGTTTTTGAGTTTATTTTCCACAAGTACCTCTAGGGTTTTGCCTTCTAAAGATTTATTCAATTCTATTTGATTACTGAACAATTTTTCTTGGATAGTTATCAGCCTATTTTTAAGTTTATCTTTATCAGTAATCTCTAATTCGGCAGCCTTTGTTCCTGGCCGTGGACTAAAAATAAAAGAAAATGAATTTATAAATTTAATTTTGTTAACTAAATTTAAGGTTTCTTTAAAATCGTTATCAGTTTCTCCAGGGTATCCAATAATAAAGTCACTAGAAAATTTTATATCAGGATTAATTTTAATTAATTTTTCATAAATATTTAAATAATAATTTACAGTATGTTTTCTGTTCATCATTTTCAATATTCTGTCAGAACCACTTTGAATTGGTAAATGAACAAAAGGCATTAATTTTTTTGAATTTTTGTAACATTCAATAAGATCATCTGTCATATCTCTTGGATGAGATGTGGTATATCTAATTCTACTTATTTCGTTATATTCGCTGAGTGTGTTAATTAGATCTGATAGTCGGTACTCTCTGGATCCATCTATATAAGAATATGCATTTACGTTTTGGCCAAGAAAAGTTATTTCTCTAGATCCGTTTTTTATTAATCTCTCAGCTTCATCAATAATACTTTTGAATGGTCTAGAATACTCTGGTCCTCTGGTATAAGGAACAACACAAAAGTGACAGAACTTATCACAACCCTCTTGGATAGTTAAAAAAGATGAAACATTAGTATTATTATTTTTAATATTATCGAAGTATATAAACTTAGAAACTGAGTCAAATTCAGTTTCTTCAACTTTATTTTCTTCTTCAAAATTCTTTATAAGAGTATTTATTTTTTGATAAGATTGTGGACCTATAACCATATCTATATATTTTTCTCTATTGAGCATCTCTGTATTTTCAGCTTGTGCTACACAACCTGCAACTACTATTATTGGTTTTTTTTTATCTTTGTATAACTTCTTAACCCTTCCAATCTCATGATAAACTTTATCTTTAGCTTTATCTCTAATATGACAAGTATTTAAAATATAACAATCAGCATCATCCTGATTTTCAGTCTTATTATAACCTATGGCGCTAACAGCATCGTATATCCTATTGGAGTCATACTCATTCATTTGACAACCAAATGTCTTTATAAAAACCTTTTTATGCATGAATTACTTTTTTTTGATTCCGTATAGTTCTAATTTATGATCAACAAGCTTATAACCGTATTTATCAGCTATTTTCTTTTGTAATTCCTCGATCTCTTCGTCAACAAATTCTATTATTTCCCCAGTTTTAATATCAATTAAATGATTATGGTCATCATTTAATTCATACCTTGCCTTTCCAGATTTAAAATCATGTTTTGTTAATATACCAGCTTCTTCAAAAAGTTTGACTGTTCTATAAACTGTAGCAATACTAATTTTAGAGTCTATTTGAGAAACTCTATTATATAATTCATCGACATCTGGGTGGTCAGATTCTCCATATGTTTTTTTCGACTCGGATATTACTCTAGCAATTATCCTTCTCTGATCTGTGAGTTTAACTCCATTTTTTTGACATTTTTCTTCAATCGTTTCTAACATAATATATTTTAACTCGAGTAAAGGGGTTTAATCAAATTAATATTTGTAAAATTTTTTTTATCAATTTTTACTAACTGATCTACATGTTTATTTGTTAATTGCTCACTCAAAAAACCATATAAATCAATATTTTTAGCAAAAGCAATACCTTTAGCAATTGCAATTGAATTTCTAATACTTGAGATTTTGCCAGGACCTTGATTGACAAATATTTCACTTATTTTGTCTAAATTTGAATCATGTTCTTTAAGAAAATTCAAAATTAGTATCATTATTTTGTCAAAATTTTCTCTACTGTTTATATGAGCGGTGGTATAAGTTTCTACTTTAGTTATGAGAGAAAATAAAATTTTATCATCTGCAGCATTAATAACTAAAGTATTCATTTTTTTTATTATTTTTTTAAACGTTAAAGCTGAAGTAGTAAATAAAAAATATTTTGAAAATGAACAAGGTATTTTGGCAATTATGTACCATAGATTTGAAGAAAATAAGTATCCGTCAACAAATATAAGGTTAGATATATTTAAAAAACATATTAACTTAATAAAAGAAAAAAATTTAAATTTTTATAATCCTGGTGATTTTTCAAAAAGTTTTAAAAAGGTTAAGGAACAAAAAAAAATTTTATTAACTATTGATGATGCATTCTCATCTTTTTATGAAAATGCTTGGCCAATTTTAAAAGAAAAAAAAATTCCTTTTATTTTATTTGTCTCTACAGAAGCAGTTGGGAACAGAGGATATATGAGTTGGGACCAAATAAAAGATATAGAAAAAGAGAGCTTTGCATACATCGGTAATCATTCACATTCACACGATTATTTAATTAAATTTACTTTTCAAAAGTTTGTGGAAGATATTGAGGAATCAATTAAAATTTTCAAAAATAAGTTAGGTTATAATCCAAGTTTTTTTTCTTATCCCTTTGGTGAATATAATTTAGAGCAAAAAAATTATATTTCAAACAATTTTGAGTTTGCATTTGGCCAACATTCTGGCGTTATTGATTTAAACAAAGATAGATATGAACTACCAAGATTTCCTATAAACGAAAAATATGGAGAAATAAAGAGATTTAAAGAGGTAATATCTTATTTGCCACTTCAGTATAGGACTATTAAACCTGAAAACAAATTTATGAATAATGGAGAAAACCCTCCGAAAATGACGATAGAATTTTTTGAAGATCAAAAAAATTTAGAAAATATCAATTGCTTTTCAAATGAAGGATCAAAATGGAGGAAAACAAAAATTGTCTTAATAAACAATATATTAAATATAAATTTTTCAGAAAAATTTATTGAAAGAAGAGGGCGAATTAACTGTTCTTTGAAAGATGAAAAGGGGTGGAGATTTTCAGGTTTCCAATTTGTTCAAAATTAAATTAATTTTTTAGTCTTATTACTAGTAGGCATTACATTTACATCATCAAAATCCGTAAGAGAGTTTTGCTTTATAATTTGTTTTAACACATCAATATATTGTTGCCCTGTCTCTGCGTATTTATCTAAATAATTTACTAGCTTTAAACTGTCTAATTTTTCATCGTTATCTCTTTGAATTGCTCTTTCTTTTCTAAATTCGATATAGCTGTTGTGAGTATTTAAATTTCGCTGATATGCTCTTACTGATGCTTTAAGAACTGCAAACTTTGCAACTTTGTGTTTCGCATCTTTATCTACACCTGCAGGCCTGATACCATCTCCATTCCAGGTCCACTGTCCAAATAATGCATTACCCTCTTGTGCAAATCTCGATGTCCCCCATCCAGTTTCTTTAGCAGCTTGAGCGAGTGCTAAAGATACAGGTATTTCGTCCATTCTAATTTTCAGAGAATAAAAATCTCCATCTCTTAATCCATATTGTTTAAATTTTTCTTTTAACCAATTCTTTTCTTTTTGCGTATTGATATTCTTAGCCAATATTCTAAATAATTCCTTTCTATCAAGTCGAATTTTAGCATTCTCTTCTACGATTAACGGTAAAACTATTTGGATAAACAGTCTCTTTCTTTTTTTTGAACTCTCAATACTTTTAATCTCTCTTGGAAGATGATCAATTTTGTTACCTATATTTACTAACTTAGTCTCTCTAACTATTTCAAGATTATAATTTGTATCTTTAAACAATTGCTCAATTGTTCTTGCATCAAATCTTATTGAATTTTGTCCCTCATCATCTGTACTGAAAAAATCAATATCAGCAAAAATATTTTTTAGACTTAATTTATTTGTTTTAGTTTCTGTTTCTCCATTTGCCACTTTTTTTCTTTTTTCTAGTTCTTGGTCAAAATTTATACCAGCATTTGAAATTATAGATTTTTTGAAGTTTAAATTTTTATCTAAAAAATTATTTAAAGTTGGTAAAATAAAAAACGAGATGATCATCAAAAAACTAATTGCTGAAAATACAAATATGTTATTTTTCTTTTTATTTTGTTTAATGCTTTTATTTTTTGTGCGTTTAACCATTAATATCAATATAATTATTATTAATTAATTATACAGCTAAAACTTCTTTAACTTCAGGAATGTAATGACATAGTAAGTTTTCTACCCCTTTTTTTAAAGTGAGAGTTGAAGATGGGCAGCCTGAACAACTACCTTTTAATAAAACTTTAACTTTTCCATCCTTGAATTCTTGGAATTTTATATCTCCTCCATCTCTTGCAACAGCAGGTCTTATTTTAGAGTCTAGAATACTTATTATTTTTTTTTCAATGTCTGAATAATTTTTGTTTTGTTCTTCTTCATTTATTTTATCTATAATACAAGTATTACCATTTGCATAATGCTCATTCACATAAGATATAACAATATGTTGAATATCTTCCCATTTTTTATTCTCTTCTTTATTTATAGAAAAAAAATCTTCCCCTAAAAATACTCCAGTGACTCCATTTATTTGTAATAAATTTTTTATCAATAAATTATTTGTATCTTCCTGATTTAAAACTTCTAAAGGACCATTATTGGATACTTTCCTACCAGGTAAAAACTTTAACGAATTGGGGTTTGGTGTATTTTCAGTTTGTATAAACATGTGCTTTTATATAATGTTTATTTCAAAATATTAAATGATTAAAAACCAACTATTTCTTTTATTTTTTTAACCTTTTTAGACGAAATATCCTCCGCTTTTGCTGCACCATCCTCTAAAATTTGATCTATATAATTTTTATCAGATAACAGTTTTTGTATTTCTTTTGATATAGGCGACATTTTAGTTACAATTATTTCAGATAGTTTATTTTTTAAATCAGAAAAATTTTTTCCTTCAAACTCACTTAATGTATCTGTAATATTTTGATTACTTAAACTAGAGTAAATACCCATCAAATTTTCTGCTTCAGGTCTACCTTTAAGTCCATCTTGATTTCCTGGTAAAGTATCATTATCTGTTTTTGCTTTTTTTATTTTATTAATAATTTGATCCTCTGTATCAGTTAAATTGATCCTACTTCCTTCAGAAATATCTGACTTACTCATTTTTTTTGTGCCATCTTTCAAGCTCATTATTCTTGAGAAATGTTTTTGTATTAGAGGCTCAGGAGGTTTTAGTAGATCAGGACATTTATATTCGTTATTAAATTTTTGAGCTATATCTCTACAAAGTTCTAGATGCTGTTTTTGATCATCTCCGACTGGCACATGAGTAGCATCATATAAAAGAATATCAGAAGCCATTAGAACTGGATAAATATATAAACCAACACTAGCTTTTTCCTTGTCTTTTCCAGCTTTCTCTTTGAATTGTGTCATTCTATTGAGCCAACCCATTCTGGCAATACATCCTAAAATCCAAGAACCCTCGGAATGTGCAGGAACTAAAGATTGATTAAATATTATACTATTTTTGGGATCAATACCGCTAGCGATAAAAGCCGCTGCTGTCTCTCTAATATTATTTTTCAAGTCTATTGGATCTTGCATTACAGTAATGGCATGAAGATCAACGACACAAAAAATACAGTTGTTATCTTTATTATTTTGCAAATCAACAAAATTTTTTATTGCACCTATATAATTACCAAGATGTAAATTTCCTGTTGGCTGAACCCCAGAAAAAATTTTTTTAGACATAGATTAATAGTTTAATTTAATATCAGATATTTTAAAGGCCTTAATGAGTATTGAAATCAACAAATAAAAAGCGAAAGTTAAAATAACTAATGATATAATTGCTAAAAATTTATAACTATTTGAAAATACAAAATAATTACTAAAATAATTTATTAATATTTTAAATAATCCCAAGCAAATTAAGTTTGAAATGGATATTTTAAAGAGCTGTATAAAAAATGAATTGTTAAAATTAAAATAATTTTTATTTAGTACAAATACCATCAGCAGGAACCCATTCAACCAAGAAGAAATAGTTGTTGCTATAGGAATTATAATAAAACCCAGTTTGCTAAATAAAGATACACTAATTACAATATTCAAAATTACAGAAATCAATGAAAAATAAAAAGGTGTTTTAGTATCATCTCTAGCAAATATAAAACTTGAAAATATTTTTATCATCGAGAATGCAGGTAGACCCAATGCAAAATAAAATAATGCAAGAGCTGAATTTTTAACACTTTCTTCATTAAAAGATCCATACCCAAAAAGAGCAGAAACAATCTCTTCAGAAGCAAAAATTAATGCAAATGTAGCAGGAAGACTTAAAAATAAACTCAACTCTAAAGATTTATTTTGTAAATTTTCCAGTTTTAATTTGTTTTTACCTTTAATATATCTACTTAAGTTGGGTAAAATAATTATACCAATTGCAATTCCTGCAATTGCTAAATTTATTTGATATATTCTGTCTGCATAATACAAATAAGAAACTGCACTTGCTTGGAAAGAAGCAATTATTGTTCCAACTAATATATTAATTTGCGTGACTCCAGATGAAAATATACTTGGTAAAAGTTTCTTAAAAAAGAATTTTATTTTATTATCTATTTGGAAGTTAAAGTTAAAGCTTGGATAAAAATATTTTCTAGTAAGAAAAATTAAAAATATGAATTGTATAATTCCAGCAAATGTTATTCCATAACTTAGATAGTAAACTAAATCTTTATCATTTTTTAAAATAAGGAAACAAATTATTAATATTATATTTAAAAAGAGTGGGGCAGCTGCAGCAGCGGCAAATTTATTGTGAGAATTTAGAATCGCTGAAAAAAAAGAAGCTATGCTAATAAAAAATAAAAATGGAAAAGTTATTCTTGTTAAATCAACTGCTTGTTTGAACTTTTCGTCTATACCTGAGAATCCGGGCGCAATCAATTTTATAAAGCTTGGCATAAAAATCTCGACTAATATTGTTAAACTTAAAAGCGTTAAGACCAATAAGTTAAATACCGAGTTTGCAAACTTTTGAGCTTTTTTTTTATCGTACAAAAGTTCTGATGTGTAAGAGGGGACGAATGCTGCATTAAAAGTACCTTCTGCAAATAATCTTCTGAAGGTATTTGGTATTCTAAACGCTACGAAGAATGCATCAGCAATTGGTCCAGAACCAAGATAAATAGCTATGAAAAAGTCTCTGATGTATCCTAAAATTCTGCTTAGTATAACAAACAGACTAAATGTGCCTGTTGACTTAATTAAATTCATAAATCATATTAGTAACTTATTCCTTTTGTATACCTAAACAAATTATGAAAAAAAACAAAATTGAACATTATTCTGATAAGGAGGCTTTAGATTTTCATACAAATGACAAGTCTGGTAAAATAGAGATCGTTTCATCTAAGCCAGTAACAACAAAAAGAGATCTAGCTTTAGCTTATTCTCCTGGTGTTGCGGCTCCAGTAAAAGCAATAGCCGATAATCCTGAGTTAGCATATGAATATACCACTAAAGGAAACTTAGTTGCAGTTATTAGTAATGGATCAGCAATATTAGGACTTGGAAACTTGGGTGCTATGGCATCAAAACCAGTAATGGAAGGAAAAGCTGTTTTATTTAAAAGATTTGCAGATATTGACTCAATAGATTTAGAAATAGACACAGAAGATACAAAAGAAATAATAAATTCTATAAAACATATGGCAAAAAGTTTTGGTGGTATAAACCTTGAGGACATCGCAGCTCCGAACTGTTTTATAATTGAGGAAGAATTAAAAAAAATTTTAGATATTCCTGTATTTCATGACGATCAACATGGAACAGCAATTATAACAACTGCTGCATTGATCAACGCTGTGGATATTGCAAAGAAAAACTTAAAAAAAATTAAAATAGTAATAAATGGTGCAGGTGCTGCAGCTATGGCATGTGCAAAATTATTTAGAAGCACCGGTATTCCAAAAAATAATATCAAAATGTTGGATACAAAAGGTGTTATAAATAAAAAGAGAAAAGATATTAACTCTTGGAAAAAAGAGTTTGCAGTAGAGACAAAAGATATAAGTTTGGATGATGCAATGAAAAATGCAGATGTATTTCTAGGATTATCTGCAGCTGGAGTTGTAAAAAAAAGTATGGTTAAAAAGATGGCAAAAAATCCAATTATATTTGCCTGCGCAAATCCAGACCCTGAAATTAAACCAGAAGATATAGAAGAAGTGAGAAATGATGCAATTATAGCAACAGGGAGATCCGATTATCCAAACCAAGTAAATAATTTAATTGGATTTCCATATATATTTAGGGGAGCATTAGATGTTAGAGCAAAAACAATAAATGAGGAAATGAAAGTAGCAGCAGCTAATGCCATTGCTTCTCTTGCAAGAGAATTTGTGCCTGATGAAGTTGCGGCTGCAATGGGTGGAGAAAGACCAAATTATGGAAAAGAATATATTATTCCATCCACTTTTGATCCAAGGCTAATAAGTGTAATACCAGTAGCTGTAGCAAAAGCTGCTATAAAATCTGGAGTTGCTAGAAAAAAAATAGAAAATTTTGAACAATATTCCGAGCAGTTAAAACAGAGACTTGACCCGTCAGTAACGATTATGCAAGGAATAAATAATCAAATAAAAAAAACAAATAAAAAAGTTGTATTTGCAGATGGTGAGGATGAAAATACACTAAAAGCTGCAATAGCTTTTAAAAATAGCGGACTTGGTACGCCTATTTTGGTTGCTAAAGAAAAAGTGGTTAAAGAAAAGCTTAAAGAGATTGGTTATGGAGAAAGCTTTGATATTGAGATTGTGAATTCTACTTTAAGCGACAAAAGAAAAAAATATGTGAATTACCTTTTTAAAAAACTTCAAAGAACAGAGGGATTGCTTGAAAGAGATTGTGATAAAATGGTTAGAAATGACAGAGTTATATGGGGTTCTTGCATGGTTGCTTGTGGTGATGCTGATGCAATGGTTACAGGAAATTCGAGAAGGTACGGACAATCTCTTGATAAAGTTAAAAAGGTTATAGATGCTAGACCGGGAGAAATTATGTTTGGACTAAACATGATTGTAAATAAAGGAAAAACAGTTTTTATTGCAGATACTAGTGTTCACGAATATCCAACGTCTGAACAACTCTCCGAAATAGCTATTTCTGCATCTAGAGTTGCAAAATTATTTGGTTTTGAACCAAGAGTAGCTTTTCTTTCACACTCAACTTTTGGACAACCCATAACAGCTCGAACAAAACATATAAGAGATGCTGTAGAAATTTTAAAAAATAAAAATGTTAACTTTGCGTTTGATGGAGACATGCAACCAGATGTAGCCTTAAGTGATGAATATAAAGACCTTTATCCATTCTCTGAGATTGTTGGTAATGCAAATATATTAATTATGCCTGGACAACATAGTGCTGCTATAACTTATAAAATTATGAAAACATTAGGCGGTGCTAAAGTAATTGGACCACTATTAATTGGTTTAGGTCAAGCTATTGAAATAGCACCATTAAGATCCTCAACATCAGATATATTAAATTTGGCTTCTGTTGCAGCTTATTCAGCAGGAGTAATTAATTACAAAAAACCAAATTAGTTTTTTATAACTCTCAAGTCTTCAACCAAAAAAATACTTGTAACAACATCTTGCACATCTAGAACTTGCTTAGCTTCATTAATAACTTCAGCTCTCTCTTCTTCATTCTGTGAAATACCATAAACATAAACGATTTTTTTATAAGTATCGATATCATAATTTGCGGACTTTATTTTTTTATTTGTTATCATTGCAGTTCTTAACTGAGAGGTTATGAGGACATCTTTTGCAGTTTGTTTAAAGTTAAATTCTTCTTTTATTTTTAAATCATTTTTAACAGATCTAGCTCCTTTAATTTCCCAACCTAATTTTGTAATTTTTAGTTTTTCCTCTACTGTATCAACTTTACCAGTTATAAATATTCTCCCATCCAAGACTTTAGTTTTTACTTTTAATAAATAACCACTATCCATTAATATTAATTTCGCCCTTAGATTTTTTTGCATCAATGAATCATCTATTTGTGTGCCAATTGTCCTTGGGTCCATTGCAACTGAAACTCCGGTTCCCAAAACCCCAGTAGATGAATAGCCAACACATCCTGAAATTAAAATAAAAACCAAAACTAATGTTAATTTGTTAAATTTCATTTTTTCTTTTCAAACAAAAATCATAAACAATTTTTTTTGATATGTTATTTTCTTTACTTATCGTAGATGTTATATCTTTAATTGACATTTTTTTTAAAAGTTTATCAATTTTTTTTTTAACTGATTCTTCAATTACTTGTAACTTATTTTGTAAATTTAAATTTTCTGATATCACAACAGTGATCTCACCTTTTTGAGATATATCAATATTATTAAGGTTTTTTACCTTATTCCTTATGTATTCCTCATGAAATTTTGTCATTTCCCTTGTGATAATAAAATCTCTACCATCAAAGTATTTTTGAATTTGATTTATAATTTTTTTTATTTTTTTTGGTGAGATAAAAAATATAATAGAGCAATTTAATTTTGAAACTTTTTTAAACAGTTGTTCAATATGCAACTTTTTTTCAGGTAAAAAACCACAAAAAAAAAAATTATTTGAAAATCCACTTATAGAAATTGCTGCTGTTGCTGCTGATGGTCCCGGAACTGGAAATACATCAATTTTATTCTTAATACATTCATTTATCAAAACTACACCCGGGTCAGAAATTGTAGGCGTTCCAGCATCAGAAATGACAGAAATTATCTTATTTTCTTTCAACAGATTCAAAACATTTTTTAGATTTTTTTTCTCGTTAAATTTATGATTTGATAACAATTTTGTTTTAATATTGAATTTAGACAATAATTTACTTGAAACTCTAGTATCTTCCGAAAGAATTAGGTCTGATTTATTTAAAATATATATAGCCCTAAAAGTAATGTCTCCTAAATTTCCAATAGGTGTTGAAACACAATATAGCCCAGGTTTTAATCTATCATTTAATTCAAAATTATACATTTAAGGACAATGAAAAAATTATATATCATATTTTTAAAAATTTTTCTTATATTCGTTTTCACTAATCTAAAAGCACATTCAGATGAGAAAATTAAAATTGGTTTAATTGTACCTTTATCGGGTGAATATTCACATATTGGCCAATCGATTATTAAATCGACAAGAATGGCCCTAAACAAAATTAATGATAATAGAATTACAATAGTACCAAAAGATACTAAAGCAAATCCAATAGATGCTCTTAGGGTATCAAAAGAGCTTTATACTGATGGAGTAAAAATAATTATTGGACCAGTTTTCAGTGAAAGCAATAAATACTTAGATGAATTAAATGAAATAACGTTTTTATCTTTTACAAACAAAATAAGAAATAATCCAAAAAATGTGATTTCTGGTGGAGTAAATGCAATATCACAAATAAATACAATTAAGAAATATTTAAATGAAAGTAATCTTAATAATACAATATTTTTGATCCCCGAAACAGAGTATAAAAGAGAAATAGAAGATGCTATTGATAAATCTAATTTAATATTAAAAGAAAAATTTATTTATAGTAAAGATCCAACATTACTTACAAAGCAAATAGAAGTTCTAACAAGGTATCAACAAAGAAAACAAAATTTAGAAAATGAAATTAAAAGAATAGAAAATTCAAACGTTTTCAATAAAAAAAAAAAAATAAATGAATTAAAAAAAAAGGATACTTTAGGTTTCATTAATTTTGATTCAGTAATAATTGCTGATTTTAGTGAAAGTCTAAAAAGTGTTGCAACATCATTATTATATACCGATGTATCTTCAGAAAGAATAAAATACATTACATTGAATCAATGGTTTGATGAAAGTCTTTTAAAGGAAACTTCATTGCATCCTCTATATTTTCCATCAATAAATAAGAATAATTTTGAAATATTTCAAAAAGAATACATCCAAAACTTTAATGATATACCAAATCAAATTTCTTTCTTAAGTTACGATCTAATAGGTTTGGTATATTACTTGTTAATAAATAATGATTTTAAGACTAATGAAAATTTATTTATTAAGAAAAATAAATTTAAAGGAAAGATAGGCATATTTGAAATAAATAAAAGAACAATCACCCATCAATTAAACTTTTATGAAATACAAAATAAAAAATTTAAAGAAATTTTTTAATTTTTTTGAAAGCTTTTGCTCTATGATCATTTTTAAATTTTAGATTTTGATTCATTTGACCAAATGTTAATCTTTTATTTTCTGGAATAAAAATTGGATCATAACCAAAACCCTTAGTTCCAATTTTTTTTTTAGAAATTCTACCTTTAATTATCCCTAGAGATTGGATCGGATTTTTTTTTAATCCATAAATAGTTAATGCACAAATAAATCTTGCTTTAATATTTTTTGACTTCCATTTTTTATCTACTTTCGAAAGCTTTTGAAATACTTTCGATATTGCTAAATTAAAATCACCCTTTTTTCCACCCCATCTTGCTGAATAAATACCTGGTTGATTGTTTAGCAAATCAATTTCAATCCCAGAATCATCTGCAATACAAATTTTTTTTGTTTTTTTTGAAAAATACTTCGCTTTGATTAAAGAATTTTTAAGAAATGTATCTCCATTTTCTTTAGGGCTTTTAAGGCCATACTCCTTTGGGCAAGTAATAGAATAGTATTTAGGTAGTAAATCTTTTATTTCTTTTATTTTTCCCTCATTATTAGACCCTATTACGATTTCTTTATTTTTTTTTTTTAACATCTAGAATTTTATGAATTTCTTACCATATAGATACTTATGGACAAAGAAGAATTGCAAGACAAAGAAAATCAAAATTTAAAAGATGAAAATTCAGAGTTAAGTACAGACAAGCAGGCTCCGGATGAGACCGAAAAAAAAGAAGAAGATGAAAACCTCTCATCTGAAGATGAAATTGCAAACTTAAAAGACAAAGTTGCGAGAACTTTTGCTGAAATGGAAAATCAGAGAAGAAGATTTGAAAAAGAGAAAGATGAAGCTTTTGAATATGGTGGATTTTCGTTTGCAAGAGAAACTCTTAATCTTCTAGATAATTTAGAAAGATCAAAACAAACACTTGAAAGTGATGAAACTATAAAAGATAAAGATACACTAAAAAAATTGATAGAGCATATTGATATTATTAATAAAGATATGATTTCAATTTTCAAAAAAAATAATATTGAACCAATTAAAGCAATTAACGAAAAACTAGATCCAAATTTACATCAGGCTATGTTGGAGGTTGAAGATGATACCAAGGATCAAGGTACAATAGTTCAAGAAATTCAAAAAGGTTTTATGATGAAGGATAGATTGCTAAGACCTTCTTTAGTAGCTGTATCTAAAAAAAAAGCTGATGAGAAACAGAATAATAAAAAAAACCAAGAAAATCAGGAAAAAGAGGCGAAAAATTAATTATTTATTATGGTTGTAGTTGTAAAATTAGCACTTATATGAGCATCAAATAGGATAAATTATGAGTAAAGTTATAGGAATTGATTTAGGAACAACAAATTCTTGTGTGGCAGTTATGGAAGGAACACAAGCAAAGGTTTTAGAAAATGCTGAGGGTGCAAGAACAACACCATCAGTTGTTGCATTTACAGATGAAGGTGAAAAATTAGTAGGTCAACCTGCAAAAAGACAGGCTGTTACAAATCCTGAAAATACAATATTTGCAGTTAAAAGATTAATTGGAAGAAATTTTAATGATCCTACGGTTAAAAAAGATGTAGAAACTGCACCTTTTAAAATAGTTAATTCTGATAAAGGCGATGCATGGATTGAAGCGAAAGGCCAAAAATATTCGCCATCACAAATTTCAGCTTTTACACTTCAAAAAATGAAAGAAACAGCAGAAAAATATTTGGGTTCTGAAGTTAAACAAGCAGTTATCACCGTGCCGGCATATTTTAATGATGCTCAAAGACAAGCCACAAAAGATGCGGGTAAAATAGCTGGTCTTGAAGTTTTAAGAATTATAAATGAGCCAACGGCAGCATCTCTAGCTTATGGTCTAGATAAAAAAGCAAATAAAAAAATAGCAGTCTATGACTTGGGTGGTGGAACATTTGATGTTTCAATCCTTGAATTAGGAGATGGTGTATTTGAAGTTAAATCGACTAACGGTGATACTTTTTTAGGTGGAGAAGATTTTGACAATGCAATAGTAGATTATCTTTTATCAGAATTCAAAAAAGAAAATGGTATAGATTTAAAATCAGACAAATTAGCATTGCAGAGACTTAAGGAAGCCGCTGAAAAAGCTAAAATAGAATTATCATCGGCAACTCAAACAGAAATAAATTTACCATTCATAACCGCAGATAAAACTGGCCCGAAACATATAAACCTAAAAATGACAAGAGCGAAGCTTGAGGCTTTAGTTGAAGATCTAATTTCAAGAACTATTCCACCATGTAAAATTGCCTTAAAAGATGCAGGTTTATCAGCAAGCGAGGTGGATGAAATAGTGCTAGTTGGTGGTATGACTAGAATGCCAAAAGTAATAGAAGAAGTTAAAAATTTCTTTGGGAAAGATCCTAACAAATCCGTAAATCCTGATGAAGTTGTTGCTATGGGTGCAGCGATTCAAGCAGGAGTGTTACAAGGTGATGTAAAAGATGTATTGCTGCTAGATGTAACTCCTTTATCTTTAGGAATAGAGACTTTGGGAGGTGTATCTACAAAATTAATAGATAAAAATACAACAATACCAACCAAAAAAAGCCAAGTATTTTCGACTGCAGAAGATAATCAACCTGCAGTATCAATTAGAGTTCTTCAAGGTGAAAGAGAGATGGCTTCAGATAATAAAGTATTAGGAAACTTTGAATTAGTTGGAATAGCTCCTGCGCCAAGAGGGGTTCCACAAATTGAAGTGACATTTGATATAGATGCAAATGGCATTGTCAATGTCTCAGCCAAAGACAAAGGAACTGGTAAAGAACAAAAAATTCAAATTCAAGCATCTGGTGGATTAAGCGATGAAGAAATTAATCAAATGGTAAAAGATGCAGAATCTAATAAAGAGGAAGACAAAAAGAAAAGAGAAGCTGTTGATGCAAGAAATCAAGCAGATACATTGATACACTCAACTGAAAAAAATTTAAAAGAGCACGGAAGTAAAGTTTCTGATGCAGATAAAAAAGCTATTGAGGATGCATCGGCAAACCTTAGAAATGCTCTTAAAGGAACTGATGTTGAAGAAATAAAGAAGAAAACACAAGATTTAGTTCAGGCATCTATGAAGTTAGGTGAAGCAATTTATAAATCTCAACAAGGTGCAAAACCTGAAGATGCTCCAAAAGACGCAAAGAAAGAAGATACGAAAGACGATAACGTTGTTGATGCAGATTTTGAAGAAGTAAAAGACGAGAATAAAGAAAAAAGCGCCTAACAAAACAACTGTTTGTCTATAACATGTTATGGCAAAAAGAGATTATTACGAAGTTTTAGGTGTAGATAAAAGCGCTTCCGCCGACCAAATAAAATCAGCTTATAGAAAACTTGCTGTAAAATATCATCCAGATAAAAATAAAGGTGATAAAGGTGCTGAAGAAAAATTTAAAGAAGCATCAGAAGCTTATCACGTTCTATCCAATTCTGAGAGAAAGCAAAATTATGATAACTTTGGTCACGCAGCTTTTGAGAATGGAGGCGGTGGAAGGGGAGGATTTGGAAATTTTGATTTTTCAAATCATTTTTCTGATATTTTCGAGGACTTTTTTGGTGAAGGATTTGGTGGAGGTCGAAGATCAAGAAGGTCAAATAACAGGGGCTCAGATCTAAGATATGATTTATCTATATCATTAGAGGAAGCTTTTTCTGGTAAGAAACAAGATATAAAATTTTCTACATCTGAAAAATGCGATAATTGTAGTGGATCAGGTTCAAAACCTGGACATCAAGCTGGAGCATGCTCAATGTGTGGTGGTCATGGACAAGTAAGATCTAGCCAGGGTTTTTTTACTGTCCAACAAACTTGTCCACAATGTGCTGGTGCGGGAGAGGAGATTACTCATCCTTGCTCAAGTTGTAATGGACAAGGTAAGAAACAGGCATCTAAAAGATTATCAGTCACCATTCCAAAGGGTGTGGATGATGGAACAAGAATAAGACTCTCTGGTAAAGGTGAAGCAGGATCAAGAGGTGGTGGTAGTGGTGATTTATATTTATTCATTAATGTTCACTCTCACGATTTATTTAAAAGGTCTGATGAAAACTTATTTTTTGAATGTCCAGTCTCTATTGCAGATGCTGCTTTAGGTACTTCAATTGAAATTCCAACTATTGACGGTGGTAAAGCCAAAATAAAAATTCCAGCAGGAACTCAAAGTGGAAAACAATTTAGATTGAGAGGAAAAGGAATGCCTTACATGAGGGGTAATGATTTTGGAGACCTTTATGTTCAAGTAAATACAGAAGTACCGATATCTCTTAATAAAGAGCAAAAAGAATTATTAGAAAAATTTAGAGAAATTGAAAATGTAAAATCTAATCCAAGTATTAAAAAATTCTTTCAAAAAGCTAAAAGTTTCTGGAAAAACTAATCAATAGTGCTAATCTAAATCATTATAATGGGTAAAATTAATCTAGCTATAACAGGATGTATGGGGAGAATGGGCCAACAGCTCATTAAATCCACTAAAAAAGATAAGTCTGCTAGGTTAGTTGCTCTAACAGAAAATAGAGTAATTAATAAAAAGATAAGTGGAATTAAACCGGAATTAAACACTGAAAAAGCATTAGGTAAAGCAAATGTGATAATAGATTTCACTATTCCAAAATGTACATTCGAGGTTTTAAGAATAGCCACAAAACTTAAAAAAAAAGTGGTTATAGGTACAACAGGTTTTACAAAAAAAGAAGAAGAATTAATAAAGAAATTTTCTAAAAAAATTCCAATTTTAAAAGCAGGTAATATGAGCCTTGGGATTAATCTTCTTATGTATCTTACGGAGATCACATCAGCATCGCTTGGTGATAACTATCTAACTAAAATCTTTGAAGTACATCACAGACATAAAAAAGATCACCCATCTGGAACAGCCTTAATGCTTGGAAAAGGGATAGCTACAGGAAAAAATAAAGACTTTTATAGAATGATGGGAAAAAAATATTTAAACAAAAAAAATTTCCCTTACGGGAAAAGAATTAACTTCAATTCAATAAGAAAAGGCGAGATTATTGGTGAACATGAAGTCACTTTTTCAAGTGGAAAAGAAATAATTACTCTAAACCACGAGGCTTTCGATAGAGCTTTGTATTCTGAAGGAGCAATAACCGCTGCTAAATGGTTAGTTAATAAAAAACCAGGCCTTTATTCGATGAGAAATCTTCTGAATTTTAAATAATGAACGATGAACAGAGATCCAAAATAGTTTTAAAAATTCTTAATAAAACTTACCCAAAAACACCTATACCATTAAAACATAGAAATATTTTTACACTTTTAATATCAGTCTTACTTTCTGCTCAATGTACAGATGTAAATGTTAATAATGTTACAAAAAATATATATCCAAAATATAATAAGCCAGAGCATTTTGTTAAACTTGGAAGAAAGAAAATAGAAAAATTAATAAGAAGTATTGGAATTTTTAGAGTTAAAGCAAAGAGCGTTTATAATTTGTCAAAGACTTTAGTTGAAAAATATAATGGTAGAGTTCCAAAAACTTTTGAGGAGTTAGAGGAGCTACCTGGGGTAGGTCACAAAACAGCAAGTGTAGTTATGTCTCAAGGTTTTGGGTATCCTGCATTTCCAATAGATACTCATATACATAGACTCGCTCAACGTTGGGGTTTAACTAATGGAAAAAATGTCGTGCAAACAGAAAAAGATTTAAAACGTTTATTCCCAAAAAAATATTGGAATAAACTCCACCTTCAAATAATTTATTACGGAAGGGAATATTGTAAAGCGAGAGAGTGTTACGGTATTTCTTGTAAAATTTGTACATCTTGTTATCCTAAAAGAAAAAGACCAATTAAAACAAAGAAAGCTTAAAATGAAAATTTTAGGAATAGGCAATGCGATCGTAGATGTAATTTGTAAAGTTGATGAAAATTTTATTAAACAAAATAATCTAACTAAAGGTACAATGAAACTAATATTTGATGATAAGGAATTTAAATCAATGTTATCCAATTTAAAAATCGAAAAAACTATTTCTGGTGGATCAGTTGCCAATTCCATAGTTGGACTTTCTCAATTAGAAAACAAGGTTGGATTCATAGGTAAAATAAATGACGATGACCTTGGAAATAAATATGAAGAAGGTTTAAAAACTGAAAATGTAGATTATTTTTATTCAAAAAAAAAGGAAGAATTGCCAACCGGGACCTGCTTAATATTAGTCACACCAGACTCGGAAAGAACTATGTGTACATTTTTAGGTACAGCAGGAAAAATAAATGAAAGTGATATTAACCCTGAAGATATAAAAAAATCAGAAATGATATTTCTAGAAGGTTATCTGTGGGACGAGGGAGAACCAAAAAAAGCTTTTGAAAAAGCTATACAAAATGCAAACAAAGTTGCCATGTCACTATCTGATCAATTTTGTGTTGAAAGACATAAAAATCATTTCTTAGATCTAGTTAAAAATAAGTTAGATATAACTTTTGCTAACGAACAAGAAATTACATCTTTAATAAGCGCTAAAAATTTTGACGAGGTTGTAGATTTTGCTAAAAATTTGGGAAAATGGTTGGTAATAACAAGAGGTGAAAAAGGTGCAATTTCTATTAACGGTAACGAAATAATTGAGAATGGTATTATTAAAAATTTAAAAATAGTAGATTTAACTGGAGCTGGTGATTTGTTTGCTGCAGGTTTTTTACATGGAATGATAAATAAAATGGATACACTTGAATGTTTAGAAAAAGGTAAAGAAATGTCATCAAAAGTTATTCAACAAATTGGAGCAAGACTTTAAGATGGGACTTTCCAAAAATATTTTTAAATATTTTCCACAACCTATATTCCATTACCAAGTAAACAATTACATAGAACATAACGCCGACTTATTAAATCATATATATGAAATGCATAGGATTGACCCTAAAGGTCTTGCAAGGTCGAATCAAGGAGGTTGGCATTCAAAACCTTTCAATCTTAAAGACAAAAATAGTGCTCCATTTAAATTTTTTATGGCTATTCAAATGTATGTGGCTGATACTTTTAAAGAATACGGTTGGCGTTATGAACCAGGGAAAATTAATTTAACTGAAATGTGGGCAATAATTAATAAAAAGAATAATTTTAACGTAGAACACACCCACCCAAATAATTACTTAAGTGCAGCATACTATGTTAAAGCACCAGAAAACTGTGGATCGTTTATGGTTACTAATCCGAATGTAATTTCACGAGAAAGAATAACTTCAAGTGATAAACGTACAGAATTCAATCAGAATGTTGCTCAGATAAAACCACAAGAAGGAGATTTATTGCTTTTCCCAGCTTATTTACCTCATTCTGTAGGAATGAATCTTTCAGATGAAGATAGGATAGTTATTAGTTTTAATGTTGACATTCTCAAGTAATTTATTTTTTTCTTTTAAAGCTTCCCTTACCTTTTTTAGGTTTAATAATTTTAGGTTTATATTTTTTTGAAAATAATTCTTTTGCTATAAAATTTTTTTTTTTCACTAAATTAAATATCCATCTTTTGAGCTTTTAATAAAATTGTTATCATTAAAATATTCTTTTATTTTTTTTCTTAATCTATATACGTGAGTTTCTACAGTATGAGTCTCTAATTTTGACTTATGACCCCAAACTTCAATTTGAAGCTCATTAATTGATCTTGGTCTATTTGAGTGATTTAAAAAATTTATAATCGCAACTTCTTTTTCAGTTATGATTAATGATTTATTTTTTTTTTGTATTTTTCTAGAGGTATAATTAATAATATAATTTCCAATTTTAATATTTTTTTTATTTTCAATTTTTTTTTTTAAAAATTGTATATTGAGTGTATAGATCAATTTATCGATTGAAATTGGCAAACTGTCGATGAAAACTTGATTTTTACTTTCTAGATTGTCAGATGAGATCACTAAACTTTGCTTATCATTCAAAACATTATCTAAATTTTTATTTTTTGTTTTAATAACTTCAAAACTCAATAGGTGTTTTAACTCAAATAATATATTATATAAAACTGTGTTATTGTGAATTACTAAATATTGTTTTTCCATGTAATAAGATTATGACAATTATTATAAAAAATAAACAGACACTTTCATTCAAAGAATTTACTCTAAAATGTTGTATTGGAAGAAACGGATCTACAAGTAAAAAGAAAGAAGGTGATAAAAAAACTCCAAAAGGTACTTTTTCTATAGACAAACTTTATATAAGAAACGACAGAATTAAAGTTCCTGAAACGAATTTAGAAATTATAAAAATAAGAAAAAATATGGGATGGTGTGATGATGTTAATGCGAAATTAAAATATAATAAAATGGTTAATATTAAAGAAAATGTTCATTATGAAAAACTTTTTAGGGAAGACAACAAATATGATCTTTTGATTCCAATAAAGTATAATTGGAAAAATCCAAAAGTTCCAAAGGGGAGTGCAATATTTATTCATTTAACAAAGGATTATAAACCCACATTAGGTTGTGTCGGTTTATCATTTAAAGATTTTTTAATACTTATTAAATTAATTAATAAGGAAACTAAAATTAAAATTTTGTAGATCTCTGCCCAAAAATACCTGAACCAATTCTTAAATAAGTTGCACTATAACTTAAAGCCTCAATATAATCTGAAGACATACCCATGCTTAATTCATTTAAGCCCAAATTATTTTTTAAATCGAGCATTTTTTTAAAATATAATTTATTATTTCCATCTATAGGTGGTATGCACATTAAACCTATAACATTTAAATTTAGTTTTTTGCAAAAATTGTAAAATTCATCTAATTGGTTTTGAGATATACCTGATTTTTGCTCCTCATTTCCAATGTTTACTTGTATAAAAAATTTGGCCGAAATATTATTCCGCTCTTGGTAATCAGATATTTTTTTAGCTAACTTTTCACTATCCAAAGAATGGATATAGTCAAAAAGTTTTAGAGCAAATTTAATTTTATTAGTTTGTAATTTTCCTATTAAGTGAAGATTTAAATCTACATTATTATTTTTTATAGTTGTCCATTTTTCTATTGCCTCTTGTACCTTATTTTCTCCAAAATCTTTATGACCATAATCAATCAAGTATTTAATATGATCTAATTCAAATGTTTTAGAAACAGCAATTATATTTGGATTTATTCTTAATTTATTTTGATTAATATTTTCCTTAACTTTTTCTTGGATATTAAGTAAGTTTTTTACAGTTTGATGCATAAATATTTTTTTAAAAATTATTATTTTATAAATAAATTTAATAAAAATAATATTGATAAATTAAATAACAATACAACAGTTATTTACAGAAATTATAATAAAAAAGTTGACGAAATTGAGATATTAAAAATCAAAAGTTATTGTCATAGAAAAAAAATTAAATTTTTAATATCTAATTACTTTAAATTAGCTTTAAAATTAAAATTAGATGGAGTTTACATACCATCATTCAATAAAAGTTTTATACACCTATCTTACTTTTTAAAAAGAAACTTTGTTATAATTGGATCAGCTCATAATGTTAAGGAAATAAGACTAAAAGAAAAACAAGGTGTTGAAAGTATTTTTATTTCATCACTATTTAAAAAAAATAAAAATTTTCTGGGTGTGAATAAGTTTAAAACTTTATCATCTTTAACTGGTAGGAAAGTTATAGCTTTAGGTGGAATTTCTGAAGAGAATATTAAAAAATTAAATCTATTGGATATTAAAGGTTTTAGCGGTATCACTTATTTTGATAAAAAAAAAGGCCCCTTGAAGGGGCCTTTTTCTAAATAAATTGTCTCTACAAATTAGAATGCAAAACTTAAACCAAATTGGTAAGCTTTTCTATCATTTGTTGAAGAGTTAGCAACGTTATCTACGTTAAATACTGATGCACTGATGCCTAGAGATCCCATTGTGTAAGATAATGAGAACGCTGAAGCTTCTTGATCTGGATCAGCATGATTAACTTTTTCCATATCGTTAGAACCATAAGATACAGCTAGATCGTCATTTACTTGGTAAGAAATACCAAATCCTGTTGTCTCATAGTCTTGTCCACTTTCACTGTCGTTTTCTGACATTTGAACACCAACTGTTACAGCTCCAATTGCGTACTTAGCATACATTGTGCTTTGATCGCTTTTAGAGTTAGTTGTAGCTTCAACATCACCTTGTGCATAACCAACAGTTAGACCTTCCATTCCAGTGTATTCAATACCGAAGTCACTGTAAGAAACATCATTAACTGCTGCACTCGCGTTTAGGTAAGCTGCTGTTAAAGTAACACCTGAGTCATGGCTGTAAGAATATGTAAACATATTGTTACCACTGTGACCATCGATTACTTGTGACTCAGCATTTGTTACGATATCCCACGGCTCTTCATAAGCTGTTGGCATTACATCGTCCTTAGCACTCATTGCACTGCTTCCACCATGACCTGCGAATGTTAATGATCCCATGTCACCTAAGTCGAAAGCGATTGATTGGTTGTCTAATTGGTTAGTACCATCTGCACCGTCACCGTCTAACTCTAATGTTAGAGTAACACCGATGTCATTTACATCTCCTGAAGCAGAAAATGTAACTGAGTCAGCCATTGTCCAACCGTTACCTTGTGTAGCTTTATCATCTCCACCAGTGTACGACATAGTCGCAGAACCAGTGACTGATAAGTCAGCTGCTGATACTGAACCAGCAACTAGGGAACCAGCTAATGCTGTTAACCCTACTTTTTTTAGTTTGTTCATATTAAGTACTCCTTATTTAATGTTTAATATTAAACAGGGTTTTTTTATCAAAAATTCATTAAATCGCCTTTAATTATACAAAAAATAGATAATAAATTAATATAGTGTTGCAAAAATACATCAAAAAAAGCCACGATAAATAAGGTTTTTTTTATTTTTAATGTTATTTTCTAATACTTGATTAAAAAACTAATATCATGATTTTAAATAACCTTAAAAAATCTTTATTAAAATTTTATTTATTTTTATTAGTAGTTGTAATTCTTGCATCATGCAAAAGTATCGAAAATCTTCCTGGAGCTGATGCACGTAAAATTTCTCCAGACCCGAAAGCTAGAGTGCAAAAAAATATTGAAGAAGGCCGAGGATTTAGATTAATGGATAAAAAAGATAATACTGGGACTTTTGATTTTGCAAGTTCTAATGAGTTGTGGAGAGCAACTTTAGATACTTTAGATTTTATGCCATTAGCATTGGCAAATTATAGTGGTGGGATAATTGTTACCGATTGGTACAGTGATGGCTCAAATGATAAAGAGTCTGTTAAAATATCAGTAAGATTTCTTACAAATGAAGTAAGATCAGATGCATTATCAATTAAGGTGTTTTATAAAAATTGCTCTATGCAAGAAAATTGTAGAGTATCAGATAAATCTCAGGAATTATCTGCTGAGTTAACAAAACAAATTTTGTCTAAAGCTGCTGTGTACGAAAAAGATACTAAATCCAAAAAAAAAAGAAAATATATAAATAAAGCTTTAGAAAATTAATCCAAAAAAATATTAAAAGTGGAAAGATATAATTTCAAAAGAGTTGAAGAAGAATGGCAGAAGAAATGGGAAAGTTCAAAAGAATTTTCTACTAAGGTAGATAGAACAAAAAAAAAATTTTATTGTTTAGAAATGTTTCCATATCCCTCTGGAAAAATTCATATGGGTCATGTAAGAAATTATACTATTGGGGATGTTTTATCGCGTTATAAATCTCTCAAAGGATTTAATGTTTTACATCCTATGGGTTGGGATGCTTTTGGTATGCCTGCAGAAAACGCTGCAAGAGAAAATAATCTTGACCCGAAGGACTGGACAAACTCAAATATTAAAACAATGAAAAGTCAGTTAAAAAAATTGGGTTTATCTATTGATTGGAGCCGTGAAATTTCAACGTGTTCTGAGAGTTACTATAAACACCAACAGATTTTCTTTTTGGAGCTTCTAGAAAAAGGTTTAGTTTATCGAAAAGAAAACTATGTAAACTGGGATCCTGTAGATGAAACTGTTCTTGCAAATGAGCAAGTAATTGACGGAAAAGGTTGGAGATCAGGAGCAATAGTTGAAAGAAAAAAGTTAAGTCAGTGGTTTTTTAATATTTCTAAATTTTCTGAAGATTTATTAAAAGGTTTAGAAGAATTAAAAACCTGGCCAAATAAAGTAAAAGTCATGCAAAAAAATTGGATAGGTAAATCATTTGGAAGTGAAATCGATTTTAAAGTTACAGGTGATATTCCAGTCAAAAGTATAAAATGCTTCACAACTAGACCAGATACTCTTTTTGGACTTTCATTTATTGCAATTTCAATAGATCATGAGATATCGAAATACTATATAAATGACAGTGGTTTTCAAAAATTTAAAGAAGAGTGTTCTAAAACTGGAACAACTGAGGAAGCTATAGCAATTGGAGAAAAAATTGGATTTAAAACTAATTTAACTGCAACTAATCCTTTAAATTTAGCTCAAAAAGTTCCAGTTTATTTTGCGAACTTTGTGTTAATGGATTATGGTTTTGGGGCTGTATTTGGTTGTCCAGCACATGATCAAAGAGATTTTGACTTTGCCAAAAAATATAATCTAGAAATTAATACAGTTGTTAAGCCTTATGATGAAAATGATAACTTTAAAGTAACGAATGAAGCATATCCAGGACCGGGAACTTTGATTAATTCTGAATTTTTAAATGGTTTAGATGCACCGAATGAGTCGGTTAATGAAACAATTAAAATCCTTGAGGCACGTAATATTGGAAAAAAACAAACTAATTATAGACTTAAAGATTGGGGGGTATCTAGACAAAGATACTGGGGTTGTCCTATACCTGTAGCATATGATACATCAGGAAAAGTCTACCCTATTCCAATTGAAAAATTGCCAGTTAAATTACCAGAGAATATAAATTTAAAAGTTAAAGGAAATCCTTTAGACCATTTGAACGATTGGAAAGAAATTGAAATAGATGGTAAAAAACTAATTAGGGAAACTGATACATTAGACACATTTGTTTGCTCTTCCTGGTATTACTTAAGATTTTGTTCACCAAATAACCATGACTATGGATTTAGTAAGGATGAGATAGATTATTGGATGCCTGTTGACCAGTATATCGGTGGTGTTGAGCATGCAATACTCCACCTTTTGTATTCTCGATTTTTTATGAGAGCAATTGATTATAAAAATAAAAATTTTAATATTCAGGAACCTTTTCAAAGCTTATTTACACAAGGAATGGTTTGTCACGAAACCTATAAGGATAAAAATAATAATTGGTTAAGACCGGATGAGGTAGAAAAAGTTAATAATATTGTTGTTAAAAAAAATAATCCAGATCATGAAGTTAAAGTAGGGCCTTCAGAGTCAATGTCGAAATCAAAAAAAAACGTAATTGACCCAGAATTTATTATTGAAAATTATGGAGCTGACTCAGTGAGATTATTTATTTTGTCTGATAGCCCTCCAGAAAAGGATGTTCAATGGTCTGAACAAGGAATGGTATCTTCATATAAATTTATTCAAAAATTCTGGATTTTGCACAATGAAATTTTAAACGTAGTTAAAAAAAATTCTTCAAATGATAAAAGAGATGAGAACTTAGAAAAATTTTTAAACAAAACTATTTTTAAAATTTCAAATAATTTAGAGAAATTTCAATATAATGTGATTGTGGCTAATATGTATGAAACATACAATTACTTGGTTAAATATATAAAGGAAGAAGTAAGCGTAATAAGTTTAAAAGAAAATTATATAAAAATTTTAATATGTTTCTTACCTGTGATTCCACATTTTGCTAACGAATGTCTAAAAACATTAGGAATTAAAAAAATTAACTGGCCAGATTATGAAAAATATTTGATGGATGATGATGAAGTTAACTATGTAATTCAAGTTAACGGAAAAAAGAAGGGTTTGATAAAATCGGAAAAAAATATTTCACAAGATAAGCTTATGAATTTAATAAAAAATAACGAAAAATTGACTAGATTTTTTAAAAAAAATGAGATTAAGAAGGTTATTTTTGTTAAAAATCGTCTAATAAATATTTTAATTAATGAGTAAAAAAATAATTTTATTTTTAGTTTGTTTCAATTTTATAGTTTTTGGCTGTTCTTACGAGCCAGTTCTCCTTCAAAAGAAAATTGATTTTACGGTTGGGCAGTTTATTTCATCAGGTGAAAAAAATATAAATTTAAAAATTCAAGATGTAATTAGGAATAAAAGTAAAGGTTCTTATTCTTATGACATAAAGATTAATAGTAAAAAAGAGAAAACAATTGTTTCTCATGATAAAAAAGGTGATCCGTTAATTTTTGAATTATTAATAAGTGTAAAATATGAGATAATAGATAATAATAAAAGTATTCATAAAAATACCATAGAGAAAAAGATTACATATAATAATATTTCCGATAAATTTGAATTGACAGGATATGAAAAAGATATTGTTGATGGATTTGCAAAAAATATTGCAGATGAAATGATACTATCCATTTCAAATTTAATTAAATGATAATAAAATCTTTTGATGTACAAAGGAGTGAATTTTCTAAAAATAATTACTTTTTATTATACGGGACAAATGATGGGTTCAAAGAGGAATTAATCAACAATATTATACTCAAAGACTTTAAAGGTGAAATAATCCGAATAGATGAACAAGAGATAAATAATAAATCATCTGACTTGATTGACAGTTTACTTACAAAATCTCTTTTTGAAGAAGATAAATCAATAATAATATCGAGAGCTACAGATAAAATTTTGAAATTTATACAAGATATTTTAAAGAGAAAAATTAGTAATATTAAAATAATTATCAATTGTGGTCTACTTGAAAAAAAGTCTAAACTTAGAAATCTTTTTGAAATAGACAAATCATTAATTGTAATACCTGTTTACGAAGATGATGCAAGATCCCTAACACCAATTATTCAAAAATTTTTAATTGAAAATAAAATAAAGCTATCACGAGAATCTATAGATTTACTTATTGATAGATCATCAGGTGATAGGAAAAATTTAAATGTTGAATTAAATAAAATTATGTATCTTTCAAAGACAACAAAAGAAATCAATTTTGAAATAATAAAGAAATTGACTAACTTAGCTGACAATCATAGTGTTTCAGAGTTAGCAGACAGTTTTTTACTTAAAAATCAAAAAAAAATTTCAAAAATTTTAAATGAGAATAATTACTCAAATGATGACTGTATTCTAATTTTGAGGGCTATTTCCAGTAAATCTAAGAGATTACTTAAAATATTAAATGAAAAAAAAGACAAAGCTAATATAGACTCAATAATAACTAATTATAAACCACCTATCTTTTGGAAAGATAAAGAAACTATAAAAAAACAAGCAAATAATTGGGACATTTTAGATCTTAAAAATAAAATTTTTAATCTAAATGACTTAGAATTTTTGATAAAAAGTCAGCCCTCAAATTCTTTAAAATTAATATCAGATTATATTAAAAATTATTAATAATTATCTTTTATAATTTTTATAAATCTGTCTAGTTGGTCAACGCCTTTATACTCAAAAGATATAGTTCCTTGATTATTCTTTTTATTTATTAAATTTACTCTCATACCAATTTTTTCCATTAACTCTGCTTCAATATTGAGTGTGTTGGGATCCTTTTTATATTTTTTTAGATATGGCCCATTCTTAATTAATTTAATAAGATTCTCGGTTTGTCTAACTGAAAGACCTTTTTTTATTATTTTTTCAGCTAAAAAAATTGCATTGTTAACTCCAACTAGAATTTTGGCATGTCCTTGGCTCATTTTACCTTCACTAATGTAATTAAGTATTTTTTCTGGTAAAGAAAGAATTCTCAAACAATTGGAGACATGTGTTCTGCTTTTACCAATAAATTTAGAAACTTTATCCTGGTCATATCCAAAATTCTCAATTAAATTTTTATAACTTTTAGCTTCTTCAACTGGATTTAAATCCTTCCTTTGAACATTTTCGATAATTGCCATTTCTAAGGATTTTAAATTATCAGCAGAAATAATTACAACTGGAACCTCGTTAAGTCCCGCAGATTGTGCTGCATGCCACCTTCTTTCCCCTGCGATTAATTCAAATTTATCGTCTTGATTATCCGATTTTCTAACTATTAATGGTTGTATTATTCCTCTTTCTTTTATCGAGTTTGTTAATTCATCTAAAGATTCTTTCTCAAATACTTTTCTTGGTTGATTTTTATTTGGAAGTATAGAGCTTATTGAAACTTTATTACTAGTTGTTTTTAAATCACTATCTCCAATAAGTGAAGATAAACCTCTGCCTAAACCTTTCTTACTTTTAAAAGGATTTATCATGCTGCACTTTCTACTTGTTTATCTTGTTCTAAAAATTCCTCCGTAAAACTAAAGTAAGCTTTACTGCCTGGACAAATTTTATCGTATAAAAGAACCGGTATACCATGTGACGGTGCTTCGGATAACCTTACATTTCTTGGAACAGCTGTTGTGTAAACTTTTTCTTTAAAGTAATTTCTTGCTTCAAATTCAACTTGCCCTGAAAGTTTATTTCTTTTATCAAACATTGTAAGAAGAATACCTCTGATTTCCAATGATGGGTTTAAATTAGATTTTATTCTATCTATAGTTTTCATAAGTTGTGTTAAACCCTCCAAAGCAAAAAATTCTGTTTGAAGAGGAACTATTAAAGCATCAGAGGCGACTAATGCCATAATTGTTAAAAGACTTAAGGATGGAGGGCAGTCTATGAGTATATAATCATAAGATGGTCCAGAATTATTTAAAATAGCGGTTAATTCGTCTTTTAATTTAAAGGCTCTACGACTATCTCCAGCCGTTTCAACCTCAAGACCAGATAAATCAACATTTGAAGTTATTAAATTTAAATTTTCAAACTTTGTAGGTTGGATAACCTCTGAAATTTTCTTATTTCCGTTAAGCACACTGTAAATAGTTTTATCTGAATTTGTATTATTAGATAATCCAAGTCCTGTTGTAGCATTTCCTTGGGGATCTAGGTCAATTACCAATATTTTTTTTCCT
The DNA here is from genome assembly GCA_902531175.1 of uncultured Pelagibacteraceae bacterium. Classification (GTDB taxonomy): domain Bacteria; phylum Pseudomonadota; class Alphaproteobacteria; order Pelagibacterales; family Pelagibacteraceae; genus Pelagibacter. The sequence goes on from CACADE010000003.1 coordinate 61,005, forward strand.
TTCATTGATAATCCGGCGGCTAAATTAATTACTGTAGTTGTCTTTCCCACTCCTCCCTTTTGATTTATTACTGAAATTATTTTTTTAAACATTTTTTTTATAAATTTAAGTTAGAATATTTAAAAATTGATTTTTGAAAAGTTAATTCAAATATAAATTTTGATTTTAAAGGTTTGAAATTTATTTTAGACATTTTTTTTTCTTAGATTAGAAACTTTGATTATAATTGAGTTTTCATTTGTTGAGCTTTTTTTTTCCTCGTAGTCAAACTTCCATAACTTATGTGCATCATTTAATATTTTTCTGCCACCTTTTCCTAAAAATAAAATTATATACTTAAAATTTTTAAAATTAGTTTGAGCTATTTGGAAGATTATTGGCAAAGGTTTAAATGCTCTTGAGATTATTACATCTGTAATTAAATTTTTTTCATCAAATATATTTTTTTGGTGAATTTCTGAATTTAAATTAAATTTTTTATCCATTTCTTTTAAGAAAACGCTTTTATGGTAGCTCTTCTCATAAAAAATTACCTTAAACAGTGGTTTTTTTGATTTCATCAAAATTCCTAGAACTATACCAGGTAAGCCAGCGCCTGAGCCAAGGTCTGTACACACATTTATGTCTTTTTTATTAATAAATTCAATAGTTTGTGCACTATCTTGTATATGCCTGTTTTTTATAATTTTTTCAGTGCTTTTGCTTATTAAGTTTAAACTTTTATTTCTAAGAATTATTGAATTTGAATAGTCTTCAAGCTCTTCTAATGTTTCACGTGAAACATTTGGAAGTGATAATTTTCTAAAATTTAATTTATTCGAATCAATCAAGCTATATGCTTAATAGACTTTCTTTTAAGATGAGACAACAAAATATATACTGCTGCAGGAGTAATACCATCAATTCTTAAAGCTTGACCCATTGTTTTAGGTTTTATTTTCTTAAATTTTGATTTAACCTCGTTAGATAAGCCTGAAAAACTGTCATAATCCAAATTTTCAGGAATAATAAGGCTTTCATCTTTTTTGAATGCCAATATATCTGCATTTTGCTTCTTTAAATAACCTTTATAATGTGAATTTATTTCTAATTGTTCGTCAATTTCACGTGAAACATACTTAATTTCAGGCCATATTTCTCTTATTTTATTCATATTTACTGATTTTTGGCCTAAAATCTGGCTTGCCGATCTGTTAATTCCGTCTTTAGCAATATTTACACCATATTTTTCGACTTTAGATGGTGAAATATTTAAATTGTTCATCTTTATTTCAATCTTTGATAATTGTTTGAACTTCTCCATAAACACTTTTGCTCTTTCACTAAGTACAACTCCAATGTTTATACCTTTTTGTGTCAACCTGACATCCGCATTGTCTGACCTAAGGGATAATCTATATTCAGCTCTAGACGTGAACATTCTATAAGGTTCTGCTACACCTTTAGTAACGAGATCATCGATCATAACTCCAATATAGGCTTCTGATCTGTCTAAAATGAAAGGCTCTTTATTCTTAATTGAAAGGGCTGCATTAATCCCCGCCATCAATCCTTGAGCTGCAGCTTCTTCATATCCTGTGGTACCGTTGATTTGACCGGCCAGGTAAAGATTTTTTATTTTTTTTGTTTCAAGGGTTAAAAATAGTTCTCTGGGATCCACAAAATCGTACTCTATAGCATAACCAGGCCTTAATATTTTTACTTTCTCTAAACCATTGATTTTACTACATATTTCTTGCTGAATATCCTCTGGCAATGAAGTAGATATCCCATTTGGGTAAATTGTATAATCATTGAGTCCTTCAGGTTCCAAAAAAATTTGGTGTCTCTGCTTATCTGCAAATTTTTTAATTTTATCTTCTATAGATGGACAATATCTTGGACCAACACCATTTATACTGCCCGAATACATTGCACTTTGTTTTATATTCTTAGAAATAATTTTGTGAACAGCTTCATTAGTATATGTCATACGACATGAAATTTGTTTATTTAAATTTTTTTTAGTTAGAAAAGAAAAAAAATATGGATCATTATCAGCATGTTGTTCCTCTAAATTTTCAAAATTTATTGTCCTAGCATCAAGTCTTGGCGGGGTACCGGTTTTAAGTCTTCCGATTTTAAAATTATATTTTTCTAATTGTTCACTTAAACCAGTAGATGGCTTTTCATTAAATCTTCCTGCTGGCGTCTTTAGCTGACCAATATGTATTAAACCATTTAAGAATGTCCCTGTTGTTAAAATGACTTTGGAAGACTTAATTTCTTTCCCTGACTGGGTAGCAAATCCAATTATCTTATTATTTTTAAAATTAAATCTAATTACAGGATCTGAAAAAATGCTTAAATTACAATAGTTTGCAAGTTTTTCTTGCATATATTTTTTATATAATGATCTATCACTTTGGGTTCTAGGTCCTCTCACAGCCGGTCCCCTACTTCTATTTAATAATCTAAATTGGATACCAGATTTATCTGCTACATCTCCCATAACTCCATCTAATGCATCAATTTCTCTAACTAAATGACCCTTTCCTAAACCACCAATAGCAGGATTACACGACATCTCTCCAATAGTATTCAGGTTATGAGTGAATAATGCAGTATTAACTCCTAATCGTGCCGAAGCAGCCGCCGCCTCGCAACCTGCATGACCACCACCAACTACAACCACATCAAATATTAATTCATTTTTCACAATTGTAATTTATTATTGATCTCAAATTTTACAAGAAAACACTTATATTTGTCAAAAAAGCTAAGTATTTCAACAATTATTTGCCTATGCAAAAGTCACTAAAAATTGATCCTAAAATTTCTTCAACATCAATTTTTCCAACAATTATGCCCAAGTATCTTGTTGCTAATCTTAGATCTTCGGCTGCTTTATCAAAATCATCTAAAGATTTTTTATCTTCAAAACTATTTAATTGTTCAACACATTTTTCAAGATTAAATCTATGTCTCTGTCTTGTTATAAATATATCTTCGGACGATATGAATTTATTTTTTAAATTTCCTTTGATTTTCATAATAAGCTCATCCAAATTTTTTTCTTCTTTAATTGATATATAAATCGGATTATATTTTTTTATTTGATTTTTGATTTTATCAACTCCTAAGTCGGTTTTATTTACTACATATATTGAATTTTTTATAGCTAGGTGCTCAAAATCACTAGCAAAATCAATACTTTTTGGATCAATAACAATTATATTTAAATCTGCATATTCAGCTTTATTTAGTGCGAGCTTAATACCTTTTTTTTCAATTTCATCTTTTGAGTCTCTTATTCCAGCGGTGTCTGATAATACAACAGGATATCCATCCAGATTTAAATGGGATTCAATAACGTCTCTAGTAGTACCGGCAATTTCAGAAACTATAGCAACGTTTCTCCTAGACAAATAATTTAATAGAGATGATTTTCCTGCATTTGTAGGACCAATAATTGCAATTTTAAATCCTTCTCTAATTCTTTCACCTACTTTTTGATCATTTAATATTTTTTCTATTTCCTCTTTTATGCTCTTTGTTTGAAAATGAATATCACTCAATATATTTGTCGGTAAATCTTCTTCAGGAAAATCAATTTTAGCCTCTACACTTGATAAAATTTTTAAAAGTCTATTTCTAATAGAATTAAACTTATCAAAATTTTTACCTGACATTATTTTAATTGCTTGCTGTCTTTGAATTTCAGTTTCTGAAGAAATAAGGTCTGATATACTCTCTGCTTTTAACAAATTTATTTTTCCATTCTGGAAAGCTATCTTCGTGAACTCACCTGGCTCAGCTAATCTACAATCGTCAATGCTTGAAATTGATGTATACATGGCATCCACAACAGCTTTACTACCGTGTACATGAAATTCTGCCATATCTTCTCCTGTGTAGCTCATTGGTCCGGGAAACCATATTAAAATACCCTCATCTATAAGCTCATTATTGTTGAATTTATTGAATTTTCTTCTAGTTGCAACCCTCGGGTTTGGAAGATCTCTCTTAGTCAATTTTAAAATTACTTCTTTTGTCTTACTTCCAGAAATTCTTATAACTGAAATTCCAGAGATACCTTTGCCTGATGAAAGAGCATATATTGTCATTGGTATAATTATAGCTAGTATTGATTTTAATTACATATTTATTTAGATGATATTTTGGATTGCATCTTACCCGAAAAGTGGAAACACTTACATAAGGTCTTTTTTATCGGCATATTATTTTTCTGATAGCGGTCAATTTGACTTTGATTTATTGAAAAATATTAAACAATTTCCAAACCCAGAATTTTTTGATGGACCTATAAAAACAATTGAAGATGCAGCAAATAATTGGATTTTTTCTCAAAGAAAAATTAAGGAGAAAAAAAAAATTAAAATGCTGAAAACGCATAACTTTTTAGGAGCTTACAAAGGTCAACCGTTTACAACGGTTGATTATACTTTAGGTGCAATTTATGTAGTTAGAGATCCTCGTAATGTTATTACATCAGTAATGAATCATTTTGGTTTAAATGTAGACAAGGCTTTTGAATTTATGACAGATATTCAAAAAGGGACAAGCTTTAAAATTGAAGACGATTTTTCAACCTACACATTTCTAAGCGATTGGTCTAACCATTATAAATCATGGGCTCATTCTAAAAATTTCAGAAAATTGATAATTAAATATGAAGACCTTGAAGAAAACAAATATGAAACATTTAGAGATATAGTAGTTTTTGTAAATGCCTTATTAAATAGAACAGAAAGGGTTGATAAGAAAAAATTAGAAAATGCAGTTAAAAGTACTAACTTTAATGTTTTAAAAAATTTAGAGAAAAATAAAGGTTTTGGAGAAGCCCTGTATTCTGAAAAAGATAAAAAGAAAAGAACATTTTTTAATTTAGGATTTAATAATAGATGGAAGAAATTGTTAAGAGAAGATATAAGAGAAAATCTGGAAAGTAATTTTAGATCAGAAATGAAAGAGTTGGGGTATTTAGATTAAGCTGGTTTATTCATTGAATTAAAAAATTCCGCATTATTTTTAGTATCTTTTAATTTAGAATTTATAAACTCTATAGCATCCATAGATCCCATAGGAGCTATTATTCTTCTCAACACATTCATTTTCTGGAGATCATTCTTATCAAAAATAAGCTCCTCTCTCCTTGTCCCCGATTTTGTAATGTCAATTGCTGGGAATATTCTTTTTTCTGATATTTTCCTATCTAAAATAGTCTCACTATTTCCTGTACCTTTAAATTCCTCAAAAATTACCTCATCCATTCTACTACCTGTATCAATTAAAGCTGTAGCTATTATAGTAAGAGAGCCACCTTCTTCAATATTTCTCGCAGCTCCAAAAAATCTTTTTGGCCTTTGTAAAGCGTTAGCATCTACACCCCCGGTGAGCACTTTTCCAGAGCTTGGGACAACAGCATTATAAGCCCTGCCTAATCTAGTTATTGAGTCTAACAAAATTACCACATCCTTTTTATGCTCTGTTAATCTTTTTGCTTTTTCAATCACCATTTCTGCAACCGCAACATGCCTCTGTGCTGGTTCATCAAAAGTAGAGCTAATAACTTCACCTTTTACAGTTCTTTGCATATCTGTTACTTCCTCTGGTCTTTCGTCAATTAATAAAACCATCAGATAACATTCTGGATGATTTGCAGTAATTGAGTTAGCAATACTTTGTAAAATCATAGTTTTTCCAGCTTTAGGAGGGGATATTATAAGAGATCTTTGACCTTTTCCAATTGGGCTTACCAGATCAATTAATCTAGGAGTTAAGTCTATTTTTTTCTCAACTTTATTGGTTTCAACTTCCATAACCAACTGTTTATTTGGATAAAGCGGGGTTAAGTTATCAAATGCTATTTTATGTTTAAATTTATCTGTTTCCTCAAAATTTATTTTGCTTACTTGCAGCAATGCAAAATATCTTTCACCATCTTTTGGAGCTCTTATTGGTCCTTCAACAGTATCTCCAGTTCTAAGACCAAATCTTCTAATCTGGTTTGGGCTTACATAAATGTCGTCAGCACCTGGTAAGTAATTTGATTCCATTGCTCTTAAAAAACCAAAGCCATCCTGTAACAATTGTAGCACTCCGCCTCCGGTAATTTCTTCTTCTTTTTCTGCAAGCTTTTTTAATATAGCAAAATAGATTTCTTGCCTTCTTAAAGTGCTCGCATTTTCAATTCCTAAATTCTCTGCTTCTGTGATTAGCTTTTCGGAGCTTTTTTCTTTTAGTTCTTGTATATTCATAATGTAGGGATTTTTTAATTAGATACTTTAATATAATAATATGGCTCAGTAATTTCAACCCCAGATTACTTAAAAATCCCCTAAATTTTACAAATTTTCCAATTCTTTTGCAAATTTCTTAACATTTTCCCAATTTGTAAATTCGTAAGAATTGTTTATGTCAGTTGGGCCTTTTGTAATAAGCATGATGAATCTAATAATATTTTTGTTAATAAAATTGTAATTTGGATAGTCCACTTTACCAGCAAATACAGAAAGCTTGTTTGGTTTCCAATCTGTTTTTTTTAGAAACTTTATTACGTATGGATTAGTTTCTGCTTTACTCTTTTCTTTCTTTCTGGCAACAACATTTACTGAAAAAAATGCAGTTTTTTTTGAATTTAAAATATTTTTATTTTTAACAACAAAGTCCAAAACTTTTTTACTGTGTCTACCATATCTAATACTTGCTCCTATTATTATTTTTTCACAAAATTTTAAATTTTCATCCGCCACTTCATTTAATGGAATTAGTTTAAATTTATTATATGGCGATAAATGGTCTTTTATTCTCTCACAAATTTTTTTTGTTTGTCCATCCGTCGATGAATAAATTATTAAATCCTCCATCATTTAAATATTTTTTTGAATAAGATTATTTATTAATTTAATATGGTCATCATTATCATTTAAACATGGTATCATATCAAAATTTTCTCCTCCAGATTCCATGAAACTTTCTTTTCCTTGTATTAATATTTCCTCTAAAGTTTCAACACAATCTGAAGAAAATCCAGGGCATATTGCAAGGACATTTTTTACTCCCTCCTTTGGTAAACTTTCTAAAGTTTTATCAGTGTACGGTTTAAGCCATTCTTGTGGTCCAAATCTAGACTGAAAAGTAGTTTTAATTTCAATTGATTTAAACTTTTCAGATATTAGTCTTGTGGTCTTGTGACAATAACAATGATAAGGATCACCTTTATCAAAATATTTCTTTGGGATACCATGATAAGAAGCCAAAATTAAATCTGGCTTCCAATTTATCTTCTCTAATTTTTGATTAATTGAGTTAACGAGGGCATCAATATAAAGAGGATTTGACTCATAATGTGGTATAATTTTCAAGGATGGTTGCCATCTCATATTCATTAAGGTTCTATATACTTCATCACATACTGTGGCTGTGGTTGCTGCTGAATATTGCGGATATAGAGGAAGAATTACAAGATTTTCACAACCATTTTCTTGTAATTTTTTAATTTTACTTTTAATACTTGGATTTCCATATCTCATAGCAAAATCTATTATTAAATTATCATTTGATATTTGATCTGAAACTTTTTTTGTTTGCTTACGAGTATAATATAATAAAGGTGAGATATTATCTTTTTTCATCCAAATTTCTTTATATGCCTTTGCGGTTTTAGATGGTCTTAAATTAAGAATAAAAACGTTTAATATTATTTGCCATAAAATTGGATTAACTTCTATTACTCTCCTATCAGATAGAAACTCTTTTAGATATTTCCTTATATCAAGCCAACCTGTTGAGTCTGGTGTGCCTAAGTTTATTATTAAAATTCCTGTTTTTCCAAATTTAACCTCCGGATGATTTTCCATTATTTAAAATTCCTCACTATTGTCACCATTTCTTCGACCATATCAATTCTAGTTTCAGGAAGGATACCATGTCCTAGATTAAATACATAAGGATGATCTCTAAAAATTTCTAAATATTTTGTAACTTCATTTTTTAAACTTTTCTTATCGGTTAATAGAATTTTTGGATCAAGCCCACCTTGTATAGGAATACTAACGTTTTTAAGTAAGTTCTCTGGCTCGACGTTATAATCTATATTTACCATATCTGGTTTTACATTCTTACAAAATAGAGGGTAATCAGATATACCTCTCGGAAAACATATAACCGGGACACCAAGTTGTTTTGTAAAGTTTACCAATGATAATGTTGGATTATATAAAAATTTATCAAAATCCTTTTCAATTAGGCCTGACCAGCTATCAAAAATTTGTATTATAGTAGCTCCAGCGTTGACTTGATTTTTAATATGTATCTTAATGAATTTATCAAGAATTCTTAACAAGTAATCGACCCGTTCCATATCTGCAAAAAAATTGTTAGATAAACCATTTTTTGGTGAAACTTTATTAATCATATAAACTAACAAGGTCCAAGGAGCTCCCACAAAACCTATTAAATCTTTATTCTTTAGTTTTTTATTTTTACTCAAATTTTGTAAAAGTTTATAAATTGGTGACATTCTATCTGTAAAGCTTAATTCGTCCAAATCTGACAATTCATTTAAATTTATTTCACCAAGGTTTGGTCCAAAATTTTTTTTAAATTCTACTTTTTGTCCAAGTCCATAAGGTATCATTAAAATATCTGAAAAAATAATTGCTGCATCAAAATCAAACCTATCTAAAGGTTGAAGAGTTATTTGTTCCGACAGCTCCGCATTTAAACACAATTCAATAAAATTTGTATTAAGTTTCCTTATTTCCCTAAATTCTGGCAAATATCTTCCTGCTTGTCTCATTAACCACATAGGGTTTATATTTGTTTTTTTATTTATTAAACATTCCTTTATTGGTGTCATAATTAATAAGTAATATATTTAGATTTATTATTAGTATGATTTGTTAATAACGTAAATTACTCAATTTAAACACTTTATTAATTATTTATACATTCTGTTAGTTTAAAATACGCGTAATCTCTGAATTATTGTATGGTTCCTGTCGAACTTAAAAGATGTTTATAAGTTATTAACATTTATAAATTTGTTAATTATATGTGATTAAATTGTAAAAATTGCTTCTAGTTGCTTATTTTTATAAACTTCTTATTTTATAAATATTTTATAAACAAATAATACATGAAAAATACACACCAAGTTTACTTAATATCTGATTCTACTGGGGAAACATTAGATAGGATATTTATGGCTCTAAAAGCTCAATTTAATAATTTTAATTATGACTTAAACCAATTTTCCTTCACCAGAACTGAAAATCAAATTACTACAATTCTAAGAAATGCAAAAAAGCAAGATAGCCCAATTATTTTGTACACTGTTGTAAATAGTAAATTAGCCAAGTTTCTCGCAGAAGAAGCTAATAAGAAAAAGATACCTTGTTTCGGAGTATTGGGCGATTTAATTTTAAACTTTTCAAAAATACTTAACGAAAAGGCCACTCATGAACCAAGCGCACAACATGTTTTAGATGAAGATTATTATAAAAGAATTGAGGCAATTCAGTTTACAATGAATCATGATGATGGAAATAACACTGAAAATATTCTAGACTCCGATATTATTTTAATAGGAGTAAGCCGTACTAGCAAAACTCCCACATCAATCTACTTAGCAAATAAGGGATTAAAAACTTCTAATATACCCTTAGTAAATGACATGGTTATTCCGCAAGAGGTTATTAAATCTAAAAAAATTTGTGTAATTGGTTTAACAACCGAAGCTGAAAGATTATTTGATATAAGGAGAAATAGATTAATATCCTTAAAAGAAAATGAAGCTTCTGATTATACAAATTTAGAGAAAATTAAAGCTGAAGTTGAACAATCAAAAAAAATTTTTAAAAAAAATCAATGGCCCACTATTGATGTTACTAGAAAATCTGTTGAAGAAACAGCAGCGTCAATTATAAAAATTTATGAAATCCAGAGTAAAAATGCATAAAATAATATTAGCATCTAAAAGTAGGGTTAGAGAAAAAATTTTAAAAAAATACAATATATCTTGCTCTGTATTTCCTTCAAATGTTGATGAAGAACCTATAAAAGAAAGTCTAATTAAAAATGGAGCAACACCCGAAATAATTTCAAAAAATTTAGCAGAATTGAAAGCAAATAAAGTTAGTCAAAAAGAAAGTGAAATTTTAGTTTTAGGCGCCGATAGTGTTATAGATCTAAATGGAGAAATAATTTCTAAACCAAATGATAGAGAACAAGCATTTAATATACTAAAAAAATTAAATGGAAAAAGACATCTACTCATTAGCTCAGTCTGTATTTCAAAAAACGGTTCTATGATATGGAACTATACAGACAAAGCATATCTTACAATGAAAAAATTTTCAGACGATGAACTTAAAATTTATCTAAATAAAATTTCGGATAATGATTTATATGCTTATAATGTCTATCAAATTGAAGGAGAGGGTAGAACTTTATTTTTAAATATTGAAGGTGATGAAGAAACAATAATGGGTCTGCCTGTAAAAAAAATAAAAGAATACATCGAAAGCTATAAATGAAAAAATTTTTAGTAATTGGAAACCCAATAGACCATTCTTTATCACCCAAACTCCATAATTATTGGATTAATAAAAATAAATTAAAAGCTGTTTATGGAAAACTAGAAACTTTTGAAAACGATTTATTTGAATTAACCAGAAATTTAAAAGAAGGGAAGTTGGATGGTTTAAATGTTACAGTTCCTTTCAAAAATAAAATTATTCCACATATTGATATTTTGAGTGGCCATGCTCTTAGAACAAAATCTGTGAATACTATTTCAGTTGATAACGGTAATTTGATAGGAAACAATACGGATATAGATGGTTTTGAACTAAGTATTAAAAATCTGAATTATGATATTCAAAAAAAATCTATATTTATTTTAGGAGCAGGAGGAGTTGTTCCTTCAATTATATATGCTTTAAAAAGAATGAATGTTTCCAAAATATTTTTGAGCAATAGAACTCATGCAAAAGCTATAAAATTAAAACAATTATTTAATGATTTAACAATTTTAGAATGGGGAAAGTTACCTAATTTTGATATGATTATTAATGCAACCAGCATAGGACTTAATAAAGATGATGAATTTAAAATAGACTTCAAAAAGGTTGGATCAGATAAATTCTTTTATGATGTTATTTACGAACCTCACCAAACAGAATTTTCAGAAGCTGGAGGTAAATCAAAAAATATTTATGAAAATGGTTTTAACATGTTTCTATTTCAGGCACAAAAAGCATTTAATATATGGCATAATATTGAGCCTGAAATAAATGAAGAAGTTGTTAATTTCTTAAAAACTTAAATTAATGAGATTGAAAGATAAAATAACAGTAATAACTGGATCAGCTTCAGGATTTGGCAAGGGTATAGCAAAAAAATTTACTGAGGAGGGATCAAAAATTATAATGGTGGATGTAAACAAAAAATTACTCAAAAGTGTTTCTAATAATTTATTTCAAGATCATTTTGTTGCTGATGTGTCTAAGTCCACTGATTTTAAATTATTGTTAAAATATATTTATAAAAATTACCGTAAAATAGATATAATAATTAACAACGCTGGCATAACTCATAAGCCAAAACCAATGGAAAATGTTACAGAGAAAGAATTTGATAGAGTTTTCAATGTTAATGCTAAATCTGTCTATTATTGTGGAAAATATTTTGTACCTAAAATGAAAAAATATAAAAAGGGTGTAATTTTAAATGTTGCTTCAACTGCTGGATTATCCCCAAGACCTAAACTCAATTGGTACAATGCAAGCAAAGGATGGATGATAACAGCTACTAAAGCAATGGCAATAGAATTAGCTCCATATAAAATTAGAGTAAACGCAATTGCCCCGGTTGCAGGTTTGACTCCTTTATTGAAGTCATTCATGGGTGGAAATACAATAAAAAAAAAACAAGCGTTCTTATCAACAATTCCAATTGGACGCTTTTCAACTCCTCAAGATATGGGTAATGCAGCATGTTTTTTGTGTTCTGATGAAGCTAGTATGATTACGGGTACTGTTCTAGAAGTTGATGGTGGAAGATGTATATAGATCGAATTAAAAAAAAACATATATGATAAGAGTTGGAATTCTAGGAACTATTGGATCAGGTAAATCTTTTGTAGCAAAATTATTTAAAAGTCCACTTTTTGATGCAGATAAAGAAGTAAAAAGTATTTACAAAAATGATTTAAAATGTTTTAAAAAATTAAAAAAAATACTACCTAAATACATAACGACATTCCCTATAGCAAAATCTGAAATAATTGAAGCAATTAAAGTAAACAAAAATAATCTTCATAAAATTTCTTCTATTGTTCATCCTATTGTTAGAAAGAACCTAAAATCTTTTCTTAACAAAAATAAAAAAAAAAAACTTATTGTACTAGATGTTCCATTATTAATTGAAAACAAACTTAATAGGAAAAATGACGTGCTAATATTTGTAAGCACAAAATCAAATAAGATATTAAAAAGGTTAAAAAAACGCGAAAATTTTGACAAAAGAATATTAGACCAGCTTAAACAAAACCAAGTTGAATTATCAAAAAAAATTAAATTGTCTAATTATATTGTCGATAATAATTTTTCACCAAATATAATGAAAAAAAAAATTAAAAAATTAAAAAATTTAATATTAAATGAAAGAAGTAGTTCTTGATACGGAAACAACTGGATTATCAGTTCAAGATGGTCATCGTATTGTTGAAATAGGATGTATCGAGCTAGATAATTTAATACCAACTAAAAATGTTTTTCATTGTTATCTCAATCCTGAAAGAAAAGTATCCCAAAGTGCGCTAGACGTTCATGGTTACACAGATGAGTTTTTATCGGACAAAAAAAAATTCTCTGAAGTTGCTGATGAATTTTTGAAATTTATTGAAGGAAAAAAAATTATAATACATAACGCTGAATTTGATATAGGACATTTAAATAACGAATTATCACTTATTACAAAAAAACCGATATCTAAAACAAATGTTATTGATACGCTTGAAATTGCAAGAAATAAATATCCAGGATCCAGTATAAGTTTAGATGCATTATGTAAGAGATTTAGAATAGATAATTCAAAAAGAACAAAACATACAGCCTTAATAGACTGTGAGCTTTTATCAAAAGTTTATATAAATCTTATAGATCAAAAAGAACCAGTTTTTCAATTTCAGAGAATCTCTGACCAAACCAAAGAAATCAAAAATTTTGAGTATAAATACTCAAAGAAAGTTATAAAGCCCAGTGATACTGAATTGAGCGAGCATAAAAAGTTTTTAGAAAAAAATCTAAAAAAAAATTATTACTAATTTAATCTTTGATTATACAATTGTTCAAAATCAATTTTTTTTTCAAATTTTAAATCTGGAAACCCTGCATTCTTTATGACGCCTAAAAAAATTTTTTCTAATTTTGGATATATTTCATTTTGTAGATCGCAAAGAATAATTTTTTCCAGCACTTTTTTATCTAAATTTTCTTCTTTCACTTTAATAACGGATGCATATAAAATTTCAAAATAAGATTTCTTTTTGCTGTGACCAGGGTCTTTATATTCAAGTTTTGTTATAACTTCTATCATCTTGTTTTTTAAAGCTTTAGAGTTAATATTTATTCCCATCACATATTTACTAATTTGTTCTCTGCTGATAATGAAAGATTCGGAGTCAGGAACTTCAACAGATAAATCTTTAATATAATTAAGAACTAATTCATACTTTTTTGTCATCATCTTCTCCGATATCCTCATATTCACCATCAATATAATTTTTACTATATTTTTTTTGGTCATATTTCTTTTTAATAAATTTTCCCAAAATAAGTCTTCTAGTAAAAGGTATAACTAACAAGATACCCACTACGTCGGTTGCAAAACCTGGCAATATAAGTAGAAAAGCAGCAAAAGCTAGCGTTGCTCCTGAAACTATTTCGTAAATTGGTAACTCATTTTTGATTAATTGACCCATTGCAGATTTTAAGGTGATAAATCCCTCGTATCTTGCATATGCAACCCCAGCCACAGCAGTAATTAAAATTAGCAAAACGGTGTTAAATGCTCCTATTTGTGATCCTACTTTAATAAACAAGTAAATTTCAATGAGAGGTATACCGATTAGTAAAAACAATACTGTGTTCATTTGTCTATAATTTAAATAGCAGGTTGAAATTTATCAACATAGTAAATAATATATATATATGAGTTATAGTTTTGAATACATCGATATAATACTTCTTGCAATGATTGCAGGATTTATTTTTTTAAGATTAAGGGGAATTTTAGGAAAAAAAACTGGTTTTGAGGAAGATATAAACTCTAGTTTTCCACATGAAGCCCCGCCAGCAAAACAAAATTTTGATTTAAATTCAAATACCTTTGATGAGAATGCAAAAAAGGAATTCGTTAAAGGTGCTAAGATTGCTTATGAGACTATAATTACCAATTTCGCAAAAGGTAAAATTAAAGAAATAAAATCATTGTTAGATAAGGGTGTTTATCAACAATTTGAAGAAGCCATTAAAGATAGAGAGACAAAAAATTTATTATCAGAAACAACATTCATAGGCATAAATTCAGCTGAGATTAAGGAACATAATCAAAACAAAAATATGATCGAAGTATCTATTGAGTTTGTTAGTGAAATTATTTCATGTGTAAAAGATAAAGAAAATAAAGTGATATCGGGCGATCCTGATAAAGTAAAAAAAGTCTTAGACACATGGAAATTTGCGAAGGATAGTAGGTCTTCTAATCCAAACTGGTTACTGATCGATACACAAGCTTGACAGATAAGCTTTCAGATAAAGACAAAAAAGATTGGCAAAAATTCATAGATAGCAAAGATAAAGTAAGCGTAAAAGATGAAGACTTTATTAATGAAAAAATTATTCCTGAAAAAGTAATTGATTTACACGGATATACTCTAGAAGAAGCAAATCAAAAAATTTCTGAATTCATAGAATATTGTTTCAATAATAAAGTTAAAAAAATCAATGTGATCACTGGAAAAGGAATGAGATCAAAGAATATTAATGATCCTTACCAATCTTCAGAATTAGGTATACTTAAATATTCTGTTCCAGAATTTATCAAAAATAACGATTACCTTATGAATAAAATTATAAAGATTGATTTTGAGGCAGTTAGTAGTTCTTCCAAAGGAAATTTTGATATAATTTTAAAAACTACAAAATAAATTTTGATAAATCTGTATCCTTGACAAGTTCACCAATGTTATTTTTAATGTAGTTTCCATCTACTGTTATTTTTTCACCAGCTCTATCTGTTGCGGTAAAGCTTATTTCATCTAAAACTCTTTCAATTATTGTATGTAATCTTCTAGCACCAATATTTTCTACTGACGTATTCACCTCATTTGCGATTTCTGCTATTGTATTAATTCCATCTTCAGTGAACTCTAATTCTACGTTTTCCGTTTTTAAAAGTGCTTTGTATTGTTTTATCAAACTATTATCAGGTTCTTTTAAAATTCTTATAAAATCATCGCTATTTAATGCATCAAGCTCAACTCTTATAGGGAGTCTTCCTTGCAATTCTGGCAATAAGTCCGAAGGTTTGGCCAATTGAAATGCTCCTGATGCAATAAACAAAATATGATCAGTCTTTACAGGTCCATATTTAGTACTTACTGTTGTTCCCTCTATTAATGGAAGCAAGTCTCTTTGAACACCTTCCCTTGAAACATCTCCACCAACTCTATCAGTTCTTGCTGAAATTTTATCTATCTCATCTAAAAAAACTATTCCATTATTTTCTGTTGAATCTTTTGCTGATTTTATAATTTTGTCTTGTTCAATTAATTTATCTGCTTCTTCGTTTATTAAAATTTCATGGGATTCTTTCACTGACATTTTCTTTTTCTTTGGCTTTTGACCCATGGATTTACCAAGCATGTCAGATATATTTATCATTCCAACATTTGCACCAGGCATTCCAGGTATCTCAAAAGATGGCATTTGATTAGAATCACTTACTGCTATTTCTATTTCATTTTCATCTAAGTCTCCATCTCTCAGTCTTTTTCTAAAACTCTCTCTTGTTGCAACACTTGCTTTATTTCCAACTAAAGTATCTAAAACCCTATCTTCAGCTAATTTTTGTGCTTGAGCATGAACTTCTTTTCTTTTCTTAACCTTTTCCATTGCAATTGCGATTTCTAATAAATCCCTTACAATTTGTTCTACATCACGTCCCACATATCCTACTTCAGTAAATCTTGTAGCTTCAACTTTTACAAACGGCGCTTCAGCTAATTTTGAAAGTCTTCTTGATATCTCAGTTTTTCCAACACCAGTTGGTCCGATCATTAAAATATTTTTTGGAAGAACTTCGTCCTTCATATCATCTTGTAATGCTTGTCTTCTCCATCTATTTCTTAAAGCGATAGCAACAGCTCTTTTAGCTTTATTTTGCCCAACAACAAATCTATCTAATTCTGAAACAATTTCTCTAGGTGATAATGAATTTGTAATTGTTGTCTTTTCTTTTTCTACTTTACCTTTAGGAAATGTTGTTACGTTTGAGTTTTCCATTATATTTTCTCCATGCTCAAATTATCGTTAGTAAATACACAAATATCAGAAGCAACTTTAATAGACTTTTTAGCAATTTCTTCTGCAGACATATCAGTATCCATTAATACCTTTGCGGCTGCCAAGGCATAATTTCCACCTGAACCAATTCCAATTACATCTCCCTCAGGTTCAAGAACATCGCCTGTTCCCGAAATTATAAAACTTTTTTCTTTATCACCTATTGCCATTAAGGCTTCTAATCTTCTTAAGTATTTGTCTGTACGCCAATCTTTTGCCAATTCTACTGCAGCTCTTGTCAGATTGCCCGCATGTTTTTCAAGCTTTGACTCTAATCTTTCAAATAATGTTAAGGCATCTGCTGTTGATCCTGCAAAACCTGCGATCACATTTCTTTTCTCAATTTTACGAACCTTGTTAGCAGTTTTCTTAATTACAGTATTACCCATGCTAACTTGACCGTCACTGGCCACTACTACGTCATTATTTTTTCTTACAAGTACAATTGTTGTCATGATCTATAGATGGATACGAATTTTAATAGTTCAAGTCTAGGTTTAGTATTATTGATATAATCAAAAATACCTATATACCTAATTTAAATTATGAAAAGAAAAGCAAAAATAGCCAGAAAAACAAAAGAAACCAATATCAGTGTCGACCTTAATATTGATGGTAAAGGTAAGTACAAAGTTGACACAGGAATAGGTTTCTTAGATCACATGCTCGAGCAGTTATCTAAGCACTCATCAATGGATTTAACTGTTAAAGCCAAAGGTGATACACACATTGATCTTCATCACACAACAGAAGATACTGGAATTGCTATTGGTGAATGCTTAAAAAAAGCTTCAAAAAAATTTGTAGGTATTAAAAGATATGCACATATTTTATTACCAATGGATGAAACTTTAACAAGAGTTGCAATAGATGTTTCAAACAGACCTTATTTGATTTGGAATGTAAAACTAAAAGTTGAAAAACTTGGTGAGATGGACACTGAATTATTTAAAGAATGGTTCCAAGCCTTTTCTCAGGCTGCAGGAATTACTTTGCACGTTGAAAACATTTACGGTGATAATAGTCACCACATCATAGAGTCTTGTTACAAAGGACTAGCCAGAACTTTAAGAGCTGCATTAGAATTGGATCCAAGAAACAAAAGTACAATTCCTTCTACAAAGGGCTCTTTATAAGATTAATGGACGTCACAATTGTTGACTATAAGTCGGGCAATATTAGCTCTGTAATTAACTCCCTCAAGGAAGTTGCTAAAGATAAAGTTAATATCGAGGTAACCTCAGATTTAAATAAAATTAAATCAAGCGATAAGGTAGTTTTACCAGGGCAGGGCTCATTTAAGAGCTGTATAGATGGTTTAAATAGCATAAATGGTTTGATTGATACTTTAAGTGAGTTTACGTTATATACTAAAAAACCACTTCTTGGTATTTGTGTAGGCCTTCAAATGTTTGCAGATGTTGGTTATGAAGAAGTTGAAACCAAAGGTTTAGGATGGATTTCTGGTAAAGTTTCTAAAATTGATAATCAAGATGGAAAATATAAACTTCCTCATATTGGTTGGAACCAAATAAATATTGCTAAGGAAAGTAAAATTTTTAAAGATATAGAAAATAACTCACATATGTATTTTGTCCACAGTTATGAATTTATTCCAGAAGATAATTCAGTCATTGCTGCTACAACTGATTATTCATCAAATATTGTTTGTGCAGTTGAAAAAGAAAATATATTTGGAACCCAGTTTCACCCTGAAAAAAGTGATAAAATTGGACTAAAAATAATTGATAATTTCATTAAATTATAAATATGAAAAAATGTGTCCTAATTTTAAGTTTAATATTTTTTTCCACAAATTCTTTTGCAAAAAAGCTAGATCTAGGTATTCACGAAATAATTTTTCCTGATAAATTCAATGTAATTAATTGGAATGATACAAGTTTCGGTTCTTCTTTTTGTCAAGAATTTTCGACTTGTTTTGGCCTAATTGACAATAAAGTCCTAGAAATTGTTAATCAGGTAGAAGCTGGAAAAAATTTTGAAGAAATAAAAGTCATTAAGCCAATAATAACCAAATATAATAAGATGATAGATTCATTTAGTGATACCAAGGTTAAAAGTTTGCTTAAGACTACAAAAAATATTTTAAAAAAGAATAACTCTGGAACATTTTTTACATATTTTGGAACTGACGAAAAAATAAATGATAATGATATGTTGTCTGAATATGGGATAAATATTGATGAAATAAGAGAAATGTCTATGTCAGAACTACAAAAATTTTCAAATAAAATTAAAAACGAAGTAACATCTGGCAAAGACTATTATATGTTCATGGATGGTTTATTCATAAATTTTGATAAGTTCACTATATCAAAATATTCAAATAAAAAACCTTACCTTATAATCAATGGTGATATTACATATCTTCTTACATCATCGAAGATTAAGTTGGGTAATATTGCGTACTATATTTCAGAAGTTGATGATAAGTTATTTGTCATGGATGGCTATTGTGTAGTCGATTGCAAAAGTTTTTTTTCAGATTTTAACCAAATAATTGATAACTCTTTTAAATCAAAAAATAAATCTAATAAAAGTATATCAAAAAAAAAAGATTCTGATTTTATAAATCAAATCCAAGAGTTAAACGAACTTTATAAATCTGGAGTTTTGTCTAAGGACGAATTTGAAAAAGCAAAGAAAAAAATCTTAAATTAGTATGAAAATATTTCCAGCAATAGATATCAAGGATAAAAAATGTGTACGATTATTCAAAGGTGACTTTGAAAATAAAACGGAATATGAGATATCTCCTGTAGAGCAAGCTGGAAAATATAAAGATAATGGATATAAAAATTTACATATAGTCGATTTGGATGGTGCATTAACCGGCGAGCCGATTAATATTGATATTATTCAAGATATTATTGGAAAATTTGACCTTAAAGTAGAAATAGGTGGTGGCATAAGAAATTATGAAACTATTCAAAAATATGTTGATGCTGGGGTCGAAAAAGTAATTTTGGGAAGTGCAGCCATAAAAGATAGAAGATTTTTAGAAGAAGCTTGTAAAAAATTTTCAAATCAAATTGCTTTAGGTTTAGATGCTAAAGATGGTCATCTTGCAATCTCAGGTTGGACAGAAGAGTCGGATAAACTGACAACCGAATATCTAAAAAAAGTAAATAATTATGGAGTTAGTAGGATTATTTACACAGACATTAATAGAGATGGAACTAAACAAAGCCCGAATTTTGAAGAGACACAAAAAGTGGCAGATATTTCAAATTGTCCAGTAGTTATATCTGGTGGTGTTTCATCAATTGATGACATTAAAAGAGCAAAAAAATTAAATAATATTGAAGGTGTTATAGTTGGGAAAGCTATATACGATGGAGATATAAAGTTAGATGAACTTGCAAAAGAAGTAGATGCTTAAAAATAGAATTATACCTTGTTTAGATGTTAAAAATGGTCGTGTTGTAAAGGGTATTAACTTTGTTGATCTTAAAGATGCAGGTGATCCTGTGGAACAAGCAAAAATTTATAGCGATGGTGGTGCAGATGAAATTTGCTTTTTAGATATTACTGCTTCAAATGAAAATAGAGATACTATTTATGAAGTGGTAGAGAAAACTTCTAAAAAATGTTTCGTTCCACTAACTGTAGGTGGTGGTGTTAGAAGTATTGATGACATTAATAAATTGCTTAATTGTGGGGCCGATAAAGTATCAATTAATACAGCAGCTGTGCAAAATGCAAAAGTTGTTGAAGATAGTTCTAGAAAATTTGGATCACAATGCATTGTAGTTGCAATTGATGCAAAGAGAAAAGACGATGGATGGGAAATCTTTACTCATGGTGGAAGAAATCCAACTGGCATAAATGCTTTAGAATTTGCATCTAAAATGGAGAAATGCGGTGCTGGTGAACTTCTTGTGACATCAATGGATAAAGATGGAACTCAGTCTGGATATGATATTGAATTAATGCAAAAAATATCATCCATGGTCAATATTCCAGTTATAGCTTCAGGTGGAGTTGGAACTTTAGATCATTTGGTAGATGGAATAAAATCAGGTGCTAGTGCTGTTTTAGCTGCATCTATATTCCATTATGGGACTTATTCAGTAAATGAAGCTAAGCAATATTTGGCATCAAAAGATATACCTGTTAGGATTTAGTATGTTAAAGATATTAGAAGATCTCGTAACCCTTGCTAGAGAGCGAAAAAGCAATCCTGTTGAAGGCTCATACACGAATAAGCTTTTAAAAGATAAATCTTTAGCAAAAGAAAAAGTCTTAGAAGAAATTAATGAACTTATAGAAGCTGTAGAACAAGACTCTAATAAAATCCATGAAGCAGCAGATGTTTTGTATCATTTAATCATGTACTTAGAAAAAAGTGGTATTAAAATTGAAGAAGTAATGGAAGAACTAAAAAGTCGAAAAAAATAATTATGATGCAAGGTTATATAAATTGGGAAAAAAGACAAATTCAGTGGTGGAAGAAAAAACTTGGACTTTCTGAACATGGACTTGCCTGGATATCTTTTATCAAGGGAATTTTGGTTGGATTATTAATTTATCATTTCTTTTTTTAGCAAAATAACAAACTTCATCAGAGCGCAGGACTCATAAGCCCGAGTTTAGCTTTTCCCCCCTTATAATTTCCCAGGTAACCAGGTAGAGAATATTGGAAAGAGTATCATTAGTATTCCATAAATTATTCCAACGATTGTAAATAAAGGAACCTCTTTAAAAGCTTTGGCTGGGTTTTCTTTGATCACACCTGCAGCTGTATAAATACCAACACATACGGGGGGTGTGATCATTCCTATTCCCGCAAAAGCAACAAATACTACGTAAAGATGAAGTAAACTTTGATTAAATGATAATGTGATTGCTGCAAAAATTGGAACCGTTAAATAAAACACAGGTACTATTTCAATAAAAGTTCCAAGGATTAAACAGATTGCTCCAAGCATTATCCAGAACAGATTTACGCTAACACCTTTGTCTGTGAAGAATGTAATAATTTTTTGAGGAGCTTGAGTGTAAGTTAAAACTACACTTAAGAAAGTTGCAGTTGCAATAATTGAAAAAATAACAGCTGTTATGATTGCTGTTTCTCTTAAACAACTCATCAAAGATGATAAAGTTAGTTCTCTATATATTAAAAATCCTATAAGTACTGCATAAACTCCTGCAACAGCGGCTGACTCAGATGGGGTTAATATTCCTGCATAAATTCCACCCAAAATTATTACTGGAGTGATCAATGCTGGTAATGCAGCTATGAAAGAACTTACTCTTTCCTTAAAAGATGCTTTCTCATCTGTTCTAATATGCCTGCATTTAAACAAAACTAGAAGGACCATCAAAACAAGGAGAACCAGGCCTGGAATAACTCCAGCAGCAAAAGTTTTTGAGACCGGAACATTCGTTAGAGCACTAAATAATATTGCTGCATTGGATGGAGGTATCAATGCCTCTAAAAGAGCAGCTGAAGCAGCTAGAACAACAACAAAAGGAGTTGGATAACCTTGTTCAATCATCTTTGGCATCATTATTGTCCCAACAGCAGTGATTGCTGCAAGTATTGAACCACAAAAAGCTGCGAAGAATCCCATCGCAATAACCATCGCAACACCCAATCCACCTGGCCAATGACCAACTAATGTTGTTGTAAATTTAACTAATCTTGAGGCAGCTCCACCTTTCAACATTGCCATACCTGTAAAAATAAATAACGGAACAGCGATTAGAACGTGTTTTGTTAATGCACCAAATGAAACTTGAATAAGAACTGACCACGGTAAATTTAATCCTGCAATAGCTGCCAATGAACTTCCTAATCCAAAAACTAAAAAAATTGGAACTGAGATAATTAATGTTATAAGAGAAATAATAAAAGCTAATCCAAACATTTATTCTTTTCCTGAAAGCTTTTTTAAATTATCTATAATAAGTTCTAATGAAGTTAATGCTAAAATTAAAAAACCAAATGGAAATGCTAAAAACATCCACCAAATTGGAATATTAATTTCTAATTCCATCATCTGTCCTAAATTGTAATACATTGTTGTTGCATCAACTCCTGCTTTGAAGAAGACACACGCAGAAATTAGAGCAATTAAATTTACAATTGTTCCAATAATATTTTTTGATTTGTCAGATAAATAGTGACTTAAAAAGTCTACTTTAATATGTTGTCCTTGTTTTAATAAAGGACCTAATAATGGAAATACTAACCAACTAACCATTACAGGTGGTAATTCAATAAACCATGCAAATCCTGTACCTGTGATAAATCTTGTTGTGGCGCTTAATGCTAAAGCTGCCACCATTAAAAAGACGATGAACATTGCGAGCGAAATTGCAGCTTTTGCTAGCAAATTATTAATAGCTCGCAATGCCCTCATAATCTTTATAGAAAAAGCTTAACTTCTTCTAATTACTTTTAGCATATGCTTGTGCTGCTTCTAAAGCGTCAGCATCAATCATTTTAGCCATTGCTGGCATTACTTCATCTTTCATAAGCTTATCAAACTTAGCTTTTTCAGCCCCTGAAAGTGTAGTAACAACTCCACCTCTTTCTTGGAATTTCTTAAGAGTGCTTTCTCCAGTATCCATAATTAAGTCAGTTGATCTTTTTCCTATTTCTTTACCAACATCCATTATGATTTTTTGTAAGTCTGGAGACAGACTATTAAACCAAGTTGAGTTTGCCATAATATATGCATCAGCATAATATTGATAAGGCTTTTGAGCGTATTTTAAAAACTCCCACCAGCTATATGCTTCGATACTTCCTGGAGGGCTGTTTATCGTATCAATCATTCCAGTTTGTAATGAAGTATAAACTTCGCCAGTAGGTAAAGATACTCTATTTGCTCCTAAAGCATCCCACATTGGCTCTTCACTTTTTAAAAGTCTTCTAGCTTTTAGACCTTTCATAGCATCGATCCCAGTTAACTCTTTAGCACTTGAAAAAGTCATTACGGGTCCAACTGGGTTATACATTACTAAAGTTGAATTAGTTTTTTTTGTTAATTCACCCCAAATTTCTTTTCCTTTAGGTGAATTTTGAAAAAAACCTCTTTGCTGTTCCCAAGAATTAAATAGCCCTGGAAATGAAGCAACATTAAAGTTTTTGTTTATTGGTGGAAAACTTACTACACCAACAATTCCTCCAAGTTCAACCGCACCAGATGTTACTGCTCCCATTACTTCTCTAATTCCAAACAATTGTTTAGATGGATAAACTTCTATTTTTAATTTTCCTTTTGCTCTTTTATTCACTTCATCAGCAAATATTTGTGCATGTTTTGCACTATGGTGCTTTGGACTCCAGTGAACCGATAAACGTCCAACTATTTCCGAAAAAGCAGCTGTTGAAGTAAGAACAAATGAAAAAATAAATGTTAAGCTTATAAAAGCTTTGTAAATTGATTTAAATCTATTCATTTTTCCTCTCTTTTTATAAAATTTATCTTATTAGTCGCATATATTTTAAACAATGCAAATTTTTAAAAAATTAGTAAGTTTAGTTATTGTATGAAAAAAAACGGTTTTACTTTAATTGAATTACTCGTTGTAGTAGCAATTATAGGTATTTTAGCGGCTGTTGGTGTGGTTGCGTATAGTGGTTATACTTCCAGTGCTAGGCATAATATGTGTAAAGAAAATCATAAAAAAATTGTTAAAACAATAATCGAGAAAAAAACATTTTGTGAATTCAATGATACAATTAAACTAAGAACATGGTACTCAGGTTTCAAAAAAGGTGCTGAATATGACTTTAATTGCTCAAATACTTTTTCATCATTAGCCCAAAATGTTGGCATCCATATGACTAATATTCTTAAAAACGCATATACACCAAACAATCATTGGGGATATGACTGGATGGGTAATAGTTCAACTCCTACAACAGAAGGTAGATCCTTTTATCACACTGTATCCTCTTCGCAGTTTAGAATTAGAACTCTTTGTGATAATAATGTTATTGAGACAATTATAGATGAATAATTAATTTTAATTAATATGAGAAAGCTATAATATAAATAGAAACTCAAACAAATTATGAATTATGATAACAATAATATTTTTTCTAAAATACTAAGAGGTGAGATTCCTTGTAATAAAATATATGAAGATGATTTTGTATTATCTTTTTATGATATCAATCCACAAAAAAAGATTCATGCTTTAGTAATACCCAAAGGAAAGTATATAGATTTAGATGATTTTAATACCAACGCCTCAAACGAAGAAATTATTGGTTTAATGAAGGGTATTACTGCAGTTGCAAAAAAATTAGGCATTTCATCTATCGACGGAAAAGGTTATAGAGCCCTTGCTAATATAAGTGACTATGGTGGCCAAGAGGTTCCACACTTACATTTCCATTTATTTGGAGGCGAAAAAGTCGGAAAAATGATTTCGTGATAACTAAAGTAGACAGAAAATATTTAGAAATTAATTCAATTAATGAAATTAATTTATCTAAAAAACCAAAAAGTAATTGTAAAGTAGAAAAAAAAAATCCACCAGATTTTCAAATCAATAAATTTTTTTATAAGCAGATAGGTAAGAGTTATCGTTGGATCGATAGATTAATATGGAATGACGCTAAGTGGATGGATTATACTAACAATACAAATTTAGAGACTTATATACTCACCGAAAATGATGATTTAATTGGCTTTTTTGAGCTTTTATTTCATCCAGAGACAAGTAAATGTGAAGTGGCTTATTTCGGTATTCTTGATCAATTTATTGGAAAAAAATATGGTAGTTATCTTTTATCTGAGGCTTTGAGGTTAGGATTTAGAAAAAATACTAAAAAAGTTTGGTTGCATACTTGTTCTTTAGATCACAAACATGCTTTAAAAAATTATTTAGGTAGAGGTATGAAAATTTTTAAATCTGAAAGTATTAATTTAGATATTAGTTGATATAATTTTGAACTCTAAATATTCTATCATCAATCATTATATTTGTTTCTATATTAGACAACTTGGTTTCAACTTTGTTAAGATAGATATCAGTTGTAGTCCATCCTTTAATTTCATAATTAATTTTATCAAAAAAAATATTTAATAAATTATTGTTATGTGTAATATTAAAAGAGAAAGTT
Source organism: uncultured Pelagibacteraceae bacterium (assembly GCA_902531175.1). Lineage (GTDB taxonomy): Bacteria > Pseudomonadota > Alphaproteobacteria > Pelagibacterales > Pelagibacteraceae > Pelagibacter. Next base: position 86,748 of record CACADE010000003.1, read on the forward strand.
TCATCATTCTCTTCAATTGTTTCCACCTGATCTAGTTTATCTAGTAGAAATTTTTTATCTAAAATTAAATCAAGAGGAGTCTCTTTAAGTTGGTATCTTAAATAATTTTTAATTTTTTTGCTGTTAATTACAAGTGATTTCCCGTTAGATACTAAAATTTTTTTATATTTACCATCATATCTACATAAAATTTTTTTTGGATACAAAATTATACATTCTCCTTGCTCGGTTTTCTCCCCAATCTTCTGTATGAATTTAAAAGATATATTATCGGTCTCATATAATTTATTTTTTATCATCTCTTTTGATGATGCAAAAATATTAATTGGATAAAAAAATATTAAAATAAAAATTATATATCTCACTATTTTAATACTTCTCTTTTACCAACATGATTTGCTTTACTAACTTCACCATTAGCTTCCATTTGATCAATGATCCTTGCGGCTCTATTATATCCAATTTGTAACTTTCTTTGTAAAAAGGAGGTTGATGCCTTTCTTTCCGATTTGATTATTTCAAGAGCTTCGCTATATAACTCATCGGTTTCTGAATTATCCTTATTTTTCTCATTAATCTCTTTCTCATCAGCGAAGTTTAAAATTTCATCAACATAATCTGGCTCAGCTTGATTTCTAAGGAAGTTATTTACTTTTTCTATTTCTATCTCTGAGACATAAGGTGCATGTATCCGTGTAATTCTATTAGCTGATGACATATATAACATGTCCCCTTTACCTAAAAGTTGCTCAGCTCCTTGCTCACCTAAAATTGTTCTGCTGTCAATTTTGGAAGTTACTTGAAATGAAATACGAGTAGGAAAATTAGCTTTTATTGTTCCAGTAATTACGTCTACACTTGGTCTTTGTGTTGCCATTATTATATGAATTCCAGCTGCTCTAGCCATTTGTGATAATTTTTGTATGTAGTTTTCAATCTCTTTACCAGCTACCAACATAAGATCTGACATTTCATCAACAATCACAACAATATAAGGCATCTTAACTTTGTGCTTTTCATTATAACCATCAATGTTTCTCACCCCCACTTTTGTCATCAATCTGTATCTGCTTTCCATTTCTTTAACTACCCAACCTAAAACAGACGCAGCCTTTTTTGCTTCTGTAATGACTGGACATAGTAAATGAGGAATTCCTTCATAAGTTGAAAGCTCTAACATTTTTGGATCAATCAAAATGAATTTACAGATGTCAGGCGTATGTTTGTAAATTAGTGAAAGTATAATTGTATTTATACATACCGATTTCCCTGAACCAGTAGTACCAGCTATTAATAAATGAGGCATCGAACTTAAATCACTAGTTATAGGTTCTCCAGATATACTCTTTCCAAGAGCAATTGGTAATTTTATTTCCCTTTTTTTAAAACTTTTATCTGAAATTATTTCTCTTAGAAAAACATTTTCTCTGGATATCTTTGGTAGTTCAATACCTACAGTATTACTTCCAGGGATTGTAGCTATCCTTGCAGATTCTGAACTTGTATTTCTTGCAATATCCTCTGCTAAATTAATAATTTTAGAGACCTTAACTCCAGCTGCGGGCTCAAATTCGTTTAGTGAAACAACAGGTCCATGACTTATTTTTTTTATTTTTCCTTCTACACCGAAATCAAGGAGTATTTTTTCCAATACTTCAGCATCAATTTTAACATCTTCTTTCTTATTGTATATTTTTTCTGGTTTTTTTAATAAATCAATTAAAGGAAGTTTTATTTTTACATCGCTCAAAATTGATTTATTGCTAGAAAATAAATCTTCTTGAACAGGAATCTCCATACTTTTTTCAACTCTAGAACTTTCTTTAAATTTATTTTCTTGATCGATAGGATTATCTTTTTTTGATAAAAATAATTTTTTTATTAATGCGAAAAATTTTGAAATATGTGAAATTTTGAAATTACTGCTTAAAAGAAAAAATAATAAAATAAAAAATATTAATAAATAATAACTTATCATTTTGTTAATTTTTAAAAAATCTGCTATTATAGTTTCAGACATTAAATCACCTACAAAACCATTGTTACCATTAATTATTAACCAATAGGTCTCTTTATGGAAAATGCTGAAAAAAAATGCTGCAGCAATAATGTAAAGAATTATAAAAAAAATATTTTCTATAATAACTCTTAATTTTTTATTAATTGTTATAGATAGTCCAGTAAATAGAAGAGAAAAAGGAATTAAAAGTGATATTATACCAATTGACTGAAAAAAAATATCAGCAATAAAACTTCCTCTGAAACCAAGAATATTTTTTATTTCCCGATTTTCTGGAAATATAAAATTTGGATCATCCGGTGAATAGCTAATTAGAGATATAAAAAGTAATACTGAGGTAACTACAAGAAAGATACCAACTAGTTCCGCCAATCTCTTTATAGCAAAATCAGCTATTTTATTGATATAATTTTTAAATATCATGAATCAAAACTGCTTTTGTCACTTTGTATCATTTAATTTTTATTGTTAAAATTATTTTGTTATGAAAATATGTCTTATTGGTCAAAATTTAACAAATTTGATTCTTGCTAACGTTTTTGAGAAAAAAAAACTCAATGTTGACATATATTTAAATAGAAAGTTTAAAAATATAAAAACAAACAGAACAATAGCTTTATCAAGTGAAAATTATGATTATTTAAAGTCTGTAACAAAATCAAGTATTCCATGTTGGAAAAGTAAAGAAATTAAAATTTTTACAGAAGGTTTTCAGCCCAAAGAAATAATTAATTTTAATAAAAAAAATAAAGAGGTTTTTAATTTAATATCCTATTCAAAATTAAACGAAATTTTTTCAAAAAAAATTATAAAATCAAAATTTATAAAATTACATCATTTAGATACTTCTAGCCCACTCATTCTAAAAAAAGTTAAATACTATGATTTAGTTATTAATAGTGAAAATAAAAATTTTATTTCAAATAAATTTTTTACAAATAAAATAAAAAAAAATTACAGAAGTAGGGCTTACACTTTTACTATAAATCATCCATGTAAAGATAATAATATAGCCATTCAAGTTTTTACAAAATTTGGTCCACTGGCATTTTTGCCATTGTCAAATACCAAAACCTCAATAGTTTTTTCTTACAAGGGAATTGATATGGATGATGAGAAAATTGTTGATATATTTAAAAAATATAATTCTTTTTATCCATTTACTAAGATTAATAAAATTGAAAAACTAAGCCTGAGTTTTGAAATGCTTAGAAATTACACTTATGAGAATATCCTTGCTTTTGGTGACTTAATACATCGAATACATCCTCTTGCGGGACAAGGATTTAATATGACAATTAGGGACATTAAAATAATATCAAAAATTGTTAATGATAAAATATCTTTAGGTCTCCCGATAGACATTTCTGTAGCTGAAGATTTCCAGAGTTCTACAAAACATTTTAATTATCTTTATGGAAAAGCAATTGATGGTATATATGAATTTTTTAGATTTGATAGTAAAATTAATAATTCAATTTCAAAACCAGTTTTTAAAATTTTAAATAATAATTCTATTTTTAAAAAGTATTCTGATATTTTATCAGATAAGGGACTAAATTTATAAATTACTGAACAGTAGTATTTTCAAACTCGTCTTTAATATAATTGTTAAGAATTTGTTCCATTTTTTCTTTTCTTGTATTTATATCAAGACTCTCTAATAATATTTGTTTTTCCTCCAATGAGAAGGGTGATGCCATTGATAAATCATTAAGAGTTTGGCTAAGATCCTTCTTTTCTAAATCCTTTAAATTCACAATATATCCTTGTTTTTTGAAAAATTTTTTCATGTTTTCCATGATTAAGCTTAAATCAGAAAAGTTAACTTCGTTACTTTTTTGCATTATATCTTTTGAAAAATAATTGTACTCAACATTGCACTCGCGGTACATTTTGTCCGTATTTAACTCTGAGTTAATTTTGTATCTGCAAATCCCATTTAAAATTATAAGTATTCTACCATCTTCTGTTTCATTGAAGCTTGTGATTTTTCCGATACATCCTATTTCATATAAATCAGGTTTTTTCAAAGTTCCTGTTTTTTTTGGCTGTATCATGCCAATTATCCTATGTTTTTTCATACTATCGTTTACCATTTGTAAATATCGAGGCTCAAAAATGTTAAGGGGAACAGTTGTACCTGGAAGCATTATAAAATTTGAAAGAGGAAAAATCGGTATTGTTTTTGGCAATTCGTCTAATTTCATATTTTGATTATAATTATTCTTTTCAAAGATACAACCAGTCAGAAAAGTTTGATAGTCGCATTTAAGTATTTAATCACTTGCTATATTCCAAAAAAGCTTTTAGTTTTCTTATGTAAAAATAAGCGGGCATAGCTCAGTGGTAGAGCGTCTCGTTGCCAACGAGAAGGTCGTGGGTTCAAGTCCCATTGCCCGCTCCATTAAAGGAATTAAATTATGAGCGATTTAGCAAGCAAAAGATGTATACCATGTGAAGGTAACATACCACCATTTAATACAGAAGAAATTCACAAGTATTTAAAAAAAGTTGATGGATGGGAAGTCGTCGAAGACAAAATAGATGGATTTCATCTAATAAAAAATTTTAAATTTGATGATTTTTTACAAAGCCAAGAGTTTGTAAATAAAGTTGGTGAAATTGCTGAAGCTGAAGGACATCACCCTGATCTATGGTTTGGATGGGGCTATGCAAAAATTAAAATATTTACCCATGCAATTAAAGGTCTTGCAGAAAGTGATTTTATTTTAGCTGCTAAAATAGATAAGATAAATTGATTAGTGATTAAAGTGCCTTGTTTTGGAAAATACTAAAATCGTATTTGTTTGGTTAGCAAATTTAATAATTTCTTTATCATTTTTTGATCCTGCCGGTTGAATGACAGCTGAAACTCCTGCCTGGACCAATTTTTCTATACCGTCTACGAAGGGGAAAAACGCATCAGAGGCTGCTAAAATTTCGTCTTCAACATTTATTTTCTGAAATTTTTTCATTTTATCGATAGCTATTTTGCAACTATCCAATCTACTTGGTTGACCAGAGCCTATACCTATAGTTTTGTAATTTTTTGTAATGACTATAGCATTTGATTTTACACTTCTGCATATATTAAATGCAAAAATAAGTTTTTTTAAAGTTTTATTCGTAGGTTTTAATTTTGATACAATCCTAAAATCCTTCTTAGAAAAATGCTGAGTATCCGGATCTTGAACTAAAATCGAATTAAATTTATTTAAAAAGTTAAATTTAAAATTTTTTTCAACTTTACTAGAATCTATTAACCTTAGTTTTTTTTTCTTTTTTAAAAGTTTAACTGATTTTTCATCAAATCCATTTGCAATTACTACCTCAAAAAATATTTTATTAATTTCTTTAGCTAAACTAATGTTTAATTTAAAGTTACATGATACAATACCACCATAGGCACTAATTGGGTCACTTTCTAAAGCTTCTTTAAAAGATTTGATTTTGTTTGGATTAATGGAAACTCCGCAAGGATTAGCATGCTTAATTATTGCTACACCGTTATTTTTTGGTAAAGTTTTAGATATGCTTAGAGCTGAATAAAGATCGTTATAATTGTTGTAACTTAGTTGTTTTCCACTGATTTGAATAATTTCCTGTTTGTTATTTTGTGAATATATTGCTGCTTTTTGATGAGGGTTTTCTCCATATCTCGTCTTTTCAAGTAATTTTCCAGAAAAAATATTCTTGATTGGGAAAAGGTTTCCAGACTTATGATTGAAATAGTTAAAAATTTTTGACTCATAATATGCAGTTTCCATAAATGCTTCCTCAGCTAACTTTTCTCTAAAATCTAGATTAGTTGATCCATTATTTTTATTTAATTCAATAGTTAAATCCTCATACTGTTTTGAGTTACTTACAACTACCACATCATTATAATTTTTTGCAGCTGATCTAACCATTGTCGGTCCTCCGATGTCTATATTTTCGATTATATTTTTGTGATTAGAATTACTTAATAAAATCTTTTCAAATGGATAAAAATTTATGACAACTAAATCTATATTTTCATAATTATTAATTTTCATTTCTTTTTGATGTTTTTTGTTTTGCCTAATACTTAAAATCCCAGAATAAATTTTTGGATGTAAAGTTTTTACTCTTCCATCTAATAACTCTTTAGAATTTGTAAATTTAGATACCTCTAAGCATTTATAACCCATACCTTTAATTTTTTTGTATGTTCCACCTGAGCTTATTATTTTAATATTATATTTTTTTAATAAACTTAATAATGTTCTTAAATTAGATTTATCTGACAAGGAAATTAAAGCAGTCTTGATTTTTATTGTATTTTTTCGAATACCCATTTAATTTCCTGAGTTATATCCTTTATTTTGCCTGATAAACATATATTTTGGTTTTCAGTAGTTAAATTTTTATTACCAAAATATATACCCGATTCAATATTTATAATCTCACAGTTAGTTGAAAATTTCCATCCAGAATTCTCAATCTCAATTAGCAGAGTTTTATTATCCAGAGTTTTGGTTAATTTAACACCTGGTTCCATATGAAATCTGATATCATATTTTTTTGATTCCAAATTGTTTTTTGAAATTATTTTATCGGTTCCTATCAATTTTTTTTTTTCATCAAAATATTCTAAGGTTCTTTCATATAAAATTCCAAATTTTTTTAAAAAGCCATTATGAGAAGCTTTGATTAACCAATAGTTTTTTTCATCAACAATATTTTTATCAATAATTTTCAAACCATTTTCTAATATTTTATAGTTTCTATTGTCTCTAAATGAACAACTTGAATGATTATCAATTATAAGTGCTGAATGAGCAGCAGTAGATTTTGAAATCAGATTTAATTTGTTTTTATAATCCTGAAAGTAACCAGAATTCGAAATAAGTTTTTTATTTTTGTAGAAGAATTCAAATGAAAGAGCTCCACTTTGATAATTATATGAAAATATTTTTTGGGGTGGATTTCCAACATCCATTGCAAGAATGCAATTTTTGTTTTTCAAAATAGCATATCCTCCTACCTCAATATTTGAATTTTCAAACTTATATTTATTAAGTGAAAGATATTTATTAAATTCCTTTAAATCACTTTGATGATTCCCATTGAATAGCAAACTTTGTTCGATTTTAGAAAAAACAGAATAAGATTTTCCTAAATAGAAAATTATTTCATCAAGGTACTCAGGTATATCATTAAAAGACTCCTTTAATAATTCTCTAACAAGAACAAAATATTTTAAATAAAAATTTAATTGTCTAATACTTCTTGTTTTTGGAAAATATTCATTGTCAAAAGAATTAATAATAATTTTTCTTAGTAAATCTAATCCATAATTTAAAAATTTTTCATTTGCGTATGATAATCCTGTGATTATTATTGCGGTACAGCCTAATAATTTATCATTAACAGATTGAGATTTACTAATTTCATTTATTAAATGATTAATCTGTTTATTTACAGAAAAATTAAATTTATTTTTATATTTTGTGTTACTTTCATCGTAAGATAATTTAGAGTTTGCAATCCAAGATATTATTCTCTTTGATAAAATATCAATCTGCCAAGTTAATGAATTATAACTTTGATTTTTTTCAATCCATTTAATAATTATTGATTGTGTAATACCTGGAGAAGATTTTAAATCAATGCTAAATAACCAATAAAAATTATTAAGTTTATTTAGATTATTTCCACTTAATAATTCACTTTCCCAAATATTATCTTTATCTAATTCTTCAATTTTAATTTTTTTTTTATCATATTTAACCAAGCAGCTTAAAATACTTAGACTTGGTCTATATGAAATGTTGCTTATCTCAATTTTTGAAATTTTATTATTATAAAACCTTGATTTTAAGTATAAATTTCTTATTTGATCTTTAGCGTAGTAAAAAAATTCATTTATTAAAATTAAAGAATTTTTTAAATACATCTTACATTGATTTTAGAGTTTCTATATTTTTTTTAATATCACCATTGTTTTCTTTGAATATTGTTGTTCCAGAAACTAATATATTTGCTCCCGCTGATATAACCTCTTTTGAATTAGAGAAATTTATTCCGCCATCAACTTCAATATCAAATTTTAAGTTATTATCTTTTTTTATTTGATAAAGTTTTTTAATTTTTTCAATTACTTCTGGTATAAATTTTTGACCACCAAAACCGGGATATACACTCATAATTAAAACTAAATCTATTTCTTTTAATAATTTTTCAATGACACTTACTTCTGTATTTGGGTTTAAAGATATGCCTACTTTTTTCTTTAATTGTTTTATAAGTTTAATCGACTCAATCAAATTATCGGTTGCTTCAGGGTGAATTGTTATTATATCAGACCCTGCTTCAGCAAAATTTTTTATATATTTATGAACTGGTGAGATCATTAAATGTACATCAAAAGGTAAATTTGTATATTTTCTAAGTGTTTTTATTACCGGGGGACCAATCGTAATATTAGGAACAAAATGTCCATCCATTACATCGACATGAATTAAGTCAGCGCCACCATCTTCTAATCTTTTAATTTCTTCACCTAATTGGCTAAAATCTGCAGAAAGTATTGAAGGCGAAATTTGTATATTTTTCATTAATAAATAAAAACTAGTACTATCAATTTTTGAATATATTTGAATTACTATTTACCAAATATTTTATAAATTTCTGCAGCTATTTCACTTTCTAATGGAAACGATAACATTCCCATAACAGAATAACCCATTAAATAAGGCATTAAATAAAATCTAAACATATAAAAAAACCAAGCTACATAAAGTGGAACTAATGGTCCTATGATGAAACTAGGAGTTATGAATTTAAAAATTTTAATAATTGGATTTGTGTATTTTACAAATACTTTCATAAAAAAAAATTCTGAGTCTTCTTTTTGAAAAATATTCATTGCAGATCTACCAATTAAAGTCCACATGATGATACCTAAAATGTAGTCTATTACTAAAATATATAACGGCATTTATCTGAAAAAAATGGGGGCGGTATCCGCCCCCAAAAAGTTTAATTTAGTGTTGCTTACCAAGTATTGTCTTACCTGATGGAACACGAACTTCGTCTACCATTTGCTGTGTAGCTTTATCTGGTTCTTCAGTCATTAAACTTACTACAACCATTACAACTAAACAGACAGACGCTCCGATAATACCGAAACGTAAATGGTCAATACCTAACCAAGGTGCATTACCCATAAACTTAGGATACACATAAATTAGATAAGCTGTTCCTGATGCAAGACCTGCAATCATACCTGCTATTGCTCCTTGTCTTGTTGCTCTCTTCCACCATACACCAAGTATTAATGGGAAGAACAATCCTGACATTGCAAAATCAAATGCCCAAGCAACTGCACCAAGGATACTAGTGATCCTCATCGATGCAATGTATGCTCCAGCGGCACCAATAACTATTAGAAGTGCTCTAGCAACTAACAATCTTTTTCTTACATCCGCTTTTGGATCAATGATTTTGTAATAGATATCATGTGATAAAGCGTTTGCGATAGCAAGAATTAGACCATCAGCAGTTGACATCGCAGCAGCCATTCCTCCTGCAGCAACTAGTCCAGAGATTACGTATGGTAATCCAGCAACTTCAGGAGTTGCTAGTACAACTACGTCACCTCTCATAAACCATTCATTTAACTGGAGAATACCATCTCCGTTAAAGTCTGCTATGAAGGCTTGTTTTACATTAATCCAAGCATTTACCCACTCAATTTGCATAATTTCAGCAATTGGTTTTCCAATAATACCTGTTGGTAAGTTTGGATCTATTAGTGAGATCTTGGATAATGTTGCAAGCATTGGCGCTGAAGTATAAAGCAATGCAATAAAGAATAGTGACCATGCCACTGATTTTCTTGCAGCTTTAACACTTGGAGTAGTGAAGTATCTCATTAAAATGTGCGGTAAAGAAGCTGTTCCTACCATCATACATAGTGCTAATGAAATAAACTTCCATGCAGCCATTCCACCTTCTGGCACACCTGCGTGTGACACAGCGATAGATTTTAGACCACCTGGTACACCTGCAGCTTTAATATCTGCAGCAGCATTTTTAACTAATCCAAATTGCGATTCAAGTGCACCTAATCTAGCTACTTCCTCACCTAACATAAAGTGTGGAAAGAAACCAAATCCTGATTTATTACTAATCCAGAATACTGGAATTAGATAAGCAATAATCAATACTATGTATTGAGCAACCTGTGTCCAAGTTACCGCTCTCATTCCGCCTAGCATTGAACAAAGTAAAATACTTACTAGTCCAACCCAAACTCCTAATTCAAATGGAATACTTAGTGCTCTTGATGCGATTGTTCCTGTTGCGTTAATTTGAGCTGTTACATAAGTGAAAGATGCCAATGTTAAAACAACTACGGCACAGAACCTTGCGAAGTTTCCGCCATATCTTGTTCCAATGAAATCTGGCACAGTGTAACATCCAAATTTTCTTAAGTATGGTGCTAAAAGTGATGATACTAAAACGTATCCCCCAGTCCATCCGACTAAGAAAGCCATATAAGTATAACCACCAAAGTAAATACCACCAGCCATTGCAACGAATGAAGCACCTGACATCCAGTCAGCTGCAGTTGCCATTCCGTTAAATACTGTTGGTACCTGTCTTCCAGCAACATAATAAGCGTCGACCTGTACAGTTCTAGATAGATATCCAATTATAGCATATATACAAACTGTAAAGGCGACAAACAAAATACCAATTGTTTTAGCGGTCATACCTGCTTGCTCTGCTATTGCCATCAAAATGATGAATATAAAGAAGCCCCCAGTATATGTTCCGTAAATTTTTGGTAGGTTGTCAATAAAATTGCCTTTAAACATTAATCATCCTCCTTTTCGGTAAAACCAAACTCTTCATCGATTTTTTCCTGTCTATTTGCAAACCAAAAAATTAGGACCACAAATGCAATGATGGAACCTTGCGCACACATGTAATACGCTAATGGATATCCCATAAAACTTGAAGTGTTTAGGTCAGAACCAAACATGAAGATCAGATAACCGAAAACAAACCAAATAATTAATGTAATTATCATTAATCCTTTGGTTTTTTCCCAGTGCTTTTCTTTGTTTGACATTATTTTAATCCTCCCTATAGGTTAAAGATATAATTCATACTCATTTAATGTGATAATTAAAGGGTAAAAAATGGCATATATTTATAGTAAAAGTAGTAATATCGGTTCTAAATGGGCATTAAATACAAATTAAAGCTCAAAGATTTGAAATTTGAGTATTTAAAGGAATATTTCATTCCATTCTTAAAATATTTCAAAAAAACAAAAAAAATCGAAAATTATTCTGATTTAAAAGAATTCATTCAAAAAAAATCTGCATGGGTAAGTCAAGTTACTCTATATGGTTATCTTAAAACAAGAATGGGAGCAAAATATGTATTGATGTTTGAAGATGAGATATTTCTAGGTTCAATCAACAAAGCTAAGTGGAATATTTATTCAACCGCTTTACAGGATTTAACATTTTATACCATCTCTTTCCTAAAAAATATCAGAAATCAACATGACACTGAAAAAGCAAAAGAATTATATGTTCAAATTTTAGATAATGAACTTCAAAAAAATGAAATGCCAAATGAAATTTATGAAAATGCAAAAAAAAAATTTCTCGATAGATATGAAAAAATTAATTGGAATGAATATCATGAATCATTACCCTTTAATACCAGTGCTTTATCTCTATATGAATGGTCACCAATAGCTGAAGAGTTAAAATCCTTAGATAAAAAAATAGTTTTGAATTCTATGATTCTGAAATGGGATAATGTTAAAAAAGAATTTATTGAATTAATAAATTTTTAAGTATTTTTTCTATTCTCAACTAAACTTTTTACTACACTTGGATCTGCCAAGGTAGTTGTATCACCTAATTGATCATGTTCATTTGCTGCAATTTTTCTTAGAATTCTTCTCATAATCTTACCTGATCTAGTCTTTGGAAGCCCAGGTGAAAATTGTATTAAATCTGGTGTTGCTATTGGACCAATTTGTTTTCTAACCCAAAGTTTTAAATCTCTCTCTAAATCTAAAGTCGACTCTTCACCTACATTTAAGGTTACATAACAATACAAGCCATTACCTTTAATATCATGAGGATATCCAACTACAGCAGCTTCCGCTACTTTTGGATGAGCAACAAATGCACTTTCTATTTCGGCAGTTCCAAGATTATGTCCTGAAACAATAATTACATCATCAACTCTTCCTGTGATCCAGTAATATCCATCTTTATCTCTTCTACACCCATCTCCTGTAAAATATTTTCCATCAAATTGAGAGAAATAAGTATCAATAAATCTTTGATGATCACCGTAAACTGTCCGCATCTGCCCGGGCCAAGATTGTGCAATACATAATCGACCCTCAGCTTCTCCTTTTAAAACTTTTCCATCTTTATTTACTATTACAGGTCTTATTCCATAAAAAGGTTTTGTTGCTGAACCTGGTTTTAAATTTATAGCACCTGTTTGTGGACTAATTAATATTCCACCCGTTTCAGTTTGCCACCAAGTATCAACAATCGGACAATTAGAATCTCCGACAGTTTTATAATACCACTCCCAAGCTTCGGGATTGATTGGCTCACCTACTGTTCCTAGTAATTTCAATGATTTTCTTGATGTTTTTTTAACAGGCTTATCACCCTCTCTCATTAAAGCTCTTATTGCTGTTGGGGCAGTGTAAAAAATATTTACTTTATATTTATCGACGATTTGCCACCATCTTGAACTATCAGGGTAAGTTGGAATTCCCTCAAACATTATAGTTGTTGCGCCATTTGATAACGGTCCATAAATAATATAGCTATGACCAGTTACCCATCCAATGTCAGCAGTGCACCAATAAATATCTTTAGGTTTATAATTAAAAATATATTGATGTGTCATTGACGCATATACCATATATCCACCAGTTGTATGCATCACCCCTTTTGGTTTTCCTGTTGATCCTGATGTATATAAAATAAATAAAGGATCTTCTGCATTCATTTCCTCTGGGTCACATTTATTAGATACTTTTTTTGTTAACTCGTGGTACCAAACATCTCTTCTCTCATCCCAATTAATTCTATTGCCTGTTCTTTTAACAACAACACATTTTTTTACATTTGGGCAGTTTACTAAAGCTTCATCAGCAATTGATTTCAGAGGTATTATTTTTCCACCTCTAACACCTTCATCAGCTGTAATTAGATAATCAGATTCGCAATCGTTTATTCTTCCAGAAATACTATCAGGAGAAAATCCTCCAAAGATTATTGAATGCACTGCTCCTATTCTTGCACAAGCTAACATAGTATATGCAAGTTCTGGTATCATAGTTAAATAAATTGTTACTCTATCACCTTTTTTAACTCCTAATTCTTTAAGACCATTTGCAGCTTTAGAAACTTCTTTGTGTAATTCTTTATAAGAAATTTTCTTTTGCACCTTTGGATCATCTCCAACCCATATAATCGCAGTTTTATCTTTATTCTTCTTTAAGTGTCTATCTATACAATTTGCTGATGCATTAAGAGTACCATCATAAAACCATTTTATCTTAACATCCGATTTACTATATTTAACATCTTTAATTTTTGTATATTGCTTTATCCAATTAATTCTTTTTCCTTCTTTTTTCCAGAAGCCATCATTATCTTTTATTGAAGCTTTATATTTTTTTTCGTACTGAGATTTATTAACTAGTGCTTTGCTAATCCAATCTTTCTTTGTTTTATATATAAGTTCTTTTTCTTGTTTTGGGGCTAATGACTTTACCTTATTTTTCTTTTTTCTGATTATTTTTTTCTTTTTTTTTTTAGCTTTTTTTTTTGGCATGAGTTATAAATTTTTCAGATACTACCCATCTTCAAAATAATTTTCCAGCATTTAGTGTCAATTGGCATGACAGACAGTCTGCTTTGTTTTATTAGTGCAATATCTTTTAAACCTTTATTTTTTTTAATGTTTTCAAGAGAAACTGGTGTTTTTAGTTTACTTTTATACTTCACTTTTACTGCTACAAATCGCTTATCTTTATCTGTTGGGTCGATAAATGCTGTTTTAATTACTTCAACAATTCCAACGATTTCTTTACCAATATTTGAATGGTAAAAAAAACAAAGATCACCCCTCTTCATTTTTTTCAAATTATTTGCTGCTTGATAATTTCTTACACCATCCCAGTCGGCACCTTTTGCACCAACCTTTAATTGTTTTTCTATCGACCAAACATTTGGCTCTGATTTTAACAACCAATAATTCATTACAAAACTACGCCAGCTCCTTTTAAAAATTTAGCACTAGCATCTAGGGCTAATCTTGGACTGGCTTCTAAATCCATATTATCAAATTTCTTTATTTTATATTTTTCTAGACCCACAAATGCGATCATAGCTGCGTTATCTCCACATAGTTTAATGTCTGGAAAAATTGTCTTAAAGCCGTTCTCATTACTCACTTCGATTAGTTTTTTTCTTATACCTTTATTTGCCGCAACTCCTCCCGCAACAACAAAAGATTTTTCTTTAAATGAGTTTTTTAAAAATTCCTCAAAAGCAATTTTAGATTTAATATATAATATATCTTCTATAGTTTTTTGAAAAGAAGCTGCTAAATCATATTTTTCTTGTTCTGAATTTATATATTTAGTTATTCTTAGTATTGCAGTTTTAAGTCCAGCAAAAGATAAATTACATCCACCTTTATTTATTATTGGTTTAGGTAATTTAAATTTATTTGGATCACCTTTTTCTGCAAATTTTTCTATCTTTGGACCACCTGGAAATTCTATTCCTAAAAGTTTTGCAGTTTTGTCAAATGCTTCTCCTAAAGCATCATCAATTGTAGTTCCTAATCTTTTATAACTGCCTAATCCATTCACACTTAAAAATTGACTGTGTCCACCTGAAATTAACAGAAGTAAATAAGGATAATTAATATTAGTTTGAAGTTTTGGACTTAAAGCATGACCCTCTAGATGATTAACACCAATAAATGGAACCTTTAAGGATGATGCGAGTGATTTTGCAAAATTTAAACCAACACTAAGACAAATTATTAAACCAGGTCCAGATGTTGCGGCAACAGCAGATACTTTATCAAGAGTTATACCGCTTTCATCCAAAGCTTTTTTTGCAATTAAATTAATTTTTTCAACATGTGACCTTGCAGCTAATTCTGGAACAACTCCCCCAAATTCTTTATGAATGTCAAATTGACTTGAAACTATATTTGATAAAATTTTTGGTGTACCACTTTCGTTATCTTGAATAATTGAAACCGCTGTTTCATCACAACTTGTCTCAATTCCTAATATTATTGGGCTTTTATTCATAAATTATTTTTTATAATTAATACAATTAA
This sequence comes from uncultured Pelagibacteraceae bacterium, assembly GCA_902531175.1. Taxonomy (GTDB): domain Bacteria; phylum Pseudomonadota; class Alphaproteobacteria; order Pelagibacterales; family Pelagibacteraceae; genus Pelagibacter. The sequence goes on from CACADE010000003.1 coordinate 102,163, forward strand.
TCTATAAGAATGTAATAAAAATAACTTTTATGAAAAGAGCTAATCTTGTAATTGGGACACGTGGAAGTAAGTTAGCAATGATTTACGCAGAAAATGTAAAAAAAGAACTAAAAAAATATTATTTTAAAGAGATTGAATTAAAAAAAATAGTAACAACAGGAGATCAAAAGCAAGATGAGAGATTATCTGAAATAGGAGGCAAAGGATTATTTTCAAAACAAATTGAAAAAGATTTATTAAATAAAAATATAGATATTGCAGTACATGCTTTCAAAGATATGCCTACTGAAGAAACTAAAAATCTTTTAACTAATTTTTTTTTAAAAAGAAATTCTCCTAATGAAATTTTAATAAGTAAAAATGATATAAAATTTGAAGATTTAGAGCCAAACTCTATTATTGGCACATCATCATATAGACGAGAATATCAACTTAAGAAAAAAAGACCCAACTTAAAATATAAACTTATCAGAGGAAATGTTGATACTAGAGTTCAAAAGTTAGAAAAAGGGGAATATGATGCAATAATTCTCTCAAAAGCAGGAGTGGATGCTTTAAATTTAAAACATAAAATTTCACAAGAATTTAGTGTTGATGAACTTATACCTTGTGCAGGCCAAGGAATTATAGCAATTCAATGCAGAGAAGATGATAATGAAATTAAAAAATTACTTGAAAATATTAATGATCAAGAAACAAGAACTGTCGCAAAAGCAGAAAGAGAGGTCTTAAAAGTTCTTGAAGGAGATTGTGACACTGCAGTTGGTGTATTTGCAAAATCAAATGGTAATAAAGTAGATCTGTTAACCGAATTGTTTTCTGTTGATGGAAAAAATAGATATTTTATAAAAAAAAGTCTTCAAAAAGATAATATTGAGTCGACTAGTAGAATGGTGGGAGAAGAGCTTAAATTAAAATCAAAAGGTTCTTATAAAAATTAATATGCATATTTTATTAACAAGACCATTAGATGATAGCAAAGAATTAATTTTAAAATTTACTTCGATGAAACATAAAGTTTCTCATTTACCTTTATTGCAAATAAAAAAAATAGAAACACAAGAAACAGATTTTAGCCAATTCAAAGGCGTCATTTTCACGAGCGCTAATTCTTTAAAAAATTTAAATATTTCAAAAATAGATAAAAGAATAATTTGTTTTTGTGTTGGTCTTGCAACAGAAAGAAAGGCAAAAGAATTAGGTTTTCAAAATATTTTCTGCGCTGAAGGTAACGTAAATAATCTTAAAGAATTAATTTTACAAAACTTTGACCCAAAGATTGGACCAATGGCCTACATTAGTGGAGAAATTGTTTCTTATAATCTCGATCAAGACTTAATTTCAGAAAACTATGTCATCAAGAGAATTATAAATTATACTGCAATACCAAATGAAAATTTAAGTGACGATTTTTTAAAAGATATTAAATCTTCTGTACCAGAAATAGTTTACATATATTCTGAAAATAGCGCGAAGACATTTTTTACGTTAATAAAAAAATATAATTTAGATAATATTTGGATGGAAACTAACCTAATGTGTATGGGCGAAAAAGCATCATCAGTATTGAATGACATAAAATGGAAAAAAATTTTTCTTTTTAACCCTGGTGAAGAGGAGTTTTTGCTATATAAAATTTAAAAATGGACGTTTTAAATAAACTAAATGAATTATTTTTATCTGTTTGGAAGCAAGGAATTCTTGGGGTAGATTTCTTTCAGATAATAGTAGGTCTTGGAATATTTGTATTATTTTTAATATTTAGAGGTCTAATCAGCAAACTTGTAATAAAAAAATTGGAATTAATTTCAAAAAGAACAACCAATAAATTAGATGATACTTTTGTAAAATCTATGGAAGGTCCTGCTAGGTTTCTTCCAATTGTGCTTGGTGTATTTTTTGCAAGCTATTACATGTCATTTGATAATGAGACTAGGGGTTTCATAGATAACGTTAACAGAACTTTAATAACAATTTTAATATTTTGGATAATACATCAGATAATTGAGCCTATATCATATATTTTAAGTGGATTAGATAAAGTCCTGACAAAAGAATTAATAGGCTGGATTATAAAGTCTCTTAAAATTTTAATTTTTATTTTAGGCGCAGCTGCTGTTCTTGAGTTATGGGGAATTAAAATTGGACCAATTATTGCAGGGTTAGGTTTATTTGGAGTAGCAGTTGCATTAGGCGCTCAGGATTTATTTAAAAATTTAATCTCCGGAATTTTAGTTTTAGTTGAAAAAAGATTTAGAATTGGTGATTGGATTAAAGTTGAAGGAGTTATCGAAGGGATTGTTGAAAACATTGGATTCAGATCAACTGTTATAAGAAAATTTGATAAATCACTGGCGATTATTCCTAATTTTCAATTTGCAGAAAATGCAGTGATTAATAACACAAGAAAAACTAACTGGGCTATTAGTTGGATAATAACTCTTCAATATGACACTACAATTGATCAATTGAAAAAAATAAGGGACGAAATTGAAGATCACATAAATAAAGGTGACGATTATGATCAATCTGTAGGAGTCGCCGTAAGAATAGATAAGTTTTCAGATAGCTCGATTGATATGTATGTTAGATGTTTTACAAAAACAAATAGTTGGACTAATTATTTACAAGTAAAAGAAAATTTGGCACTTGAAATAAAAAAAATTGTTGAAGGTAAGGGAGCTGCTTTTGCATTTCCTAGTCAGTCCATCTATGTTGAAAAAAAATGATTGCTATATTTTATTTAGCTCTTCAAATTTTAAAACTTTATTCATATGTTGTAATCGCTAATGTCGTTATAAGTTGGTTGGTCGCTTTTAATGTACTAAATACAAGTAATCGTTTTGTATATTTAATATTAGATTTCACTTATAAAATGACAGAACCGATTTTAATGAGAATTAGAAGATTTTTACCTAACCTAGGTGCTTTTGATATTTCTCCTATCGTACTTCTTTTGTTGATATGGTTCATAGAAATGTGTATGAAACTCTACATTGCACCACTAATATTTTAATAAATGATTTTAATTGATGGAAAAAAAGCTGCTGCTGATTTAAGAGAAGAACTCAAGAAAGAAGTCTTATCTTTAAAAGATAAGCATAATAAAGTACCAGGTTTAACAGTCATATTGATTGGTGATTTAGCACCTAGTCAAATTTATGTAAGAAATAAAGAGAAATCTGCCAATGAAGTAGGCCTTAAATCAGAGGTGATTAGATACCCTGACAGTATTGAAGAAAGTGAAGTTTTAAAAAAAATTGATGAACTTAACAATGACGACTCCGTTTCAGGAATTTTAGTTCAGCTTCCACTTCCAAAACATATTGATAAACAAAAAGTTATAGAGGCAATAATGCCAGAGAAAGATGTAGATGGATTTCATCCCATGAATGTTGGTAATCTGTCGTCAGGTTATGAAAGTTCTATTCCATGCACTCCTTTAGGTTGTTATCTATTAATAAAAAAAATCGAACCAAACCTTAATGGGAAAAAGGCTGTAATTGTTGGAAGATCAAATTTAAATGGTAAGCCAATGACACAGTTGTTGTTGAAAGAAAATTGCACAGTTACAATTACTCATTCAAAAACAAATGATCTTAAGGGTGAATGTTTAAAAGGTGACATTATAGTTGCTGCTGTTGGAATTCCTGAGCTTGTGAAAGGTGATTGGGTGAAAAAAGATGCAATTGTTATTGATGTTGGAATTAATAAAACTGAAAACGGCTTAGTTGGCGATGTCGCATTTGATGAAGTATCAAAAGTTGCAAAAGCTTTAACTCCAGTTCCAGGTGGAGTTGGACCTATGACTATTGCTTGTTTACTTAAAAATACAATTGAGTGTTTTAAGAGAGCAAATAAATAAAATTTATTATTGATTTCTAATTAAAGGGTAAACTTTAGGACTCAAGTATCTAAGATTAGTTAGCATAATTAAAATCAAGGTCACAATTCCTATAGAGGCGCCAAGGTAAATAGAAACTATAAAATCAAATTGCCAAACTAATTCAAAAATATTCTCCATAATAAATTTTGATCCAATCACTGCAAAAAAGATTGCAATTAATATTACTGAAATAAAAATAATTATAAATTCTATCAAAGAGGAAAATAGAATTTCTTTTTTTGAAAAACCTAAAATCTTAAACACAAGATTTTGGTACTCTTTTACTTTTCCTTGGACCATTATAGCACTTGAGATAACAATCAATCCAATGACAATCGTTACACCAGAAATTAGAGTTACAGCTATAAAAACTTTATTTAAAACTGCTGTTACTTTATTTAAGTAATCAGCAATTTTTATCATAGATAAACTAGGTAATACTTCTAACATTTTGGTTTCATCAAAATTATCTGGATTTTTAAACTTAGCAGTTGCTAGATATTCATGAGGAATTTTTTTTGCAAATTGTGGATTAAATAACATGGCAAAATTAATACTTAGATCACGATAATCAACTTCTCTAAAATTAACTATTTCTCCATCAATTTCTCGACCATAAATATTTAAAGTAAAAATATCCCCCAACTCAATATTAAAATCTTTAGCCACTTTTGCATCAAGTGAAATCTGAAGTTGGTTAGGTTTAGATAAATCCCACCATTCTCCTTTTAAAATTGGGTTATCTTTAGGGATATTTTCAACCCAAGAAGATCTTCTTTCACTTCCAATTACCCAATAACTATCATTATCTGGTTTAATATAGCTATTTGGATTCACACCATTAATTTTTACAATTCCGGAGGAAACCATAGGCACTATTTCAATATTCGCATCAGGATTCATTTTGTAAATACCTTGTTCAAATTTTTCCTTTTCACCTTTTTGAATTCCAACAAAAAAATAATCAGGTGCAATATCTGGAATAGACCTTGCAATTTCTCTTTTAAAATTTGTTCCAACTAAGGCTAAAGTTAATAATAAAGTTACACCCAAACCTAACGACATAATTGTAATAGGCGTGATACTTTTTGTTTGAGTTATATTTTTTATTGATACTTTTAAAGAAATATTTGAACTAAAATTAAACTTTTTCAGTAAATAAATTATAATTTTTGAAAGTAAAAAAAATACAATTAGACACACAAAAAAAGCAAGAAAATAACCCAAGCTATATGAAGGTCTTTCGGATCCAAATGTAAACAATAAAACTAAAATTGATAACAAAATAAAACTTAAAATAATTGACTTTTTTGAGTAATAAAATTGCAGGTTTTGGAATACATTTCTAAATAGGTTTGATGCTCTAACTTGATCAATTGAACTTATTGTTGGTATTGAAAAAATTATAAGAACTAACAAACCTACAATAAATATTTTTATAAAATTAATTAAAGAGAATTTTGGATAAACATTTAATCCCAACCCATCAGATAAATATTTATCAGCAATTGGTACAATTAAAAAACTTGAGCCATAAGAAATTACAGTAATAATAAATAATAATATTAATAATTGAAGATAATAAAGTGTTTTTATATTTCCTGAATAAAATCCTACAGCTTTTCTTACAGCTATAGACATATTGTTCTGGTTTATAAAAGACAACAATGTATTAGCGATACCTATTCCAGCAATTAACATTGCACTAATTGAAACTAAAGAGAGAAATTGGGAAAAATTATTAATTATCCTTTTTAAGCCACTTGCTGAATTTTCTGGAAATCTAAGTTTTACTTTTTGGTCATCTTTAAAAATATCTTTGATCTTACTTTCTATTTTTTCTGGATCATCACTTGGATTAAATTTTACTTTATACTCATAATTTAAAAAACTACCTATTCCATTTAGTTTTAGTATCTCCAAAGTTTGTTTTCCTGCTAATGCCCAATCTCCAAAAGCAACAAACCCGCTGACATCAGGCACAGATTTTATAATTCCAACAATTATGAAACTTTGATCTTGTACTTTAACTTTGTCATTTATTTTTATCTTTAAAGTTTTTGATAAACTTTCATTAATCAAAATTGTTTTGGGTTCCTTTTGCATTCTTTCATAAGCATCTTCTGGTTCATAAACAACTTCACCGTACAACGGATATTTTTCATCAACTGTTTTAATTCTTGTAAATATTGATTTATTTTTTTCTCTGCCTGTCGTAGAAAGCATTGTACTGAACTCTATCATTTGTGAGATAGTTGAAAATTCCTTTACTTTATTGACTAAATTAAGATCCCCCTGATTACGGTTATAATCGATTTCGAGATCTCCACCTAAAAGAACTTTTGCATTATCATTAAGCTCTTTTTTTAAACTATCTTCGATTGTAAAGATGGCACTTAAAATAAAAAGACTGATAAACAGCGTTACAATAATGCTTGAAATTTTTTTATAATTTCTGCTTAAATCCTTTAAAGCATACTTGAATATTAAACTTAACTCCGAAGAATTATTTAATTTTTCCATCTTTGATTTTAATTTTTCGTTTTGCTTTGTCTGCTAATTTTGGATCATGTGTGACCATTATTAAAGAAGACCCTTCTTCTTTGACGTATTTAAATAAAATTTCAGAGATCATTATTGAGTTTTCGGTATCTAGATTACCAGTTGGTTCATCAGCTAAAATCAAATCTGGTTTCATTGCAATAGCTCTAGCAATCGCCACACGTTGTTGCTCTCCGCCAGATAATTGACTTGGAAGATTATTGAATCTATGTTTTAGACCAAATCGATCTAATAAACTTTTTGCTTCTTTCTCTGGATTTTTAAATTCATTAAGTTCAAGTGTTAAAGCTACATTTTCAACAGCTGTATAATTTGGAATTAAATAGAAAGATTGAAATATAATTCCTATATTTTGCTTTCTAATTTCAGATACTTCGTCTTCATTAAGATTTGTTATTTCCCTGTCTTGAAATATAATTTTCCCTGAGGTTGGACGTTCTAGTCCACCAATAAGCATAATCAAGCTTGTTTTTCCTGACCCACTTTCTCCAACCACAGATACAGTTTCTTTTTTTTTTATAGTTAAATCAATATTTTTTAAAACATTGATATTGTCCTTCCCAGTTTGGTATTTGAGATTTATTTTTTTTAATTTAAGAAGTGTGTTCATGAATAAAAGTTTATTTATAAAAATATTGTTATTCTTTCTAGTGCACATAAATGCAAGTGCAATAGAAAAGGTTATATTATTCGGCGATAGTTTAATGGCGGGTTATGGTCTACCTAAAGAGCAACACTTATCTTTGGTTTTAGAAAGTAATCTCGTTAGGAGTGGTTTAAATATTAAGGTAATAAATGGAAGTGTGTCAGGTAGTACTTCTTCTGGTGGATTGAATAGAGCAGAATGGAGTTTATCAGAACCCGGTATTGATCTAATCATCCTTGGTCTTGGGGCAAATGATATGCTTAGAGGAATTCAACCAGATGAAACTGAAAGAAATTTAGAAGAAATAATTAAAATTGCTAATAGTAAAAAAATAAAAATTATAATAGCTGGGATGGTTGCGCCAACATCTCATGGAACTAAATATAAAAAAAATTTTGATGCTATTTATCCTAAATTGTCAAAAAAATATAATTTACCTCTAATTCCATTTTTGTTAGAAGGTGTTGCTCTTGATCCAAATCTAAATCAACAAGATGGAATACATCCTAACAAAGCTGGAACAATAGTAATAAGTAATACAATTCAAGATATTATTTCAAAAAATTATTAGTTTGTTATGAAAAAAAAATATCATCATTTAGCTAATGGCACATTTCGAAATCCTGAAGGATCAAAAGTCATTGATATGAATTTCAATTGGTCGTTTAAGGTCTTTAACCAAGAAAAAAAAAAATTAGATATGACTTTTCCTGAAAGTAATATTATTAAAAAAGAAAAAGTTTTATTGGATTTAAATAATTTCCAAAAAGAAGATTATGTAGCGTGGATAGGTCATGCAACATTTTTATTAAAATTAGGGGAAACAACAATAATAACAGATCCAGTTTTTTCAAAAAATGCAGGACCTTTATTTTTTGGGCCAAAGAGATTTACCGAACCAGCATTAAAACTTAATGAGATACCAAGAACAGATATTTTTCTACTAACTCACAATCACTACGATCATCAAGATATGAAAACAATAATGAGATTTCCTTATAAAGAATCTAAAGTTCTGTTACCTTTAGGACTAAAAAAATATTTTAAAATTAATAGATTTAAAGATGTAAATGAAATGGATTGGTATGATCAAATAAGAATAAATCATAATTTAAATATTACTTTTTTGCCATCAGTCCACTGGTCAAAAAGGAGTTTAACGGATACTAACAAAACTTTATGGGGCAGCTATTTGATTGAATACAAAGGAAAAAAAATATTATTTTCATGTGATACTGGTGTTGGAAAAATATATAAAGAATTGGGAGATAAGTATGGTCCAATTGATTTAACATTTATTAACATTGGCGCATATAATTTTTATCCTATGGCTTCAATTAAAGATTCTTCTGCTTACCACACTAACCCTGAAGAAGCCCTTGGACTTGCTAAAGATTTAAAAAGTAAAAAAGTAATTGGAATGCATTGGGGAACTTTTGTCTTATCACTTGAACCAATATTAGAGCCCCCTTTAAGGTTTAAGCAAAATGCAGAAAAATTTGGATTTAAAAAAGATGATGCAATTATTTTTAAAATTGGTGAATTTAAATTATTTAAAGAGCTTTTTGATACTAACTAGAATTTTCCATCAACCACAATCCATCTTGATTTAAAAAATATAGTTTACCATTTATAGGATGAATTTGTATGTCTCTGATTCTTCCAATTTTATCTTTAAATATTATTTCCTCTTTTACGTTTGATAAATCATTAAACTCTAATTTTCTTAAAGACTTATCTTTAAGAGAAGTAATTAATGCATGACCATTCCATTCTTTAAATTCATTCCCTTTATAAATTGTGATTGCACTTGTGGCTATAGATGGAACCCAATATTGAATGGCTTTTGTAAAGCCAGGTTTCCATTTTGGCCCTATTGGTAGACCTGAATAATTTGTGCCACCCCATCCAAGAATTTTCCAACCATAATTTTCACCTTTCTTTGCTTCACCAAACCAATCGCCTCCTTTTGCGCCATGATTGCTCATATAAATTTTTCCATCAAAAGGTGATAAAGCTAAGCCTTGAGGATTTCTTACACCAATTTGATATATTTCAGGTAGCCAGTCTGATTTCCCCTCAAAACGAGGATTGTCTTTTGGAATGCCACCATCTAGATAAATCCTAATTATACTTCCTGGATGTTTATTTCCATCTTGAGCAATCATTCCCCCGCCTCTTTCGCCTGCAGAAGCAAATAAATAATTGTCTTTAATTACCAGTCTTGAACCAAAATGATAGGGCGAGTCAATTGGTGGATTGGCTTGAAAAATATTTTTAAAATTTAATTTGTTTTTATTAAATTTTGCACGTGCAATTGAAGTACTAGTCTTCCAATTACTTCTATTTTCTGTGTATGAGATATAAATGTAATCTTCATTATACAGAATGTCCAATAATCCTCCCTGTCCATATTCTACAAAATTTAAGTTATGACCAATTTCACTCATCTCTCTTGTTGAAATATTAACAAGTTTTATTTTGCCACCTTTCTCGGTAACAATCATTTCATTATCATTAACGAACGACGAACCCCAAGGTGCTTCTAATTCAATAATTTTATTAAAATTAAAATTTTTACTAAATGAATTAGTTGAGAATAATATTAAGGATAAAAGAAATAATAATTTCTTCACTCTATGAAAGTTTTGATCTACCACCATCGACAGCAATAATTTGTCCTGTAACCCAAGAACTGTCTTCAGTTATTAGAAATTTTGCAAGCGAAGCTGAGTCTTTACCTTCTCCAAGTCTTTTTAATGGATGGGCTTTTGCTATACCATCAGCTAAAACTTTATTTTTAAGCATTGGCTCTGCAATTTTTGAATTAGTTAAACTTGGAGCAATGCAATTTACTCTTATATTAGGAGCAAATTCTGCTGCTAAAGAAACAGTTAATCCTTCAACAGCTGCTTTAGTTGAAGCTATAATTGCATGATTTGTAAAACCCCTTTGAGCAGCAACAGTTGAAAACAAAACAATCGATCCTTTATTTTTTTTTAAACTTTCTTGATAACCTTTAATTAAATCTACTGCGGAATATAAATTTAGTTTCATACATTTTGTAAAATCTTGTTCTGAAACCATTCTCAAAGGTTTTAAATCAATTGAACCAACACAATAAGCTATACCTTTGATATCATCTATTTCGGACTTAATCTTTTCAACAAAACCATTTTCTAAAACATCAGAGACTGTATATTTACAATTTAGTTTTTCAGACAAAGATTTTGTTCTTTCTTCATCCCTACCAATTAAATGTACTTCTTTGCCGGCTGCGCATAACTGTTCGGCTAAATTAGATCCGATAGATCCTGTCGCACCTACTACTAAATATTTTTCTGACATAAATTTTTAAAGAGCTATATATAGTTAATGAAATTATTTTTTCTACTTGGAAATCAGCTTTTCTCAGAGAAATATCTAGAAAAGTACAGAAAAGACCACTTTTTCTTTATGGCTGAAGATTATCAGCTGTGTACTTACGAAAAGCATCATAAACAAAAGATATTATTGTTCTTATCTTGCATGCGATCTCACGCAGATAGACTAAAAAAAAATAAATTTAAATTAGAATATTCTTCGATCGAGGATAAACCTTTCAAGCTGGATTACACAGAAAAATTAAAAAAAATAATTAAAGCAAAAAAAATTAAAGAAATTTCAAGTTTCGAAATTGAGGATAAGTTTTTTGAAAATAAAATTAACAATTTTTTAAAAAGGGAAAAAATTAAATGGAATATTATTCAAACACCAATGTTTTTAAATTCTAGAGAAAAATTTAAAAACTATTTATCAAAATCAAAAAAACCTTTTATGGCAGTTTTTTATAAAGATACTAGAAGAGATTTGGATATACTCATGAAAAAAGATGGTAATCCAGAAGGAGGCAAATGGAGTTTTGACGAAGAAAATCGAAATAAACTTCCAAAAAATATATCTATACCCAAATTTCCTAAAATTACTGAGACTGTTCATACGAAAAAACTAAAAATTTTAATTGATAAAAACTTTAAAAGTCACCCAGGTAATACGAAAGATTTTTGGTTTGCTACGGAATATGATGATGTAATTAAATTATTAAATTTTTTTATTAAAGAGAAATCAAATTTATTTGGGGATTATGAAGATGCAGTTGATCAGAAAGACAATATATTATTTCATAGTGCTTTAAGTCCTTACATCAATTTAGGTCTTATCACTCCAGAATTTATCATTAAAAAAGTTTTAGATTTTCACAACAAAAATAAAATAAGATTAAATTCCTTAGAAGGTTATATTCGTCAAGTAATCGGATGGAGAGAATTTATGAGGGGAATATATCAAAGCTATTCAAAAGAAATGGAAACTAGAAATTTTTTTAAACAAAATAGAAAAATGAAAAACTCATGGTACGAAGGAACAACAGGATTACCACCTTTAGATTATGCTATTAAAAATGCATTGAATTATGGTTGGTCACATCATATTGAAAGGTTAATGATCTTATCAAACATAATGAATTTATGTGAAGTTAAGCCAACATATGTTTACAAATGGTTTATGGAAATGTTTGTGGATTCCTCTGACTGGGTAATGGTCCCGAATGTTTATGGAATGGGGCTTTTCAGTGATGGGGGAATATTTGCAACAAAACCATATATTTGCGGCTCCGCTTATTTCATGAAAATGATGGATTTTAAAAAAGGAGAATGGTGCAATACCATGGATGGTCTTTATTGGAGATTCATAAATAGAAATAGAGCCTTCTTTTTAAAAAATCCCAGACTTTCTATGATGGTTAGAATTTTCGATAAAATGAAACCTGATAGAAAAAAATTAATTTTAGCTGAGGCAGAAAAATTTATTAAACAAAATACTGCATAGTGAGAAAAGAAAATTTACCCACAAAAATTTGCCCTGTATGTAAGAGACCTTTTACTTGGAGAAAAAAATGGAAATTAAACTGGGATAAAGTGAAATATTGTTCTAAGAAATGTTCAAAGAACAACTAAGAATTTAATTTTAATAATTATTTAATCTTTCTGAAATAATTTTGTATCTTATTTAAATTATAAATTTTTCATGCAAAGAAATTTAGTACTAATTCTATTATTAATACTTTTCAACAGTTCACAATCTCTAGCAAAAACATTTAATGTCAAAAATTCAAAAGATTCTGGTCCTGAAAGTCTAAGGCATGCACTTTTAAAGGCATCTAAAAGTAAAGAATCATCAAAAATATTAATTACAACTGAAGATGAAATAATTATTAATTCAACTTTAGAATATACAGGACTACAACCCCTAGATATAGTAGGGTCAGGACAGTCTATTAAAACTACCCAAAATCAAACACTCCTCTTTATTTCAAATGGTGCTGACCTTACAATATCTAATTTAAATTTTTATGGAGTAGGTGGATTTAGTATTAAAAAAGGAGGATGGGGCAAAGGTATATTTGTAGATGTTAGAGACGACCAAAAAGGTTTAGTAAATGTAATTTTAAATAACGTTTCTGTTAACGATGTTGCCAGTCATGGAATTCATATTTCTGACTGCAGTCTAGCCGATGACTGTGGTGGTGGACAAGGCGGTGGGGGAGAAGGTTCAGATGCTTCCATTAAAGTTGTAGTTGATAATTTAACAATTAGTAATGTAGGAAATGGAAGATTTGATGCGGATGGATTTAGGATTGATGAAAGAGGCATTGGTGATATCGATTTCAAAGCAAGTAACTCTCTGTTTACTCTTGTTGGTGCGGATGGAGTTGAGTTAGATGAAGGTAATGCTGGAAATGTTAATGCTACAGTAAATAATTCATCTTTTGTTTTAAATGGAGCATATTGTGATCCAAAACTTTTAAAACCATTTATGCCCAAACAAGATGAAGGTGAATTTGATGATAATGTGAGAAAAGAAGACAGTATACCTGGAAAGATTAAGGGTACCCCAGATGATAGATGTTTTGAGAGAGAAGTTGATTTGTATGACTCTGGTTTTGTTAAAGAATTTGAATTTGGCATAGATTTAGATGATGGTTTTGATATTGATGAAGCTGGTCCCGGAAATTTAGTTGTTACCATTAATAACTCATTTATAAATGGAAATTTAGACGAAGGTTTAGATTTTGATGAAGCAAATAATGGTGATATATTTTTAACTATCAACAACACTATTTCTATAAATAACACAGACGATGGTTTTAAAAATTCTGAAGAAGATGATGGTTCAGTTATAGCAAGTATTGATGGTGTAATTGCTGTAAAAAATGGTGGTAAAGGAATTGTGCTTGAAGAGGAAGGTGTAGGTGATGTGAGAGCGTTTATTGAAAGTACAATTACAAACACCAATGATGATAGTGATAAAACTGGATTAGAGGCAGTGCAAGAAGATGTTGGATCTGGTATTATAAAAATTGTTAATTCTCAGTTGTTTGATGGTATTGATGCTGAAGGTGTCCAGCTAAAATAGATTAACAACAAGAACAACTTGTCTTTTTCTCTGATTTTTTTTCTTCAATTACTTCTTCCCTAGCTGCTGATTGTTCAAGAATTTTTGCTGCTTCAGCTTCTTTCTCTTTTAATATTTTATTTTCAATGTATGCGTAAAGAGAGTTGAAACCTAATTTTGAAGCTTTCTTTTCTTCGTAATTCCTTCTGCCTTTAAGATTTTCAATAATTTCAAGAACTTGCGGGTTATTCATATTATTGTTATCTCATAATTTTGATAATTTACAATAGTTCTTTAAAAAAATTCTTTAATTATAGTTGGTATATACTTTTTGAAATTAAAAAAACCTTTATTGCAATATTTCCAAGAACTCCGGTCTAAATTACGATAAAGAAATTTTATATTATTTATTCCTTGAGAAGTTAAAAAATCTAAGTTTTCTCCAACACAAGGATATAAAAAATAACTATTCTCAATTGTTTTAAGCTTACCAATATCAATAATTCCACAATCCAAAGATTTTTCATCCAACCTTCTTTTTTGATCTTGAATTAAATTAGTCTTAAATTTCACTGTTTTTTCACTAAGTTTAATATTTCTACTGTCGTTATTATTATTAACTAAATAAATCTTTTTAAATTTATGGTCTTTGAAATCAGTCAACTCAAAAGAAAGATTATTATCAAAAATAATTAAATTTTGCTCATCCAAACTTACTGGATTACTAAAATCTTTTAAGACAGCCTTGTATATTTTCTCGCTAACTTTAGGTGGCGCATTCTCATTTAAATTAATGTTATTAAATCTGTTATTAGTAAATTTTTTTATATTCCATTCACTTGCCAAATAATGCTTACCTTGTGTTTGTATCCCAGCAACCCATCTCCATCCTAATGTATTAGATGCTGCATCTCCATCATAGAGATGCTTCATAAAAAGTTCAGCTCCTAATTGCCAAGGTAAATTTAAAGTAAAAATCCAGATACTGGCAAACCACATTCTTGTATGATTATGAAGGTAATTAAATTCTTTTAATTCTTTAACCCACTCATTAAAACATTCTATATTTGTATTTCCATCAATGGCATTTAAATAATCTTTATTATCTTTGTATTTTTCTCTTATAATTTTTAGTTCTATTATATAATCTGTCCATACATTAGGTCTTAATTCTAACCATCCTTTCCAATAAGTACGCCACAAAACCTCCTGAATAAATTTTTCATTTTTAGAAAATGAAAATTTCTTTAAGGCTTTATCTATAACTTCTAACTCATTTAATATTCCATGAGATATATATGGAGAAATACAAGATATATTTGATCTTTTATCTGGACCAAAATCAAAATTTCTCAATCTTGAATATTCAGAAAGATTATTTTCAACAAAATTATCTAGTTTATTAGTGGCTTGCGCCCGACTTGGTTCAAAATTCATGATATTTTATTTTAATTTTTTCTTGTGAAAATTAATAAATCTTTCAACATTTGATTTATTAAAAGTTTTATTTTCCTCAAATGAAACTTTTTTCATAGAATAAGCTGAACTTTTAGTTATTCTCGAATGAATAATAACATTCCCTTTATATAACCTCAATTTAACTGATCCATTAACTTTAGTTCTCTTAAGATCTACAATTCTTTGTATTTTAAATCTCTCTTTAGAAAACCAATATCCATTGTAAATAAGTTCCGCATACCTAGGCATAACTTTCTCTTTCTTATGCATTGTATCTTTGTCAAGTGTAACAGACTCTATGGCCCTATGAGCATGCATTAATAAAGTTCCGCCTGGTGTTTCGTATACACCTCTTGATTTAATACCGATAAATCTATTTTCTACTAGATCAACTCTTCCAACAGCATTTTTTCCAGCTATGTCGTTTAATTTTCCAAGCAATTTAGATGGAGATAATTTTTTCCCATTCACTGCAATCGGATCTCCACCTTTAAAGTCTATTTTTACAATTGAAGATTTATTAGGTGCTTTTTCTGGAGATACCGTTCTTTGAAAGATAAAGTCAGGTGCAGAGTTTTTTGGATTTTCTAACAACTTTCCTTCTGTTGATGTATGAAAAATATTATCGTCTACTGAAAAAGGTGGCGCTCCTTTCTTGTCTTTAGGTATTTCAATTTTATTTTTTTTTGCATAATTAATTAGATCTGATCTAGATTTCAGCTTCCAAATTCTCCAAGGCGCAATAATTTTTATTTTAGGACCAAAATAATGATAACCTAATTCAAACCTTACTTGATCATTTCCTTTTCCTGTTGATCCATGAGACACAGCATAGGCTTTAAATTTTTTAGCAATTCTAATTTGATCTTTGGCTATTAAAGGTCTAGCAATTGAGGTCCCAAGCAAATAAACACCCTCATATATTGCATGGCCCCTAATCATTGGATAAACATAATCTTTTACAAAAATATCTTTTAGATCTTGAATAATAATATTTTTTACACCAAGTTTTTTTGCGTTTCTGAAAATTTTATTTCTATCTATTTCTTGACCAATGTCTGCAGTATAACAAATTACTTCTGCATCATAATTTTCCTGTAACCATTTTAATATGATTGATGTGTCCAGACCGCCAGAATAGGCAAGAACTATCTTTTTCTTAGATTTCATTATTTAACTGCAGCTTTTTTTAGCTGCGTTGTATGCTTTAGTGAAGCCCATCAAGGAATAGTGATCAATTGTTTGAGAACCAGATTTATTATATCCAGTAACCATTAATCTAGAGGCCTTTTTCATTCTTTTAACAACTTTTTTTTCAATTTTATTGCTTGAAATCCATGCAAAATTATCTTGAGCTATATCAAATTTATATTTTGATTTACCAGAGCTAGCTGTAATTGAATTTTGACTGTTGTATTCATAGCCTGACGTTGTGCTTACTTCGTCTTTAATTTTATCAGATGGTCTGAAAGTCACAAATAATCTTGCATCTCTATCATTTTTTTTTGGAGATTGAAGAACAGGTTTAGATTGAGCAAAACATACTTTACTATCCCCATTAGTAACAACAATTGCATCCCAGTCTTTAAATGTTCCTATTTTATTTAATTCTTCTGAATAAGAAGTTGATCCTAATAAGAGAATAAAAAAAATTATCTTAAAAATTATGGACATGGATTTGGATATTTTTTTTGAATTTCATTAATTTCATTAATTATTTCTTTATCAAGATTCACTTTTACACTTTCTATGTTTGTTTTCAACTGCTCCATTGTTGTTGCACCAATAATAACGCTAGACATAAAATCCTGTATCTCACAAAATTTTATACACATTTGACTCATATCAATGTTGTATTTTTCACTAATTTTAAAATATTTTTCAACAGCTTCATTAGTATTTGGTTTTCGATATCTTGTCCAAAAATCCCAATCTCTTTCCATCCGAGATCCTTTTGGAAATTGCTTATTTCTATATTTGCCACTTAAAAAACCACTGGCTAAAGGAGAATAAGATAAGCAGCCAATATTTTCTCTTATAGACACTTCAGCTAATCCAACTTCATATGACCTATTTAATAAACTATAGGGATTTTGTATGGACATCATTCTAGGCAAACTCCTTTCCTTTGAAAGTTTGAGATAATTCATAACACCCCAAGGAGTTTCATTAGATAAACCTACATGTCTAATTTTACCTTGCTCAATATACTTTTGTAATTCAACCAACACGTCTTCGAATTTATTCCATTCATTTTCTTTATGCACATAACCAAGTCTTCCAAAATTGTTTACATTTCTTTCTGGCCAATGAAGCTGATATAAATCTATATAATCAGTTTTAAGTCTTTTAAGACTGTTATGAAGTGCAGTTTCGAGATTCTTCCCTACAAAACTATTTTCACCATTTCTAATATAATCTCTTGCAGGACCACAAACTTTAGTTGCAAGTATCACATCTTTTCTTTTTTTTGTTTTTTCAAACCAATTTCCAATGATCGTCTCTGTATGACCAAAAGTTTCAGCTTTAGGAGGTACCGCATAAAGTTCTGCTGTATCCCAAAAATTAACCCCATTTTCTAGCGAGAAATCCATTTGTTCGAAGGCCTCTTCTTGGCTATTTTGTTCACCCCAAGTCATAGTGCCGAGACAAATTGTGCTAATATCTATATCAGTTGTTCCTAATTTTTTATAATTCATTAAATTTTAAGTATTTGTTACCTACATTTTGACTGCTTGAAAAACTTAAGATTTATTACTATATATTTAATTATGGAATTCAATAGAGACAATATCCTAAATAGATCAACGACAGCAAAAAAAGCTGTTGTGATGGACGAAGGCCTTAGAGCCTACATGCTTAAAGTTTACAACTACATGGCAACTGGTGTTTTGTTAACGGGTATCATTGCATTACTATCTTTTAAAATGTCAGTAGTTACAGATGCAAGTGGATCAATAGTTGCTTTAACTGAGTTCGGAAATGCAATTTATCTATCAGGATTGAAATGGGTAGTTATGTTAGCTCCTCTCGGAATTGTTTTTTATATGAGTTTTGGGATAAATAAAATGAGTTCTTCAAAAGCTCAAACAACTTTTTGGATTTTTGCAGCCTTGATGGGTTTATCACTCTCATCAATTTTATTAGTTTACACAGGACTTAGTGTGACGAGAGTATTTTTCATATCTTCAGCAACTTTTGGAGCTATGAGTATATATGGTTACACAACTAAAAGAGACCTCACAAAATTTGGGTCATTCTTAATGATGGGTTTGATCGGTATTATAATCGCATCTTTAGTAAATATTTTCTTAAAATCTTCAATGATGTACTTTGCTATTTCAATCATTGGAGTTCTTATATTTGTTGGATTAACTGCATACGATACACAAAAAATTAAAAATATGTACGCAGCATCAGATTCAGGTGAAGTAATTGGCAAGAAAGCTGTTATGGGAGCTTTAACATTATACTTAGATTTTATAAATTTATTTATAATGCTTTTAAGATTGTTCGGTCAAAGAAGATAATCAAAAACTATAGTTTTTTCCAATTTGTTTTTTTTAGAAGTATTTCTAAATCATAAGCATTATTTAAAATTTTACCATTTCTATCAGTTATTAAATATTTCAAATTCTTATTAGAAGGTTTAAAATTTTTACAAATATTGTAGATAGCTTTTTCTGCTGCATTTTTAAAAATACTAAAACTTACTCTTTTAGTTGATATTGAGAGTCCATAGTCTTTCCAAGATCCTTCAGATACCATTTTAGCATATAGGTCTAATATAATTTTTAGTTCTTTTTTTTCAAAAAAATACCTTTGGTTTTGTTCTTTATTTGAATTATTTATTACTAATTTTAAATTACTCATTTAATTTGTGTTTATTAATCAAGCCAACTTGTGATGCTGTAAAAATGAATGTAATTGGTAGCATTCCCCAAACTTTAAAGTTAACCCAAAATTCTTCTGTTTGAGTTCTCCAAACAATTTCATTTAATATAGCTAAAAAAATAAAAAAATAAGTCCATCTGTTATTCAAAATTTTCCAACCTTCATCAGACATTGGCAGTGTTTTTCCAAGTATTAATTTTAAAACTGGTTCATTGGTGAAGTATTTTCCAAAGAATAAAGCTAAGGCAAATAAAATATTTATAATAGTGGGTTTCATATAAATAAAAATTGGATTATCAAAATAAATTGTTAAACCTCCAAATAGAGTAATTAAAATTCCTCCTAACAAAGGAACCATCGGAACTTTTTTTTCCAGTATCCAAACCAGTAGAACAGAAATTATTGTTGCGACAATTAGAGGTGGTATTGCAACTTTTAAATTTTTATCACTGTTATAATAAAAGAAGAAAAAAATAGCTAAAGGCCCAACGTCTGTAATGAATTTTAGAAGTGATTTATTCACTGCTACATATTAACAGATTAATAAAACATTTATATTTTTTTTATTGATTTTTTTCATCAAATATCCATATTTAATATCGTGAGTACTCAAAAAGCTAAATTTTCAATTGGAGACGTTGTAAAACATAGACACTTCGATTTTAGAGGTGTGATTTACGATGTTGACTTTGAATTTAATAACTCAGAGGAGTGGTATCAATCGATTCCAAAAAACGTGAGACCTAGAAAGGATCAGCCATTTTATCATTTACTAGCAGAGAATGACGAAATTACTTACGAGGCTTATGTGTCTGAGCAAAATCTATTATTTGATGACTCTGAAGAGCCTATAAAACACCCTCTAATTAATGAAATTTTTTCAGGTAAGCGTGGATCAAGCTACTTCAAGCCTTCAAATTAACTAATAGCCAATATTTAAACACAATTGTCCCAAATCTCTGTCATATCTGTTTGTTATAAAATATTTAATTCTGATCAAGAGTACTGTTTTTCCTCTATCTCCCTCTGTATTCTTGGTCAGAAAATTTTGAACAATTTTAATCTAAAATTTATGTGTTATAAAAAATTATGATTAATTATTTCAATCCAAATAATACTTTAAAGATAATTAATAAAATACAAAAGTTTGTATTTGCGCTATTT
This sequence comes from uncultured Pelagibacteraceae bacterium, assembly GCA_902531175.1. Taxonomy (GTDB): domain Bacteria; phylum Pseudomonadota; class Alphaproteobacteria; order Pelagibacterales; family Pelagibacteraceae; genus Pelagibacter. The sequence continues at coordinate 122,205 of CACADE010000003.1, forward strand.
ATAATTGTATTGTTACTTGGATTAGTTGAAGCTTTAGTTCTTTCTCCTGAGGATTATAAGCAGAGTGACTCAGTTAGGATTATGTATGTCCATGTTCCATCAGCTTGGATATCACTCGGAATATTTTCATTTATTTCCATTCTTTCTTTTGGAGTTTTTGTTTTTAAAAATAAAAATTTCTCTTTAATAACAAAAAGTTTAGCACCCTCTGGTTTTGTTTTTAGCATAATAGCTTTAGTTACAGGATCAATTTGGGGAAAACCAACCTGGGGAACTTGGTGGGCTTGGGATGCAAGAATAACTTCAATGCTCTTACTTTCAATTTTTTATTTATTATTTATTACTTCTTGGAAGATTACGACAGATACCAGTAAAGCAGAAAAAATTAGCTCAATAATAGCAATTATTGGTCTTATAAATATTCCAGTTATAAAATTTTCAGTAGAATGGTGGAATACTTTACACCAACCTGCGTCAGTAAAAATTTTGGAAGAAACAACAATTCATTCTTCAATGTTGACACCATTAGCTATAATGACTGCGGCATTTGCTCTATTTTCACTTTTGATATTTTTAATGAAATATAATACAGAACTGTTAAAGATTAAAAATAAAGGCCTTAATAGATTATGATTAGTGAACTACTAAATATGAATGGATACGGTGTATACGTTTGGTCATCATTTATATTTACTCTATTTTCTTTTAGCTTCTTGTACGCGGTAGTAAAATTAAATTTAATTAAAGAGAAAAAGAAATTTGAGGAAAATTATAAATCACTAGATGAAAAGAAACTTGCATCAGTAGCTAAGCAAAAAACGTACAGAGAGATATTAGCAAACACTTCCACATCTAAAGTTTAACTAAAATTCACATGTACGGAAAAAAAGTTAAATTTAGAGCCCTTTTTATTTTTTTAATTTTAATTTCATTAGTTCTTACAATTTTTTTGGTGGTTAAATCTCTTGAGGAAAACGTAGTATATTTTAAGTCTCCAACAGACATTAAAAACCTTAATGAAATCAAAAATGCTCAAAAAATTAGAGTTGGTGGAATGGTGAAAAAAAATTCTATTAAAATAAACGATAAAGAAATTTTTTTCGTAATTACGGATTTCAAAAATGAATTATTAGTCAACTTTAATGGATCTGTACCTAATCTGTTTGAAGAGGGTAAGGGTGTAGTTGCTGAAGGTTTCTTAAAGGATAAAAGTTTTCTAAATGCTGACAAGATTTTAGCAAAACATGATGAAAATTATATGCCTCCTGAAGTCAGCGAAGCTATGAAGAACAATTAAATGTATGTCTAATTATTTAGGAAATTATTCTTTATATATTGCTTTAATAGCATCTGTTTATTTAATTTTTAAGTCATACTTGGATGCAAATTCAGAAAATAAATATTTAGATAAAAACTTTATTTTAATTACTTCAATACAAACTATAATGATTACGGTAAGTTTTTTTAGTCTAGTTGCAGCTTTTCTAATTTCAGATTTTAGTAATGAAACTGTTTTCAACAATTCTCATACTTTAAAACCTTTATTTTATAAAGTATCAGGCACATGGGGAAATCACGAGGGAAGTTTATTATTGTGGTTATTAGTTCTTTCAATTTTCCTATTTATTTTTTTATTAAATTCAAGATCACAAGATACTAAATACAAACTTTTAACGATACTATTTCAACAAATTATTATTTCAGGTTTTCTAGTTTTTATTTTATTAACTTCCAACCCATTCAAAATGCTACATCCAATTCCTAGCGAGGGATTAGGTTTGAACCCTATTTTACAAGACCCTGCTTTAGCTATTCATCCTCCAATTTTATATTTAGGTTATGTTGGAACATCTATTATCTTTTCAGCTTCACTTGCCTCAATGATTAGCGGAAATATTGGAGATAAGTGGGCAAGGCACATTAAAAAATGGGTTTTGGTATCTTGGGTATTTTTAACAATTGGTATTTTGCTTGGATCTATATGGGCATATTATGAGCTGGGCTGGGGAGGTTTTTGGTTTTGGGATCCTGTAGAAAATGTTTCATTAATGCCATGGTTTTGCTTAACAGCGCTACTGCATACTGTAATTGTATTACAGAAAAGAAATTCGTTTAAAGAGTGGACTATTATTTTGTCAATTACAACTTTCTCACTGAGTATGAGTGGCACTTTTCTTGTTAGGTCTGGAATTTTAAATTCAATTCATACTTTTGCAAACGATCCATCAAGAGGGCTATATATATTAAGTTTTCTCTTTATCCTAATTTTGATGTCTATATTAATTTTCTTTTTTAATCAGAATAAAATATCAAACACAGCCAAAGAGAATTTTATTTTAAGTAAAGAGACTGCAATATTAGTGAATAACTGGTTTATGATGTTTTTTTTATCTGTTGTTCTTGTTGGTACAATTTATCCAATTTTTCTTGAAGTTTTAAATGGTTCAAAAATTTCTGTTGGTCCGCCTTTTTATCATAATCTTTTAATACCCTTCTTAATTCCTTTTTTAATATTCATGAGCTTTGGCCCAAGTTTGAAATGGATTAAAGATAAATTAAAAAAGTTTAACTATAATATTTTAATTATTTTTTTAGTTTCACTACTTATTTCATATGTCATTTTAACAAAAACCGAAAATTCATTTCTGTTGTCTATTCCTCTGATAGTTTTGAGCATCTATCTTTTATTAGTAACAATTAAGGATTTTTTTGTTAGCAAATCCTCGATTAGCCAAAAAATTTCACATTTTGGTTTTAGCTTATTAATTACAAGTATCTTATTGAATGGACTTTTTTCTAATGAATTTAATTCAAATATGAAAGTAGGAGATGAAAGAATATTCAATGACAAAGTTGTAAAATTAAAAGAAGTTTATGTTAAAGATGTAGACAATTATAAATCTCTTAAAGCTAGTTTTGAAGTTACGAATAAAAATTCCTCTTTTGCTTTATACCCAGAAGTTAGGATTTACCAGCAGCCTTTAACTATTACGAGTGAAGCAGATATTAAGACAACATTATTTTCAGATAATTTTTTAGTATTTAATATTTTAAAAGACGATGGCTATTATAACGTAAGATATCAATATAAACCCTTAATGATTTGGATATGGATCTCAACTATATTTATTGGTTTTGGTGGTTTATTAAGTGTTATTAGAAAAAATGAGCAAAAATATTAAATTTTTAGGATTACTACTAACATTAATAATAATTTTTATAATCTTGCTCAAGGGATTGAACGTATCGAAAGATTACTCTAACGAGAAATTAAAAAGTAAAATAGATTTTTCACTTAATGCAAAAAAACTATTTTCTGATGAAATAATTAATATTTCAGACTTATTTGATAAAAATAGTCCTTCTGTAGTAAATATTTGGGCATCTTGGTGTGCACCATGTAGAGAAGAGCATCAGTTTTTAATGAAATTAAAAGATATGAACATAAATATAATTGGAATTAATTATAAAGACAGTCCAAAAAATGCGAAAAATTTTTTAAGCTCACTTGGAAATCCTTATTCAGAAGTTATTACCGATAATGATGGAACAAAATCAATAGAATTCGGAGCTATTGGTGTTCCTGAAACTTTTATCATAAGTGGTAAAACAAATGAGATAATTAAAAAGTATATTGGTCCATTGACAAGCGACAATTTAATAGAAATAAAAAATTTATTAAAAAAAAATGCTTAAAATTTTAAAATTAATATTGCTGCTATATTTTAGTTTTAATTTTTCCTATGCGAATGAAATAAATACCAAAGTAGATCAAATTACAAAAAACTTAAGGTGTTTAATATGCCAAGGTCAATCTGTTTACGACTCTCAGTCCGATTTTGCTATAAGTATGAAGCTTGTTGTAAAAAATAAGATTGATGAAGGTAAAGAAGAAGAAGAAATATATGATTATTTAAAAAATAAATATGGAGAATGGATTGTTTATGATCCAGAATTAAATCAAAATACAATTTTACTTTGGTTAATACCTTTGATTTTATTCATTTTTGGTGGTCTTTTAATTGTTAGAAAAGTATCTATAAAGTAACAAAATTTTTATGAAATTAATTATTAAACTTTTAACGATAATAATAATTACTACTACTTACTGTCATAGCGAACAAAATGATAATAACTCAGGCACATATTATAAAATTGGTGTTTTTGATCATGTACACGAAACAGATATGCTAGCTATTAACAAAAAGAAAATAACTGAAAATAAAATTAATGTAAATTTTCTAGGAGAATTAACTCAAGTTTATGATTTAATGTTATTTTATGATTCAGATGAGTCATTAACTTTAGATAATCAAAGTAATAAAAAAAATAGAGAAGAATATGCTTTTTATGTTTCAACAGGACTTCAGAAGGAGTTTAATCCAAGTAAAGGATTTTTTATCGTACCAAGTTTTAGTATTGGTTTATACAATGAATTTGATCAAGGAAAAGACATGGGGTCTCCACTGGAGTTTAAAAGCGAAATAGAGTTTAATTTTGCAATTAAAAATAATCTTATGTTTGGTGTTACATTTAATCATATTTCAAATGCTAATATAGGAAGTAAAAATCCAGGTTCTGACTCAATTTTTGTCGGATTTAAAAGTGAATTAAATTAATATAATTTTAGTTATGAGATTAAAAGACTGTCATAATTTTTACGATTTTAGAAAGTTAGCAAAGCAAAAGCTTCCATCTCCAATATTTCATTATATTGATGGGGCGGCAGATGACGAAATAACTTATGCAAGAAATAGTAGTGCATTTAATGATGTTGACTTAGTTCCAAATGTCTTAAGAGGTGTTGAAAATGTGGATTTGTCGACAACTATTTTTGGAAAAAAATTAGATTTGCCTTTTTATTGTTCTCCAACAGCTCTGCAAAGGTTATTCCATTACGAAGGAGAAAGAGCGGTTGGAAAAGCTGCAAAGAAGTTTAATACGATGTTTGGTGTTTCGGCATTGGCTACAGTTAGTGTTGAGGAAATTTCATCTTTAATAGACACACCAAAAATGTTTCAATTTTATTTCCATAAAGACAGAGGATTAAATGACTCTTGTTTAGAACGAGCAAAAGCAGCAAAATTTGATGTGATGGCTTTAACTGTTGATACGATAACAGGGGGAAATCGTGAAAGAGATTTAAGAACTGGATTTACATCACCTCCAAAATTAACACTTTCGAGTTTGTTTAGTTTTGCCACAAAACCAATGTGGGGAATAAATTATTTAACCAAAGGAAAATTTGAACTACCACATCTTCAAGATTTTGTTAAAGAAGGAACTGACACAAATACTTCAATAGGTAATTATTTTTCTACTATGTTGGATCAATCTATGAACTGGGACGACGCTGAAAAATTGTGCTCTCAGTGGGGTGGCCATTTTGCGCTTAAGGGAGTTATGAGTGTTGAAGATGCTAAAAGAGCAGTTGATATCGGATGCACTGGTATAATGGTATCAAATCATGGAGGAAGACAACTTGATGGATCTAGATCACCTTTCGATCAATTAGCTGAAATTGTTGATGCAGTTGGTGATAAGTTAGATGTTATTTGTGAAGGTGGATTTCAAAGAGGAACTCATATGTTAAAAGCTTTATCTATGGGTGCAAAAGCTTGTGCTGGTGGAAGATTATATCTTTATGCTTTAGCTGCAGCAGGTCAAGAAGGTGTTGAGAGAGCACTTAACTTATATAAAACTGAATTAGTAAGAGACATGAAATTAATGGGCTGCACAAAGATCAGTGATCTTAATCGAAATAATTTAAGATTCCGAAATGCATGAGCTTAAAGAATTGTTATAATTTTGAAGATTTTAGAAAGCTAGCCAAAAAAAAACTTCCAGCTCCAATTTTTCATTACATTGATGGTGGTGCAGATGATGAAACCACTTTAAAAAGAAATACAAATTCATTTGATGATTGTGACTTAATCCCTAATATTCTTAGAAGCGTAGGAGAACCAGATTTATCAACCACAGTTTTTGGTAGAAAAATAGATATGCCAATTTTTTTATCACCTACTGCTATGCAAAGTTTATATCATCCTGATGGAGATAAAGCTTCAGCTAGAGCTGCAGAAAAATTTGGTACCATGTATAGTATGTCGACAATGGCTTCATTTTCGATTGAAGAAATTGCTAACATATCAAGTGGACCAAAATTATTTCAACTTTATATCCATAAAGATAAATCATTTACTGATGATTTGATTGATAGGTGTAAAAGAGCAAACTTTGACGGTTTATGCTTAACTGTTGATACTTTGGTTGCAGGAAATAGAGAAAGAGATCACAGAACTGGTTTTACAACTCCTCCTAAATTCACATTAGAAAGTATAATGAATTTCGCGATGAGACCAGGATGGTTATTCAGATATTTTACGAATAAGAAATTTGAACTTGCAAATATTAAACACAAAACTGACAAGGGAACTAACATTACAAAATCCGTAATAGATTATGTTAATGAACAGTATGATCCACAAATGAATTGGGAAGATGCAGAATACTGTATAAAAAAGTGGGACGGACCTTTTGCCTTGAAGGGTGTAATGTCTGTAGAGGATGCAAAGAGAGCAGTTGATATTGGTTGTACAGCAATAATAATATCAAATCATGGAGGAAGACAACTTGATGGATCTAGAACTCCTTTTGATCAACTAAAGGCTATTTCAGATGCTGTGGGTGATAAACTTGAGATAATTTTAGATGGAGGTGTTAGACGGGGAACTCACGTTCTCAAGGCTTTAGCTGCAGGTGCTACTGCTTGTAGTTTTGGTAAAGCTTTTTTGTTCAGTTTAGGAGCAGGTGGCCAACAAGGAGTAGAGAGGCTGCTTCAAAATATGCACGATGAAATTAGAAGAAATATGATCCTTATGGGCTGCAAAAGTGTAAAAGAGTTAGATAGATCAAAGATAATTTACCGAAATTAAATATTTTTTATAAATAATTTTTATTATTATTTTCACTTTAAATAAATAGACATGAAGTTGCTTTTCAGTTAGTTTGTCGACGAAAAATTATGATTGAATTAGCAAAAGCATTAGATCGTTTAGGAACTGAGAGTGCATTTTCTGTTCTAGCAGAAGCAAAAAAATTAGAAGCACAAGGCAAACCTATGATCCATTTAGGTCTAGGACAACCTGACTTTAAAACTCCAAAACATGTTGTTGAAGCTGCAAAAAAAGCTCTAGATGACGGTCATCATGGTTATGTTTTATCAAATGGAATTCCAGAATGTCGAGAAGCTGTCGCAAGATGGGTCAAGAGACTTTACAATGCTGATATTGATCCAAATAGAGTTTTAATAATGCCAGGTGGTAAACCTACAATGTATTATGCAATTACTTGTTATGGTGAACCAGGTGTTGAAATAATTCATCCAACTCCAGCTTTTCCAATTTATGAGTCAATGATTAATTATTCTGGAGCAAAAGCTGTTCCATATGATTTAACTGAGGATAAAGATTTAAAATTTGATCCAGACAAAATTCTGTCTTTAATAACTGACAAAACTAGACTTTTAATTCTAATAAATCCAAACAACCCAACTGGAAGCTTTGTTGAAAAACCTGCAATTGACTACTTAGCAAAAGAATTAGAAAAACATCCGCAGGTCACAATTTTAAGTGATGAAATTTATAGTAGACAAATTTTTGATTATAAAGAAATGCCAACTTTCTTTAACTATCCTAATTTAAGAGACAGATTAATTGTTCTTGAGGGTTGGAGTAAAGCATATTCTATGACTGGATGGAGACTTGGTTGGAGTTACTGGCCAGAGCATTTGGTTGAACATGTAAACAAACTTTTGATTAATAGTGTATCATGTGTAAATGCAGCAGCCCAATATGCTGGTATAGCCGCATTAGATGGTCCAGAAGATTCTATTAAAGATATGTTAGACAAATTTACATTAAGAAGAAATTTAATTCACAAAGGATTAAATGATTTACCAGGAGTTGAGTGTAGTTTGCCGGGAGGAGCTTTCTATGCTTTTCCGAATATAAAAGGGACTGGCATGAATGGATCTGAGTTTTGCAAAAAAGCTATGCATGAAGCTGGAGTTGCGATTGTTCCTGGCACTGCGTTTGGTAAAACTTGTAATGATTACGTTAGATTTAGTTTTGCTGCATCTAGAGATAATATAATGCAAGCCTTAGAAAATATAGGCAAGATGCTTTCTAAATAAACTGTATTTTTAATCAATATTTTTGTATTATTAAAGAATGAACGAAACCGTCCAAGCAGAATTAAAAAAGATATTTAACGGAAGATTTTCTACCTCAGAATCTACTCGTGCAAATTATGCAAGAGGGGAAGATACCTATAACCCAATATTATCAAAGGCAGTTGTATTTCCAGAAACTAATGAAGAAGTTTCAAAAATTCTAAAAATTTGTAATGAGCATAAAATTCCAGTGGTTCCATTTGGAACCGGCACATCTCTTGAAGGCCATGTTGTTGGAAATCAAAATGGTATTACGATTTCTTTAGAAAAAATGAATAAAGTTTTAAGTGTAAATGCTGAGGATTTTGACTGCAGGGTGCAAGCAAATGTAACAAGAAAGCAATTAAATGAATATTTAAGAGAAGATGGAGTATTTTTTCCAATAGATCCTGGTGCAGATGCTGCACTCGGTGGAATGGCATCTACTTCAGCTTCAGGAACAATGGCAGTGAAATATGGAACAATGAGAACAGTTATTTCTGGCTTAACAGTTGTTTTACCAAATGGAGACATAATTAAAACCGGTGCAAGAACTAAAAAAACTTCCGCGGGATATAACTTAACTAATTTGTTTATTGGATCTGAGGGAACATTAGGAATTATTACAGAAGTTCAATTAAGACTATCACCAATACCTGAAAGCATAATGAGTGCAGTTTGCTATTTTCCAGATTTAGACTCAGCAGTAAAGACAGCGCAAGAAGTTATTCAGTACGGTGTTCCAATTGCAAGAATTGAAATGTTAAACAAAGACCAAATGGAAATTAGCATTAAATATTCAAAGCTAGAAAACATCAAAGCATCACCAACTTTATTCTTTGAATTCCATGGTAGTGAACTATCAAATAACGAGTCTATAAAAATTGTTGAGGAATTATCAAAAAATAATGGTGGAAGTGATTTTCAATGGGCATCTTCTCCTGAAGAACAAAAAATATTATGGAAAGCAAGGCATGATGTTTACTATTCAGTAAAAGCTTTAGGTCATGACATGAAAGTGTATTCTACAGATGTTTGTGTACCAATTTCAAAGTTAGTAGAGTGCATTTCATGGGCGGAAAAAGAAGTAAAAAAATTAGGTCTAACTGCACCAATGGTTGGTCATGTTGGAGATGGAAATTTTCACTCCATAATATTGTATGATCCTGATGATGAAGAAAAACAAAAAAAAATTAGACAGTATAGCGATGATCTAATTAACAAAGCTTTAGAGTTAGAGGGAACAATTACAGGAGAACATGGAATTGGTCTTCAAAAGAAACATTACCTATTAAGAGAGCATCCAGATAATTTGCCAGTGATGAAAGCTATTAAAAGAAGTATTGATGTAAACAATATCATGAATCCTGGTAAGGTTTTTGATCTAAATTAATCCAAAACAAAATGAAAAAAATTTTAATCACGAGAAGGCTTTTAAGATCTTGTGAGGATAAAGCTAAAGAATTATTTGATGCTAATTTTAATTTAAATGATGAACTCTACTCTCAAAAAAAGCTAATAGAGATGAGTGCAGGCTGTGATGGTATTTTATCTGCTCTAACAGACAAGCTTGATGCAGAAACAATTAATCAATTACCTGAGAGTGTAAAAATTATATCAAATTTTGCTGTAGGTTTTGGAAATATAGATTTAGAAGCTGCAAAGAAAAGAGGGATTGCAGTAACAAACACGCCAGATGTTTTAACTGATGCTACTGCAGAAATTGGAGTTTTATTGATATTAGGTGCATGCAGAAGAGCATCTGAAGGAATTGAAAAAGCTAGAGAAGGTGGCTGGGTTTGGTCAGCTGATATGTTGATTGGTAAACAATTAACGGGCACTAGACTTGGAATACTTGGCATGGGTAGAATTGGTCAAAAAATAGCTAAAATAGCTAAATCTTTAGGTATGATAATTCATTATCACAATCGTTCAAAATTAAGCGAAGAAAAAGAACAAGGTGCAACTTACCACGATAACTTAAATGATTTGATGAAAGTCTCTGATGTCCTTTCGGTATGTTGTCCTGCATCTAAAGAGACAATAAATTTAATCAATAAAGATACACTAGAACTATTACCAAAAGGTGCAGTCGTGACCAATGTTGCAAGAGGAGATATTATTGAAGATGAAGCTTTAATAGATGCTTTGGAAAGAAGAAAAGTTTATGCAGTCGGGCTAGATGTATACAAAAATGAACCAAATTTAAATCCAGGATATCTTAAACACAAAAGTGCTTTTATTCTTCCTCATTTAGGTAGTGCAACTAAAGAAACTAGAACTGCAATGGCCAATCTGGCCATAGATAATATGGATGAGTTTTTCAAAACAGGAGACTGCAAAAACAAAGTAAATTAACAATCTGAAGTTGTAATTGGTAATTAAAATTATTCTAACTTTCTAGACATATTTTTTATTTCAATTTAAAATTTATTTATAAAAAATAAATTTAGAAAGGAAATAATGAAAGCACAGGTTTTACATAAGTATGACCCAGAAATGAAAGCAGATGTTTGGGTCACAGGTGAAGAGTTACCAAATCCTAAAATTGAGAAAGCAAGCGATGTGATTGTTAAAATTGGAGCTGCAGGTGTTTGTAGAACTGATTTGCATATAATTGAAGGAGTTTGGAAGCACATTACAGATCAAAATAACGATCTGTTGCCGATGGTAATGGGACATGAGAACGCTGGATGGATAGAGGAAGTTGGTAAAGATGTTACAGGATTTAAAAAAGGTGATGCAGTTATTTTACACCCTAAAGTTTCTGGCACAGGAGGAACATGCTTAGATTGTAGAAGAGGAAACGATATGCATGCTGAAGATCCAATTTTTGCAGGTTTGAATGTAAAACACGGGGGATATTCAGAATTACTTCAAACTAGCGTAAGAAATCTAATAAAAATTCCAAAAGTTTTAGGTCCAATAGACGTTGCGCCATTTTCAGACGCAGGTTTGACTGCTTACAGAGTTGTAAAAAAAGCTACTAGACACCTTCTGCCAGGTGAAAATTGTGTAATCATAGGTGCTGGTGGATTAGGACATATAGCAATTCAATGTATGAAAGCAATGTGTGCTGCAAATATTATTGTTGTTGAAAAAGCAAAAGCACCTTTAGAACATGCAATGGAACTAGGAGCTGACCATGGGGTTTTAATAGATGGTAATGAAATTGAAAAAGTAAAAGAACTTACAAAAGGAAAAGGTGCAGAGGCTGTTATAGATTTTGTTGGTGAAAAAGGTTCTACGCCAATGGGAATTAAAATGACCAAAGCAACTGGGACTTTCTATATTGTAGGTTACGGAGAAGAAATAAGAGTTTTGGCGATTGATATGATCGATCAAGAAAAAAGTATAGTTGGAAGCTTAGTAGGTACATGGGCTGAATTATATGAATTAATGGAACTAGCAGATAAAGGTTTAGTAAAACTTTCAATGAAAGAATACAAACTTGAAGAAGCTAATAAAGCACTACATGATTTAAATGATGGTAAGATTAAAGGTCGTGCAGTGTTAGTTCCATAATTAACAACAAAGAGAGGAAAAAAGATGAAGACAATAAAAACTTGCGTAACCGCTCTAATATCAGCTTTGTTGGTATTTAGTCCTGTTGCGTATGCTGATAAGTGGAGTGATCAGTTTCCACATATCAAAGCAACTGGGGATATTCCTGGTGATTGTTCTTACGAGTCTATGTCTAAGAAAAACTATAAAGGCAAGACGCTTAAGATTAATACACATGCTGTACCAGTCATGGGAGAGCCAACAGCTCTACATGCTGAGCAGTTCGCTAAACTTACTGGAGCAAAAGTTGATGTTACTCATACACCAGCAGGTGACTTATATGCGAAAGCAATGGTACCATTTCAAGCTGGACAAGCTCCATATGACATCGTTTTTGGATTTTCAAACTTCATTAACGATTGGAGAAGATACTTAGAGCCAGTTCCAAAGAAATATGTTGAGATGAAACAAATGAAAGACGTTACTCCGTCTCACATCGGTGTAGCATCTTGGGATGGTGTTATGTATCAGTTTCCGGTTGATGGAGACAGACATTATCTAAAATATAGAAAAGATGTAATTGATAATCCTGAGTACCAAAAACAATATAAGGAAGCTACTGGTAAAGAACTAAGAGTTCCTCAAACTTGGAAAGAGTATGGAGAAATGGCAGCTTACTTTAATAATTGGGACTGGGATGGAGATGGCGAGAAAGAATACGGATCCGCTGAAGTAATGAAAAAAGACGATCTAATGTATGCTGCTTTCTATTCAAGATCTGCTGCTTACTCAAAAAATCCTAAAACACCTGGTGGTTTTTTCTTTGATTTAGAAACTATGAAACCACTAATTAACAATCCAGGTTTTGTTGAAGCTTTAACTGACTGGGTTGAGGCAACTAAATATGTTCCTCCAGGAGGAATAAATTTTGGTTTAGGTGATGAAATTGGATCATTTGGTGGAGGACAAACTTTGTTTAGTTTTTCATGGGATGATGCATTTGTTGCTGCTATGCAACCAGATAGTCCAATAAACAATAAAGTTGGTGCTGCACAGTTACCAGGAGCAATGAAAGTTTGGAATAGAAAAACTAACTCTTGGGATGAAGGCTTTAACCAAGCTCCTTTCTTCGTATGGGGATGGGCAGTTGGAGTAGCTAAGAAAAGTAAAGAGAAAGAAATGGCTTTCGATTACCTATGTTTCTTTGCTAACGAAGCTAACCACCAAGCAGATATTGGAATTGGTAGATTTGGTGTAAACCCATTTAGAAATGATGACTTTAAAGTTGATGTATGGACACAAATTGGTTGGGATAAAGATATTGCTCAATCATATGTTGATACTCTTGCACAAATGGAACAAAGTAAAAATAGAGTATTTCCATTAAGAGTTCCTGGAACTTTTGAGTTTAATGCTGCATTGGCTACTGCTGCTGCAAAAGCATTAGCTGGTCAATTATCTCCACAAGCTGCTTTAGACGAAGCTGCTAAACAGTGGGAAGATATACTTAACAGAGTAGGAAAAGATAACGTAAGAAAAGCCTATGCTGTTGGTGTAGCAATGGAAGATAATAAGCAATAATTTTGTAAAACTTGTGGCCGTTTTTTAACGGCCACATTTTAAAATAATCCAAAAAAAAATTATGAATTTTAAACACAAGTTTGTTTTTTTATTCCCAGGATTGTTTGTACTTATTGGGATTCTAATCTTTCCAATTATTTTTACTATTAGATTAAGTCTTTCTGGATGGAATAGTTATACCCCAGAAATGAACTTCATAGGTATTACGAATTATATAAGGTTATTTACTGATGACCCGAGGTTTTGGGAGTCCTTTTTTAGGTTAAGTTTTTTATCTGTTACCACAGTTATTCTTCAATATGTTATCGGATTTGCTCTAGCGATGATGGTTTGGAGAGAAATAAAATTTAAAAGATTTTTTAGAGTAATTTTTCTAGTACCCATGATGACAACTCCAGTAATTATGACAGTTATTTGGAGAACATTTTTTCATGAGTCCCTCGGCCCTGTAAATGATTTGTTAGGTGGATTAGGAGTAAAACCTATTTTATGGTTGAGTGATCCAGTTATTGCAAAGTTTACTGTTATAATTGTTGAGGTTTGGCAATGGACACCGTTTATGTTTTTGCTATTACTAGCTGGACTTTTATCACTTCCAAAAGAACCCTTCTTAGCAGCCGCTATAGATGGAGCAAGTCCATTTAGAAAATTTGTTTATGTAACTTTTCCTTTGATGGCTCCAATATCAATTGGAGCAATAATAATAAGACTTATCGAGGCATCAAAAATAATGGATACAGTATTTGTTTTGACTTCAGGAGGGCCAGGTACTGCAACTGAGACGTCAAGTTTTTATATTTATATTAAAGGATTAAGAGAATTTCAGATGGGTTATGCAGCAACCTTATCTTTTACTTATCTTGTCATAATGATTATCAGTTTAACGATAATAGCTAAAGTTTTAACCAAATTAATGATCAAAGAATAACTCTATGAGCAAACTTTACACTTTTCTTAAATATTTCTTTATTACATTTTGGACTGTATTTGTCGTTGCACCATTTCTGTGGGCTGTATCAACATCTTTTAAAGACTTCCAATCTGTAAATAGTAAAGTAACTTATATACCTTGGTTAGATTTCGAACCAACACTGGAGGGTTGGAGAGTTTTAATTAAGTCTCCTGCTAAAGGTGGAGTAGATATTGTTGAGCCTTATTTTAATAGTATTTTTGTAACCTGTACTGCTAGTTTAATAAGTATTGTTCTTGGTACTCTTGCTGCCTATGCACTATCAAGATTTACCTTTAAAGCCGGATTTGTAAGAAACAACGATATTACTTTTTTCTTCATTTCACAAAGAATCATGCCTCCAATTGTATTATCAATTCCTTTCTTTATTTTTCTAAGCACAATAGGATTGCTTGATAGTTTATTAGGTCTAGTGGTCGTATATATCGTTTTATTGATGCCAATTGCTGTTTGGATTATGGTAGATTTTTTTAATAGAGTTCCAAAAGAATTAGATGAGACTGCATTAATTGACGGGTGTAATCCCTATCAAGCTTTCTATAAAGTTGTTTTACCAAATTCAATACCTGGATTAATTGTTGCGGGAATGTTTTGTATTATTTTTGGATGGATAGATTTCTTTTTTGCATTTATTTTGACATTTACTGAAGTACAATTGTTACCTGTAAAAGTTGTTGCACTTAATTCATCAATAACACCATGGTGGAGCCTTTCGGCATCAGCTTTAGTCTCAGTTGCACCATTAATAATCGTTGCATTTATAGTTGAGAGATATCTATCAAAAGGAAATTTATCAGGAGCATTAAAATAATGAATTTAATTGGAGAGAAAATTTCTTATAAACCTGATGAGCAATTTCATTTAAACGATGTCTCGTTTAATTTTAAAAAAGGTAATTTGTATACCATTTTAGGCAGAACTTTATCTGGCAAAACGACTCTTTTAAAAACAATTGCAGGATTATTAAATCCAGATCAAGGCTCAATTTCTTTTGAGGAAAAAGACTTTATTAAAATACCAGTTTGGGAAAGAAATGTTGCTATGGTCTATCAACAATTTATTAATTACCCTCATTTAAATGTTTATGAAAACATAACTTTTCCATTAGAACAAAGAAAATTAAGTCCTGAGCAAATAAAAAAAGATGTAGATGAAGCTCTAAAAACTGTTGGATTAGTTGGATTTGAAAATAGAAAAATTCAGGAATTATCTGGCGGACAGCAACAAAGAGTTGCGCTTGCAAGATCACTTGCAAAAAAAGCAAAAATTTTATTGCTGGACGAACCGTTAGTTAATTTAGATTATAAACTTAGAGAGCAATTAAGAGAAGAATTTAAAAGAATTTTCTCAGAAGGACTTTCCCAAGATACAATTTTAATTTACTCAACAACAGATCCTCAAGAAGTAATGGAACTAAATGGAGAAGTAATTGTTTTAGATGAAGGGAGGGTATTACAAAAAGGGCCTGCCAAAGAGATTTTTGAAAATCCATCTAATTTAAAAGTTGCAGAAATATCAAATGATCCACCAATGAATGTTCTGAAGGGTTCAAAAAATTCAAAAAATCTGAACTTTGAGAATATTTCTCTAGAAATTCCAAATCATTTTAAGAATTTAGAAGATAAAGATTATAATTTTGGAATTAGAGCTTCAGAGATAAAACTTGATGAAAATGGTGAAGAATTCGAAATAGAATTGGCAGAGATTAGTGGTTCAGAAACATTGCTTCACTTAAAAAGAGGAAATTCAAAATTAATTGCTTTAATCGAGGAAGTAATGAATTTTAAAATTCATGAGAAAGTAAAAATAAATTTTAATGCAAATAAGTTTTATGCTTTTGGAGAAGATGAAAAATTAGTTTCGTCGCCATATGGAGGAACAAATGGCTAAAATTGATTTATCAAATATCTCTCATACTTATAATCCTCTAGATCCAAAACCAACATATGCTCTTAATCCGTTTTCAATGACTTGGGAAAATGGCAAGCGGTATGCAATTTTGGGACCTTCTGGGTGTGGAAAAACCACGATGTTAAACATTGTTTCTGGATTAGTGAGGCCATCCAAAGGTGAAATATTATTCGATGAAACACCTGTGACTGATTTAAAAACAGAAGATAGAAATATTGCCCAGGTTTTCCAGTTCCCAGTAATTTACAATACAATGACTGTTTATGATAATTTAGCGTTTCCACTAAGATGCAGGGAATTTACAAAAGAAAAAATTGAAGAAAGAGTAAAAGCAGTTTCAGATACTTTAAATTTATCTTCATTTTTAAACTCACCAGCAAGAAAATTAACGGCTGATCAAAAACAACTTATCTCTTTAGGTAGAGGGTTGGTTCGAGAAGACGTTGCAGCTGTTTTAATGGACGAACCTCTTACGGTTATAGACCCAGATTTAAAATTTAGACTTCGAAGAAACTTAAAAGAAATCAATGAACAATATAAAACAACATTGGTTTATGTAACTCATGATCAAAACGAAGCTATGACTTTTGCAGAAAATATAATTGTTATGGATCAAGGTGAAATCGTACAAGTTGGATTGCCAAAAGATTTATTTGAAAAACCTAAAACAACTTTTGTAGGTTATTTTATTGGCTCCCCTGCAATGAATATCTTTCATTCAACTGTTTCTTCTGATCATGAAGTAAAAATTAATGATACTACAATTAAGACAAATTCAAATTTAGGAAATTTAAAAGATAAAAATGTTAAACTGGGTATTAGATCCGAGTTCATAGAATTGGCTGAAAAAGAAAAAAGTAATACAGTTAAAATTAAACTTACAAGAGTTGAGGACTTTGGTAATTTTAAGCTCCTTACAGGAAAAATGGGTGATTTAGTGATTAAGTCAAAAGTAGAAAGAGAAAAACCCATTCCAGATGGAGAATTAAATTTATATTTTCCACCAGAGAAATGTTGCGTTTATTCTGACGAAAAATTAGTTTAAGAGATAAATGAAACTCCTAAATTTATCAGCACAACAACTTTTAAAAAAACTTAAAAATAAACAATTAACTTCCGTTGAACTTTGTAAAGCATATATCAATCAAAAAAAAAAATATGATAAGAATATTCAAGCTTGGGAATATTTTAATGAAAAAAAACTCCTAAGTGATGCAAAAAAATCTGATAATCAGAGAAAAAAATTAAAATCTTTAGGAGTTTTGCATGGTCTACCAGTAGCACTTAAAGATATTATCTCAACATCTGAAATGCCAACAAAATATGGTGCAAGAATAAATTTAAAAAAAAAGAATAATTCAGATGCTAAAATTGTTGAGCTCTTAAAAAAGGCTGGAGCAATAATTATGGGCAAAACTGTAACTTGTGAATTAGCTTTCTTATCGCCATCAAAAACCAAAAATCCACATGATTATTCAAGAACACCAGGAGGTTCATCTAGTGGTTCTGCAGCTGTTATTGCATCTGATATGGCACCATTATCAATTGGAACTCAAACGGGTGGATCTGTAATCAGGCCAGCCTCTTATTGTGGAGTTGTTGGTTATAAACCTACCTATGGATTAATTTCTAGAAATGGTATTTTGCAAACATCATATAATTTAGATCAAGTCGGAGTATTTGGAAAAACAATTAGTGATGTAGCACTATTATCGAAAGTTTTGTTTGCTAGAGACGATGCAGATGAAACAACAACAAATATTAATTTTCTTAATAAAAAAATTAAAATAAAAAAATCAAAATTTGTTTTTTATAAAACCAAACGCTGGAGAAATGTTGACAGTATTTCAAAAAAATCATTTAACAAATTTATTTTAAATAATAAAAAAATAGTAAAGGTTGAAACTGCTCCTAAATATTTTGAAGATATGATTGATTGTCATACAATTATATATGAGACAGAGATGGCTCAAAATTTCCATCATTATTACAAAACTTCAAAAGGAAAACTTTCTATAGAAATTAAGAGAGCAATTATTAACGGAATAAAACATTCGGCAAAAGATTATGCTTTAGCTTTAGATGCGATGAGAACATACTCAAAAAACTTAGATAGTATATTTGAAAGGTTTGATGCAATTATAACGCCAAGTAGTTGTGGAATTGCTGACAAAGGATTTAAGACAACTGGGAGTCCAGAATTTAATAAGATTTGGTCTCTTGCACATGTGCCCTGCATTTCACTGCCAATTTTAAAAGGCGAAAAAAATTTGCCTTTAGGAGTTCAAATTATAGGCAAACAATTTGAAGATCTAAGCATGTTAAACCATGCCAAAATATTCAATAATTAAAGATAATTCATAAACATTTACAATCATAGATTGTAATTAAGTGAAAAATCCTCACTTTTTTAAAATGACTCTAAGAAACATATGTGCTTTAAATGCGTCAGTTAATTAACTTAAAGAGGAGAAATAATGATTAAAGAAAAAAAACTATTGAAGGGTAAAACTCCTTCAAGACGTAAATTCTTTAAGGCTGCTGCTGCGACTGGTGTTGCTGCTGTAGCTGCATCATCTTTAGCTGCTCCAGCCGTTGCCAAAGAAAGAATTGAAGCTTCTATGGTAGCTACATGGGGAAGAGATTTCCCAGGTTTAGGAACTGGTGCGCAAAGATTTGCTCAAAGAATTACAGACATGAGTGATGGAAGAATTCAAGTCACTTACTATGCAGCAAACGAGAGGGTTAAAGCGTTTGACTCATTTGATGAAGTTGCTTCAGGTAACTCGCAAATGTATCACGCTGCTGACTACTACTGGGTTAAAAAAGATCCAGCTTGGGGTTACTTTACAGCTGTACCTTTCGGTTTCACTTACACTGAAATGAACGCATGGATTAGATTTGCTGGTGGTCAACAATTATGGGATGAACTATCAGACAAATTCGGTCTAAAAAACTTTATGTGTGGAAGCACAGGAGTTCAAATGGGTGGATGGTTTAACAAGAAAATTAGAAGCCCTAATGACTTCAAAGGTCTTAAAATGCGTATGCCTGGATTAGGTGGACAAGTTATCGGTAAACTTGGAGGATCTCCAGTTTCACTTCCTGGTGGACAAATTTACGAAAACCTTGTTTCTGGTGCAATTGATGCAACAGAGTGGGTAGGTCCATGGAATGATGAAGCTATGAAATTCCAAGAAGCTGCTAAATACTACTACTATCCTGGAATGCACGAGCCAGGATCTATGTTAGCATGTGGTACTAACAAATCTTGGTTTACAAGCTTATCAAAATCAGATCAGCTATTAATTGAAGCTGCAGCTGCGATGGAAAATGACGTTATGATGTCAGAGTACAACGCTAAAAATGGTGCTGCGCTTGCAAGATTAATAAACGATCATGGTGTTAAACTAGAGAAGTTTAGCGACAAAGTTTATGATGGTTTTGCTAAAGCTGCTAATGAAGTATTTGAGGAAACAAGAGCAAGCAGTGGTCTCGCTGAGAGAATCCACTCTAGTTTCTTACAGGCTAGAAAAGACATTGGTTCTTGGACCAACTTGTCTGACTCACCTTACATTTCTCAAAGAAACAGAGCATTAGGAATGTAATCTAACTAAATTTAGTTATTAAAGGGCCCTTAATTGGGCCCTTTTTTTTTAAACAAAAACGAGTATTACTTAGGTATTTTAAAATACTATGGTGACAAAAAATTCAAATCTTTCTCTATATCTTAGAATAATCAGTTATTCAGTTTTAGCTTTTACTTTAGCATTTCTTATTAATAATGTTTTAACAGTTTGGAGTGATTGGCCAGGAATAAAAAAAATTTTTTCGCATCATGAGATGTTTGGATATAAGAAAAAAGCTCTAGAGGGATCTGATTTAAATTATGGTTATATGCAAATTGGATTGTATTTGATTTGTATTGCTGCAGTCGTTTTTTATGTTTTTAAAACATATAGCCAAACTTTGGAGCAAGATTCAAAAATTTTATCAAGATTTTCAGCATATCTTGTTAGATCATCATTTTGGGCAGTATTTTTAGTTGGCGTAGCTGACTTTGTTATATCTTTTATGGTTGTTGAAAGATTATGGGAAGCAATCTTCAGTCCTGAAGTAAAAGCATTGATGGTTAAAGCCCCAGTCAGAATTACTTATATTCACTTTCCAATAATATTAATTTCTTTCGTGATTGGATATTTTACGAAATCAGTTGGCTTTATTTGGCTAGCAGTATTGGTTGTAGTAAGTGAATTCGTAATCGTATTATCAAGATTTATATTTTCATACGAACAAGCATTTCAAGGGGATCTAGTTAGATTTTGGTATGCTGCACTTTATTTGTTTGCTAGTGCATACGCCTTAATTCATGAAGGGCACGTAAGAGTTGATGTACTCTATTCTTCTTTTAGTGAAAAAAAGAAGGCATGGACAAATATGGTTGGATCGGCAGTTCTAGGAGTACCACTTACATTAATAGTTATATTTTTAGGTCTTAACGGAAAAGCCAGCATAATAAATGGTCCTGTTGTAGCTTTTGAAGTTACGCAACAAGGATCTAATGGTCTTTATCTTTTATATTTGATGGCTGTTTATCTAGCTGTTTTTGCTGTTACGATGCTAATTCAATTTACTAGTTATTTTATGGAAAGTAGTCACAAAATTTTAAAAGGTGTCAAAAATTAAATTATGGAAACATTCTTTTTAGCTGTTCTAGTTGTGATAATGATTGTTGCTCTTGCATCGGGTTACCCGGTTGCTTTTGCACTTCCTGGTTCAGCTATAATTGCAATTGGTTTAGCTGCATTTTTTGGCTACATCTTCGAGGGAGACTCCAGTGCCTTTTTTGCTGTAGATGGACCCATAGAATGGCTCGTTGCTGGTATTACAAATTTTAGGAGTAATTACTGGGATGTAGAGACAGATACTTTGATAGCAATTCCTTTATTTATATTCATGGGAATTATGCTTCAAAAATCAAAAATTGCTGAAGACTTATTAATAACAATGGGCCAATTATTTGGACCAATTCCTGGTGGTTTAGGAATTTCAGTTATATTTGTTGGAGCTCTATTAGCAGCAACGACTGGTATCGTTGGAGCAACTGTAATTGCGATGGGACTAATTTCGTTACCAACAATGTTAAATAACAAGTATGACAGACAACTTGCTAGTGGAATAGTTTGTTCATCAGGAACATTAGGTCAAATTATTCCTCCATCAATTGTTTTAATTATTATTGCTGACCAGTTGGCAAGTGCATCTGATGTTGCAAACAACTTAAGACAAAATGATTATAAAGCCTTAACTGGTGAATTTAATATGCCAGGTGAATTTAGAGTAGGTTCATCAAGTGCAGGTGATATGTTCTTAGGAGCACTTTTACCAGGTCTTGTTTTAGTTGCTCTTTATATGATCTATGTGTTTATTTTTGCTAGAATAAAGAAAGGTGTTGCACCACCAGTTCCATTTAAAGGAAATTTTGATTTAAAATTTTGGTTAAGAGTAGTTGTAATTATCATACCACCACTTGCATTAATATTCGCTGTATTAGGTTCAATTTTAATGGGTATTGCTACTGTAAACCAAGCAGGTTCAATTGGAGCAATTGGTGCCACTTTGATGGCTGGTTATAGATTATATGAAGGAAAGAAAAGTGCTTTCTATCCTTTAATTTTAATTATTGGATCTCTAATTCCAATTACATTCTTTGCATCAAATTATGAATTAAATGTAAAAAATTTGGAGGAAAGAGATTTAAGTGCAATCTTTATAACCGCTTTCTTTGTGGTCATACTTGTATACGGAATAGGTTGGAGTTTTTGGAGAACTTTTAAAACAGAAAATGTTTTAAAAGAAGTTGTAACAGAAACTTGTGTGACTACTTCAATGGTATTTATTATCCTTTTAGGAGCAGCAATGCTTACTTCAGGATTTAGAGCTTTTGGGGGAGAAGAATTAGTAAGAGACTTTTTACAAGATTTACCGGGTGGTTTTTGGACACAATTTGTTGTTGTGATGATTGTAATTTTCTTGCTAGGATTTTTCTTAGACTTTATTGAAATTGCAGTTGTTGTTGTTCCAATAATTGCACCAATATTATTAGCTGAAACAGGGGCTAACGTCACAGCCGTTTGGTTGGGAGTTATGATTGGTGTTAACTTGCAGACTTCCTTCTTAACGCCGCCATTTGGATTTGCACTCTTTTATTTGAAAGGTGTAGCTCCTAAAATTGTTAAAACACTTGATATTTGGAAAGGTGTTGTGCCTTTTATAATTCTTCAGCTTATAGGATTGGGAATAGTCGGTGCATACCCTAGCTTAGTAAATTATCTACCAAATAGAGTATATTTAACTTCGAATGTTGCTCCTCCACCAATGAATCCTAAATTACAGTACTGTTTGCAAGAGTACAAATTTGCAAGATTTGATTCAAACGGTGAGACAATTAAAAATGCAATATTAAAATTCCAATCTGAGGCTCCAACTAATCTGCCAGATGATAAAATGGAAATTTTAGAAGATCATTTTGATAGTGCACTAGGAACTTTTGCTCTAGTCGATAAATTAAAAAAAGTTGAGGTCGAATACAATGCATATGCTGTTGATTATAGGGATCTGCATTTCACTGTTAGAAAGAAGCAAAAGAAAATACTTAAATTAAATAAAAAAATAGAAAAATATAAAGCAGAGATTAGAAATTTAGATGATGACGAATTAGATGAGAAAAACAAAATAGAATTAAGAATTGAGGATGTAAAACTTGAAATTGAGGAAATTCAAAACTCAATTCCAGATACTTGGCAAGCTAAGAATTCAGAATTCGACAAAATAAATAAAGCTAAAAATACAACAACAAAAAGATATAGAAAGAATGTAGATGAAGCCTACGATCTACTTGATCAGTTCGCAATGTTCATAAACGATGGAGTAAAACTTCAAGAAGTATCAAAAGATATTAAACAGTTAGATTATTTTATAGCTATGGAAAGCAATACAAAAGTATATGAAAGATCAGTTACAATTATGGATGGATTGTTTGACAAGTTGAGTGAGATCTCTGGAATGGATGAATTTTTAAATAGTGTAGATGATTTATTATCAATGGTTGACTCAGACGAACTTGATCCAATGGCGATTAGAACAAAATCAAAAGAAGTTGTTGAGTTATTCAATAAAGAAGTTAGCTGGAGAGCAAATGCTAAAGAAAACTTAATGCCAAAACTTGAGGAATATAATAATGCAATCAAAGAAACAATTGGACTAAGGTTGCAGTCTAAACTAACAAAAGAGCAAGCTATCTATGTATCTAAATGTAATTCAATACATAGAGATATTTCACTAAATTTTTAAACTGTTAATTTATCAATTAATTCTG
The DNA here is from genome assembly GCA_902531175.1 of uncultured Pelagibacteraceae bacterium. Taxonomy (GTDB): domain Bacteria; phylum Pseudomonadota; class Alphaproteobacteria; order Pelagibacterales; family Pelagibacteraceae; genus Pelagibacter. Next base: position 145,761 of record CACADE010000003.1, read on the forward strand.
ATCTTGTGTAAAGACCCAAGTCTTCTGCCTTGGACTTTAATTTTTCATTAATCTCTTTTAATTTTGGAACATTTAAATCAAGCTTATTTGCAATTTCTATAATTGAACCAATTATTGGATCTATTTCTAGTGGTTTGCCAGCATTTAAATCTTGAGCGGTCGAAGGTCTATGTCCTATAATTGAGACTCCACCCTTAATTCGATCCTCAATTGATATATTGAATTTAACTCCGATTTTTTCTCCAACTTGTTGGCACTCCTGCATTAAAACTTTTATTAAATTGTAAGTTTCAGGATCATTACCCATTTCATCCATAGTTTTATTTGTTAGAGCACTTACTGGGTTGAATGAACAATTCCCCCATAGTTTCACCCAAATTTCGTCTCTTAAATTTTTCTTCTGAGGAGCTTTTAAACCGCCTTCTATGAATAAACTTGAAATTATTTTTAGTCTTTCTGATCTGGTTCCATCTGGTTCACCTAAAGAAAATCGTTCACCATTACCATTATGTTTAATAACACCTGGCTCTAATATCTGACAAGCTGGATAAACTACACAACCAATTGCTCTTTCAGGTCCTAGAGTTTGCCATATTTTTCCACCTGGATCCACACTTTCAACTATTTGATTGTCTAATTTGGTACCCGTATTAGCTTTATGAAAGTACCACCAAGGCAATCCATTAATGGCGCATATAATTGAAGTTTTTTTACCCATAATTGGTTTTAAGCTTTCTGAAATTTTACTAATAGCGTTAGCTTTTACAGAAATAATTATGAAATCTTGTTCATCCAAATCTTTAGGATTGTCTGTTACATCAAATTTAAAATTAACTTTATTATCATCTCTTATAAAAGTTAATCCATTTTGCTCTATTGCTTTTTTATGTTCTCCTCTTGCAATTAAAGAGACTTGTGCGTTTGTTTTTTTTAAACTTGTAGCAATAAATCCACCAATAGACCCAGCTCCAAATATACAAATTTTAGTCATTAGTTCACTAATCCAAACTTTTTAGCTAAAGTATTTCTTTGTAGTTTACCTGTTGCACCTTTAGGAATTTCATTTACAAAAAATATTTTCTTTGGAATTTTAAATTTTGCAAGTTTTTCATTTGCATACATTTTTATATCATCTTCAGTACACTTCATGCCCTCTTTTATGATTATTGCGGTAGCTATATCTTCCCCAAGCATTTTATCTTCATATCCAAAGCAAACAGCTTGCTCAATATTTGGATGATCCATAAGAATGTTATCGACTTCTAAAGGTGAAATCTTTTCACCACCTTTATTAATTATTTCCTTCAATCTTCCTGAGATTTTTAGATAACCATCTTTATCAAAATATCCCTGATCTCCTGTTCTAAACCAACCATTTGAAAAGCTATTTTTATTTGCATCTGGATTATTTTCATATCCGGAAGTAACATTTTCACCCCTAATGCAAACTTCTCCCTCTTCTCCTTGATTTAAAATCTTGTTATTAGTATCCATAATACAAACTTCTGGCCCAGCAGGAATTCCTACAAAGCCAGGTTTTTGGGACTTAGGCGGTAAAGGATTTGAGGTCATTTGATGAGTAGCTTCCGTCATCCCATATGCTTCTATTACTGGACAATTAAATACCTCATTTAGTTTTTCAAATACAGCTGGAGGTAGAGATGCTGATGATGATCTTAAAAATCTAAGATTTAATTGTTTAGCAGTTTCTAGATTTTTATCTGCTCTCATCAATATTGCTTGATGCATTGTTGGTACTCCAGAATACCAAGTTATTTTCTCTCTTTTTGCATTATCTAAAAATTTTAATGCATTAAATCCACTACTTGCACATACAGATGCCCCTACCTTCATAGAGGCTGCAAGAACTGCAATTAAGCCATGTATATGAAATAATGGCATAATATTTAGACAATGATCTTTATCAGTTAAATTAAGACTTTTGGAGATATTATCTGCTGAAGAAAAAATATTTTTATTTGTTAATGGAACAATCTTAGGTCTTGATGTAGTGCCCGAAGTATGCAGCACAAGAGCTTCATGATCTTCGCCTGGCAAAACATAATCACTGCTTTTTTCAAAAAGATTGAAATCTCCGCTTAAAGTATTTCCGTCTGATTTTATTTCGCAAACAGGAATTTTTAATTTATTTGCGACTTCTACTACTGGATTTTTAGAATTTTTCTCTACAATCACTATCTTTGGTTTTAAATCCTCTAGGTAAAATTCGAATTCTTCAGATTTATAGTTAGGGTTTAAAGGTGCAGCAGACATGTAGCTTGAAATCGCCAAAAAACTAGTTGCCATGTAAGGACCGTTTGGCAAAACTATTGCTGCACGATCTTTATTATTAATACCATTACCTGATAATTGTTTTGAAATTCTTTCTATTAATGATTTTAAATCAACAAATTTTAGTGGAGAACTACTTTCAGATGTTATTGCAATTCGATTATCATTTTGTGTTTCTATAATATTTCTAACAATTCTAGAGTTCATTTAAATTAATAACCTTTTGCGTATCCATCTTTTCTTGGATCTGAACCGCCAACTAAATTTCCTTTTTCTCTATCTATTTGAATTGCTTGTCCACCTCCATGAGTACCATCTATATACTCAACATTATGACCGACTTCTTTTAAATTATTAAAAATTTTTTCATCAATACTTTTCTCTAATTTATAAATGTTATTGAAATGGAAAGCTCTAGGAAATGAAATGGCTTGTTGAGGAGTTAAGTTATAATCAATAATGCTATTTAAAACATGAACTTGTCCAACAGGTTGATATTGTCCCCCCATTACTCCATAAGACAATTCACATTCTCCTTTGTTGTTCATAACTATTCCAGGAATTATGGTATGTAGTGGTCTTTTTAATCCCTGAATACAATTAGGATGACCTTCCTCAACTCTAAAATTAGTTCCTCTATTGTGAAGAACCACTCCAGATTTATCACCTGTTATTCCAGATCCAAAAGCATAGCAAACAGAATTTATTATTGAAACTACATTTAAATCTCTGTCTACCACGCTTAAATAAACTGTTTCAGGATGGTTTGGAATATTTAGATCTCCTACATCTGCGCAGCCATTAATAGATATATTTTTTGAAATATTATCTATATTTTGTTCACTTAATATTTTTTTCAAATCTAAATCTACAAATTCTGGATCACCAATATTTTCCTCTTTAAGTTTATATGCCTGCTTTGTAACTTCTGCTTCAAGATGAAATCTTTCAAATGAATTCACATCATATTTTTCAATACCTAACTTTTCTAATAACTTCATCATTATTAAAACTGTTATTCCAGGTCCGCTCGGAGGACATTGATGTATGATAATATCTCTATATCTATCTGATAAAGTGTCTGATTTAATAGTTTTTTGCTTATGGAAATCTTCAATTGTATGTAAGCCTCCAAACTCTTTTAAAGTTTTAACTAAATCTTCAGCAATTGATCCTTCATAAAATTCTTTAACTCCATTTTTTGAAATTTTTTCGAGAGTCTCTCCAAGTGCAGGATTTTTATTTACCTCATTAAATTGATAACTTTTACCATTATTTAGCATATGTTTTCTAGAATATGGGTTATCGTTTAATTTATTAAATACGTTGCTCCAGGCGTTAGCAACAACTTTAGTCACTTTAAAACCATTCTTTGCAATATCTATACCTTTGTGAAACAACTCCTCAAAATCGAGTTTTCCAAAATCATTATGAATTGAATTCCAAGCATCTAATGCACCAGGAATAGTTACTGCGTGAGGACTTGTTAATCCAATTTTATCTATATTCTTTTCCTTGAAATAATCAAAATTCGCTTTTGCTGGAGCAATACCTGATCCATTATATGAAACAGGGCCTTTTCCATTCATTTTTATTATTGCAAAACAATCTCCACCTATACTTGTGGCATTAGGCTCTGCAACAGACAGAACAACAGAAGCTGCAATAGCTGCATCAACTGCATTTCCACCTTTTTGTAATATTCTAAGAGCTTCTTCTGTAGCTAATGGATGTGATGTTGCGGCCATACCATTTGAAGAAATGGCATCTTTATCTTTTGTTGAATGATTATTCATAATAGAACTGTAATTTCATAAAAAATATAAATGATCAATAAAATAAATAAAAGTATTCTAATTTTTTCTGTATTTGCCTTTGGCTTTTTTATATCAAATTTACTGAGATCAATTACCGCAACATTAACACCTGCTCTTTCAACTGAATTCAATTTAAGTGCCGCAAATCTTGGACTTTTAGCTGGAGGATATTTTCTAGGGTTTTCGCTCATGCAAATTCCTACCGGTATGTTATTAGATAGATTTGGTCCAAAAAAAGTTATCGGATATTTATTAATCATTGCTCTTATTGGAACTATTTCATTTGCTTTTGCTAAAAGTTTTGCAGGTTTATTAATTTCTAGAATTTTCATTGGTGTAGGTGTTGCTGCTTGTTTAATGGGTCCTTTAACTGGTTATAGAGTATGGTTTGAAGAAAAATATCAACAACGTGCAAATTCATGGATGTTGATGGTTGCAAATTTTGGATTTGTTGCATCAACTCTACCAGTTCAAATTTTATTACCAATAATTGGTTGGCGATCTATTTTTTTAATTATAGCCTCTTTAATTTTGATAAGCATAATATTAATATCAATTTTAATACCTTCGTGGGAAACTAAGAGGGATGAAGACCAAAATAATAATCTTCAAAATCTTTCCCACATATGGAAAAATAAATTCTTTATTAGCTTAGTACCGCTTGCATTTTTTAATTATGGAGGCGTTCAAGCAATACAAACATTGTGGGCTGGACCATGGATGCTAAATGTAACAGGTTATGATGCAATACAAAGTGCGACAGGTTTATTTTGGATAAATGTAACTATGCTTTTTTCTTTTTTAATATGGGGATATTTTTTGCCAAAACTATCTTCCAAGGGAATTGACAGTATGAGAATTGTAAAATTTACACTTCCTGTAAGTTATATAATTTTATTTTTAATAGTCATAATGGGAGACAAAGCTGGTGCAACCATGTTCACTCTTTATATTTTATCATCAATAGTAATTTCTTTAACCCAACCAGCAATAGCATTAAATTTTCCTACTAAACTAGCAGGAAAATCTTTAACTTCATTCAATGTATTTTTATTTTCTGGTACTTTTTTTGTACAATGGATAATTGGTTTAATAATAGATTTTTCCAGAAATTTAGGTGCTACTATTACAATGAGCTATCAAATTTCTTTTTCAATTTTTTTATTTTTATGCATTTTAAGTTACTTATTTTTTTTAATATTAAATAAAAATGAATAAAAATTTTATCGGATATTTTCTATTATTATTTCAGCCACTTTTTATGGCTAGTAATTTAATTGTAGCAAGAGGTGGTGTTGATGATGTTCCTCCCATATCTTTATCTTTTTGGAGATGGTTTATTTTTTTCATTATTTTATTCGTCCTAAATTATAAGTATTTAGTTGATAATTTTCAGACTATTAAAAAAGAGAGTAAAAGAAGTTTTTTTCTAGGTTTGATGGGATGTGGTGTTTGTGGAATATTTCCATATATGGCTGGTTCATCTACAACCATTGTTAATATGGGAATTCTTTATACTTCTTCACCAATATTTATAATTTTAATCTCATATTTTCTTTTTAAAGATAAGATAAATATTTTCCAATTTATTGGCTTACTTTTTTGTCTAGTTGGAGTGTTTGCAGTAATTTTAAAGGGCGATATCAATTTACTTCTTGAATTAAAATTTGCTTCTGGAGATTTTTGGATGTTAGGAGCAGCATTAGGCTGGGCAATTTATACAGTTATGCTTTTTCAATGGAATTCAGAACTTAAATTTTTTCCAAGACTAACAATTATATCTTTCTTTGGTTTTTTATCTATTTTGCCTTTTTATTTTATAGAGCATTTTTATTTTGAAAAAACTTTATTTAATGAAGAATTTTATTATTGGATTTTGTTTGCAGCAATTTCTCCAGGTATAATCGCTTTCTCACTATACACATTAACTATTAAATATTTAGGACCATCAACAACTGGTTTCACGCTATACCTCTATACAATTTATGGAGCTTTTTATGGAATAATATTTTTTTCAGAGATTTTGGAAAATTATCATTTAATAGGTACCATATTTGTGTTTTTTGGCATTTATTTGGTAAGAAGAAAAAGTAAAAATGAAATTAAAGCCTAAAATGTTATTTGCAAAAATTCTGTTTTATATTTTTATTATTTACTTTGTAGTTTCTCTAATAGTTTATTTTTATCAAAGAAAATTATTATACCATCCTGGAGAAAATAATTATTTAGATGAGGGACCTCTATCTCACAAAATCGAAAAAGTAACTATTCAATCTGATAATGATCTAGTTGGATGGTATTACAAAAAAAATAATAACTCTAAAACTTTGCTTTTTTTTCACGGAAATGCTGGAAAATTAGATAATAGAATTTATAAACTAAATGAGTTTGCAGATTTAGATTTAAACTATTTAATTTTTGCATATAGAGGCTTTAGTGGAAACAAAGGCAAACCAACAGAAATTGGACTTTACAAAGATGCAATTAAAGCCAAAGAATGGCTTAATCAAAACAATATAGAAGATAAAGATATTGTTCTCTATGGAGAGTCTCTTGGCACTGCTGTAGCAATAGAGACCGCAAGTAAGAATTTATTTGCAGGTATAATATTAGAGTCCCCATTTACATCCATGGAGATTTTGGCACAAAAATATTACCCATATCTTCCTGCAAAAATTATTTTAAAAGATAAATACAAATCCATTGAAAAAATTAACAAAATAAAGTTTCCCATGCATGTGATGCACGGAAAAAAGGATAATATTGTGCCATTTTATATGGGTGAAGAAATATTTAATAAATATGGTGGAGTTAAGTCAAATTATTTTAATGACAACGATGATCATATGATGGAATTTAATAAAGGTTTAATTCAATCAATCGATAATTTTATAAAAAGTTTAAATTAAGACATAATTTAAACAAATCCACATCACTTTTAAATTATAATTTTAGATATGTTTAAATTTCTTTTATTACTTTTTTTATTAATATTGCCAACAAAACTTAGTTCAGAAATAAATAATGAGTACTATGATAACAATTATTTCCATATTGGAAAAATGAACTCTTACAATAGCGAGTTCACTCTATATTTTAAAACACGGAAGAAAGCTATTTTAGCAAAGGGAGAATTTTCTAATTATATCAATGATTTTCCACAGGACTTATACTTATATGATAAAAATTTAAATAAAGATTACCCTTTGATTTCATATGACTGGTTTCCAAAAAAAGTAAAAAAAATTTCAAAAAAATATAATTACCCACTTTTCCCAGAGGATTTTGCTTACTATTTATTAAATGACAACAACACTTTAATTTTGATAAGTGCAAAAAAAAATTTTTATGAAAATTTAAAATATGACATAAAAAATAATAAGCTAGAAATTGCTAAGACTTCTGGCAAATTAAATTTTATAATCTCTTCTTATGCTGAAAACTGTGGTTATAAATCTCTAAAAAATAATTTTGAGTGCAACATTTATAAACCTTTAATTTCTAAAAATTTGCTTAATTAACTTGGGTAAATGCACTTGCAAACTTCTCAGCTTCAAATATTTGTAAGTCATCCTCTTTTTCTCCAAGCCCGAGACCAACAATAGGTACTTTATATTTCTTTGAAATCGCAATTAATATTCCACCTTTTGCAGTTCCATCAAGTTTTGTCATTATGATGCCTGTGATTGGAAGTAATTTATTAAATTCTTCGAGTTGATTAATTATATTTTGTCCCGATGTTGCATCTAAAACTAAGATAACCTCGTGAGGTGCTGTTTCATCACTTTTTTTAATTACATTCCCTATTTTTTTTAATTCATCCATTAAATTCTTTTTATTTTGTAATCTTCCTGCCGTGTCTACTATTACTTGATTTATGTTTTGACTTTGAGCTATTTCCATTGCTTTAAAAGCAACTGAAGCCGGATCAGAACCAGGATCTGATTTTACAATTTTAGCATCAACCCTGTTAGCCCATTCTTCTAATTGATCAATAGCAGCTGCTCTAAATGTATCGCATGCTGAAAAAAGAACTTTATTATTATTTTGTATAAATATTTTTCCTAATTTTCCAATAGTAGTTGTCTTACCAACTCCATTAACACCTGAAACTAGTATTATATTTGTCTTTTCCTTTTTTAAAAAAAAATCTTTTTTTTCTAGGGGTGTCATTAGTTCTAAAATATAATTATTTAGTATTTCGAAAACTTCCTTGATTGGATCATTTTTAGGATCAATCTTTTTTTGAGCAATTATAGATTTTATCTCTGATGCTGCATCTATGCCCACATCTGAGCCGATCAAGAATTCTTCTATTTTATCAAGAGTTGCATCGTCAATTTCTTTCTTAACTATTATTTCTTTAAGGCCTGATGCTATATTGCTTGCACTTCTTTTAAATCCGATTTTAAATTTTTCAAAAATACCCATTATATTTTGATATTAATCTTTTCAATTTCAGATACAGGACCTCTCATTTTTATATTTAATTCATTATCAATTTGAATATTTAAAATTCCTGTTGAAAATTCTATTTTTGAATTACTGTTTTGTAGTTGATTTAAATTAGCTGCGACTGCTGTTGCACATGCTGCAGTCCCGCAAGCTTTTGTTAAACCTGCACCCCTCTCCCAAACTTTAATTTTGTAATGTTTTTCACTAATTTTTTGAGCTATTGTGACATTACATTTTTCAGGGAAAACTTCATGATTTTCTATTAATGGTCCATATTTTTTTAAATTTATTTTTTCTATATCTTCACAAAAATATACTACATGAGGGTTACCAACATTCACTGCAATACCACCATTAATTTTATTTCCGTCAATATCAATCATACCAAGTGATAGATTTTTAGTATCAAGATTTTTACTTAAAGGAATTTTGTTCCACTCTAAATTTGGAGTTCCAATTATCGTTTCAACATCTTTATTATTAAGAACTTTAGATTTTAATATTTTTGAGGATACCAAAATTTCAATTTCTTTTTTATTTTTTTCAATACTTAGTAAATAAGCAACACATCTAGTTCCATTTCCACATGCATCTGAGCGGCTTCCATCCGAGTTAAAAAAAGCAACATCAGCATCAGCTTTTTGACTTTTGTTTATGTAGATCAACTGATCGCACCCTATGAAATCTCTGTCACAAATTTTTAAGATTTGGTCATTTGATAAGTTTAAACTATTTATCCTCTGATCAATAATAACAAAGTCGTTACCTAATCCATCCATTTTAAATGCTTCAAATTCCATATAAATAATACTTAACTTATTTATTGACTTTTTGAACCTCTAATATAATTTACGCGAACTTCCGCAAAATACAGCAATTTGCGGTGTCTTTGGAAACAAAGAGATCGACACCAGTCAGCGAGGGTTCGCCCACTGGTGCGATACTTGCTGTGCGAAATTATGTTTGAAAATTTAACTAATAAATTTGAAGAAATTTTTTCTTCATTAAAAAAAGCTCCTTCTCTTGATGAAAAGCAAGTTGACGAGGGTTTAAAAGGTATAAGGTTGGCTTTGTTAGAAGCCGATGTTTCATTAGACGTAGTTAAGGAGTTTATTAGTAGAGTTAAGCCCAAAGCGCTAGGTCAGGAAATTATAAGATCAACTTCTCCCGGGGATATGGTTGTAAAAATCGTTTATGACGAAATAGTATCTTTTTTAGGTGATAAGAATTCTGAAATCTCCCTTAATGCTGTCCCTCCAGTTCCAATCATGTTAGTTGGATTGCAAGGTTCAGGAAAAACCACAACAACCTCAAAATTAGCAAAATTTTTAGAAAAAAATAATAAGAAAAAAGTAATGATGGCTAGTTTAGACGTTTACAGACCTGCCGCGCAAGAGCAATTGAGACTTTTGGGTGAACAAAATAATATTGAAACTTTGCCAATTATAGAGGGCCAGCTTCCAGCTGATATTTGTAGAAGAGCTTTAAGTGCTGCAAATTTAAATGGTTGTGAAGTAGTTTTATTTGATACCGCTGGAAGAACACAAATAGATTTTCAAATGATGAATGAAATCAAGCAAATTGAAACTATTATTAATCCTGCAGAAACTATACTAGTAGCAGATTCTCTAACAGGTCAAGTTGCTGCTAATGTAGCCAAGGAATTTAAAAATACAGTAAATTTGAGCGGTATTATACTTACAAGAGCAGATGGAGATGGAAGAGGTGGAGCAGCATTGAGTATGAAATATGTTGCTGAAGTACCCATAAAGTTTCTTGGTGTTGGAGAAAAAATTGAGAATTTTGAAGTTTTCCATCCTGATCGAATTGCAAATAGAATTTTGGGAATGGGAGATATCGTTTCCTTAGTTGAAAAAGCTTCAGAAGATTTAGATCAAGAAAATTTAAAGAAAACAGAAGAGAAACTTAAAAAAGGTCAATTCTCGATGGAAGATTATCTTTCTCAATTACGTCAAATGAAAAAGATGGGTGGAATAGAAGGCATAATGTCATTTCTCCCTGGAGTTTCAAAAATTAAATCACAAATGGACCAATCAGGAATAGATGAAAAAATTATAACTCAAAATGAAGCTGTTATTTTATCAATGACAAAGCAAGAAAGAGAAAATCCTAAAATTATAAATGGATCAAGAAAAAAAAGAATTGCTAATGGCTCAGGTACAGACATTGCCACTATCAATAAGTTGTTAAAACAATTTAAGATGATGTCAGAAATGATGAAAAAAATGTCTAAAGGAAATATGAAAGGAATGGCGGATAAAGGGATCCCGCCTGAACTATTTAATCAATTAAAATAAAGGAGATATAAGTAATGTTAAAAATGAGACTATCAATGGGAGGTACTAAAAAAAGGCCAGTATATAAAATTGTTGTGGCTGATAGTAGATTTCCAAGAGACGGAAGGTTTATAGAAAAATTAGGTTTTTATAATCCGTTATTACCTAAGGATAAAAAGGAAAGAATTGGCTTAGATTCCGAGCGAATTAAATATTGGTTAGGTCAAGGAGCTCAGCCAACAACAAGAGTTGCAAGGTTATTGGGAGAAAACGATATAATGCCAATGCCTGAAAAAGGAAACAATCCTCAAAAAGCAATTCCTAAAAAAGATAGAAAAAAAGCTGACGAAGGTGGAGAAGCGAAACCAGAAGGAGATGTATCTAAACCAGCAGAAGCACCTAAGGAAGAAGCTAAGCCAGCAGAAGCACCTAAGGAAGAAGCTAAGCCAGCAGAAGCACCAAAGGAAGAAGAAAAAAAATAATGTTAGAAGCTCGTATATTCACACTATATCCAGATTTTTTTCCAGGCTATTTAGGCCAAGGTATTTTTGGTAAAGCACTATCAGAGAATAAATGGAAAATAGATACTGTGGATATAAGAGAGTATGCATTTGATAAGCATAAAACTGTTGATGACACTCCTTATGGAGGAGGTGAAGGTATGTTAATGAAAGCAGATGTATTAGCAAAATCAATAGATAAGAATGTTAAAGATGGCGAAAAGATTATTTATCTAAGTCCAAAGGGTAAGTTGTTCAATCATCAATTAGCAAAACAACTATCTCAAGAAAAAACAATAAATATAATTTGTGGACACTTTGAAGGAGTTGATGAAAGATTGTTAAAAACAAGAAATATTGAGGAAGTAAGTATAGGAGACTTTGTTTTATCTGGAGGTGAAGGAGCTTCGTTTGTAATTCTTGATGCAATTTTAAGATTTATTCCTGGTATTCTTGGTAATACAAATTCAGCTAAAGAAGAAAGTTTTGAAAACGGACTTTTAGAGTATCCTCAATTTACAAAACCTCAAATATGGGAGGAAAAAAGTGTTCCAGATGTGCTATTATCAGGCGATCACGCCAAAATTAAAGACTGGCGTTTATCTCAATCTGAGGCTATAACACGCGACCGAAGACCGGATTTGTGGCAATTATATAAAAAGACTAAAGAGAATTAAAATGAAGACAATTGAAGAAATTAATCAATCTAAAGTAAAAAAAATTATTTCTGAGAGAAAGCATCCAGAATTTTTCCCAGGTGATATTGTTAAAGTAGGAGTTAGAATAACTGAAGGAAAAAGAGATCGTATTCAATATTTTGAAGGTGTGTGTATTGCAAAAAAAAATAGAGATATCAATTCTTCTTTTACTGTAAGAAAAATTTCTTTTGGTGAGGGTGTGGAAAGAACATTTGCTTTATATAGTCCGATTGTAGATACAATTAAAGTTGTAAGGTCAGGAAAAGTTAGAAGAGCCAAGTTATATTATTTGAGAGATAGAACAGGTAAATCCGCAAGAATTGCAGAAAAAATTAAAAAGAAAATAGGTATAGATGTCGAAACTAAGATTCACGAAGTAACAGAAGAAAATGTTATGCCTGATACAGAGCAAAAAACAGCAGACAGCCCACAAGATACCAATAAAGATGCTCCAAAAGTAGAAGCAAAAAAACCAGAAGATAAAAAAGAAACTAAAGAAGAAACCCCATCAGTAGAAAAAAAAACTGATGAAAAAAAAGAAAATCCTGAAGTAAAAAAATAATTTTTTACAATGCCTCAAACTATATACGATAAAATATGGAATGATCATCTTGTTCATCAACAAGAAGATGGGACTTCACTTCTATTTGTTGATAGACATTTAATTCATGAAGTTACTAGTCCACAAGCATTTGAAGGTTTAAGAAATTCTAATAGAAAAGTTAGACAACCTTCTTTAACTTTAGCAGTAGCAGATCACAATGTTCCAACAACGGATAGATCAGTTCCTATTACTGACAAAGATTCAAAAATACAAATCGAGACACTAGAAAAAAACTGTGCAGAATTCGGAATAAATCTTTTTGGAATGAACGATAAAAGACAAGGAATAGTTCATATTATTGGTCCAGAACAGGGATTTACTCAACCTGGAACTATTATCGTTTGTGGTGATAGTCACACTGCTACTCACGGAGCATTTGGTGCATTAGCATTCGGAATTGGAACTTCGGAAGTGGAACATGTCTTGGCAACACAGACTTTAGTTCAAAAAAAATCAAAAAATTTTAGAATAAACGTTAATGGATCTCTTCCTGTTGGAGTAACATCTAAGGATGTAATATTACAAATAATCGGAAAAATTGGTACAGCTGGTGGAACTGGTTATGTAATTGAATATGCTGGAAACTTAATTTCGAATTTAAGTGTCGAGCAAAGAATGACGATTTGCAATATGACAATTGAAGGTGGAGCAAGGGCTGGATTAATAGAGCCAGATGAAAAAGTTTTTAATTATTTAAAAGGTAAACCAATGTCTCCAAAGAATTCAAATTGGGACAAAGCATTAGAATATTGGAGTAAATTAAAGTCTGATGGTGATGCAGTATTTGACAAAGAAATCAGTCTTGAGGGCAAAGATATTAAACCAATGGTAACTTGGGGAACTTCGCCTCAGGATGTAGTAGATATTGATGGAATTGTTCCCGATCCTGAAAATGAGCAAAACGAAGACAGAAAAAATTCTATTAACAGGTCATTAAAATATATGGGTTTAAAGCCGAAAACTAAAATAAAAGATATTAGAATTGATAAAGTTTTTATTGGAAGTTGCACAAATGGAAGAATTGAAGATTTAAGAGAAGCTGCAAAAATATTAAAAGATAAAAAAATTGCTTCTCATGTAAATGCAATGATAGTTCCTGGTTCAGGATTAGTAAAACAACAAGCAGAGCAAGAAGGTTTAGATGTAATATTTAAAAATTCTGGATTTGAATGGCGTGAGCCAGGTTGCTCAATGTGTTTAGCTATGAATGCAGATAAGTTGAAGCCAGAAGAAAGATGTGCATCAACATCAAATAGAAATTTCGAAGGAAGACAAGGACGAGGTGGAAGAACTCATTTAGTTAGTCCAGCTATGGCTGCTGCAGCTGCTATATCTGGAAATTTAGATGATGTAAGAAAATACAATAGTTAAATGAACAAATTCTCAACATTAAAAAGTATTCCTGCATATTTACCAATTGTAAATATCGATACAGATATGATTATTCCAAAGCAATTTTTAAAAACAATAAAAAGAACAGGACTTGGAAAAAATTTATTTTATGAAATGAGATATGACGAAGAAGGTAAAGTAATAGATGACTTTATCTTAAATAAATCTCCATATGATAATTCTAAGATTTTAATTGCAGGGAATAATTTTGGATGTGGATCATCTAGAGAACATGCGCCATGGGCACTTTTAGACTTTGGTATCACTTGCGTTATAAGTACTAGTTACGCAGATATATTTTATAATAATTGTTTTAAAAATGGAATATTGCCTATTAAAGTTAATGATGAACAGATAAAAGAACTTTCTGAATATTCTAATAGACAAGAAGAAATTGCAATAAATTTACCAGATCAAAAAATAATTTTTGGGAATAAAGAAATCAAATTTGAATTAGATGAATTTAAAAAAAAATGTTTAATTGAGGGACTAGATGATATTGCACTGTCTTTGGAAAAGTCTAATAAAATAATTTCATTTGAAGAAAAATTAAAATCCACAAAGCCTTGGATATTTAATGATTAAAGTCAAAAAAAGAAAATTCTTATTATTACCAGGTGATGGTATTGGTCCCGAGGTTATTGGTGAAGTTAAAAAAATTATAACTTGGTTTAATGTAAATAAATCTCTTGATTTTGATATGGAAGAGGCCTTAGTTGGAGGAGCATCTTACGACAAGCACGGAACACCGATTACAGATGAAGTATTTTATAAATCATTAGAATGTGAAGCAGTCATTTTAGGAGCTGTGGGTGGACCAAAATATGATAATTTAGATTTTTCCAAAAGACCTGAGAGAGCTCTTCTTAAGCTAAGAAAAGAATTAAAATTATTTGCAAATTTGAGGCCTGCAATTTGTTTTAAACAATTAGTTGAGGCATCTACCCTAAAACCTGAAATCGTATCAGGTCTAGACATCATGATTGTTAGAGAATTGACAGGTGGCATTTATTTTGGTGAGCCGAGAGGCATTAAGCCAATTGATAATGGTGAACGTAAAGGAATAAACACTCATACTTATACTTCATCAGAAATTAAAAGAGTTGCTAGAGTTGCATTCGATCTAGCAAAGAAGAGAAACAATAAAGTTACTTCCTGTGAAAAATCGAATGTTATGGAAGCAGGTCAATTATGGAAAGAGGAAGTTCAAAATCTTCACGATAAAGAATTTAAAGATGTTGAGTTAAATCATATGCTTGCAGATAATTGTGCAATGCAACTTTTGAGAAATCCAAAGCAATTTGATGTAATTGTGACAGATAATTTGTTTGGTGATATGTTGTCAGATGAAGCATCTATGCTGACGGGATCTTTAGGTTTATTACCCTCAGCTTCTTTGGGTGCAAAAAATAAAGATGGTGAAATGAGAGCAATGTATGAGCCTGTTCATGGATCTGCTCCAGATATTGCTGGAAAAGGAATTGCAAATCCAATTGCAACCATCTTGAGTTTTGCAATGGCCCTGAGGTACTCCCTTGACTTAGATAAAGAGGCTGATGACTTAGAAAAAGCAGTGCAAAATGTACTAGATGATGGGTTAAGAACTAGAGATATTATGTCAAAAGGAACAAAAGAAATTTCAACTTCTGGTATGGGAGATGCGATTATTGCATATTTGCAAAAATAAAAAAATTAACTTAATTTGATACTATTAAATTTATGACTGTTTATTCCGCACCTGTGAAAGATATGATGTTCTTATTTGAACATCTAAAAGATAATAAAAATTATAACGAAATTGAAAAATATAAAGAAGTCACTTCTGATTTAGTAAAAGATATCTTAGAGGAAGCTGCAAAAATTAATGAAGAAATGCTTCTTCCTTTAGCAAAAGCTGGAGACGAAAATCCTTGTGTCTATGAAAATGGAGTAGTCAGAACTCCTCCAGGTTATAAAGAGGCATATTCAAAATTTATAGAAGATGGATGGGTATCTTTAACTTGTGATCCAAAATATGGTGGTCAAGGAATGCCAAAAACTGTAAGTGCTTTTTTTGATGAAATGCTTTCATCATCAAGTTTATCTTTTAAATTATATAGTGAATTAAGTATAGGTGCATACAATTGTATTTTGAGTCATGCAACTGAAGAAATCAAAAACACATATCTTCCTAAAATTGTTGAGGGTAAATGGAGTGGGACAATGTGTTTAACAGAGCCTCAATGTGGAACAGATTTAGGATTAATAAAAACAAAGGCAATTAAAAATGAAAATGGTACTTATAATATAAGTGGACAAAAAATCTTTATTACTTCTGGTGACCACGATTTAACTGAAAATATTATACACCTTGTTTTAGCAAGAACGCAGGACGCACCAAAAGGAACGAAGGGAATAAGTTTATTTTTAGTACCAAAATATGAAATTAATGATGATGGATCAATTGGTCCAAGAAACGGCGTCAATACTGTTTCAATTGAATCAAAAATGGGTATTAAAGGTTCACCCGCATGTGTATTAAGTTTTGATGATGCCAAAGGGTATATGATCGGACCAGAGAACAAAGGCTTAAATTCTATGTTTACAATGATGAACTTAGAAAGAATCGTTGTCGGTATACAAGGATTAGGTCTATCTGAAACAGCTTATCAAACTGCTTTAAGTTATTCTAAAGAGAGAAAACAAGGTAAATCAAATAATAATTCTAATGGAGAAACAGATTTAATTATTAAGCACGCAGATATTCGAAGAAGTTTATTAAATATGAAGTCTATAATTGAGGGAGAAAGATCCTTATCTTTTTGGATGGCTCAGCAGGTAGATGTAAGCTTAAGTCATAGTTCAGAGGAAGTAAAAAAAGATGCATCGGATATTGTAGGTCTTATGACCCCAGTAATTAAGTCATTTTTTACAGATATGGGTATGGAAATAACCAATGAAGCAATTCAGGTTTTTGGTGGCTATGGTTATACCAAAGACCAAGGGATAGAACAATTATTTAGAGATAATAGAATTACACCTATTTACGAAGGAACTAATTCTGTACAGGCAATTGATTTTGTATTTAGAAAAATTAGTCAGAAAAAAGTTTTTGAAAATTTTATGAAATATGTAGATACAGAAATTCAAAATTGTTCAAAAGTAGACAATTTAAATGAACATGTAAAAAAAATATCTGAATTAAAAAATATATTATCAGATTTCACGGACTGGATATCTCCTAATGGCAATACGCCAAAAGACGATATAAGCGCATCATGTAACGATTATTTAAGATTTTTTGGTTATTTTTGTCTTTCATTTATATGGCTAAAAACAATGAGAAAAAGCTATGAAAATTTGGAAAACAATAAAGAGTTTTATGAAGATAAATTAAATACAGGAAATTATTATTTTGACAAAATTTTGCCTAGAGCTGAGAGCCATTATAAATCTGCTATTTCTGGTAGTAAATATACTATGAGCGCAAAATTTAACTGATGAATAAATATAATCAGAACTTAGATAAAAATCCTTCAAATTATGTCCCGTTAACACCGCTTAGCTTTCTAGAAAGAGCAAAAGACATTTATCCAAATTATGAGGCTTTAGTATATGAAACAAAATCTTTCACATGGACTGAAGTATTTAACAGGTGCACCAAATTTGCAAGTGCACTAGAGAAAATTGGTATTGTTGAAGGAGACACAGTTTCAGTTATGACCTTTAATACTCCAGAGATTTTTGAAGCACATTATTCTGTTCCTATGACAGGAGCCGTTTTAAATACAATTAATTCAAGACTTGATGCAAAAACTGTTGCCTATATTTTAGAACATAGTGAAGCAAAAGTATTAATAATAGATAGACAATTGCATGCAGTTGCAGAAAAGGCTTTATCAACTTTAAAAGAAAAACCAATCGTAATTGATGTTCAAGATGATTTTGCAGACCAATCCTTGTTAAAAAAAATTGGAGATAGAGAATATGAGGAATTTTTAAGCACTGGTGATGAAAATTATATTTGGAAAAAACCAAAGGATGAATGGCAAGCAATTTCTTTAAGTTATACGTCTGGAACAACCGGAAATCCAAAAGGTGTTGTTTATCATCATAGAGGTTCTTATTTAATGTCAACAGGTAGTGCTGTTGCTTGGAATATGCCAAATAGATTAAATTTTTTAACAGTTGTACCAATGTTCCACTGTAATGGATGGGGGTACCCGTGGACAATACCAATGTTAAATGGAAAAACAGTTTGTTTAAGAGCTATTGATGTAAAAAAAATATTTGAATTAATTGAAAAGCACGACATTACCCATTTTGGAGGGGCACCTATTGTACTTAATATGATAACAGGTGCATCACAAAATGATATCAAAGAATTAAAAAACAAAGTTTATGTTTTAACTGCTGGAGCACCACCTCCAAGTATTATTTTCAAAAAAATGAAAGCATTAGGATTTGAGGTAATGCATGTCTATGGTTTAACAGAAACATATGGACATGTTTTACAATGTGCTTGGAATGATGAATGGAATGGTTTTGAAGAAGACAAAATTAATGAAATTAAAGCAAGACAAGGTGTGAGATTTCCAAACACAGAAGGAGTGGTTGTTTTAGATCCAGAAACTATGAAACCCGTACCTATGGATGGAGAAACCATTGGCGAGATAATGATCAAAGGTAATGTTGTTATGAAAGGGTATTTTAAAGACAAAGAGGCCACTGAAAAGGCTATGAAAGATGGATGGTTTCACTCTGGTGATTTGGCAGTTATTTATCCAGATGGATACATCAAGGTTAAAGATAGGTCGAAAGATATTATTATTTCAGGTGGAGAGAATATTTCTTCTATCGAAATCGAAAACACACTTTCTAAGCACCCAGCTGTTTCAATTGTTGCTGTAGTAGCAAAACCAGATGAGAAATGGGGAGAAGTTCCATGCGCATTTATAGAGAAAGTGGCAGATAAAGAGACAAATGAAAAAGAATTAATCGATTTTTGTAGAGAAACTCTAGCAGGGTTCAAAATTCCAAAAAAAATAGACTTCTGTGAACTTCCAAAAACATCAACAGGTAAAATCCAAAAATTTGAATTAAGAAAAAGAGCTAAGGAACTTACTTAGATTTCTTTCAAATAAACAACTTACTTTCTTTACAAATAGATGAAAAGATGACACTAAGCTAAAAAATGAAAAACTTTTCTATTGCAAAATCAAGAAGACTTAGAGGTACGCCTTATACATCAAGAATTGAAAAACAAGGTGTTACAGCTTACACAATATACAATCATATGTTGCTTCCTGCTGCATTTGGTTCTTTAGAAGACTCATATCATCATTTAAAAGAGCATGTTCAAGTTTGGGATGTGGCTGCTGAAAGACAAGTAGAGATTACTGGAAAAGATGCTGCAAAATTGGTTCAACTTATGACTTGTAGAGATCTTTCGAAATCAAAAGATGGAAGATGTTATTATTGTCCAATCATAGATGATAATGCTGGATTAATTAATGATCCAGTTGTTCTAAGATTTAATGAGAATAAATGGTGGGTTTCTATTGCAGATACGGATGTAATCTTATTTGCAAAAGGATTGGCAATTGGAAATAAATTTGATGTTAATATTATCGAACCCGAAGTTGACATTATGGCTGTGCAAGGGCCTAAATCTTTTAAATTGATGGAAAAAGTTTTTGGAGAAAAGATAACAAAATTAAAATTTTTTGGTTTTGATTATTTTGATTTTGCAGGAGCCAAACATTTAATTGCTCAATCAGGATGGTCTAAACAAGGTGGATATGAAATTTATGTAGAGAATAATGAGGCGGGTTTAAAACTATACGATCATTTATTTGAAATTGGAGATGAGTTTAATATTAGAGCAGGATGTCCTAATTTAATTGAACGTATCGAAAGTGGATTACTTTCTCAAGGAAACGATATGGACAATGGAGACAACCCATACGAATGTGGCTTTGATAAATATATTAATATTGATAGTGATGTTGAATTTTTAGGAAAAGAGCAATTAAAAAAAATAAAGTCTGAAGGAATTAAAAGAAAACTAATGGGCGTTAAAATTGATACTGATAAAATAAGCGTAACTGGTTCAATGAATTTAACAGATGAAAAAAATAATATAATCGGAGAACTACGATCAGGTTGTTACAATCCAACTTTTAAACAGGTAATTGGTATAGCTATGATAAAAAAACCATATTTTGAAGCAAAGCAAACATTCAAAATTGATATAAATGGTAATAGTTTTAACGGAACAGTTTGCGATTTACCTTTCATTTAGTATAAATCTTTAAAATGACTAATATAGCTATCATCGGTGCAACCGGTAATGTTGGAAGAAAGACACTAGAAGTTATAGAAAAAAAGGATATTAAATTTAATAACCTTTTTTTAGTAGCTTCTTCTAATAGTGCTGGAAAAAAAATAAGTTTTAAGGGCAAAGATTATGAAGTCCATGATCTTGAAAAATACGATTTTTCAAATGCAAATATAACTTTTTTTGCAGCAGGTGGTAAAATTGCAGAACAATATGCAGAAAGTGCAGCAAAATTAACAACTGTAATTGATAATTCTAGTTTTTTTAGAATGGATCCTGACGTTCCACTTATTGTACCTCAAGTGAATGCAGAAAAAATTAATGAAATGAAAAAAAATATTGTGGCAAATCCTAATTGCTCAACAGCTCAGTTAGTATTAGCTCTTAAACCATTACATGATTTATATAAAATAAAAAGAGTAATAGTTTCCACCTATCAATCTGTTTCTGGAGGCGGAAAAGCACCTATGGATGAATTGATTGAACAAACTAAATCTTATCTTGATGGAAATTCTGTTGAATCTAAAAATTTTACTAAACAAATAGCTTTCAATATCATTCCTCACATTGATGTTTTTTCGGATGATGGATATACAAAAGAAGAATTGAAAATGACTAATGAAACAAAAAAAATACTGGACAATAATATAGAGCTAACAGCTACGTGCGTTAGAATTCCTGTTCTTGTATCACATTCAGAATCAGTAAATATAGAGTTTGAAAATCCTTATTCTCTAGAACAAATCAGAGAAGCATTAAATAATGCTGATGGTTGTAGCGTTATAGATAAAAGAGAAAATGGAGGATATAGTACACCAATAGAAGCAACTGGTAGTGATGAAACATTTATCTCAAGAATTAGAGATGATAAAACAAAAGAGAATTCAATTAATTTGTGGATCGTTTCAGATAACCTATTAAGAGGCGCCGCATTAAATTCTGTTGAAATTGCAGAAACAATAATGAAAGCAAATCAAAATGGAAAATAATCCTTTATCTCCTCATATTCAAATTTATAGATGGCATGTTTCATCTTTAGTTTCAATATCTCATAGAATTACAGGAATAATAAATATATTAGCAATAACTTTAATTTGTATCTTTTTTATTTTTTTTTCATTTAGCGAAGGAAGTCATGAATTTATAAAATTATTCCTCCAATCTTTTATTGGGAAATTTTTCATCTTGGGTATTACATGGTCTTTTAGTTTTCAAATCTTAAGTGAGATAAGACATTTAATTATGGATTTTGGTTATGGATTTGAGTTAAAAACCACAAAAATTACTGGCTTAATTGTAATATTTGGATCTTTTATATTAACCGTTTCAATTTATTTAATAGGACGAAATTTATTTTAATGAGAGCAGTAACAAAAAAATGGGTATTTTTAAAAGTGAGTTCTCTCATATTAATACCTTTGATGTTATGGTTTGCTTTAAATTTGGTTAGTATTTATGACAAAAGCTACTTAGAGATATTAACTTTTCTAACTTCTCAACCTTCAAAGTTTATATTTAGTCTTTTTCTTATTTTTGCTTACTTTTTCTCGGCATTAAGCATCAGCGAGGTTTTTGAAGACTATATTAAAGATGAAAAAATCAAAAATGCCGCAAACAAAGCTTTAAATTTTTTTGCTATAACAATTCCTTTAATTACAATATTTGCAGTATTTAAAATAACTATATGAAATCTTATAATATTATAGATCATGAATACGATGTCGTTGTCCTTGGCGCTGGAGGTTCTGGCCTAAGAGCTGCGGTTGGCTTAAGTGAAGCTGGATTAAAAACTGCATGCATTTCTAAAGTCTTTCCAACCAGAAGTCATACATCAGCTGCCCAAGGTGGAATTTCAGCAGCCCTTGGAAACATGGGAGAAGACGATTGGCGTTGGCATATGTACGATACTGTAAAAGGAGCAGATTGGTTAGGCGATCAAGATAGTATTGAATATTTGTGTAAGGAAGCTCCAAAAGCAGTACTAGAATTAGAAAAGTATGGTGTTCCTTTTAGTAGAACAGAAGATGGAAAAATTTATCAAAGACCATTTGGTGGAATGACAAAAAATTATGGAAATGGAATTGTACAAAGAACTTGTGCTGCAGCAGACAGAACTGGTCATGCAATTCTCCATACATTATATGGTCAAGCACTTAAACATAATACAGAATTTTTTATTGAATATTTTGCATTAGACTTAATTATGAAAGATGGACAATGCAAAGGTTTAATTGCTTGGAATTTAAATGATGGAACAATTCATCGTTTTAGATCTCACATAACAATTATAGCCACAGGGGGATATGGGAAGGTGTATTACTCAGCAACATCTGCACATACTTGTACTGGTGATGGTAATGCAATGGTATTAAGAGCTGGATTACCTCTTCAAGATATGGAGTTTGTACAATTTCACCCAACAGGAATATATGGACACGGAACACTTATTTCTGAAGGTGTAAGAGGTGAAGGTGGATATTTGGTAAACTCTAAAGGTGAAAGATTTATGGAGAGATATGCTCCCAACGCTAAAGATCTTGCTTCGAGAGATGTAGTTAGCAGATCAATGTCTATTGAAATCAATGAGGGAAGAGGTGTTGGTAAAGATCAAGACCATGTTCATTTATATTTAAGTCATTTAGATAAAAAAGTTATTGAAGATAGATTGCCAGGCATTACTGAGGCAGCAAGATTATTTGCAAATGTAGATGTAACCAAAGAACCGATACCAGTTGTTCCAACAGTTCATTATAATATGGGTGGTATACCAACAAATTATAAAGCTGAAGTTTTAACAGTAAATGGATCTCAAAAAACAGTCCCAGGTTTGATGGCGATTGGTGAGGCTGCGTGCGTATCTGTTCATGGAGCAAATAGATTAGGTTCAAATTCACTTATTGACTTGGTTGTTTTTGGAAGAGCAGCAGCAAAGAGAGCAGCGGAATTGGTAAAACCTGGAACGCCTCACGAAGAAGTTAGTGAAAGCGAAACTGAAAAATGTCTAAATAGATTTGATAAACTAAGGTATGCAGAGGGAGATAATGGAACTGCTGAACTTAGACTGGCGATGCAAAAAACAATGCAGTCTAAATGTGCTGTATTTAGAACTGAAAAGAATCTTAAAGAGGGTGTAGATGAGATCAGAAAAACATATGACGGCATGGAATCGATTTCTGTTAAAGATAAATCGTTGGTATTCAATACTGATTTAGTTGAGACTTTAGAATTTGATAATTTAATTAGACAAGCGATAACAACTGTAGATTCTGCATATCACAGAAAAGAAAGCAGGGGAGCTCATGCTCGTGAAGATTATCCGAAAAGAAATGATGAAAAATTTATGAAACATACATTATCTTGGTGTGATGGAAAAAATACTAAAATTGAATACAGAGATGTACATACTTCAACATTAACAAATGAAGTCCAATATTTTCCTCCACAAGAAAGAGTGTATTAATGGTTCAATTAAATTTACCACAAAACTCAAAAGTTAATAAAGGTAAATATTTTAAAGACAAAACTGGTTCAAAGAATATCAGAAAAGTAAATGTTTACAGATGGGATCCATCAACTGGAGAGAACCCAAGAATAGACACATATGAAGTAGACATGGATAATTGTCCATCTAAAGTTTTAGACATACTAAATAAAATTAAAAACGAAATTGATCCAACACTTGCATATAGAAGATCTTGTGCGCATGGAGTTTGTGGTTCTTGTGCAATGAATATGGGTGGAAAAAATGGTCTTGCATGTACTAAGCCACATGCAGAAATTAAGGGAGATATAGATATATACCCTTTGCCTCACTTAAAAGTAAAAAAAGATTTAATAGGAGACTTAAGTGGATTATATAAACAATACCAATCCATTGAACCTTGGTTAAAAAATAATTCAAAAAGTGAAACAACAGAAATTCATCAATCTCCAGAAGATAGAGCTAAACTTGATGGAGCTTATGAATGTATAATGTGTGCTTGTTGTTCTACTTCATGTCCTAGTTATTGGTGGAATGGCGATAAGTATTTAGGTCCTGCAGTTTTATTACAAGCTTATAGATGGATAATGGATAGCAGAGACGAAGATAGAAAGGAAAGACTTCAAAAGGTTGCAGATGAACTTAAGCTTTATAGATGCCACACGATTTTGAACTGCACTAACGCATGTCCAAAAGGATTAAATCCAGCAAAAGCTATTGCTGAGATAAAGAAAATGCTTGCAACCACATAATTACTTATTTAAATACATCCATGAATTTAATTGAGCATTTTATCGATGGTAAAATTGTTTCTGGTACATCTGATAGAAAAGGAAAAGTATTTAATCCTGCTATAGGCAAACAAGAGTCTGAGGTTAGACTTGGTACAAAACAAGATCTTGATTTAGCAGTACAAAAAGCAAAAAAAGCATTTGAAACATGGTCAAATGTAACTCCAATACAAAGAGCTAGAATAATATTTAAATACAAAGAAATAATTGAAAAAAATTCTGACTTGCTAGCTAAGATGATTGTATCAGAGCATGGAAAAGTTTATGAAGATGCCAAAGGTTCTCTCACAAGAGGTTTAGAGGTAGTTGAATTTGCATGTGGAATTCCACAAATGCTAAAAGGTGACTTTACAGAAAATGTAGGCACAAACATTGATAGCTGGTCAGTGAGACAGCCATTAGGTGTATGTGCGGGTATTACACCATTTAATTTTCCTGCAATGGTTCCAATGTGGATGTTTCCAATGGCAATAGCTTGCGGAAATACATTTGTATTAAAACCTTCTGAAAAAGATCCATCTTGTCCATTAAAACTTGCAGAGCTATTTAGTGAAGCTGGTTTACCAGATGGGGTTTTGAATGTTGTTAATGGAGATAAAGA
Organism: uncultured Pelagibacteraceae bacterium; assembly: GCA_902531175.1. GTDB lineage: Bacteria > Pseudomonadota > Alphaproteobacteria > Pelagibacterales > Pelagibacteraceae > Pelagibacter. The sequence continues at coordinate 171,008 of CACADE010000003.1, forward strand.
AGTTGTAGATGCAATTTTGGAACATAAAGATATATCCGCAGTTAGTTTTGTTGGATCAACACCTATTGCTAAATACATTTATGAAAATGCAGCCAAAAATGAAAAACGTGTTCAAGCTCTTGGAGGAGCTAAAAATCATTGTGTTGTCATGCCAGATTGTGATTTAGATCAAGCAGTAAACGGTCTAATGGGTGCAGCATATGGGTCTGCAGGAGAAAGATGTATGGCTCAATCTGTTGCTGTTGCTGTTGGTAATGTAGGTGACAAACTAGTCGATGAATTATCTAAAAAAGTGGAAGCTTTAAAAATTGGACCAGGCATGGATAAGAATTCTGAAATGGGTCCTTTAGTAACAAAAGAGCATCTTGAAAGAGTAAGAGGTTATGTTGATTTAGGTATTAAAGAAGGAGCAGACCTTGTGGTTGATGGAAGAGATATCAAACTTCAAGGTTATGAAGACGGTTATTATATTGGTGGTTGCTTATTCGATAATGTTAAAAAAGATATGAGAATTTATAAAGAGGAGATATTTGGACCTGTATTATCTGTTGTCAGAGCTAAAGATTTTAACGAAGCATTAAATTTAATTAATGACCATGAGTTTGGTAATGGAACAAGTATTTATACAAGAGATGGAGATGCAGGAAGAACATTTGCAAATCAAATTAAAGTAGGAATGGTTGGAATTAATATCCCTATCCCTGTGCCAGTTGCTTTTCATAGTTTTGGTGGATGGAAGAGATCATTATTTGGAGATCAACATATGCACGGGCCAGAAGGAGTTAGATTTTATACTAAATTAAAAACGATCACTTCAAGATGGCCTTCAGGTGTTAGATCAGATCCTGAATTTATAATGCCAACAATGAAATAGTAAAATGTCAAAAATATCATTAATAGGAGCTGGACAAATAGGTGGAACTTTAGCACATTTAATTGGACTAAAGGAGCTTGTTGATGATGTAGTATTATTTGATGTAGCAAGTGGAATTGCTAAAGGTAAAGCATTAGATATTGCACAGTCTTCATCTGTAGATGGATTTAATGTAAAATTTTCAGGTACTGATAATTATGAAGATATAAAAAATTCAGATGTAATCATTATTACAGCTGGTGTTCCAAGAAAACCAGGAATGAGTAGAGATGATTTATTAGGAATAAATTTAAAAATTATAAAACAGGTTGCTGAAGGTATAAAGCAGCATGCACCAAATGCCTTTGTTATATGTATTACAAATCCATTAGATGTAATGGTTATGGCTTTTCAAAAATTTTCTGGACTATCGCCTAACAAAGTTGTTGGAATGGCCGGAATATTAGACACATCGAGATTTAAACTGTTTTTATCTTTAGAGTTAAATGTGCCTGTTAGAGAAATTGAGGCAATGGTAATGGGAGGACATGGAGATACTATGGTTCCTCTACCAAGATTTACAAAAGTTTCAGGAAAACCATTATTAGATTTAGTCAAAGAAGGAAAAATATCAAAAGATAAATTAGAAAGTATAAATCAAAGAACTAGAGATGGAGGTGCTGAAATTGTTAAATATTTAGAAAAAGGTTCAGCATTTTATGCACCAGCAGCGTCAGGTGTCGAAATGGCAGAAGCATACTTAAAAGATAGCAAAAAAATGCTCCCTTGTGCTGCACATTTAGATGGACAATACGGAATAAGCAATATTTATGCTGGAGTGCCAGTAATTGTTGGAAAGAACGGTATAGAAAAAATCGAAGAAATTGAGCTAGATGAAAATGAAAAATCTGAGTTTAATAACTCAGTAGATGCTGTAAAAAAATTATGGGAAGCTGCATCCAAAATTGATCCTAGTTTAAATAACTAGTTAATGAATATTCACGAACACCAAGCAAAGAATATACTTAGAAAATATGGAGCTAAAGTTCCGGATGGAGTTTATGCTCTAGATGTAAATGAATTATTGGAAAAAGCTAAAAATCTTAAAACTGATAAATATGTGTTGAAAGCACAAATTCATGCTGGAGGCAGAGGTAAAGCTGGTGGAGTTAAAATAGTAAATGATTTAAAAAGTCTTGAAACAGAGGCAAAATCCTTGCTTGGAAAAAAATTAATCACTCATCAGACAGGACCTAGCGGAAGAATTGTTAAAAGATTATATGTCGAAGTTTCATCTAACATTGATAAAGAGTTTTATTTGTCTTGTGTTGTAGATCGTGCGAGCTCAAAGATAGCTTTTATCTCAAGTGATCAAGGGGGTATGGATATAGAAGAAGTCGCAATCAAATCTCCTGAGAAAATTTTAACAACAAAAGTAGATTTAGATAACGAAATATCTGATGAAAATTGTAATAAAATAATAAGTATTTTTAATTTAGATGAAGAAACAAAAGAACAAGGAATTAGTCTAATCAAGTCCATATACAAATTATTTATAGAAACCGATGCTAATTTAATCGAAATTAATCCTTTAATTTTAACAAAAGAAAAAGAGTTGATTTGTTTAGATGCAAAAATGAATTTTGATGGAAATGCTTTATTCAGACATCCAGAGCTAATTGAGTTGAGAGACCTCAATGAAGAAGAAGAAACAGAGATAGAAGCTAGCAAGCATGATTTAGCATATATTAAACTTGATGGAACAATTGGATGCATGGTTAATGGAGCTGGGCTTGCAATGGCAACTATGGACATAATTAAATTATATGGAAAGGAACCAGCAAATTTTTTAGATGTTGGTGGTGGGGCTTCTAAAGAAAAAGTGGCAGCTGCTTTTAAAATAATTTTATCAGATAAAAATGTTAAAGGAATATTGATTAATATTTTTGGCGGAATAATGAGATGTGATGTTCTTGCCCAAGGTGTTGTGGATGCAGCAAAAGAAATAAAAATGAATGTTCCTTTAGTTGTAAGATTGGCCGGAACAAATTTTGAAGAGGGAAAAAAAATACTTGATAATTCAGGTCTTGAGTTAATTTCTGCTTCTGATTTATCAGATGCTGCTAAAAAAATTGTAGAGGCTATTAAATAAATGTCAGTTTTAGTTAATAAAAACACAAAGTTAATTTGCCAAGGTTTTACGGGTAGTCACGGAACTTTTCATTCAGAGCAAGCAATTAAATATGGAACAAATTTAGTCGGAGGAGTTACACCAAAAAAAGGTGGTCAAACTCATCTAGATAGACCAGTATTTAATACAGTAAAGGAAGCAGTCGATGAAACTGGTGCCAACGCAACTATGATTTATGTTCCTGCGAAATTTGCATCCGCAGCAATCATAGAGGCCATTGAAGCTAACTTAGAATTAATCGTTTGTATCACTGAGGGTATACCAGTTCTTGATATGATTAAGGTCAAAAAAAAGTTACTTAATTCAAAATCAAGATTAATCGGTCCCAATTGTCCAGGGATAATTACGCCTGATGAATGCAAGATCGGAATAATGCCAGGAAATATACATAAAAAGGGTTCTGTTGGTATTGTATCAAGATCTGGAACTTTGACCTATGAGGCTGTAGCACAAACTACAGAGAATGATTTGGGACAATCAACATGTATAGGTATAGGTGGTGATCCAATAAATGGTACGAACTTCATTGATTGTTTAGATTTATTTTTAAAGGATGAGGAAACTAAATCAATTTTAATGATTGGTGAAATAGGAGGATCAGCTGAAGAAGAAGCAGCTGAATTTGTAAAAAATCATGAAATAAAAAAACCCATGGTTGGTTTTATTGCAGGTGTTACAGCACCACCGGGTAGAAGAATGGGACATGCAGGCGCCATAATATCAGGTGGCAAAGGTGGGGCCAAAGATAAGATCAAAAAAATGGAAGATTGTGGTATAGAAGTTGCCACATCCCCTTCAGAAATTGGAAAAACATTGTTAAATAAATTGTCTAATTGAAAACAAAATTTAGTATTATATTAAAATAAAATGAGCTTTCCTAAAAATCTGGAATATAAAAAAACATCATTTCTAAATAAAGCTAATAGTGCATTTATTGAGGAAATGTATGTAAAATTTATAAATAAAGATCCATCTCTATCTGAAAGTTGGATTGAATATTTCTCAGGTGTAGATGAGGATATGAAGATATTAGTCGATGAGATAAATGGACCGTCGTGGAAACCTTTCTCAAAAAAAATTAATATAGAAGATGTTGAGAAAACAGCTAAAGAAAATGAAAAAAACAAAGATAATTCTAGCAAGTTTAATTTTCAAGTAATTGCAAATTCAAATAAAAATTCAATAAGTGCCGTAGCCTTGATAAGAGCTTATCGCTTAAGGGGACATCTATTATCAAAATTAGATCCTTTAGAATTGATGAAGTCAGAATATTTAGACGAATTACATCCTGAGTACTATGGTTTTAAAAAAGAAGATTATGACAAAGAAATTTTTCTAAACGGAATAATAAATAAAAAAAGTGCAAATATCAGAGAAATACTGAAGTTTTTAAAAAAAACTTATTGTGGTCCCATAGGTTATGAATACATGCATATTTCAAATCCAACTGAGAGAATGTGGTTTAGAGATAGAGTTGAAAAAGACGAGAATGCACTCAAGTTTACAAAAAATGGAAAGCAAGCAATTTTAAATAAATTAATACAAGCAGAGGGATTTGAAAAATTTTTAAACACAAAATATGTTGGTACTAAAAGATTTGGTTTAGATGGTGGAGAAAGTTTAATACCTGCTCTTGAGCAAATTATAAAAATCGGAGGACAATCCAAAATAAAAGAAGTTAAAATAGGAATGTCACATAGAGGAAGACTAAATGTCTTAGCAAACGTTTTACAAAAGTCTTATAAAAGAATTTTTAATGAATTTGCTGGTGAAATGGATGGTTCAGAAGATGGTGCTGGAGATGTCAAATACCATTTAGGAGCCTCATCTGATAGAGAATTTGATGGAAATCCTGTACACGTTAGTTTAACAGATAATCCTTCACATTTAGAGGCAGTTAATCCTGTTGTTCTTGGCCAAACTAGAGCTAAACAATTTTTTCACCAAGACAAACAAAGAAATAAAGTTATACCAATATTAATTCACGGAGATGCTGCATTTGCAGGGCAAGGAATAGTAGCAGAGTGTTTTGCGATGTCCGGACTTCCTGGTCATAACACTGGAGGGACAATCCATATTATTGTTAACAACCAAATTGGATTTACAACAAGTCCTAGATTTGCGCGATCTTCCCCTTATCCTTCTGACGTAGGTAAAATGGTTGATGCACCAATCATCCATGTTAATGGAGATGATCCTGAGGCAGTTGTTTACGCAACTAGAATAGCAACTGAGTTTAGATTAAAATTTAATAGAGATGTTGTAATTGATTTAATATGTTACAGAAGATTTGGACATAATGAGGGAGATGAGCCATCTTTCACCCAACCACTTATGTACAAAAAAATTAGATCTCATCCATCTACAATTAAAATTTATGGTGAAAAGCTAGTAAATGAAGGACTTTTTACGAAACAAGATTTAGATCAACAAATTATTGATTTTAAAAATTTATTAGATGATCAATTTAAAAATGCGAAAGATTATAAACCTAAAATTAGGTGGTTTGAGGGAACTTGGTCGAGATATAAACCCGAAAGAGGTAAAGATAAAAGAGGTGTAACTGGATCAGATTTGAAAATTTTAAATAATATTTCTGACAGAATACATGTTTTTCCAACTGATAAAAATATTCACAAAACCATAACAAAAATTATGGAAAATAGAAAAAAAACTATTAATGAAGGCTCAGGAATTGATTGGGCAACAGCTGAGTCTTTGGCATTTGGTTCATTATTAGTTGAAGGTTATCCAGTTAGGTTAGTAGGTCAGGACTCAGGTAGAGGTACCTTTAGTCAAAGACACTCAGTTTTAAGAAATCAAATTGATAATTCAAGGTACATACCTTTAAACAATATATCTAGTAACCAAAAAAATTTTGAAATTGTAGATAGTTTTTTATCTGAACTTGCAGTTTTAGGATTTGAATATGGATACAGTTTAGTAGAACCGAATACATTGACAATTTGGGAAGCTCAATTTGGAGATTTTGCAAATGGTGCACAAGTAATTATTGATCAATTTATATCATCTGGTGAAAGAAAGTGGAAAAGAGCATCAGGACTGGTTATGTTATTACCCCATGGTTATGAAGGACAAGGTCCAGAGCACTCTTCTGCGAGATTAGAGAGATTTTTACAATTATGTGCAAATGATAATTTACAAGTTATGAATTGTACTACACCTGCAAATTATTTTCATGCTTTAAGAAGACAGATGCACCGTGATTTTAGAAAACCTTTAATTATAATGACACCTAAGTCACTTTTAAGAAATAAATATTGTGTATCAAATTTAGAAGATTTTAGTAAAAAAAATTCTTTTCATAGAGTGCTATGGGATCATGCTAGAGATACTAAGCAAAAAGGTTTTATTAAGTTAAAAGAAGATAAAAAAATTAGAAAAGTAATATTATGCTCTGGAAAAATTTATTTTGATCTTCTCGCGGCAAGAGAGAAACTAAAAATCAATGATGTGATTTTGTATAGAATTGAACAACTATATCCTTTCCCTGCAAAAAGTTTGGTTAAAGAGCTAAAACCATTTGCAAAAAATTCAAAATTTTATTGGTGCCAAGAGGAGCCCAAAAATATGGGTGCTTGGTTTGCTGTTAGAGATTATATACAATGGACATTAGAGACTATTAAGGCTAAAAACAATACAATTTCTTACATTGGAAGAAGTCCAGATGCTACACCTGCTACAGGTTATGCAAGAAGACATAATTCTGAACAACAAGAAATTATAAATAAAGTATTTGAATAAATGAGTGAAAAAATATTAGTTCCAGTTTTGGGAGAAAGTATTACAGAGGCTACGGTCACGAAATGGTTAAAGAAAAAGGGTGATAACGTAGTTGCTGATGAAGCTGTAGTAGAATTAGAAACTGACAAAGTAAACTTAGAAGTTCCTGCACCTGCGAGTGGTGTTATATCAGAGATCAATTCAAAAGATGGTGATACAGTCGAAGTTGGAACTGTATTAGGAATGATTTCAGAAGGTGGTGCTCTTAAAGAAGAAAAGGAAGCTGAGCCGGTTAAAGGAAACGTTGAAAAAAATAATGTAATAAATTTAGAAATCGAAAAGAAAAAAGATACAAAAAAAACTCAAGAACCTTTATTGCTTGACGAAGAACCATTGGTATTAACTGACGAAGTTAAAGAAACCAAGCCTATTAAACAAAATAAAACACTTTCTCCTGCTGTAAGAAAAATGGTTGTTGAAAATAAAATTAATTTAGATGAAGTAAAAGGGACAGGTAAAGATGGTAGAATTTTAAAAGGTGATTTAATAAGTTTAATGGGAGCTAACCCTCAACCTAACGAAAGAAAAATTCAATACGGCGAAGAAGAACGAATTAAAATGTCAAGACTAAGACAAACGATTGCTAAACGTTTAAAAGAGGCTCAAAATAATGCAGCTATGCTTACAACGTTTAATGAGGTTGATATGTCAAATATAATTTCAATGAGAAAAGATAACCAGGAAGATTTCCAAAATAGTTATGGAATTAAACTTGGCTTCATGTCCTTTTTTGTGAAAGCTTGTATAGTAGGATTAAAATTATTTCCTGCAATAAATGCTGAAGTTGAAAATGATGAAATGGTTTACAAAAATTATTATAATGTGAGCTTTGCAGTAGGAACTGAAAAAGGATTAGTAGTTCCAGTATTAAAAAATGCAGATGAAATGTCTTTTGCTGACATTGAAAAAAACATAAAAGATCTGTCAGACAAAGCAAAAAATGGCAGTCTTACCATAGAGGATCTTCAAGGGGGAACGTTTACAATTAGCAACGGAGGTGTTTATGGATCAATGTTATCTACTCCTATTTTAAACCCTCCACAATCAGCAGTTCTTGGAATGCATAATATTGTTGAAAGACCTGTTGTTGTTGATGGTGAGATAAAAGCTAGACCTGTAATGTTTTTAGCATTGTCTTATGATCATAGAATAATTGATGGAAAAGAATCTGTGAGTTTTTTAAAAACTGTTAAAGAAAACTTAGAAGATCCAAGAAGGTTATTTTTAAATTTATAATATGTCAGAAAAATTTGATGTTACAGTAATTGGTGGTGGTCCTGGTGGTTATGTTTGTGCAATTAGATTGTCTCAACTTGGACTTAAAACAGCATGCATAGAGTCTAGAGGATCTCTAGGAGGGACATGTTTAAATATTGGATGCATCCCATCAAAAAGTTTACTTAATTTATCTGAAAAATTTCACAGTGCTAAAAATTTTGAAAAAATTGGAATCGAGACTGGAGAAATAAAACTCAATTTAGATAAAATGATGAAAAATAAAGACAAAGCTGTAACAGTTTTGACTAAAGGAGTTGAATTTTTATTCAAAAAAAACAAGGTCACTTATTTTAAAGGCAAAGGTTCATTTGAGAACAAGAATTCAATAAAAATTGAAGGCTTGGAAGGCACTAAAATAATTCAAACTGATAAAACAATAATCAGTACAGGATCAGAGCCAGTTTCATTGCCTGGAGTAGATTTTGATGAAGAGAGAATTCTTTCTTCAACTGGAGCCCTATCTATTCCCAAACTCCCAAATAAAATGATTGTTGTTGGTGGAGGATATATAGGTTTGGAAATGGGATCAGTTTGGTCAAGACTTGGCACTGAAGTCACAGTCGTTGAATTTTTAGATCATATCACGCCTGGAATGGATCGAGATATTTCAAATGAATTTATGAAAATATTAAAGAAACAAGGTATAAAATTCAACCTTAATACTAAAGTTGATAAAATAACTAAAAACTCTAACGGTGTGACGGTTGAGACTTCACAAAATGATGGCCAAAAAGTTAAACATGATGTTGATGTTGTTTTAATTTCTGTAGGAAGAAGACCTTATACTAAAAACTTAAATTTAGATAAAGTTGGTGTAAAGTTAGATGAAAAAGGAAGAGTTAAAGTAAATAAAAATTTTGAAACGAATGTTAAAAATATTTATGCAATAGGTGATGTTATTGATGGCCCAATGTTAGCCCATAAAGCTGAAGAGGAAGGAATTGCTGTTGCAGAATTAATAGCAGGTCAATCAGGTCATGTTAATTATGATATTATTCCTGGAGTTGTTTATACATCTCCCGAAGTCGCTTATGTTGGCAAAAGCGAAGAGCAATTAAAAAAAGAAAACATAGGGTACAAAATTGGTAAATTTCCTTTTATGGCAAATTCAAGAGCCAAAGCAATTGATGAGCCAGAGGGTTTTGTAAAAATTTTGGCAGACCAATCAACTGATAAAGTGCTTGGTGTACATATTATTGGTCCTCATGCAGGAGAAATGATAGCTGAGATGGCTGTCGCAATGGAATTTGGAGCTAGTTCTGAAGATATTGCAAGAACATGTCACGCACACCCAACATTTTCTGAAGCTATAAAAGAAGCAGCATTATCAGTAGATAAAAGACAAATTCACTCTTAAACTATAGGATTATACAGTAAGATCCTAAATTATCCTTTTATATCAATAAGAATAATCAAATTTTCAAAATAAATAACTCTTTTTAAATTTATTGTGGTTCCTAACTTATTTTAATTATTAAATCGCGCTTCTTGGTACGATCTTGGTACAGAGCCAAAAATTCTCTTGGTACATTCTTGGTACGGGTATGTATTTGACTCTCAGTTAGACTCATTGTTCAGGATTTAGTAATATTGGATTATGAAAAAACTTTTAGGCATCATGGTTCTGAGTTTGCTATTGAGTGGAACAACATACGGTGAAGTAATTGAAATAAACAAATGTCTTAAAAATAGATATTCTTATGAAACAAACTGGTACGATTTAAGTGATGATATAGAAGATATAATCTTTTCATCTAATTTTTCTACTGGAGTACTTACTTGGACAAAAATTTATACCGCAAACACAAGTATTAAGAATGTTTTAGGAAAAAAAATGACCAGAGAGACTATTTCTATAGGTATTGAGACTTATACAAAAAAAGAGATTATAGCAAGATCCTACACTATTGATAGACCAGCTTCTAGAGAGTTAATGATTAATCCTAATGATAATACAGCTATACATAGAGAAATTATAATAAATCTGGAAAATAATACTGTCACTGAAATCATAAATCCTGGTGGTAAGATTGTATTTGATACTATTAAGCATAATTGGTTAGATAAAAGTATTAACGATGAAAGAGTCGTAGTATATCAATGTGATCCAATAGAAAGTGATGGCGGCAGTAACAATTCAGGATCAAGCGGAACAGCTTTTTTTGTTTCTAATAAAGGGCATCTTTTAACTAATAATCATGTTGTTGAAGGATGTAATATTTCTAAAATAACTTACAACAACAAAGATTATGATGTTAGACTTTTGGCAACTGACAAAAATCTAGATCTTGCTTTATTAAAAGTTAATTTAAAAAATAAATCATATATTGATTTTGCAAGAGATGAACCTATGAAAATGCAAAAAGTTTATGTGGGAGGATATCCTTTGGGAAAAGGTTTAAGTGATGATTTAAAAATTTCATCTGGCATTGTAAGTTCATTAAAAGGATTTGAGGATAATTCTAATGAAATTCAAATAGATGCAGCGATTAATCCTGGTAATAGTGGGGGACCTATAATTAACGAAGATGGAGAGCTTGTTGCAATTGCTGTATCTGGTTTAGCAAAAGATCAAACGGAGGGAATCAATTTTGGCATAAAAGCTTCAGCAGCTGAAAGATTTTTAAAATCAAATAATTTTAAAGCAAATAAATCCATATACTCATTCTCAAAAAAAAATGAACAGTTATTAAGAATATTAGAAGAATCAACTGTTTACACTTTTTGCAATTAAAGCTTCGTTGTTTCTAATTTTGGGATTTGGTACTATTGGATTATGAAAAACTTTGATTATAAATTTTTAATTTACTCTATTATTTCAGGGATACTCGCATTTGGATTTTATTATTTAACTAAAATAATTTCTTTAGGATATGTCGCATTTTGGTTGGCTGTCGGTGCATTAATTAGTAATCTGCTTTTAACATTTAAAATAAACCACTTTGACGTTCACAATAACTTTAGTTTTAAGAAATTTTTTAATGGAGATTACTCTTTAGCAACTTCTTTCTGGGGTATTTATATAATTTCTTATTTTATATTAATTGGTCCTATAGTTGTTTTTGTTATTCCAGTGTTTGCAATTGAAATTATAAGTATAATAATTGGATTAGTATTATTAGTTGGTGTTTATAATTCTGCAAGAAAATATAAAGGAAAGAAATTATGGAAAATTCTGACTTACTTATTAATAGCTATTAGAGCTCTTGGATTAATTTATAATTTAACAATTTATTTAAATAGTTAGTTACAATGAAAAGACGTATTAGTGATAAAGAGACCATCAAACTAATACCTAAGAATAAGAGATTAATAGAAGGTATAAATGCAACAGGTGATGATATTATGGGCTTATACTATGTTGTGATGCTCTATAACTTATCAATGGCTTTAGAAAAAAAGATATTTAAGAAGCCTACTAAACTAATTAAGTGGTGCCACAATGAGCATCAAAAAACTATCAAATCTATTAAAAGTCCACACAGTCAATTCGTATGGTCAAATATGAATGATGGAATATTTTATACACTAGACGGCGTACAGGTTACACTTAGACATATTTTAAGGAGTTCTAATCACAGCAAACCCACCATAGATGCTACTAATAATTTTATTTTTAGTGCTATTGAGAGATTAGAAGAGGGTGGAACTATGGAAGACTCTTGGGAAACTTTTAATCAGATACAGGATAAATACATACGAATGGAATAAATGAAAAAATTTGGCTTAGTTTTATTAATTATATTTTTATCAAATGCTGCTTTTGCAGAAGTCGTTGATTTAGCCTGTACGTTTAAAGATAGAAAGTTTTATGCAGGGCTAGATTTTAAAAATTCTAAATGGTTGAATGAAGGTGGATCAGGAACTTATATGTATGCTACTAAAGAAATAATTTATACAGTTAAACGTAATAGAAATGAAACTGACATAACTCATTTCCTTTGGTCGCTTTCTAGAATAACTGGTGTAGGTAAAATTAAAGGTTACAAATTAACTGAGGAAGAATTAGATTTAATTGATCAGAAACAATTAGATGATATTTTTAAAAAAGGGATTGGTGATCTAAATAAAAAAAGTTTAGTTCCTGCTAGGAATGAATCTGCTGCAAAAACATTTACTGAGTATTTATTGAATAGATCAGGAGATCCTCTCACAACTCAATTTGAATGTGAGAAAGCAGAAACAAAATATAAGTTCTAATGAACTTTATAGACAAATAGTTTAAGATTTGGTCATAATCTAATCAAATTTAAAGGTTATTGTTAATTATGACTAGATTAGTTTTTATCTTTGTATTTATAATTTACCCTACAATTGTTACTGCAGACCAAGGAATAAATTTAACATGTATTAACATGCTTTCGAATTTGGGTAAAATATATAAACCAGTTAATTACAGACTTGATTCAATGTCATTTGAATATTTCGATGAAAATCAAAATAAAATTATTAGTATCCCAACAAAAAATTTAGAGTTTGGAGATGACTATTTTGTTGTAAAACTTAGATATTTTGATTTAGGGTTTCAAAAAATAATATTTGATGGTGATGATGAGCCCACAATTACAATGTCTAAGTATGACTTTATTAATAGTAAATTCATTGACCATTATAAGTGTGATATAAGCAAATCATAATCGTGTTTAATATATTTAGAAAAAATGAATATGAAATAATTTCTATAAAAATAAAAAATAAAAATTATAAAATTACAGAGAAATTAAATAAGAAAGAATTCAAAAAATTCATAAAGTTAGGTTCGAAAAAACAAAAAGAATATTTAAAAAAATTAATTGAAGGAATATCCGGTACAGATTATTTTGCTCAAGTATTTGGTTATACTTTTGGTTTTGAAGATCTTCCACAATTTAACTACATATTATCAGTTAGCGAAGATAATTATAATTTAAGTGTTGCTGGAAAAGATGAATATTTTGGATTTAGATGTGATTACCTATTAAGTGAAAATGTTTTTTGTTTAAGTTTAAGAACCAAAGAAGAGAATGAAAAAGAACATGTGGAATTAAAAAACATATTGGGACAAGCAAGTAAACAAGTATTAAATGCTTATGAAAAAAATACCATGAAATACGAAACCACAAAAAAAGCAAAAAAACTTCATGATGAAATGATTTCGACAGATTATCTAAATGAGTTTAGTTATGACAAGATGAAGAAAAACCCAATGAGGGTAATATGAAAAAAAAAGATTATTCCAAGAGAGATTATAATAAAAAAATCTATCTTACAGGAGACAAGAAGGATTTGAGAAAATCCTTCCCCAAATGGACAATGATTGCTTGGGCTTTAATTGATTTTGCAATTGGAGTAGGTTTAATTTGGTATGCCATAAATCATATAGAAAATATTTTAATTTATTATTTATTATTTATTTGTGGGCTGTTCTGTTTTATGATGTGTTACGTTCATTTAAGCTATCTTTGGGGTGGAAATATTTGGCGGTCGAGTAAATAATGGTATTTGGATTATTTGAAAAAAAAGAGGCTAAACTCATTAGAGCAGAAGCTATACGTACGCTTGAACATGCCAATATGCTAAGTGACAAAGATAGAACGAGAGTAGCAAAAAGTTTATTTACCAAAGTAATAAAATGTATTTCTCAAATTGATGGTGTTCCACAAGGTCCAAAGTTAGATAAAATAATGAAGAAACAATTAAGTGATGCCACTAAACAAAGACAGAAAAATGTTACACACTTAGAGGAAAGTAATCCAAAATGGATCGAAAGTGCATTGTTAGAAAGTTTCTTGATGATGAATAGCGGAGTATATGGTTCTAAACTTTCACAAGATAGTATCTTAATAGGAAATTGGTGTAGAGAAAATATGTCTCAAAAAGATTTGGAAAAGTTTGAAAAAAAACTTAGTAAATAATTTTTTTAATCACTTGTACCAAGATTTAAAATGAAATAAGATTTTAAAATATGTTGAGAATGCTAGAATTTATTAATCACTTATTCATATTTCTTGGTACATTCTTGGTATGGAAAGAAGAGAGTTACGATTGCCTCTAAAAGTGGATTGTATCAATGGTTCTGTGTGTATGTTAAAAAGTCAAATACACTCTTAATAATTATTTTTCTACATTCAATAAAGCAAATCTTTTAAATTTTTCTTCAAGTTTTATTTTATTATTATTTGCAAAGTCTTTTATTGCTTTTTCAACACTTTCAATTTTTGTAATACCTGCAAAATCATCACAAACAATTCTAGAATTATTTTTCATGTTGTCATAAAGTTTCTGTAAATCACTTAAAACTGTATCGTAACTATGGCCTCCATCTAAAAATACGAAATCAATTTCACTTAAAGGAACTTTTTCTAAAGTCACCCTTGTGTCTCCTTCTATTAGCTCAATATTTTGCGAAAATTTCTTTAAAAAATTTTGAACAGATATCTTTGAATTTAAATTTTCTTTTTTTATGAAATTATAATAGATAGTTTTAAGTGGATTCGAAAACTTTTGATTTTCAAGAAATTTAGGTTCGATCTCATCTACACTTGATGTTTTAGTTGATCCAAATAAATCTAATCCGTAATATCTAAAATCACTACCAAAATTTGTCTTTAATAATTCACATATATTTCTTGATGTAACACCACAAAAAACACCGATTTCTAATACATTTTTTGGCTTGTATTCCTCAACTAAACTCAAAAAATTATCCCCATAAGGTTTTTTTAAACCTGATTTTCTCCAGTAATAATTATATTTCATTTGATCTATTTATATATTTTTAAGATATAAAAAAACTAAAATTAAATATTTATGAAATATCCAGTTTTGTTGCCAAATATATTTGATTATCCTTTTACCTATGAAAGTAATATTAAATTAAAAGCAGGAGATTATGTAAAAGTTCCATTTGGTAAGAAAAATATTATTGGTGTAATTTGGGATTTTTTTGAAGAAAAGAATAATAAGGAATTTAAATTAAAATCTATAATTGAAAAAATTCAAATTGAACCACTAAGTAAAAAGACAATGAATTTTCTAAAGTGGTTTTCTAATTACAATCTTGTACCCCTAGGAATGTGTTTAAAACTACATTTGATTAATGACGAAAATTTAAAAATAAAAAATGACAGCGATCTATTAAAATATGCTCTATCAAGCAAAAAAGAAAGTTATCAACTTTCTGAAGAGCAAGATAAGGCTTATAAAGAGTTATCTAAAAATGATAGCAGTTTTAGAGTTCATTTACTGCAAGGTACAACCGGTTCAGGAAAAACAATAGTTTATTTTAAAGCTATTGAAAAAATTATAAATATAGGATTGCAAGCTCTAATTTTATTACCAGAAATAGGACTAACAAATGAATTTGAAAAAAAATTTAAATCTTATTTTGGATTTGAAGCTGCAGTTTGGCATTCAAAAGTCAGCCCAAAAAAAAGAAAAATTATATGGAATGGATTATCAGCAGGAAAAATTAAAGTAGTACTTGGAGCAAGATCATCCTTATTTCTGCCATTCAAAAAATTAGGTTTGATAACTGTAGATGAAGAGCACGATCAATCTTATAAACAAGATGAAGGAATTATCTATAATGCTAGAGATATGGCAATATCAAGAGCTAAACACGAAAATATTCCAATAAATTTAGTAACTGCAGTTCCATCAATCGAAACATATGAAAATATTAAAATTAAAAAATATAATTACTCAAGATTGCTTAATCGATATAAGGGTGCAAATTTACCTAAACACCATGTTATCGATCTTTATCAAAATCAACTAGCGACCAAAAGTTCTATATCTCTCAAAACTCTTGAAAAAGTAAAAGAACATTTAAATAAAAAAGATCAAGTTCTCTTTTTCATAAATAGAAGAGGTTTTGCACCCTATGTTTTATGTAAAAAATGTTTAAATGTTTTTACATGCCCAAGGTGTTCTATAAATTTAGTATTTCACAAAAATAAAAAAATTCTTTTGTGTCATTACTGTGGATATAATTCAAAATTAAATAGAGATTGTAAAAAAGGAAATGTTTGTGAGTTTGTATTTAGTGGACCTGGGGTAGAAAAAATTGCAGAGGAAGTTAAAAACCTTTTTCCTAATAAAAAAACAATAATTTTTTCTAGCGACACAATGAATAAAGCATCTGGCAAAGATAAATTGAATAAAATTATATCTGGTGAAATAGATATTCTTGTAGGCACTCAGTTAATATCAAAAGGATTTCACTTTCCAAAATTGAATTGTATTATTGTATTAGATATTGATTTAACTTCTCAAGGACACGATCTTAGGAGCACTGAAAAAAATTTACAACTTTACCATCAGTTATCAGGAAGAGCAGGTAGAACCGGCAAACCGGCTAATATTTATTTCCAAACATACAATTTAAAACCAGAAGTTATAAATCAAATTACAAATGAAGATCCTTTTAAATTTCTAGAAAATGAATTAAATTTAAGAAAGAGGAATAATCTACCACCCTACGAAAGATTTATCGCTTTAATCTTATCTTCATCAAATGAAAAAAAACTTGATATAGATGCCGTAAAACTTAAAAATATTTTATCAAAATCTATAGATGCAAAAATTTTAGGACCAGTAAATGCTCCAATATATAGAATTAATCAAAAATTCAGAAATAGACTATTAATAAGGGCAAAAAAAACATCTAATGTTCAGAAAAAATTGAAAGATGTATTGAAAGATTTTCAACTCTCCAAAGGAATGAAACTTTCAGTTGATGTTGACCCCATCAGCTTCAATTAGCCCATTAAATCTTACCATTTTTCACAATCTGAGCCTTGAAGACTGATAATTCGTATGTTATCTAAGCGAAATTTTAAACATCTTCACAATTGAGAGTATAAATTGAGCGAAAATAAAATATCAATAACTTCTAATAACAGTTATGCCCAAGCATTATTTGAGCTGGCTAACGAAGATAAATCTCTAGCAAAAGTAGAGGAACAAGTCGTTGCAATTAGTAGACTCATAAATGAAAGTGAAGAATTTCGATATTTAATCAAAAACCCTACGACTAGTATTGAGGATTTAACTAAAGTTATTGAAACAATTTCTGAAAAAAACAATTTTGATAATCTTTTAAAAAGATTTCTAGTTTTTTTAATTCAAAAAAGAAGATTTTTTTATTTAGAAAAAATTTTAAGTGACTTTTTAGAGGTATGTTCGAAAGCTAGAGGTGAAATAAAAGCAGAGCTTTTTTCAGCTAAAGAACTTAATGAAACAGATATTTCTAAAATTAAAGAAGAGCTATCTCAAAACTTTGGAGCAAAGATACAGTTAAATTATAAATTTGACCCAAGTTTAATTGGTGGCTTGGTATTAAAAGTGGGAAGTACAATGGTAGATAATTCTATTAAAAATAAACTGCAACAAATTCAAAAACAAATGATAGAGGCATAAATGGAAATAAATCCTTCAGAAGTAACAAAAATATTAAAAGAACAGATAAAAAAACTTGGCGATAGAGCTGAGGTTTCAGAGGTCGGACAAGTATTATCTGTTGGAGATGGAATTGCAAGAATTTATGGCTTGGATAATGTTCAAGCAGGAGAAATGGTTGAGTTTTCTGATGGCTCTAAAGGAATGGCATTAAACTTAGAGAGTGACAACGTTGGTGTTGTTATATTTGGCGATGATAGAGAAATTAAAGAGGGTGATACTGTAAAAAGAACTGGTGCGATTGTTGATGTACCAGTTGGAAAACAACTTTTAGGAAGAGTTGTTGATGGATTAGGAAATCCAATTGATGGAAAAGGAGCTTTAGATAAAAGTTTAGAAAGAAAAAGAGTTGAAGTTAAAGCTCCAGGAATTATTCCACGACAATCAGTTGGAGAACCAATGCAAACAGGTTTAAAAGCAATTGATAGCTTAATTCCTGTTGGAAGAGGGCAAAGAGAACTTATAATTGGAGATCGTCAAACTGGTAAAACCGCAGTAGCTATCGATACAATTATCAATCAAAAGAAAATTAATGAGTCAGACGACGAAAGTAAAAAACTTTATTGTATATATGTTGCAATTGGACAAAAAAGATCAACTGTTGCTCAGATTGTAAAAACTTTAGAGGACGCTGGCGCAATGGAATATACGACTATAGTTTCCGCAACAGCCTCAGACTCTGCGCCTCTTCAGTTTTTAGCTCCTTACACAGGATGTACTATGGGAGAATATTTTAGAGATAATGGAATGCATGCTTTAATTATTTACGATGATTTATCTAAGCAAGCAGTCGCATATAGACAAATGTCATTATTATTAAGAAGACCACCGGGGCGTGAAGCATACCCAGGAGATGTGTTTTATTTACATAGTAGATTATTAGAAAGAGCTGCTAAATTAAGTGATGAAAATGGCGGAGGTTCTTTAACTGCGCTACCAATTATTGAAACACAAGCAGGCGATGTCTCTGCATACATTCCAACAAATGTAATATCTATTACAGACGGGCAAATATTTTTAGAAACTGAACTATTCAATCAAGGAATTAGACCAGCAGTAAACGTTGGATTATCCGTATCTAGAGTTGGATCAGCTGCACAAACTAAAGCTATGAAATCTGTGGCTGGATCAATTAAATTAGAATTAGCTCAATACAGAGAAATGGCAGCTTTTGCTCAATTTGGATCTGATTTAGATGCATCTACACAAAAACTTTTAAATAGAGGTTCGAAGTTAACTGAACTTTTAAAACAAGGACAGTATTCTCCCATGACAGTTGCAGAACAAGTTATATCAATTTTCTGTGGCGTAAAAGGTTATTTGGATGATATTGAACTTAAAGATGTAGCAGACTTTGAAAATAAAGTTCTACAAAAGTGTAAATCTGATAAGCCTGAGATTATGGAGTCTATTGCCAAAACTGGGAAGATTGAGGAGGACATTGAAAAACAATTAGTAGAATTAATTAAAGGAATTAAATAATCATAAATGCCAAGTTTAGACGATCTTAGAAAAAGAATTACGAGTGTTAAATCAACTCAGAAAATAACAAAAGCTATGAAAATGGTGGCTGCAGCCAAGTTAAGAAAAGCTCAAGAGAATGCTGAAAAAGGCAGACCTTATTCTGAAAAAATGAATAATGTAATTTTAAATCTTTCAAAAAGTATAACAGATAAAGAAAATGCTCCCAAGTTACTGGTTGGGACAGGTGAAGAAAAAGTTCATTTATGTATTGTACTCACTGCTGATAGAGGTTTATGTGGAGGTTTTAATACTAACATTATTAAAAAAGCAAAAAGTTATTTTGAAAAAATAATATCTGAAAACAAAACTTTAAAGATTATTACTGTTGGATCTAAAGGATATGATCAACTTAAAAGACAATATAAAAGTTATATTGTAGAGAACATTTCTTTTAAAGAGTCAAAAAATATTAATTACTTTGATGCAGATAAAGTCGGAAAAATTATAATTGAAAAATTTGAAAAAAATGAATTTGATGTTTGTGCAATATTTTACAATAAATTTAAAAATGTAATTACACAAATTCCACAAGAACAACAAATAGTTCCACTTAATGAAGATAAAGATGATAAAGATGACTCTAGTAATGATAATGACTATGAGTTTGAACCAGATGAAGATGAGATTTTAAGTAATTTATTGCCGAAAAATATTTCAACGCAAATATTTAAAGCAATGTTAGAGAATTCTGCCAGTGAGCAAGGTTCGAGGATGACAGCAATGGATAATGCAACCAGAAACGCAGGCGAATTGGTTGATAGGCTTACAATTGAGTATAATAGAAGCCGTCAAGCAGCAATAACAAAAGAGTTAATTGAAATTATATCAGGAGCAGAAAGTTTATAATTATGAGCAAAAAAGGAAACATAACACAAGTAATTGGTGCAGTCGTTGACGTAAAATTTGATGGAGAACTGCCAGAAATATTAACAGCCTTAGAGTGTGATAATGGAGGTAATAGATTAGTTTTAGAAGTTGCGCAGCACCTTGGAGAGTCAAGTGTTAGAACCATTGCTATGGATAGTACAGAGGGACTCAAAAGGGGTGACGAAGTAAAAGATACAGGCGCTCCAATTCAAGTTCCAGTAGGTCCAGAAACATTAGGACGAATTGTAAACGTTATAGGTGAACCAATAGATGAGAAAGGACAAATTTCTACTAAAGAAAATTGGCCTATACACCGACAAGCTCCTTCTTTTAATGATCAGTCTACAGAAACAGAAATTCTAGTAACTGGAATAAAGGTAATCGACTTATTAGCACCTTATGCCAAAGGTGGAAAAATCGGATTGTTTGGTGGAGCAGGAGTTGGAAAAACTGTAATTATAATGGAACTTATAAATAATATAGCTAAGGCACACGGTGGATTTTCAGTATTCGCTGGAGTGGGAGAGAGAACTAGAGAAGGGAACGATTTATATCACGAAATGATCGAGTCAGGAGTAATCAAGCCAGAGGGAACTGGGTCTAAAGCAGCATTAGTTTATGGACAAATGAATGAACCTCCAGGAGCCAGAGCTAGAGTAGCTTTAACTGGTCTTACTGTGGCAGAGTATTTCAGGGATCAAGAGGGTCAAGATGTTTTGTTCTTTGTTGATAACATTTTTAGATTTACTCAGGCAGGTTCAGAAGTATCAGCTCTTCTAGGAAGAATTCCTTCTGCGGTTGGTTATCAGCCTACTCTTGCAACAGATATGGGAAACCTGCAAGAAAGAATTACAACAACTAATAAAGGATCAATTACATCTGTTCAGGCAATTTATGTACCTGCAGATGATTTAACAGATCCAGCTCCAGCAACTTCTTTTTCACACTTAGACGCAACGACTGTACTTTCAAGGCAAATTGCTGAATTAGGTATTTACCCAGCTGTTGACCCTTTAGATTCTACTTCTAGAATTTTAGATCCAAGAGTTGTTGGTGATGAACACTATCGAGTAGCAAGATCTGTTCAGAAAATTTTACAAACATACAAATCTTTGCAAGATATTATTGCAATTCTAGGAATGGATGAGCTATCAGAGGATGATAAACTTACTGTAGCTAGAGCTAGAAAAATCCAAAGATTTTTATCTCAACCCTTCTTTGTTGCTGAAGTATTTACAGGATCTCCAGGTAAACTAGTAGATTTAGAGTCAACAATTAAAGGGTTTGACGCAATATGCAAAGGAGAATATGACCATCTGCCTGAAGCTGCTTTTTATATGGTTGGCACAATAGAAGAAGCAATAGAAAAAGCTGAAAAAATGGCAAAAGATGCAGCTGCTTAATGAGTAATCTTTTTAATATAGATATTGTAAACCCAGAACAATCTTTTATTTCAAAAGATAATGTATTTGAAGTTGTAATTCCTGCTGTAGAAGGAGAGATTGGTATTCTTAAAGACCATATTCCAATTATCTCTTTTTTAAAACCAGGTATAATTAGAGTATTCTCTGAGTCTGAGGAACAAAATTTCTATGTTGAAGATGGTATTGTCGAATTCAAAGATAATACGTTATCTGTATTAACTAGCTCAATTTTTGATTTAAAAGATGCTGATAAAAATTTTGTATCTGAGTCGATAAGCAGCGCTGAAGCAGAATTATCAAAAGATAATATCGATGATCAAAAAAGATTTCTTTTAAATCACAAAGTCGAAGTTCTAAAATCTATAAGTACTAATTAACTACTTTTTCTAGTTCTTTTTGAATTTCTTGGTAAACATGAAGTTTAAAATCTACAACTTTACTCGTTAAATCTTTAATATCTATCCATTTCCAATCTAAGAATTCAGGATGTTTAGTTTTAATGTTAATTTCATTTTCCTCTCCATTAAACTTTACAATAAACCACTTTTGTTTTTGGCCTTTATATTTTCCTTTCCAAATAATTCCTAAGAGGCGATCAGGAAGATCGTAAGTTGTGTATTTGCTTATTTCTTTAACTAGCTCTACTGACTTTATACTTGTTTCTTCTTTAAGTTCTCTCAATGCTGCATCAAAATAATTTTCACCTTTATCAATACCGCCTTGAGGCATCTGCCAAAAATCAGCAGGATTATCAATTCTTTTCGCAACAAATATCTTATTTTCTTTATTTAAGACTGCGATACCAACACCATTTCTTAATGGAAGTTTTTGAAATTTTTCTTTCATTCTTAACCATTTAATAATTTAAGAGCAAATTCCAATTGGTTATCAGTATCTGTATTTATTCTAAATTCATCTGAACCTTCAGCAACAACTATATCTGGATTTACACCTACTCTTGAAATCGATTTACCCGATGGTAGATAGTATTTAGAAACAGTAAGTCTTATGGCACCTTCATTTTCTAAAGGAATAATTGATTGGACTGACCCTTTTCCATATGTACTCTCTCCAACTAATATCGCTCTTTTGTGATCTTGTAGTGCTCCTGCAACAATTTCAGATGCTGATGCAGACCCATAATTAATCAAAATAACCATCGTTTCCCCATCAATAATATCTCCTTTTTTTGCAAACCATTTTCTATTTTCATACTTCCTTTTACTTTTTGTAGAAACTATTTCTCCATTTTCTAAAAAATAATCTGAAATTTTTATTGCTTGAGATAACAATCCACCAGGATTGTTTCTTAAATCTAATATGTAATTTTTAATTTTCTTAATTTTCTTAAATTCTTTGATTTTATTTTTTATTTGTTTACTACTATTCTCATTGAATGATGTTAATCTTATATAAGCTGTTTGATCATCTTTAATTTCTGACTTTACAGATGCAACTTGTATTATTTCTCTTGTAATTGTAAATATAAGTGCTTTTCTTTCTCCTCTTCTTCTAACAGTAATTTCTATATCAGATCCAACTGGGCCTCTCATCAATTCTACAGCTTCAGAAAGAGTTTTTCCTTGAACTTGAACATCATCAATTTTAACGATGTAATCTCCAGCTTTAACACCAACCTCCTCAGCTGGCGAGTTATCAATTGGAGAAATTACTTTTACAACACCAGCCTCCATACTGACTTCAATTCCCAATCCTCCAAATTCTCCACTAGTCTCGGTTTGCATATTTTTAAACGAGTCCGGAGACATATATGCTGAATAAGGATCCAAAGATTGCAAAACGCCGTTTATAGCAGCATCCATTGCTTCACTCTGATTTACTTCATCAACATATTCTTTATTAATTTTATCTA
Source organism: uncultured Pelagibacteraceae bacterium (assembly GCA_902531175.1). Lineage (GTDB taxonomy): Bacteria > Pseudomonadota > Alphaproteobacteria > Pelagibacterales > Pelagibacteraceae > Pelagibacter. Next base: position 194,263 of record CACADE010000003.1, read on the forward strand.
AGACTTCGCTGAATAAATCAATTTTTTTGTAAATATCTTCTTCATTACTCAAAATTGGATTTGTAAATACGAAAAAAATTAAAGAAGCTATTAAGTATACTTTTTTCATATGATTAGTTTTTCTTTAGGAATTAATTCTGACCACATTTTTTCTAATTCATAAAATTTTCTTTTTTCAGGATTGAAAATATGAACAATTAAGTCTATTCCATCTACAAGCTTCCAATCATTACTATCTTTTCCTTCAATTTTACAATTATTCACACCATTAATTTTTAATTTTTCAAAAACTTGTTCAGACAAAGCTTGAATATGTCTTGATGATGTACCACTAGCTATAATCATGAAGTCTGCAACTGATGATTTTCCCTCGAGATCTATTGAAACTATGTCTAAGGCTTTATTAATATCAAGCGTTTTGATTATTTCATCTTTAAGAGCTGATATTTTTTCCATTAATTGAATTTAGAGTATCAAATTTTTCTTAATTGAGAAGATGAAATATTGACTTTATTAAACTTTATAAATTCAACTGCTTTTTTATTATATTTCTTAAATGATTTAGATCTAAAAGCCTTTGATTTGTATCCATTTCGATCAAATACCAATATTTTGCACATTTTAGTTATTGAATTGTACCCCTTCCATTTATGAAAATTTATTAGGTTATCTGCCCCCATTAAAAAAAATATTTCTGAATGTTTAAATTTTTTTTTTAAATATTTAATTAAATCTACTGTACGATTAGATTTTATTATTTCTTCAAAACATTTTACTTTTATAAATTTATTATTTTTATTAATTTTTTTTGCATATGCTGTTCTTTTGTATAGATCATTTGGATTATTTTTTTTAAATGGATTTTGTTTTGTTATGGCCCATATAACTTGGCTCAAATCATAATTTTTTTTTGCTAATTTAGAAATTCTTACATGACCAACATGTGCTGGATCAAACGATCCACCGAGTATACCAATCTTTTTATTTTCTAATCTGCCCCGAACCATAAACTTCATATTTATAACTTACTAATTGATTTAAACCGACAGGACCTCTTGGTGGCAAAGTGTTTGTTGAAATTCCAACCTCTCCACCAAATCCAAATTCGCCTCCGTCAGCGAATTGTGTTGATGAATTTTGAATAGCAATAGAGCTTTTTACATTCTTAATAAAGAATTTTGCTGTATTCTTGTTTTTGGTTACGATTGCATCTGTATGCATAGTTCCATATTTGTTGATATGGGCAACTGCTTCTTTGACATCATTCACTAATTTAACCGAAATAATGGGTGAAAGATGTTCTTTTGACCAAGTATTATTATTTGCAGGATATGTTTTGCCTTTAAATAATTTACTTATTTTTTTATCAGCTAAAATTTTACAACCACTTTCAGCTAGTGAATTTAAAATTAAATTTACTAATTTTGATTTACTTTTATGTATTAAGAGAGTTTCAGTTGCACCACATATACTAGTATTTCTCAACTTAGCATTTAATACTATTTTGTTTGCCATACTATCTTCTGCCTCTTTATCAATATATGTATGACAAATTCCTTCCAAATGACCAATAACTGGCACCCTTGAAAGTTGTTTAACTTTTTTTACTAAATTTTTTCCACCTCGTGGTATTACAACATCAATGGAGTTTTCCATTTTTGATAATAAATAATCTACGAGTTTTCTGTTTTTATTGTTTATAAACTGGACGTAATTTTCGTTTACTTTATTTTTTTTTAAAGCTTTCCTAAATAAATTTACTAAAATTTTATTACTATTGTAGGCTTCGGAACCACCTCTTAATATAACAGCATTTCCAGATTTAAAACATAGTGCTGATACATCCGAAGTAACATTGGGTCTACTCTCAAATATTACACCTATAACTCCTATTGGTATTGTAACTCTTCTAATTTCAAGTCCATTTGGCCTTTTCCATTTGGAAGTTACTTGATTAACTGGATCTTTAAAAGAAGTAATAGTTTTAACAGAGTCAATTATACTTTTTAATTTGTTATTATTAAGAGCAAGTCTTTGAATTAAGTTTTCTTTTAATTTTTTTCCTTTTGCATAAAAAATATCTTTCTTATTTTCACTAATAATTTTATTCTTATTAATCTCAATTAATTTTACAAAATCTTTTAAAACTTTATTTTTTTTTTTTGGACTAATACTTGAATTCAAAGCTTTTCTAGAATTTAATCCAATTTTTTTAAGTAGTTTACTCATTAAATTTTAACCATATCATCTTTATGTATAACTTCAGACTTTGTAACATAGCCTAAAAGATTACTAATTTTGTTAGAATGTTCTCCTTTTATTTTGGATATCTCATCAGATGTAAAACTGCTCAATCCTCTTGCAAATTCTTTGTTATTTTTATCTAAAATTCTAACATGATCACCTTTAACAAATTTTCCTGAAACTTTTCTAATACCTGCAGCTAATAAACTTTTTCCATCTTTTAATGCATTTAAAGCACCATCATCTATTATAATTTCTCCTTTTGGAGATATAGAGCTAATTATCCATTTTTTTCTTGCATCTAATTTAGATACTTTTGGCAAAAACCATGTCCCAGAATTATGTTCCAGTATATTTTTAATTGGTCTTTTAATTAAACCATTTGCAATAGCCATATAGCAACCTGAGACTTGACAAACTTTTGCAGCATCAATTTTCGTTTTCATTCCACCAGTACCATACTCACTTGTGCTTTTACTTGAAAAATTTTCAATTTTAGAATCAATATTTTTTATTTCTTTAATCAATTTAGCATTTTTATGAATTTTTGGATTTTTAGAATACAATCCATCAACATCAGATAGTAATATTAAGCAATCTGCACCTGATATTTGAGCAACTCTTGATGCTAATCTGTCATTGTCTCCGTATTTAATTTCAGAAGTTGCAATACTATCATTTTCATTAACAACAGGTACAAAATTAAGTTCAAATAAGTTTTCGAAAGTTCTTTTAGCATTTATAGCTCTTCTTCTTTGTTCAGTATCTTCTAAAGTAATTAGAATTTGTGAAATATTTATTTTATTTGAGCTAAATGTCTTTTTAAAAAGATTCATTAATTCTATTTGTCCAATTGATGCAACAGCTTGGCTTTTATCAAGCTTTAAAGTTTTTTTATTTAATTGTAATTTTTTACAACCTAAAGCAATTGCTCCAGAACTCACTATAACAACGTTTTTTTTAAGTTTTTGTAACTCTTTAATTTCTTTAGCAAATTCCAAAAGCCATTTTTCTCTAATAATTTTATTGTCATTTATTAATAAAGATGAACCTATTTTTATTACTACAGTTTTGGAGTCCTTAAGATACATAGTTTACCAACTTTGACTTTATATCTGATACTGATTTTTTATCCATTGTTGACATTAAAAAGATATTTTTTTTTAATTTCTTCTTGAGTTTTTTTATCTTCTCTTTTTTTTCCTCTTCATCTATTAAATCAATTTTATTTAAAACTACTATTTCTTTTTTTTTAACTAAATCTTTACTGTATTTTGATAATTCTTTTCTGACTTGATTGTAAGAAATAAATAAATCATCTTCAGTTATATCTATTAAATGCAGCAAAGTTTTGCACCTTTCTATATGTTTTAAAAATTTTATCCCAAGACCAGTTCCGGTATGAGCGCCCTCAATTAAGCCTGGTATATCTGCTAAAGTAACTTCTTTGTCATCATAACTAGCAACCCCAAGATTTGGATTAATTGTAGTAAATTTATAGTTTGCTATTTTTGGATTTGCACTCGTCATTGATGCAAGCAAGCTAGATTTCCCAGCATTGGGCAATCCTATGATGCCGATATCAGCAATTGTTTTTAGTTGAAGCCAAATCCAAAATTCCTCTCCTTGACCCCCTTTTGTAAATTTCTTTGGGGCTCTATTGGTTGAGGACTTAAACCTTGTATTTCCAAATCCTCCTTTACCTCCGCTTGCTACTAAAAATTCCTCTTTCTGACTTTTAAAATCATAAATAAGTGTTTTATTATCTTCTTCAAATACTTGTGTTCCTAAAGGTACTTTTAAATATAAATCATCACCACCTTTACCAGTTTTGTTTTTTCCGCTGCCATCCTTTCCTCTTTCAGCTTTGAAGTGTTGTTGATACCTGTAATCAATTAAAGTATTAAGATTTCTTTCACTAATAAGAATTACAGATCCTCCTTTCCCTCCATCGCCACCATCAGGGCCACCAAACTCTACAAATTTTTCCCTACGAAAACTTGGAGATCCTGATCCTCCGTTGCCAGCTTTTACATATATCTTAACTTGATCTAGAAATTTCATATAACAACTATGTGAGTGTTGTGTCTATTAATTGGGCTTTACAGAAACGTAAGTTCTATCAGATTTTGATTTTTTAAACTCTACTTTACCTTTAACAACTGAAAAAATCGAATGGTCTTTACCCATGCCAACATTTTCTCCAGGAAATATTTTAGTTCCCCTTTGTCTTACAATAATGTTGCCAGGCACAACCATCTCGCCACCATATTTTTTCACACCCAGTCTACGACCTGCACTATCTCTTCCGTTTCTTGACGATCCACCTGCTTTTTTCGTTGCCATAAATTACTTTTTATTTAGCTGCTTCCTTAGTTTCAACTGTTTTTTTTGATGGTATTTCTTTTCTTTTTTCTGCTTCAGAAATAACTTTACCATCTTTTGAATAGATTTTACTTATTCTTACCATTGTAAATTTTTGTCTATGACCATTTTTTCTTCTCGAATTTTGCCTTCTCCTTTTTTTAAAAATAAGAACTGTTCTATTTTTTCCATTTTTTATTAATTCAGCTTCAACTTTAGCTCCACTAATTGTCGGCTCTCCTAACTCTAAATTTTTATCATCTCCGTAGGCTAGTATTTCATTAAACTCTATTTTCGAATTTTCTTTTGAATCTTCGAGTTTTTCAACTTTAAGAATCTCTCCAGCTTTAACTTTATATTGTTTACCACCTGTTTGAATTACTGCGAATGACATAGTTAGCCCTAATTTTTATAGTGAGCAATATAGTCCGGGTTGTATTATAGTCAAGTTTAATAACTTAAAAATTATCCTTTAAATCCCGCAATTTTTTGAAATTTTCTAGATCGTTTGACTTAAGAAAAATGTTACAATTAAGTTCCTCACCAATCGTCGATGGCATACTAGTTTTACCTTGTTTAATTTTTTCTTTAATTTCTTTAATTTTGTTTAGTAATTCATTGTTATTGGAATCTTGTGCTAAACAAAATTCAGAATTCTTTAAAGTATACTCATGTCCACAATAAATTTTTGTATCTCTATCTAAATTTTTTAAAACTTGTAATGAGTTATACATTTGCTCATAACTTCCTTCAAAAATTCTTCCACATCCCAAGGAGAATAAAGTATCTCCTGTAAAAATTAATTTATTTTTAAAAAAATGAAAACAGATGTGACCTATTGTATGACCTGGTACATGATAGATTTTTGCTTCAAAAATATCTTCTTTCCAAATTTCACCATCATTTAAGCAAATATCAATTTGAGGTATTCTACTTTTATCTCCAATATAACCTACTACTTCTGCATCAAATTTTTTTTTTAATTCCTCATTCCCACCAACATGGTCATTATGATGATGTGTATTTAATATATATTTTAAATTTAATTTATTTCTCTCTAAATAGTTTATAATTGGATCTGCTTCACCAGGATCAATAACACAACAATTTCTATTAGCTTCATTAATTAAAATGTAAGAAAAATTATCTTCCAGACACTTAATAATTTCTACTTTCATTTAACTTTCTATTAAAAATATACCTAAGTGAGAGTCAAGATTTTTATAGTTTAAATTTGATTTGTTTATTTCTGAAATTCGACTTTTTTTTAAAGCAATAGACTTATATATTTTAATATTCTTAGTACTGCAAAAATTATAAAAATCTTTAATTGTGCACATATGTAAATTTGGTGTGTTGTACCACTCATGAGGTAAATTTTCTGTTACAGGCATTGTGCCTTTGAACAATAATTGTAGTCTAACTCTCCAGTAACCAAAATTAGGTATGGTAACAATTACTTTTTTTCCTACTTTAAGTAATTCATTAATTACTAATTCAGGATTAAGAAAAGCTTGTAATGTTTGGCTTAAAATAACATAATCAAAAGACGATTTAGGAAATTGTTTTAAATCGCTTTCAGCATTCCCTTCTATAACAGTTAATCCTTTTGATAAACAATTTTGAACTTTTTCTTTAGAAATTTCTAATCCACGAATATCTTTAGTTTTGTTTTCTTGTAAAAATTTCATTAAGTCTCCATTGCCACAACCAACATCGAGAACTCTAGTATTTTCCTCTATCAAATTAGATATAATATTAAATTCTTCTTTCATTTACAATTTTGTAGGTTGAGCTAATATAATCGCCAAGTGTCTTTATGAAACTTGGAACATCAAGCAAAAATGAGTCATGTCCCTTATCAGATTCTATTTCAACAAATCCGACATCTACACCAATAGAATTTAATGCTATAACTATTTCTCTATTCTCCGATGTTGGATACAACCAATCTGATGTAAATGATATTACAAAAAATTTTGTTTTAGTTTTTTTAAATGCATGAGATAAATTTCCTTTGTACTGTTTGGATAAGTCAAAATAATCCATTGCACGAGTTATATATAGATAACTGTTAGCATCAAATCTATCAACAAACACAGATCCTTGGTATCTAAGATAACTCTCAATTTGAAAATCTGCCTCAAATCCATATTTTAAGCTATCCCTATCTTGCAATTTTCTTCCAAATTTTTCCTGCAATCCTTTTTCAGAAAGATAAGTAATATGTGCTGCCATTCTTGCTAATGCTAAACCTTTGTCAGGATTTAATTTGTAATTACTATAAAATCCATTTTCCCACTTACTGTCAGCCATAATTGCTTGTCTTCCTAATTCATTAAACGCTATG
>CACADE010000004.1 GCA_902531175.1 uncultured Pelagibacteraceae bacterium
CTAAACATTTAATTATGAAAAAAAACCATCAAGCGTATAAAAGAAACTTTGGCGCAAAAAAAGCAAAAGGGAAATTCATTATTTTTTTAGATGATGACTGTTTTCCAGCAAAAAATTTTTTAAATAACTATTATAAAAAATTTTTACATAATAAAAAAAAAACAATTTATTGTGGAGATGTGAAGTATAAATATAAAAAGAGTATTAAAAATTTGATAAAATTTAGAGATCAAACAACTATAAAATCAAGTATTTATAAAAATATAAATATTCCAATCAAAAATATTGTAACTATGAATATGGGTCTCAAAAAAGACTCTTTTAAAGACTACAAAAATTTCTTTAACCTAAAATTTAATTATTATGGTTTTGAAGATTTTGAGTTAGCTTATAGGTTAAATAAAAAAGGTTTTAAATTTCAAATGGTTAATTCAAAAATTTATCACAAAGATTTTAGAAATTTTAGGGTGTTTCTAGAAAAATTTTTTTATTTGGGCTGTTTTGGTATTAATGAATTCGTTAAAATTAATAGTTATGCAGCAAATGAGTCAATATTTTATAAAATATCAAAAAATTACTTAGTTAAATTAATATTAAATATTCCATTTATTTTTTATATGTTAGATATTGTTCAGAAAATGATTGTTTTATTTGAATCTAAAATAGATGTCTTTTTACCAAAACTTTATAAGTTTGGGATGCTTATTTCATTTATGAAAGGATTAAGTAGATTTGAGTATGAGAAAAATAACTTATCAACTTATAAAAAAAATTTAAAGAAATGGTATGAATAAATATTTTAATAATAAAATAGTTACAATATTTGGTGGCACAGGATCATTTGGTAAAGCTTTTTTGAAAAGAGCTATAAAATATTCCTTTAAAGAAATTAGGATTTTTAGTAGAGATGAAAAAAAACAAAATGATCTAAGACTTAATTATAATAATAAAAGAATTAAATTTATCATTGGTGATGTTAGAGATAAATCATCAGTATTAGATGCTTCAATAAACTCAGATTTTGTTTTTCAAGCTGCAGCTTTAAAGCAAGTGCCTTCTTGCGAATTTTATCCTTTGGAAGCCGTTCGTACAAATATTGATGGAACAAGTAATATCATAGACGCATGCATAAAAAATAATGTAAAAAAAATTGTTTGTTTAAGCACTGATAAAGCAGTTTACCCTATAAATGCAATGGGAATGTCCAAGGCACTAATGGAAAAAATTGCAATTGCTAAATCAAGAAATTTAACAAAAAATCAAACTCAAATTACTATTACAAGATATGGAAACGTTTTACTTTCTAGAGGTTCAGTGCTTCCATTGTTCATAAATAAAATTATTAATAATGAAAGTCTTACAGTTACAGATCCTAGTATGACAAGATTTTTGATGAATTTAGATCAAGCTATAGATTTAGTTTTTTTTGCAATAATGTATGGAAAAAATGGTCAAACTATTGTGCCTCAAACATCAGCTACAACAATAGAAACTTTAACTAAAGCATTATTAAAAATTTATGAAAAAAAAAATTACAAAATTAATATTATAGGTACTAGGCATGGTGAGAAAAAACATGAAACATTGATGAGTAGGGAAGAGAGATTTTTTGCGAAAAAAATAAAAGATTTTTATATAATAAATTCTGATACTAGGGAGTTAAATTATGATTTATATTTTGAAAAGGGTAAAAAACAATTAAAAAAGTTTCAAGATTATACTTCAGAAAATACAAATCAGCTTAACGTATCCCAAACTATAAATATGATTAAGCCTTTAATCAAAAATTTTGATATTGAAAAATGAAAATTAAAATCCTTACTTTATTGGGCACAAGACCTGAAATCATCAGACTTTCTAGAATAATAAATAAATTTGATAGTTTATTTAATCATGTAATTGTAAATAGTAACCAGAATTTTGACAAAAACCTAAATTCTGTATTTTTTAAAAATTTAAAAATAAGAAAATCGGACTACAGTTTGAATTGCAAAAACAATAGACCGGCTACATTTATTTCAGAGCTATGTAAGAAATTTGATGAAATATTGGATAAAGAAAAGCCTGATGCTGTTTTAATTTTAGGTGATACAAATACGGGATTAGCCACTATTTTTGCTAAGAAAAGAGCAATTCCAATATTTCATATTGAAGCCGGAAATAGATGTTATGATGCTAGAGTTCCTGAAGAAATAAATAGGAAAATTATAGATAATCTTGCCGACGTTAATTTAACTTACAGTGAGGTTGCAAAACAAAATTTAATACGAGAGAATTTTCCTCCAGACCGTGTTATAAAAATTGGTAGTCCACTATTTGAGGTATTGAAATATTATAAGGACGATATAGAAAAATCTACAATACTAACTAAACTAAAACTCTCAAAAAAAAATTATTTTTTAATTAGTACTCATAGAGAAGAAAATTTAGATAACAAAAAAAATTATATGACTATTCTTAATACAATGAAATTTCTTTATAAAAAATTTAAATTACCAATTATTGTTACAACACACCCTAGATTGAGAAAAAAATTAAAACAAAACAAGGTATCAAAAAATAAAAATATTTTGTTTAGCGAACCATTTAATTATTTTGATTATATCAAACTTCAAATTCATGCTAAACTCACAATTTCAGACAGTGGCAGTATTGTAGAAGAAGCTAATATTCTTAATTTTCCAGCTATAAACTTTAGAGAAACGACTGAAAGACATGAAGGATTGGAGGAGGGATGTTGTTTGTTTTCAGGTATGAAATATGAATCTATATTAGGATCCATTAATTTGATATTAAAATCTGAAAATTCAAAAATAAATAGAATTCATTCTGACTATTGTGTTGAAGGGCTCTCCAACAATGTTGCAAAAATAATTCAAAGTTATAAAGATTATATTAATACTAAAGTTTGGTTTAAATAATTTTATAACTTACTTTTAATTTATGAAAATTCTAGTCGTATCCCAATATTTTTGGCCAGAATATTTTAGAGTAAATGACTTAGTTGAAGAACTGACAAATAATGGGATTGAAGTTGAAATTTTAACATCTTATCCAAATTATCCTGGTGGAAAAGTTTTCAAAGAATTTCGTGATAATCCAAAAAAATTTAAAAAATTTAATAATTGTAAAATATATCGTGTTCCACAAATAAGTAGGGGTAAAGGGACATTATCAAGATTAACTTTTAATTATATGAGTTTCCTTATTTGTTCATTATTTTTCTCTTTTTTTAAATTAAGAAAAAAAAATTATGATTATGTATTTACATTTGCAACATCACCAATAATTGTTGCATTAAGCAGTATATTTCTTTGTAAGTTTACCAAATCAAAACATATTCTTTGGGTTTTAGATTTGTGGCCGAATGTATTAAATGATTTAAACATATTTAAGGAAAATACTTTTATCTACAGATTGTTTGAAAAAATTGTTAAATTTATTTACAGTCGTACAGATATTATTCTTTGTCAGTCACTGACTTACAAAAAAAAAATAAGAAACATCAGCAAGAGTTTTATTGACAAAACAGTTTATTTTCCATCATGGCCGGAATTACCTTCAAAAATCAAAAATTCTTCTAGTCATGATTATAAAAGTGAGGCAATTTCAAAAAAAAAGTTTAATTTATTGTTTACAGGTAACATTGGAGATGCTCAAAATTTTGGTTTAGTTTTAGAATTAGTAAAAGTTACTAAAGATAGAATTAATTGGATAGTTGCTGGAGAAGGAAGGAGATTCAGTGTTTTACAAAACGAAAAAAAAGTCCATTCATTGGATAATTTAAAACTATTAGGATTACTAAAATTTGATGATTTGCAATATTATGTAAATAAATCAGACGCTCTTTTGATTAGTTTGAAACCAGGACAGTCATTTGATGCAACAATTCCTGGAAAATTTCAAACATATTTAAATTATAAAAAAAAAATATTTGGTCTGATAGGTGGAGAAGTCAAAGATATAATCAATAAATATAAAATTGGTTTTGCAACAAATTCACAAGATATATCCAAATTAAAAACCGATCTGATGAGGTTTCTATCTGATGATTTAGATAAAAAAGAATTTGAAAATAAAATAAATACATTAAATAAAATCTTTAACAAACAGAGAAATATGAGCAAATTAGTAAATTATTTAAGTAAGATTATTTCATTTAAAAAGATTAATTTAAAGTTTTTAAACGACCCTAAAAAATTATTTTTTAAACAAAATTTTGTTTTATCTGCTTTTAATCTTGCATTCCTTGGTGCGTATGCGAAAGGTCAAATTGAAATAAACAAAAATTTTTTCATTTGGCCAGATGGCTATTATTTTAAAAAAATTTCAAAACTACATATAGATAAGTTACCTGGTAGAGAATTTTTAAATCAACTAACCATTCCTGAAGAAATAAAAGATATTTATATTTTAGGAAATCTATCAAAAAGTGGAAAAATATATCTAGAAGAAAAATTTAAAAAAAAAATTAATCATGTACAATTACCATACGGTGAATTGGATGATTTTAAGAAATTTATACCTATATTTAAAGAAAACGAAATTTGTTTCTTAACCTTACCCACCCCAAAGCAAGAAATTGTAGCTAATTATATACAAAAAAAACAAAAATTTTACAAAATATTCTGTTTTGGTGCTGCGATTAATATGGCATGTGGTTTTGAGAGACCTCTTCCAAAATATTTTGAAAAATTTTTTTTTGCAGAAACAATATGGAGATTACAATTTGAGACAAAGAGAAGAACTTTAAGATTACTTCAAAGTTTTAATAACTATCTTTATGGAAAAAGAAAAGGATATTTTAACAATATAACTTTTACAAATATTCATGAAGACTAAAAAGAATATTTTTGTTTGGTGTAATGATTTTGAAAATTATACTGGAGAAGGCATACTTGCTAGGAATTTTATAAATAAAATATTTTCAAACTCTTCACATAAAATAAATATCAGAAGTAATAATGCAGAATATCTATATTATAATAGAAAAATCAAAACTATTAGATATTCGAAATATAAAAATAATTTTATAAATAAATATATAAAACTATTTTGGGGAATATTTCTTATTCGATTTCATAATTTTTATGGTTATAAAACTTTTTATATAAATTATTTACCTTTATGGAATTTTTTGATTTTTTTAATGTTGCCTAAAAATACTTATTTAGGTCCAATAACCGGAGGCACTCATATTGAAAAAGAAGATGGGATTAATTACATTGTCAGAAAGTACTTTTTTCCAATATTTTATAAGTTTAGTTCAAATATTATTAATAAAAAATACGATTTTTTGATGTTTTCAACTGAAATGCTAAGAAAATATTTAAACAAAGAGAATATAAAAAAATCTTTATTTAATTTAACTCTTATTTGTTTCGATAATAATAAAAAGCGAAAAATTAAAGATATTGACTTTCTCATTTATTACAGAAAACATTCAAACAAATCTAATTATTTTCTAAAAAAAATCACACAAAAATTAAGTATTCAAAAAAAAGTATTTGTAGCAGGCGATAAAATCAGTGGTAAGAATATTACAAACTTAGGAAATATTAATCGAGATAAATTATTTAAATATTTGGCAAGAACAAAATTTTCAGTAAGTAGTAGTGAAAACTTTTATTCACTTTTTGCACTTGATTGTATAGCAAATGATGTTCTCTTATTCATAAATAAAAAAAACTACTTAAATAAAAATTATTTTCCTAGATATTCCCTCAGGACAATTAATTTTAATCATTTTAATCAAAGTTTTAAGCAATTAATAAGAGTAAAAAAAAAAAATAAAGCTGAAGAAAAAATTGAATTAATTAAAAAAAAAAAAGAATTAATAAAGAAGATAATTAGTCAAATTAAAATTAATTAATTTTTTTAATATAATAAGACGTAGGAGATGAGCTCTGATTTAAGTAAGGACAAATTTTTTTCATTTCTTTATAATTTTCTTTTTTTAAAAAATATAATGGTGCTAAAGTTTTATATTTTTTCTTATCCATCAAAATAGCTTCTAATAAAAATTGTTCATTCCAAAAAATGTTATGATTTACAACCCAGTCCTCAGGATAGGAAAATGGAGTAAAGATATCATGGATACAAATATTAACATTTTTTTTTAAACTAGGTATAATTTCAAGATAAATTTTAAGTACATCTCCATATGGTTTAATTATGTGAGTTGAATCTATAAATAATAAATCATTTTTTTCTAATGATCTAAATTTATCTAATTTAATGTCTTCAATTTTTTTTTTAATATGATTTATTTTCAACTTAGAAATAATTTTAATAATATTCGGGTCAATACAAGTTATTTCACATTGTCTAGTTTTGTCATTTTTTAATTTTGCCTGATAAGCTATTAAAGTAGAAAAACCAGATCCAATTTCAATTATTCGTTTTGGTTTTGTATGTCTAATGAATTGATACAAAAACTCTGCATCACCTTCAGAAAAAAAAGGATTTCTAATATTAAAATTATTATTTAAATTTTTCTTATTCAATTTAAGATTTTTAATTTCGTTAGAATACCTTAGTTTATTTAAAATTTTAAAATCAGATTTTCTATAATTAAATATCTTGTCAATTTTTCTTTTCTTATTAAATTTGTGAATAATATGATCATGTATAAATTGAGGCTCGTAATAGTGGTTACGTATTGGATAAATTCCGATTTTCCTGATTAATTTTGTCGAAAGAGTTAAATTTTTTACTCCCAAAAGTTTATAGATTTTGAGAATTATTGCGCTAAAAAAAACAAAAACTAAAATAGATACATCAAATAATAATCTAGATTTAACTATAGTTTTTTTTAATAATTGTTTCATGACTATTTAAATATAAAAAAGTAAATAAAAATAAAGCTAAATCGAAGTTATAAACAGCAAATGAATTTTCTATCAAAGTTCGTAAAATAATAAAAACATTTATTAAAAAACATGTTTTGTAAATAACCTCTCCTTTCTTACTAAACAATTTTTCAATAAAAACAATTTTTATATATTTAAATATAATTATGAAGACTACCATTGCAAATAAAAATAAACCTAAAATGCCAGATGATATTAAAGAATAAAAATAGGAGCTTGATGCAGAGGTTTTTATTAAATATCTATCTGCTTGAAAGCCATATCCAATGATTAATTTTTCTTTTGATAAATTAATTATTTTTTTCCAATCATTAACTCTTCCAGATGATGAAAAATCTTCTAAAATTCTAACTTTAAACTCTAAAGATCCATATGTATTTCTATGGTCTTCCCAATTTTGTTTAATTATTTTTTGTTCACATTCAGTAAACCCCCATTTCTTCTGACAGTTTTTATCACTAGGAATAATTTTATTTTCTTCAATTACAATTTCTTCTTTTGCTATGAATTTATTGTATGCTTTTAGAGCACCTTTTAATTTAGGGAAAATCATTTGGTAAGTTGAGCATAGTAAAATTAAAGTTATAAAAACTATAAGCTTTTTATAAATTTTATAATTTTTATCAAAAAAACACAAAAATAACCCTATTAGCAAAAATGCAATCAAAGAGCTTCTTGCTTGTGTTAGAAATAGTGAACCGCTAAGAAATAAAAGAATTAAAAATGAAAAGACTTTATTTTTACAATTTAACAAAATAATACTATTACAAATTATTAATAATAATAATGTTCTAGCAATACCCGTAACTCTTGGAACTCCTTGTTCCATAAGTCTACTTTCTGGACTTACAAAATACGAATAATAAAAACTATTTGATTTATTTTTTATGACATCAATATACATATTTGTTAGTAATATAATTACAACTAAAGCAACAAATAACATTAGAATCACAAAAAAATATCTTAATTCATCTTTATTGAAAATCGAATTTATTGCGTAAAAGAATATTAAAATTAAAAAATAATTTAACCAAAAATAAACTTGATCAAGCTCTTCTACCAAATCTCTATTAAGAACAAATGCAACTAATTGAATTAAAATATAAATAAAAAGTAAATTTAAAATATAATTTTTTTTATGGAAAATACTTTTTGAAAAAAATAAAATTATAAATATTGATATAATATAAATACTGATAGATCTAATAAAATTTAGAAATACTGTAATGGACAAATTTCCACTCTTACTAAAAAATATATCGTAAAATTTGTACATATCATTGTAATGAGAATTAAAATTAATTAAAACTCCAAACCACATTAATAAAAACAAAAATAATTTGTTGTCATTTATAATTTTCATTTTATTAGATAATTATCAAAATTAATTTGCACTTATATATATAAATAAATACTACAAAGTTATAAAATATATTATAATTATTAATATCTCAAATGAACAAAAATTTACTTCTAAATATAAATTCTTATTTACTAATTTTATTGCCCGCATTTCTAGTAACTGGACCATTATTACCAGAAATAGTGTTATTAATTACCTTTATAATTTTTTTAATACTTTGTTATTCTGAAAAAGAATTCAAATATTTTAATAATAATTTTTTTAAAATTTTTTTATTATTCTACTTAATTATAAATTTATCGACTTTTCTAAATTTTAATTTACTTTCGCTGAAAAGTTCACTTTTTTACTTTAGATTCGGTTTTTTATCTTTAGTCATTTGGCATTGTATTGACAAAAATCCTAAATTTATTAAATATTTTTTTACTTCTTTGATCATACTTTTGATAGCAATATTCCTAGATTCTTTAATTCAATTAATTTTCAAAAAAAATATTTTAAGTTTCCCAATTTCTCAAACTGGCAGAGTAAGTAGTTTTTTTGGAGACGAGTTAGTTCTAGGTAGCTTTTTAACTAGAATATTTCCTTTATTTGTTGCTTTGATATTTTTATTAAATATTTCAAATAAGAAATATATTTTACCAGTTGTTACAATTTTATTTTTAATAAATATTTTTATTACTTCTTCGAGAACATCACTTGCCATGTTTATTTTTTTTGTGATAAGTTTTTTAATTTTTCTGAAAAATATTAGATTATTTGTCATCTTTTCATTAATAACCCTAATATTAGTATCTTTAACTTACTCCTTTAATAAAACGGGTTTTAACAGGTTATTTGTTCATACTTTTAATCAATTTTCTGAAAATAATACAATTCAAATTCATAGTTTTAGGCATACTTTGCATTATTTGACTGCATGGAAAATTTTTAAAGAGAAGCCTTTATTAGGATATGGCCCTAAATCTTTTAGGTTAAATTGTTTTAAAAAACAATTTGTTCCTAATAAATATATACAGAACAATAATACTTTTTTTACAAATCAAACGGCTGAATTAAATATTTTAATCCAAGGTATTAATTACGATGTTAATGGTAACGAAATAATTGAAAAATTTTATAACAATGAAGTCCTAAATTTTTTACCAATTCTAAATAATACTGAAAGTCAGAAAAAAGTTTATGACTTAACAGATAATTTCTTGTTATTTGATATTTATAAATTTAATGAAATCAATAAACTCTCTTCATCTGTGGTTACATTATATATTAAAAATTTAAATTCAAATGAAGATAAGTTTATATTCAAGAATAAACAGAACGCAAAATTTTATCTTAATATTAATGCCATATCCACAAAAGAGAACAAAATTTTAATTCAAAAAAATACAAAATATTTAGTAAATTATAGCGAATATTTTAATGGATGTAATACTCATCCACATAATTTTCACCTTCAAGTACTTTCTGAAACAGGATTAATAGGCTATTTTATTATTTTTAGTTTATTTATGTACATCGTATATGCTTTATTAATAAATTTATTTAAAATTAATTCTAAAACTTTAAATTTAAATAATCTTTCAGCACCATCAATTATTCTTTTAATTGGATATATGATTATTTTATTTCCTCTATTTCCATCTGGTAATTTCTTTAATAATTGGTTATCAATTTCAATATATCTTCCATCTGGTTTCCTGCTATCTGAATTATACAAAAAATGAATACTGAATATATTATTTTTTTCACAATTTTATTTTTATTGAATATTTTTTTAGCATTTAATTTTGATAAATATTCCAACTTTTTTAAAATAGTGGACAAACCAGATGATTTAAGAAAGCTTCACAAAAAAGATACAAAAGTATTTGGTGGCACGATAATTTTATTAAATCTTTTGTTTACAATGATTTTTTTTTTAATTTTTGATTATGATTTAATTGATCAAATTTTTGATGATAAAAAAAAATTAATAATATTTGCTTTTACAGTTTTATTGATATTTTTAACAGGTATTTATGACGATTGGATTAATTTACCACCAATTAATAAAACGATAATTCTTATTTTAGTTTTGTCAATAAGTTTATATTTAGATAAAAATTTAATAACAGATATAAATATTTCTTTTTATAAAATTATATTTCTCAATAAGTTTGCAATATTCTTTACAATATTTTGCTATTTAGTTTTTATGAATGCATTTAATATGCTCGATGGTATAAATCTTCAAACAGGATTCTACTCTATTTTTTTAACGATTTTTTTGATAATAAATGATTTAAATATAATTTTTGGAATAACATTATTAATTGCAATATTTACCTATTTAAAATTAAACTATCAAAATAAAATATTTTTGGGTGATAATGGTTCATTGTTGCTATCCTTCTTATTTTCATATCTTTTTATAAAATTATATAATCAAGGGAAAATTAATTACTCAGATGATATTCTTATTGTTCTTTTAATACCAGGATTAGAGGTTATTAGACTAACTTTAAAAAGAATTATATCTAATAAAAGTATATTACGCCCAGATAGAAATCATATCCATCATTTAATAATCTTTAAAAACAAACCTCATATTGGTTTTCTTTTAATTCAATTTATTTTAATTTTTCCTTATTCAATAACTTATCTCATTCCCAATAATTTATATGTTATAATTTTATCAGTAATAGTTTATTCCTTTGTAATTTATCTTTTCTCAAAAAAATGAGTGAAAATTTTATTGTAGAATTTCAAAGAAGTTTAAGGGCAAATTTATCCTTTATTTTTAATAAGTATGAAAAAAATAATAATAAAATTCAAACTCTAATTAATGAGGTTTATGAAAAATCTAAAAACCTGATAGAGAAAAAAAATTCAAAAAGAAAAACACATAAAATATTTAGTAAAAGTGTTTTAAAGATCATAACCGAGAAAAAATTACTAAATTTTATGAGATATGGTTTTATTCAACAAATGTTTTTCATACATAATCGACTATATTTATATCATTACCTGTTAGAATTAAAAAAAAGCATTAAATGGAAATATTGGAAAAAATTGATTAAAGAAAATAACGTAGGAAGCCCAATAAAATATTTTTTATATCCAGAGAGCAGTGGAAATAAAATATTTCAAATTTATCACTTAAAAAAATATGAAGATTTTCTAAAGATTAATCTAAAGAATATTGATCAAATAATTGAATTTGGCGGTGGATATGGGAACATGGCAGAAACATTTAAGAAGATTAATCCAAAATTAGACTATACTATTTTTGATACACCTGAGGTTAACCTTTTGCAATATTATTATCTAAAAAGATTAAGATTAAAAGTAGAATTAAATTCGCATAAACATAACAACTATATTAAATTAATTAATTCATCGAGTATATTAAAATCAAAATTTGCAACTATAAAAAAAAGTAAAAAAAAATTATTTATAGCAAATTGGTCACTTTCAGAAACTCCGCTTAAATTTAGAGATAAATTTAAATTTATAATTGATAATTTTGACTTTCAATTAATATCATTTCAAAAAGAATTTGAGGGTATAAATAATTTATCATTTTTTCAAAAATTAAATAAACTAAATTTAAGCAAAAATAGAATTTCTAAAATTTTTCCTATTAAAAAAATGAACGAACATTTTTATTTTTTTTCTAAAAAAAATTAAAGACTCTTACTTAATTGTCTACTAATCTTTTTTCCAAAATTTATAAAATTGTGTTTTTTATTTACTTCATTAAAGTTATATTTTATTTTTTTTTTAAAAATTGCATTAATAGTTTTAATTAATTTTGTTTTATTTTCTAAATCAACACTCTTACCAACTTTAAATATTTTGCCATACCAACCGATTACTCCATGATCTGAGGTAATTACTGGGATTCTATTTAAGCAAGATAAGAAAAATACTCCACTGGACCCATAAAAATCTTTTGAATAACCTGTCCAAGTTAAGTCTGAAGCTCTAAAAATAATATGTTCCATTTTATCAGGTATGTACCTATTTATAATGATAACTTTATTTCTCAAATATTTACTCCTTTTTAGTTTATTTTTTATATAAATTTTAGTCATTTCATCTTGCTCTCCAGCAATTAAAATTTTAATTTTATTTTGATTATTTATATATTTTAAAACAGCAAAAAGCTCACTTAGGCATTTATTAAGTCTAATTTTTCCATAAACTAAAATTATAAAATCTTTTTCATTTATGTTTAGTATTTTTCTACAATATTTTTTTTTTAATATAATTTTTTTTTCTATATTTCCTGTTCCTAAATCTTCAACATAGCAAATTTTGTTAAATTTGGTTTCTTGGTTTTTAAGATATTGATAACATAAAGGATCTACAAAAAATAAATTGTCTAAACTCTTAATATTTATAAGTCTTCTGAATAAAGCCTCATATATATTTTTTTTAAAAAAATTTTGGGATAAATAAGTGAAATTTTTATAAAATTTAGGATTTAGGTATAATGCAGAAAATTTTACCTCTTTAAAAGGTGAACCTAATATTGAAATTGGTTTATCAAAAAAATCTATAGTATTAACATAAACATGGTCAATATCATTTTTTTTTATAATCTTCTCAAAACTCTTTTTTATATTTTCATAATAATTAAATTGAAACTTGAGAAGATTGAAATAATTTTTATTAATTGGATATTCAATTTTTTTTGTAAAAATAATTTTTGTTTTTTTTTTAAAAAAATTATAATAATCTTTTTTTTTAATATCAGCAGATGTTAATAAAATAATTTTTTTGTTTTTATTTGATAGGTAATTTACCACAGATCGTAAGTAACTCGTGATATGGTGCCCGCTGGTTTCTAGTTCAACTAGTAAAATTGACATTAAAATCTTTTTTTTAAATCATTATAAGAGCAATATAAAATACCTAAGTAGTTACCAATAAACCTACTAATCCAATTAATTCTGAAATTTATCAAACCTAAAAATAAATAATTGGATTTTAAAAACGCCCCTAAATAGAAAAGAACTTTGCTCAAATTGAATTTATTTACAAATTTATACCTATTAATTATTTCAATATATCCAAAGCTAATATCGTTTCTATCTATAAAGTTTGGATTATTAACTGTAGCTTTTGCTATCACAATATGTTTCATTTTTTTTTTAGTTAGTCTATATGAAAAATGTAAATCTTCTAAATAATTAAAACCTTTATTTAAATTTTCGAACTTCATTTTTTTTATCTTATTAAGTACAAATATAGTTGCACCAGAGTAAATCCATTCAACCACTGTGTCTCTATTTAAATTTGAAATTTTGGTATGCCATCCACTTTTTAATACTTTACCAGGCTTACTTGAATAAAGTCCGACAAATTCTGTAAAAAAATTTACTTTTAGCTTTTCATTTTTAAATTTATTTTTGTCTGATTTTAAATTAAATGCATATGAGCATATATTTTTAAAATTTCTATATTTGATTATGCCATTATTCATATGATAAAATGATTTTTTTTTTAATTTAATATCGTCATCAAGAAATAATACGTATTTAGAATTTTTAACTTTTTTTAATCCTAGATTTCTCTGAAAAGTTGTAGATGGAAATGTATCATAAATTTTTATTTTCTTATTTTTTATGAATTTTTTGATTTTGATTTTATGATTATAATTTGAGCTATCAATTATAAATATATCTTTAAAAATTATCTTATTCTTTTCTAAATACTTTAATAAAGTAATAATTTTTTGACTTCTATCTTTAGTTGGAATTATTAAAGTAGTTTTTTTTTCAAACATAAATTTTGATATAAATATGTAATTACTATTGATTTATTAAAATTTAACAATTAATAATCTTTTAATGAAATCTAAGTATTTAATTGCTGGTGCCGGAGGATTTATTGGTGGACATTTAGCTAAAAATCTACTTGAAGAAGGGCATGATGTAGTCTGCGCAGACCAAAAACCCTTAGTAGATTGGTTCCAAATTAATGAAGATTGTGAAAATTATTCATTGGACCTTAAAGATTACGATAATTGTCTAAAAGTAACTAAGAATGTTGAATATATTTATAATATGGCCTGCAACATGGGTGGCATGGGATTTATTGAAAACAATAAAGCTGAGTGCATGTTGTCTGTGCTAGTTAATACAAATCTTTTAAGGACCGCTCTAAAAAATGATGTAAAAAAATATTTTTTCTCTTCAAGTGCTTGTGTTTACAACGCCTCAAAGCAATCTCAAACTTTTATTGATGGTTTAAAAGAAACTGATGCATATCCAGCTGATCCAGAAGATGGTTATGGATGGGAAAAATTGTTTAGTGAAAGAATGTGTAGACATTTTACAGAGGATTTTAAACTTGAAACTAGAGTGGCTAGATATCACAATGTTTATGGTCCTTTAGGAACATATGATGGAGGTAGAGAAAAAGCACCAGCAGCGCTCTGTAGAAAAATTATTCTTGCGAAAGAAAATGGCGAAAAAAAAATTGATGTTTGGGGAGACGGTGAGCAGACAAGAAGTTTTATGTATATTGATGATTGCATTATTGGAACAAAAAAATTGTTTAATAGTGAATACTCGGGAAGTATTAATATAGGAAGTGAGGAGCAAGTTTCAATAAATCAGATGATTGATATAATCTCAGAAATAGCAAATTATAAGATTGATAAAAACTATCAGCTTGATAAACCAAAAGGCGTAAGGGGTAGATCCAGTAATAATGATCTTATCAGAGAAAAAACAAATTGGGACATTACATATACTCTTAAACAAGGCTTAGAAAAAACATACAAATGGATTTATGATCAATTAAAAAGTAAATCTAATACAAATAAGTTTACTAAATCATACTAAAATCATAACTAATACACTATTGATTATTAAATAAAGAATTGTATAAGTACGTGCCTGGTGATTATTGCGAAAGTGTAATACCCGATCCCATTCCGAACTCGGAAGTCAAGCCTTTCTGCGCCGATGGTACTTTGTCTTAAGACATGGAAGAGTAGGACGTTGCCAGGCTTTATCCGCATGAAAAACTTTATAGCTATTACTGGTGGGGCAGGCTTTGTTGGTTCAAATCTAATCGATTACTTATTAAATAAAACAAATCTTAAAATTATTAGTATAGATAATTATTCCTCTGGCTCCAAATCAAATCACTTAAATTCAAATAGAGTAACTTATCTAAAAGGACACACAAAAAATACAGATAACTTACTAAAAAAATATGAAAAAAAAATTGTTGCTTTTTTTCATTTTGGCGAATTTGCAAGAATCTATCAAAGCTTTAAATATTTAAATGATTGTTTAGAGTCAAATTCAATTGGAAGTATGGAGGTTTTCAAATTTTGTTTAAAAAATAAAATAAAATTAATTTATTCTGCTACTTCAGCAAGCTTAGGCAACAAAGGAAATGATAAAAATTTGTCCCCATATGCATTTACAAAGGCAAAAAATTTAGAAATATTAGAAAATTTAAAAAAATGGTTTAATTTTAAGTATGAAGTAGTTTACTTTTATAATGTATATGGAAAAGGACATATTAAAACAGGAGAAATGGCGACTGTGATCGGGATCTTCGAAGATCAGTATAAAAGAAAAAAACCTTTAACTGTCGTTAAGCCAGGCTCTCAATCTAGGAGATTTACTCATATTTCAGATACAATTAAAATTTGTTATGAGGCATGGAAAGCTAATAAGTGCAAACATTACATAATCTCTCATAAAGAGACATTTACAATCTATCAAGTCGCTAAAATGTTTAAATCGCCTATTATTTTTAAACCAAAAAGATTAGGAGAAAGATATGCGTCAACATTAACTGAATATTCCTTAAATAATAAAGTAACAATAAAATATGGAAAAATAAGTTTGAAAGATTACATTTCTTCGTTTATTAAGAAAAAAATTAATTATGAAAATAGCTAGCTCACTTAAATCATTAAAAAAAAGAGATCTTAACTCAAAATTAGTTAGGAGGAGAGGTAGAGTATATATAATTAATAAAAAAAATCCTAAATTTAAAGCAAGACAAAAATAATATGGACAATGAGAGTCATAAAAACACATGGAATAACTTTACAAAGTTTGTACTTTGGGGCTCAGTTGCAGTAGTAATAGTTCTTGTTTTAATGGCAATATTTCTTCTTTAAAAAATGATTATTGGTTCTATTTCTGAAAATAAAGATATTGAAAAGAGAGTTGCTATAACTCCAGAGATAATCAAAAAGTATAAATCACTAGGAATGGAAGTTTGTGTAAACAAAAATTATGCTGACCATCTTGGATATCAAGACTCAGATTATGAAATTGAGGGTGCTAAAATTTATGAAAATAAAAAAGATATAATTGAAAAATCAAATGTAATTTTACAACTTTCTATTCTTGAGGATAATGAATTAAAACAATTAAAAGAAGGTCAAACTATTATTGGTACACTGGATCCTTATTCTAATAATGAAAAACTAAAAAATTTAGTAAACAATAATATAAACTGTTTTTCTCTCGAATTGTTACCAAGAATAACAAGGGCTCAATCAATGGACATATTATCTTCTCAAGCAAATCTTGCTGGATATAAAGCGATAATTGACTCTTTTGCAATTTTTGAGAAAGCTATACCAATGATGATGACTGCAGCAGGCACAATTTCCGCAGCAAAAGTATTAGTAGTAGGAGCAGGTGTTGCAGGTTTGCAGGCAATTGCTACAGCAAAAAGAATGGGAGCAATAGTATTTGCAACAGATGTAAGAATGGCTTCAAAAGAACAAGTCGAAAGTTTGGGAGGAAAATTTTTAATAGTCGAGGGTTCAGAAAATTTAGAGACCGAAGGAGGTTATGCTAAAGAAGTATCTGATGATTTTAAAAAAAAACAAGAAAATTTATTAAAAGAAACATTAAAAAATATTGACGTTGTTATTTGTACAGCGCTTATTCCAGGAAAGAAAGCACCAGTTATTATTAACAAAAATATGATAAATGAAATGAAAAGCGGTTCAATAATTTATGATTTAGCTGCTATCCAAGGTGGTAACGCTGAACTAACAAAGTTAAATGAAATAATTAATCATAACGGTGTAAAAATTGTCGGTGAAAAGAACATTCTAAATAAATTACCGGTTTCATCCTCCAATCTTTACTCAAAGAATGTTTTTAATTTTGTAAGTAATCTATATGATAAAGAAAAAAAACAAATTACTATTAATTTAGAGGATGAAATTGTAGAGAAGACGATGATTAAATAGTTATGGAAATTGATCCTTTTATATTTAGATTAAGCATTTTTATTTTATCAATATTTGTTGGGTATTATGTAGTTTGGAGTGTTACGCCATCTTTACATACACCCTTAATGTCAGTAACAAATGCTATTTCATCAGTAATTATTGTTGGTGCTATAATAGCTGCATTAGCTGGATCTGGAGAGAATATATTTGAGACGTCAAGCATTTTTGGATTTTTAGCAATTATTCTTTCTGCGGTGAATATTTTTGGAGGCTTTTTGGTTACTCAAAGAATGTTGCAAATGTATAAGAAAAAGAAAAAATAACTATGTCAGCAAATTTATCAGCATTTTTTTATTTGATTTCAGGAATTCTGTTTATACTAGCATTGAGAGGGCTATCTTCACCCGAGACTTCCAGACAAGGAAATTACTTTGGTATAGCAGGTATGACAATAGCCATTGTTGTAACATTTCTATCTGTAGGAAATTTTGGCTTAGGAATTGTATATGTATTATTTTTTCTTTTAATTGGTGGTTCAATTGGAGCTTTTATAGCTTTTAGAATTCCCATGACAGCTATGCCAGAACTTGTAGCTGGATTTCATAGTTTGGTTGGGTTGGCCGCAGTTTTTGTCGCTATATCTGCTTTTTTAAAACCGGAAGCATTTAACTTAGGTGTAACAGGCAATATTAAACTTGCTAGTTTGATTGAAATGTCATTAGGCGCAGCAATAGGAGCAATAACTTTCTCAGGCTCAATTATTGCCTTTCTAAAATTAAGGGGAATAATGTCAGGAGCTCCTATAACTTTCAAAGGTCAGCATATTTTAAATTTAATATTAGGTTTTTCAATTATAGTATTGATATATTACTTGTGTAACTCACAACTTACCACAGTATTCTGGACAATTGTTGCCATCTCTTTTTTAGTTGGTGTTTTGTTAATAATACCAATTGGAGGAGCAGATATGCCTGTAGTAATATCAATGTTAAATTCATACTCAGGATGGGCTGCAGCTGGAATTGGTTTTACACTTGAAAATTCAGCATTAATTATAACAGGTGCGTTAGTAGGTTCATCGGGTGCAATACTATCGTACATAATGTGTAAAGGAATGAATAGATCTTTTTTTAATGTCATATTAGGTGGTTGGGGAGCAACAGATCAATCAAGTTCAAAAGAGAGAAAAGAGCAAAAACCAGTTAAAAATGGTAATGCTGATGATGCTGCATTTTTGATGAAAAATGCTTCATCAGTTATAATTGTTCCTGGATACGGTATGGCGGTAGCACAAGCACAACATGCTCTCAGAGAAATGGTAGATGCACTTAAAAAAAATGGAGTAAAGGTTTCCTATGCGATACATCCGGTTGCAGGAAGAATGCCAGGTCATATGAATGTACTTTTAGCTGAAGCAAATGTTCCTTATGATGAAGTTTTCGAGTTAGAGGAAATAAATAATGACTTTGCAAATTGTGATGTAGCCTATGTAATTGGAGCTAATGATGTTACTAATCCAGTGGCAAAATCTGATCCACAGAGTCCAATTTATGGAATGCCAGTCTTAGATGTTGAGAAGAGTAAATCAGTGCTTTTTGTTAAAAGAAGTTTGTCTCCTGGTTACGCAGGAATAGATAATGATTTATTTTATAGAGATAATACATTAATGCTTTTTGCAGATGCAAAAAAAATGACAGAAGAAATAGTAAAAAGCCTATAACTCTTCACAAAAATATCTAACTTTGTTTAAACTATATTTGAAAATTTGACGTGCTTACAATTGGTTGCGGGGGACGGATTTGAACCGCCGACCTCAAGGTTATGAGCCTTGCGAGCTACCAGGCTGCTCCACCCCGCGATATTAAATCCTATTCTTTAACTTATTTAGCTTTTTAACCCTTTTTATATTTTCTTGCAGAATTCTCTTTTTCTTTTCTGATGGTTTTTCGTAATTATTTTTTAGCTTAATAATTTTATAAAAACCATCTCTTTGAAGTTTTCTTTTTAAAACTCTAAGAGCTTGTTCAATATTATTATCTTTGACTTCTATTTTAATAACTACCTCCAAAAAGAAATTTACATATCATTTAAATTTTTATTTGTCTATTGTTTATACCTATGGTTTAATTTTGGATTTATCTTTGTTAAGTTTTTCTTTTTCTGCTTTTTTCTCAGCTTTACTTATAGCATTTATCAAATCTTTTTGAGAAAAAAGACCCATAGCAACAGGGTCTTTTGCACTAAGATTGTTAAAATTCCAATAGCTTTTATTTCTAATTGCTGAGACTGAATTTTTAGTAACTCCTACAAGCTTAGCTATTTGGGAGTCTTTTAAAATTGGGTGTTGCTTAATTAGCCATAAAGTTGAGTCCGGTTTGTCTTGTCTTTTTGAAAGAGGCACATATTTTTTAATTTTTTTATTTTCATTTTTAATTTCTATTTCATCAGATATTAAATTTAACGATCTTGTATTATCATTTGATGATAGATCAATTTCTTCTTTAGTTAATTGTCCAGATATTATTGGATTGTAACCTATTATTCCTTTTGCTACCTCTCCATCAGCAATGCCTTGAACTTCTACTTCATGCAAGTTGCAAAAATCTGCAATTTGTTTAAAAGTTAATGAAGTATTTTCCACAAGCCATACAGCAGTAGCCATTGGCATTAAAGGTGCTTTCGACATTTAATTATTCTCAGATCTAAAATTTTGGAATTTTTTATTAAATTTACTAATTCTTCCTTTATCTAAAATTTTCTGCTTCCCACCAGTCCACGCAGAATGAGATTTTGGATCGATCTCCAATTTTAACACTTCATTTGCATTGCCCCATGTAGATTTTGTTTCAAATTGAGAACCATCAGTCATCTCAACTTTTATGGTGTGATAATTTGGGTGCAAGTTTTTTTTCATGGGCAGCCTTATAGCAAAAAACAGGTTAAAAACAATTAAAAGTTAGTGAGTTTTTTTAACATTTTATCATAAATATTTGGGTTTGAAGCCCTTATATCTATTTTATTCATTTCAAAATTATTAATATCATTAACTTTTCCACCAGCTTCTTCTATAATTATTTTACCAGCGGCAATATCCCAAATATTAATTTCATTATGAAAATATCCATCAAACCTTCCACATCCAACGTATGCCAAATCTAGAGCTGCGCATCCAGTATTTCTTAAATTAATATTAGGATATATTGATTTAATTCCCTCACTATTTGAGGCAAATAAGCATTCATCGAGATTTATTTTATTTGAAACTCTGACTCTGCTATTGTTAAAAAATGATCCATTATTTTTTTCAGCATAAAAAATCTCATTTTTTATTGGATCGTAAACCAAACCACACACAATCTCCCCCTTTTTTTGTAAAGCAACTGAAATTGCAAAATGAGGAATGCCGTGTAAGAAGTTTGTTGTACCATCAATAGGATCTATAATCCAAAATATATCTTTATTTTTATTTATTATTTTTCCTGTCTCTTCAGTTATGAAAGAATAGTTTTTTTTAGATTTTGATAATTCTTCTATGAGAATTTTTTCTACACGTTTATCTGTTTTTGTAACAAAATCCTTTGGTCCTTTTTTAGAAACTTGTAAATTTTCTAATTCACCAAAATCTCTTATTATTACTTTTGAAGCTTTCTCACATGCTTTTATTATTAAATTTAAATTTGGAGATATTGAATTCATTTTAAATTTTTTTTACATACTCCATTGTTCTTGTATCTATTATTACAGTATCTCCACTTTCTATAAATGGGGGGACCTGTATATTTAAGCCATTATTAAGAACAGCTGGTTTATAAGAAGAAGAAACAGTTTGTCCTTTTAATGCAGCATCAGTCGTTTCTATTACAAATGTTAATTGATTTGGTAGCAAAACACTTAAAGGTTTTTCATTGTGAAAATTAATTGTTACTTCTAAATTTTCAGTAAGCATTTTACCTTTATCACCCAATATGTTATTACTTAAATTAATTTGTTCAAATGAACTTGGATTCATAAAATAAAAATTACTATCATCACTGTATAAAAAATTAAATTTTACTTCTTCTAATAAGGCTTTTTCTACCGTCTCACTTGATCTAAATCTTTCATTCAATTTTGTATTTTTATTCAAACTTTTCATTTCAACTTGGGCAAATGCTCCACCTTTCCCAGGCTTTACATGGTTAGTTTTTAAAACCTCCCATAGATCATTTTTATGCTCTAATATCATACCAACCCTTATTTCAGTCGCATTAATTTTCATATTAAATTTTTAATTGCTTGTTGCGGTTTAAGTTTTTTATTATTCCAAATGTAGCCTGAGATAGCTAAAAAATCTGCTTTATTCAATAACAGATTTTTATAATTTTTCGCATTTATTCCACCAATAGCAACTACTGGTAAATTAGTTGTCTTTTTTATATTAATCAAAGTTTTGATGTGTGCTTTGTAAATGGTCTTTTTGGTTTTTGATTTATAGAATGCTCCTAAAGCAATATAATCAGCTCCATCTAATGACGCTTTTTTAGCCAATTTAATTGAATTGTGACAAGTAACTCCAATAATTTTTTTTTTTAAAATTTTTTTAGCTTTTTTTATACTCATATCCTTTTGACCTAAATGACAACCATCAGCATTAACTTTTAAAGCAAGATAAGGACTATCATTAATAATAAATTTTACTTTGTTCTCTTTACAAATTTTTAGAACTTTTTTTGCAATTATTATTTTCTTGCTATAACTTTCTTTTTTAAGCCTGAGTTGAAAAAATTTTATTTTTTTTGATTTTAATACTAGAGTTAAATTATCATAGAATAATTTATCTAAATTTTTGCTGGGAGAAATTAAATAGATAAATTTCTTATTGCGATTTCTCAAGATTTTCTGACCATTTTCCTTGTGAAGCTAAAGTACACATTTTAGCTCTATGATCAAATATTTCCTGTGTTCCAATTGTATTATTTATATCTTTTGACCAAAATTTTAATGCACTTTGTTGTAGAGCTCTTCCATAAGAATAAGTCATTATAAAATCTGTATTATTTTTGATATTAATTTGATTAAGGTTTTCAGTTGCTTCTATTTCTGTTTGGCCCCCCGAGAGAAAAGCTATGCCTGGGACTGATGAAGGTACATTATTTTTTAAACAATCTATAGTTAGTTCTGCTATTTCTTCACTGGAAATTTTTTCACCAGAATTTTTTCCTGGTAAAATCATGTTTGGTTTTAATATTGTTCCCTTTAAATCAACATTATTTAATTCTAACTCTTCATAACATTTATTTATTACTTCAGATGTTTTCATCAAACAATCTTTAGCAGAATGATCACCATCCATTAAAACTTCGGGTTCAATTATTGGAACCATTCCTGCTTCTTGAGCTAAAGCGGCGTATCTAGCCAACGCATGAGCATTTGCCGAAATAGATAGTTTGCTAGGATATTTATCAGAAATTAAGTAAACACCTCTCCATTTCGTGAATCTTGCTCCAAGTTTATAATAATCTTTTAATCTTTCCCTCAAACCGTCTAAACCTTCTGTAATTTTTTCTTCTTTAGATCCTGCCAATATTTTGGCTCCTGTATCAACTTTAATCCCTGCTAATGAACCACTTGAGTTTATTAGTTCAGGTATAGTTTTTCCATTAGATGTTCTTTGCCTTATTGTTTCATCATATAGTATTACTCCACCTATACATTCACTCATTGATGAAGATGAAAAAAGAGTTTGTCTAAAAAGGAGTCTATTATTTTCGTCAGAATGTACTTTTACTGAGTCTAATCTTTTTGTCATTGTGGCTGTACTTTCATCAGCTGCAAGTATACCTTTGCCATTTGACAATATTTGAAGAGCTATTTTGTTTAATTCAGACATTTAATTTAATGCTTTTATACCAGGGAGAACTTTGCCTTCAAGATATTCTAAAAACGCTCCACCTGCAGTTGAAACAAAATTAAATTTATCTTTCATATTTAGTGAATTAATTACCGCAACCGTATCGCCTCCACCAACAACGGAAAATATTTTGTTCCCTCTATTTGCTATATATTTTGCAACTTCTAAGCTTCCTAATGAAAAATTCTCATTTTCAAAGTAACCTAATGGTCCGTTCCATAATATTGTCGAGGAATCGTCAATAATTTTTTTTATTTCAACTAATGTTTTTGATCCTACATCAAGTATCATATCATCATCTTCAATGTCTTTAAAATCTTTTTCAAAAGATTTATCGTTCAATTTTTTCCCAATTTTAACATCTTTAGGAAAATATATTTTACATTTATTTTTTTCAGCATAGGAGAAAATTTCTTGAATTATGTTATCAATATTTTTTTCATATACAGAGCTACCAATTTTTAAACCTTTGAATTTCAGTATATTATTTGCCATAGCACCAACTATTATAATACTGTTAAATTTTGGTATTAAATTTTTTATTATATTTATTTTCGAAGATATTTTAGATCCACCAATTATACATGTTATAGGCTTTTTTATTTCAGAAGTTATCTTGTTGAGAGCATTTACCTCTGCATTAATTTGAATTCCACTATACGATGGAATATACCTTGTTATTTTTGATACAGAGGCATGATCTCTATGTGAACACGAAAATGCATCATTAACATATATTTCACCTAAGCTTGCTAATTTCTTTGAAAATTTATCATCGTTGGTTTCTTCTTCGGGATAAAATCTAATATTTTCAAGTAATACCAAGCCATCATTTGAATTCTTAAAAATGTCTTCTTTATTTAAATTAAAAATGTTTTCTTTAAGTAACGATACTTCTTTTTTAATTTTACTTTTAATATACAAGGATACCAATTCTAGAGAAAGTTCCTTAACTATTTTACCTTTTGGCCTTCCAATGTGAGAAATTATTATAATCTTTGCTTTTTTCTTTAATAGAAATTCTAGTGTAGGCATAACCTTATCAATTCGGTTAGAGTCTGTTATTTTTCCATTTTTTATTGGAACATTTAAATCAAGTCTAAGAATTACTCTTTTATTTTCAATATTTTCTATATTTTCAATGGATTTCATTATTTGATCTTGCTTACATACTCAGCAATATCACACATTCTGTTCGAGAAACCCCATTCATTATCATACCAAGCTGAAATTTTACCCATATTATTACCAACAACATTAGTAAGCGATGAGTCTATGATGGCAGATGCACTATTATGATTAAAATCAACTGAGACTAGCTTCTCATCTGTAACATTTAGAATATTTTTAAGCTTCGTTTTAGAAGCTGAAAATAAAGAATTATTTAATTTTTTTACGGTAATATTTTTTTTTACATTAAATATAAATTCTATTAATGAAACATTTGGTGTTGGCACTCTCATTGCTACTCCCTCTAGCTTACCTTTCAATGAGGGTATAATCTCACCAATAGCTTTTGATGCTCCAGTAGATGTGGGTACAATTGATTGACTTGCAGATCTCGCTCTTCTTGGATCTTTGTGAGAATTATCTAATATTCTTTGATCACTTGTAAAAGCATGTATGGTTGTCATAAAACCATTAAGAATTATAAAATTTTTATTAATTACGTCTGCAACAGGAGCTAAACAATTTGTTGTGCAAGAAGCTGCTGAAATAATACTATCATTCTTCTTGATCTTGTTATGATTTATGCCAAAAACTATAGTTTTATCTGCCATTTTACATGGTGCTGATACAATAACTTTTTTTACCCCGTTTTCTATATGTGGCATTAATTGATCTTTAGAATTAAAATTACCTGTGCATTCAAAAACATAATCCACACCATATTTTTTCCACTTTATGTCATTAATTGTAGAGTGTTGTGTGTAAGATATTTTTTCTTTATTTATTTTTATGTAATTTCCTCCAGATTTAACTAGAGAACTAAAATTACCATGAATTGAATCATGTTTTAATAAATTTGCACAAATTTCAGAGCTCGATCTATTATTAATATGTTTGATAATTATTTTACCTTTGTAATTTTCATAAATTGACCTCACAATCATTCTGCCAATTCTTCCCATACCGTTAATGCCAACTTTTATTGTCATTTTTTTAAATAAAATTTAATTTTTTTACTAATTTTTTCACTACTTAAACCAAAATGATCATAGACTTTTTTATAAGGAGCGCTTTTACCAAAGTCTTCTATTGAAAAAGACAAGCCTTTTTCAATATATTTTTCCCAAGGCATTTTTGATCCTGCCTCAATTGAAAAAGTGTTTTTGCTTTCTTTTAAGATTTTATCTTTATAGCTCTTGTTTTGTTTGTCAAAAATTTCTTGGCAAGGCATTGATATTACTTTTGAATAAATTTTTTGTTTGGCCAATTTATGACTAGTCTCAATTGCAAGATTAACCTCTGATCCTGAGGCTAAAATAGTTAAATTTATGTTTTTTCCGGTCCTTATAACTTCGTAAGCTCCCATAGAGCATTGATTTTTTTTGCTAAAGCTATTTCTTATGGGTTTTAAGTTTTGTCTGGTTAAGGCCAATACGCTAGGTGTTTTGTTGCTATTTAAAGCAATATCCCAACATTCAATTGTTTCAGTTTGATCTGCTGGTCTTAAAACATTTAAGTTTGGAATAGATCTTAAAGCAGCAAGTTGCTCTACTGGTTGATGCGTAGGACCATCTTCTCCTAGTCCTATCGAGTCATGTGTCATTATATAAATTACCTTCTGTTTCATTATAGCAGACAGTCTTATTGAAGGTTTGCAATAGTCTGAAAATATTAAAAAAGTACCTCCATAAGGAATAAAATTACTATGAAGAGCTAATCCATTCATTATTCCACTCATAGCGTGTTCCCTAACACCATAGTGAATATAATTACCATCAAAGTTACTTGAATTAATAATTTTATGTAACTTAGTTTTTGTATTGTTTGATCCCGCTAAATCAGCAGAGCCACCAATTAAAGTATTTCTCTCTTTTAATATAGCTGATAAAAACTCTTCTGAGGATTTTCTTGTAGCTATAGTCTTATAATTTTTTATCGCATCTTTTTTTTGTTTTATAATTGAACTTGAGAATTTATTTTTTATAATATTTTTAAATTTTAGTTTGTGTTTGCTAAAAGTTTTATTCCATATTTTTTCTTTTTTAATACCTTTTTCTCCAATTTTCCTCCAATCAATTAAAATTTTTTGAGGTATTTTAAATGGTTTATAATCCCAATCTAATTTTTTTCTAACTAACTTAATTTCATCTACTCCAAGAGGACTTCCATGGGAAGAGGCCTTTCCACTTTTATTTGGAGATCCAAATCCTATTTTAGTTTTACACGAAATCACTGTTGGTTTTTTTGATGTTTGCGCTTTTTTTAACGCATTATAAATTTCTCTGTAATTATGCCCATTGATTAAAATATAATTCCATCCATAGCTTTTAAATCTGTTTTTATAGTCATCTGAGACTGCTAAACTAGTAGGACCATCTATTGAAATAGAATTATTATCAAAAAGCATTATAAGATTATTAAGTTTAAGGTGTCCAGCTAAACTCATCGCTTCATGACTTATTCCTTCCATAAGGCACCCATCACCAGCCAAGACATAGGTTTTGTGATTTATTAAATTACTTCCTAATTTTTTCTTTAAAATTTTTTCTGCAATTGCAAAACCCACAGAATTTGCAATTCCTTGACCTAAAGGACCAGTTGTTGTTTCAATGCCTGAGTTTGGGTGATACTCTGGGTGTCCAGCACAAATTGAATTTAGTTGTCTAAATTTTTTGATGTCGTTAATTGATACACTTTTATATCCAGTTAAGTACAATAGCGAGTAAAGCAACATTGATCCATGTCCAGCTGACAAAATAAATCTATCTCTATTAAGCCAGTTTGGATTTTTTGGATTAAATTTTAGAAAATACTTAAATAAAATTGTTGCAACGTCAGCCATACCCATTGGCATACCTGGGTGACCAGAATTAGCGTTTTGAACCGCATCCATTGATAAAAAACGAATAGCATTTGATAAATTTTTTTCTATATTTTTCAAAAAGTATCCTATC
Source organism: uncultured Pelagibacteraceae bacterium (assembly GCA_902531175.1). Lineage (GTDB taxonomy): Bacteria > Pseudomonadota > Alphaproteobacteria > Pelagibacterales > Pelagibacteraceae > Pelagibacter. The sequence goes on from CACADE010000004.1 coordinate 27,467, forward strand.
TAGACTTAGGTGATTCAATTTACTAATATAGATATATATATGAAAAACATTGATGAAAAAGAAAAAAAACTAAAGGATACTTTAAAAAAATTAGGAGAGATAAACATTCAACATAATGAAGAATTAGATAAAGTTGCAATTTTAAAAGATCAAAAAAATCAATTAGAAATTGAAAAAAAACAGATAACCACATCTCTCCAAAGCTTAGAAGAAGAAAACTTAAAACTTAGAAGTCAAATAAATGAATTAAAAAAGGATTACGAAACTTCAAAAAGAAAAGAAAATCAATTTAATGAAAAAATTGATGAATTAAATCAAGAAACAGATAATTTATTGGAAGAAATAGATAAATGGCAAATGTAAATATAAAATTTAATGGTAAAGAATATTTATTATCTTGTGAAGATGGTCAAGAGGAACATTTGGAAGAATTATCCTTGAGTTTAAATAAAAAATTTAATGATCTAAAATTTGATCTTGGAAATATTGGAGAGAATAAATTATTACTAATATCTTCTATAAAAGTCATGGATGAGTATTTTGAAACCAAAAAAAAAGTAGATGCGCAAAAAAAAGAGCTTCAAGAATTAAAAGAAAAATTTAAAGAATTAAAATCTTTAGTTTATCAGTACAAAGATAACAAAGAAAATGAAATTAAAAATTTAAGCTCATCACAAGAAGAACTTGAGAATGATATTGAAAACTACAAAATAAGTTATGAAAATTTAATAGACAAAGTAACTTTAGAAATAGAAGACTTTGTCAAAAAAAATAGCACAAATACTTCTGTTTCATAAAATATCAGTGTCAAAATTAAAATTAAGAAAAAAAATTATTAACTTAAGAAAAAAAAAATATTTTGAAATCAAAATAGGCAATAATATTATAGATAGTTTTCATAATAAAATTAATCTATCAAAAAATAAAATTATTGGAGGTTATTTTCCAATAAATTTTGAATTTGATTGTTTGCAAATACTAAATAAATTTTATTCTCACGGTTATAGTATTTCGTTGCCAATTATAAAAAGAAATCATCAAATGGATTTTTATAAATGGAGTCCAAATGATCCTTTAACAATAAGCTCATTAGGAATTCCTGAGCCACTAAAATTGAAAAAAGTATACCCAGATATAATATTTGTACCAATAGTTGCTTTTGATAAATTCGGGAACAGAATTGGCTATGGTGGTGGATTTTATGATAGATATTTAGAAAAAATTTCTCAAATTAAAAAATGTACAACAATTGGACTGGCTTTTTCACATCAAAAAGTTAATAAAATTAATGTTGAAAATTTTGATAGAAAATTAGATTTAATTTTGACAGAAAAATTAATGTAAAATGAAGATTTTATTTTTAGGTGATATAGTTGGAGATGCAGGTTTCAAATCAGTAAAAAAAAACTTGCCAAATATAGTCTCAAAAAAAGGTATAGATTTTGTTTGTGTTAACGGTGAAAATGCAGCCAGTGAAGGTGTGGGTCTAACGGAAAATATTGCTAATGAACTTTTTAATGTAGGTGTAGATGTAATTACAACAGGCAATCATGTTTGGGATCAAAAAGAAATTTATGAATATATAAAAACTGAAAAAAAATTATTAAGACCAATAAATATGAGTGGAAATTTACCTGGCAAAGGTTTTTCCATATTCAATTCAAAAAAAAATCTGAAAGTTGGTGTATTAAATCTTATGGGTAACGTTTTTATGAAAAAGTGTGATGATGTTTTTAAAATTGCTACTGAATTTATTGCAGAAAAAAAAAAATCAAAAGATTATGATTTTTTAATAGTGGATTTTCATGGAGAAATAACAAGTGAAAAAATGGCTATAGGTAATCTATTTGATGGATATGCAACTTTAGTTGTAGGTACTCATACGCACGTGCCAACAAATGATGCAAGAGTCTTAAAAAATGGAACTAGCTATATTACTGATGCTGGAATGTGTGGCGACTATGACTCGGTAATTGGTATGAATACACAAAATTCAATTAACAGATTTCTAAAAAAAGAAGCTGTAAAACATTTTCCTGCCAATGGAGAAGCATCTCTGAGTGGGGTAGTTGTAGATTGCGATGTAAGAAATGGACTTGCAAAAAATATAGAGAGTTTCATTTTTGGTGGGAGTTTAAATAACGTAAATTAATTATGGCTGGACACTCACATTGGGCGGGTATTAAACATAAAAAAGGCAAAGCTGACAAACAGAGATCAAAAATTTTTTCTAAACTCTCTAGAGAAATCACAGTAGCCGCAAAACTAGGAGATAAGAATCCCGATATGAATTCGAGACTAAGATCAGCAATACAAGCAGCTAGATCAGCTAACATGCCAAAAGAAAATATTGAGAGAGCAATTGAAAAATCCTCTAACAATGATCAATCAAACTTTGAAAATATTAGGTACGAAGGTTTTGGACCGAGTAAATCTGCTGTAATAGTTGAAGCATTGACTGACAATAAAAATAGAACCGCTTCTAATATAAGAACAATATTTTCAAAAAATAATGGTTCTTTAGGAACCCAGGGTTCTGCATCACATAATTTTCAAAGACTGGGTGTAATTAAAATAGACAAAAATGAAATTGAACAAGATAAAATTTTTGAATTAGCAATCGAATCGGGTGCAAATGATTGTATTTCTCGTGATGAATTTCATGAAGTGCATACGGATATAGATGAAATATATGAGGTAAAAAAAAAATTTGAAAAAGTTATTGTTAATTTTCTTTCTACTGAAATTGAGTGGCTACCTATAAATAAAGTATCCCTTAAAGGCGAAGAAAATCAAAATATGGCAAAATTTTTAGAGACTCTTGAGGATGAGGATGATGTACAAAATGTTTATACAAATGTTAACTTTGAAGGTTAAATGATAATCGTTGGAATTGATCCAGGAATAGCAGGTGCTATTTGTTTTTTTTCTGATGGGAAAGTTATTGATGTCATTGACATGCCTACAATGGCAGAAGGGAAAAAAAATAAAAAACAAGTTAATGGTAGGCAAATTTATAATGAAATAATGCTAATAAAAAATAAATTTATGAATGAAAAAATGAGTGTAATAGTCGAACATGTTTCTGCTATGCCGGGACAAGGTGTAACAAGCATGTTTAATTTTGGACAATCATTTGGAGTTATTAAAGGCATATGTTCTGCAATGGAGCTTCCCGTTTTCTATGTTAGACCAGCAAAATGGAAAAAATATTTTAACTTAATAAATTCTGAAAAAGACGCAAGTAGAACTAAAGTAATAGAAATGTTTCCAAAAATATCTCATAAGCTATCTAGAAAAAAAGATAACAATAAAGCCGATGCCATCTTAATTGCTCAATACTTTGAAAACACAAGGGAAAATAACTATTACTAGTGATTTAGATTTCTTAAAGTCAAATTAATGACATATTTTAATGAGAAACGATTGAATGGAAGCGGATATTGCAACACAAAGTTTAGGTCTAGCTAGCAACACAGATTTTTCTTTAATAAGTCTCTTTTTAAGAGCAGATATAATTGTTAAATCAGTTATCATAATATTAATACTCAGCTCTATTTATTCATGGGCAATAATATTCGAAAAAATAAGAATGTTCAGGAAAATTAATAAAAGCGCAGAAGAATTTGAAGAAAAATTCTGGAAATCAAAGTCTGCAGAAACATTTTATAATAGTCTACCATCAAATATTGAAGATCCTATGGCAAAATTATTTAAAAGTTCCATGCAAACAGTTATTAAAACTAGATCTAAATCAAATTTGTCTGAGAGACTGTCTAGTGTTTTAGAAGTAAATATTGAAAAACAAATGGTATCAGTTGAAAAGTATAATAGTTTTTTAGCTACTGTGGGATCAACTGCTCCTTTTATAGGTCTCTTCGGAACAGTTTGGGGTATTATGAATTCGTTTCAATCAATTGCTATTTCAAGAAATACTAGTCTTGCAATTGTTGCACCTGGTATTGCAGAAGCTTTATTTGCAACTGCACTCGGGTTATTAGCTGCTATTCCTGCAGTAATTGCGTATAATAAATTTAACTTAGACTCTAAAAAATACGCTCAAAAATTAGAAAATTTTTCAAAAAGATTTTTATCAATAATTTAAATGGCATTTAAGTTTAAAAGCTCAAGAAATGATCCTATGAGTGAAATTAACGTTACACCATTTGTTGATGTTATGTTGGTTTTGCTAATTATTTTTATGGTTACTGCGCCGTTACTTACTGTTGGTGTTCAGGTAGATCTACCTGAAACTTCCGCTGACACTCTGCCAGAGGAAAATGAACCTTTAACTTTAACAATTAATTCTAAAGGTGAAATCTTTATTCAGGAAACAAAGGTTGAATTTAATAATTTAATTGTAAAAATATTAGCAGTGTCAAATAACAGAACTGATACAAGAATATATGTTAGGGGAGACAAAGCTATTAACTATGGAAGAGTTCTTGAAATTATGGGAATGCTTTCAGGATCAGGATTTACGAAAGTTGCTTTAATATCTGAACCGAACAAAGAGAGATAAAGATTATGTATCGAGGTCTTTTAATCTCATCTGGATTTCATGTTGCTATTGTAATGGTAAGTATTTTGGCTTTGCCATTTGTTGCAAAAAAACCTCTGGATATTCCACCTCTTATTTCTGTTGAACTTATTCAAATAGCTGAAAAGACAAATATTCCTTTCGCACCAAAAGCATCAAAAATAATTGAGAAGGCAAAAAAAGAAAATGAAAAACTTTTATCTGAACAGGCTCCTCCTAAAAAAGTAAAAAAAGATGAAAAAAAAGAAGTTCAAACAGATAAAAAAAAAAATAAAATTTCTAAAGTTGCATCAAAAAAAACACCAACCAACGAAAATAAGATAGAAAAGTTAAAAAAAGAAAAATTAAATGCTGTACCTATGCCAGATGAAGATAAACAAAAAATTCAACCTAAAGAACAAAAAAAGCAGAAACCTTCAAAAGAAATCAATGACGAAAATATCAATAAAATAGTTCAAACTAAAAAACCTATTTTAGATGAAAAAAAAGTTAAACAAGTGTCTGAATTTGAAAAAAAAGAAAAATTAGATTTAAATGAAATTGCAGCTTTAATTGATAAAAAAAGAGAAAATTTAGCAGAAACAAAAAAAGAAGTTGATAAGATTTCTCAATCAACTGATGAAACTATGGACTATTCAAAGCTAACATTAAGTGAGGAAGATGCTTTAAAGGCTCAAATATTTACATGTTGGAGTGTGCCTATAGGTTTGCCTTTTAGTGAAGATTTATTAGTTAGAGTTAAACTCCAATTAAAACCAGACGGAACAATTGAAAAGCTTGAAATGCTAGATCATGTAAAAATGAATACACCTGGTAAAGAAAAATTTAGAACATTAGCAGATAGTGTGAGAAGAGCTATTCAGTTGTGTAATCCATTAAAAGTTCCTACAAGTGGTTATGAAAGATGGAAAAATATGATTTTAAATTTTGATGCTCGTGATATGCTTGGAGGATAATGATTAGAATTTTTAACTTAACCTTTTTAGTATTTTTCTTTTTAATAACGAAAGCAAATTCTTTAATAGAAATTGATATAACAAGAGGTAATTTAGATCCTTTGCCAATTGCAGTTTCACCATTATTTCAAGACGATAACTCAAAAAAAAATTCAATTAATGAATTAAAATTAGAAAATGTGGGTTCTGAAATTTCTTCTGTAGTAGAAAATAATTTAAAAATTTCAGGTTTATTTAATCCACTAAGTAAAGAGGCATTTTTACAAAAACCTGATATTGCTCATTTAAAACCTAGGTTTGAAGATTGGGCACTTATTAAAGCGCAAGCTTTAATTACAGGAAAAGTAACGATTGAGAACAAAAAATTAAAAGTTGAGTTTAGACTTTGGGATATTTTAGCTGGTAGAGAAATGATGGCTTTAGCATTTACAACAGTGCCAAGTAATTGGAGAAGAGTTGGGCATATAATCTCTGATAAAGTTTATGAAAGATTGACCGGAGAAAAAGGATACTTTGATACTAGAATTATTTATGTTTCTGAGGAAGGACCTAAGACAGCGAGAGTGAAGAAATTAGCCATTATGGATCAAGATGGTTTTAATACAAAATATTTAACTTTAGGAAATGAATTAGTATTAACCCCTAGATTTAATCCAACAAGTCAGATGGTAACTTACTTATCATATTTCAAAAATCTCCCAAGAGTGTATTTATTAGATATTGAAACTGGAACACAGGAAGTAGTTGGCGATTTTCCAGGAATGACATTCGCTCCAAGATTTTCACCAGATGGAAAAAAAATTATTATGAGTTTTGCAAAAGATGGAAACTCAGATATTTATACAATGGATTTAGAAAATAGAGTTGTTGAGAGAATAACTAATCATCCATCAATTGATACTTCGCCATCATATTCCCCAGATAATAAATTTATTACATTTAATTCTGATAGAAGTGGGTTTCAACAAATCTATGTAATGAAATCTGATGGTTCAAATGTAAAAAGAATATCTTTTGGTAAAGGTTTGTATGGCACCCCAGTATGGTCTCCAAGAGGTGATTTAATTGCGTTTACAAAATTACATAAAGGAAAATTTTATATCGGTGTTATGCGAACCGATGGTTCCGGAGAAAGATTGTTGACTGAAAATTACTATCAAGAAGCTCCTTCTTGGTCTCCAAATGGAAGAGTGTTAATTTTTTATAGAGAAACTAAATCAAATGACAAAGGAGAGGGATTTAGTGCCAAGTTATGGTCTATAGATCTTACAGGATATAATGAAAGGCAAGTTCAAACAGAGACGGATGCCTCTGACCCATCTTGGTCGTCTTTATTAAGTAATTAGGGCTTTTTTATTAATTTTTAATATAATTTAAGTTGATTTTTATGCTTGAAACATCTAATTAGTTGTGAAAAAGTTCTAATAAATTATTAAGGAGCATTAATGAATTTTAAGAAATCATTTAGAAATACTTTTCTAGTTATTTTATTAAGTTTAATCGTATCGGCTTGTGCAACGAAAAAAACCACTACTACTGTAGAGGGTCAAATGCAAGGTGATGTCTACACAGGAACTGATACAGTTAAATATTTAGCTGACGGTGTTCCAGACAGAGTATTTTTTGCGACAAACGAATCTATTTTAACAACTAAATCAAGAGACACATTAAGAAAACAAGCAAATTGGTTAAGAGAGAATTCTAGCATCAATGTTGTAGTCGAAGGTCATGCGGATGAAAGAGGAACAAGAGAATATAACTTGGCATTAGGCGAAAGAAGAGCAAATGCTGCCAAAGATTATTTGATCACTTATGGAATATCTGCTGATAGAATTTCAGTAATAAGTTATGGAAAAGAAAGACCGGTTGACTCAGGCTCAAATCCGCTTTCTTGGTCTAAGAATAGAAGATCTGTAACCGTAAAGGCTAACTAAAGCTATTTTAAATATTTTAAAGACCCTGAAATTATTATATATAATTCAAGGGTCTTTTTTTTGCCATCATTATAATTAAAGAATAATTAGATGTTTAAAAAGTCTATTAATATTTTTATTTATATAATTTCTATTTTTTTTATTACATTCAGTGCAGGTTCTGAGGAGTTGAATATGAGAGAAATCTTAGAAATTATTCAAAAAGATCTTAGAACTTTGGAAAGAGCAGTTTATTCAGAGTCATTTCAGAAAAAAACTGGAGCAGAAACCTCTTTGTCAAATAAAGAAACAGAAGATGCTTTGACAAGACATTTGTTAAAACTATCTGAAATAGAAAAACAATTTCAAAATTTAACTAATAAATTTGAGGAAATTAATTTTAAAGTAGACAAATTATCATCTAGACTATCTAAAACACAAGCTGATAACCAATTAAGATTTCAAGATTTAGAAAACAATTCTAATCTTGTTCAAAAAAGTGAAAACAATCAAGATAATAAAATTACAAATGAAAATTCAGAGACAAATCTAGCCAGCAAAAAAATTATGCCAGGCACATCTCAACCTCAAGATTTGGGAACAATATCTTATAAAGATATGACAGATACAAGTGAGACACAGGCAATTCAATCTGTCGAGACAACTAATACTATCTTGACTGAAAATTTTATTAATGAGGAAAAAATTTTACCTGATGCATCTCCTTTAGAACAATATGAATTTGCAACAAGTTTTTTAAAAGTTGGAGATTATAATATGGCAGAAAGAGCGTTTAGAGAATTTGTGGACACAAATCCAGATAATGATCTTTCTGGAAATGCACAATATTGGTATGCAGAAACTTTTAGAATAAGACAGCTTTACACGGATGCGGCATCTGCTTATTTAGAAGGTTATCAAAAATATCCCAAGAGTGAAAAAGCACCTATTAACCTTTTGAAGCTTGGTGTATCTTTAGTTCAAATAGGAGAGAAAGATCAGGGTTGCTTAATGATTGCTGGTGTTGAAAAACAGTATCCAAATGCTACTCAATCAGTTCTTCAAAAAGCTAAATATGAAGAGAAAAAGTTTGAGTGTAACAAAGAAAACTCTTAATTTTTATCTAACAAAATTAAAGGATCCTCAGGTAAGAAAATTATACAGCCTATTTTCAAATAATATCGCATCTTTGGATTTTACCAATAAAAAGATTATGGTTGGGGTATCTGGTGGTGCTGACAGTTTAGCTGTTTTATTTTTCTCTCAGTGCTATGCTTTAAAACATCATATTAAATTGTACCCTGTAATAATAGATCATAAACTAAGAAAAGAATCTACTATCGAAGCTAAAAACTTGAGGTATAAACTTAAACAAAACTTTAAAATTAATTGCAAGATTCTCTCAAAAAAAATTGTTAAAATTAATAATAATATACAGTCTTATGCAAGAGACTTAAGATATGATTTATTTTTTGAAGAGTGCAATAAACAAAAAATAGACTACCTTATATTAGGCCATCATAAAGATGATTTAATTGAAAATTTTTTTATAAGATTTCTGAGAGGCTCTGGTTTAAAGGGACTTGTTTCTTTTGATAAAAATATAATAAATTATAATGGCATTAAGGTTATTAGACCATTTCTTTCTACTTCAAAAAAAGATCTACTTAAAATAAATAAAAAAACTTTTGGATTTTTTATAGAAGATCCCACAAATAATGATGATAAATTTTTAAGGAGTAGAATAAGAAAACTCCTAATAAATTTAGATAAAGAAGGTCTAAAGTTTAATAAATTCTATTTAACTTTAAAAAATTTGTCAAAAAGTAATCAAGTTATTGAATTTTTTGTAGAGAAAAATGTTGTTGAAAATTCAAAATATTTTGAGAAAGACAAAAAAGTAATATTAAACCATTCTTTCTTTAAAAATCCAGAAGAAATAATTTTGAGAAGCTTTACACAAGTAATTCAAAAAATTAGTAATAAAAAAAACTACCCACGAGGTAAAAAGATTTCTGGACTTGTAGACTCTTTAAGGTTTTCAAACAAAAATGTAAAATTCACACTTTCTGGATGTATTATTGAAAAAATCAGCAATTCAGTGATTATTTACCATGAAAATCGATAATTTTTTTTGTTAAATGATCAAAATGACACTTGTTAATTTATTAATAATTCTTAATTTAATGCTTTATGAATTTTAAAAACTTAGCAATGTGGGGAATAATCGTAATTTTGACGATTGGCCTTTACAATATGTTTAAAAACCCGCAAGGTTCGATTTCTCAAAAAAATAAAATTATTTTCTCAGAATTTTTGACAGAAGTAGATAATGGAAGAGTTGTTAAAGTTGAGATACAGGGAAAAAATATAAAGGGTGTATTATCAAATGGAAATCAATTCACCACTTATGCTCCTGAAGACCCGAACTTAATTCAAAAATTAAGTGACAAAGGTGTTAGCATCTCAGCTAGTCCATTAGAAGAGAAGATGCCGTCATTATTGGGTATACTACTTTCATGGTTCCCAATGCTTTTACTAATTGCAGTTTGGATTTTTTTCATGAGGCAAATGCAAGGAGGAAAGGGTGGCGCTATGGGATTTGGCAGATCAAAAGCCAAAATGATGAACGAGGTAAAAGGTAAAGTTACTTTTAATGATGTTGCTGGGGTTGAAGAGGCAAAAGAGGAAGTAGAAGAAGTTGTTGAATTTTTAAAAGATCCGAGAAAATTCAGTAGACTAGGTGGAAAGATACCTAGAGGATGTTTATTAGTAGGTCCTCCTGGAACTGGTAAAACACTTTTAGCAAGAGCAATTGCTGGAGAAGCTGGCGTACCATTCTTCACGATTTCTGGATCAGATTTTGTTGAAATGTTCGTTGGTGTTGGAGCTTCAAGAGTAAGAGATATGTTTGAACAAGGTAAGAAACATTCTCCGTGTATAATTTTCATAGACGAGATTGATGCTGTAGGAAGAAGCAGAGGTGCAGGTCTTGGTGGTGGAAATGACGAAAGAGAGCAAACACTAAATCAGCTATTAGTTGAGATGGACGGCTTTGATACTAATGAAGGTGTAATTATTATCGCTGCAACTAATAGACCAGATGTATTAGACCCTGCTTTATTGAGACCAGGAAGATTTGATAGACAAGTTGTAGTTTCCAATCCAGATCTAATTGGTAGAGAAAAGATTTTAAAAGTTCACGCAAAGAAAATATCAATGGCACCTGATGTAAATTTAAGAACAGTAGCTAGAGGAACTCCTGGATTTTCTGGAGCAGATTTAGCAAATCTTGTTAACGAAGCTGCATTACTAGCTGCAAGAAAAAATAAAAGGATTGTGACATATCAAGAATTTGAAGAAGCTAAAGATAAAGTAATGATGGGATCTGAAAGAAGATCTATGGTGATGTCGGAGGAAGAGAAAAAACTAACTGCTTACCATGAAGCTGGACATGCTATTGTAACTATAAATGAAAAAGCTGCCTATCCAATACATAAGGCAACAATTATACCTAGAGGAAGAGCTTTAGGAATGGTAATGCAATTACCTGAAAGAGATGAAGTTTCTCAAACTAGAGAACAACTTCACGCACAAATGGCCATTGCTATGGGTGGAAGAGTAGCTGAAGAAATAATATTTGGAGATGATAAAGTAACCACAGGAGCAGCAAGTGATATTGAACAGGCAACTAAAAGAGCAAGGGCTATGGTTATGAGAGCTGGATTAAGTAAGGAAATGGGACCAGTTGCTTATGGAGAAAACGAAGAGGAAGTATTTTTGGGAAGATCTGTTGCAAGACAGCAAAATATGTCTGAGGAAACGGCTAGAAAGGTAGATAGTGAAATTAGAAAATTTGTTGATATGGGATATGAGAGAGCAAGAAAAGTATTAACGGAAAAAATTGATGATCTTCACAAATTAGCAAAAGCTTTGCTTACTTACGAAACCTTGACAGGTGCAGAAATTGAGGATTTGATAAATAAAAATATATACCCAAAAAATAAAGAAGATCTAAAAGTTGAAGATGATGATCAAAGCTCAGCACTTGGTTCAATGGGCCTTAAACCAAAGATAGTGCACTAACAAGCACTAATGAATAAATATTACACTAGAGCGTGTAATTTTTATTACGGAATAGCATCAAAAACGTATATTGAAAAAAAAAAAACCATTCCTCTTTATGATAACAGCGATATCTCATTTGATAAAATAGAAATAATAGAGAGAACAAAAAGCAAAATTATTAGCGTCAAAGATATTGTCAAACTTCCAAAAAATATAAAAAATAAAGTTAATTTAGATTTAAAAAATATAAAAAAAAAGAGAACTTTTAAAAAATTAAATCTGTCTAATATCCCAATTTTAATGGGTATAATTAATTTAACTCCAGATAGTTTTTCAGATGGTGGCAAATATAATAAAAATAATTTAGCTAAAAAACATGCGAATAACCTATTATTAAGTGGTGCAAGAATAATTGATATAGGTGGAGAATCTACAAGGCCTGGTGCAAATGATATTCATCCTGGGAGAGAATGGAATAGAATTAAGTCAATTTTAAAAATTTTAAAGAATAAAAAAAGTTTTATTTCATTAGATACCAGAAAAAGTTTTGTAATGGAGAAAGCTTCTAAAATAAAAATAGATCTTATAAATGATGTATCTGGACTAACTTATGACCCAGAAACTATAAATTTTTTAAAAAAATCAAAAAAACCTTTTGTTATTCATCATATGCAAGGGACACCAAAGAATATGCAAATTAAGCCTAAGTATAAAAATGTTCTACTTGATATTTATGACTTCTTTGAAACAAAATTAAAATATTTGAGAAAACAAGGTATTAAACATAATAATATTATATTGGACCCTGGTATTGGGTTTGGAAAAAATTTGAAACATAATATTACTTTAATAAAGAATGTTTCTATTTTTCATTCATTAGGACTTCCTATAATGTTGGGCTTGTCTAGAAAAAGATTTATTAAGGATATTTCAAAAGAAAATGATACTAAAAATAGGATTGGCGGAACCATATCTTCATGCATTCAAGCATATCTTCAAGGAGTTCAAATTCTTAGGGTTCATGATGTACAAGAAATTAATCAGGCATTTAAAGTCTTTAGAGAATTACAAAAATAAAAATGATTAAAAAATATTTTGGTACAGATGGAATTAGAGGAAAAGTTAATGGATCTAAAATAAATGGAGAAATGTTTTTTAAATTTGGCTTAGCTGCTGGGACATATTTTAAAAATTTAAAAAAAAGTAAACAAACAGCAATTATTGCAAAAGACACTAGACTATCAGGTTATACGCTTGAACCAGCGTTAGTGTCTGGATTGGCATCAGCGGGAATGCACATTTATACATTGGGTCCACTACCTACAAATGGTCTAGCAATGCTAACCAAAAAAATGAGAGCAAATATGGGTATAATGATTACGGCATCACATAACCCATATCATGATAATGGATTAAAGTTATTTGGGCCTGATGGACTTAAACTTTCTGATAAAATCGAAAAAAAAATTGAAAAGTTAATTGACTCAAAGATTATCAAAAATCTCTCAAAACCAATTGAGTTGGGCAGAGTTAAAAGATTAGAAGATGCCAACGAAAGGTATATAAAAATATTAAAACAAAATTTTCCATCTTCATTTAGTTTGAAAGGTATTAAAATTGCTTTAGATTGTGCCAATGGAGCTGGATATAAAGCTGGTCCAGATTTATTTAAATCATTAGGTGCTAAAGTATATAACTCTGGCACTTCTCCGAATGGATTAAATATAAATCTTAAATCTGGATCTACTTATCCAAGTAAAATATGTCGAATGACAAAAAAAAATAAAGCTCATATAGGAATTTCATTAGATGGTGACGCAGACAGAATAATTATCTGTGATGAAAAAGGAAAAATTATTGATGGAGATAAAATTCTTGCAATGTTAGGTGAGAGATGGAAAAGAAAAAAGATTTTAAAAGGAGGTGTTGTTGGTACATTAATGTCAAATTATGGTTTAGAAAATTTCTTTAAAAAGAATGGAATTAAATTTTTAAGATCAAATGTAGGAGATAGATACGTGAAAGAAAAAATGAAAAAAAATAAATTTAATTTGGGAGGAGAACAATCTGGACATATAATTCTTGGAAAGTTTGCAACTACTGGAGATGGATTATTGGTTGCATTAGAAATTCTTTTTTCATTGAGAAAAAGAAAAAAAGCAAGCGAACTTTTTAATAAATTTAAACCAACTCCTCAAATATTAGAAAATATAGAAGTTAAAGATAAGTCAATTATTAATAGTCCAAAATGTAAAAAAGCAGTTAATGAAGCAAATAAAATAATTAAAAATAAAGGTAGAATATTAGTTAGAAAATCAGGTACTGAACCAAAAATTAGAATTATGAGTGAGTCGGAAGACACAAGTTTAAATAAATTGTGCGTTAATATAATTAAAAAATCTATTCAGTAAATTGAAAATCAAATCTAAAATATTAATTATTGCAGGATCAGACTCCTCTGGAGGAGCGGGTATTCAAGCAGATATTAAATCGGTTACTTCTCTTGGTTCTTATGCTATGACAGCAATAACTGCAGTTACAGCTCAGAATACTACAGGTCTTAAATCTATAATACCAATATCAAGTAAGGAAATTTTTAATCAAATCGAATTTACGTCAAAAGACATTAAACCAGACTCAGTAAAAATAGGAATGCTGCATTCTACTGAAGTTATAAACTCAGTTTTAAAATCAATAAAAAAATCAAATTTAAAAAAAATAATATTAGATCCCGTTATGGTAGCCAAAGGTGGAACCAAGCTTATTGACAATAAAGCTATTTTAGTTTTGAAAAAAAAACTAATGAAAAAAGTTGATTTAATAACACCAAATATTCCTGAAGCAGAAATACTAACTAAAATTAAAATTAATTCTGTGCTGGATATGAAAAATGCTGCTAAAATATTATTAGATTTGGGCGCAAAGAATGTTTTAATTAAAGGTGGTCATTTAAGTTCTAAAACCATGAAAGATATTTTCGTAAATAAAAAAGAAAGTACAATATTTACAAATAAAAAAATTAAAACAAAAAATACTCATGGAACTGGATGTACATTATCCAGCGCAATTGCAACATATTATGGATGTGGAAAAACTCTAAAGAAATCTTGTGAGTTAGGTATTAGATATGTAAACAATGCCATTAAGACAAGGCCAAACTTTGGAAAAGGGAATGGACCAATTAACCATTTAAATAGTTTTATAATAGAAAAGAAATTTAGATGAATAATGTAGTCGTTGTTGGATCGCAGTGGGGAGATGAGGGAAAAGGAAAAATAGTTGACTGGTTATCCAGTGAAGCAGACGTTGTTGTTAGATTTCAAGGAGGACATAATGCTGGTCATACGTTAGTCATAGATGGTATTACTTATAAATTAAGATTATTACCATCAGGAATTGTAAGAAAAAATAAAATTTCAATTATAGGAAATGGAGTTGTTGTAGATCCTTGGGCGCTTTTAGATGAAATTGAAGAAGCGAAATCTAAAGGTGTAGAAATCAATGAAAATAATCTGATTTTATCTGAGGCTGCCACATTAATTTTACCATTTCATAGAGAGATGGATGAAATAAGGGAAGACTCTGCTGGTAAATCAAAAATTGGAACTACTAGAAGAGGAATTGGGCCAGCTTATGAAGATAAAGTTGGACGAAGATCTATAAGAGTAATGGACCTTGCATCCAAAAAAAATCTAGAAAATAGATTAGCTGTAGTTTTAGAACATCATAATGCTATCCGAAAGGGATTGGGTAAGCCAATATATGAAAAAGATAAACTAGTTGAGGACTTATTAAAAATAGCCCCAAATATATTAAAATATTCAGCTCCTGTTTGGAGAAAGATAGATCAATTTAAATCAGAAAATAAAAAAGTATTATTTGAAGGAGCTCAAGGAATATTACTTGATGTGGATCATGGGACATATCCATATGTAACTTCTTCCAATACAGTAGCAGCTTCAGCAGCAACAGGATCTGGATGCGGTCCAAATTCAATAAACTATGTGTTAGGAATTACAAAGGCATACACAACAAGGGTAGGTGAAGGACCTTTTCCAACAGAACTAACAGATAATATTGGTAATCATTTAGGTGAAAAGGGACATGAATTTGGAACTGTAACTAGTAGAAAAAGAAGATGTGGATGGTTTGATGGAGTTTTAGTAAGACAAACAATAAAAATCTCAGGCATTGATGGAATAGCATTAACTAAATTAGATGTATTAGATGAACTTGATGAAATAAATCTATGTGTAGCTTATGAATTAAATGGAAATAAAATAGATTATTTCCCTGCTGCTGTTGAGGATCAATTAAATGTAAAACCAGTTTACAAAACATTCAAGGGTTGGAAATCTAAAACTCAAGGTATTAAAAAATATGATGATTTACCTAATAATGCAAAGATTTATGTAGAAGCTATTGAAGAGTTCATTGAGACAAAAATATCTAGTATTTCAACAAGTCCAGAAAGAGAGGATACTATCCTTTTAATAGATCCATTTAATTAATATTAAAATTAATTTAATTAATAATAAAATTCAGCATATATTACCAATATGAACAATAAATATATTCACATATTTATTTTTTTTTTTGTTATTTTAATCAATCCTAAGCATGTATACGCTGTTGATTTATCATCAACTACTCCTGCAGATAATGCAACACAGATTGCAGTGAATACTGGAATAGATCTTGTGTGGCTAGCATCAGGGTCTGTATCAGCAAATAACGGAAATGTAATTTTAAAAAAAACATCAGATGACAGCACTGTTGAAACTTTTTCAACTAATGGAATGTTTTTAGCTATGAGTTTGTCCGCTCCAGCAACAATTACAGCTACATTTGCTTTATCATCAAATTTAGATGAGGATACTGAATATTATATCCTAGTAGATAGTGCAGCATTTAATAATTTTGATGGTATTTCAAGTAAAACAGAATTAAATTTTAAAACAGTTGACAATAATAATCCTACTTTAACATCTTCTTCGCCATCTGATGATGCATCTAATGTTAGTGTATCATCAAATATAGTTCTTTCATTTAATGAAGCTGTAGATGCCGAAAGTGGAAATATTGATATAATAAATACATCAACAGGCGAAGCGATAGAGATTGATGTAACCGGATCTTTATTATCTGGAAGTGGAACAACCGAAATTACTATTAATCCCTCATCTAACTTAGAAAATGACACATCCTATCACGTAAAAATAGACTCAACAGCTTTTGATGATGCAGTTGGAAACTCTTATGCTGGTATTTCAAATACAACAACTTTAAATTTTACTACTGCAAAAGGACAAATTTTTAGCGATACTGTAAAAACTTTAGTAAAAAATCAAACAACAGCTTCAATTCAATCAATGACACAGTCATTAAATAGAGTAAATAGCCGTTTAAATTTTATAAGACCAATTCAAAATAGTAACACTTCAAGAAATAAAATAGCATTAAATTTTAATGACTCATACGCAAACAAAATAGTTGGTGCTTTAACTACTAACTTAATAAAATATGAAAAAAAGGAGAGAAAATTTGCTTTTTGGAGTGAAGGCAACCTCTCTTTTGGAAGAATAAACAACAAAGGTAAAGACTTGGGTCAGGATCTTAGCACGAAGGGTTTTACTGTAGGATTTGATAAAAAAATTACAGATCTAAAAACTATAGGTTTAGCATTAAATCAATCTGAGCAAGAAACTCAAATTGGAAGTAATGATGCACATATGGATGCAACAGCAAAATCTTTATTAATCTATGGAAGCAACCAATTTTTTGAAAATCGATATTTCGAGGCTGCAATTGGATTTGGAGAAACAGAAATTGATATCAATAGAAAAGTATCTGGAGGAAATAATAAAGGCCTCAGAGATGGAAAACAATTATTTGGGAGCTTCACTTACTTGTACGAACCACTAGAACAAAAAGAAAGTAAAAACTTAAATTATTATTCTAGGATTGATTTGGGTTATACTATATTAGATAATTATATTGAAAGTGGTGATGGTGATTCAATTAATTATAATGATCAAAATATAAAAAGTTCGTCATTATCTTTTGGATTTAATTTTTCAAATATATTAGAGATAGATCAAGGATTTATTACTCCTTTAATACAGTTTGAAATTGGTAAAAATAAAACAATAAATTCACTATCAGAAGCTTATTATGTAAATGATTCCTCAACTATTTATGCTAATGCAATATCTGATCAAAATACATCACATGCAAAACTAACCCTTGGAATAGGGGCTGCGTTGGAAGATGGTTTAAATATAAGTTTCATGGTCGATCATTATAGAAATGATAACGAAGCATTTAATACTAGTTTAACTGCAAATATTAGAAAAGAATTTTAATAAGCTTAATTAGCTGGTAATAGATTTTTTGATTTAGCAGAGTTCAGCATATGTTTTTGAAGTTTTTCAAAAGCTTTATTTTCAATTTGTCTTATTCTTTCTCTGCTTATTTTGAATTTCTTACTTAAGTCCTCTAAAGTTATTGGATTATCCGTCAATCTTCTAGAGTTAAGGATTTCTTTTTCTCTTTCATTTAAAATTTTAATTGAATCTTGAAGAAGATCCTTTCGTTGTTCCATTTCTTCTTTTTGTGCAAATTTAAGCTCTTGATCCATGTCATTATCAACGACCCAATCTTGCCATTCATCACCGTCTTCTCCAATCGGTGCATTTAAAGACTGTTCTTTTCCTGAAAGCCTTCTATTCATAGATACTACTTCTTGTTCGCTAACATCTAATCTGTTTGCTATATCTTTCACGTGCTCATCACGTAAGTCACCCTCAGATCTAGGTGCAATTTGATTTTTTAATTTTTTTAAGTTGAAAAAAAGCTTTTTCTGAGCAGTTGTTGTTCCTATTTTTACTAAGCTCCATGATCTTAGAATATATTCTTGAATAGAAGCTTTAATCCACCACATTGCATAAGTTGCAAGTCTAAAACCTTTTTCCGGTTCAAATTTTTTAACAGCTTGCATTAAACCTACGTTACCTTCTGAAATCATTTCATTAAGAGGCAAACCATAGCCTTTGTAACCCATCGCTATTTTAGCAACTAGTCTTAAATGACTTGTAACAAGTTTTTCAGCTGATTTAACATTTCCTGTAGTTTGCCAATTTTTTGCAAGCATGTATTCTTCTTCTGCATCTAGCATAGGGAATTTTTTTATCTGAGCTAGATAAGCTGCTAAGCCACCTTCATTTGAAAGAGTTGGCAAATTATATGTATTATTACTCATCGGAAGTATTTATGTAATAGAGAAATTTTTTTTTACAATCGTTTTATTTACTCAATTTTCTTAGTTTTTTTAAGATATCATTTAATTCGATTGGGATATTTGATGAAAATTCTAATCTTTCTCTTATCCTAGGATGGTCAAAACCTAACTGTTTTGCATGCAAAAATTGTCTATCTAGATTTAAAATTTTATTATTAAGATCTTCATCAATGTTTTTAAATTTCTTAAATTTCTTTTTATATTTTTTATCTCCAAGAATGTTGTTACCTTTGTATGACATATGAACTCTTATTTGATGAGTTCTCCCAGTTTCTAATTTACATTGTATAAAACTAAAAGTTGGAACTTTATCATTCTCAAAAACTTCTAATGTTTCATAATGTGTAATTGCCTTTTTACCTTTGCTAGATGAGACCTCCATCATCTGTCTGTTTTTAGAACTTCTAGTTATGAACGTTTCAATAGTTCCTTTTTGGGGTCGTAATTTTCCCCATATTAAAGTTTGATAAACTCTTGTTATAGTGTGTTCAGAAAACTGAAGTGATAATTTTTCATGGGTTGAATTATTTTTTGCAATTACAATTAATCCTGATGTATCTTTATCAATTCTATGAACTATACCAGGTCTAAGTTCATCTCCAATATCAGATAAATTTTTACTATCATAATTCATTAATGCGTTAACTATTGTATTATCGTAATTACCAGCACCAGGATGCATTGAAATTCCAGAAGGTTTGTCAATTACAATTAAATCTTCATCTTCATAAATTATGTTTAATTTAAAATTATAAGGTTTTAAGCTTTGTTTCTTAGGTTCAACAATTTCAAGATCAATTTTGTCATTTAATTTTGTTTTAACTGAAGGGTCTATTATAATTTTCTCGTTAATTTTTAATTTACTATCTAGAATTAAATTTTTTACTCTGGTTCTGCTTAACCTCTTATCATGATTTGCTAATATCGTATCTACTCTCTTGTTAATATCATCTTCTTTAATAATAAAATTGATGAAATTTTTCATAAATTATTATATTAAATTACTATGCGTTCGTAGCTCAACTGGATAGAGCGCCAGATTTCGGCTCTGGAGGTTCAGGGTTCGACTCCTTGCGGGCGCACCACTATTCCCCCATATTAATAAGCGTTCCTTTTTTTTTTGCGACATTGAAAGAATAATAGAATAATGCAATTGATAATACAAAGTAAACCCCATTCCAAATGAATGCATTGTAGATATTTTGAATGTCTACAGTTTGATTAATCAAAATATTTCTTGCTTCTTCGAAAATGTATACCAATGGTAATAAGTAAGCTATTTTTTGAAACAATTCTGGCAATATTTCTATTGGATAATATATACATCCAAAAGGTGCTAATAGAAACATTGTGGACCATGCTATATTTTCAAAAGAGGGTCCGTATCTCAATAGACCAGCTGACACAAGGATGCCAAGTGTTATTCCAAATAAATAAAGGCTCAAAAATAAAAAGAATAAAAATATTCCTAAATCTAAAATAGAAATACCAAACAACGGAGAGGTTAAAAGTACTGCTGGTATTAAACCTATAAGAGCTCTTATTAAAGCTGTGGCAACAAGTGAAGTTAATATTTCACCAATTTTCATTGGTGCAATAAATAAATTTGTAAAGTTTCTGCTCCAAATTTCCTCAAGAAATAGCATATTAAATCCAATACTAGTTCTAAAAAGAAAATCATAAAGGATCGCGCAAGTTAATATAACTCCAACTGCATTATTATAATATGTTGTATGTGTAGCAAAAAAATTTGAGATAAATCCCCACAAAGTAATTTGAATAGTCGGCCAATAAACAAGATCCAAAACCCTTGGGAAAGATCTGGTAATTAAATAAAAATGTCTTAAAAAAAGACCATACATTCTAGTTAAGCTCATTTTTACTCCTTGATAATTTTAAAAAAACTTCCTCAAGGTTTTTTCTGCCATGTTTATTTATTAATTCTTCAGGATTTCCTTTATCGATAATAATTCCGTCTTTCATCATAAGAATAGATTTGCAAAGCCTAGTGACTTCATTCATATTATGAGAAGCAAGAAGTATAGATATTTTTTTTTCTTTTTTATAATCTTCCAAAAAAGATCTAACAAAATCACCTACTTCTGGGTCTAATGATGCAGTTGGCTCATCTAGTAGTAATACTTTTGGTTCGTTGATTAATGCTTTTGCCAAACTAACTCTATTTTTTTGTCCAGATGATAATTCACCTGTAATGCTATTAAGTAATCCTCTCAATCTTAATTTTTCCGATAAAAATTCAATCCTCTCATTAATATTATTTATTTTATATAATTTTCCATAAACAGTTAGATTTTGTTTAACCGTAAGTTTTTTTGGTAATTCAATATATGGAGATATGAAGTTTATTTGTTCCAAGATTTCAATTCTATTTCCCTCCAATTTTTGACCATTTATCAAAATTTCTCCACTAGTTGGTTTTAAAAGTCCTAATAGCATACCAATAGTGGTCGTTTTGCCTGAGCCATTTGGACCTAATAGGCCTAAAATTTCATCTTCTTTTATGTTAAAGCTTATACCTTTGACGGCTTCATTCTTTCCATAATTTTTTTTTATATTTTTTACTTCGACTAAATTTTTCATTTTTTTGATGCTCTAAGAAGTCTATCGTTAATCACTAATCCAAAGTTTCGGTTTGGTATTCTTTGCACAGCTATTTTTCTGTAACCTAGCTTCTTAATTTTTCTCAACGTTTTATACAAATTTTTACCACTCTCCATCAGATTATTTGTCTTACTTAAATAAAAATAATTCTTATTATTTTCTTTTTTCTTCTTGATTAGGATAAAAGCCTCATCTTTTTTTATTTTCATTGCGTTTAATCTAATGGGTATACCTGGTGAATAATGAACCCTCCCTCTTCCTGGAGAATTTATACTGGTTTTATTATGTAATTTAGTTTTTAAATTTGTTTTTAATTTTTTATTTAATATAGAAATATCTAAACCGCCCAATCTTAAAATTTGGGGTTTTTTTACTAAACTTATTATTGTGGATTCAACCCCAACTTTTGATCTTCCACCTTCTAGAATAAATTTAATTTTTTTTCCAAATTCATCATATACATCATCTTTTGTCACCGGACTTATCCCTTCAGAAATATTTGCGCTTGGTGCCGCTAAAGGATATTTTAAAGATTTTAATAATATTCTAGCAGTTCGATGACTTGGAAATCTTACACCTAATGTTTTTTTGTTATTAGTAACGTTTTTTGAAATTTTGCTTTCATTTTTTAGTTTTAATATAAAGGTAATCGGTCCAGGGCATAATGAATTATAGAGTTTATAAAACAAAGTATTTGTCTCACAATCTTTTTCCAAATCTTTAATATTATAATAATGAACTATTAAGGGGTTATCAGAAGGCCTACCTTTTAATTTAAATATTTTTTTAGTGCCTTTATCAGAATAGGCATTAGCAGCTAATCCATAGACAGTTTCTGTAGGTATTCCAATACATTCGTTATTATTTAAATATTTTACTGCTTTTTTAATATTTGAATCATTAATTTTCATATAATATTACAAACTATTATATGAATGAAAAAATTTTGCCAGATGATATTGAATTAAAATCTTTGAGTGAACTCACAGATATAGCAGATCGTTTAATTCAAAAATTAGAAAATAAAAAAAATTTGGAAGAATCCATTGAAGATTATCAATATTTAATAAAGTTAAACAATATAATAGAGAAAAAATTTCAAAAGGACTCAAAAAATATATCTGAAAGTACCAAGCTAAAAATAGACGAATTAACCTCAAAAAAAAATGAAAAAAAAATTAGTTAAAACTGTTAATGAAGTAAATAAATTTTTAAAAAATTACTTAGCAAAACAAAAAAAAACAGATCTAATTATACCTATTAAATATGGTTTATTTCCTGGAGGAAAAAAAATAAGATCTAAGCTTATTTTTGATGTTGGAAAAATTTTTAATGTAGAAAAAAAATATCTTTTATATTTAAGTTCAGCTGTTGAATGTATACACGCTTATTCACTAATACATGATGATTTACCGTGTATGGATGATGATGATATTAGAAGAGGCAAGCTAACTACACATAAAAAATTTGGAGAATCAACAGCAGTTTTAGCTGGAAACTCCCTTTTGACATTAGCGTTTGAAATTTTATCTGATCCAAAGTTCAATATAAATAACAATAAAAAAATATCCTTAATAAATCTAATATCTCAATCATCAGGACACCAAGGAATAGCTGGAGGTCAATTTTTGGATTTAAATTATGAAAGAAAAAAAGTTTCTAAAAAAAAAGTTATAGATATGGAGATTAAAAAGACTGGAAAATTATTTTCATTCAGCTGTTTATCTCCAGTTATTTTGACAAATAAAAAAGATCAAATTAAAAAATTCTCAATTATTGGTGAAAAAATTGGTTTACTTTTTCAAATTGCAGATGATTTAATTGATTATAGCAGTACATCAAAAACTGCAGGAAAAAAAACAAATAAAGATTCAAAAAGGGGAAAAGCAACATTAATAAGTTTACTAGGATATAAAAATGCTATTAAATATGCTTCAAAGCTAAAAAAAGAAATATTTAATAGTTTAGTTAGCTATGGAAATAATGCTAGCGATTTAAAAGAGACAATTGAATTTATATTAAGTAGAAATAAATAAATGCAAAATTATAAATATTTAAATAATATTAATTTTCCTTCAGATATTAAAAAACTGAATAATGAAGAATTAAAAGTCCTATCAGAAGAAGTAAGAAGCGAAATGATTGATGCTGTTTCAAAAACAGGTGGTCATCTAGGTGCAGGCCTAGGTGTTGTAGAATTAACAGTAGCACTTCACCATATTTTTGACACCCCAAAGGACAAATTGATATGGGATGTTGGCCATCAATCATACCCTCATAAAATTTTAACAGGAAGAAAAGATAAAATACGAACCTTACGACAAGGAAGTGGATTATCTGGTTTTACAAAGCGATCAGAAAGTGAATTTGATCCCTTTGGTGCAGCTCATAGTTCTACTTCTATTTCTGCCGGACTTGGCATTGCAACAGCAAATAAATTATCAAATAAATCAGATCAGGTTATAGCAGTTATTGGTGACGGTGCCATGAGCGCAGGAATGGCATATGAAGCTATGAATAATGCTGGAGACTCAAAAACAAAAATGATCGTAATTTTGAATGACAATGATATGTCAATTGCAAAACCAGTTGGTGCAATGAAATCTTATCTTGCTAAAATTTTTTCAGGTAAGATTTATTTTAGTTTCAGAGAAACAGTTAAAATGATTATTTCATCATTTTCAAAAAGATTTAGTAAAAAGGCTGGAAAGGCTGAAGATTTTTTGAGATCAGCTGTCACAGGTGGTACATTATTTAACTCGTTAGGTTTTTATTATGTTGGTCCAATAGATGGTCATGATTTAGATGTTTTATTACCAATTTTAAAAAATGCAAAAGAAAGCAATCATAATGGTCCAATACTAATTCATATAAAAACACAAAAAGGGAAAGGATATAGTTTTGCTGAAAAATCTGATGATAAATATCATGGAGTTACAAAATTTGATGTTCAAACTGGGGTTCAACAAAAATCAACAACTAAGGCTCCTGCTTTTACAAAGGTATTTGCAAATACATTAATAGAGCATGCAAAGAAAGACAGTAAAATTGTAGGTATAACCGCTGCTATGCCATCTGGGACAGGAATGGATGCATTTAGCAAAGTTTTCCCAGACAGAACTTTTGATGTTGGTATTGCCGAACAACATGCTGTTACTTTTGCTGCAGGCTTAGCTACAGAGGGTTATAAGCCTTATGCAGCAATTTATTCAACATTTTTACAAAGAGCATATGATCAGGTAGTTCATGACGTTGCAATTCAAAGTTTACCAGTAAGATTTGCAATTGATAGAGCTGGTTTAGTTGGTGCCGATGGAGCTACTCATGCAGGTGCTTTTGATATTACATATTTATCAACTTTACCTAATTTTATTGTTATGGCAGCAAGTGATGAAGCAGAATTAGTAAGAATGGTTAATACTTCAGTAAATATTAATAATAAACCAAGTGCGTTTAGATATCCAAGAGGAAATGGAGTAGGATTGGAATTACCCGATATCAACGAAACAATAGATATTGGAAAAGGAAGAGTAATAAGAGAAGGAAAGAAAGTTGCCTTAGTTAGTTTTGGAAACAGATTAAAAGAATGTTTATTGGCTGAAGAAAGTTTAAAAAAAATGGGAATTAATCCAACAATTGTAGATGCTAGATTTGCAAAACCTCTGGATGAAAATCTTATTTGGCAAGTTGCAACAAATCATGAAGCGCTTATTACATTGGAAGAAGGTTCTATTGGTGGTTTTGGAGCCCATGTAAATCATTTTTTAAATGAAAAGAATTTATTAGATAATAATTTAAAATTTAGATCAATGATTTTGCCTGATAAATTTTTAGACCAAGATAAACCAGAAGAAATGTATAAAGAAGCTGGTCTAGATGCCAAATCTATTGAAGCAAAGGTTTTAGAAACTTTAAATTCTAAAGTTGTGATTAAAAAAACTAATTAATTGCCACATTGAGCTTTATTCATTAGGTAGTGATCAAGAATAACACAATGCATCATTGCTTCACCTATAGGCACTGCTCTAATACCAACGCAAGGATCATGTCTACCTGTGACTGAAATTGAAGTATTTTTTCCAAATTTATTAATTGTTTTTCTTTGAGAAAGAATTGATGAAGTCGGTTTTACTGCAAAAGAAACTATTATTTCTTGACCACTAGAAATTCCTCCAAGAATTCCTCCGGCATTATTTGATTTAAATTTTGTTTTCTTTCCTGTCTGGGACATTTCATCAGAATTTTGTTCACCAGAAAGTTGAGCAGAGTTCATTCCTGATCCTATATTTACCCCTTTTACAGCGTTAATACTCATCATAGCTGACGCTAAATCCATATCTAATTTAGAATAAATTGGAGCCCCTAATCCTACAGGCACACCTCTTGCTCTTACTTCAATAATAGCCCCACAAGATGAGCCAGCTTTTCTTATCCCAAGTAAATATTTTTCCCATAATTTTAAAACTGTTTTATCAGGACAAAATAGAGGGTTTTTTGCAATGAATTTGTTATTCCATTTTTCTGTGTCACATCCTAGTATTCCTAATTGTGTTACGGCTCCAATTACACTGTATTTTTTCCCAATAATATTTTGCAAAACTTGTTTTGCTATTGCTCCTGCTGCTACTCTTGATGCAGTCTCTCTTGCTGACTGTCTGCCTCCACCTCTATAATCTCTAATTCCATATTTTTTAAAATATGTGTAATCAGCATGACCAGGTCTAAATTTATCTTTAATATTTTTATAATCCTTAGAACGCATATCTTTATTGAAGATAATCATTGAGATAGGCGTACCAGTTGTTTTGCCCTCAAATGTTCCTGATAAAATTTCCACTTTATCATCCTCTTTTCTTTGAGTTGTGAATTTAGACTGACCAGGCTTTCTTTTATTTAATTCTAACTGAATGTCTTTCATGTTAAGCTTAATATTCGGAGGACAACCATCAACAATACATCCTATAGCTGGACCATGAGATTCACCCCATGTAGTAAATCGAAAAAATTTTCCAAATGTATTAAAAGACATTATATTATTATATAAATTATTTTGGTTAAATTATGAACGAAAAAAATTCTTTAGGGTTAGATAAATGCTTTCTAGATCTCGATAATCCAATACTATTATTCACTGAATGGTACAACGAGGCAAAGAAAACAGAAATAAATGATCCAAATGCATTAGCTCTAGGTACTATTGATGAAAAAGGTTACCCGAATGTAAGAATGGTATTACTCAAAGACTATGGAGAAGATGGATTTGTTTTTTACACCAATTTTAATAGCAATAAAGGAATTGCTATAAAGCAGAATCCAAATATTTCAATGTGCTTTCACTGGAAAAGTTTGCTCAGACAAATCCGTATAGTTGGTACTGCTGAAAAAGTTTCAGATGATGAGGCAGACAATTATTATAATTCCAGAAGTTATGGAAGTAGAATTGGTGCTTGGGCCTCAAATCAAAGCTCAATTTTAAAAGATAGAGAAGAACTTAACCAATCAATAAAAAAATTTAAAGATCTCTATAAAGAAGAAAATAATGTTCCAAGACCTGATCATTGGTCAGGCTGGAGGTTAAAACACCACGAAATTGAATTTTGGTTAGATGGTGAAAATAGAATTCACGAAAGATTAAAATATATTAAAGAAGATAATGCTTGGAAAAAAATTCTCTTATCACCTTAAAATTTTCTATTAATACTAAAAGCAGTTAAATTTTTAAGTATAGTTTTTTCATCACAATCTTGAAATATACTTAATGAATTTGATGCTAAACTTATATAGTGTTCCGCTTTTTTGTAACACTCATTAATTATATTATATTTTTTTACTAATTTAAGTACATATTCAAATTGTTCTTTAGATCTGATATTTTGTTCAAATATTTTTTTTAAAACTAATTTTTCATCTGAAGATAATTTTTGATTTAATAGAATAATAGGGAGAGTTACCTTGCCCTCAAAGAAATCTTTCCCTATCTCTTTACCAAACATTTTTAATTCTGAGTTATAGTCAAGTGTGTCATCTGCAATCTGAAATGTTAATCCAAGGTTCTTTCCATAGAATTCTAGTGCATCTTTAAATTTATTGTCCTTATCAGCAATAATCGACCCAACCTTTGAAGATGCTGAAAATAAAGCTGCAGTTTTAGAAGAAATTATATTCAAATATGTTTCTTCTAACATTTCAGAGTCACCTTTATGTTGTAATTGCAAAACTTCTCCTTGAGCAATAGTTGATGATGTAGAAGATAAAAGTTTTAATACTTCAATACTTCCATCCTCAACCATCATTTCAAAACATCTACTTAATAAATAGTCCCCAACAAGAATTGATGACTGATTTCCCCAAATTTTATTTGTAGTTTTTTTGCCTCTTCTTAAATCTGCGCTGTCAATTACATCATCATGCATAAGAGTTGCTGCGTGTATAAGTTCAACACATGCAGCTAGGTTCACATCTCTACTACCTTTTGTATATCCACACAATTTAGCACACTCCAAAGTAAGCAATGCTCTTAATCTTTTACCTCCACTAGTCATGTGGTAAGCTGTCATTTCTTTAACAAGCTCAACTTTACTATCTAATTTATAAGAAATTTTATCTTCAACTAAACTTAGTTTTTCATCAACAGAATTTACTAAATCTGTATATGCATTAGTTATTTGCTTTTTTAATTGGACTACTGAACCCATAAATTCAAAATATTACATTAAGTTTATTAATATACTTATCAATTGACGCACCTATTTCTTCAACTATAAGTAGCTTTATAATTAATTAAAATTTTTATAATCATTTATATGTTTTCATTTTTTAAAAAAAAAAAAATTGTTAGTCATTTAAGACTTACCGGCGTCATTGGAAATGTCGGAAAATTTAAACAAGGAATAGAATATTCCTCTCAAGAAGAAATTATAAAAAAAGCTTTTTCAGTAAAAAAAGCAGAAGCTGTTGCAATTTCAATTAATTCCCCAGGTGGTTCACCCGTTCAATCACATCTAATATATAAATTTATTAGAGAACAATCTACGAAAAACAAAAAAAAAGTAATAGTTTTTGCAGAAGATGTTGCTGCATCTGGAGGCTATCTAATTGCATGCGCAGGTGATGAGATTTATGCTAATGCAAGTTCTATAATCGGATCAATAGGAGTTATTTATTCTTCTTTTGGTTTTAAAGATTTAATTCAAAAAATTGGGGTTCAAAGAAGAGTTTATACAGCTGGAAAAAATAAAAGTACTCTAGATCCTTTTTTAGATGAGAAAGAAGAAGACATTCAAAGATTAAAAAATATTCAACTGGAACTTCACAAAGAATTTATTAATGTTGTAGAAGAGAGTAGATCAACTAAATTAAATAAATCTGATGTTGAACTTTTTTCTGGAGAATTTTGGTCTGGCAAAACATCATTAAAACTTGGTTTGATAGATGGAATAGGGAATGCTGAACAGATATTAAGAGAAAAATTTGGAGAAGATGTTGAAATTAAAAAATTTGAAAAGTCTAAAGGGTGGCTTGCCAAAAAACTTTCATCTTCGGAAGACCATGCAGATAAATTGATTAGTGTTTTAGAAGAAAGATCTATTTGGCAAAAATATGGTTTCTAAAAAAAAAAAAACAAATTCAAAATCATTTATTTCTTTTCAAGATACAATATTAAATCTTCAAAAGTACTGGTCAAAAAAAGGTTGCGTTATTTTACAACCTTATGATTTAGAAGTTGGGGCAGGAACATTTCACCCAGCAACAACTCTGAGATCATTAGGTCCTAAACCATGGAAAACAGCTTACGTTCAACCATCAAGAAGACCAACGGATGGAAGGTATGGAGAAAATCCTAATCGTTTGCAACACTACTATCAATTTCAAGTTTTAATAAAACCTTCACCAAAAGATATTAAAAAAATGTATCTTAATAGCCTTTCATCAGTAGGTATTAAATACGAAGAGCACGATATCAGATTTGTAGAGGATGATTGGGAAAGTCCAACCTTAGGTGCTGCTGGTCTTGGATGGGAAGTATGGTGTGATGGCATGGAAGTTACTCAATTTACTTATTTTCAACAAATGGCGGGGATGGAATGCTATCCAATATCTGTTGAAATTACTTATGGATTAGAGAGACTATGCATGTTTATTCAAGATAAAAAAAATGTTTTTGATTTAATTTGGAACGATGAAGGAGTTTTATATAAAGATGTTTTTCATCAAGCCGAAAAAGAATTTTCTGCCTATAATTTTGAGTATGCAAATACAGATAACTTATTTAAAATTTTTGATATGCTCGAAGAAGAAGCAAAATCTTTAATTGAAAAGAAAATTTCTCTTCCAGCATATGATCAATGTTTAAAATCCAGTCATGTGTTCAATATTTTAGATGCTAGAGGAGTTATAAGTGTTGCTCAAAGAGCAGAATATATCGCAAGAATCAGAGATCTTACAAGGGAAATTGGAAAAATTTGGGTAGAAACACAAAATTAAAATGTCTGAATTTTTTCTTGAATTATTTAGTGAAGAAATACCTTCCAGATTACAAATTAATGCTAGAAATGAACTAATACAAATCTTTAAAAAATTTTTTCATGACAATGAAATTAAAATTAAAGGTAAAATAAATATTTACTCAACTCCGAATAGGCTTATTATTCATGCAAATAAGATATCTAAAGATGTTATAAAAAAAGCAGAGGAAATTAGGGGGCCTAATATAAATGCTCCCGAAAAAGCTTTAGAAGGATTTTTAAAATCCAATAACATTGGTAAAGAAAAAGTTTTCAAAAAAAGCACTGAAAAAGGTATATTCTACTTCTACAACAAACCATCGAAAAAAATCAAAACTTACGATTTATTAAAAGAGAATATTGCAAGTTTACTTTTAAAAATTACATGGAAAAAATCAATGAAATGGGGCAATCATAACTTGTATTGGGGGAGACCATTGAAATCAATATTATCTTTATTTGATAAAAAAATAATTGAATTTAAATTAGACCATTTACAGAGTTCAAATAAAACTTTTATAGATAAAGATCTCGAAGATGAAGTGAAAAGTTTTAATGATTTTAAATCTTATATGAAATTTTTTAAAAAAAAAGGAATAAAAATTGATCAAAATCAAAGAAAAGAATTTATAATTAAAGAAATAAATAAGGCAACTAATAAAAAAAAAATTCACGTAGACTTTAATGAAAGACTTATAGATGAAATAACAAATATTGTTGAAAAACCAAAAATTTTAGTATGTGATTTTAATAAGAAATTTTTAGAAATTCCCCAAGAAATACTAATTATTACAATGCAACATCACCAAAAATATTTTCCAACATTTGATAATAAAAATAAAATAACAAATAATTTTATAGTTGTGGCAGACTGTAACGACAAAAAAGGATTAGTCAAATTAGGGAATCAAAACGTTGTAGAAGCAAGGTTAGCAGATGCAGAATTTTTTTGGAATAGAAATAAGTCTCAAAATTTAGTGAAACAGGTATCTAAATTAAAGCAAATTAATTATTTTAAAGGATTGGGAAGTTATTTTGACAAAATACAGAGAGTAAGAAAACTTAGCGGAATAATATCAGATGAACTTCTAATAAGTAAAGAAAAGATAGAAATTGCCTCTTCAATTTGCAAAGTAGATTTAATGTCAGATTTAGTTGCAGAGTTTCCCGAATTACAGGGTGTGATGGGGGGATACTTTGCAAGAGAGCAAGGTTTCGATGAAGAAATAAGCTTAGCTGTCTCAGAGCATTATTTGCCAAGCGGTATTGATAGTAAAGTACCAAAAAAACCATACAGTATAGCATTATCTTTAAGTGACAAAATTGACTCCTTAGTTGGATTTTTTGGAATTAATCTCAAACCAACTAGTTCAAAAGATCCATATGCTTTAAGAAGAATGGCTATTAGTTTATTGAGGTTAATAATTGAAAATCAAAAAAAAATAAAATTAAGAGATCTGATAAATTATTCAATAAATTTATACAGACATCAAAACTACTCTTTTGACTCAAAATTGATTAATGATGAATTAGGAGATTTTATTTTAGATAGATTAAAGAATTATTTGAAAGAAAAAAATATTAGATCAGATATTATTGAATGTTCTACTAATTCATATGGATTAGACGATTTACTAAAAATTTTTAATAAATCACTAAATTTGAATAAAAATATTAAAAAAGATTTTGGTCTTGATGTTATTGCAATTTACAAAAGATCTACAAACATTTTAAATAGTGAAAGTAAATCAAAATTAGATATTGTAGGATCTGCTGATCCAGGCCTATTTAAAAATGATTATGAAAAGAATCTTTATAAAAAAATACATATCATAAGAAAGTATTTTTCGAGTATAGGTAGAGACGAGGATTATGATGAAAGTCTTAAAATTCTCTCAAGTGCTAAAATAGAGGTAAATGAGTTTTTTGATAATGTAATTGTTAATGATCAAGAAGAAATAATTAAGAAAAACAGACTAGAACTTTTAAAAATGTTGTGTAAAAGCTTCGATAATTATTTTAACTTTTCTAAGATAGAAGCATAAATGCAAAAATTAGTATTTAATTTTAAATCTAAGGATACAAAAAAAATAAAAAACCCAAAAAATATTTTAGGAGGCAAAGGTGCAAATTTATCAGAGATGGGAAGGATGCTATTGCCTGTCCCACCAGGATTTACAATTTCTACTGAAGTTTGTGATTTATTCTATAAAAATAAAAAGAAATTAAAGCCTAAAATCATAACTGAAATATTTAAAGAATTAAAAAATATTGAAAATGATTCTGGTAAAAAATTTGGAGATTTGAAAAATCCTTTATTGCTATCTGTAAGATCTGGCGCAAGAGTTTCCATGCCAGGAATGATGGATACTATTTTAAATCTTGGACTAAATGATAAAACTGTGATTGCTTTAGGAAATAAAACATCAAATATGAGATTTGCAAAAGATAGTTATAGAAGATTTATACAAATGTATGCAAATGTTGTTATGGGTGTTGAAAGTTACAATTTTGAAGAAATAATTGAAAATTATAAACTTACAAAAGGTGTTTTGTTAGATACCGATTTGGATGCAGATGACTGGGATGGATTGATTAAAGACTTTAAAAATATTGTAAAAGAAAAAACAAAAAAAGATTTTCCTCAAAATATAAATGAACAATTGCTGGGCGCAATTAGTGCAGTGTTTTTGTCATGGGAGAGTAACAGAGCAAAGGTTTATAGAAAACTAAATCATATTCCATCAGAGTGGGGAACTGCTGTAAATGTTCAGTCCATGGTTTTTGGTAATATGGGTAATGATTGTGCAACAGGTGTTGTATTTACACGTAATCCATCCAATGGGGTTAATGAAATCTATGGTGAATATCTAATAAATGCTCAAGGAGAAGATGTTGTTGCGGGAACAAGGACACCTCAACATATAACTAAGAAAGCTAGAAAAGATGCAAAAGAAATACTGCTTTCAATGGAAGAGACTATGCCTAGAGTTTACAAAAATCTAAAAAAAATTCTTATTAAACTAGAAAAACATTACAAAGATATGCAGGATGTAGAGTTCACAGTCGAAAATAATAAGTTGTGGATGTTGCAAACTAGATCAGGAAAAAGAACTGCAAAATCATCAGTAAAAATTGCTGTTGATATGGAAAGAGAAAAGCTCATTACAAAAAAAGAGGCAGTGCTTAGAGTACAACCAAATTCACTAGATACTTTGCTTCATCCAACTTTAGATGAAACAGTGAATATAGAAGTAATAGCCAAAGGCCTTCCAGCTTCGCCGGGGGCAGCTAGCGGAAAGGTAGTATTTACTTCTGAACAAGCTGAAAGATTAAATGGAATGATGCAAAATACAATCCTGGTAAGAGTAGAAACATCACCCGAAGATATCAATGGAATGCATGCTGCTAAAGGAATTCTTACTGCAAGAGGAGGAATGACCAGTCATGCTGCGGTAGTAGCAAGAGGTATGGGTAGACCTTGTGTATCTGGCTCAAGCGAAATAGAAATAGATTACCAAAATAGAATTTTTAAAACGAAAAATAATGAAATTAAAGAGGGCGATTTAATTACTATTGATGGATCAACTGGTAGAATTATAAAGGGAGAGGTTAAAACCGTTAAACCTGAAATTTCAGGAGATTTTTCTAAACTAATGAGCTGGGCTGACAAATTTAGAAAATTAAAAATTAGATCTAATTCTGAAACACCTCTAGATAGTAAAACTGCTAGAGAATTTGGAGCTGAAGGAATAGGTCTTTGTAGAACAGAACACATGTTTTTTGATGAAGAAAGAATTTTATCTGTGAGAGAAATGATATTATCAAAATCAAAAGAAGATAGGTCTAATGCTTTAAAGAAACTTCTTCCTTTTCAAAAAAAGGATTTTATTGATATCTTTAAAATCATGAATGGTCTTCCTGTCACAGTTAGATTACTAGATCCACCACTTCATGAATTTTTACCAAAAAATCAAAAAGAAATTAGCGATGTAGCAAATGCTTTAAACGTAAAAAGTTCTGAATTAGAGGGTAGAATAACAGAACTTCATGAACAAAATCCAATGCTCGGTCATAGAGGTTGTAGATTAGGCATATCATTTCCAGAAATATATGAAATGCAGTGTACTGCGATTTTTCATGCCTTAGTTGAATGTAAAAAACTCAAGATAAAATCTATAATTCCAGAGATCATGATACCTTTGGTATCAACTGAAGCAGAAATAAAAATAATGAAAGATTTAGTAATTAGAGTTGCAAAAGAAGTTGAAAATAAGACTAAAATTAAACTAAATTTTTTAGTTGGCACAATGATTGAGCTCCCAAGAGCAGCGATCAAAGCAGATGATATATCTAAACATGCAGAATTCTTTAGTTTTGGAACAAATGATTTAACACAAACAACTTTTGGAATTAGCAGAGATGATAGTGGTAAGTTTTTAAATGATTATATTGACAATAAAATCTTCGAAATTGATCCATTTATTTCTATAGACGATGGAGTTGGGGATTTGATAGAAATGGCAACAAAAAAAGGCAGAAAAATAAACAAAAAAATTAAACTTGGTATATGTGGTGAACACGGAGGCGATCCTAAAAGTATAGACTTTTGTGCACGTGCTGGTTTAGATTATGTTTCCTGTTCCCCTTATAGAGTACCTATTGCAAGACTTGCTGCTGCTCAAGCTCAATTAAAAAAATAAAATTGAATTCTAGATTTCCAATTTTAAGTCTAATGCATTCATCGTGTGAGTTAAAGAGCCTACGGAAATTCTATCTACACCTGTAGAGGAAACATTTCTAACATTCTTTAAGCTAATTCCTCCTGATGCTTCAGTCTCATAGAATTTCCTAGACATTTTCACTGCTTTTTTTAAATTTTTTGAGCTCATATTATCTAATAGAATTCTATCAAATTTCAGACCTAATATTCTCCTCAACTGAGATAAATTATCAACTTCTACTGTAATTTTTTTTCTCCCTTTCTTTTTGATGGCTCTTTGAATTAAATTTTCAAAATTTTCTTCAGAACTTATATGATTGTCTTTTATTAAGTATTCATCACTTAAGTTAAATCTGTGGTTTGTTCCACCACCTAATTTAACTGCATATTTTTGGATTACTCTAAGATTTGGGATCGTTTTTCTTGTACAACATATTTTGGTTTTTTTTCCAACTTTTTTTACATACATGTTTGTTTTCGTTGCTATTCCAGAAATATGAGAAACAAAGTTTAATGCTACTCTTTCGCCGGTTAAAATATTTTTTAAGCATCCATCAATAGTTGCTACTACTTCACCTTTTTTAATTAATGTTCCGTCTTTCTTATTATTCTTAAATTTTATTTTATGATCAATTAATTTAAATGTTTCTTTAGCAAATTCTATTCCACCTAAAATTCCATTTTGGTTACTTATCATTTTAACTTTCTTTTTAATATTTTTATTAATTAGTTCTGAAGTAATATCGCCTAATGGATATAAGTCCTCATTCAAAGCTAATTTACATGATGATTTTATAAAACTTTTACTTAATTGAATTTTAGACACAGATTTTATCTGCCTATTTCTGCCATTCTCTCTACAGATTTTCTTGCTTTTTGAATTGTCTCATTGTCCATTATTAATTCGTTAGTTTCATTTTCTAAACAATCTAAGATTTTGGGTAAAGTAATTCTTTTCATATGAGGACAAAGATTACATGGTCTAATAAATTCAACACTTGGATTATCAATTTGGACATTATCGCTCATCGAACATTCTGTGACCATCATAACTTTTTCTGGTTGATTATCTCTAACATATTTAATCATTCCACTTGTAGAGCCTGCAAAATCAGATGCTTGTATTACATCAGGAGGACATTCAGGATGCGCTATTATTTTTATGCCTGGATTGGCTTTTCTAATATCATTAATCTCTTGATCATTGAATTGTTCATGCACTTCACAAGTTCCCTTCCAAGAAATAATCTCTATATCGGTTTGTGACGCTACATATTTAGCTAAAAAATCATCAGGTAAAAATATTACTTTTTTTACTCCTAATGACTCTACAATTTTTACTGCATTTGCAGATGTACAGCAAATATCAGTTTCAGCTTTAACATCAGCAGATGTATTTACATATGATACCACTGGAATACCTGGGTATTTTTTTTTGAGATTTCTAACATCATCACCTGTTATAGACGAAGATAGTGAACATCCTGCTTTCATATCTGGTAATAATACTTTTTTTTCAGGACACATTAATTTTGCAGTTTCAGCCATAAAATGAACTCCACACATTACAATGATATCTGCTTTTGTTTTTGCAGCCTCTACTGCTAACGCTAATGAATCAGCTGAAAAATCTGAGATACCATGATATATTTCTGGTGTTTGATAATTATGAGCAAGAATTACAGCATTCTTTTTTTTTTTTAATCTATTAATTTCATAAATGTATGGCGCATGAGTTGCCCATTCAATCTCTGGAATTTTTTTGGACACTTTATTGTAAATTGAGCTAGTAGCTTTTTTTATCTCACTTGTGAATTCCATAAATAAAACTTATCAACTTGAATAAGAATTGTCATTCATTTAATCTGACGCATTACGAGCGGTCATGCTGAAATTGGTAGACAGGCACGGTTGAGGGCCGTGTGGGCTTTGCCCTTGAGAGTTCAAGTCTCTCTGACCGCACCATACAAATGATTTAAATCCTTAAATTATAAGTATTTAGTATTTTCTCAGTAAAAAAATCATAGAATTACTAAAAGGATAAATTCTGCCACTAAATTTAATATCTTCAATTTTAATTGGACAATTTGATACTTCTATAAGTTTTTTTAAACTTTTAACTGAAAAAAACTTGATATGACCATGTTTCCATAAAACACCATAATGTTTATCGTTTAAATTTAAAATGCTAATTAATAAGTTTTTAAAGTATCCATGAAATGGAGTTGAAATCAATATTAAACCATTTTTATTTGTCACTTCATTAATTTCTTTAATATATTGTAAAGGATCATATTGGTGCTCAATAACTTCAATTGATGAAATAAAGTCATACTTTATATTTTTATTTATCAGATCTTTCATTCCTGTATGTTGAAATTTTAGTTTCTCGTTCTCATATTTTTTTGCAAAATGTATTCCTTTGTCAGAAAGATCTATACCCAGAGAGCTTTCAAAATGATTATAAATCTTAGATGTTAATGCTCCATTACCACAACCAACATCTAAATGTTTCATTTTTTTATATTCTTTTTTGTTAAGAATTTTTGATAGAGTATCAACTATATTTGGAGTATGATGTTTCTCCTCCGTCCAACTGTAATCTAAATTGTCTGTCATAATTATTTGGGGGCGTTCTGTTGCCAGGTGCCCCAAACCCCGTAACTTAATTAATAATTAATTAAGCTGCAAGTGCATAACTTTCGTTAGCATTTATAATTTTGTCCTTTTCGGTGGTACAATACCGAACGAAAGAATAGCCTTTAGTCACCCGTCGATCCTAATTCACCCCCATATTTAATTTGGTGGAGGTGGTGGGTACTGCCCCCACGTCCGTAATGGTTATTACGAAATTCATTTATCGTCATAGTTGGAAAACCAACAAATAATGTATAATAATTAAATTTGATATTTTCAATATGAAAATACTTCTAATATGAAACTAAAAGTAATTTACGACAAAACTGAAATTGGAATTAATGGAAATATTTTTAGACTTTTCCCTCATTTATTAAATTTAAAAAAAGATGAATTAATATATTTTGATATAAAAAATATTTTCTTGTGTAATTCTGGTAATGCTTGGGATGTATTTTTTTACCAACCTTTTTATAATTATGAAAAAGAGATAAAGGAAAAATTAAAAAAAAAAGATTTTGAAAAGTTGAAATGGAATAGCCTTCCGTTATTTGAAATTACTTATAACAACAAAGATGCAGTGTATGATAGAGATAAAATTCAAAAATACAGAAAAGTATTTCAAAGATTTATTAAATTTAGAGATGAAATAAATCTTAGAGCAGAAAATTTCTTAAAAAAAAATAAAATTGAAAATGCTCTTTCTATTCACCTAAGAGGAGGTGACAGATTCTCCACATCAAGCCATGCTCCTAATCAAAGAAGTTTTTTAGATATAAATAATATTTCTAAAATTATAGATAAGTATTTAAATAAATATTCATGTGATCAAATATTTTTAGCCACTGACGAACAGTTGTTGTTTGAAAATTTAAACAGGAAATTCAAAGGCATTGTATCCAAAAACGATACTCATCTAGCACCTAAATCAAATAATAGATCAATACATAAAGTTGCAGTATTTCAATCTAATAAAATAAAATTTAAATTAGGCTCAGATGTCTTAACTGATGCTATCATTATGTCTAAATGTAAATACAGTTTATTCATGCACAGCCAAGTTAGCTATCTATCCTTGATGTTGAGAGAAGATTTCAATTTTTTTTTTATAGATGAAAAAGTTGATTATTCAGGTTTAGATTGAACATGATTAATTTTTATTTTGATAAATCAAATAAATTTATTATTCTTAACTGTGTATTACAATTTTTATTACTAATTCTAATAAATTACAAGTTAAGTACTATTTCATCCAATTTATTAATTTTTTTTTCTTTTATGTGGTTTCTGGCTTCCTTATTTTATGAAAATTATTTTTACAACAATATATTTTTAAAATTTTTTAGGTTT
>CACADE010000005.1:0-37500 GCA_902531175.1 uncultured Pelagibacteraceae bacterium
TTCCAATTAGTTGCTACATACTTAAACTTTTTTTGAGATAAAAAGCCCGAAAGAGATCTATCAATTTTTATAGTACTATTTTTTTTTATAATTATTTTTTTTTTGTATATTTTTTTTATTTTACAAAGAAGATGATATTTTGAAATTTTTTTTGAAACGAGGTGATAAAGTCCATCAATTTTTACTTTTGATTTTAATATTTTTTCTAAAAATTTATATACTTCAAATGTGGAAATTCCTGAAAAAAAAACATTTGAATATCCATCACAAAATTTTTGCTGCTTCAAAAACCATTCTAATAGTCCATGAGATGTCTTAATTTCATGTCCAATAATTGATGTTCTTATTACTAAGCAATTTTTTTGAAATTATCTCTCCTTGTGATTTTGAGTAACCATATAAATCTTTTGCATTTGATTTATCAATAATTTCATAATTTCCTTTTCTGCCATCAAATACACAGTCTGTGCTAAAATGAATTAACTTTATATTTTTTTTTTTTAAGTAATTATCTAGTCTTAATGGAAATTCTTTATTTAAATACAAAGCATCTTTTTTTGATGTTTTTTTTTGTTTTATCCAACCAGCACAATTAATTACTACATTTGGTTTAAAGTCTGATATTTTTTTTTTTAAATTATTGATTTTTCTTAAATCTATATTTTCATCTATTATTTGGTGGTATCTTGATGTCTTCTGTTTAAGTTTTTTTCTAATTGAACCTCTTACTTGAAATTTATTATTATTGGCAAAATTAAAAAATAAAGTATTACCAAGCATTCCTGATATACCAATAATATAAATTTTCATCCTTAACTTAAAATTCTATTTTATATAATCTATTTTTAATTATAAGAATATAAAATGAAAAAAAAAGTAGCTCTAATCACTGGTATAACAGGTCAGACGGGTTCTTACTTAGCAGAACTTCTTTTAAAAAAAAAATATAAAGTGCATGGAATAGTTAGAAGAGCTTCTTTAATAAATACTCATAGGATTGACCATATATATGAGAATAAAAATTTTAAACTACATTATGGTGATTTAACTGATCCTCTAGGATTAAATAACTTAATTAATAATATAAAACCAGATGAAATTTATAATCTTGCAGCACAATCTCATGTTTCTGTTAGTTTTCAAATTCCAGAATATACAACAGATGTAAATGCAATGGGATGTTTAAGAATATTAGAAATTATTAAACAAAGTAAAAAAAAATAAAATTTTATCAAGCTAGTACATCTGAACTTTATGGCAAGACTATTCAAATTCCTCAAAATGAAAACACAAAATTTAATCCAGTTTCTCCTTATTCTATTTCTAAATTATATGCGTATTGGATAACAAAATACTACAGGGAAGCATTTGGAATTTTTGCATGTAATGGAATTTTATTTAACCATGAGTCCCCTAGAAGAGGTGAAACATTTATAACTAGAAAAATTACCATAGGACTTGCAAAAATCTTAAATGGAAAAATGAAAACATTGGAGGTTGGTAATTTAAATTCTATGAGAGATTGGGGGCATGCTCGGGAATATGCGGAAATGCAGTGGTTGATGTTGCAGAGTAAGTTGGCAAAGGATTACGTGATTTCAACTGGCAAACAATACACTATAAAAAACTTTATCGATATATGTTTTAAATATTTGGGTTTAAAAGTTAAATGGAAAGGTAATGGAATTTCAAAAAGAGCGATTGCAAGTACAACAAGCAAAAAATATAAAATAAAAAAAGATCAAATTATTATAAAAGTAAGTAAAAAATACTTTAGACCAACAGAAGTAAATAATCTTCTTGGCGATAGTTCCAAAGCTAAAAGAGAATTAGGTTGGAAAAATAAAACTACAATAAATACACTTATTGCCGAAATGATTGAAAATGATTTAAAAATTTATTCTAAGAAATGAATTTAAAAAAAAAAGATAAAATTTTTGTTGCTGGTCATAATGGCATGGCAGGATCTGCCATAATACGTGGATTAAGAAAGCATGGATATGAAAATATTATTACAATAAATAGAAATCAATTAGACTTAGAAGTTCAAAGCAAAGTTAATAATTTTTTTAAAAAAAACAAAATAACATTTGTTTTTTTATGTGCAGCTAAAGTAGGAGGAATTTATGCAAACGACAATTATCCTGCAGATTTTATTGCTAAAAATTTGAGTATCCAATCTAATATTATTGATGCTGCTTTTAAAAATAAAATAAAAAAATTAATTTTTTTAGGATCTAGTTGTGTTTATCCACGTATAAGTAATCGAAAAATCAAAGAAAGTGACTTATTAACAAATAAATTAGAGTTAACTAATGAACCCTATGCAGTAGCGAAAATTTCTGGAATAAAAATGTGTGAAAGCTACAACAGGCAATATAATACTGATTACAGATCATTGATGCCAACTAATATGTTTGGACCAGGAGATAATTATCATCCAATGAATAGCCATGTCATGGCAGCACTTATAAGAAAATTTATTATAGCTAAAAGAAAAAATCAAAAATCTGTAGTAGTATGGGGAACTGGGAGGCCAAAAAGAGAATTTCTTTATGTAGATGATTTTGCAGATGCCGCTGTTTATTTAGCTAAAATGTCTAAGAAGAAGTATAGCTCATTCATAAACGAGAGATTAAGTCACATTAATATTGGGTATGGTAGAGATTATTCAATTAAAACTATAGCTAATATGATTAGAAAATCTACTGGGTTTAATGGTAAAATTGTTTATGATAAATCAAAGAAAGATGGAGTAAAAAAGAAGTTGCTAGATAATAAACTTATTCGTTCTATGGGATGGAAGCCAAAACATAAACTAGAAAAAATATTAAATAATTACATCTTAAGTA
The DNA here is from genome assembly GCA_902531175.1 of uncultured Pelagibacteraceae bacterium. GTDB lineage: Bacteria > Pseudomonadota > Alphaproteobacteria > Pelagibacterales > Pelagibacteraceae > Pelagibacter. Next base: position 2,853 of record CACADE010000005.1, read on the forward strand.
TTAAAAATAATATTAATTTTAAATAAATTTTTTTAAAATCGTCTCACAAAATTTAATTTCTTTTTCTAGGTTTATATTCTTTATTAATAATGGCTCTTTCAAAAACTTTGATAAATATTCGTTGCTTTGTAATTCAGTGAATAAATTATCTAACTCATCACTATTAAAAGAATTCAAATTAATAAAACAATTATTGTTAAAATCATTACTGATATTTGTATCGGCCCATGTTAGTGGTATATTTTTTCCTAAAAAAGCATCAGGTATTTTTTCAGTATACCAACCAGGGAATATTTCATTCTCAGGACAATAATTAATTGTGAAATCTTCCATTACTTTTTTTTTAAAAAAATTACTATGATTGTGGGATTTTATTTGATTGTCGAACGCGGGTCCGTATTCACTGACTTGAAAGTGTTTTTTCAATAAATTTATGTGTTCTACTCTTGGAAAGTATAATTTTGAAAAAAAACAACAAATTCTGGCTTTTTTTTTTAAAATTTCAGTACCTATTGGTTCCATCAATTTTTTTAATGAGTAATGCTCTCCAAATCTTTGGGCATTTAAAGTATTAATAGGAGATTTTTCTAACCCAATTTCTGACCAATCACAATAATCTTTCCATACTGGAATTCTTATATACAGTGGATCGTTCTCGTAATTAAAGTCACTAGTTATTGAAAAATCCGCTTTCTCGTAGTCTTTTCTATTATTTTCCCTACTATAAAAAACTGTAATTGGTTTTTCTTTTCTTAAGGAAAGCCCCCTATCAAAATTTAGAAAAAATTGACTTTGAAAAAAAGAATATTTATTGGTAATTTTTTTTATAATTTTTCCAAACTTTTTATATGGACCAACAAATAACAAATCTGATTCTGACGGTTTTGTCCATATAATTTCAAAATTAAAAAATGTTTTAATAATTTTAGGAATTAAAAGTTCTTTATAATTTGGATGTCCCCATATGTAAGAAACTTTAATTTTTTTCATTAAAAAAACTTTGTAGTATTTTTTTTAATTTTAAAATTTTTTTGCTGTTAACAAATTGATTATTTCCAATATACATTGAATTATTATGAATAAAATTAGCATTCTTTAATTTGTATTTTTTTTTATAATTTTTCAAAAACGGTTGCTCTAAAAGATTTCCAGCTATTAAAGGTCTATTTTCAATACCACTGTTATTCAAAACTCTTTGAAATTTAATTTTTAATTTTTTATTTTTGAATACAAAAGGTAATACAAATGATGAAATGCCTTTTTTATCATTGATTAATAAGTGCTTTTTATATTTTGAGCAAATTTCAATAAATTGTCTATAATTTCTATTTCTAATTTTAATCCATTTATTAACTTTTGGTAGTTGGAATCTACCTAAATATGCACCTATTTCTGTATTTCTTAAATTAAATCCACTACTTAAGAAAAGAAATTTAAAATCAATATTTGCATACTTTCTTTTTATATTATTATGAAGTTTCTTTGGTAATTCTCTTGCTAAACCGTGGGATCTTTTAAGGAGACAAAGATTATAGAATTTTTCATCATTTGTTGTTACCATGCCCCCCTCAATAGTAGTTAAATGATGACCCCAATAAAAGCTAAAACTAGATGCGATTCCAAAATTTCCAACTTTAGTTTGATTAATTTTTGCACCTTGCGACTCACAACTATCTTCTAAAATGATAATTTTTTTGTTTTTAATAATTTTTTTTATTTTAGAAATATCGGAAGGAAAACCAATTATATGAGCAACAAAAATTGCTTTAGTTTTATTTGAAATTTTTTTTTTTAAGTCCTCGTAATCAAATGAGAAATCCTTGAGATTACAATCTACAAAAACAGGCTTAAGATTAGATTGTATAACAGGAGTTACTGTTGTGGTCCAAGTTAGTGACGGAACTATAATTTCATCTCCATCTTTCCAATTGTATATTTCTTTTGCTGATTGAACAATTAACAGATTTGCTGAACTACCAGAGTTTACATAAATAGAGTATTTACATTTTTGCCATTTTGAATAAGCTTTTTCAAATTTATCTACTTCAGTAAATTGAGTAAATCTTTTTGTATTTAAAATAAAATTTGAAAGTTTTTTTCTTTCATTAGAAGATATAACGTTTTCTTGTAAAGGCCAAAAAATTTTTTTCATATAAGACAACTATTATTTATAATGGAAATATCAAAATATTTTTATTTAATTTTAATTGTTTTAACATATCTTGGTGTTATTCCTAAAGGAAATTCTATTTTTGATTTCCATCCTAACCAATATTTGGGTGCTATAACTAATTTAGGGTTTTTCATAAAATAATAACCCCACCATGAAAATGAGCTGTTAGAAAGCACTCCATATTTACATTTAGAAATAATAGCTAAATCTTCATATAAATTAAGATTTGAAAAAAAAATATTTTTTTTTGTAATGAAAATTTTTTTTGCTAATTCTGTATTATCTGAAATAACCAAATATTTAAAATTTGGGAATTTTTTATAAAAGATACGAAACTCGTCTAAAAAATATTTTTTTGGTAACTTGGTTCCTTTTTTTCCAAAAATGGTAAATTTCGAAACATCGTTTTTTTCATTACTAGTATGATATTGATGTCTTATTTTTTGTCCTAATCTTACATGAAAGAAAATAATCTTATCAGTATTTTTTGATATAGAACTTAAATATCGAGTTGCGTTTTTTAAATATTTTTTTTTTATTCTAATATTATTTTTGTTTTTTTTTAAATGAAATTTACAATTTTGAAAAAAATGTGGAAAAATAAATGTTATAGGAAAAATTCCTTTCTTAATTATTATATTTTCACTTTCAATTATTGTGCCCTTAAATCTCTGAGTTTTTAATTGTACTGAGTTTATTAATCTCACAAAACTAAATAATTTAAGTATATAAATAAAAACTCTTCGAAAAAAAAAAATAAGCGATCTATTTTTTAAATTAAATATTTTTATTTTATTATCCTTTTCAATGAATTCTATTAAAGCTGAAAAATTTGTAGTTAATAATATTTTTGGTTTAAGATGAGATTTAATGAATGAGTACTGAAATAATTGATTACCTAAATATCCATCACCAAAGAAAATATGCATTAGCTATTTTGAATTTACTTTAATTTGTTATATATTTAAAATATAACTGTCAATCAAGAAACTATGAAATTAGCTGATTATGTAATTAATTTTTTTGCGTCTAAGGGTATTGATAAAATGTTTGTTGTTTACGGCGCTGCAAATGCTCCATTGGTTGATGCATTTAAAAGAATTAAAAAAACAAAATATATTGCTACAATTCATGAACAAGCTGGAGGATTTGCTGCAGAAGGATATGCAAAAACAAAGAAAGTTCCAGGAATTGCAATTGCCACAAGTGGTCCAGGAGGTATGAATTTGGTAACACCAATTGGTAATTGTTATTACGACTCTGTTCCAGCAATTTTTATTACAGGACAAGTAAATTCAAAGTTTATGAGAAAGTCTAGAGAAATTAGACAAGTAGGATTTCAAGAAACCGATATTGTTGATATTGTAAAACCTATAACTAAATATTCCACAATAATTAAAAATCCACTAGAAATTAAATCTAAACTTGAATTAGCTTGGCACTACGCAAATGAAGGAAGAAAGGGGCCAGTTTTAATTGATATTCCATTTAATATCCAAGGTTTTAACTTGCAATTAAAAAAATTAAAAAGTCATAAAATTATTAAAAATAAGACAAATTTTAAAATTGAAGATAAAATTAAAAAGTTAATTAAGGACCTAAATAAATTTGACAGACCATGCTTGCTAATTGGTGGTGGTATAAAAAGTGCAAATGCTAATAAAGAATTATTGAGTCTTGGTAGAACTTTGAAAATTCCAATGTTCCCTACGTGGAATGCTCTAGATGTAGTATCAAGCGATTACAAATATTATGCAGGAAGAATAGGAACTTATGGCGGTGCAGGCAGAAACTTTGGAATTCAAAATTCAAACCTTTTAATATCTATAGGTTCAAGGATATCTGGAAGAATAACAGGTGGAAATGTACCTTCTTTTGCTAGAGAGGCTAAAAAATATTGTATAGATATTGATAAGCCAGCTTTAAATAAAAAACATCAGCAAGTAAAAATAGATGAAAATATATATTGTGATGCAAAATTTTTTATAAGTAAATTTAACAACTATCTAAAAAAAATAAATTATAAAACTAATAAAAAAAAAAATGAATGGCTTTCTAAATGTATACATTGGAAAAATCGATATGACCCAGTTCTAAAAAAATATTATAACACTAAATCATTTGTTCATCCTTATGTATTCATTAGAAAACTCTCGAAGAAATTAAAAAAAAATGACATATTAGTTGCTGATTGTGGAGGGAATATTGTTACATGCAATCATGCTTTTGAAACCAAGCAAGGGCAATTATATTTTTCTAATAATGGAAATTCGCCAATGGGGTTTTCATTTTCTGGAGCAATAGGATCTTATTTAGCAAACCCCAAAGGGCAAGTTTATTGTGTTATTGGTGATGGTGGGATGAATATGAATATTCAAGAATTACAAACAATAAAAATATATAATATAAAAATAAAAGTAATAATTTTAAATAATAAAATTCTTGGTATTACAAAAGCATTCCAAAAAACAAACTATGAAGGTAAAACTGAAGCTGTAGGACCAAGAGGGTATTCGCCACCAGATTACATAAAAATTTGTAAGGCTTATGGAATAAAAACTATAAGTCTAAAAAATTATAATGAAATTGATGACAAAATTAATAAATTCTTAAAATTTGATGGACCTATGATATTAGACGTTAATTGTAAAAATTTTTACACATACGAACCGAGAATTTTTGGATGGGATACTCCAATAGAGGATATGTATCCATACCTAAACAGAAAAGAATTTAAAAGTAATCTTTTTATAAAACCGATGCCTAACTGGAAAAATCCTAGAAAACCAAAATTTAAATAATGAGATTAGATGAATTTCTTCGTAATGAAGTTAAAGAAATTTGCAAAAAAGTTAAATTAACAGGATTTAGAAATAAAAAAATTTTAATTCTGGGTTCAAACAGTTTTTTTGGGTCTTACCTTGCTTTAGTATTAAATTATGCAAATAAATTTTACAATATCAATTGTTACATCACATGTGTTTCAAAAAATAATCCAAATGAAAGACTTAAAAATTTAAGAAAAGAAAAAAAAATAAAATTTATTACGAAAGACATTACAAATAAAAATTTTATCAAAAATATATTAAAAAAGGATTTTAATTATATTTATCATACTGCAACCTATGGACAACCAGCAAAATGGAAGGGCAATGAATTAGAACTTTTGAATTTAAATACAATTGTTGTAAACGATATTTTAGATAATATTAAATATTCGAATTCAAAATTTATATACTTCAGTTCTTGTGATGTTTATGGAAGTACAGGTAGAGTAATTGCAAACGAAGAATCACCCTTGAAATTTGACATAAATTCTTCAAGGTCCAATTATGCAATTTCGAAAGTAATGGGGGAAAGATTATGCGAATATCATAGAAAAAAATTTGGCACAAAAAGTATTATTTTAAGACCTGGACATACTTTTGGAGTAGGACAATCTATAAAGAATGACAAAAGAGTTATTTTAGAACTAATTAAAAAGGCGATTATTTATAGAAAGATAGATTTGATAGATGATGGGTCTTCGGTAAAAACTTGGGGTTATATATCTGATATTGTATGTATGATACTTTTAATTTCTCAAAAAGGAAAATACCAACTATACAACACAACAGGCAATAATTATTTATCTATAAAAAAAATTGCATATATCATAAGCAAAATAATTAGGAATACTTCTGTGACTCTAAAAAAAACAAAAAAAGATGATCCTGATATTGTTAAAGTTTCTTCTAAAAAATTTTTATATGAATTTGGAAAATATAATTCTACTAATTTTTCAAACGGTATTAAAAAATTAATTAATTCTAATAAGATCTAAAATTATAATTTATATCTTATAATTGGCTTTTTTTGCATCAGTATAAAAGCCTTTTATAGTTTCTAAAGAATAGGTATTTAAGTTTTTACCCAAAATTTTAAATTTATTTAACAAGCCTATTGGAACTGTTATAATTTGGCATCCTAGCTTTTCAGCTTGAAAAATGTTTATTATTTCTCTTGTACTAGCCCACAATATCTCCACATTTTTATTTTTTTTATAAATTTTTACAGAATTTTTAATTATATTCTCGGGATCAACACCGGTATCTGCTATCCTGCCTGCAAAGACAGAAATTATAACTTTTGATTTTTTTCCTACATATTTTTTTATCGATTTTACTTGTTTCAATGTAAATACCGCGGTTATATTAACTTTAATATTGTTATTAATTAATTTTTTTATAAGCGGGAGGCAAGAAACTCCTTTAGTATTTGTTATTGGTATTTTTACGTAGATGTTACTACCCCAACTTGCTATTTTAAAGGCTTGACTTTCCATCTCAAGCAAGTCGTCAGAAAAAACTTCTAAGGATATACTTTTATTTTTAATAATTTTTAAAATTTTTTTTGCAAAAATTTTATAATTGCTTATCCCTGAAGAGTTCATTAAGCTTGGATTAGTGGTAAATCCATCTATATAATTTTTTTTATAATAATATTTCATAGATCTAAAATCTGCTCCATCACAATATATTTTTATTTTTTTCTTATTGATTTTCATTTTTTATAACTTTAGTTGCTTCAAATAAGTTTTTTACTTTAAAATCGTACTTTTTGGGTTTTTTTTCCTTGTAATTATAATCAACATAAAAAGATTTCAATTTCATTTTATTTGCTAATTCTATATCACTCCATCTGTCACCGATAAGATAACTTGCTTTTAAATTTATATTCCATTTATTTTTTGCTTTTAATATTAAACCTTTTTTCGGCTTTCTACACTTACATTTATCTTCTTTGGTGTGTAAACACATAAATATATCATCAATTTCAAGTTTTGTTTTGATAATTTTATTAATTTTTTTTAAAAAATTTAGTTTAAAATAGCCTTTCCGAACATCAGGTTGATTTGTAATAATTATATTAATAAAGCCAAGTTGTTTTAAATATACTAACGACTTATCCACATCTTTAATTATTTTAAATTGAGATAACTTTTTTGGTGCAAATGGTTTTCCTTTTTTAATTAAAGGTTTATTAATAATTCCATCTCTGTCTAAAAAAAAAGCTTTGGATAAAACCTTTACCATTTGGTTTTATATTGTTTGATCATGGGATGTGTGATTAACAAATGCCAAATTATTCCTTGAAAAGCTTCTGAGTGAGGGGTGATATGGTTCTTATTAATATCAGGTATAATAATTGCCTCATTTGAATTTTTTGCAAGATAGCCATCTTTTCTCCCTAAAATTGAAACAATTTTACATTTTTTTTTTTTTCCAAATTTAGCAGCCTCTATTAAATTTATACTTACTTTTTTTTTTATATTTCCACCACCCACAGAAAAAAAAAATAAGCAATCATTTTTTTTTATTTTACTTACTTTTAACCAATTAGAGAAACTATTATTCCATCCATCATCATTTATTCTTGCTGTTAACTCAGATGCATTATCTATTGGCGTATAACATTCAATATTTGCAAGTTTTCTAAAATCATTTACTGCATGTGATGAATTTCCAGCGCTTCCACCTACTCCAAGAAAAAAAATTCTACCATTTTTTTTTTTAATATTTGATATTAAAAGAGCTACCCTCTCTATCTTGCTTTTATCTAGTCTATTGCAAATAGAAATTGTTTCCTGTAAAAATTTATGACTAAAACTTTTATACATGGTATTAATTTAACAAGTTTTTATATTTGTTAATAAACATTTTTGGTAACGGTATTCTATTATTACAAAATAAATTCTTACTCTTTTTAATTACAAAAGTCCTTCTTTTTTTTATATTATTTAACCAATTTTTATTGTTAAAATTCTCATTTAACTCTTTTACAGCCAATAAAATATCTTCTGGATGATTTTCCTCAATAGTTAAATTATAAGATTTTAAATTTTTATTTCCATAAAATAATAATGGTGGATTAAATTGATTATACAAAGAAAGTTTTTGATATTTTTTATTAATTGTTGATTTAAAGAATTTTGGAACACCAATTGATCCTGGGGCGTTAATAAAAAAAGGTATACTCATATTCGTCAAAATATTCCTATTTTTATTAAAAATTATAGGAAGATAAGATATTCCACTACAAGTGCCTATATTAAATTTTGATTTGCTTATTAAGTAAATATCTAAAAATTCAGACTTATATTTAGAACTACCATAATCAAAGAATCCACGAAATTTTAACAAATTTTTTTTCTTTTCTCCAAGACGAATGGACAAACCTTGATTTATGTAAATATAAGATATTGCTTTTTTATAATTTCTAATATTTGAATTTCTGCTTGTATCTAACCATAAATTATCTCTAAATCTGTATCCGGAGTCTCTTATATGTAAAGTTACAAACCACTTCTGATGTCCTAAAAATTTATTTATTATTAATTTTCCATTTTCCTCTTCAGTTTTAGAAAATTGAACAATCGGTTCACGTTTTTGATCCATCCATTTTTTTTGAATCTTATAAGATAACTTATGAGCTAAAGAATATTTTTGACTTTTTAATCTCCATGCATCCATATTTGGATATGAGTAAAAATATTTTTTTTTATTTAATTTAAATGTTTTTTTTAAAAAACCATCATATTTTTTATAAAGATAATAATTTGAAATAATTGATCTAGGGTTTTCAGAAAACTTTATTTCATCATAATCAAGTATTCCCAAAATTACTCCTTTAATGAATGAATCTATATAATAAAAATGTCCAATTGATTGGGTCCAAGGATCTAAATTAATTATAGCACATTTAGACAATTTTTTATTCGATTTCTTATTAATATACTTTTCATGAACAACATTTTCCAATATTGAAAAGCTATACAAATGATTTGATTGCATATCATTAAAATACATTGCACCAATTATCTTTTTAATAAATACGTATATTTCGCTTAAATTAGAATTTAAATATTTATTAACAAATAATCTTTTATTTCTGGAATAAAAATCGATTTTTTTTATAAATTTTAAAAATTTTAAATCATTTTTTAATACCAAATCTAGCCATCGATTAAGCTCATATTTATTTAAATTATTTAACAAAAAAACATACATTTCAGTACTCCAGCAATTAAATTTATATATATGTTCGTAAGTTTCCTTCTTTTCCTTTTTTCTAAGTCTCATTGAAAGAGATAAATATTTGTTAAAGTTATTATAAGAATATTGTTTTTTTTTAATAAAAAATTTAAAGTAATAATTATAAGCATCATCATACTTTCCATCGTGAACTAGTAAATCAAATTTATTTAATTTATTTTTAGTAAATTTAAACGAAGACTTTAAAAAATTTTTTTTAAGTTGATACCTTAGCTTTTGTAAGATTAAGTTTTTTTTTAAAATTTCTTTCAAATTGTTTTGCATTAATTTTTTAGAAGTAATTAATGAATTTTTCTCTTTATTAAAGTTTTTACATTAAAATATTTTATATTATTTAGTGGATTTAAATATTTTTTGTTTTTGAAGGCATAACACAGTTCTTTAATAGCGTTGTCTACAGTATATCTTGGTCTAAAATTCAATTCCCTATAAATTTTATTTGAATTTATGTGATAGGATCTTTTATCATTAGATTTTTGAAATTCTATTGGCAACTTTTTGTAATTAAATTCTTTTTGTACAATTTTTTGAACTTTTTTTGCAATTTTTAAAATTGATAAATTTTCATTCCCAACATTAAAAATTTTATTTTGAATTTTTTTCCTTGGTGCCTTAATTAATAATTTAATAACATCACAATAATCTTGAATATGTAAGTTTGGTCTAAGTTGTTTACCACCAAAAACTAAAATTTTTTTGTTATTTACTGCATTATTTGTTAAAATATTTACAGAAACATCAAACCTTTGTCTTGGAGAATAACCACATACAGTAGCTGGACGAAAAATTACTCCTTCAAAGTTTTTATCAGTATGTTTAAACAAAAGTGGTTCACATAGTCCTTTATATTTATTATATAATGTCAATGGTTTTAAGGGATGATTTTCAGTTACATTTTTTTTTTTTGATACTCCATATACTGAGCTAGAGGAGGCATAAATAAATCTTTTGATTTTTGCTTTTTTAGCAGCAACAACCATAGGTTCAAAAGCATCCATATTTATTGATTTTGAAAGTTTGCTATTTAGCTCAAAAGAAGTGTCATTAGATATACATCCAAGATGAATAAAAATGTCTGCGCCTTTGCAACTATTATAAATTTTTTTAATATCTCTTAAATCTCCTCTAACAATTGTTAATTTTTTATTTTTTTTTAGGTAATTACCAAAATAAAACTTATCGTAAACTATTACTTTATAGCCCAACTTAATTAACTGAGGAACCAATCTCGTTCCACAGTATCCACCGCCGCCAGTCATAAAAATTGTATTTTTTATTATCATACTTTTTTATTATCAATCTTATCTTTTATTTCTATTAACTTATCAAAATTTTTTAAAATTTCTTTATTGTGTGAAATGAATATTATTGTTAGATTTTCTTTTATTTTAAATAAATCATCAATAAATTTTTCCTCTGTACTTTTATCAAGAGAACTTGTGGATTCGTCTAAAATTAATATTTCAGGGTTTCTATATAAAGCTCTAGCTATACCGAGTCTTTGTTTTTGGCCTCCAGAAATATTAGATCCTTTTTCACCAACAATTGTATCAGATTTTTCAGGAAGTTCATTTACGAAATCTTTTAAAAACACTTTTTCAATAACATAGTCGATTTTATTATTGTCTATTTCATCACTAGGTAAACCAAAAGCAATATTGTTTTTTATAGTGTCATTAATAAGAAAAACATCCTGTGGTACAAAACTGATTTTATTTTGCCAAATTGGTAAGTTCTCATTAATATTAATGCCATCTGATAATACTTTACCTGAATGAGGAGAAACCAAACCCATTATTATATTAATTAGAGATGATTTACCTGATCCACTTTTGCCCATTATACCGATTGCTTCGTTCTTTTTTATATCAAAATTAATATCATCAAGTATGAACTTATTTTGTGTTTCATATTTGAATTTAATATTTTCCAACGAAATAATTTTATTAAATTGGATAGATTTCTTATTATTTGAGATTTCTTTTTCCTTTTCGAATTGATTAATTGAGAAAAGTTGTTTGTGAATTACATCAATAACCGACTTATGGTAAATTGAAATCTGGATAAAATTTAAAATTCTATTTGAAGCAGGCAATAACCTGAAACATATAATTCCGAAAATTACAACAAATTGAATTACTTGTTCTAGAGTGTAGTTTAAGTACAACATAAATGAACTAACAATTAAAATTGCTAAAATTGCAAAAAATTCAAAAGTTAATCTAGGAACACCTACGAAGAAATTTTGAAGTATGCTACTCTTTGCTTTTCTTTCTGCAAACAATTTGAGATTATTTGAAAAAAAATTCTGTTTTTTATATAAAATAATTTCTTTAATACTTCCAAATCCTTCAGAAATTTGTCTAATTATTGAACCACCAAAATATTGCCTTCTATCACCCCAAAATTTTATTTTTTTTCTCATTAAAATAATAAAAATAAAAGCAATTAATGAAATCATTAAAATTATTAAAATTGTGCTTTTAGGATTTATATAAATTAAAAATGCTAGTAGGAAAAAAGATATAAATACTTCAGCAAGAAATATTAATCCTTGCAAGAGTATTCCTTCAGAAAATAAATGAATTTCTTCTGTCAAATTTCTAATCAAAATAGAGGAATTTTCTTTTAAATGAAACAGGTATGGTGATTTTAGGTATTTTCTAAACAATAAATTACATAAAGATGCCTCGGAACTAAAAACAAATTGATTTAGTTTAAGATTAAAGAACAAAAGGTAAATAGATTTGAACAAATAAATTATAAAAAATATTATTATTCCACCTATAAATATTTTTTCTTTTGGAAGAGACTTGTAATAAATTGAAAAATTTTCTGGGAATATATTTAAAATATTTGAGTTTTGTTCAGTTAAAATTGCTAGAAACGGAACAATTAAACTTATGCCCAAAAACTCAAATATTGTTGCTAGAGTCATTAAAAATATTATCAAATAAAATTTTTTAATACCCAACTCTTTTAAAATATGAAATATTTTATTTAATTTATCCATGATTTAATAATAATTTAATAAATTTTTAGGGACTTAAATTATTTAAAAAATTTTATTTATCATAATATAGTCTAATGTATACATTATTATTTTTAATATCATGAAGAAATTTTTTTTAATATTTGCGCTGCTAATTATATCGCATTCAATTTTTTTTATATTAGTAGATAGAAACCGACAGAGCATCAAATCAGTTCTTGTAAAAACTGGTTTATGGAATTCTAATATTTATACTTTTATTCAGCAAAAGTTAACTAATAAAGAATTAAAGATTGAAGAAAAGCAAAATAAATTTTTAAAAAATCTACCAGAAAATTTTTCTACAAACCACTTTAATGAAAAACATGAAATATTTGATTTAGAAAATATTAATGGTCTTTATGACAAAAATATAAATTATGGCTATATAACGTTTTTTGAAAAAAAAAATAACTTTTTTTATATAATAACCAATAATGGTTACTTTTTGAAATTAAATAATGACTTCTCTTTGTCAAATATAATTTTTTTAAAAGATGAAATTAAATATTTTTATACTGATTATGCTTATGGTGGTATTAGGGGTGCTAAATGGATAGATCAAGATGTAATTGCAATTTACTTAACAGTTAAAGAAGCTGGTATAATAAATCTATCACTAATTTCAGTCAAAATTGAGAGCAATAATAAAATTAAATTGATAGATAAATTAAAAATTTCAGAATTACCTAATCAAGATGGCACAACCTCAAATCTAGGCGGAGGAATTGAATTTAGAAATGACTTTATATATTTAACCACTGGAACTAGCGGAAAACCAAATGAATATGAAATAAGTGAACTTGCACAAGACGAAAACTCTAATTTAGGAAAAATTTTAAAAATATCAGTAAATGAAGAAAATAAATTTGTTAATATGATGCAAATTGCCAAAGGAAGCAGAAATTCCCAAGGATTACAATTTGTAGAAGATAATCTCATCGCTGTAGAACATGGACCTCAGGGTGGCGATGAAATTAATGTTATTGAGACTAATAACAACAAATTAATAAATCTTGGATGGCCAAATTTTTCATACGGCTTACCTTACCACGATGACGTATCTTATTCTAAAAGCGATCTAAAAAACACTTCCAAAAAGGAACTCGAAAAATATTATAATGATTCAATAAATAATTATCAATCTCCAGTTTTTTACTTCACACCAAGTATAGCTATATCCCATATAACCACTTGTCCTTTTTTAAAAACTGAGTTTGGTCAGTATAAAAATTGTTTTATTATTTCATCTCTGAAAGATAAAAGTTTTTATATAATAAAATACTCAAATAATATTAAGTTCAAAGTCGAAAGTGTTGAAAGAATATATGTTGGAAGTAGAATAAGAAAAATTTATAGCGAATTAAATACTATATTTTTATGCTTAGACAATCTTAAAATAATTAAAATAAAATATGATGTTTTTAAATAATAAATATAGTTATTTATTTATAATTGTAAGAGATTTGTGATACCAATTTTTATCTTAACAATTAAAAATAGCAAAAGACATAAAGTTATTAAATTAAGACTAAAAAAATTAAAGGTAAAACATAAATTTTTCTATGGCATAAATGGAAAAGATAAAATTAATCATAAATTTTTAGATGAAAAATACGATAAAAATAAAGCAGAAAGTACTTTGGGAAGAAAAATGCCTTATACAGAGATTTCTGCAGCTTATGGCCATCTTAGTATATATAAATATATCGCAAAAAAAAATATAAATAGAGCGTTGATTTTAGAGGACGATGCATGGCCATCTAAATCACTTAAAAAAATTCTTGAATATAAAAGTCTTCCAAAAAAGATCGACATCATTGGATTGAATTGTTACGATGGTTTTGTTTTAAAAAAACCAATATTTAATTTTTTAAATAAATTTAATATTCACATTGCAGAAACACATCTAATAAATATTAGTGCTTACATAATTTCTCAAAATGCATGTAAATTAATTTTAAAGAAAACTAAAGGTAAGGTTATTAGCGTACCTGATTGGCCATTAGATTTTAAGAGAAATAGAATTATTTCATCTATTATATTGCCTTACCCTGTAATTATAGATGACAAGAACTTTTCTTACTTAAGAAATGATAGGGCAATTCTTACTCCAAAAAGTAAACTGAAAAGGTTTATACCAGCAAGAGTTATTAATTTTATATCTTTTTTATTTTATATTTTCCATATACCGTACATAAATGGCAGGTACCCAAATCATCAATTTTATAAAGAACATTTTTTTGATAAGAAGATTGCATATTTAAAAAATGTTATTCTTAAAAACCAACTAAATACAAAAAATTTGTTGTTAAATGAAGATTTTTATTTAAATGATCTAATTTTTAAACTAAAAAATCGAACTAAATGAAAGAAAAAATTTTACTAATAGGAGGATCATCAAAAGTCGGAGAAAGTATAATAAAAATAATTAATAAAAGTAAATATAATATTTTTTCCACATATAATAAAAAAAAATTAAAATTTAAAGGAATATATCAAGTAAAATTAAATTTAGAAAGCAAAACAGATAGAGATAAATTTTCTGATAAGTATAAAGATATGAATGTAATAATTTTTCTTTCAGGAGTGTTGAAAGGAAAAAAACTTAGTGAATTTAGTGATAAAGAAATTTACGAAAATTTAAGTTTAAATTTTACAGATCAAATTCTTTTATTAAAAAAAGTTTTGGCAAAACAAAAAAGGAATTGTTTATTAGTTTTTATATCTTCTATATCTGGTAGGAGAGGAAGTTATGATCCTATTTATGCTTCTGCAAAAGGAGCTATGATTTCGTTTATAAAATCAATATCTAAATGGGAGTCACCAAAAATTAAAAGTATTGGTTTATGCCCAGGTCTTATATCCAACACAAAAATGTATAAGACATTTGACAATGAAAGACTTAAAAAATTAAAAAAACAAAATCCAAACAAAGAATTTGTAAATTCAGATGATTTAGCTAAAATTATAATTGATGTTATAAAACCACATTGGAAACATGCGAATGGTTCAATTATAGATGTAAATGGAGGTGTATTTTAGTAATTTATTTTAAATATTTCAAAATTCTATCACTTGCATTTGTGATATGATCAATTTTACCAGAAAAAACATTAATAAATCCATCTTTGAAGAAAATTTTAAATGATCTATCTGCAAACTTAGTATTATTGATAGTTCTTATGGTAACTAAATATTTTTTAAATTTAAATTCTTTTTGAAATAATGGGTAATATTTTGAAATAATTTTTTCAATTTTTTTGCGTTTACCGTGTAAAAAAGATGGATTATTTATTACGTTATTCATTTTTTGCCTTACTTTCTTAATATCCTTGTTAAGACCGAACCGAGAATGTTCAACAGAGTAGATATTGTATAAGTTTTTTCTGTATGGGTAAATTGTGAAAAATGGACCATCCATGATTGTTAATGCGGGAAAATTATTTTTTGCTTTGTAAATAATTGAGGAAGTTACTTCAAATTTGATATCTTTATGTTTCACAAATTCTTGAAAGTATGTGCAGTTAATAATGTAGTCATATAATTTATCTTCAATTAAATACCTTCTATTTATTTTTTTTATAGATTTAATATTTTTTTTGGTTTTAATAATATTCTTTAATTTTCTTTTGAAGAATAATTTAGACTTGTAATCATCTACCAATCTTTCGTTGGTCAATATAGATCCCGATAAACCTAAAATTTTAAATTTTTTATATGAATCTATTTCTTTAAATTTTAATTTTTCAGATTTCATAATCTGTAAAAATGTATCATAATCTAAAAATGTTTCTGGACTATCTGAAATTCCATATATATTATATTTTATCTTTTTTGTGAGAAAAGAATAATGCTTTAAAAATTTATCGAATCCATTTTTAGATTGTAATCTTGTTTCCTTTGATCGCGGGTAATGGAATCCCAAATGTAATCTATTTTGGTTGTTCGAGGATGCACCTAAAAAAATATCTTTTTCTTTTTCATATAATTTAATATCAAATTTATTTAATTTTTTTAATTGATGGGCAATATGACATCCAAACCATCCAGCTCCTATTATTGCAATTTTTTTTTTCAATTTAATAAGTTCCAATCAACTTTTTAAATTGCCTATATAAGAATGAAATTATATTAAAAGGAAAATATAAAAAAATTCCTTGGTAAGGCATAAATAAGAATGAGTATCTGTCCGCTTTCTCATTCACTACTATTTTTTTTGGATGTTTCAAAGGGAAATTAATTTGTTGTAATGGAACACCTGGTTTTCTAGAATTAGAATTGGTTGCATTAACTCCTAATCCTATATGTGATGTTAAATTTGAATTAGGTGTTATAACAACTTGATTATTTTGCCATAACAAAAGCATAAATTGATAATCCCATGTTTTTATTTCCCCTTTATAAGTTTTATTAAATATTTCACACCAATAACTAAATTCTTTATTGAACATTTTATCCTTAAATTTCATCCAAGAATTGGATTTTTTCCATTTTGGCCATGACTTCATATTTTCATCGTAATTTTTTAAAGTTCTTTTCCATCCTGCCCATCCGTATGTAGAATAATATTCAGAAAAATAATAACTATATGAACCTCTTTTTTTTCCATCTTGAAAATTATTTCCATTAATCATTAATATTTTTTCATTATCTTTGTATTTTTCCAATAATATTTCACAATACTTAAAAAAATCTTGATGCGGCAAACAATCATCCTCAAATATGATACCTTTTTCCTCTTTTGAAAAGAACCATTTGAAAGACTTTACAGTTCTTTTTTTAATCCCTAAATTTTGCTTTGAAAAAGATTTGTAAATTTTACATTTCCAATTAATACTTTCAAAAATCTTTTTAACTTTTATATTTAATTCTAAATCATCAATATTATTCTTTCTTGGGCCATCAGATGCAACATATAACCTTGTTGGTTTATATTTTTTAATTTGTTCGAAAACTTTTTTTGTTAATTCTGGCCTATTAAAAACCATTATTAGAACTGGCAACTTTTCCCTCATAAAATTTACTCTGAATAATGAATTTTATGAGATGAAGTATTACTTGATATAATTTTATCGGCGATAGGTCCCATTTCAAAAGGTATGCCAAATTCTTTATCTGAATTATACTGATTGGCTAATTTTATAACTACATGATCCCAGGCGTCTAGGTAATCAATATCTTCTCTTCTTGGCTCAACCTTAAAATTACCTTCATTATAATTATTTATTATATTTTCCATTGAGCCATCTTTAATTAAATTTCCAATAATATATCTCTTTGCTCCAGGTCTATCTAGAAAACCTGCTTCTCTAAACATATAAACATCTCCGTATAAATCAACAACTACACTAGCATGAGGTACACCAATGTTATTAAAAAATTCTTTTTCTGTAACAAAGCTGTCGGCTAGACTTTTTTTAGTATAACCTTTCATTAAACCATCTAACGCAAATCCATAATCAATATACATATTTTTTAAAAATTTGTTATTTTTTGATTCATTGTCTATATTTTTTAAAATTTTTGATATTTTTATTTTGTCTTTGTCATCATATTTATCTGAATGAATACTAAAATCTTCTCTTAGAGTAAGAAAATCAAAGTTATTTTTATCTAGACCTAGACTTTTATTTATTTCAATAATTTTATTTATTAATTCTTGAACTTTTTCTGCATATTTCTTTAAAATTATATAATTCATACCAAACTTTGTTTTTGAATTAATTTTTGATTTTAGTTCTAGATATTTTGGAATATTAGAGAACACTTGCTCGTATCCATTTTTATGTTTAGTAGTTTCCTTATAATCACTAGAGCTTGTTCCATAGATAGAAATTCTTAAATAATCCAGATCAAATATTTCTGGGTTTTTTTTTAAATATTTCTCAGTAAGCATATATGCATTTGTGTACATAGAACTTTTAAATCCATTATTTCTTAAATATTCTATTATTTCTCCAATTCTAGGATTAGTTAGTGGCTCCAGTCCACCAGCAACATAAAATTTATGATCATCATTTTTTGGGGCTTCTTCAATAAGCTTTTTAAACATTTCCATTCCTACATCTAACTTTGAACGATCGTAAACAGCATCATAATTTCTTCCACAAAACGTACATTTAAACATACAAGATAATCCTGGAAATAAACCGACTTTAAATGGAAAAAAGTTTTTTTTATTATTATATGAGTCCAGTGATCCAGACTGAATAACAGGTATAATAGTATTCTTTATAAATTTTGAAGCTACTCCTTTTTCAGTTATAATTTTTTGTATTTCAATTACTTTTTTTATTAAACTATTGTAAAATATCAATTCTTCTTTAGAGATTGAAAGTAAATTGCAGATATCCTGTTGCTTTATAAATGGATCATTACTATTGAAGTGGATAATTTTTGTAAGAGTTTTTGTATCAACTTTTTTTATGATCTCACTAGAAAATTTTGAATTAATTAATTTTTGCAAATACTCACTTAAATTTTGGGATATTTTTGACACATCATCTTGATATAAGTAATTTTCAAATTCTGTTATCATATAACTTAAGTATGCGGGATTTTTTATTCATTTTTATACAAAAAATTAATAACATTGTAAATTGAGTATTGATAGATATTAATAATAATTATGAATTACATAGATCATAAATATCCATTATTTCTTGGTCTTTCACATATAGGTCAGATATACTCAATTGGATGGGCTAAGAAAATTGGCAAGTGTGCTGTTTTTGATTTTAACAAAAAGAATTTAAAGTTATTTGCAAACAAAAAATACTCTCATGAAGAGTGGAATTTAAACTCTGTAAAGTATAATCCTAAAAAAATTAAAATTTATCATGATGAGGAAAAGATTTTAAATCATAGTGTAATTTTTTTTACTTACGATACTCCAATTGATATTAATGGCAAACCTAATTTACAATATATTGAAAATTATTTCAAAATACTATCAAAAATAAAATTTCTAAAAAAAACTAAAATTATATTTACTTCACAAGTTTTTCCTGGATTTTCGGAATTTTTGAGAAAAAAATATTTAAAAAAAAATAGAATGATAGACTTGATTTATATGGTTGACACTTTAAAAATGGGGAACGCTATCGAAAGATTTCTTTATCCTGAACAACTTGTATTTGGAGGGAGTCCAAAAAATAAGAAATTTATATTAAATTTCTTTCGTAAATTTAAATGTAAAAAGTTTTTATACAGAACTACAGAAGCCGAAATGGTAAAAGTTTCAATAAATCTTTTTTTATATTTTTCAGTAAATTTTTCAAATATTTTAGATGAATTTTCAAAACAAATTGGTATGAATTTTTCAAAAGTTATCTCTAGTTTAAAAAATGATAAAAGAATTGGATACAATTCATATATATACCCTTCAATTAGTATTTCTGGTGGTCATTTAGAGAGAGATGCTTACTTTGTAAATAAATATTCCAATAATAAATTCATTAAAAATATTTTTAAAAATTTGGAAAATTTGAATAAAAATAGAAGATTAATGCTCAGAAAAATTGTTGAGAATTTATTGAGAAAGAACAAAAATAAGGTTTTAATAGTAGGCATTTCCTATAAAGATAAGTCATTCTCTATTATTAATAGCATTTTTAAAGATATCTTAAGAAGTAAAAAACTAGATGTTCGTTACTATGATTCCTATTATAAAAAAATGAACTTAAGTATAAAAGAAGTATCAAAATTAAATATTTCGTCTTTGGAGGCTGATCTAATTTTATATAACTATTCAACAATTGAAGACTTGAATAAGATAAAAAAATTTGCAATTAAGAAAAAAATTTTTTTAATAAATCTTTCTCACAATAATAAGAAACTTTTTAATAAAAAAAAAATAATTAATTATTTTTCAAGCGAGTTGTCGAATTTATGATAAAAACAATAAGGATTGGAATTATTGGATTTGGAAATATTGGAAAAAAACGTTTCAAAGCACTTTCCGAAATTAAAAGATATAATACAAAAATAATATATATAGTCGATAAAATAAAACCAAAAAATATTAATAAAGAAATTAAATACTACAGAGAGTGGAAGGACGTAATTACAATAAATGTTGACTTATTAATTGTTTCAACTCCGACAAGTGTATCAAAAGTTATTGTAAATAAATTATGTGGAATGTACAATATCTTAGTAGAAAAACCGGTTAGCAATAATTTTTCTGAGATTAAAAATATTACAGAAAAGAGTGTTAGAAAAAAGAAAATTTTAAAGGTTGGCTATAATTTAAGATTTGACGATGGTTTGATTCTAGCAAAAAAATTGATTAAAAATAAGTCTGTTGGTAAAATTTACTATGTAAAAATTACATACTCAAATGGTGCTGCAAGGACAAATTCAAATAAAGTTGGTAGTCTTTTAGATATGGGCACACACTCTATAAATTTATTAATTTGGCTATTGGAGAACAATAATTTTAAAATTATGGATCATACATCTCAAAAAAACGAATTTATGAATAAAAGAAAAATAGATAATGGATTTATTTTTTTAAAATCTAAGAAAATAATTGCTTCAGTGCATCATGGATTTTGTACATGGAAAAATGACTTTTATCTTGAAATTTCTGGATCTAAAGGTTTTATAAGAATAAAATCGTTGTCCAAGTGGAAAAATGAAATTGTTTCGCTTGGAATTAGAAATTTTCCAGATGGAAAACCCAAAATAAAAAAATGGGCATTCCATAAAGATAACAGTTGGAAAAATGAAATGAAATTTGTATTAAATAAAATTTTAAATAAAAATAAAGATTTAAAATTTATAAATTTTGAAAACCAAAATACTTTAAAAGTTATTAAGAATATAATTTAATGTTAAACGACTATAAATCAAAAAAAATTATTTCATATAATAATATAAATAAAATTTTAAAAAATTTAAAAAAAAAAAAAACTATATTATGTCACGGTGTATTTGATATTGTTCATCCTGGTCATATAAGGCATTTTGCACATTGTAAGGAAAAAGCTGAAATTTTAATTGTTTCTCTAACAAAAGATATTTATATAAAAAAAGGCACTTACAGGCCAATGGTACCAGAAAAATTAAGGGCTTTTAATCTTTCTATTTTAGAATTAGTTGACTTTGTAATTATCGACCAAAATAAGAGCCCAGAAAAATTAATAAAAAAGCTAAAACCTAACTATTTTGCAAAAGGTTTGGAATATGCAGATTTAAAAAATCCTTTGACCAAAAGAGAAAAAAATATTGTTGAAAAATATGGAGGGAAAATGATCTTCTCTCCAGGAGATTTTGTTCTTTCTTCATCAAAAATCATCAGACAAATGAAGCCAGATTTAAAATATGAGAAACTTAAATTGTTAATGGATACAGAAAAAGTAAATTTTACAGATCTTAAAAATATCTTGAAAAAATTATCAAAAATTAGAGTGCATGTTATTGGAGACACAATTGTAGATACACACCACACATGTCAGGTAATTGGGGGACTCCATAAAACCCCTACTTTAAGTATAGTAAAACAGATTAGTGAAAATTTTATGGGTGGCGCTTCAATTGTAGCATCACATTTTAAAAGTCTTACTCAAAAAGTAAGTTTAACCTCTCTAATATCAAATGACGAAAAAGGAAGATTTGCTTTAAAAAATTTAAAAAGAGCCAAAATTAAAACAAATATTTTATATGAAGATGACAGACCCACAACGAACAAGAATAGCTATTTAGTAAATAACCATAATTTACTTAAAATTGACGAGCTGAATAATAATTCAATATCAAACACAACTTTAGAGAAAATAATTAAAACTCTTAATAAGGATAAAAGTGATATAATTGTATTTTCAGACTTTAGGCATGGAATTTTTAACAGTTTAACATTACCCAGAATCTTAAATACTATTAAAAATAAAAAATTCAAAGTAGCTGATAGTCAAGTTGCGAGTAGATGGGGAAATATTTCAGATTTTAAAAACTTTGAATTAATAACTCCAACAGAAAGAGAAGCTAGATATTCTTTGTTTGAACAAGATACGCCTATTAGAAATCTTATTGGAAACTTAGTAAAAAAATCAAAATCAAAAAATGTGATTTTAAAACTTGGTGAGAGAGGATTAATTTCTATGTCACAAAAGAAAAACGATTACATAGCACTCGACCCTTTTGTAAATAATATGGTTGACTCAAACGGTGCAGGAGATGCACTTTTGGCATATTCATCATCAGCTCTGTATTTAACGAAATCATTGATAATTTCATCAATACTCGGTGCAATAGCCGCATCCTGCAAATGTGAGACAAGGGGAAACTTGCCAATTTCAATTGATCAAGTCATTAATAAGTTGAACGAAATTGAAAAAAGATATGAATAAATCATTTTTAAACAAAAAAATTTGTAGGATTTATAACGATGTGAATACAAAAGGTTTTAGTAAAATAAAATTATTTTCAAAAAATGATATTGAAAATTTTTTTAAAAAAAAAATAGTCTTAAATCTAAACAAAAGGCAATTGTTAAATAAAAAATTTGATAAGTTAGATATACCATATTACCATAAAATTGTTTCTAATGACTTAATACACAAAAAATTAATAGACCCAGGAAAAAGAAAAGTAAAATTGTCAAATAATATTACCAGAAAAATTAAAAACAATCCTGAAATTAGATTTTTAATTGAAAAATCATGGAATACAGATAATTTTGAAATCAGACATTATTTTAAAAAAAAAATTATAAAAAACTGTGCCGCGTATAGAATGGCAAGACCATTTAAATATTATAAAGACGATGTCGGAGGTGCACATCTAGATTTACATTTCAACAACAAAATTTATAGAAACCATAAAATTTTATATACTATTTGGGTCCCTGTAACAGGTTTTAACAAAAAATATACTTTGAGACTTTCTCCAAAAAGTCACAAAAAAAATCACAGTACTACTAATCTAAAAAAACAATCAAAATATATTTCTAAAGTTTTTAAAGAAAGTTATTTGAAAAAATTCAAATTTACTAGACTTAATATGCGCCAAGGTGAAGTATTAATATTTCATCCTAATTTATTACATGGTGGTAGCATTAATCTCGGTAATAAAACAAGAGCGAGTTATGATTTAAGAATATATAATAATAATATTAAGAAACTCTAATAATATTTAAAATTTTTTTCTATACCTTGATTTAAAGATACCATTTTATAATTATTTGTAATTTTCTTTAATTTTTTAATATCAAATGATCTATATCCTAAGTGAGGCATAGGCCCTGTTCTTTTTAGATATTTAAAAGGAATTTTTGAATTACCAATTTTTTTAACTATATATGCGATTTTTTGAAAACTTGTTACTCTACCGGTCGCTAAATTTATAATTCCAAAAAAATTATTCAGTATAAATTTTGTAATTAATTTTGCTACATCATCGATAAAAATATGATCACGTAATTCTTCTCCCTTACCAAAAATATTGATTTTTTTTTTGTTTTTTATGTCTCTGATAAATTTATTTGGCCCATATCCACTATGCGGATCATCTGGACCATATATTAATGTAGGTCTTACAATACAGACCTTATCTTTGTAACAATTTTTGAAATAATCTTCTCTTAATAAATGCATAATTCCATGTAAACTCTTAGGTTCTGTTGCTGAAAATTCATCAATTTTTTTTTTTGTATCGGTATAGACTGCGTCTGAACTTAAATATATAAATTTTTTTATTTTCTTGTATTCTATTCCATTAGAAATTATTTTTAGTATTTTAAGATTATAAATTAACATTTCCATATTTTTAACTGGCGCTTTAGCTGCAGCAAAAAATACGTAATCATTTTTTTTTATTATTTTTTTTAATTTATTTGATGTTATTTTTTTTGATAAGTCTAAATTTTTTCTTGAATAATTTTTAATTAATATTTTCTTTTTTTTTAAAAAATCTAATACCCTTGATGATACAAAACCATTTCCACCCAATATAATTACTCTTTTTTTTTTCATTTTTTTGGAAAAATACTATTGATAATTTTATTTGATGACAATCCATGTTTATTAAGCAATTGTTTATGATTACCATAAAAGTGAATAAATTTATCTTTTAGTGTGAAATAATATACTTTGGATTTTATATTATTTTTAAAAGATATTGCTAATATTTTATCTTTTAACCCTCCATTTGGGACATGCTCCTCCATAACGATTACCTTTTCATATTTTTTTAGGACTTTAGCTATTCCGTTTTCATCCAAAGGTTTAATTGTATGACAAGAATAAATTGCGGTATTATAACCTTTCTTTTTTAATTTATCTTTTATTTCAAAACTCATTGATATAAGTGTGCCATAAGTTATTATGGCTATCTTGCTACCATTAACAATTTTTCTTAATTTTCCAATTTTAAATTTATCTTTTGAATTTGATGTGAAATCTTTTTCACCTCTTTTTCCAATTCTCATATATACAGGTCCCTTGCTTTTTGTAGCGCACCATTCTGTTGCAAGCTTCATCTCCATAGGATCGCAAGGGCAAAGCACAGTCATATTTGGGATTGCAGTTGCTACAGCTAAGTCTTCAATTGTGTGATGAGTACTACCCAATGTTGAATAAACAAGTCCAGATCCCATACCTATAATCGTAACAGGAAGATTTTGATAACATAAATCTACTCTCACCATTTCAAAAGGTCTATAAAGCGAAAAAGTAGCTATTGTATAACAAAATGGTCTCATTCCTTTTAACGCTAAACCAGCAGCAATACCAATCATAGATTGTTCTGAAACACCTGTATTTATAAATCTGTCAGGAAATTCATTTTTAAAGTTATTTATAGAACCAGCTGGAGAAATATCTGCAACAAGCACTGCAATTTGTTTGTTTTTTTTTCCAAATTTGTAAATTACTTCAGCGAACTTATCTCTCATCAAATACCATTTTCTATATCCAACAATCCTTGAGTATACTGTTCTGGAGTTGGAGATTTATAATGCCATTCTGGTTTATTTTCCATATATGAGATTCCTTTACCTTTAATTGTATTACAAATTAAAAAAAAAGGTTTCTTGGTCTTTCTCTGATAGAATTTTTTATCGATTTCTCCAATTTTATGGCCATCTACTGTTACTGTTTCCCAATTAAATGATTTGATTTTATTTGATATTGGATAAAATTTTGGATGTTCATCTCTTGTTACTCCATAAGATTGTGATCCATTATGATCCAAAAAGCAAATTAAATTATCTAATTCTAAATTCGCTGCCATCATCAATGCTTCCCATGTTGAACCCTCTTGTAATTCACCATCACTTAAAATCACAAATACTTTTGAATTATTTTTTTTTATTTTATTAGCTTTACAAATTCCAACAGCTAAAGCTAACCCATGACCTAAAGAACCAGTTGATGCTTCAATTCCAGGATTTCCATAATCTGGATGACAACCCAATTTTCCACCTGCTTTACAATAATGATCAAGTTCTTTTTTTTTAATAACTCCTCTGTTTTCTAAAATTACATATTGAGCAATACAACTGTGCCCTTTTGACATTATAAAAATATTATCATTTTTATTTTTTTTTCTTAGAGGTATATGAAATTCATAAATATAGTCTAATATTTCCAAACAAGAATAAGATCCGCCCAAATGAAGCGCAAAGACTTGTTGAGATATTTCCAAAATTCTTTTTCTGTAACTTTTGCATCTATTCAAACTATCTGAAATTTGTTTTTTTAAAAGCATTAACAATTTATATATATAGATTTAATCTAAGTCTAACCATTTTCTTTCATAAATAATTTTTCCGAAGTGTTTGGCACCTTCGATTGTATAATGAGAATTATCCCAATATATTTTATTTCCATTTGATGTGATAACTTCACATCTTTTACGTTTTTTTTCACAGACAAAATTTTCTTTTCTGAGATATTTAATGTTATTTCTTTTTGATATGGTTTCTAGCCAATCATTAAGCTTTAAAATTACATCTGTTACTGAAATATAATGTAGTTTCTCAATCTCTTCTATTGTTGTTTTAGTTAAATTCTCAGTTTTAATATTTCTTAACTTTAAATCTAATAATGTAAAAGGCTTCTTTATTTCATAAAAAAATTTAGGGGAATTAGATGTTAGGATTATTTTTTTATTTAAGTTTTTTAAATAAGGTATTACATCGTCTTCTAATTTTAGTACGTCATTAAAGGACCATTCAGCACTTAAAACTACGTAGTCAGCATTATTTATGTTAAATTCATAAGCTTTTTTAAGCCTATTTTTATCAACTTTATCATACAAATAACTACATCTATCATTATAATTATTTTTAATATTTTCTAAATAGCATTCAATTAAAGTATCGAAAATGGCAAATTCATATTCTTGGAATAATTTTTTGTTTAGATTGAATATGTTATACATATCTCTTGCATGCGAATTTCCTATTATCAAAATATTAATTTTATCTAAATTGGAAAAGCGCGTTATTTTATTCTTTTCAATTTTTTCAATCCATACCTTCCTTAAGGCCTCATTATCGTTATTAATATTTAAAAATTTTTTTTCTTTTAAAAAGGATCCATTATTAATATAAAATACAAAGAAACTTATTAATACAATATAAGATATAGATATTGATATAAAGAGAAACTTGTTACTAATCATTTTTACGTTTCGAAAATTTTTTTCTATTACATGATAACTAAAAATTGAAATTATAAATGTTAGACATATTAGGATTAGCTTATAAATTAAATTTACTTCTCCAGGATATACACTTCTAAAATATGAAAAAATAACATAATGCCAGAGATAAAGAGAGAAAGAAATTAATCCAATATATACCAAAGGTTTTGAACTTAAAAATTTATAAGTAAATGATCTATGATTGTTGAAACAAATTATTAAAGCTGTGCCTATGGTAGCTAAAGAGGTTTTTAAACTTGGATGTATCATGGTGTCGGAATAATAAAAAAACGAGAAAAAAATTAAAATTAAACCAAAATCGCTTAAATAGTAACCTTTGTATCTTTCAAAAAAATTATTTTTACTTAAATTTAAAAATGACAAACAGCAACCTAATGAAATTTCCCAAAATCTAGATGGTAAAGAGTAAAAATTAAATGATGCATAAGTTGTTCCAAATTTATGACTACCCATTATCGACAATAGAGTAAATATAACTAGTAAATATAAAGTTTTTTTTTGAAATATTTTATATGCAAAAAAAAAAGAAAAAAGGAAAAATTAGATAAAATTGTTCCTCTACTGATAAACTCCATGTATGAAGTAGTGGATTATATAATGAAGAGAAAGCATTATACTGCTCTCCAGTATTCCAAAAATATAAATTTGAAAAAAAGAACAAAGATGCTATTCCTGATTCAGCGTAAGTCTTTAAAAGAAAATTGTGAAGAAAAAAACCACTTAGTGGTGTGATAATTATTAACAAAAAAAGTAAAGCAGGAAATATTCTTCTTATTCTTCTCAAATAAAAATTTATAAGAAAATCTTTGAATCCTAGATATTTGTTTTGATATAATATTGAAGTAATTAGAAAACCTGAAATAACGAAAAATACATCAACTCCTAAAAAACCTCCATTTAACGCAAAAGTATTATTTATTTGTATTTTAGCGTGATATATGATGACAGCTAAGACAGCAATTGCTCTTAATCCATCAATATCAGGTCTATATTGAATTTTATTCATCATTATTTAATTATATTTTATTTTGATGTTTTAAAATATAAATAATTAGGTTTGAAATGAATTTACTTTTCTTAGGTGGAAAAAGATTATTGGGAAACTCATTATTAAACTCATTTTTAAATTTGAAAATTAATAAAATTACTGTTTTATATAGATCAAAAAAACCTGATATAAAAAAAAAATATAAATCAAAAGTAGAATTTATTAAATGTGATAGATCAAACTATAAAGAATTAAAATCAAAAATAACAAAATCAGACTTTCAAATTATTTTTGACAACAATTGCTATAATATTAAAAATACACTCAATATATTTCGTGCTATGAAAAATAAAAAATTTTATTATTTTTTTACAAGTTCAATTATTACTTATTTTAATTTTAATAAAGTAAGATCTGAAAAAGATCATATTAAATTCAACCATAAATTACAAATTAACAAAGATATAAATATAAACATGGCTTTGAATAAAAGAAAAATTGAAAATTATTTAATTAAAAAAAAAACAAATTTTTGTATATTGAGAATGCACAATATAATTGGAAAAAAAGACCATTCATTAAAAACTTCTTTTCTAAAAAACTTAACAGAGAATGTACGTGATAAATTTAATTTAAAAAATTCAGATCAAATTCAATATATTTATCTTAGAGATGGAGTGAATATTCTTAAATATTTATTAAATAGTTGTTTGAGTGGACGAAGACTAGAACCAGTTTATAACATAGCAAATGATCCTGTGAAAGTTTCATCAATAATTAAACTCAATAAAAAGAATAAAAATACTGTAAATTTCCAAAATAAAGAAATAATTGAAAATTTAATAGTCTCGAATAAAAAAATAAAAAAATATACAGGTCATAAATTTACAAAGCTAGCAAATTTATTGAAAAATTAAGACAGTGAATATCCTCCATCTATTACAATTTCTTGGCCTGTCATATATTTTGTGTCATCAGATAATAAAAACTCAACAGCGCTTGACAAATCGTTTAACAAACCAATCCTTCTTAAAGGTATGTTTTTTTTTATTCTATTCATATAATCTTTTCTTTCAATTTTACCTTTTCTAGGAAACCATCCTGGCAATAATGAATTAACCATTATACCATTTGATGCTTCTCGTTCGGCTAAAAGTTTTGCATATTGCATTATTGCTGATTTACCAGCACATATAATTGGTGAAGGACCTATATCTAGATTTTTGTAAATATTGTATCTTGGCGTAGTATTTCCCCATAAAGATCCTGTAAAAATAACTTTAGAATTTTTATTTCTTCTCAACAAAGGTAAAATTTTTTCTGTCAAAAACATTGATCCTGCAAATGTTCCCCATAATTCCTCATCTAGATTATTTTGGTTATATTTAAAAAATTTACCTCTGTATGAATAACTTGCATTATTTATTAGTATCTTAATTTTATATTTTTTTTTAATTAAATTTTTAACAAGAAATATGATTGACTTTGGTTTTCTTAAATCAAGTTTCTCCCAAGAAATTTTATCTTTTAAAGAACTATCTAAATTTGATTTATATAAATTGTAATACTTTTTAGATCGGGATAAAACGATAACATTTATTCCTTTTTTTAACAACACTGAGGTATAAACACTTCCGATTCTACCACAGCCACCAGTAACAAGCGCAGTTATATTTTCATTTTTTTTATCATTTTTAATGTGATTTAAAGCGTCTAAATTTAAAAACAAATCAAATTTGTTATTTTTCATTTATTAGATTTTGCTCATTTGTTTTTTTATTTCATTAGTTGGTAAACTTGGCAACATATCATGAAGAGGGTAACCAGGTTTGAGCTTGGGTATTATTCTTGCATCAGGATTTATTTTAATATCACACATAATTGGACCTTTGTGTTTTAAAACAGATTTTAATTTTTTTTTTAAATCCTTATTTTGATTAATTTGAACTGACTTTATTCCGTATGAATTAAACACATTAACGAAATTTGGCATACTTAAGCCACTTTTTTTATCACAACCCACGTAATTTTTATTTAACCAAGTATCAATTGTTTGTTTAACCATTCCATAACCTTGATTGTTAATTATGAAAATTTTTATTGGCAAATTAAAATTTTTAATATTTTCGATCTCTTGTATGTTCATTTGCACCGATCCATCACCAATAATTGCTATTATTTCTCTTTTATTATTTAGTGATACAGATGCCCCAATTGCAGCAGCAATTGAATAACCCATAGGTGAATGATTTAAAGCAGTAAAAATTTTTTGACCTTTAAGGGGCTTAAATGCTTGGTAACACCAAACAAGATTTGCACTAGCATCTGGAATAATAATATCTTTTTTTTTAAGCAAAAAAGAAAGTTCATGAAAAAAAACGTACGGATTAACATAAGCTTTCTCATTAAAATATTTTTTTGATAATGTTGGATATTTTTTTTTCCAACTTGATATAACTTTGTACCATTTAGGATTAATTTTTGTTTTATTAAATGATTTGTTCAAAGTATTTATAAAAAATTTTAAATTTTGTTTAATTTTACAATCAATCTTAACTTTATTTTCTTCTTTCAATTCATTTTCATCAATATCTATAAGTATTTTTTTTGCATTTGGTGCAAATTTATTTGCTGTTCCGATCTGTGTTCCGTTCATTCTTGAACCAAGTATAACTAAGAGATCGGAATTTTGAATTGCAAAATTTCCATGCCTTGTTGCATAAACACCGAATGATCCTACATTTAGATCATGATCTATATCAAATAAGTCTGTAGTCGCCCACGTTGTTGCAAAAGGTATTTTGTGTCTTTTTATAATTTTAAAAACCTCTTTTTCTGTTTTTGAAATTTTTACTCCATTTCCGATTATAATTATTGGTTTTTTTGAATTAGAAATTAAATTTTGAAACTTTTTTAAATTATTAACTGTGTTGGTTTGATTAACTTTTGGTTTAAAAGATTTTAAATTTTTTATATCAATATCTTGTCTCTGAAGATCATCTGGTAAATCTATAAGAACTGGTCCTGGCCTACCCTCTAAAGATAAGTATATTGCTTTTTCAATTTCATATTTAATATCATTTGCACTCTTTAATCTCACTGCATATTTTGTAAATGACCTTACAATGTCTACAACTTCCATTTCTTGAAACCCTAGCTGTCTCAATTTTTTACTTTTCTTTATGCTTCCAGTAACCGGAGCTCCAGATAAATATAATCCTGGAATTGAATCATAATACGAACAAGCCATCCCTTGTAATGTGTTTAATATACCTGGACCACTAGTAGCTACTACAAGACCAATTTTGCCAGACGCTCTATAAAATGCATCTGCAGCCAGTGATGCTCCCTGCTCATTTTGCGCTGGAATTATTTTAATTTTTTTTTCTTTACTTAAGCTATCATTTATATGAACTACAGAACCACCTTGACCAGTAAATGCATAATTGGTGTATGTTGAAACTTTTTTTGCTATATAATCTGAGAGTTTCATTAAATCAAATATGTACCATATTTTAAGTTTTCGTTAATAAACATGTAAATTTTTTAGCGTTTTCGTTAAGATTATTAAATATTTTTTTTGTAATTTTAATTTTTTTTGTTTTTTTTGAAAGATAAGACGTTTTTTTTCCATAAACCGCATAACAAATTAGCCTTGTTTTATTAGGTTTGCTAGCTTTATGAAAAAAATTGTTAGGGTCAAAAACATATCCAGATCGTTTTTTTACATTTGGGTGAAATAGAAATTTATGAAATTTTTTCGGGAAATCCCGAGCTTCAGAATGTTGAAGCTTACTGAACTCTCTTTTATTAAT
Organism: uncultured Pelagibacteraceae bacterium; assembly: GCA_902531175.1. Taxonomy (GTDB): domain Bacteria; phylum Pseudomonadota; class Alphaproteobacteria; order Pelagibacterales; family Pelagibacteraceae; genus Pelagibacter. Next base: position 34,627 of record CACADE010000005.1, read on the forward strand.
TTTTAATTTTTTTTTGTTTATAATTAGTTGACTATATTCCCCACTATCTTTTTTATCTAAATGAAATGGAATGGCAAGTTTTAAAAGATTTTCTCCACTTTTAGTAACAAACTTTCTATCATCTGTGTGATAATAATTTACGTCAGATGGAGGTAAATTGTTTTTAAAATAACACCTAAAAGCCACATAAAGCAATCTTGGAGAATTTGTTTTAAAATGTTTGCTGCATATATTTATTATTTCATCTGAAACAATATATTCTATTAATTCTGGTAAATTTAAAAGTGGATCTATTAATTCTATAGAATTAGTTAACCTAGAAAATTTTTTGTAGCCAGTATTAAGTTCATTTTTTGTTAAAAACAAATTTTTTTTGTGAATGGTAACAGTGTTTAAGTCAATTTTTTTTTTTAGGGCTTTTTTTATGTTAAAGGACTTATCTAAATATTTTGAGTTGTTTAAAAATTTAAAACATTTCCTCTTAATTTTATTTACTACATATTCTTTCTCAATTAGAGAATTAATTACGACTATTCCATTTTTGTTTAAAGAAGATATTAACGGTGTTATCTGATTTTTTAAAAAATACATAATAAATACTAATTATTTTTTATATCAAAATCAATAAAATTTAAATTTGTTTTTTTTGGGTAATCACAAGTGCTCCATCCTGATGACAAACAGGCATCTGTGAAAAATTTTTTACTAAGTTAAAATAATTTTTTTGTGAATAAAATTTGAGCTTTCTTTTTTTCAAATAATTATAAATTTTTTTTGAATTATTTTTATTACCAACTTCGACTATGAAATCAGAGTTTATATAGTCAGATTTACTTAGAGAACATAATACAGCTGCCTCCGCTGACTCAATATCTATTTTAATTAATTCGTACTGGCTAATGATTTTTTTTATATTAACTGTTTTGACATTCAAATACTCTCTTTTACCATAACTTTTTTTTAATTTTCCCAAATGAGATCCTGTTAAATTATCATTAACCCGAGTAAATTTCATTGATCCAGTTTTATTATAAATAGCTTTATTTACTAGAATAACATTTTTACATTTGTTAATCTTTATATTATTCTTTAATTTCTTAAAAGTAACTGGATCAGGCTCATAAGCAGTAACTTTGTAACCAATTTTTTCAAGTATTATTGAATGTAATCCTAAATTAGATCCTAAGTCGCAAACAAGTCCATATTTATATTTTTCTTTGAATTTTAAGTATAAATAAAAAATTATAAATTCATTAGCACAGAATAGATGGTAACTTTTAATTTTTCCCATTGAATAATAAGGAAAAATAATTTTTCCAAATTCTTTAAATTTAAAAAATTTGTTTTTTTTTAAATTTTTTTTTTTTAAGGTCTTGTTAATATTTTTTTCTAATCTAATAAAATTTTTTTTATCAGATTTAAGTTTGGGGTAATTGGACTTAACCATTCTTAAATCGAAATTAATAGTCATTAATTTTATATAAAGTTTTTATGTAAAATTTCGTCTTCTATCTCTTTAGATTTTTCTTTTAAATTATTAATCAAATCAGGCCTATGCATGTTCTGTTTAATATTCCAAATAATCTTGTTACTTTCGTGCGGCTTACATAATTGTGAACACATTGCAAACTTCTCTTTATTTTCAATTAGTTTCATTACACAACTTCTTTTTTTCATATCACCCCAAATTTCTCTGAAAGATTTGTCTTTAAGGTTTCCATAAGATTTATCTTTATGACCTCTGTGGCTTGTGCAAACATAAACCTCTCCGTCTGCACCTACCAAAGGTTGAAATTGCGATCCAAAACATTTTTTATACTCTCTTCCATAAACTTTATTATTATGAACTATTAAATCTTTTAATTTATAATTATTAAATTGAAATTTGTTACCCAATATAATCGAAGCCTCATATAGAAGAGTATTAATTTTGTGTGCCCAAAATTCTGGAGAAATTTGTTCTTTTTTATCTTTAGACTCATTTCTTTCTACTTGAATTATTTCTGGCTTATAATGACAATAATCAACATCTATATCTTTAAAAAGATTTGCAAAATCTAATATTTCTTGAAAGTTATCTTTAGATGCAACAAATCCGACCCCAATAGTAATATTAGATTTTAACTTTTTCTTGTATTCAATTAATTTTTTAATATTTTTTATTACAACTTGAAAATTATTTTTTGAATTCGTCACTCTAAGTTTGTCATATTTTTCTGCTATTCCCGAGTCAATAGATATTCTAATCCAAGTCAGGGACTTTACTATGGTCTCGAATAAATTAAATCTCTCAAACATCGAACCATTTGAAAACATGCCCATTTCGATTTCAGAATTATTTTTTATGTATTCAATTGTTTCTTTTAAGTGTGGGTTCATAGTAGGTTCACCACCCCCAGTAAAATTTATACCCTTTGTTTTTGTCTTACAAATATCTTTTGCAAAACCAAGTAAAATTTCCTTACTCATCATTTGTCGATTAAAAAACTCTGTTCCTTTGTATTTACTTAAATGGATATGACCAGAGATACAAAATGGACATGAATGATTGCAGGCATTTGAAGGATCAATTTCTATGGATATTGGGTCGACAGGTTTGTCATTAAAAAAATCAACAATTCTATCTAAATGATGTAAAACTTTTGCTTGTGGATTAAACATTGTCTGCTTCACAGCAGGTAATTTAGCTCCAAGAGTTTTGTTTTCAGAAGACATTACAATCGATAGTATACAAAAATACTTTGATAACAAATGATATTTAAAAATCTTACTGTTATCTATAAAAAATTTTTTTCAGTGCATAAATCAAGCCAATTGAGTTATTAGTACTGGTCAGCTACACATATTACTACGCTTCCACACCCAGCCTATCAA
>CACADE010000005.1:40000-59650 GCA_902531175.1 uncultured Pelagibacteraceae bacterium
GGTTGTCTCTTTAAACCTATGTATTTAGTTTAAAGTAACACATAAAGTGTTGGGTTTCCCCATTCGGAAATTTACGGATCAAAACTTGCATACAGCTCCCCGCAACTTATCGCAGTATACCACGTCCTTCATCGGCTTTCAGTGCCAAGGCATCCACTACACGCCCTTAAACGCTTGATTTATGCACAGAAAAAAATTCTGTGTTGAAATAAATTTTTTTAAATATTCATCATTTCGAATATTTAATGATTGTTCATTCATTCGAACAATCGGATATAGATATTGATATTTTTAAATTTTTTTACAGTTAAAATAGCTAAGTGTCTCATGGTGGAGGATAGCGGGATCGAACCGCTGACCTCCTGAATGCAAATCAGGCGCTCTCCCAGCTGAGCTAATCCCCCAGAAATTATAATGGTGGGCCGAGAAAGACTCGAACTTTCGACCCCACCCTTATCAAGGGTGTGCTCTAACCAACTGAGCTACCGGCCCTTAAGCAGAAGAGTGAAACACTATTTTAAGAAGAGAAATGAGGACGGTCAACATTATCCTGTTTTATTTTTTAGATTAAAATTATTATTTTAATCATCCTTAGAAAGGAGGTAATCCAGCCGCAGGTTCCCCTACGGCTACCTTGTTACGACTTCACCCCAGTCGCTGACTATACCGTGGTCAAGGGTTTAAAACCTTGCCTTAAGGTAGAACCAACTCCCATGGTGTGACGGGCGGTGTGTACAAGACCCGGGAACGTATTCACCGCGGCGCGCTGATCCGCGATTACTAGTAATTCCAGCTTCATGTACTCGAGTTGCAGAGTACAATCCGAACTGAGGCATCTTTTTAGGATTTGCTTGATGTCGCCATCTTGCTTCCTATTGTAAATGCCATTGTAGCACGTGTGTAGCCCAACACGTAAGGGCCATGAGGACTTGACGTCATCCCCACCTTCCTCCAGCTTATCACTGGCAGTTCTTTCAGAGTGCCCAACTAAATGATGGCAACTAAAAGTGAGGGTTGCGCTCGTTGCGGGACTTAACCCAACATCTCACGACACGAGCTGACGACAGCCATGCAGCACCTGTGTTTCGTCCGGCCGAACCGAAAACTTTAATCTCTTAAAGTCGCGACGAACATGTCAAGTGTTGGTAAGGTTCTGCGCGTATCTTCGAATTAAACCACATGCTCCACTACTTGTGCGGGTCCCCGTCAATTCATTTGAGTTTTAACCTTGCGGTCGTACTCCCCAGGCGGTGTGTTTAATGCTTTCGCTGCGACACTGAAAATAAATTTCCAACGTCTAACACACATCGTTTACGGCATGGACTACGAGGGTATCTAATCCTCTTCGCTACCCATGCTTTCGTTCCTCAGTGTCAGTAATGATCCAGAAAGCTGCCTTCGCAATTGGTATTCTTTCTAATATCTACGAATTTCACCTCTACACTAGAAATTCTGCTTTCCTCTATCATACTCTAGCTAAAAAGTTTTGATTGCAGTTCCGAAGTTAAGCTTCGGGATTTCACAACCAACTTTTTTAACAACCTACGAACTCTTTAAGCCCAGTAATTCCGAACTACGCTAGGTCCCTTCGTATTACCGCGGCTGCTGGCACGAAGTTAGCCGGACCTTCTTATTCGGGTACAGTCATTTTCTTCCCCGACGAAAGAGCTTTACAACCCAAAGGCCTTCTTCACTCACGCGGCATCGCTGCATCAGAGTTTCCTCCATTGTGCAATATTCCCTACTGCTGCCTCCCGTAGGAGTTTGGGCCGTGTCTCAGTCCCAATGTGGCTGATCATCCTCTCAGATCAGCTATTGATCACAGTCTTGGTAGGCCATTACCCCACCAACAAACTAATCAAATGCAGGCTCATCCAATGGCGCATAAAGCTTTCTCTGTAAAGACTTATGAGGTATTAGCACAAGTTTCCTCGTGTTATTCCTCACCAAAGGGAAGATACCTACATGTTACTCACCCGTCTGCCACTAAGTATTGCTACTTCGTTCGACTTGCATGTATAAGGCGTGCCGCCAGCGTACGTTCTGAGCCATGATCAAACTCTCAAGTTTAAAAACGGCGCACACTAGCTTCAACACAAATACTAAGAATAATATTTATGTTTGTTTTGAAGTATGTACGACAAATTTTGGTAACCTTAACCGTCCACACTTCTCTTCTTAAAATATTAACAAATTAAATAGCTAATTGGGATATAACCCAATAAATAACATTTTTTAAATGTTGAGTGGATCGCTTATAAATAATAATATTAATAAATCAAGGTATTAGATTAATTAAAAATGTGTTAAAATGCCTTATAAATCGCCACTTTTAGAATGTTAGGATGAATAAATTAAAAATAAGATCTATTAAAGACTTCTCTATTTTCGTTTGGCTATTTTTAGCGACTGTTTTTGCGATCTTATTTTCACAAATTTATTTACAAAGTAAAAATGAGCAATCTTCACAAATAAAAGATAGTTTAGATAATATTTATTTAAAAAAAACTCTTGAAGAATTGACAAGCAATTTAGAGCCAAGATATAATACAAAAAATTACCTATCTAAAGCAGGTGATACTTATGAAAGTATTTTAAATTCCTTAGAATTAAATAAAAACGAAAAGAAAATAATTCTTGAAACAATTGCTAAGGAAAAATCACTGAATGTATTGAGAGTTAATCAAAAATTTACATTTAAATTCGATAATTTATCAAATGAAAGAATAATGCAATTTAAAATAGAAACAGACAGAAAAAACGAAATTGTATTTATTAAACAAACTAATCAAGAGGGATTTAAATCAAAAAAAATTAAAAAAAACTATACTAAAAAATTGGTATATAAAGAAACAGTAATTGAAACTAGTTTGTATAATAGTGCGATAAATTTAGGAATAAAGCCTAATATTATAATTGAATTTGCAAGACTTTATGGTTTTCAAGTAGATTTTCAAAGAGATATATGGAAAGAAGATAGTTTCCAAATAATCTATGAAGAATTTAGAAACAAGAATAACGATGTTGTTGATACCGGCGAAATAATTTTTGCAAACTTAAATTTACAAAGCTCAGATTTACAATTGTATAAATACGAGTATGAAAAAGGTAAAACTGATTACTTTGATGAAAATGGAAAGAGTATCAGAAAAACTTTGATGAAAACACCTATAAATGGCGCACGTCTGTCGTCATCTTATGGTAAAAGAAAACACCCAATATTAGGTTATACTAAAATGCATACAGGAACTGATTTTGCGGCACCCATGGGAACACCTATTATGGCATCTGGTGATGGTAAAGTGACTAAAGCTGGCTGGTGTGGAGGAGGGGGTAACTGTGTAAAAATAAAACACAACAGCACATACCAAACAGTTTATGCTCATATGTCAAAATTTGGAAGAGGAATAAAAAAAGGTTCTCGAGTGAAGCAAGGACAAATAATTGGATATGTCGGATCTACAGGATTATCTACTGGTCCACATTTGCATTACGAAGTTATTGAAAATGGAAAAAAAATTAATTCACAAAAGCTAAAATTACCTTCTGGAAAAATTTTAAAGGGAGATGATAGAAAGAAGTTTGAGGTTTCTAAAATTAAAATAGACGTATTAAAATCTAACTTAATAACGAAATTAAACTAATTAATCTTAATCAACTGAAAAATTGCCACTTTTTTCTTTATCAGGTGAAACATTGTCTATTTCGTCTATTTCCTTTTTAAAATTTTGCTCAATAACATTATTACTATCATTTTGATTTTTATTAATTGTTTGTAAAATTAAGACTCTTGAGAAATGGTCTGCATGTTGCAAATAATTCTCTGACAAAATTTTATCTCCGACAGACAAAGCTTCTCTTGCAAGATTATTGTATTTTTCAACTAGCTTAGCAGCATTCTGGTTGTTTCTTCCGGGGTTCTTATGTCTAAATTGTGAGTTTGAATTAAATTCACTTTGCCCCTTGTGTCCATTTAAGGATCTTTTTCTAAAATTTCTATCGTTATTTGATTTAAATCTATTTTTTCGATTATTATTTCTGTAGTTATTCATTAATTTAATTTAGTTGAAATTATCACTCTTGGGTAATTTTGAAGATCGTAACAAATTTTATTAATATAAAAGCTATTTTTTCTAAGTATATCCATAATGTAAAAAAGTTGATTGTTACCTATTTCAAATATTAATTTTCCGTTTAGTTTTAATAATTTCTTACTTTTTGTTATTAATTTTTTTATTTCTCTTAAACCGTCTACTCCTGCTCCTAAAGCAATTTTGGGTTCATATAATTTTATATTACTTTCTAATCCTATTAATTCACTATTTTTTATGTATGGAGGATTAGATAAAATAATGTCATATTTACTATAATTAAATTTGTCAATATCGTTATTAATGAATTTTATTTTATTTTGTAAGTGATGTATTTTTGCATTATCTATTGCTACATTTAATGCTTTTTTGCTAATATCTATAGCAATACCGTAGCATTTTGGCCTTTCTTTAATAACGGATAATATTATACATCCTGAGCCAGTACCTACATCAAGAAGTTGTTTTGATGAATTTTTATTTGTTAAATTTAAAACCTCTTGAACAATAATTTCTGTTTCGGGTCTTGGAATTAAAACATTATTATTTACAAAAAAACTATTTTTCCAAAATTCTTTTGTATTAAGAATATATGCCATAGGCTCTTTATTTTGACGTCTAAATATGAATTCTTTAAAATGATTTAATTTCTTTGGTCTTAACTTATCATTCAAATTAATTATAATTTTTTCTCTTGTTGATTTTAATACTTTTGCTAACAGTAATTCAGTATCAAGACTATAATTTTTAATATTATTTGATTTAAGTAATTTATTACCATAATTAATTGCTTCAAGATAATTCATTAATTCAAGTTGCTAAGTTCATCTTGCTGGGCTTTTAAACTTAAGTTTTCGATCATTTCATCAAATATTTCACCTTCCATAAATTCCTCTAATTTATGTAGTGTTAAATTTATTCTATGATCTGTTACTCTGCCTTGAGGAAAATTATAAGTTCTTATTCTCTCAGATCTATCACCAGATCCAATTTTACTTTTTCTGTCTTTTGATCTTTCTTGATCAATTTTTTGTCTCTCATAATCATAGATCCTTGATCTTAAAATTTTTAAACCTTTTTCTCTATTTCGAATTTGTGATTTTTCATCTTGCTGACTAACTACAATCCCTGTTGGTATATGGGTAATTCTTACAGCAGAATCTGTTGTATTAACACTTTGTCCGCCAGGACCACTGCTCCTGAAAACATCAATCCTTAAATCTTTCTCATCTAATTTAATATCCAAATCTTCAGCTTCTGGTAATACCGCAACTGTTGCAGCTGAAGTGTGAACCCTTCCCTGAGTTTCGGTATCTGGCACTCTTTGAACTCTGTGAACACCGCTTTCATATTTAAGCGAGGAATAAATATTTTTTCCCTTTATTAAAGCGATAATTTCTTTTAAACCTCCAGCATCACTTTTAGAAATTGAAATTACTTCAATAGTCCATTTTCTTTTATGACTAACTTTTTCGTACATTTTATATAAATCTGAAGCAAATAAACTTGCTTCAAGGCCTCCCGTGCCCGCTCTGATTTCAATAATGGCATTTTTACTATCCGCAAAGTCCTTAGGAAGTAAAAATAATTTTATTTTTTTTTCATTAATTAGATAATTTTTTTTTAGAGTTTCTAGTTCACTGTTAGCAAATTCTTTCATTTCTGAATCTGAGTTTTTATCATTTATTATATTATTTAAATCCTCTGTATCTTTTTTATAGCTTAAATATGCTTTTGCATGTTTTACGATATCATTTAAATCAGAGTACTCTTTAGAAATCTCTGCGTATTTTTTTTTATCAATCTCACCTGAAGAAAGTTCACTCTCTAATTTACGATGTCTTTCGATTAAGTTTTGGACTTTTTCCTTTGGAAGCATTTATTTATTATTTATAAATTGGAGGCTTTTTCTTCTACCAAAGAAACAATTCTATTTATCATGTCTTTGGTCATTACTTTTTCTGTTTCTAAGCCATTCAAATACAACATGTGATTATCTTTTCCACCACCTGTTATTCCTATTTCTGTTTGTTTTGCCTCTCCTGGTCCATTAACAACACAACCAATGATGGATAATGTTATTGGTTTTTTTATATGAGATAATCTGCTTTCTAATTCTTTAACAGTTTCAATAACCTGAAAAGCCTGCCTAGCGCAGGACGGACACGAAATAATTTTTACACCTCTATTTCTTAAGTTTAGTGATTTTAAAATTTCATTACCAACTTTAATCTCTTCAACAGGATCATCTGAAAGTGATACTCTTACAGTATCTCCAATCCCATCTAATAATAAACTACCAAATCCTATTGAGGTTTTAATACTGCCAGGCAAATAACTACCGGCTTCAGTTATTCCTAGGTGAAGAGGATAATCTGTTTTTTTTGATAATAATCTGTATGCTGCTATAGATAAAAAAACATCAGAAGATTTAACACTAATTTTAAAATTTGAAAAATCCATATCCTCAATTATTCTTATATTTCTCAGAGCACTATCTACTAAAGCCTCAGGACAAGGTTCCTTATACTTTTCTAGGATGTCTTTTTCAAGTGATCCTGCATTTACACCAATTCTAATCGAACAGTTGTTATTTTTTGCAGCGGAAATAACTTCTGCAACTCTTTTTGTATCACCTATATTTCCAGGATTTATTCTAAGACAATCTGCACCATTCTCTGCGGCTTCAATTGCTCTCTTGTAATGAAAATGAATATCTGCAACTATAGGAACATCCACATGTTTAATTATTGTTTTTAAAGCTTCTGTTGACTTACTATCAGGGCAAGAAACTCTTACGATATCTGCGCCAGCTTCGGTAACTTTATGAATTTGTTCTATCGTAGATTTATGGTCAGTTGTCAATGTATTAGTCATTGTTTGAACAGTGATTGGATTATTTCCACCAACTTTAATTTTACCAACACTTATCTCTTTAGTCTTTTTTCTATTAATTTTTCTAAATGGTCTAATTTCAGATGTCATTTGTCTAGCTTAAATTCTTTATGTAAACATTTTACAGCTTTTGAAGCATTTGTGCTTTTTACTAAAACTGATATTTTAATTTCTGAAGTTGAAATAACCTGTATATTTATATTTTCTCTTGCAAGTGCTTGAAACATTCTAAATGTAACACCTGGAGTAGTAATCATTCCAACACCTATTATTGATACTTTAGATACATTTTTATCAAATATTAATTTTTTAAAAATAATATTTTCATTTTTGTTTATAATTTTCTTTGTTTTGTTCAAATCATTTGACTTAATTGTAAATGTAAGATCTGTTTGCTTTCCATCAGCAGATATATTTTGAACTACCATATCTACGTTTATCGAATTTTGTGAAAGTGGTTTAAATATCGATGCTGCTATGCCTGGTCTATCTTTAACTCCTAATAAAGTTACTTTTGCATCATTATCTGTGGAAGTAATTCCTGTGATAATTTTATTATTAATAATATTTTTTCTTTTTGTAATTAATGTGCCAGATTTGTTTATAAATGACGATTTTACCTCAATATTTATCCTATTTAATCTTGCATCTTGTATAGAATCTGGTTGCATTACTTTTGATCCTAATGAGGCCATTTCTAACATTTCTTCATAAGATATATTTTTAATTTTTTTTGCAGAATTAAGTTTATTTGGATCTGTTGTATATACTCCCTCAACATCTGTGTAAATGACACATCGATCAGCTTTAAAAAACTTTGCAACCATAATTGCACTTGAATCTGAACCACCCCTGCCAATAGTTGTTATATTTGAATTTTTATCCACACCCTGAAATCCAGCTATAATAGGGATTCCTCCAGATTTTAAAAATTTTAAAATTTTAGTTTTATTTATATGTTTAATTCTTGAATATTTGTGTTTACCCTCTGTCACAATTGGTATTTGCCAAGCCATCCAAGATCTAGAATTTAAACCATTTGCTGCTAGATGGCCTGCTAACAACGAACACGAAATCTGCTCACCAGCAGAAACTAGAGTATCATATTCATTATCCGGAAAATTTTCACTGATTTTTTTTGACATATTGATCAACTTATTGGTAGTGCCGCTCATTGCAGATGACAAAACTATTACCCTATATTTTTTTGAGTAAGATTTAATTATTTTTGATACTTTTTTAATTCTTTGAATTGACCCAACTGAAGTACCGCCAAATTTTAATACAATAATTTTCATTGGTAGTTTTATTTACAAGCCTTATAATATTGATAAAATACATCTTATTTATAATGTCAATAAAGAATGAGCAATAATACTATAAACAAAGAAGAAGTAGAAAAATTTAGCAAAATTGCTGAAGAATGGTGGAATCCTAATGGAAAATTTAAACCACTTCACAAATTTAATCCAATAAGAATAGAGTACATAAAAAACAATATTATTAAAGATTTTAACATTTCATCAAATCATAAACCATTAGCAGGAATAAGTATTCTTGATATTGGATGTGGAGGAGGCTTACTATCCGAACCTTTAGCAAGACTTGGAGCAGATGTTGTAGGTATCGATGCGTCCAAAAAAAATATTGATATTGCAAAACATCATTTAAAAAAAAGTAATTTAAAAATTGAATATCATGATAAATCTCCAGAGAATTTTAATTATGAAAAAAAATTTGATGTAATTCTTAATATGGAAATAGTTGAACATGTCGAAGATATTTCTAAATTTATAAATCAAAGTACAAAATTTTTAAAAAACAATGGTTTAATGTTCATTGCCACCTTAAACCAAACATTAAAATCTTATGTATTTGCAATTATAGGAGCTGAATATATTTTAAGATGGCTTCCAATCGGAACACATGATTGGAATAAATTTGTAAAACCTGAAAGTCTAGAAGGTATCTGCAATAAAAATTCACTTAAATTAAAAAGTATTGATGGTGTTAAATTTAACCCAATTTTAAATAAGTGGAAACTTTCAAATGACAAATCCGTAAATTATATAACAAAGTACAAAAAGAGTTAATTTTCTTTATCTTCAATCCATGGAATTGTTGACGTCTCTATACCTTCTTCTTGTAGTTCCTTAACGTCTTCAATTGATGCTTTGCCAAAAATATTTTTTTTATTCTTTTTTTTGCTGTAATGAATAGATCTAGCCTCATAAACAAAATTTTCTCCAACATATTCAAAGTTTTCTTTCACAAATTTTTGATATTCTCTTAATTTTTTTTTAACATTTTTATAATTCTTATAAGCTTTATCTTGTTTGAAAGTAGAATTAGCTAAATTTGGTTTCATCAAAGACTTTTCAATCTTTTGAGAATTACAATTTTGACAATTAAGAAGCTTTAGTCTTTTTAATTTATCGAATTCTTTTGAGCTAGCAAACCAGCTTTCAAACTCAACACTGCAATTTTTACAATTTAATAGATACTTTATCATTGGATTGAATTAATTATATTTTATAAAATTTCAATACCTAAGATCTGTAATCAGAATTAATTTCAATATATTCCTTAGATAAGTCCATAGTATAAGCTGTAAATTTTTTACTTCCAATAGATAGATCAATTGTTATCTCTATATTCTCATTTTTCATATAATCACTAAGGATATTTTCGTTATAATTTTTATCTAATTTTCCATCTCTAAGGATCATATTAGATCCCATTAATATAGATAATTTTTCTTGTTTAACAGTTACACCACTTTTTCCGATTGCCATCGCAATTCTACCCCAATTAGGATCTTCTCCAAATATTGCTGTTTTAACTAATGGTGAGTTAGCAATTGAGAAACAAATATTTTTTGCATCTTTCTCGGTTTTGCTATTAATGCATTTGATGGTAACAAATTTTGTCGCTCCCTCACCATCACTCGCAACTCTTTTTGCTAAGTTTAACATGACCTGATGAACGCTACTAATGAATTGCTTTAATTTTGGATCTTTAAAACTTTTTACCTCTTTGTTGTTTGCTTTACCTGTTGAAAATATTGAAACCATGTCATTTGTACTAGTATCCCCATCACATGTTATAGCATTAAAAGTAGTCTTAATATTTAGATTTAGTATCTGTTTCAAAATTGATGAAGAAATATTGGCATCAGTAAAAATAAATCCTAAAGTTGTTGCCATATTTGGAAAGATCATTCCTGATCCTTTTGCAACTCCATATATTTTTACATTGGAACCAGCTATCTTACATTCTGCCATTGATAATTTTGGTTTAGTATCTGTTGTCATAATCCCAAGAGCTGCTTTGATCCAAATTAATTTATTTTGATTGTATTTTATTTTATCAACTAAGTTTTTAGTGTTACTTAAAATTTCATTTTCAGGAAATTTTTCCCCTATGGTGCCTGTGCAAGCAAATAGTAATTGGTTTGGTTTAATTTCTCTTGGCTTTTCCTCATCTTCTATTTGTTTTGATGTTAATAATTTTGACAAATTTAAGGAAATTTTTTTAAGAGATTTATAGCCATCATTTCCTGTTAAGGCATTTGCGTTTCTTGTATTGATTAAAATGCCATAAATTCTTTTATCTTTTATTTTTTTATTCCATTTTATATTTTCAGATACTAAACTAGATTTTGTATATACATTTGCATAACTTGCTCCATCCCTAAAATAAAATAAAACTAAGTCGTCTCTTTTTTTGTTATAAAGACCACAGCTAATTGTTGAGATAGATAATCCATCAATATGTTCAAGATCTTGAAAATGTCCTATTTTAGAGTCCTTGTGTTTCTTATCAAAAAAGTTGTTTATACCAAAATCCATGCTATTTAATTTTTTAAATAAATAACTATATAATTTATAACTATTAAAACATCAAAAATATGCTTAATCCTTTAAACATTATTAGTAAATTTATAAAAAGTGGCAATCAAAAGGAATTAGACAGAATCCAAAAAATTGTAGAAGAGATTAATCTAAAAGAAAGTAAGGTTAGTAAATTTGAGGATAATGAATTTCCTTTAAGAACAAATGAATTGATCTCTAGATTAAAAGAAGGGGAAAAATTAAACGATTTATTACCAGAGGCATTCGCATTGGTAAGAGAAGCATCGAAAAGGATTAACAATGAGAGACACTTTGATGTTCAGCTAATTGGAGGTATTGCGTTACATGAGAATAAGATTGCAGAGATGAAAACGGGTGAAGGCAAAACACTTACTATAGTTCTTGCTGCATACCTTAACGGATTAGAAAAAAAAGGTGTTCATATAGTTACTGTAAATGATTACCTCGCAAAAAGAGATAGTATAAATATGGGTAAAATTTACAATTTTTTGGGTTTGAGCTGTGGATATATAAACTCAAACCAGTCAGATGAGGAACGCAAAGAAAATTATAATAAAGATATAACTTATGCCACTAACAGTGAATTAGGCTTTGATTTTTTAAGGGATAACATGAAATATTCAAAAAATGAGATGGTATTGAGGAAGCATAACTTCGCGATAGTTGATGAGATTGACTCTTGTTTAATAGATGAAGCAAGAACTCCTTTGGTAATTTCTGGAGGAGCGGAAGATAAAACTATTCAATATATTGCTGTGGATAAATTAATTAAAAATTTAAAAAAAACAGACTTTGATTTAGATGAAAAAGAAAAAAATATACTTCTAACTAATGATGGAATAGATAATATTGAAAAGATTTTTTCTGACGCTGGAATATTAAAAAATAATAACTTTTATGATCCAGAGAATTTACATTTAGTCCATCACGTAAACCAGGCTTTAAGAGCAAATTATTTATTTGAAAATGGAAGAGATTATATAGTTAAAGATAATGAAATAGTAATAATTGACGAACAAACAGGTAGACAATTACCAGGAAGAAGATTTGGTGATGGTCTTCATCAAAGCTTAGAAGCTAAAGAAAAAATAGAAGTTAAAGCTGAAAATCAAACTCTAGCGTCAATAACCTATCAAAATTTTTTTAAGTTATATGATAAATTAGCAGGTTGCACAGGAACAGCGCAAACAGAGTCTGCTGAATTTTTTGAAATTTATAACTTGCCAGTTTTGCAGATACCTACTAACAAAGATATGATCAGAAATGATCTTAATGACCAAATCTTTAGAACAAGTTTAGAAAAAGATAACGCTATAATACAAAAAATAAAAGAATGTAATGAAATCGGACAACCACTATTGGTTTTCACATCTAGTATAAATAAATCTGAGCATTACTCTAATTTGTTAGAAAAAGAAAAAATAAAACATATTGTTTTAAATGCTAAAAATCATGAGAAAGAAGCCGAAATTATTGCAAACGCTGGTAAAATAAATTCTGTAATTATCACAACAAGTATATCAGGAAGAGGTGTTGATATTAAGTTGGGTGGACAAGATCAATCTGAAAAAGATGATGTGAAAAAAAGGGGAGGTTTATTTGTCATTGGAACCGAAAGAATGGAAAGTAGGAGAGTTGATAATCAAGCAAGAGGAAGATCAGGAAGACAAGGAGATGAAGGCAGTTCAATATTTTTTGTAAGTTTAGAAGATGATTTAATGAGATTATTTGGCTCAGAAACCATGAATTCAATGCTAGAAAAGCTTGGTCTTAAGGATGGTGAAAGTATTGATCATCCTTGGATAAATAAAGCAATTGAAAGAGCGCAACAAAAAGTTGAAGCAAGAAACTTTGATATAAGGAAAACGCTTATTAAATTTGATAATGTTCTTAATGACCAAAGACATGTAATTTTTGAACAACGAAAAAATGTAATAGATGGAAAAGAAAAAGAAAATTATTCAGACATTTTTTTAGAAGAAGTTCTAGACAATTTAAAAAGACAAAAAATTCTACACGAAAAATCTCCTAACTCTAAGGAATTTCCAAATACAATAAAACAGATTCTAGGTAAATCCATTGAAAATGATGAAATAGATAATATTTTAAATTCAGATCTGAAAGTAATGGAAAAAACGATAAAAGATAAATTCACAAAGAATAGAGAGGAAAGAAACAATTTACTAGGTGTTGAACAAGGGAATGAAATTGAAAAAAGAATATTAGTACAAATCATAGATCAGAATTGGAAATCACATATTCAATATCTGGAACAATTAAGACAAGTAATTGGTTTAAGATCTTATGGACAAAGAGATCCTTTGGTGGAGTACAAAAAAGAAGCTTTTATATTATTTGAAAATTTACTGGGAAAATTAAAAACTGATCTTGTAACAATGCTTCTAAATTTAAGAATAATAGAAAAAGATGATAGTCAGACTAAAACTAGTGATAATATTAATAATGATCCAAAATGCCTACTTGTAAAAAATAAAGAAGGAAAAATATCTAGAAATGAAAGATGTGAAGCTACTGGAAAAAAATTTAAAAATTGTTGTGGTGCCTTATAAATTAAAAAATTACTGTTAATAAAATTAATAATAGAAGAATTGATGTAGTTGAAATAAATAATTTTTTATTAGATTTAATTTTTAAAATCAAATTTTGAAAAAGATTATTTTTAATAGTAAGTTTATCTTGATGCGTTGCATTAGTGGTGAAACCTTTATTCCTTCCAATATCTAAAAACTTACTCTTTCTTTGATTTAATATTTCTTCCTCATTTAACGTTAGAAATTTACTTAAGTTTCTATCAATAGCATTACGTACATTATCTAAAATAAGATCTTTATCTCGATGCGCACCACCCAAAGGTTCGGGTATTATCTCATCTATAATTTCTAGTTTTAAAAGATCTTTTGCTGAAAGTTTCATTGCTTTTGCAGCTTCTAAAGTCTTTGTTGGATCTCGCCAAAGTATGGTTGCACATCCTTCTGGAGATATTACTGAATATATTGCATTCTCTAACATCAATACTTTACTTGAAGAAGCTAATGCAATAGCACCACCAGAGCCTCCTTCGCCTATAATTATAGATAAAGTTGGAACAGTCAGTTGCATAGAACATTCAATAGACTTTGCAATTGCTTCCGCTTGTCCTCTTTCTTCAGCACCAACTCCAGGGTAAGCACCTGGAGTATCGACAAAATTAATAATTGGTATTTTGAATTTATTAGCTAAATTCATTAACCTTATTGTTTTTCTGTAACCTTCTGGTCTCATCATTCCAAAATTTCTCTCAATCCTTGTATCTAAATTTTCACCCTTTTCCTGTCCTATTACTAAAACTGACTTAGAATTAAATTTACCAAAGCCACATATCACTGACTTATCCTCTCCATAAAATCTATCCCCAGAAAGTGAAATAAATTCATCAAATAAATTATCAATAAAAAATTTTGATTTAGGTCTATCCTCGTGTCTTGCAACCAATGTTGTCTGCCATGCATCTAGATTTGAATATACATCGTTAAGTTTTTTATCTATTTCATTTTGTAAATCCGTTATTTTAGTTGTGTCAACTTCTGAAATGCCGTCTTGATTATAAGGATCTTTTAATTTATCTAATTCTGTTTCTAAGTTTTTTATATCAGTCTCAAAATTTAAATAATTTTTCATTGCTTTATTATATATAATTTTTTGGCGATAAAATGATCAAATTACAAAAATTATATTCTTTTCAGATGAAAAATAACATTTTTTTCAATAAAGTAATGACATAATTTATTGATTGTCATATACAACGGTTTCTAAATTTAAAAAATTATGAGTGATTCATTTATTAAAATAAATACTTTATCTGTTTCTAAGAATTTGGCTGATTTTGTAAAAAATGAACTCCTTACAGGATTAGATGTTAACGAAAAAGATTTCTGGGATGGATTTGATAAAAGTATTAATGAACTTGCACCAATCAATAAAAAATTATTAGAGGTTCGCGAAACTCTTCAATCTGAAATTGATTTATGGTTAAAAAAAAACAGAAATGGAGAATTTAATCATCAAGAGTATAAGAATTTTTTAAAAGAAATTGGATATTTAAAAGAAGAAGGGAATGATTTTAAAATAGATACCAAAAAGCTTGATAGTGAAATTTCAAGCATTGCAGGTCCTCAACTTGTAGTTCCTATAATGAACTCTAGATATACATTAAATGCTGCTAATGCTAGATGGGTAAGTCTTTACGATAGTTTATATGGAACAGATTTAATTGAGTCAGAAGAAACTGGGAGTCAAAAATATGATCCTCTAAGAGGACAAGAAGTAATAAGATATGCACGCGAATTTCTAAATGACCACTTCTCTATCAATGAAATTCATTGGAAAGATATAAATGGATTTAAAATAAAGGGAAGTGACTTGAAAATTTTAAAAGATGATAAGGAGTTTGAGCTAGTAGATAAAAATAAATTTATTGGATATAGAGGAGAGCCTAATAATCCAACAACAATAATTTTAGAAAATAATAATTTAAAAATTGAGATAATAATTAACCCAAAAGCATTTAGTGCTGTCCAAGATGCTGCGGGAATAAGTGACATAATTGTAGAATCTGCAATATCTACAATATGTGATAACGAAGATAGTGTTGCAGCAGTAGATTCAGAAGATAAAATATTATGTTACAGAAATTGGTTGGGTTTGATGAAAGGAACTCTAAAATCTGTCTTCGAAAAGGATGGAAAAACTTTTGAAAGAAAACTAAATCCAGATAGAAGTTATATTTCAAAAGATAATAAAAAAGAAAAATTACATGGTAGAAGCTTACTTTTAATTAGGAATGTTGGTCATCTAATGACTAATTCAGCAATTATTTTAGAAGATGGTTCTGAAGTCCCTGAAGGTATCATGGATGCATTTATTACAACTGCTGCAGCAATTCATGATTTAAAAAGAAAAGGTAACTCAAGAACTGGATCTATATATATTGTAAAACCGAAAATGCACGGACCTGAAGAGACTGCTTTTACAGATAAAATATTCACAAGAGTTGAAGAAGTATTAAAACTTGAAAAGAATACAATTAAATGCGGTATAATGGATGAAGAGAGAAGAACATCTGTAAACTTAAAAGAATGTATAAGAACATTAAAAAGCAGGGTTTTTTTCATTAATACAGGTTTTTTAGACAGAACCGGAGATGAAATGCATACATCAATGGAAGCAGGTCCAATGATAAAAAAAGGTGACATGAAAAAATCAAAGTGGATAGCTGCTTATGAAAATAACAATGTTGATGTTGGTTTAAAATGTGGGTTTTCAGGTGTTGCACAAATAGGTAAAGGTATGTGGGCTATGCCAGATAAAATGAAAGACATGATAGATCAAAAAATATCACATCTTGAAGCCGGTGCGAATTGTGCATGGGTACCTTCTCCCACAGCAGCTTCTTTACATGCAATGCATTACCATAAGTTAAATATTTTTGAAAAGCACAAAAAATTAAATGAAAATAAAATTAATTACATTGATAATTTATTAACTATACCAATTGCAGATAGACCAAATTGGAGCAAAGAAGAAATAAACAATGAGTTATGTAACTCAGCTCAAACAATATTAGGATATGTTGTTAGATGGGTAGATCAAGGGATAGGGTGCTCTAAAGTTCCAGATATAAATAATGTTGGATTAATGGAGGATAGAGCAACACTAAGAATATCTTCACAACATATAGCTAACTGGCTACATCATGGTATTTGCTCAAATAGACAGGTTTTAGAAATTCTAAAAAAAATGGCAAAGATTGTTGATAAACAAAATCAAGGAGATCCAGAATATCAAAATATGTCACCTAATTTCGACAAGTCAATATCTTTTAAGGCGGCATGTGAATTGATTTTCCATGGTAAGTCACAACCTTCGGGCTATACTGAACCTCTATTGCATTTAAATAGGTTAATTAAAAAAAGCTAATTTTAAATTTATAAATCTCTTCTATTTTTAAAGGCAGATATAAGCGTTCCGTCATCTGAAGTTTCTATTTCTCCACCAACAGGCAAACCTTGAGCTAATTTTGAAATTTTTACATTTGTATTTTTTAAACTATCCTGAATGTAAAAAGCGGTGGTTTGCCCTTCAACGGTTGCGCTTGTTGCTAAAATCACTTCATCAATATTATCATTTTTTATTCTTTCAATTAAAGAATTAATTAGCAAATTTTCTCTATTATTGGTGTTATCGGTATCAGAAATCGTGCCACCTAAAATATGATAATAACCTTGAAAAATAGATGAACTTTCTATTGCCCATTGATCTGAAATGTTCTCGACTACACAAATTTTATCATATTTTTTTTCTACTAAACTACAGTTATTATATTCGCAATTAATTGTATTAGGTTTTAATGTTCCACATATTTTACAACGTTCAATATTTTTTATTACCTGACTTAAATTATTTGCTAAAGGTCTTAATATTTCTTGGCGATTATTGATCATTTTTAAAATTATTCTTTTTGCAGACTTTGGTCCAAGACCTGGTAATTTAGATATTAGTTTAATTAAATTATCTATTTCAGGAAGATTTTGCATTTAATTATAAAGGCCATTTAAACCCAGGCACATCTAATCCTCCAGTTGCTTTAGATATCTCTTCCGATGTTTTTGATTTCAACTTATTTTTAGCGTCATTATGTGCTGCAATAATTAAATCTTGGATTATCTCCTTGTCTTCATTTAGCACTTTATCACTAAGCAAAATTTTAGACATTTCTCCCTCACCATTTAACAAAATAGTGACTGCATCTCCGCCGGATACTCCATTAACTTCGATTTTTTTTAAATTCTCGTGACTTTCTTTCATTTTTCTCTCTAATTCTTTAGCTCTTTCTAAAATTTTATTAAAATCATTCATATCAATTATTCAGATCATCAATTTCAGTAATTTCAGTAATTTCAATATCTGGGAACAGTTGATTTAATTCTGTATAAAAACTTGATTTTTTAAAATTATCTATTTTCTGGTTGTTTAAGGCTTTTTCTTTTATTTTTTTTGGAGCCTCTCCTTTTTTTCTTGAAAAAGATATAAGCCATCTCGTTTGCGTCCATTGAAATAGTTTTTCTGATAAGTCTTTTACAAAATACTTGTCTAACTTTTCATTGAACTCAATTTCAATCGTATTATTCTTAAAAGACACTAGCTTAACATTATTTTCTAGCTCATACTTAAGTTTTAGCTCTCTTTTATTGTTACATAAATTTATTAGTTCATCGATATTAGTTATCAAACTTTTTGTTTCAATATTTTTATCTTTTAACAAGTCTATTTGTTCTTCTTTTTGAACTACACTTTTTATTTGATTAACAGTTTTAGAATTTAGATTATGATCTAAGTTCTGAATACTACTTTCATCTTTTTTAATTTCATTTGTATTTATTATTTTTTTATTTTTTAAATACAATAATTTGATTAAAAACATTTCAACTGCAATATTTTGATTCGTTACTAGGTTTATCTCTTGGATTGTTTTAATAGTGTATTCCCAAAAGAGTAAAATTGCTTTTGGTTCAATTTTTCTTGAGAGAGATAAAATTTTTTTATAATCAATATCATTTAGAGAAAAAAGTTTCCCATCTACTTTTAAGGAAGATATATTTTTTAAATAAAAAAGAATTTCTAAAAAGTCGTTTAAAAAAATCCTAGCTTCAACACCAGAATTGTAAATTTCTTTATATCTATTTAAAACAGAACTTTCATCTCCGACTAATATATTATCTAATAATTCTATATATGAACTTTTATCAGTATACCCAAATATATTATAAGCATCGCTTAAAGATAATTCATTATTAGTTTCATTTGCAATTAATGCTCTATCTAAAAGAGAAAGTGAATCTCTGACTGATCCCTCAGATATCTTTACTATTAATTTTAATGCCTCGTCACTAATCATTCCATTTTCTAATTCTTTAATTTTTTTTAAAAATTCAAATAATTTTTCAAAGCTTACTCTAGAAAGATCAAATCTTTGACTTCTAGATACTATAGTCACTGGAATTTTTTTTATTTCTGTTGTTGCAAATATAAATTTTAAATATTTTGGAGGTTCTTCGAGGGTTTTTAACAGTGCATTAAAAGCCTGTTTACTAAGCATATGAACTTCATCGATTATAAAAATTTTAAACTTAGCTATGGATGGGCTATATCTAGAAAATTCAATTAGATCTCTAACATCATCAACTCCAGTTTTGCTGGCTGCATCTATCTCAAGAACATCTATGTGATTTGAATTTATGATAGACAAACAGTGCTGACAGAAATCTTTGCTACATAATTTATCAATTCCTTTTTCGCAGTTTAATGATTTAGCCACTATTCTTGCAAAAGTTGTTTTGCCAACACCCCTTATTCCAGTAAATAAATACGCATTAGGAGATTTATCAAATTTAATTGCATTATAAATAGTTTGAGCGACTATTTCTTGGCCTATTAAATCTTTAAACACTTGAGGTCTATATTTTAGAGCTAAAACTTTTGAATTGTTATTCATAAATTAAGGAGACCAACCAACCTAGAGAATGCTCACTACCCTTGCTCTTTTTCAAGTCTGGGGGAGTTTGTGGCAAATCTACCTGGATGGCCTCCAAGTTTATTATATCAATAATTTTTTCTATTCTACAATAAAGTTAATTATTTTTTTTTTCTAAATTTATCAGAAATATAGACACCTAATACGTGCATATCTTGACAATGAAGTCCTAGTTCTTCTAAGGATATTTTGACTTTTT
>CACADE010000006.1 GCA_902531175.1 uncultured Pelagibacteraceae bacterium
TTTCCTTTAATAAGTAGTTCGTAAACAACATCAAATGCCATTGCATAAGTATGAGTACTCTTCAATAAATGTGGAATACTATATAACTTAGAACTAGCAGGTATTCTTGCGGTATTATCTTTCAATAATAAATTAACAAATTCTAATTCGTTTTCTGCTGAATATTTTGTTAGACCAGTTGCACTTTGTTGGAAACGTCCTAACTGCCACAATTGTCTTTTGAAAATCTTTATTGATAATTCCGGGTCAGAAATAATCAGATTTTCAAGGGCTTCGTTAGAAATATGTAAAACTTTCGTATCCCTAGTAGATTTGATTGTATATGGATTAAAAAAATCTCCTTTTCCAGAAGATAAAGTTAAAGCAATACCAGCTCTAGTTAGAGTTCTAAAATTTCTTCTTATTTTTCCATTAATAAAGTTGTGGAATAAGCCATCAACTTTGCCGCTTAATAATATCTTTAAACCTTTAGAAACATCTCCCTCTTTAACTATATATTGATTTGATGAATACATCTTAATATTACCTAACTTAATAAACTTTTCTAAGTCATCATCAGTAAGTGTTGAAAAAAAAGTAGCAGATTTAATTCTATGTATATTTGTAATACTTTTTTCTGATGGGATGCCTGGAGAAATTTGTATTTCATCATCTTTATACAAAGTGTTTAAATTTCTTGAAGAGACAAGCAGTTGGAAAGAAAAAAACGAAATGGCTGAGTATAATGTTGATATAAGTTTACTATTTTTTTGTTGTAAATCTCTTAAATCATCTAGTTTTATCGAGATATATTCTGTTCCACCTTCAATAAATATTTCACCCATAAATCTATTGGGTTGATTAAGTCCAGATATACCTAATGGTGTTGCGGGCTTTGTTATTTTTGCAAAGGTTATAGATTTTGTTTCAAAATACTTGGTAAATGTAGCTTTGCCTTTAATTAAAAAATAAATGTTTTCTGAAATTTGATGCTGCTTCGCTAAAACTTCATCACTTTCAGCTATTATATGTTCTGATATTCCATCTATTAATCCAAAGGATTCTTTTAGATTTCCTAAATCAAAGCCATTTTGCTCGAATAATTCAGATAATTTCATAAGTAAAATGAATAGATATACTTAATTTGAATTTATTGATTAAGAATAAATGCATATCTGGGTTGAAAAGTTATCAATAGTTTACCTAATTTTTTTTAGTAATTATAAATTGTGAAAAATAAATCAAAAAAAAATAAATCAATAACTAAATCTAAAACGCTATCAAAAAAGCCAAAGGTAATAAACCCAAACTATTTTTATTTTTATAATGAAAATGGAAAATTAGTTGGAATACCTTACGGTAATTAAATTTTATCTTCTTTGAGATAAACTAGCATGTTTACTTAATACTTCAGCTGAAATAATTTTTGCTTCTGTTGTTTTCTTAACATTCCAGATTTTTTCCTTAGCAATTTTAGTCGATATTTTATTATCAACTATTGGTGATGGATAATCTTTACCAATTTCTAAATTTATTCCCTTTTGTTCGATGAATGTTAATTTCCATGGTTCATGAACTAATTTTCCAGGAACATTTTTTAATTCTGGGACCCATTTTTTTATAAAATCTCCTGTAGGATCCTGATCAATTGATTGTTTAATTGGATTGTAAATTCTTATTGAATTTATTCCTGTTGTTCCTGATTGCATTTGAAATTGTGAATAATGAATACCTGGCTCGTAATCAGTAAATAATTTTGCCAAGTGTTTTGATGTTTTTTTCCAATCTAGCCACAATTGATAAGACGCAAATGAAACTAACATTGCTCTCATTCTAAAATTAATCCATCCATTAGTTCTAAGGTACCTCATACAAGCGTCAACAAATGGATAACCAGTAGATCCATTTTTCCAAGCTAGATGATAATCCTCATTAAAATCATTTTCTCTTATTCCATTATAAGCACTATTCATATTTCTAAATTCGATTTCTGGTTCATCATATAACTTTTGAATAAAATGACAGTGCCAGGCTAACCGACTTTTAAAAGCAATTAAGGATTTCTTTTTTGTAAAAGATAAATTGGATTTTAATTTATCATTAGTTTTTTTAAAAATTTCTTTAATGGAAATATTTCCAAATGCAATATGAGGGCTTAATCTAGAACAAGAAGTTTCTCCTGTTATCGGTGAAGACATTTCTTTTTGGTAATTTTCTGATCTGTCATTAAGGAAAGAATCTAATAGTTGAAGTGCGTTTTGTCTTCCACCAGTTTGAATTTTTCCATTTTCTAAATTGTTTGTTTCTATTTTTGATAAATTTTCTACATAATTATCTGAAATAAACTCGCAATTTAAATTTGAATTAACGCTTTCACTATCTATAAATTTATTCCAATTATATGACCATTTATTTCTAATTCTATGATTTAGTTGATCACCAAATTGATTTGAAATTTTCCAATTAATATTTTTTTCTTTGAATAAAAAACTAACTTCTTTGTCCAAGTTAGTTATATACATGTTCTTGAATATTATATTAGAATAAACTTTATTTATTTTAAATTTATCAGTTAAATGACTTAAAATTTCTAATGTATCTCCATAATATATATTGAGTTTAGCATTATATTTTTCACTCAAAGTTTTTTTTAAGTCTTCTAATGATGATTTTAAAAAATCTAGATGGAATGAGCTTGATGTAGGTAATTTGTGATATTCTTTATCAAATATGTAAATTGGTAAAATCTTTCCTGATTTTACAGCCTCATTAAATGCATCATTGTTAGATACACGTAGATCGTTCCTGAACCATACGATTTTGTTCATTTTAAATAATTAAAGACTGATTTTGAAAGTTCTTGAAGTTTTGTCGTCTGATACTTTTAAAATTTTAAATTTTGAAGTTTTTTCAAGTTTTTGCCCTTTGTTTGTAACAAAAGATTTCATTTTCTTAACTTCACCCTCAGGCATTTTTCTAGTGTATTTCAGGGTATGTTTTTTTGATCCAATAACAAATATTGTTTTCATGAGATTTTAATTATAAATATATTTATTGTCTGTCTCTGTGACATAAGTTTCATTTAAGAGTTTGGGAATATTTTGATTATTTTGATATCGAGAATCTACTAAAGAGACAGGTTGTATTCAAATAATATATTTATAAAAAATAGAAATAAATTTGTTGAATACAACCTACCTAAAACTTATTTTTATAAGTGAAGGAGGTGCAAATGCTTAGAATAACGCCACCTGACACTTAGCTGGTGAGATATCACATATTAAAAATAACACAAACTAAATCCATTTGATGGATTTGGCCAAAATGGCATAGAAATGGGGAGCTCTTTTGGTAATAACCAATTGAGCTGACCCCATTTAATAATTTTTAGACATAAAATCTTTAATTCTCTTAGCACCTTCAATTATATCTTTTGTGCTTCTAGCGTATGAGAATCGGATAGTAGAATTTCCTCTTTTTTGATCAAAATCAATTCCTGGTGTTATCGCAACATTTGCTTCATCTAAAACTTTTTTACAAAAAGCTAAGCTATCATTTGAATATTCAGATATATCAACATAAATGTAAAAAGCACCATCGGGTGGTGAAAACTTTTTTAATCCTGCCTTAGGTAATTCTTCTAAAAGTATCTCTCTATTTTTTTTATATACTTCAACATTTGATTGCAACTCTTCATTTGCATCTAAGGAAGCAAGAGCTGTAACTTGACTTGCGTGTGGAGGACAAACAAACAAATTTTGTGAAAGTCTTTCTACTTGTCTGACATGATCATCTGGTACAACCATCCAACCTATTCGCCAACCAGTCATCGAGAAGTATTTTGAAAAAGAATTAATTACATAACAATTATCTGTAATCTCTAAAGCTGAAGTTGGATTATTTTCATATTGAATTCCGTGATAAATTTCATCACTAATAAAGCTTACATTATTCTCATTTGCAGTATTGATTAAATCCTCTAGCGATTGTTTATCTAACATAGACCCAGTTGGATTTGCAGGTGATGCAACAAGAATTCCATTTAAATTATTATCTTTAATATCTTCTGGAACAGGTTGAAATCTATTTTGAAGTTTAGTTTGAATATCTACAGTTTCCAAACTTAGTGATTTTAGTATTTGTCTATAACTAGGATAACTTGGAGATCCAATTCCAACTCTGTCTCCACTATCAAATAGTGCAGAAAAGGATAATATAAAAGCTCCAGAGGATCCTGTTGTAACTACTATTCTATTTGGATTTAAATCTAAATTATACCAATCTCCATATAGCTTTGAAATTTTTCTTCTTAAAGCAGGTAGACCAAGTGATACTGTGTAACCTAGATTATTTTTGTTTATCTCATTAGTAATATAATCTTTTGCGATCTTAGGTGCTGGTGTTCCTGGCTGCCCTACCTCCATATGAATTATATCTTTACCTTTTTCTTCAGCAATTCTTGCTGATTCCATCACATCCATTACTATAAATGGATCAACATCTGATCTTTTTGATTTTTTCATCATTTTATTTGATCTTCACAAAATTTTTTAATCTCATCAGCAGAAAGTCTTTCGCTTTCAGGTTTATTTGAGTCTAATTCAGCTTTTCCAATTATACACGCTTTAATAGTTTTGCTTTTATTAAAACCTGAATAATACTGAGTTGATATATACAATGCTATCACTCCAAGTATTATAATTATTGAAACTTTTAAATTATTACTCATCGGTAAATTAAATTTTTATAATGAAATTTTACTAATCTCAACTAACAAGAGACTTTTGAGGCCTCATATCATTCTTGCTTATACCAGCTACTTTAACTGGTTTTTTCATAGCATCTCTTCTGAATGGCTCACCTAATTCTTGATTTAGAATTATTTCGATAAATGTCGTAATACCTTTTTTCTGATCTTCACATGATTGTTTAATAGCTTTAGTAGTTTCTTCCATTGTATTTGCAACAACTCCTTTTAAACCACATGCATTAGCAACTTTTGCATAACTTAATTCTGGATCTAACTCTGTTCCCACAAAATTATCATCGAACCATAAAATTGAATTTCTCTTTTCAGCACCCCATTGATAATTTCTAAAAATTACCATCGTTATTGCGGGCCACTCTTCTCTTGCACATGAACTCATTTCATTCATGCTTATTCCAAAAGCTCCATCACCAGCAAAACCTATAACTGGAGTATCTGGGCATCCAATTTTAGCTCCAAGAATAGATGGAAATCCATAACCACATGGTCCAAATAAACCTGGTGCCAAATATTTTCTTGGTTTCTCAAACGTTGGGTAGGCGTTACCAATTGCACAATTATTTCCAATATCACTTGAAATTATAACATCTTCTGGCATCCCAGCTTGAATAGCTCTCCATGCTTGTCTTGGAGACATTCTATCTTTATCTCTTTCTCTTGCTTCTTTATTCCAAACAGTTCCCGGATCATCATCCTCATGATCTAAACTTGTAAGAGTTTGCAACCATGCAGATTTTGTTTGATGAATTAGATTTTTTCTATCTTCTCTACCATTATCTCCAGCATTTGATGAAAGTTTTTCTAATATTTGTTGAGCTACCATTTTAGCATCACCACAAATACCAACTGTAACTTTCTTAGTTAAACCAATACGATCGGGGTTCATATCTACTTGAATAATTGTTGCATCCTTTGGCCAGTAATCAATTCCATATCCTGGCAATGTTGAAAATGGATTTAATCTTGTTCCTAATGCTAAAACTACATCAGCTTTTGAAATTAACTCCATTGCAGCTTTAGATCCGTTGTAACCTAATGGACCAACAGCTAATGGATGGCTTCCTGGAAAACTATCGTTATGTTGATATCCATTACATACAGGTGCATCAAGCTTTTCTGCTAATTTTTTACAATCATCAATCGCATCACCTATAACAACTCCTGCACCAGATAAAATTACAGGGAATTTTGCTTCTGATAATAATTTCGCCGCTCTATCAACAGCATCTTTTCCGCCCCCTTGTCTTTCAAATCTAACAATTGGAGGTAATTCTATATCTATAACTTGTGTCCAAAAATCTCTTGGGACATTTATTTGCGCAGGCGCTGAACCTCTAAATGCTTTTTCTATTACTCTGTTTAAAACTTCTGCCATTCTTGATGGGTCTCTAACTTCTTCTTGATAACACACCATGTCTTTAAATAAATTCATTTGCTCTACTTCTTGAAAACCACCTTGGCCCATAGTTTTGTTTGCAGCTTGTGGTGTAACTAATAGTAACGGAGTGTGATTCCAGTAAGCAGTTTTTATTGGTGTAACAAGTCCTGTAATACCTGGACCATTTTGAGCAACCACCATTGACATTTTTCCAGTTGCTCTCGTATAACCATCAGCAATCAATCCACCATTTGTTTCATGAGCAACGTCCCAAAAAGTTATTCCGGCTTCTGGGAAAAGATCAGAAATAGGCATGAATGCGGAACCAATAATACCGAACGAATGTTCAATACCATGCATTTGTAAAACTTTTACAAAAGCTTCTTCCGTTGTCATTTTAGCCATATCAAAACCTTCTTAATTCTATTTTTTAATTGTCAAAGTGTCCAATTCATATATAAATTGGATCGAATTTCAAACAAAGAAATCGTCACAATGGCTGGCACTGATATTATAATCCACGATGAAAAAGACAATGTAGGTGTTGTAGTTATTGAAAAAATTACTCCTAATCAAGACTGTGATTGCTGGATTATGGAAAATGATAAATCAGTAAAAATTCAATCGATGGATGAAATACCTTTGGGTCATAAAATTGCTATGACTGATCTTAATGAGGGAGATACAATATTAAAGTACGGGCATGATATTGGCAAAGTAGTAAAATCAATTAAAAAAGGTGAGCATGTACATGTTCACAATGTAAAAACTAAAAAGTGGTAAAATGGAAATTCCAAAAACGTTTTTAGGATATAAAAGAGAAGATGGAAGAACAGGTACAAGAAATCACGTAATAATTCTACCTGTTGATGATATTTCAAATGCTTGTGCTGAAGCTGTAGCTAATAATATTAAAGGCACGATTGCACTTCCACATTCTTATGGAAGATTACAATTTGGAGCAGACTTAGAGCTTCATTTCAGAACAATGATTGGAACAGGAAAAAATCCAAATGTTGCAGCAGTTATAGTCATTGGTATTGAGCCTAAATGGACAAAAAGAATTGTTGATGCAATTGCGACTACTGGAAAACCAGTTGAAGGTTTTAGTATTGAAGGCGTTGGAGATATAGACACAATTGCAAGAGTTTCAAAGAAAGCTCAAGAATTTTCAATTTGGGCTTCAGAGAAACAAAGAGAAGAGCGTCCTATAAGTGATTTATGGATTTCAGTTAAATGTGGAGAGTCTGATACAACATCAGGATTAGCATCAAATCCGACGGTTGGAAATTTAATGGATAAATTAGAGCCCTTAGGTGTTCATTTATGTTTTGGTGAAACGTCTGAATTAACAGGTGCTGAAACTGTATGTGAAAAAAGAGGAAAAACTCCTGAGGCTCAAGAAAAGTTTAGAAAAACTTGGAGTTCTTATAATGATTTCATTTTAAAAGAAGCAACAGACGATCTTTCCGAAAGTCAACCAACAGCTGGAAACATAGCTGGCGGACTTACTACAATTGAAGAAAAAGCATTTGGAAACTTTCAAAAAATTGGAGGATGTAAATTTATTGATGTGCTAGAACCAGCAGAAGAACCAACTAAAGGTCCAGGTTTATACTTTATGGATACCTCATCAGCTGCTGCTGAATGTGTTACTTTACAAGCTGCAGGAGGATTTAATCTTCACCTATTTCCAACTGGACAAGGAAATATAATTGGAAACCCCATTGAACCAGTAGTTAAACTAACGGCTAATCCTTTAACTGCTAGAACTATGAGTGAACATATTGATGTTGACGTATCTAAAATTTTATCAAGAGAAATGAATTTAGATGAAGCTGGCGA
Source organism: uncultured Pelagibacteraceae bacterium (assembly GCA_902531175.1). Taxonomy (GTDB): domain Bacteria; phylum Pseudomonadota; class Alphaproteobacteria; order Pelagibacterales; family Pelagibacteraceae; genus Pelagibacter. The sequence goes on from CACADE010000006.1 coordinate 7,971, forward strand.
TGAATTAATCAAAGCTACGATCAGAGTTGCAAACGGAAGATTAACTTGTGCTGAAGCACTAGGTCATAGAGAATTTGTAATGACTAAATTATACAGAAGTGCTTAAGCCTTAAGCTTTGCTTCTCTTGCTTTGTTCCATTTAGAAATATAATTTCTTAAAATTGCAGCTCCAATTCCAAGAACTACTGCTAATACAACTGATGTAAGTCCGTAGAAAACTGGAAGGTCTTTAGAATAATCTAAAATAAATTGTGCAATGTAACCAAGGTTTTTAGTTCCATTTACTACCGTTTCAACTATTACATCTTCTTTTATAAAAGTGTCATAAGCAATTGCAATTCCAACCAATAATAATAGGACTGCTAAGATTGTTTTAAATTCTGAGCTATCAACTTTTTCACCAATTTTTTGACCAAACTGAACACCAATAATTGAGCCAAGTATAAGTACAAAAACTAAAACAAGATCAATTGTTCCATAATTAAAAGCATGAAGAACAGTTACGATTGCACTTACAAATATTGTAACAAACAAAGATGTACCAGGAATAAGTTTGGTTGGCATTCCAATAATATAAATCATTGCAGGAACCAATATAAAAGCACCACCTACTCCCATAATTGCAGCGATATATCCTACAATTAAACCAATAATAATTGGAGTAAATGCGCTTTCATAAACCTTTGATTTTTTGAAACGCATTCTAAAAGGAAGTCCATGTATCCAATAATGAGTATGTAATTTTTTTCTAACAATAATTTTTTTTCTAGCCTTATCAATTTCTGATACTCCTTGAATAAGCATTAAAGTTCCAAGTATAGCTAAGATATACATGTAGGCTAACGATATAACGATGTTTATTTTTCCAATATCTTGAAAATAAGAAAAAGTTAAGATCCCTAGTAAGGTTCCAATAGTTCCTCCCACTACAATCATCAATCCCATTTTATAATCTAATGTACCTTTTAAATAATGAGTAGTAGAACCGGATACCGATGTACCTAAAATATTGCTTGCTTCATTTGGAACTGCATAAGCTGGTGGAATACCTAAAAATATTAAAAATGGTGTCATTAAAAATCCTCCACCTACACCAAATAATCCTGAAAGAATACCAACTGCTAAACTTAAACCAAATATGAAGAGTATGTTAATCTCGACTTGAGCTATTGGAAGAAAATATTCCATATAATCTAACTATTCCTCTCATAATCTAAAGTCAATGATTATAAGAATAAATTAAATAAAATTTTGAAATGTTCCTAGAATTATAATTGCCCAAGTAAAAAATATAAAAAGATAAAGAAAAGATTTAATTATTTTTGAAAGCTGATTTGAAACTAACAAAGGAATTTTCTTAATATTATGATTAAAAGCTTGAAGCATACCCGCCAAATACCACAAGTTTTATTAAATGCAAATAATATTTAATTAAATTTAAAAGATAGTTGCGCCGAAGACTTTGACCTCATCTCCCTCTTCTCCAAGGACAAGTCGACCTAAAAAGTCTCCGGGAATCTCCGTACTGTTTTGTTTATAGATAACAGTTACGTACAAACCTCTTCTTAGACAGCCTATAGCCTTACACCCCTCTTTAAGGCTTGAGATTAGCTTATTGCTTGCCCATTGCTTGCCAAGTTCTACTTCGTTGGCCCCGTAAAGCATTTGTGATGATAAATCCCTAGTAAAACCACCATAATCTTTCATGTTGGAACATCTAACCATGTTATCCCAAATAGGATCAGCAATTTTAATGATTTCTTCGTCTGATTTGTCGACAATACTCATCTAAAATGGTTAGGAAGCTTGCTTCTTCTCTTTATCATCAACGATATGATAAACAGGCTTTTTCTCCATTTCAAATTTTCCAGTTTCAGGATCTCTTCTAGAAACAGTTAAACAGTGCCAGTTTTCATCATCAAGTTTCATATGATCGCCTCTATAATAATAACCTGGCCAACGCGTTTCTTCTCTAAATAATGTGTGATGAGCAACACATTCTGATGTTACAGCTCTATGTTTAAGTTCCCATGCTCTCATCAATTGGTGATAATCTTCAGCTCCCACATGATCTAAGTCTTCTTGAAGTAATTGTAGCTGTTCTAAGCCTTTTTTAAGCAGATTATCGTTTGTCATATAATTATTTGTTAATCCACCACAATATTCATCCATAATTTTTTGTAGTCTTTGTAATCCTTGTATAGGTAAAATATAGCTTGGAGAAACAGTTCCTCCAGTAATTTCATTTCTTCCCACGGTATAATTCTCAATTGGCTTGAATATTTCTTCTTTGAGCTTCTCTAATTGTTCATCAGAAACTTCAATATCATCAGCTTTTTTATCTTGAATATATTTAACAGCAGCTTTAGAGGCTAATCTTCCTTCTGTAAACGAACCAGATGAAAACTTGTGAGCACTTCCGCCAACTGCATCTCCTGCTCCAAATAATCCATCTATAGTCATCATTCTATTGTATCCCCAAAAATATTCATCAGGTGCTATATCCTCTGGTCCACTAACCCATGCTCCTGAACATGTAGCATGAGATCCCATTACATATGGCTCTGATGTAGTTAATTCAGGATTTGTATATTTTGGATCGATATTTTGAGATGCCCATACAACTGCTTGTCCTACTGTCATTCCCAAGAAGTTTTCCCATCCAACAGTTTCTAAATGTGGGTCTTGAAATGCTTCTTTTGTAACCATGTGGATTGGTCCACCGCCTGCAGCTGTTTCTTGAATAAATGCATGATTTCTCAAACAAGTTGGTGTTGGATGATGGTCTATATATTCACCTACTAATTCTTTAGTAGCTTCATACCATTTCTTCTCGTAGTTTTCGCCATTAGCGTTTTGAGTATAAGTTTTTAAATGTAAGAAATACGCTCCAACTGGACCATAACCATCTTTAAACCTACAAAGTACAATTCTATTTTCCATTTGAGTCATTTTTGCACCTGCTTGGATAGGTAATGCATAAGCAGATCCATTACTCCAAGGTGCATACCATGTTCTGCCCATACCCTCACCAACTGCTCTTGGTTTAAATATGTGCGATGCTCCTCCAGCAGAAACAACTACTGTTCTAGATTTAAATACGTGAAAATTTCCAGTTCTAACATTAAAGCCAACTGCACCTGCTATTCGGTTTGGATTTTTTTCATCTTTTAAAAGATGAGTAATCATTATTCTGTTATAAATTTTATCAGCAGATTTTTTTGCAGCTTCAGCTACAATTGGTTTATAACTTTCGCCGTGTATCATTATTTGCCACTTACCTTCTCTTTGATATCTTCCAGTTTCTTTATTTTTCATCATTGGAAGACCCCATTCATCAAACATGTGAACAGTTGAGTCTACATGACGTGCCATGTCATAACCTAAATCTTCCCTAACAAGACCCATCAAATCATTTCTTGCATAACGTACATGGTCCTCTGGCATATTCTCGCCCCATTGCATTCCCATATAACAGTTTATAGCGTAAAGACCTTGCGCAACGGCACCACTTCTATCTATATTTGCTTTTTCTACACAGATTATTTTTAAATCTCTTCCCCAGTGTCTTGCCTCAAAGGTAGCACCTGTTCCAGCCATACCTCCACCCACAACTAGTACATCACATTCTTCAATGATTGTTTTGTGCTTAGCCATTAATAATAAACGCCTTGCTTAAATGAATTCTTATCTAAAGTTGGTAAATCTTTCTCAGTATTTAAACCATGTGGCTCATTATATAAAATTTGTGAATTAATCTCTCCTTGATTGGGAGTATCAGCTTCAGCTAATTTTGGTATAAATTTTCCCCAAGGTTTTGTTGTTATTGGTGATACAAAATTTTTCTCTGTACCGTTTCTAAATTTTATTCTCCAAGAAATAGTTCCTTTTTCTTCTTCTCTTCTAACTCTAACACTATGACCCATTGGAGCAAAGTCAGCATATCCTCTTACATCAATTGCATGATTAGGACATGCCTTAACGCATGAATAACATTCCCAACAAAAATTTGGTTCTATATTTTTTGCTCTTCTAATAGTTTCGTCTATGTGCATGATATCCGATGGACATATATCTACACAGTGACCACAACCATCACATCTCGTCATGTATACAAAAGTTGACATATCTACTTATTACCTTTCTTTAAAATTTTATCAATCATATTAATAGTGCTTTGGTGCCTCACGTTTAATTCCAAGTCCAAATTGCTCTGGAGCATCTGCAGGTGGAGGTAAATTATCTCTAGATCCATCTGCTTCTGCTAAATTTTTTTGGATTGCAGCACCTGGTTTGTAGAACATATGTGCAAATTTAGACCAGTAAACTCCTCCAAATAAAACTATGTTAGCAACCGCAAACAAAATTAAAAATAAAATACTTAAACCAGTAGATCCTGAATATTGGAAATACGACCAAGCTAAACCAAACGTAGAAGATAATACTAAAGCCAAAACAAATAAATCTGCTTTTATGATTCTAAAAACCGAGTGAGCTTCAGCAGATACATCTACTCTTAAAAAAAACCAAAACCAATAAGCTCCAAGGCAAGTTAAAATTGCACCAGCATGCCAAATGATTGGCCATATAGATGGGGTTACAGCATTAGGAGAAGAATAACCAAATATCATAACACCTGATCCGATCCAAAATAATATTGTTCCATACATTCCTAATACATGTGCAAACCTTCTTTTACCCAATCCTAATTCAGATGTAGTTCCAATATCGTGTACTACTGTTTTAGAAATTATCGCTGTTTTCTCTCCAAGACTTAATTCTCTACTTGCTGCTTTTTTTGCTTTTTTAGCATTATTAAAAAAATATTTTACATTCTTCTTATGAATAATATCCATCAGTGTTCCAATCACCACTAATGCCAACATCAATAAAACAAATGCTTGCAAAGCAATTGAAGGAACTGTTGAGGAAAGGACAGCAAATGGATTTGTTGTGAACATATTATTATCTCCGCTAAATATAATACTAATCTAAGCTCATAATCTATAAAAAATATTAGTTCAACTGACTAATAATCTCATATGAAGAAAAAAATGTTAATAAAGTTTACTTTTTCCTTACATAATGCTGTTTATAAGAGATTACAGCTCGAACACCGCCTTGTGGATTTTTAACATCATTTTTTCGTCTTGGAATCAGATGAATGTGACAATGATTAATAGATTGTCCAGCAACCTTGCCTGAATTGGTACCAATATTAAAACCTTTTACAGATTTATCGTTCATTTCAATTTTTTTTTTTAGTTTCTTTATTAATTTATTGCAGGCTAAGATTTCTTTTGAGGTTAGATCAAAATAATTTTTAACACACCGCTTTGGAATTATAAGTGAATGAAATTTTGATACAGGGTAAGTGTCAGTAGTTGCGTAAGCTAGCTCGTTTTCAAATAAATATTCCTTTTTCTTTGTAAAACAGAATATACAAGGGTTATTAGGATTTCTCATAAATAATTACTCAATTTTTTTTGTTTTAGTATTTTAGTTTGATATTTACTTACAAAAGTTTCATAGGATTTATATTTTTTTCTATTCCAGTTTTTCTCTTTTATAGATGAAACAGTAGAAACTCCCTTTCCCGATCCGATTAGAAGTATCTCCTCGTATTGATTTAATTTATTTATATTAATATTAGTTTTTTTTATCTTAAATTGTTTTTCAAAAAACTTTAGATTAACTCCTCGATAAAATTTTCTTATAGGTGAATAGTATTTATTATCTTTAATGAAAATAATATTTGAAGTTCCTGTTTCTAGAATTTTTCCATTCGAGCAAAGAGCAATGTCAGATTTTGTATTATCCATTTTAGATAAATTTTTTAAAATAAATTTATACTTCAGATTTTTATGCTCAGGCTTTATTCTATTGTAATTGACTAGCTTTAACTGAAGATTTTTTTTAATTTTTAATTTATCTCTTAAAGAAATAGAAATTAAACTTTTGGTAACTGCAATTCGCAATAAATGATTATAATTTTTTTGTTTATTTAAATTCGATTTAATTATTTTAAATATATTTCTTTTTAAATTTCGATCATAAATTTTATAATTTTTAGTAGACTTAATAAGATTTGTTATGTGTTCTTTAAAAAATAAAATCTTTTGAGGCTTTCCATAGATCCACATAGTTGTAAATACCCCATGGGCATTCCATAGATCTTTAAATTCTTTTTCTTTAAGATCTTTTCGACTGTAAGATTTTTTTAATAAGAATTTTACCATTTGTTGTTAAAAAAGATTCTGGATGAAATTGAAAACCATATACATCATCTCTTTTGTTTTCAAAAGCCATAGCAATATTAGTTTTAGCGCATCTCATGGTAATATCAAAATTTTCTTTAATAAATGGCTCTTGAAGCTTAAGTGAATGATATCTTCCGACTTTAAATTTAGAATTCTTTCTAAAGATGGATTTATTCGAAACAACTTTTACTTCAGATTGATAACCATGGAATATTCTCCTTTGTTGAATAATTTTGGCATTTTCACAATGTAATATTTGCTGGTACCCTAAGCAAATTCCTATGATTTTTTTTCTTCCTTTAAATTTATTATAAATTTTTGAAGTATTTGGATAATCTTTGGGTGAACCGGGTCCAGGAGATAATACAATTGTATTAGATTTATTTAATAAACTGTTATTTATTTCAAAATAATTTGAACAATAAACTTTATCAAACTGAGAGAATTGATGAACTACATTCCATGTGAATGAATCCTGATGGTCTATTATATAAATCATTTAAATAATTCTAATAATGATTTTGCTTTGATAAAATTTTCATTAAATTCTTTTTTTGCTGCACTATCTAATACAACTCCAGATGCTGCAGATATTTCTGATGTATTTTTATAATTTAGTATAGATCTTATTATTATATTAAATCTCATATCTTTATTAAATTTTATATAGCCAAAACTACCTGTAAAAATATTTCTATTCTCTTTTTCTTGTTGATTTAATAATTCCAAAGTTCGTACTTTTGGACAGCCTATGACTGATCCACCAGGCATCATAGATTTGATAATATTTTTTATAGTCATACCTTTTAATAGGCTTCCAGATATGGTTGTAACATAATGAAATAAGTGTCTGTATTCCTCAACATACTTTTCTTTATCAATTTTTACTGTCCCTGGAATACAAACTCTAGATAAATCACTTCTTTCCATATCGACAATCATATTATGCTCTTTAGTCTCTTTAATGTTATTTCTAAAAAACCTTAAGGCACTGGATCTGTTTGTTTTTTTACTTTTTCTTAATGTGCCAGCAATAGGCTTGGTAATAATTTTATTTCCTTTTTTTAATAATAGAGTTTCAGGTGAGCAGCTTACTATAGAATAATTTTTATCTCTTATCATAAAAGACTCTGGAGAAGCATTTGACTTCATTAATCTCCAGAAAAAATTAATTGGATTTATTGAAGATTTATTACGATATTTTGTACAAATTTTTATTTGATATGTTTCTCCTTGTCTTATTTTTTTTGAAAAAATATCAAATATTTTTTTGTATTTTTGATATTTAATATTTAATTTAAAGGGTGATAAAATTTTAGTTGGTTTAAAATAATTATTAAATTCGTGGTTTTTTTTATTTGAAAATATTGAAATATTATCTCTTATTTTAATGATTGTTTCTGGTTTGTAAAAAACTCCTTTATAAAAACCATTTTTAGACTGTTTGCTAATTTTAATACCAAGTAAATAATTTAAAATTTCATATCCAAAAAAACCAACATATTGATCAGTTTCTTTTTTATATTTCGTTCTTTCAAAAGAGTTTAAAAATTTATGTATATTTTTTTTTGTTAAATTTATTTTTTTAGAAAAATCTGTATAAATGTCATAACCATTATCAACTTTGTAGATTATCAGTGGCTTATCCGACTGATAAAGTTTTTCTAAATACGGGTTAAATTTAAGTTTATGCGATTTGCGGTCTTTCAATTGGCTTCTCTTTTATAGGTAAATGTATCAAACCAGCAAAAATAGATAATGCGATAGATATGTACCAAGCATAATCAAAATTGCCGTTAAGTTCGTAGAAAACTCCACTCAAATAAGCTCCTAAAAAAGATCCAATTTGATGACTTACAAAAACAATTCCATATAATAATCCGATATACTTAGTTCCAAATACCTTGCCTATTATTCCATTTGTTGGTGGAACTGTTGATAGCCACAACATTCCAAATGTTATTCCAAAGATTACTGAATTAAAAACACTTGGTGGTAGGAATATGAAATAAATAATTGATACTCCTCTTAGTAGATAAATTGCACTTAATAAAATTTTTTGACTGTATCTAGTTGCAAGATATCCACTTGTAATTGTTCCAACCATATTAAAAAGTCCAATTAACGCCAAAACCATTGCTGCACACCAATCTGGTAATCCTTTATCAATCATGTAAGTGGGTATATGAGTTGCTACTAAAGCAATGTGCCAACCGCATACAAAGAAACCTAAAGTAAGATAGATGTAACTTTTGTTTGAAAAAGCCTCTTTTAAAGCTTCTCTAGCTGTTTGATTGTTATTTTGATTTGTACCGACAGGTATTTTTGGTGTTGAAACAAATAATGCTACTATTAATCCTAGACCTAAAAAGAAACAGAAAAATAGCATTGTATTTTCCCACCCGTGTTCAACAAGTGAGTATCTAGTGATTAATGGTGATATAAAATATCCAAAAGATCCTGCTGAGGTTACTATTCCTGTTGCTATTGTTCTGCTTGATACTGGAAAATGTTTTGCAACAACTGAAACAGGTATACTGATAGCTGTAGAACCCAGTCCAACACCAACTAATATTCCAATTGTTATAGTAAAATAATAACCAGTATTAAAACCTGAATAAAACAATAAAATTGCTAACAAATAAAAAACAAAACCAATAAAGATTGCAATATTACCACCATACTTATCCGTAATAATTCCAAACATAGGACTGAAAACACCCCACAATAAGAGCTGTAATCCCATTGTAAAGCCGAACTGTGTTATGGTGATATCTAAATCAGTTGCAAAATCAAAATAAAACATTCCAAAAGTTTGTCTTATTCCTAATGCAATAATAACAACAACAGATGCAGCTATTACAGTAACTAATGCTTTTTTTGTTGGAAAAAATTTGGTGTCATTCATCTTACAGATTTAATAGCCTGTTTAATGTCAGCAATCAAATCATTTGGATCTTCTAAACCAATATGTAATCTTATAATATGTTCGTTATTACTCAACTTTGTGTAGCTCCTGTTGCCCAGTGCCAATTTGTCTTGATATAAAGCAAGACTTTCAAATCCTCCCCAACTGTAACCATGGGCAAATAATTTTAATTTATTCAAAAATTTTATTACAGAGTTTTTATTTTTAGAAATAATTTTTACACCCATTAACCCAGATGATCCTGAATAATACTTTTTCCACATTTTGTATTGTTTAATGTTTTTTTTAATTGGGTAAAAAACCTCTTTAACTTTTTTTTGTTTGCTCAAAAAATTAGCTATCTTGATGGTATTTTCTTGATGTTTGTCTAACCTAATATCCAACGTTCTTAATCCTCTCATAATTAAGTAGGCATCATCAGGGCTTAGTCTTAAACCAACTGCTTTTTGACTTAATTCCACTTGTTTAAAAAGTCTTTTTTTAATAGCTAAACTGCCACCCATAACATCTGAATGACCAGAATAATATTTTGTCGCTGAAACTATAGACATATCAAAACCTAAGTCTAAAGGCTTGATTAAATAAGGTGTTCCCCAGGTGTTATCAATAGCTGTATAAATATTCTTATTCTTAGCAAAAGATAATATTTTTTTTAAATCTTGAAATTCAAATGTGTTACTTCCTGGGTTTTCAACAAAAATAAGTTTAGTTTTATTTGTAATTTTTTTTTTTAAGTCATCTAAGTTTTTTGGATCATAAAATACTGCTTTAATATTGAATTTTTTTAAATAGTCTTCGGTTAAAAATCTTGTGGGTGAGTAGACTGAGTCCGTTATAATTATTTCATCACCAGGTCTTACAACACTAATCACTCCAAGAAAAACTGCACCAAATCCTGTTGGTGTTAAATAAACTTGATAAGCATTTTCAATTTTTCTTAATAGCTCTTGTAGTGCAAAAGTTGTTGATGTTCCTTTTCTACCATAATCAAAATTTTTGCTTAAGGGATTTTTTTTATAATTACTTTGTGTTTTCTTTATATCTTGAAGAGTTTTAAATATTATTGTTGAAGCTCTTACTACTGGCGGATTAACTGACTGATTTTGATAATCTTTTCCTACTTGTTTTAAAAAAGTTTTAACTGAATTAACCATAAAAAAATTGATTAGTTATATTGACAATGCTATATCCCTCAAATAAGTCAATAAAATTGTAAAACTAAGGAGATTATGGGATACCCTAAAAAGCATAGAGGCCGAAGAAAAATGGGCTCTAAAAAAAGAAGAGCAAGAAAAAAGAATAAGAAAAAGTAAAATTAATTATTCTTTAATCCAACCACCACCAAGAACTTTGTGACCATATTGGTCTTTTTTATAAAAGACACATGCTTGTCCAGGTGAAATACCATCTTCAGAATTATCTAAATTTACCTCAGCATCATTATCGTTTATAAAATTTACATTAGCGCTTAATAACTTTCCTGTAGACCTAACTTTGACTAATATATTTTCATTTAATTCATTTTTATCCGATAGTAGATTAATATTTTTTAAATTAATTTTCTTTTTTCCTAGATGTTCTCTTCCTCCAACAATTATTTCATTATTCTCTGCATCAATTTTAATTACATATAATGCCTCTTTGTCAGCTACTTTTATTCCTTTTCTTTGACCAATAGTAAAATTTATAATTCCATCATGAACACCTATTACTTCACCATTTAGATTTTTAATATTGCCTTTTTTTAATGAATCCGGCTTAAACTTTTTTATCACTGATGAATAGTCTCCGTTAGGAACAAAACATATATCTTGACTGTCTGGCTTATCTGCAACATTTAAATTTAGTTTTTTAGCAATTTCTCTAGTTTCATTTTTTAACATTCCACCTAATGGAAATCGTAAATAATTTAATTGCTCTCTTGTAGTATTAAATAGAAAATAGCTTTGATCTCTATTTTCATCTACTGCTCTATACATATTATTTTTTTCATTTATCGTTATATTTTTTACATAATGACCTGTAATCAAAGCATCAGCATTTAAATCTTTGGCAACTTCATACAAATCTTTAAATTTGACAGTTTGATTACACTGTACGCATGGTATTGGAGTTTCTCCTTTTAAGTAACTTTCTACAAAATTATCAATAACTCCTTGCTTAAATTTATCTTGGTAATAAAGAATTTTATGATCAATATCTAATTTATGAGCAACTCTTTTTGCATCTATAACATCTTGGCCTGAGCAACATACTTTTGATTTAACAACTTCTTTACTATCGTTGTATAGTTTTAATGTTATGCCGGTAACATTATATCCTTGCATTTTCATCAAACCAGCGACTGTAGATGAGTCTACACCACCAGACATAGCTACAATTACTTTTGTATCAGACGGTTTCTTATCTAATCCAATTGAGTTTAACTCTAAATTCATGTGGTGGTATTTATACTCATTTCTATTATAAGTAAAATCAAATGATTTTAGATTTTGAACCAGGTGATAAAGTTATAAATCCTAATAATAAAGATTGGGGAATAGGACAAGTACAGTCAATTATTAAAGAAAAAGTAACTGTGAATTTTGAGAATGTAGGAAAAAAAGTTATCAATGCTAAAAATATCGAATTAGAAAAGTTAGAATAAATGAAACAAATCGAAATAAAGGCAGCTATTGAAAAACTGATTGACACTTTTTTATACGCAGGAAAAGTTTCAATAGAATTAAGAGAAAAAGGATTAAAAAAAGAAATTAAGCAAGATAACACACCTGTTAGCAATGGTGATCTTGAAGTTAATAGAATTTTAACTGAAAAAATAAATGACTTAACTCCTCAAATACCGATTGTATCAGAAGAAACTAGTCATAATAAATCCAAGAAAGATTTAAAAAATTTTTGGCTAATAGATCCAATTGATGGTACTTATGATTACATTAATGATCTTGACGAATTTACTCTAAATGCTGGTTTAATAATTAATAATCGAGCAGTAGCAGGTATAATATATGCACCCGCTAAAAATAGATTATTTTATTCTTATGATAAAGGTTGTTCATTTGAAATAATTAATAGTAAACATGTAAAATTAGACTGTTCAAAAATTTCAAATAATAAAGTTAAATTTGTATCATATTCAAATAAACTAAAACCTGAAATTAACAAAATATTTCAAACAATGAATGTTAGTGAATTTAAAAGGATGAAAAGTTCTTTAAAATTTTGTGTAATAGCTTCAAATGAATACGACGGATATGTTGCAGAGCCTAGAGCATGTGAATGGGATATAGCAGCTGGACATGCTATTCTTGAAAATGCAGGGGGTATAGTTACAGATTTTGAGGGAAATGAAATACTTTACGGAAAAGAAAATTTTAAAAATCCTAGTATAATTTTGAAAAGAAATAAAAATATATAATGAGTGAGCAATTAAGAATAATATTAATTATAATAGTTTCTGTATCAATTTTTGGGTTGATAGTATTTGTGATAGTAAAAAACTATATCAAAAGCAAAATTCAGTATTATTTAGAAGAAAAAAATAAAAAGTCTAAAGAAGATTTATAATTTTCAAATATTCCTCTTTATCTAGTTCCATTACTCTTCTGGAAACTTCAAAATCAAATCCAGATCTTGCTAATATACCAATATCTTTTTTATAGAATAAAGGTCTATTATCCTCAGTTCTTGAAGGACCAATTCTTTTTTTTTTACAAACTTTTATGGCTGAAAAAAAATCTTGATCTTCATTATTTTCATTAATTTGTTCAATTGTATTTTTTATATATTTTTCTCCAACGCCTTTGCTTATTAAATAATTTCTAATCTTATTTATTGATGAACCTCTTTGGATTAGACTTTTCGCTTTTGTTTCTGAATAAAATTTATCATTTATAAATTTAGATTTTTCTAAATCTTCAGCTACAATCTCGATTAGATCTGAAATATTGCTTCTTTTAACGTTATCAACTTTAGATCTTAAATATTTCTTTAAAAGATATGTTTTTAGCTGTTGTTTTGATGGTGCAAATTTTTCTACATAATTAAGTGCAAAGTTGCGCATTTCATCAATTGTCGCTTCTAAGTTTTTTTTTTTATTTTTTATAGGAATCATTATTGCATTTAATATAATATAACCCTGATGATTGAACAAATATCTGCATTTTTTACAGTAGAAATGATCTATATGTGGTTGAATATAGGTGTAATACCTTTTTGGTTAATGCTTATTATTTTTCCACAAACTAAAGTTTGTGGTTTATTTGTTACATCAATAATTCCAACATTTATTTTGGCAAGTGTTTATGTTTATCTATTATATATATTTTTTTTCGCAGGATATGATTTTGATAAAAACTTTATTTTATATTTAAGTTTTTATGATCTTGCTGAGCTTTTTGAGAATAATGAGTTTTTAATTTTATTTTGGACGCACTTCTTAGCTATAAATTTGTTTTGTGGATCTTGGATTGTTAGAGATAGCCAGAGGTTTTACATGTCAAAAATTCTAGTCTTTTTTCCTTTAATAATCACATATTTTATTGGTCCTTTAGGATTATTAATATACTGGGTGATAAGAATTTTTTTCGCAAAGAGAATAAGTTTATTTGATTAATTTTTATTTCTCTACTTTAAAGCCACTGCTCTTCATTTGAGAAAAGCCACCATCTATATGTGAAATTTTTTCAAACCCCATATCTTTCAATGATTTTGTAGCTAGTGCAGATCTTAGTCCACCTGCACAAAATAAAACCATTTCTTTGTTCATATCTATCTTGCCTTCTTTAAAGTAAGGACTATCTGGATCCATCCAAAACTCTAACATTCCTCTAGGAATGTGATGAGAATTTTCTATTCTTCCCATTTTCTCAAGTTCTCGAATATCTCTTATGTCAATTAAATTGCATTTATCACTGTTTACCATCTCTAATGCTTCTGCTGGGGAAAGTGTCTTGATTTCTGTCAAAGCTTCTGCGACCAATGTTTGTGCTGATTTAATGCTCATAAAGGTTTAATACATCATTATAAATTTTAATCTACGAAAAAATATGCCAAATAAAGCTCCTAATTTCAAAATCCCATCAACCAATTCAAAACTTTTAGAGCTAAAGAAAATCAAAAGTAAATATAAAGTTTTATATTTCTATCCAAAAGATAATACACCAGGCTGCACAGTTGAAACAAAAGACTTCAATTCTCTACTTTCACAATTTAAAAAATTAGACTGTGAAGTTATTGGTATTTCTAAAGATAGTATGGAAAGTCATGAAAAATTTAGAGATAAATTTAAAATTAAATTTGATTTGGTAGCAGACGTAAAAAAAGAGGCGATTAAAGCATACAAAGTTTGGGGTAAAAAAAAATTCATGGGTAGAGAATTTATGGGATTAATAAGAAGTACATTTTTATTAAAAGATGACAAAATTATTAAAGAGTGGCGTTCAGTAAAAGTTAAAGACCACGCAAAAGAAGTGTTAGAATTTTTAAAAACAGTTTAATAAAAAAAGGCCCCATTTACGGGGCCTTTTTAGTTTAACTTAAGGGAGGGAGTTAAATTTAGTCTCTTATAGCGTAAGCTATTACTCCAGTTTCAGTTACGTCTGTACCTTTCAGTTCAGCCTCTTTACTTAATCTGATACCCATAGTGTTTTTCATAATTGCCCATACAATGTATGATACTACAAAAACAAATGCGTTGATCGAGATTACACCGATTAACTGTGCACTAAAATTTGCGTCAGAGTTTGTTAGTGGAACAGCTAATGTTCCCCAAACTCCAGCAAATAAGTGAGCTGGTATTGCACCAACAACATCATCAATCTTAAATGAGAATAATAGTTTTGTTCCAAACACTACTATTAATCCACCAATTGCACCGATGAATATTGCTGCTATAGGTGCTGGCGCTAATGGTTCAGCTGTTATTGCAACTAATCCACCAATCGCACCGTTAAGCATTTGAACTACATCAGTTTTACCATACATTAATCTAGTAATTACTGCTGCTGCTAATACACCACCACACGCTGCTAAGTTTGTATTAATAAATATGTTTGATACAGCTACTGCATCATCGAAAGTTCCCATAGCAAGCTGTGAACCACCGTTGAAACCGAACCAACCTAACCATAAAATAAATACTCCAACTGTTACCAAAGGTATAGAAGAAGCTGCAAATGGTCTCATTGGCTTAGCTGCACCTGATTTATCAAATCTTCCTGTTCTTGCACCTAACAACATAGCACCTGCTAAAGCTGCAGCACCACCAGTTGAGTGTACAAGAGTTGAACCAGCAAAATCAGAGAAACCTAAAGCGGCTAACCAGCCACCACCCCACTGCCATCCCATGACAATTGGATAAATGATTCCTGATAAAATTGCTGCAAATAAGAAGAAAGGCCATAATTTAATTCTTTCTGCTAACGTACCAGATACAATTGATACTGTTGTTGCACAGAATACCATTTGGAAATACCAATCCGAACCATCTGCATATCCTGTATCTACAGCACTTGCATCAGACCACGGAGTGAATGTTCCTATATAGCCACCTTCTGGAATTCCATATGCTAGATTATAACCAACCATCCAGAACATAATTCCAGCGATAGAAAATAATCCTATATTTTTTGCACAAATTACAGATACACTTTTTGAAGTTACCATTCCTGATTCTAGCATCGCAAATCCGCAAGCCATAAACATGACAAGAAAACCACAAACTAAAAATAGAAATGTATTAAAAATAAATCCAACTTCTGCAGAGACTGTAGATTCGGCATAACCTACACTTGTCATGTTTAGTAAGAAAAACAAACTTACTAAAGGACCGACAAGTTTTTTTAAATGTTTAGTCATTTAACCTCCATTGTTAAAAAGAGGTTCTTATAATTTTAAAATAAATAAAAACTAATGATTGTTGTTAAAAATAGATATGCAGTTTTTGCATGTAGAAACAGCCTTTATCAAGAATTTTAGCATTCCTGATAAAGGCTGTTAAATGAGATTTACTTGTTAAATACTTCTTTAAGTGCTTTAGCAGGTAAAAACTTTACCTTTTGAGAAGCAGCGATTTGGATTTGCTCTCCAGTTCTTGGATTACGTCCAATTCTGGCTTTTCTTTTAGCCACTTTATATGTACCAAAACCTGCAATCTTTACAGAATCGTCGTTTTTCAACGCATCTAGTATAGTATTCGTAATAGTATCAAAAGTACGCTCTGCATCAGCTTTACTTTGATTTAACGAACCAGCTAGCTTTGCTACTAATTGTTTTTTGTTCATTTTAGCTCCGGTTTTAAAGGTTTATGAAACTATACTTAACAAAATCATTGATAATTCAAGCTTTTTTTTAGTATATATTTTTTTTTGAACAACAATATATAGTGGTAAAAAAAGTCAATAAATACAATGCTTTTTTAGCTATTAAAAAAGCCTTAAAATAAGCCTAAATCTTTAAGGTCGTTAAATGTTGCGAAAAACATCAAGGATAACAACAAAAACATTCCGATTCGAAAAAAACCTTCCTGTGTTTTTTGACTTAAAGGACGACCTAAAACTTTTTCAAATGCATAAAACATCAGATGTCCTCCATCTAATAAAGGTATAGGAAATAAGTTAATTAGTCCTAAACTTATAGAAATATATGCCATCATACTGACAAAAGGTATAATTCCAAATTCTGCTACTTGACCAGAAATTTTAGCAATTCTAATTGGACCACCCAATTGAGAACTGTCCCCTGCTCCTGTAAACATTGATCCAAGATATTTAAGTGATGAAGTTGTTACAAAATAAACTTCATTAAATGATTGAAGCAAAGCTTGTGCAGGTCCAAGTTTTTTGTGTGTTATTTGATTGTTATAAGGACTAAGTTTAATACCTACCATCCTTTTCTTTAATTTGTTTCCTAATTCATCAACGCTATCAACAAAATTTGGCTTAACTTTTAAAATTATCTCCTGGTCATATCTTGAAACTTTAAAATCGATAAATTCTGATGTTGACATTGCTATTAATTTAGAAACATCAAGAATACTCTCTACTTTTGTATTATCTATTTCAATAATAACATCATTTTTTTGCATACCAGCAACTTCTGCTGGACTATCTTTTAATACTTCATCAATTACAGCTGGTGTAAAATCTTTACCTGCAAACATGTATATGAAAGTAAAAATGACTAAAGCTAATATAAAATTAGCCAACGGTCCTCCAGCAACAATTAATGCTCTTTGATAAAGAGGTTTTGTTACAAACAATTTATGTTGGTCTTCTTTGCTATATTTTTTTAGTAGCTCCTCTTGATCTGCTTGTGAAAATACATTCCTATCTCCGAAAAATTTTACATAACCACCTAGTGGTATCCAACAAACTTTCCATCTTGTCCCTGATTTATCGTTCCATCCAAATAATTCTCGACCAAAACCTATCGAAAAGTCTGTTACACCAACACCATATCTTTTTGCAAAATAATAGTGTCCATATTCATGAATGAAAACAACAACAACGATTAATACAATAAATGGTAATATAAAATTGAGCATTTATTAAATTATACAATAATTAGGTTTTTAATAAACATCAATTATTTCAATTTCCATGCAATTATTGGTGATAAAGTTGCCGCAATAAATGAACAAAATAAAAGAGATTGAGAAATATACGATGGTGCAAAATCCATAGGCAAAATTACGCCAAATAGTATTGATTTAGAAAAATCTGGACTTGGGAAAAATAATAGTCCTGCAATTAATCCTATTAATATAGAAACATATGCATTTTTTTCATCATAAGATTTAGAATAAAAAGTATAAAAAACACTTAGAACAGCCGCACAACAAAATAAATCTGCTATTAAGAATAAATAAAGAATACTAAATCCTTTTGATGCAACAAAAAAAGCTATGACCGAAAGAAAAATAACAAATTGTTTTGAGATATTTAAATGATTATTTTTTAAATTTAATACTTTATCTACATCGACTATTACCAAACTTGAAATAGCATTTATTAAAGTATCAATACTGCTTATTGTTAAAGAGATAGCTAAAATTATTACAATGACTGAAAATATTATTAAATTTTCTTTTAATAAAATTGAGAAAAATGCAAGATCAGGTATGACATTAGTATCTTGAGAGACAGCCACTAAACCACTAAATCCCATAAAGAAGACTATTGGTAATATTATTAAAAATGAAAATATTAAACTTTTTTTTAAAACCTCGTAATTTTTTGCAGCATAAACTCTCTGCCAATTACCTTGATGAAAAAGATTAGTTGCAGCAACGGCAATAAAGAAAGTTAAACCAGCAGTATAATTTGGGAGATAACTAAAACTTAACAAATGCGGATTATTATTTTTAATAATTTCAAAGTTAAATTCGTTTGTTTCAATTGAGGTAATAAAAATTAAACTAATTATTAAAAGAGCTGTAAATACAAAAAATTGAATATTATCTGTGATTAAGGATGCTCTTAACCCTCCATATAATGTGTAAAGTAACGAACATGATATTACTATTAAAGAGGTAATCCACAATTCAGTGCTAGAAATGTAATTAATTAAAAAAGCTACAGCAGTAACTTCAGCAATTAAAAAGATTGTCATATAAAAAATGGAAAAAACTAAAATAAGTTTATAAAGATTTGGTCCAAATCTTAATCTTATAATTTCAATAATACTTTTGCCTTGCGGATAACTAGTTCTAAATTTTTTACCAAGATAAATTAAAATAAAGAGTGGAAATGCAGTTCCTAGTGAATAACCAATCACTGCACCAATTCCTCCCCATGTTGCTGCTGATGCGGGTCCAAATAAAATCCAAGCACCAAGAGCAGAAGCCACTAAACTCGTAGTAAGAGACAAAGTACCAATTGATCGATTTGCAACTAAGTAATTATTCAGTCCTTTAAATTTTTTTGAATAATAAATGCCTATAAAAACAAATAATAAACTTAAAGTTATAATCAAAATAATTGCTGTTGATTGATCAATTATATTTAGTTTATTCATTTTTCCCTTTCTGAATTACCGGACAGGTTCAATGGGTTATTCTCAGCTAAAAGCACCCCAAGATCTAAGTAAATCATTAAATTTAAAATTTCAAGAAATTATCCTAGATTTTGCATTACTGATTAGACTAATTAGCATTGTATTTTCTGAGTTGATTGAATTAGTTTACGAATTATTAATTCCCTTCCTTTTAGTTATGAACTTATTAGGCTTTAAGAAATTAAAGCCTAATTAAACCATAAAATCTAATATTAACTTAAAGCTACTAACCAAAATTAAAGCATAAATAATATTGTAGAATAAATTTTCCTCAATTATTTTGAGTAATTTATAACCTATAAATATTCCAATTAGCGCTAAAGGGAAAAGAGTAACTGACTGATACAGAGTATCAAAATTCATCATGGATAAATAAACATACAGAGGAAGCTTAATTAGATTAACACAACTAAAAAAAATAATTCTTGTCCCAACATAAATTTCTTTCTTCATTCTGAGTGGAAGCAAATACAGACTTGTTGGCGTTCCACCAGCATGTACACAAAAACTTGAAAAACCAGCGATAGATGAGCAAATTGCACCTTTAAAAAAGTTTTTTTTTGCTGGTATATTTTTTTCTTTTTTAAATAAAAAATAATAACCAGCAAATAAGAAACCCATTATTCCGACAATTAGTTTAAGCAAATCCTCTGAAAAATAAGTAAAGGTAAATGAGCCTATTATTATTCCTGTAGCAGCAAATGGAACTAATAACTTTAGTGTTCCAAAATCAAATTCCCTTCTAAATCTATAAACAGCAATAATGTCTGAAAAAATTAATATTGGTAAAATTATAGCAAGTGCTTGGTTTAATGGCATTACCACTGTCATTAATGGAACCGAAATTAATGATATCGAGCCACCTAAACCAGATTTAGCAATTCCATATAAAACAATTGCTGGAACAACACTAATAAAGAATAATAAGTTAATCTCCATTATAAATTAGAAATATAGCAATAAGGATAAAACAAATAATATTAAAACTAATATGATGATGGCTATATAATTGAGTTTAATTTTAAATTTGCTTAATAAAAATTCGTTAATTTTTTCCCAAAAAATTATAATTAAAATTAATATAACTGCAGGAAGAATAAATTTAATCATAAATATATTTACATCAAAAAATACATCAATCCAAATATTACTAGTATTATTATTATCCAGATAGAGAAATTTGATACTAATTGTTTAATATTTGAATTTGATCTCAAAAAATTTGGCAAAACTAATATTAAAACTAAAATTAAAAATATTGCAGGAATTATCTGGTCAACAGTCAAATTAATTTTTTATATTATAACCTTTTTTAAGTATAATTGAGACAAGAGTTACACATACAATTAAAAATATAAACATTGTTGAAATACTTATCCAAATATCAAAATCAGAAACTCCATAAAATGCAAACCTCAGCCCATTAATTAAATATACAACAGGATTAAAATAAGTGACTGTTTGCCAGAAACTTGGGAGCATATCTAGCGAATACAAACTTCCACCTAAAAATACCATTGGTGTTATGACAATTGTTGGTATTATAGACATTTGCTCGAAATTTTTACTAAGAAGTCCAATTAAAAACCCAAACAAAGCAAAAGTGAAAGCAACTAGAATTAATAAGAAAATCATTAGTAAAGGAAACTTTACATTTACTTCTGCAAAGAAAAGTGAAGTGCAGAAAATTACTGCAGCAACAATTAAGGTTTTAGTTGCACCTGCACCAACATAAGCAATTACAATTTCTACAGTAGAAATTGGAGCTGCTAAAATTTCATAAATTGTTCCATTAAATTTAGGAAAAAAAATTCCAAAAGAAGTGTTACTGATAGATTGCGTTAATAATGTTAACATTAATAATCCTGGAACTATATAAGAGCCATAACTAATGCCATCAATTTTTTGTACATAATCCCCGATTACCGAGCCAAATACTATAAAGTATAATGAAGTAGATAAAACTGGAGAAAGAAGAGATTGTATTAATGTTCTTCTAAATCGATCCATTTCATGAAAATAAATTGCTCTTAATGCGTAAAAATTAATCTTCATTATTTTCCTTTACCAATGTCACAAAAATCTTTTCAAGATTATTTTGCTCTGTTTTTAAATCTCTCATCCTCAAACCTGCATTTTTTAAATCTTGAAGCATCTTTGTAATACCTGTTCTTTCAGCATGTAAGTTATAGTTGTAAATTAATGAATAATTATCATTAGAGATTGATAGATTATATTCATTAAGTTCTGCTGGAATTTTCTCGACTTTATCCTGTAACTCAATAGTTAATTTTTTATGACCCATTTTTTTTAATAAATCTATTTTATTATCAACAACAATGATTTCTCCTTGATTAATTACAGCAACTCGGTCTGCGATTGCCTCTGCTTCTTCAATATAGTGTGTTGTTAAAATTATGGTTACTCCAGTTTTTCTTAATCCCTCCACAACTTTCCACATATCTTTTCTCAATTCTACATCTACGCCTGCCGTTGGTTCGTCAAGAAATAATATCGAAGGTTCATGAGATAATGCTTTTGCTATCATTACACGTCTTTTCATTCCTCCTGAAAGCTGATTTAACCTTAAATCTTTTTTATCCCATAAACTAAAATCTTTTAGAACTTTTTCTATATGTTGGGGGTTTGGCTTTTTTCCATATAAGCCTCTTGAATATGAAACATTGTTAAAAACCGTTTCAAATTGTTCTAGTGAAATTTCTTGGGGGACCAGTCCTATTCTTGATCTTGTTTCTCTATAATCTTTTATAATATCAAAACCATCTACTGTAATTACTCCAGAAGTTGGTTTAACTATACCACATACAATACTTATCAGTGTAGTTTTGCCAGCTCCATTTGGTCCAAGCATAGCAATAATTTCTCCTTGCTTTATATTTAGATTAACAGTTTTTAAAGCGTTAAATCCATTGTCGTATACCTTTGAAAGGCCATCAATTGTTATTAAATCTTTAGTCATTATCTGAGGTCTTAATTTGATATAGAGATGTTTTTAGTGACAAGCAATATTATATTTTTTTAATCTCCAGTAATTGTAAGGCCATGGAGTTAAAAATCCAACTAAAAGCATTATTGGTACTACCCACCAATTTAAAATAGCTCCACCTGTTAAAATTACATCTGTGAGGTTCATGGCTATTTCCATACTGACCATTGATATAAAGCTCATACCAAGTGCAGTCTTTAATGCTTTGGAAAAATCAAGTTTTTGTCTTAGTAAAATTATAGTTTCTAAAATAATACTTGTAATCAAACCATTTATAATTGCTAATGTCATGATGGCTAAAACAGGCCAGGGAATTCCTGTTATCTGAAAATACAATATAGTTCCAAAGTCACCAATTGCACAGCCTAGTAAACACCAAGCGGTATTTTTTGCGCTTCTTTTCCAAGTATGTTTGCATGACCAATTAAAATTAATTGCTTCTGAACTCATTGTTTGCTCATTTCTAAATGATATTCATAAATATCATCTTTCCAATAAGATTTAATGTACGAAAGAATGTTATCAATACCTTCATCACTTATTTTATCACCAAAACCCATCATCTTGCCTTCATAATTTTTTATCAATTTAGCAAATCCATACTTTATCATTCTATGTAGTAACTCATCTGTATGATGCCAAGTATGACCAGTTCCATTTAAAGGCGGTGCTTTTCTATGCCCATCTTCATCTAAACCTTGCCAATTTGTAGCTCCAGCTAAATTTGCTTGGTGACAAGAAACACAATATTGATTGTATAATATCTTGCCATTTTTAATTGCTTCTAATGAATCTCTAGTTATGGGGTAGTGCGAATGAGAGAAAGCAGTATCTGCATAAAATAAAACAATAAAAATAAAAAAATACTTTTTCATTAGTGTGGAGCCCTATATCTGCTATGACAAGCTTTACAGCTCGACCACATATATTGTTTCAAAGCTGCTCTAAAATCATCTTGGTCTTCGATAATTGAAGCTAGCTTTATCATTTGATCAGATGATTTTTTCATTAGAGCATTAAATTCATCTTTTTCTTCCCAAATAATTGGTAAAGCCTCTGTTCCGTGTCCCTCTTTTGTATTTTCTGGAAATAAATTTAGTAATTCTAAATAATTATCACTCATTCTAATCATCAGTTTTTTTGAGTCCTCAATTTCAACTTCGTTAAGTAAAATACTAATTCTTTTTGCTAGTTTATAATTTTGACTGAATAAAGACTTTCTTTTCTTTATAATGTCTTTTGCGCTTTCTTCTGATAAAACATTAGAATTAAATGAAAAAGAAAGTGCTACAATAAACATTATTTTGAAAATATTATTTATTTTTATAAAATAGCTCATGTCTGACAGTATAACATTACAATATAGTTGGTTAGCTAAATTTTTTCATTGGTTCACTTTGCTCCTTCTAATTGCTCAGATACCAATGGGGTTTATTTTGGTCAGATTAGATTTTTCGGATTTAAGAATAACTATTGAAAATGTACATGTAATTGTAGGAATATCCATATTTTACATAACCTTATTTAGGTTAATTTATAAATTTTTTAGCAAGTCCCCAAAACTAATGCCTGAGGCATTCTTTGGACAAAACTTGATTGCGAAATTGAATCATTTTGCTCTTTATGTCGCACTTTTAACAATAACAACATCAGGAATTTTAAAAAAGCTATTTAATGGTGAAAAACTAAATTTTTTTATTTTTAAATTAAGGATTGAAGATAACTTTGATTTAGCAGATCAATTTTACAATGTTCATGTTATTTCAAATTATACATTAATAGTTTTAATCTCATTGCATATTTTAGCAGTTTTGTTTCATCAAATATTTTTGAAAGAAAACATCTTGAAAAGAATGACCAGATAATTAAATAAAGCTCATGAAAAAATATTTTGTCTTTCTAATTTTATTCTTAATACCAAATATCTCATTTGGTTTTGAAAAAACTACAAATTTTGATCTGAAAAGATTATTAGAAATTCAAAAATCTGGTAAAACAATTGTTATTAATTCTTGGAACGAATATTGTTCAACATGTGCAGCACAAACAAAAGTTTTTGATCAAGCAATGAAAGACTTTAAAGATGTTGAGTTTTTATTCTATGAGCAAACAGAACATGAAGATATTGCTAAAGCTTTAGGTGTTAATTATTGGACCACAATAGTAGTTTTTAAAGGTGAAAGTGAAGTAGCAAGAGAAATTGGTTTAACTGACAAAGACCAAATATATAATTTAATAAACAAAGGGATATAATTCCTTTTTACCTCCCCTTTCGAGGAGGTGAATTCAACAAAAAAGAGAGAAATAAATGAATGTTAAATTCAGGAATAATTTTTTAAATTATGATTGCTATATAGAATTAATTTTTTTTTTGTCAATTTATGAAAAAGCAAGAAAAATTAGGGATTTTAGTTAAGCAATGCTTTTTGAGCTGGCAAATAATCATGACCAAATACATCAGCTACAGCTTTATGAGTAACACCTCCTTTAAATACATTTAATCCTGCTTGAAAATTTTGATCATCATTTAAAGCTTTTAAGTACCCATCTTTTGCTAATTTAGATAGAAAAGGAAGCGTTGCTTTATTCAATGCAATTGTTGATGTTCTAGGAACACCACCAGGCATGTTTGCAACGCAATAATGAATTATATCATCTATTATAAAAGTTGGTTCTGCAAAAGTAGTCGGTTTACTGGTTTCAACACATCCTCCTTGATCAATTGCAACATCTACAATTACTGATCCCCTTTTCATTTTTTTTAACATATTCTTTGTAACTAATTTTGGTGCCTCAGCACCTGGTATCAAAACTCCACCTACTAACAAGTCACATTCAGAAATTAATTTTTCTAAATCAGTTTTATCACTTAAATTGGGAATTATTTTATCTCCAAACATTTGGGTAAGTTCGTTTAATCTTTTTTCAGATTTATCTACAATATTAACCTTAGCTTTCATGCCTGTTGCAATTATAGCAGCATTTTCTCCTACTACTCCACCTCCAAGTATAACTACATTTCCAGGCTCTACACCAGGAGCTCCTCCTAACAAAAGACCACGACCTTTTTGATTTTTTTCTAAACAATGTGCACCTGCTTGAACTGACATTCTTCCGGCTACTGCACTCATTGGTGCTAACAAAGGAAGTCTTCCATTATTATCTGTAACTGTTTCATAAGCGATACATATTGATTTGCTGTCTATTAAACCTTGCGTCAGTTTCTTAGCTGCAGCAAGATGAAGATACGTAAAGACAACTTGATTTTCTCTTATCATTTTTACTTCGCTAGATTGTGGCTCTTTAACTTTAACAATGATGTCAGAGTCATTAAATATATCTTCAGCTGTATTAACTATTTTTGCTCCACTTGATACGTAATGATCGTTTTCAAATCCTGCTTCAAAACCTCCATTGTTTTCAATTAAAACTTCGTGGCCATTAGAAGTTAATGTCTTTACACTTTCGGGAGTGAGTCCAATTCTATTTTCCTGAGGCTTTATTTCTTTTGGAACCCCTATTTTCATAGAATTCAATTAATTTTTTTTGCTTTTTGAATAGTTGGTTATACCAGTTCTTAGTTTTTCGATTATTTCATCAATATGTTTTTTTTCACAGATAAACATTGGAGCAATAATTAAACAATCTCCAGTCGCTTTAAAGTTAACTCCTGCATCATAACAGTGTTTGAAACATGTAAACCCTGCTGCGCCAGGTTTTTTATGCATTTTAATATCAATACCACCCATCATTCCATATCCTCTAATGTTATCAACGACATCAATATCTTTTAAAGACATTAAACCTTCTTGGAAATATGGAGATAAATTTTTTGCTCTATTAAAGATATCATCTTTTTCAAAAATATCTTGAACCGCTAAGCCTGCAGCTACTGAAACTGGAATTCCAGAGTAAGTGTAACCATGAAATAATTCTATTGTTCCTTTTGGAGATCCATCCATAACCGTATCGTAAATTTCTTCTTTACACGCTACTGCACCTAAAGGACTTATTCCATTTGTTGTAGCTTTAGCCATTGTTATAATATCTGGAGTAACACCGTATTCTTGCGATGCAAATGGTGAACCTGTTCTTCCCCAACCTGTAATAACTTCGTCAAAAACTAATAAAATACCATGCTTATCGCAAATTTCTCTTAGTCTTTGCAAATATCCTTTTGGTGGAACTAAAGTTCCTGTTGATCCAGCAATTGGTTCAACAATGCAAGCTGCAATATTTTCTGAACCAAAATTTGTACAAATTCTCTCAAGATCTTCTGCCATCTCTGCGCCAGTTTCAGGTTGACCTGAAACAAATTTATGTTCTGGTAAATGTGTATGTCTCATGTGAAGAACACCTGGCATCAAAACATTGGCAAATGTTTTCACGTTGTTAATCATTCCGCCAACAGAAGTAGCTCCGATATTCATTCCATGATAGCCTCTTTCTCTTCCAACAAACCTAAATCTATGTCCTTCACCTCTTGCTTTATGATATGCAACTGCAATTTTAATTGCAGTCTCAACAGCAGTTGATCCACATATTGTATAAAAAATTCTATTTAAATTTCCTGGTGTATGTTTTGAAATTTTTGTTGCAAGTTCAAATGAACCTCCAAAACCTTGTTGAAATGGTTGAGCATAGTCTAGTTTTTTTAATTGATTTGTAATTGCATTAATAATTTCTTCTCTTCCATGACCTAAAGGATTACAAAATAATCCCGAGCTTGCATCTATCTGAGTTTGACCTTGATGATTTTTTAAATAAACACCTTTTGCTTCTACAATTAATCTTGGAGACTCTTTAAAATCTCTATTAGATGTAAATGGCATCCAATGTTCATTTAAAGAATTTGGTATTTGAGGTTTTTCTGAACTCATAATTATGTTTCGATTCATAGACTAAATATATAAATTAACCAGTAAATTTTAGTCATACTTGCTATGTTAAATGACCGCAACTATAGGTTGTAACTTATGACTTTTGTAGCCTGTGTAATTTATTCATCATTTACTTAAAAGAAAATTTAAACTTAAATATCGATAATTAAATTTAATTAACAGGAGATGAAATGAAAAAAATAGTTAGTTTCATTTTAGGAAGTTTATTTGCTCTAAACTTAACAATCACAGCAGCAAACTCTGCTGCGAACGAAGTTAGAGTTGCATACTTTCTAGATTGGCCAAGTCCAAATTTAGAGGACATGATGAAAAAAAATTACGCAAAAGCTTTGGGTGTTCCAGTTAAATGGACTAGCTTCAATACTGGTGTAGAAATGACAGAAGCCATGTTAGCAGGAGATATTGATATTTCTTACTCACAAGGTTTAGCACCATTTATTAATGCTGTAAAAAAGAATGCGCCTATAAAACTAATTGATGTTGCAATGGAATACGGAATGGGTAACACAACTTGTGTAGTATCAAATGCGTCAGGAATTACAAAAGCAAACGCTTCTGAATTAGAAGGTAAAAAAGTTGCAGTGCCTTTAGGTACTATGGCTGATTATGTATTTGCTAAAAGTATGGAAATTGTTGGTGTTGATGCAAGTAAAGTAAATGTTATTGATATGGTCCCAGAAGATGGAACTGCGGCTTTATTAAGCGGTGATGTTACAATGGCATGTATATTTGGTGGTGGTTCAGTGCAATCAGCTACAGAAGTTGGTTCTAGATTAATTTCACAAGAAGAGGCTGAAGCTGCAGGTATTCTAGGTATAGATATTACTTCTGTAACTAATAAGTTTATGAAAGAAAATCCAGGTATGGTAAGGACTTTCGTTGAAGTTACTCATGAAGCTAATACAAGATATAATTCTGGTAAGAGTGACTTGAATTCTATGTCTAAAGCATCTGGAATGGAAATGTCAAAAATGAAAAAAACTTTAGATGGTTTTAAATTCTTAAATGCAGAAGAGACGAAGCAATCTATGGAAAATGGTAATCTAAGTGGTTTCCTAGATGGAATGGGAACTCCAAAAGGAAACGTAGATACAAGTTTCTTACCTTTGTAATTTTAAAGGTTTAAAACTTTTTAATAGGCACTAATTTAAAAATTAGTGCCTATTTTTTTTAAAAATTACTAATATAAAAGCGCTATGAGTGATCTTGTTTCTCAAAATTTAAATATGATTTTTAAAACTCCAAAAGGAGAAACAGTTCATGCATTAAAAGACGTCAGCTTCACTTTAAAAAAAGGTGAATTACTTACAGTTCTTGGTCCGTCTGGTTGTGGAAAAACAACTTTACTTAATATTACTGCTGGATTTTTAAGACCAACTTCAGGAAAAATTACCTTAAATAATAATGAAATAGACGGACCTGGTGTTGAAAGAGGAATGGTTTTTCAACAAGGTGCATTGTTTGAGTGGTTAACTGTTGCTGAAAATGTGAACTTTGGTCTTAGGATGAAAAAAGAAGATCCTGAGATTACAGCAAAAAGAGTTGAGGAATGGTTAGATATAGTTGGACTGAAAGGTTTTGGTAATACACCAACATATCAGTTATCTGGCGGTATGCAGCAAAGAGTTGCTCTAGCAAGATGTTTAATAAATGATCCTGATCTTATTCTAATGGATGAACCATTAGGTGCATTAGATGCATTAACTAGAGAGAAAATGCAGTCATTAGTTTTAAAAATTTGGAAAGAGACAGGAAAAACAATTATCTTAATTACTCACTCTGTAGAAGAAGCTCTTTTACTTGGTGAAAGGTTATACGTAATGGCACCAAGACCGGGTCGTATACATAAAGAGTATAATCTTCCTTTTGCAGAAATGGGACTTACTCAAGATTTGAGAGAAATTAAAAAAAATAAAGAATTTTCATCTACAAGAGAAGAAATTTTATCCATGATTTGGAATATGGAGGAAGAAATAATGGGGAAAGAAAATTAATGTTAACACAAGTTGTAACAATATTAATTATCGCAACTGTTATTGGATGTATTCTTTATGGAATAAGATTAATAAAAACTGAAAGAGTTGATACTGTATTTGGTAATCCAGAAAGAGCTAGAGGTGGAACACACTGGGTAATTGTTGGTAGTAGTGTAATATTAATGCTTTGGCTTTATTATTCATGGGATATTGCAAAAGGTTTTTATCCAAAATCAGCAAATGAATTATGCCAGGTTGCTAAAATTAATGAGTCATTATTAGGTTTGAAATATCAATTTCCTATTGAAGAGAGAGAGTTCAAAAGCACATCAATTATTAAAATTGAAAATAAAAATCTTGTAAAGATTAAAAATGAAATAAAAGTATCTCAAGATCTAAATGATCAACAAAAAACAATTCTTGTAAGTTACATTGATAGAACCTCTAAATTAATTCCATTCTTAACTAGTGAAGAATTAATAGAAATAGATACCAAAATAAAAATTCAAGAAATGACTGAACAAATAAAGCAACTCAGTATTAATTTTCAAAAGGAGGATTATCCTTTTGAGACAGATGCTCAAAAAATTGAAAGACAAAAACTTATTGATGAACAAGGAGGTTGGGGAATTGTCACAATAGACTCTGGAAGTGGAACAACAGAAAATATTATTGAGATACCAACTGCTCCTCAGACTAAAAAAGGGTTAAAATTTCATGCAGCAGCAAAAGAACTAAGTTCAATAAATGATAAATTTTTTAAATTAAGAAATCACAATCCATTATTCAAAAGCTCAATAAAACAATTAAAAGATGATATTAAAGCTTATAGAAAAAGTTTAAATGATAGTGAAGAGATAGCGTCTGACTATGCAAAAAATATTGTTAAAATTGCAAGAAGAATAGAATTTGCAAGTATTTATCCTCCTAATGCATTAAACTACATGCAAGAAGCAATCTTAGAATTTGATGATTTACAAAATAAAGAACAAGGTGGACTAAGATTAATTGATATCCTTTTGTTTCCTTCAGGAACAATTGTAGCTAGTGGAGCAACTTGCTCAGAACAAGGTTCAGGTAGATGGTTGCCAAAACCATCTGACACTTTTAATAAGTTTGTGTTGCTGTCAAAACCAAGTGTTGGATATAAAAATGTTCCTCTTTTGTGGATTGAAATGGTTGATGTCAGTAAAATGATAGGATTCTTTTTACCAGATTGGATAGCAGATATATTGCCTGGTGAATATCCAGTACATACAAAAGAAGGGATAGTTAAAGAGAATTTTAAAAGTAATGTTTTAAAGGTTGTAACAGGTGACTTTAATTTACTGAAAGTTCCAGTTCCATACGGACATATCTGGGACTCTTTTATGAGAGTATTTTTAGGATTAGTGTTTGGAATTATAATTGGTGTTCCTTTAGGATTGTTTATGGGTCTAAATAGATTTGCAAGAGGTTTCTTTGATCCTTTAATTGAGCTTTACAGACCAGTCCCTCCTCTTGCATGGGCACCTTTAATTATTTCTGTGCTTGGAATTGATGACTCTGGAAAAGTATTTTTGTTATTTATGGTCTCGTTATCTATTATGATTATTTCTGCAAGAGCTGGCGCATCAGGAACACAGCTTTCAAAAATTCATGCTGCCCACTCTTTAGGGGCTACTAAAAAACAAATTTTAAGATATGTGATTTTCCCTAATTCACTTCCTGAAATTCTTACAGGAATTAGAGTTGCTGTTGGTATGTGCTGGGGAACACTTGTTGCTGCAGAGTTTCTAGCAGGTACAACAGGTATTGGTTTTGTTGAAAACGTTGCGAAAAAATACTTCCAGTGGGAGGTTATTTGGATAACAATAATTATAATGGGTCTTCTTGGTCTTCTATTTGATATAACTTTAAGAAAAATTATAGATAAGACAATTCCTTGGAGAGGAAAAGGTTAATCCTTAATCATTAAGCAACCGTAATTCTTTTTCGTCGAAATTTAAATAAACGTTTTCTCCAACATTAAATATTTCATTGGTATCGCTAGAAACTACGTAAATCTTACCGACTTTTGAATTAACTATATATTGATAACTATTTCCAACGAATGACGCATTATTAACAGATGCATGTATTGAGTTTTCTTCAGGACTTTTTGAAATAGTTATTTTTTCTGGTCTTAAAGAGACGGAAACTGAACTTTCTAATTTTTGATCACTTTTTATATTAATTTTCATTTCTGCTAATTGAATCTCGTAAACATTATTATTTTGATTAATGATTTTAGCTATAACAACATTTGCGTCTCCTATGAAGTTGGCTACAAATTTAGTTTTAGGAAAGTTATACAATTCTTTTGGGCTACCTTGTTGAGCAATAATAGCATTGTTCATTACAATTACTTTGTCAGAAATTGCTAATGCTTCCTCTTGATCGTGAGTTACATAAATTGTAGTTACTCCAAGTTTTTGTTGAATTTCTCTAATATCCTCTCTTACTTGTCTTCTTAATTTTGCATCTAAATTAGATAAAGGCTCGTCAAAGAGTAGAACCTTAGGTTTCAGTACAATTGCTCTTGCAACTGCTACTCTTTGCTGCTGACCTCCAGATAGCTCTGAGGGCATCCTATTTTCATAACCTTCTAAATTAACTAACTTCAGAGTTTCTAAAGATTTTTCTGTAAATTCTTCTTTTGGAACATTTATCATCTTTAAACCATACGATACATTTTCAAGCACACTCATATGTGGGAACAAAGCATAAGATTGAAATACCATAGATACATCTCTATCTGTCGCTGGTAATAATGTTACATCTTCATTTTCTACTAAAATTTTACCACTAGTAGCTCTTTCTAGACCAGCAATAATTCTTAAAGAAGTAGTTTTTCCGCATCCTGAGGGACCTAGTAATGTAGTCAGTGTTCCTGCTTCAAAAGTACAACTCACATTATCAACAGCAACGGTCTCATTAAATTTTTTTGTAATATTTTCAAATTTTACTTCTGCTTTTTTCATTATCCAAAATTTCCTTGTAATATTCCTGCTGTTTCTTCTCTTCTTCCTAATTTTCTTTTACCTATTATTAATTGCATTAATGTTATTGTAAATAACATAACAACAATTAATGCAGATGAATAAACAATTGCTAGACCATAATCATTGTTTTCTAATCTTCCTAATATATATGAGACAGCTAAATCATAATTAGCACTAACAAGGAATATAACAGCACTAATTGCCGTCATTGCTCTAACAAAACTAAAAACTAAAGAAGCAGTAATTGCAGGTTTAAGCAATGGAAGAATTACATTCCTAAATGTTTGAGAACTAGATGCATTCAATGTTGATGATGCTTCATCTAAATGAGGATCTAATTGATTCATTGAAGCTATGCCTGCCCTAACCCCAACAGGCATATTTCTAAATACAAAAGCGATTACCAAAATAATTCCTGTTCCTGTAAGTTCAAGTGGTGGAACATTAAACGCAAAAACGTAACTCACGCCAATAACACTTCCAGGTATTGCAAAACTTAACATTGTGCCGAATTCGAAAGCATTTTTTCCTTTAAATTTGTGTCTTGTAAGAAGATATGCTGTTAAAATACCTATTGCAGCAGTAGGAAATGATGAAATTAATGCTATCGCAAAAGTAGTGTTAAAAGAATTCCACGCGGTACCAGTCCACAAAATTCCTCTTTCTTTAACCCATTCAACACTAAATGCTTCAACATAATGTCTTAACGTAAAACTGTGATCGACACCCCACATCTCTACAAATCCACCAAACATAATCATAATATAAATTATAAATGTAAGGAGCGCCCAAGGTAGAACAGTTGAGTAAATTATCCACTTAGTATTATTTGGTAATTCAGGATGAACTCCACTATCACCTTTCCCAGAAATTGAAATATAGGATTTTTTCCCCAACCATTGGTTCTGAAGATAAAACACTACTAGAACAACAGTTAATAAAATCATTGCTAATATTGCAGCTTTAGTTTCATCATACTGTGCACCCACAATTGCAAAGAATATTTCTGTAGATAAAACATCATATTCAGCACCTAGCACTAGTGGATTTCCAAAATCAGCTAAGCTTTCAATAAAGCCAAGCAAAAATGCATTCGCAATTCCAGGTCTCATTAAAGGTAACGTAACAGTTTTAAAAACTTGCCATTTTGAAGCTCTCAATGTTTGTGAAGCCTCTTCCATTGCAGGACTTACACTTTCAACAACTCCTATCAAAACTAAAAAAGCAATAGGTGTAAAAGCAAGAGTTTGTGCAAACCATATTCCTGGTAAACCATAAATCCATCTCGAGGGCTCAATCTCAAATGCCCATTCAAGAAAAGA
Source organism: uncultured Pelagibacteraceae bacterium (assembly GCA_902531175.1). Taxonomy (GTDB): domain Bacteria; phylum Pseudomonadota; class Alphaproteobacteria; order Pelagibacterales; family Pelagibacteraceae; genus Pelagibacter. The sequence continues at coordinate 41,445 of CACADE010000006.1, forward strand.
ACTTACAACTCCCGTTCTACCGAATAATATTATTATTGCTAAACCGATTACAAATGGAGGTGTTATGATTGGTAAAACAGATAAAATTCTAATCGTTTTTTTAAATTTAAAACTTGTTCTTGCAATTAATAAAGCAAAACCTAAACCCAAAATTGTTGATGAGAAAGCTGTAAGTGTTCCCATAGTAACAGTGTTCCAAAAAACACCACATGCATAATCACTATATAGACAATCAAGACCCCAAATTCCTTTATTAAATATTTTGGTTGAAAAATTACTAATTTCATATCCACCTTCTGTGCCTTTAAAGGCAACAGCAAACATTCTAAAAATAGGAAAAAAAACGAAAGTTGAAACTAGAATAATTATGCTTCCTATACTTCCTACAATAAAATTATCTCCATTCAACCACCCACGCGAGGATAGCCCATGTGTGATATAAAAAATAAATGTAGAGCATAAAAGAACTGCGCCAGACCCTACTCCAAATTGATTTTCTACATCGCCAAAAATTGATTGAAAGATTTCAAAATTCCACCCTCTTATGCCAATTGAAAACCCCTGAAGAATAAAATAAAAAATACCAAACAATCCTGAGTACAAGAAAATTTTGGAATAAATAGGATTATTCTGATTTAATTTTAAAGTTGATAATGGAAAAAATAAAGGAACAATTAAAGGAAGAAGCCAATATTTTTTATTTATAAATACCTGCGGTAATACAGAACCGTAATCTTCTAAAGAATATTCTAAAATCCAGTTTATTGAGAAAAACCCGTCACCTGTTACATACCATGGAAATATTAGGAAACCCAATACTCCGATGAGCATCCAACAGATAACGAGCCCTCTCATTTAATTCCTTATCTAGGAATTACAGAAACATCGTTATCCCATTTGGATAACAAACTCGCTCTAGTACTTTTATCTCCATAAACTTTAAAATTATAATCAATTAAGTTTATTGTTGATAAGTCTGGAGCATCAGGATCAGCTTTTGCTTTAGTATTAGATGGCACTTGCAAAGATTTTCCTGAAGTGAAGACCATAGTTTGAATAGCGGGACTTAAAGCCCAGTCGTAAAACTTTTTAGCTTCCTTCATATTTCTTGCACCTGCAATAATACTCATAGATCCAACTTCATATCCAGTTCCTTCAGCTGGTGAGACCGTAACAACCGGCAATCCTTTTTTTGTTTGTTTCACACCATCATGTTGGAAACAAATACCGATTAAGTTTTCACCTCTACCAGTTGCCTTAATTGGTGCAGAACCAGATTTAGTATATGTATTTATGTTTGCATGAAGTTTTTTCATGTAATCCCAACCTTTGTCTTCTCCAAATATTTGAAGAATAGTGGCTAAGGTAGTGTAAGCAGTTCCAGATGAGTTTGGATTTGCTACTTGTATTTCACCTTTATAAATTGGTTTTGTTAAATCCATCCATGATTTTGGAGCTGGAAGACCTTTTTTTGCTAAAAGATCTTTGTTGTATCCAAAACCTAATGCACCAACATAAATTCCTACTGATTTAAAATCAGCATTTTTTGCTTGGTTCTGAGCTGCAGGTAATAAATCATTAAAATGAACAGATTTATATTTCTCAGTTAAATTTTCTTGTGCTGCAGTTAAATGTGGATCACCTGTTCCACCAAACCAAACATCTCCTTTTGGATTTGATGCTTCTGCTTTTATTTTTGCAAAAGTTTCACCACTACTTGCTCTTGTCATAGCAACTTTTGTTCCAGTTTCTTTTTCATAAGCTTGTTCAAGCATTTCACAAACATCTATTTCAACGCTGCAATATAATGTTAGTTTTGCAGCTGAAGCTTTATTTGTAATGCCGAAAAGTGTTAATGAAAGAACTAGAGCCATAGAAGCTACTTTAAGTATATTTTTCATATATCCCTCACTTTTTTATTAGTTAATGATAATAAATTTAAACGATTAATGTTAATCTTTTGTTACTTTAAATTTAAAGATAATTTTAATAAATAAAAAAAATATTCAATTTATAGTTTAATTTTCAAAACAATTATGTTTACATAAATTATGAACGAAAAAGAGCTTAAAAATTTAATTATTAAAATTTTTACTAATTTTAAATTAAGCAGAAAACATTCTATAGTTTGCGCAAATGCAATTATGAATGCAGAACTTGTAGGTGCGCCTTCACATGGATTGTCTCGTTTAAAAATGTACTGTGAAAGAATCTCAAAAAAAGTCATTAATCCGAGACCTAAAATTACTGTAAAAAATATATCAAAATCTATATCAATAATTGATGCTGATAATTCTATAGGTTTTGTTGCAGCAGATGAAGCAATTAAAAAAACTATACAAAATGCAAAAAAAACAGGGATTGGGTTAGTTGCTGTAAAAAACAGTGGACATTATGGACTATCAGGGTATTACGTTGAGCAAGCGGTTAAAAAAAATTTAATAACATTCGCATTTACAAACGCTCCTCCAGCTATTGCGCCTTTTGGTGGAAAAAAATCAGTCTTTGGAACTAATCCAATATGTTTTGGAACTCAAACAAATAGTAAGGTTCCGTTTATACTAGATACATCAATGTCTATGATTAATAGAGGTAAAATTAGGATTGCAGAAAAGTTAGGAAAAAAAATACCATATGGCGTTGCTTTAAACAAATTTGGTAAACCAACTACAAATGCAAAAGAAGCTCTAGCTGGGGTACAACTTCCAATAGCTGGATTTAGAGGATCTGGATTAGCTTGGATGGTAGATATTTTAACAGGAGTATTTGTTGGAAGTAATCATGGTGGCAAAGTAAAAGACCCATTTGATGATTTCTCTGGGCCACAAAATATCGGTCACTTATTTTTAGCATTTAAAGACAATCTATTTGTTAAAGATTATAAAAAAGAGATAAAAAAAAATATTAAAAGAATAAAAAAAATACCTAATTTAAAAGGACAAAAAATCTTTTATCCTGGCGAGCAAAAGTTTTTAAGAACAAAAACAAACTTTAAAAAATCTATAAAAATTCCAAAAAATATTAAAAAGGATTTAGATATTCTCTTAACTAATTAACCTGCAAAATAACCTAGTATTCCGATAGATAAACAGACTGAAAGTATTATTATTTTTGACTGAAGTGCCTCTTTTTTCTTTTCAGTGATTACTCGTTTCTTTAGAACATCTATATTTACTTTACGAGGGGACATTCGAATTACTCTTCGTTTTTTTTCAGGTATTTCAATATTAGATGTTCTGTTTAAGCTTTCAGTACTCATTTAATTATTAAAACATAAAGTAAAAAATTTTACAGATTTTAACTGTTCAAAATGGGTTGACTCAAGTTTTAAAATTGTTCAAATTGGGTTTTGATACATTATGAAGCAGCTACCAAGTGTAAATTCCGAACTAGATGATGAACTGATCGATAAAATTTTCAAGAATCATTTTGATATTTTAAGTCCTTTTTTTTTAAAACTTATGTCTGAATGGACAATCGGTGCTTATAAAGTGTTTAAAGATATAGATACTTACACGATTTTAATTTATTTGATTAGTAAGCAGTTTGATTTTTACAGACGAAATAATTTAAATATTACTTTCAATGATTTTTATAAGGATAAAACATTAGAGATTGAGAAAATTAACCTTATAAGAATATCGAAGGATCTTCAAATACCAAAAGAAAGTGTCAGAAGAAAAGTTATATCCCTTGAAAAAAAAGGAATAATTAAAAAAAAAGGCAAGAAGATTACAATAGATAGAAGTGCTTACAATTCAACACAGCCAAATGATACATTAAAAAATATATGCACACTTTTATCTGTTTTTAGTCAAATTTTAAAAGAAGAAAAAGTTATAAAAAACGAAATGTCCAGTAATGAAATTAATAACTTAATAAAACATAATTTCTCATTTTGCTGGTATCAATTTTATAAATTTTTATTCCCTTACTGCTTAAGGTGGAAAAATTATTTTGGTGACATGGAGATATTTACTATTTTGGCAACTATAATTTTGAATACTAATTCAAAAATTGGAAGGCAACTTAAAGGAGTTGATAGTTATTTAGATAAATGGAGAGATAAAATTATTAATAAAAAAATAAAAGGAATTAATGCAATGTCTATTTCTGAAATAACAGGTATACCAAGACCAACTGTTGTAAGAAAAATTAAAAAATTAACAAAAAACAAATTTATTTCTTTAGACAAAAATAAATTGATAAATTTTGACGTCAGCAAACAAAACTTTAAAGATATGTCGATAATCCAAGATGAAAATTTAAAATCAATAAATGTTTTTATAAAAAGAACCTATAATCAAATAAATCTTAATTAGAATTTTTAAGAATATATATAAATATAAATCCAGTTATATACATTATTAATGCATAAGCAGCTGTGGGAACCATGTAAGCAACATCATTGAAAATTTGTGTTGCTACAAATACAGCTAAAGTTCCATTTTGTAATCCACATTCTAAAGAAATACATTTTCTCTGAGGTATTCCAGTTGCAAAACCTTTTGCAATGTAAAATGCCAAAGTCAGCATGACTACGTTTAATATTAAAACAGCTAAACCCGCTTGACCTAAGTATGATATTATATTTTCTCTTTCCTCAATCCATATTGCTGCAAATACAACAATAAATAAAATACCTGTAATTCTATTTACAATATTAATATTAGATGAAATAAAGTTTTCAGCAAATCTTCTAATTATCATTCCTAGAATTACTGGCACAGTTACAACTAGTGCCATTTTAAGAGCAATACCAGTCATCGTAATATCTGAGGATAAATTAGTTACACCTAATAATTTTGCTGAAGTAAAAACAATAAATGGAACAGAAAAAATACTAATCAAACTACCTATTGCTGTTAACGAAATAGATAATGCAACATCCCCATTCGCAAATTTTGTTAAAACATTTGATGTTACTCCTCCAGGAGCTGCAGCAATAATCATTAATCCTAATGCTAATTCAACTGGTAATCTTAATATTAAAAGTAAAATATAAGCGACGATTGGGAGAAGGATTAATTGACAAATTATTCCGACTGTAAAATCTTTTGGATTATTTATAACTCTTAAAAAATCTCTAGTTGATAAGCCCAATCCAAGACCTAACATTATAAGGGCTAACGCTATAGGTGCAATTTTTGTAACTATCTCCATCGTTTGTTCAATTTTAAACTATTTTTATATCGAACGTAATAAAAAATATTGATATTTAGAACCATAACAAATATTTAAACTCATATGTTATCTGATAAATCCACAGTTTGTCCTGTAAATCTACTTAATATAGCTCATCAAAAAAGAGGAGTAAAAGCAGCCATTGTAAATGCGGGTAAAAAATTACCAATGATGTCGGTAATGGATGCTGTCTCTGAAAAATTGATTACCCCAATATTAATAGGTGATAAACAAAAAATACAAGAATGCGCAGATGAGCTTAAATTTGATATATCAAATTTTGAAATAATTAATGAGCCAGTTGAAAATAATACAGCAGGTATTGCAACAAAACTTGCATCGGAAGATAAAGTAAAAATTATTGTAAAAGGACATATTCATACTGATATACTGATGAAAGAAGTTCTTAAGAGAGAGTACAAATTAATTGGAAAAACAAGACTAAGTCATATTTGGCATATGACATTACAAAAAGATGATAAACCATTAATCATAACCGATGGAGCATTAAATGTTTCTCCTAACTTAAAAACTAAAATGCATATTTTAAGAAATGTTATAGATTTTAGTCATAGAATTAATATTCCAAGACCAAAGATTTCTATCCTTTCAGCAACAGAAGAAGTTATTGATAGTGTACAGAGTTCTGTTGAAGCTAAAGAATTAACTGAAATGGCAAGTAAGGAAAATTTTAATGCTGATATTTTTGGACCTTTGGCATTTGATAATAGTATTTCAAAAAAATCTGCTTCAATTAAGGGAATTGAGAATATAGTTGCTGGAGAAGCCGATGTATTATTAGTTCCAAATGTCGAAACTGGGAATGCACTTGTAAAAATGATGATTTATTTTATGGGAGCATGTGCAGCAGGTGTAGTTGTTGGAGGTAAAGTGCCTGTTGTTATAACAAGTAGATCAGATGATGCGACAGCAAGACTTGCTTCAATAGCTGCTGCTGTTGTTGCTTTAGATTAAACTTTTATTGAATAAACATCTTATATAATTTAAACATTTGTAAAATTAGAGGAAAAATAATGGCAATTACTTATATAAAAAAAGCTGAAAAAACTGCATTTACAGGAGAAGATGAAACAAGAACTAAGGTAAGTTCTATTTTAAAAGATTTAGAAAAAACTAAAGATCAAGGTGTCAAAGATATTTTAAAAAAATTTGATAATTATGAAGGTGATATAATTGTTAGCAAAGAAAAAATTGAAGAAATAAATAAAACTTTAGATCAAAAGATTAAAGACGATATTCAGTTTTCTCATGAAAGAGTTAGGAAGTTTGCAGAACACCAGCTTGAAAATCTTGGAAAAGACTCAGAAGTTGAATTATCACCTGGTTTAATAGCGGGACAAAAATTAATACCTGTAAATACTGTTGGGTGTTATGTTCCTGGTGGAAGATACAATAATATCGCCTCTGCTATAATGAGTGTGACAACAGCAAAAGTTGCAGGAGTAAAGAATGTAATTGCAACAAGTCCACCAAAAGATTCAAATGGTGCAAACCCAATTATAATTTATACAGCTAACCTATGTGGTGCAGATGTAATTATGAATATAGGTGGAATAGGAGCAATTGGTGCTCTAGCTTATGGTTGCTTTGGTAATCCTGAAGTAGATATGATTGTTGGACCTGGAAATAAATTTGTAGCAGAATCTAAAAGAATTTTATTTGGAAAAGTTGGAATTGATTTATTTGCAGGACCAACCGAAATAGGCATTATTGCAGATCATACAGCTGACAAAGAAATAATCGCTTATGATTTAGTTGGACAGGCTGAACATGGTCCTGACTCTCCAGCTTGGCTTTACACTACTGATAAATCTTTATGTGATTATGTTATGAAAAGAGTTCCAGAAATTATTCAAGAACTACCTGAACATAATAGAAATAATGCTGATGCTGCATGGAGAGATTATGGAGAAGTAATTATGTGTGATACCAAAGAAGAAATGATGAAAGTGAGTGATGAATATGCACCTGAACATTTGGAAGTTCAAGCTGAAAACTTAGACTGGTATTTAAAAAATCTTAAAAATTATGGTTCTTTATTTTTAGGTGAAGAAACAACAGTTGCATATGGAGATAAATGCTCTGGACCAAATCATATTCTACCAACAAAAGGTGCAGGAAAATATACTGGAGGCTTATACGTTGGAAAATTTATAAAAACAGTTACTTACCAAAAGATGAATAAAGAATCTAACAAAGAAGTTGGTGCTGCAGCAGCTAGAATTTCTAGATATGAAGGTATGGAGGCTCATGCTAGAACTGGTGATGTGAGACTTAGAAAGTATGGTTTCTCTAACTAAATAAATAATTTTATTTTTTTCTATTACACTCAAAAACTATAAACTTATTTAAATCTAAGTATTTTTAATTTTTTCAAACACATCAATACCTATTTGTTTTAAAATATGAACTACATCTATAGGTACCCAATTCTCTCTAATTAATCCTTCATCATGATGATAAAAGTCCATTACTCTCATAACAACGTCTTGGTTATCTGCTGTATATCCAAGCCAATCATTTGATCCATACTTTGCCTTTAAACTATGCCATCCACCACATAGAGAAAATTTTCCGTCTCCAATTTCGCAATAATGTCCTAATTCCCAATAATTTCTCTCAGAAAATGATTTTCTAAAAGGTAGCTGATGCATATCTACAAATCCTTCTAATGACCTCGATGTTCCAATTCCACAAGGACCGTACCAAATCATATCTTTGTGCCAAAACTCTTTTTGAGGATGATTTATTAACCTTTGTCTTAATTCATCTTTAGAAATATTTTCTTTCTCAGGTTTAATATCTAAACTTCTATTCATGCTCAAAGCCTGTTGTAATGAATTTTTAGATTTATTCATGTCTTCTTCAAAAAAATTTACTCCATCTGTATTAAACGGAGGTAACCATGCTCCTTCGGATCCTCTTGATGGATTAATAACCCATTTGTCAGCTTGTCTTAAAAAATCCATCACATCAATTAAGATATGACTTTCAATAATTCTTTCATTTTTAATTTCATGAATTTCACAACATTTAAGATTAATCATTTTAAAATTTGGTTTTATACCTAACCAAGGCTTTAAAAAGAAACCTGATAAAGTAGAATAAGAACCAACTTGGACTTTGTCTCTAAAAGAGCCTCCAAGGATGATATTTTCTCTTCTTTCGATGTCTGGAAATGCATCAAATAAAGGATTCCAAAATTTTTCTATAAAATTATCTATGCCATTAAATTCATTTAATGGTTCAAAACAATTAACTTTGATATCTTTGTCAAATATATTTAGTAAATTTTTTTTGAGATTAATCTTTTTTAATCCATAAATATTTCTAAAATTCTCAATAATAAATTTTTTATTATTTAAGTTTTGGATAGGTGTAATTTCTACATCTTCAATGTTTTTCTTAATTTTAAGACCTGTATCAAATTGTTCTATTTGCATAAATTGCAATTTATATTTAAATAGAGATAAATAACAAGAATATGATTGATAGATTGGCAAAATTTAATGAGCTCGTTCCGAGTAGCCTTCCTTTTGTAGAGGGTAGATTAGAAGGTCATAAAGAAAGAAAAAATTATACAATTATTGGACGTGGTGTCGCTGAAGACACAAAACAACTAATAAAAATACAGTCTTTACATGGGTATAATTTAGGAGCAGTGAGTGCTATGCCAAAAAATGGATCTGGTCTTCACAGTCATACTACGGCTGAAGTGTTTGTAATTTACTCAGGTAAATGGAGATTTTATTGGGGTGCTGATGGAAAACAAGAAACAATATTAAAAGCTGGCGATATAATTTCAATGCCTACAAATATGTTCAGGGCATTTGAAAATGTTGGAGATAAAGAAAGTTTGATGTTTGTTGTATTAGGCGGAGATGATCCTGGTATAATAACATGGGTTCCGGAAATTTTAAAAAAGGCAAAAGAGACTGGTATGGCATTGCTTGATGATAATTCGTTAATAGATTTAAAAAAGGTTGAAGTGCCTAACGGTAGAAAGATGATAGAGCCTATCACTCAAGATGAATTAGAAAGATTTGATAATTATTTGCCAGAAGAATTAGAAAAAAATATTTATAGAAATAAACAAAACAATATTAGCGATGAAGTTAATGGTATTAAATTATATCAAGTATTAGGAAACAAATTTAATAAAAAAACTTATGAACCTTCAATCAAACAAGATACTGGATTTAATTTAACAACATTAAATTCTATATCTGGCGAAATTAAGGGTATTGAATGTATAAAGCCTACTGTTCTTTTTGCTCAAGAAGGTAATTGGAAAATAGTAATAGGAAACTCAAATATAAAATTAGAAAAAGGAGACACTTTTTCAGTTCCTTTGAGTAGAAAAATAGATATCTCTTGTAATAATTCAGAAAATAGTATTTTAAATTTTGTTAGTCAGATCTAATGAAAGGATTTGATAGTAATTATAAAAATTTAACTGATTACATTTTAAAAATTACTAAACAAATTTGGGAAGGGAAAGATGTCGAGTCGATATCTAAATATTATTCAGAGAATATCCCTGTAAGATCACCCTTTGGAATAACCTATGGTTTTAAACCTGTTATTGATGCAACTTATAAAACTTTAGACGAATTTCCAGACAGACAATTATTAGGTGAAGATGTAATTTGGAGTGGAAATGACGATGAAGGATATCATTCATCTCACAGAATTCTGAGCAAAGCTACACATTTAAATGACGGGTATTACGGAAAAAAAACAGGAAACAAAATTGTTTATAGAGTTATAGCTGACTGTGCATGTAAAAATAATCAGGTTTATGATGAGTGGATTGTGAGAGATCAAGGTGCAATGGTTCGACAGCTAGGTTATACACCTGCGCAATTTGCAAGGTATTTAATTGATAAAGAAGGTGGGGTATATAAAGCTATCAAAGTTTTTAATAGATCTTCTGATAAAAAATCAGATTATACTCCAGTAAAAGTTAATGAAGTTTCATCAGGTTATATATATTCCAATATTTTAAAGAAAATATTTAATAATGATTATGATTTTGAAGATTATGATAGAGCAGCCAGTCTATTTTGGCCAAGTAATAAAGTTGGAAATGGCAGTGAAGATATAATTAAATATTGGAGCTCTTTAAAAAATATATTTTCTGAAATAAAGTTTACAATCGAACATGTTGCATCATTAGATGAAAAAAATAACAATCAAAAAGCAACAATCAGATGGTTTTTAAGTGGTAAGCACTCTAAAGACAGTGAAGAATTTGGGAAAAAGACTGACAAAGATTTATTTATAATGGGTATAAATCATGCAGAATTAAGAGATGATAAAATAATAAGAGAATGGGTATTATTTGATGAAGTAGCTATTTGGAAACAAATATTAATGTAAAAACTATGAATAAAATTAAAACCACACATGTTGGAAGTCTGCCAAGATCAAAAAAGCTATCTGAGATACTATTTAAAAAAGATAAAAATGAATTATTTGATCAAGGAGAACTTGATAAGATAGTTGAAGAAGATGTAAACAAAATTGTAAAAAAACAAATTGATATCGGAATTGACATTATAAGTGATGGTGAAATGTCAAAAATAAGCTACGCTACCTACGTCAAGGATCGTTTACATGGCTTTAGCGGTGAAAGCGAAAGAAGAGCTCCTAAAGACTTGGATGATTTTCCATCATATAAAGAAAAAATTGCAAAATCAGGGGGTACGCCTACTTATACAAGACCATGTTGTACTGCTGATTTAAAAATCAAAGATACTGAGTCTCTTACTAAAGATATCAGTAATTTAAAATCAGCGTTAAAAAAAAATAACCATCCTCAAGGATTTATTAACTCTGCTTCACCAGGAGTAATTTCAAATTTCCTTCCAAACAAATTCTATAAAAATGATGATGATTATTTAGAGGCATTATCAAAAATGATGAAAACTGAATACGATGAAATAACAAAGAATGATTTATTATTGCAAATTGATTGCCCAGATCTTGCACTAGCAAGACATATGACTTTTAAAAATGTATCAGATGAAGAATTTTTGGTTAGAGCTGAAAAACAAATCGAATGTCTTAATGAAGCAACCAAAGATATAGATGCCTCTAAGTTGAGAATGCATATCTGCTGGGGAAATTATGAAGGACCACATCTTCACGATATTGAATTAGAAAAAATATTACCTATTGCTTTAAAAGCAAATATCCAAACTTATTTAATTGAAGCCTCGAACCCAAGACATGCTCATGAATGGCAGGTTTTTGAGAATATTAAACTTCCTAATGATAAAGTAATAGTTCCTGGTGTAATAGACTCAACCTCAAACTTCATAGAGCATGAAGAGTTAGTAAAAAATAGAATAATTCAGTATTCAAAAGTAATTGATAAAGATCAATTGATGGCTGGAAGTGATTGTGGATTTAGTACTTTTGCAGGCTTTGGAAATGTTGATGAAAATATTGTTTACAAGAAATTTGAATCTTTGGTCGCAGGTGCAGAGCTTGCGTCAAATGCGATTTAAAAAATACTTTTAAATTCCCTAGGGAATATATATCCTTTCATTCATAAATTTAAATTTAATGAGGGAAACAAATATGAAAAAAATATTAATATCTTTATTGTTTCTTCTTTTTGGAACTTCTGCTTATGCAGATTGTAACATTAAGAGTGGATCAATAAATATTTTAGCTAATGATTTTCCAGCTTTAAGAACTTTCGTGGAAACTGCTAAAGGATGTAAAGGAAGTGCAGATTTTAAAGTCACACACTCATCTGAGCACAATAAAATTGCTGTACCAGCTCTAACTGCAAATCCATCAGAGTTTTCTGCAAGAATTGCAGCAAATAGCTCTATAGTTCCTTTGATGAACCAAGACTTAATTAGACCACTTGATGATCTTGTCAAGAAATATGGAAAAGGAATACAAGACTCTCAATTGATAACAATTGATGGAAAAATAATGGCAGTTGCTTTTATGGCAAACACTCAGCACTTATATTACAGAGAAGATGTTTTAAAAGAATTGGGTATAGCTGTTCCTAAAACATATGAGGAAGTAGTTGCGGCATCAGAAAAAATAAGAGCTTCTGGTAAAATGCAATATCCTTACGCAGCAGCATACAAAGCTGGTTGGAATTTAGCAGAAGAATTCGTTAACATGTACATTGGACATGGAGGAGAATTCTTTAAGGCAGGAACTGCTCAGCCAAGCATTAACAATGCAAAAGGCGTAGCAACATTAAATATGCTAAAAAAATTAGCAGGTTTAAGTAACCCAGATTATTTAACTCACGATAGTGAAGCTATTAAAGTTGAATGGGAATCTGGAAATGTTGCATTAATGACTCTTTGGGCATCAAGATCAGGAACATTGCTTGATGATGATGGTGATGCAAAAATTACAGCTGCAACTAAATTAACTGGACCAGCAACAGTTGCTGGAGGAAACATACCAGCGGCGACTTTATGGTGGGACGGTTTCACATTAGCAAAAAATAGATCTGACGCTGATGCTGAAGCAACATTTAGAGCTTTGGCACACGCAGCTGCTAACAAAAAGATGGTTGCAGATGCAGCGGATCAAGCTGTTTGGTTAATTGAAGGTTTCAAGCCTGGACCAAAATCAATTGGAGTTATCGAAGCTGTTAAAATGAAAGCTAAACCATATCCAATGTTACCACAAATGGGTTTAATGCATGGTGCATTAGGAAGTGAGATTGTTGAATTTTTACAAGGTAAAGAGTCAGCAGAACAAGCTTTAAAAGATGTGGAAGCAGCTTACATGAGTAAAGCAAAAGAACAAGGCTTTCTATAATCTATAAATTTTAAGTGGGGATGAAAATCCCCACTTATTACATTAATGCCTAACAAAACTTTTTTTTGGTTTTTCTTGCCAACTGGATTGGCAATGATTTTATTTATAGGTCTTCCTATTATTTCAACAGGGATACAATCATTTTATGCGCAGCACGACCAAGTTGTTAAGGAAGTAAAAAAATGTGATCCTTTTGGATGTACAGTTTCTATAGTTGTTGACCAAGAAAAAACCTCTAAAATTCGAGAAGAAAAGCCTTTAGGAAAATTCAATGGATTTGGGACTTATGTAGATAGAAATCATCTTGCAATAGAAGAAATTGGAAAATTTTGGAATGAAACAAATACTTTTGGGGAATTTGTAGATCAAGTTACCAACCTACCCTTTTACAAGGCTCTAATTTTTACTTTAACCTATTGCTTGTTTGTAACGCCTAACGTCTTACTTTTAGGTTTTATAATTGCTTTAAGTCTTAATGCAGTAACTAGAAGAATTAGAGGACCACTAATATTTGGAACCATATTGCCGATGATTGTTACTCCATTGGTAGGTTCTTTAGTTTTATTTTGGATGATAGATGCAGAAGGAATTATTGGAGCGAATTTGCAAATGTTAATGGATGACCCTTATTTATCCTTAAAATCCTCAAAAACTCTTACTTGGATAACTATAATAATTTATGGAATTTGGCACCATTCACCATTTGCTTTTGTAGTATTTTATGCAGCTTTACAAACTGTTCCTCAAGAACCTGTTGAGGCAGCTATTATTGATGGAGCATCAAGATGGCAGAGAGTAAGACATATTGTTTTACCTCATATTTATCCTGTAGTTACATTTGTTGCTCTCATATCCTTGATGGATAATTTTAGAGTTTTTGAGCCTATAATTGGTTTTAGTGCTGAAGGAAGTGCTCAATCTTTATCTTGGTTAATTTATGATAACCTCGTTAATGAGGAAGTAATATTATTTGGTTCGGCCGCAGCCACCTCAATGATGACGATTGTTGGGATAGCCATACTTTTAGCACCAGTTTTAATAAGAACATGGAAGGAATTTAGGACAGCGAGATAAATGGAATACGGACTTGATAAAAGATCAAATGCTTTAAAAATTTTTAATACAACCTTTATAATAGTTTGGCTTTTGGTTGCATGCTTTCCCTTTATTTGGACTTTCTGGGGGTCATTTAAAGTAAGAGCTGATTTTTTTTCAAGAGCCGACTGGTGGTATGCTATTACGGCATTCAATACGTTGTTAGAAACTGGAGGAAAGTTTACAACAGATGCTTATAGTCAAGCATGGACTGAAGGAGAGTTTTGGAAAGCATCTAGGAATACAGTTATAGTTACATTTTTTGTTGTAACCATTTCATTGTTCCTCGGGACCTTAGGAGCTTATGCTTTATCCAGATCAACAAGAAATTATGCATTTTGGATTTTAATTGCGGCATTAATTTTTAGAGCAATGCCACACATTACTCTAGTCTCTGGTTATTTATTTCCCTTTTTTCAATTACAAATTTGGGGAATACTACCTACGACCATCGTTGTTCTTGTTGCGATAAATCAACCATTTACTTTATGGTTATTGTATTCATTTTTTAAAACTGTTCCTAAAGAACTTGATGAAAGTGCTTTAATTGATGGCTGTTCTTATTTTCAAGCATTTAGACATATCATTATGCCAGTTATGTGGCCTGGAGTAATAACAGCTGGATTATTTAGTTTAATGCTTGCGTATAACGATTTTACTGTGACTGCTCTTTTATTGAATCAGGAAAATCATACTATGGTTCCTAAAATACAAAGTTATCTTGGAACAAATCAACATGAAGGTAATTTGATGTGGGCTGTTTCAGCAGTTGTTTCAGCTACTGCTCCTTTATTTATGTTAGTTATGTTTTTCCAAAGACAAGTAATCAGTGGATTAACAGCTGGTGCTGTGAAGGGATAATGAATTACAAAGCTGTTTTATTTGGTTCTATTGGAACTTTAGCTGAGACATCAGATCTTCAAAGAGATGCATTTAATCAAGCTTTTAAAATAAGTGGATTAGACTGGTTTTGGGATGAAGATATATACAGAAAACTATTGTCAAAATCAGGTGGAACTACGAGAATCAATGATTACGCAAAAGATACTAGTGTAGAAATAGACGGAAAAAAAATAAGAAATTTAAAAACCAAAATTTTTAATGAATATTTAAACAAACACAAAGTTGAGCCTAGAGACGGTGTAAAAGAAATAATTCAATTTTGCAAAAAGAACAAAATAAAAATTGGGCTTGCTAGCTCAACAACGAGTAACAATATCAATTCTATTTTTAACTCGTTAAGAGGAAGAATTGAAAAAAAAGATTTTGATTTTATCGGCAATAATGAATTCATATTAAGAGAAAAACCATATCCCGATATTTATAATTATGCTTTAAAATACTTGAATATTAACTCAGACGAATGTGTGGCAATTGAAGATACAGAAGAAAGTTTAAATTCTGCTTTAAGTGCAGACATAAAATGTGTTGCATTTCCTGGAAAATATCACACTCAATACGGATTTGATGGGAACCATTTAAAGGTTAATAAATTATCAAAAAAAATCTTTAATAAATAATATCTCTAATAATGTAAAAAACTATACCTGACATAAATATTATAATAAAAATATTTATGTATTTCCAAAAACTTCTATTATTTAATTTGTTTGAGAAAATCTTAGATAAGTATCCTAAAGAAAAGAAAAATAAAAAAGAAGCTATAGAAGCACCTATTCCAAAGTAAAATTTGTTTTCAATATTAAAGGATTTTGAGAAATTTCCTAAAAAAAATACTGTATCAGAATATACGTGAGGATTTAAATATGTAAAACCTAAGGTCTTAATAAGGATATTAAATGAGCTCTGTGCTATGACATTATTTTTAAATTCTAAAGATCTAAATTTAAATATTTCTTTAATTTTTCCATAAATAAAAAAAGATAAAAAAATAATTAAAAGGATATTTAAAATCAGCTCCACTACATTATTAAAATAATTAGAAAAATAATTAAATAAAAAGATACCTAAGAAAATTAAAATCAAATCAGATAACGCACAGACTAAGCAAACTAAAAATATATATTGTTTCTTTAGTCCTTGCTCTATTACAAAAACATTTTGAGGTCCTATTGCAAAAATTAATGTTAAGCCCGTCAAAAAACCTAAAAAAAGGAAAGACATGTTTAAGAAACTGATTTTTTATCAGCAACAAAACTTACTAAAATAATTAATATTAAAAAAGGTATACAAATAATATTCATCATTTTCCATCCAATAGAATTTAGTAAAATTCCAGCAGATAAACTGGCCAAAGCCATAGTTGAAAAAACAATTAAATCATTTATCCCTTGTACTTTAAATTTTTCTTCTTTGTTATAAGTCAAAACTACTAAGCTGGTACCTGATATAAACAAAAAATTCCAACCGAGACCTAGAAAAATTAATGAGAGCATATAATTAAGATATGTCTGTTCAAATAAACTTAAAAGAACTGTAATAAAAAAAAATAAAACTCCACCATAAATTATTGCACTGTGTCCATATTTTTTTATTAAATTACCCGTTATTAACGACGGTAAAAACATTGCAACTACATGAAATTGTAATACTAACCCAGTTTCTTTTAAGCTCATATTTTCCATAACATGCATACTTAAAGGTGTTGCTGTCATTAAAAATGACATTACTGCATAAGCAAAAGCAGCTGCGGTAATTGCTTGTAAAAATCTTGGTTGTAATACTATAGATTTTAGATTTCTTACATTTCCTTCCATTAGACTATCCTCCTGAACATTTTCTACATTTTTAAAAAAAAATAAAAAAACTCCAGGCATAAAAGATAGGAAAGATAGCAAAAGATAAGAGCCAACATACAATTGATCTTGAATTAAATCTTTAGTGTAATTTGCAAGAGTTATACCTAAAAATGCAGAAACAATTCCTGCTAACAAGAGAGTAGAAACTGCTTTTGGTATTTTGTCTTTTTCAACACTTTCAGCTGCTGCAAATCTATATTGATGATTAAATGCAGCGCCCATTCCAAGAATTAAGCAAGATAGACAAAATAAATTAAAACTTTTCTGACTAATTGCAAAAGCAGCAAGTAGTCCTGAACAAGAACTTCCGATAGCCGCAAAGACAAAACCATTTCTTCTTCCAATTTTACTCATAATATTTGCCGCTAAAACAGTAAAGCTTGCTGTTCCAACTACGAATAAAGCGGTTGGTAAGGTTGATAAAGATTGATTTGAGCTAATTTGAGAACCAACTATTCCGCTAAGAAATACTGTTATTGTTGCTGTGGTAAAACCAAATATCTGACTTAACGTAAGTAATGATAAATTTCTGTTCATATTTAGCGATAATATATTTCTGCTGTTATTTAAATATCTATATAGATGTTTTGAATTTTAATATAGAAGATATTATTTAAATTATGATTGGAATATTAGGTGGCATGGGAACTCAAGCAGGCTTAGACTTTTGCGATAAGCTTGCAAAATTAAACAGGGGAAAATTAGATCAAAAATATCCGATGTTTGTCCTCTATAATAAATCAAATACACCACGAAGAGCAGAGAATTTAAAGCAATACAAAAATGTTTTAAAAGAATTAATTGCTGGTTGTCGAATGCTTGAAAAAAATAAATGCAAGTTTATTGTAATGCCATGTAACACAGCACATTATTGGCATGAAGATATTCAAAAAAAAATATCTGTACCATTTCTTAGTATGCCAAAAGAAGTATATTTAAACACACAAAAAAGATTTAAAAAAGATTCAACTATAGGATTGTTATGTACTGAGGCTACTTTGGACACAAAAATCTACCATAAGTATTTTGAAAAAAAT
>CACADE010000007.1 GCA_902531175.1 uncultured Pelagibacteraceae bacterium
TATAGAGAATAAATAGGGGTTCTTTATATATTATTTTATTTAACTGCTAAAGCCATTTCCATCAGCTTATCGCCACCTGGAACTTTTTCAGCAAAAGCTTTGTGAGATGATTTTATTGCAATATCAACCCATGCAGCATGATCATCAGCATCCATGTACACTAATTTAACACCTGCAGCTTTGTATGCTTCCTCAAACTTTTTATCTAAGTTTTCTACTTGAGCTGTCATATATTTCTCAGCAACTTTTCCTGCTTTCATCAAAGCCACTTGTTGGCTAGAATTTAAAGCATTGTAGCTTTTCTTAGACATTAAAATTGGCTCATACATAAACCATAAACCAAATTTTCCTGGAGGAGTTGCACATTTTACTTGTTCATATATTTTGTAACTCACAAAACTTCCTGAACTAGTATTTGCACCTGTTAATACACCAGTTTGTAATCCTGTATAAATTTCAGATGATGGCATACTTTGAATACCTGCACCAGCAGCTTCTAACATTTGATTGAAAGCTTTTCCTGCAGCTCTCATCACTTGTCCTTTAGCATCACTTGGATTCTTGATACATTTAGTTTTTGATGCGAAACCACCACCTAACCATGCATCAGATAGTACTACAACACCAGCATCACTGATTATTTTTTTAATCTCAGTCATCATTGGACCTTTATTAAATCTCAATGCATGCTCGTGATTTTTTACAGTTCCTGGCATTAAAGTAGCATCAAACTCTGGATGGAATTTTGATGCATAAGCTAATGGGAAAGCAGAAATATCTAATTGACCTGTAGTCATAGGCTTCCACTGTTCTTTTGGCTTATAAAGTGACTTAGCTGGATAAATTCTAATTTCTAAATCAACGTTTGCTTTTTTTACTTCATCAGCAATAATTTGTACCATTTCATGACGTGGGTCAAAAGAGCCATCAGCTCTTGGTGTACCTGGCCATTGGTGACTTGCTTTTAATGTAACTGCATATGCAGATCCTACTATTGAAAAAGCTATAATTATTGAAGACAAATATAATGTTATTTTTCTTAACATAGTTTTCCCCTTTTTATTTATAATGATGATATTAAATTGAACTTGAGCAGAAGAGTCAATATAAGGAAATGACGTACTTATTATGGATGGTCCTTTAAAAAATTTATTAGTTGTTGATCTTACTAGGGTTTTAGTAGGTCCATATTGTACAATGATTTTATCTGATCTCGGTGCACGTGTAATTAAAGTAGAAGCACCAGAAATTGGTGACGACTCAAGAAAGTTTGGACCTTTTGTAAAAGACTATTCAGCATATTTTATGTCACTAAATAGAGGTAAAGAGAGTATTGCTCTTAATTTAAAAAATGAAGATGATAAAAAAATCTTTGATAAAATTTTAGCAAAAGCAGATATTTTAGTAGAAAATTTTAAACCAGGTACTTTAGAAAAATGGGGATATGGTTGGAAAGATGTAAATAAAAAATATCCAAAATTAATATATGCATCTGCATCTGGTTTCGGACAGACTGGCCCTTTAAAAGAATTACCGGCTTATGACATGGTCGTCCAAGGAATGGGTGGACTGATGAGTGTTACAGGTCATCCAAATAGTGAACCAACAAGAGTTGGAACATCAATTGGTGATATTACAGCAGGCCTTTTTACTGCAATCGGAATTAATGCAGCTTTGTATGATAGACAAAAAACAGGCAAGGGAATGTTTATAGATGTTTCAATGTTAGACTGTCAAATTGCGATTTTAGAAAATGCGATTGCAAGATATTTATCTAAAAATGAAATTCCTAAACCGATGGGATCTAGACATCCTTCAATAGCTCCGTTTGAAGCATTTAAAACAAAAGATAGTTATATAATTATTGCTGCAGGTAACGACAAATTATATGAAAAACTTTGTGAAGTATTAG
Source organism: uncultured Pelagibacteraceae bacterium (assembly GCA_902531175.1). Taxonomy (GTDB): domain Bacteria; phylum Pseudomonadota; class Alphaproteobacteria; order Pelagibacterales; family Pelagibacteraceae; genus Pelagibacter. The sequence goes on from CACADE010000007.1 coordinate 1,913, forward strand.
GTATACCTGAAATGATCAGTGATAAAAGATTTAATACCAATTCACTTAGATGTGAAAATATGAATGAACTAAAATCAATTTTTGAAGATAAACTTTCTTTAAAAAATACTACTGAATGGGTAAGTGAAATGGAAAAATTAAAGATACCTTGCGGACCAATATTTAATATTAAAGAAGCGGTAGAAAATCCTCAAGTCGAAGCAAGAAATATGATTGTTAAAGCCTATCATAAAGTAGTTGGTGATTTTAGATTAGCAGGCAATCCTATAAAAATGTCCTCATACGAAGACAAAAGTACTAGAGGGGACATTCCTGATCTTGATGAACACAGGGAACAGATATTAAAAGAGTTTTCTTAATTAAGAATTATTTTCTTCGTCGCTTACGTTATCTGAAACTTGTTCTTCTGCTTCTGAAACTTGATCTAGTGAAACGTCATCGTTTTCTTCAGCCTCACTTGGAGCTTCTACATTAACATCAGGTTGAGCTGATGGTGATAATTCAGCAAGATCTTCTTTTGAAACTTGAATTTTTTCAGGGATTTTTCTAGCTCTTTTAGATGGTAGAATTGGTACACCACTTTTTGAAATTTCACCTTTGTATTGGTTCTCAAAATCATCACCAATATCTTCATCTTCTTCAGCAGTATCATCAATTTGTTCTACATGTTTTCTTAGTTTGTAAACTGCAGCTTCAGTTAAATCTGGAACTTTAATTGTTTCTTCAGCTATCTCTCTTAATGCAATAACTGTATGCTTGTCGTTATCTCTATCTAATGTAGGTTCAATTCCTGAATTAAGTTGAGTAGCTCTTTCTTTAGCAACCAAAACTAATTCATAAGGGCTATCTACTTTGTCTATACAGTCTTCAACGGTAACTCTTGCCATGGGCGATTAAATATACTCCAAGATCAACAAAATCAAGTATTTTATACTAAAATTGGATTTAATTTTTTTCTTACTAAAAAAAGAAGAATAAAAGAAATAAGTATATAAAGTGCAGATATTAATGCAATTTTCTCAATTGAAAATCCAATATCAATTAAAATACCAAAAAGAGCAGTTCCAAAAGCTGTTGAAAAAACCATTAGAGCAGTAGTTAAAGCTTTAATAGATCCAATATGCTTTACTCCATAAACCTCAGCCCAAGTAGAAGATCCCAAAACGTTTGCCAAACCATTTGATATTCCAATTAAACCTAGAAATATAAATGCAGTAAATTGTGCATCAAAATAAATAATTACAAAAGTCGATAGAAATAAAGGAATATTCATAAAAATTAAAAGTTTTCGACTTGTGAATTTATCAATTAAAAAACCAGATATTAAAAGAGTAATTACTGAAAATACTGAATAAGACATAAAAGACTGTGCAATTACAAATGGTCCCCAGTTTTTTGATTCAGAAATAAATGATTGGTAAACAAATACACCAGTTGCTATCCAAGGCATGGCCAGCATATTCATACTTACTATATAAAACTTATAATCTTTTATTACTTCAACTCTTTTCCATTGCTTAATATTTTCCTCTTTAAATTCTTCACCTTCAGTGCTTTCCCTCGTATCAAGTTTAACAGTTCGAACTAAAAAGAATGATGCAATCGGTAAAAATATTAAAATTAATAAAGCAATTACTGTCCAAATATTTTGCCAAGTTGTTAATGACAACAACAATACCATTAAAACAGGTAAAATAAATTCAGCACTAGATAAACCAAACCAGCAAATACTTAATGCTCTACCCCTTGATTTTGTGAAATATCTTGAAACTGTTGTTGTTGCAGTGTGAGACATCATTCCTTGACCTGAAAATCTCATTAAAAAAATTGCAATAAATAAAAAAACTATTGATGAAATTTTTGAAAAGAAAAAACATGAAAAAGATAAAAGTAGTGTTACATAGATTGCAAATCGAAAAATATTTATATCATCAATTTTCTTTCCAACCCATATAAGTAGTAAACTACTGCACAATGTTGCAGATGCATATATTGAGCCAAATTGTCCATGAGTTATCGATAGTGTCTCTCTAATACTCGTATTGAATATTCCAAGAAAAAAACTCTGTCCAAAGCTTGAAAAAAATGTAAATATAAATCCAAATACAATTACTTTTAAACTTAAATTTTTAAACATAAAAAAATATGACTTCTAAAGTTGCTTTCATAGGTCTTGGTGTAATGGGTTATCCAATGGCAGGATATATATCAAAAGCAGGACATAATGTAACTGTTTTTAACAGAACAAAATCAAAAGCAGAAAAATGGATTGGTGAATACAAAGGTAATATGGCTGATACACCATCTGAAGCCGCTAAAGATGCTGATTTTATTTTTACGTGTGTTGGAAATGATGATGATTTGAGACAAGTCTCTTTAGGTGATAATGGGTTATTTCATAATGCTAAAGAAGGATGCGTATACATAGATAATTCAACAGTGTCTGCTGAAATTTCTAGAGAACTTTATAAAGCTGCAAAAGATAAAGGATTTGGTTTTTTAGATGCTCCTATATCTGGAGGACAATCAGGTGCAGAAGGTGGAATATTAACCGTCATGGTTGGTGGGGATGATATTGATTTTAAAAAAGCGGAGCCAATAATTGATTGTTATAGTAAAAAAGTAACTTTAATCGGACCATCAGGTAGTGGACAATTAACTAAGATGGTTAATCAAATGTGTATTGGTGGTTTAGTTCAAGGTTTATCTGAAGCAGTAAATTTTGGAATTAATGCAGGTTTAGATATGGATAAAGTTATGGAAACTATTTCAAAAGGTGCAGCTCAATCTTGGCAAATGGAAAATAGATATAAAACTATGGTAGCTGATAAATTTGATTACGGATTTGCTGTTGATTGGATGAGAAAAGATTTAAAAATTTGTATTGAAGAAGCAAAAAGAAATGGTTCACCTGTACCAGTAACAGAAATTGTTGACGGTTATTATGCTGAAGTTCAAAAAATGGGTGGAAACCGTTGGGATAGTTCAAGTTTAATTGCTAGACTAAAAAAGAAAAAATAATTGTGTCTACCATCGTTCCCTACTATGAGGATTTTTCCGAAATAAAAAAGAAAATTTGGTTAATGTTAACTGATGCAGTTACTAATAGATCGTCTCCTTTTAGAATACCTGTTTTTTCATGTGGAAATGAGAATGAAATCGAGAGTAGAATTGTTGTTCTTAGAAAATCAGATGAACAGAATAATTTAGTTCAATTTCATAGTGACATTAGATCTGATAAAATTAAAATCTTAGAAAAAAATCCTAATTCATCTATGTTATTTTACGATAAAGATGAAAAAATACAGGTTAGATTAAAAGTTGAAGCAATTATCAATCATAATAACGATATAACAAAACAATCTTGGGAAAAAACTCAACATATAAGTCGTAAATGTTACTTGGTAGATAATGGACCAGGAACTGAGTCTGATATTCCAACATCTGGTTTAAAACCTGAATTAGATAATTTTGATTACACAAAAGAACAAAGTGAAGAAGGATATAAAAACTTTACTGTTATACAGTGTAAAATTAAATCTATAGAATGGTTATATTTAGCTGCAAAAGGTCATCGAAGAGCTAGATTTGACATTGATAATAGTAAAGATACTTGGTTGGTACCATAATGAAAAAATATGAAGCTATGGTTTTGTCATGTATTGATCCAAGGTTTCAGCCAAAAGTTTTTAATTATTTGAAAAAAAAGAATTTAACTGGAAAATATAGCTCATTTACTATTGCTGGAGCAGCCATTGGTGTTACTTCTAAAAAATTTAAAAAATGGCAATCAACCTTTTTAGATAATTTATCAACTTCAATAAAGTTGCATAATATTAATAAATTAATAGTTATTAATCACGAAGATTGTGGTGCAGCTAAAATAATAAATGGAAAGAAAGAATTTAATTCAACTATTGAAAAGAAAATTCACAAGGATTCTTTTAAAAAAATTAAGTTAACTTTAAGTAAAAAATTTCCTAAATTAAAATTATCTTTTAAAATATTAACATTAAGAGATTAGATTATTTAATGACCTTTTGGATCTCTATTATACTCTCTATTAGCTTGTTCGTTATTAAATAATTTCATAACCCCAGTGCCGTTTCTGTCCCAATAAGTAAACTTACATCCAGATCCACCACTCCTATAGTTCCACTTGCCTTTTTTAAGATCGCTCAATTGTTTTTCTCTAAGTTTAACAAGTTTTTTATGATTATATTTTCCCCATTCATTTAGACATATTAGCTTAAAAGGATCGTAAGGATCTTTTGATGTTGGAGTTAAATAAACACTATCCTCTCCTTTTGGACAACCTTCAACATCATGAACATAAGCTTTTCCAAAAAACATATGTTTTGCATCGGTATCTTGGCCACTTGAAAAATGTGCATTTTTACTCATACCAGGAACGCAAGCAAAACCTCCACCCATCGCATGATGCACTTCATGAAGAGCTGTTTTAACCATATTATTTATATTTTTATTGTATTTGCTTTTAAGAAACATTGATGCCATTCCTACACCACCTTCTCCACCATCTGAGCTAGTTACATCAGCAAAAGTAAAATAAACTTTTTTTGGATTATTAAATCCATTTAACCAAAGGTAAGCACGATAATTATTATTTATATGTTTGTGAAGTTCTTTTCTTTTTTTATCTAATCTTATGAAGGTAACATCTAATTTTCCATCTTTTCGATAATCGTACTTATATTTTTTTACACCAGACGACCCTTTTGTTTTTTTACTAAACTTTTCAACAAGAGCATTCATCTTATTAGCATATTCCTCAATTTTACCATTTATATCTAGCTCACGATCTTTATCACTAGCTGTTAGCATGTATATGAAATGAATTTGATAATCATCAGTTACATCTGGTTGATCTTCAAAAAATCTACCTGGTTTTTCATCTGATGCGAATATTGATGAGCTAAATAATGTAATTAATAATGCTAATAATATTTTTTTCATAATCCTCTAATTATTATATTTGTCCCTTCAGAATTATCGAGTCTAATCTGTTTGATAGGTTTATATTCTTCCGAATTATACCACTCTAGCGCTCTTTCATAACTTGGAAATTTTAGAATTATTATTCTTGGAAAATTAGTTTTACCATCAAATATTTGATATTCACCATTTCTAACTAAAAACTCTCCATCAAATTTTTTTACAATTGGATTAACTTTTTCTATATACTCTTTATAATTTTCTGGATTAGTTACTCTTAATTGTGCAATTACATACCCAGCCGGCATATTAAAAAACAGTTTTTACGTATCTTTTCCAATTATCTTGGTAATGTTTTGCGTTCTCAGTAATTTTACCTATTTCTTCATCAGTAAGTTTTCTAACTACCCTGCCTGGGGCTCCAACTACTAATGAGTTATCCGGAATTTCTTTGTTTTCAGTTATTAATGCTTTTGCACCAATGATGCAGTTTTTACCGATTTTTACATTATTTAAAATTACAGCTCCAATACCTACTAAACTATTATCTCCAATGGTACATCCATGAAGCATAACGATATGACCGATAGTGACGTCTTTACCAATTCTTAGTGGACAACCTGGGTCAGTATGCAAAACACTTCCATCTTGAACATTTGAACCTTCTCCGACATGAATATTTTCATTATCACCTCTAATTACTGCATTAAACCAAACACTAGAGTTTTTTTCTAATGTGACATCTCCAATAATAGTTGCATTTGGTGCTACCCAATTTTCGCCAGAGTTTTTTGGTTTTTTATCTTCCAAATCGTAAAACATAATTTATATATTATTACATTATGCCTATTAAAACACCAGTATGTGATTTTGGAAAAAAAGCAGAAAACTTTGAATTAAAATCTACAGAGAACAAATTAATATCATTAAATGATATCAAAGGTGAAAATGGAACATTGATAATGTTTATCTGTAATCATTGTCCATATGTAAAAGCAATTATAAAAGATGTGGTGGAGGATTGTACTAAACTTAATGATTTAGGAATAAATTCAGTTGCAATATGCTCTAATGATCCAATTAATTATCCAGAAGACTCTTTTGAAAAAATGATAGAGTTTGCTATTAAACATAAGTTTAATTTTCCTTACCTAATTGATGAAACACAAGACATTGCAAGAAAATATGATGCTGTATGTACTCCAGATTTTTTTGGTTATGATAAAGATTTTGGTCTTCAATATAGAGGAAGAATAAGAGAATTAAGAGAACTAAAGCCTGTGAGATCCGGGGATAGTGATTTATTTTTTGCTATGAAACAAGTTTCAGAAACAGGTAAAGGTCCTGAAGAACAATTCCCAAGTATGGGTTGTGGTATAAAGTGGTCATCTAATTAATGTATTTAATAATAACAAGAACCTTCCCTCCTGAAGTTGGTGGTATGCAAAATTTAATGTGGGGGTTAGCGAGATCTTTATCAGAACTTGATATGGTTAAAGTTTTTGCCGATTATCACGAAGATCATAAAAAATTTGATGATAAAGTTTCATTTACAATTGAAAGAGTTAGTGGAGTTAAATTATTGAGAAAATATAGAAAATCTTTACTGATAAATGAATATTTAAATGAAAATAAAAATATAAGTTGTATTATTGCTGATCACTGGAAAAGTTTAGAGCTTATAAGATCCCCAAAAAAGAAAATATGTTTAATTCATTCTAAAGAGATTAATCACCCTAAAGGATCTAGACTGAACAAAAAAGTTCTGGAGGTTTTAAATCATGTTGATCATGTTGTAGCAAACTCAAATTTCACAAAAAATTTAGCAGTTAGTCTCGGAGTTGAAGAAAAAAGATTAATAGTCATAAATCCAGGCATAGATCCCGTTGAAGAAATTCCAAAAGATGACCTTAAACAAGCAGAAGAAATGTTAAAAGGAAAAAAACAAAGACTAATTACTGTATCAAGATTTGATAAAAGAAAAAATCATGAAAAAGTTATAATGGCTATTCGTAATTTAAAAGAGAAATATCCTGATATTACTTACACCTGTATAGGATATGGAGATGAAGAAGAAAATTTAAAAAAATTAGTGATAGAATTAAAACTTGATAAATATGTAAATTTTTTAAGCGATATATCTAATGAATTGAAAAATGCATTAATTGCAAAATCAAATATTTTTATAATGCCATCGATAATTCACAAAACCTCAGTTGAAGGCTTTGGAATTTCTTTTATTGAGGCTGCACAATATGGGATACCATCTATAGGTGGTAAAGATGGTGGTGCTTCTGATGCAATAGTTCATAATAAAACAGGATTAATTTGCGATGGTAATAGCCTAGATGAAATTTATTCAAGCATAGATAATTTATTTGAAGGTAATAAGTATGTTGAATTTGGAAAAGAATGCAAAATACACGCCAAAAATTTTCTTTGGGACAAGATAATTGAAAACTACAAGGGAATCTTATAAAATTAATACATGTTAGATAAATTTAATGGAATAGTTTATTTAAGTATTTTCATTGTTCATTTTATCGTTTACGCCGTTTATGCTTTCAGAACAGTGGTTGCAACAAAGTCTTTTTTAGATCAATACAATATTGATCACTCTGCAGCTGTGATGGTTAGATTTTTTGGGGCACCGTTTATTGCATCAATTTTAGTAGCACTTTACATAATGTTAATCAAAGCGGATGGTCTAGCTGGAACATGGGGTTTCTTTACACTAATCTTTGCACAAAACGTTTTATATTTTTTAATTGGAATTTATACAATTTATATCAATAAGCTTGGACATAACGAAAAAACAAATAGTGAAGGTGTCATTGCATCTGGAATTTTAACATTGCTAAGTGGAATTCTTTGCTACGGTCTAGCTGATAAAATTTATATTTAACTTTTTTTTCTTAAAGTTGAAAAAATTTGCCAACCAACAATTGTTATTGTGATCAATAATATTATTAGAGTTATGGGCCTATCCCATAAAAAATTAGGTGACCCATCGCTTATTAATAGCGATCTTCTCAATGTTTCCTCCATTAATCCCCCAAGCACAAAAGCCAGTATTAAAGGTGGCATGGGGAAATCATAGAGCCTTAAAAAAGTTGCAACCACTGCAATACCAATCATTAGAAAAATATCAAAATTATTAAATGACATTAAATAAATTCCCGTAACTGAGAAAAATAAAATTAAAGGAATTAAATAATTTCTTGGCACAGCTAAAATTCTAGCGATATAAGGGATTAAAGGTAAATTTAAAATCAAAAGTACAACCATACCAATGTACATTGACATGATAACTGACCAAAAAATTTCAGGGTTTGTCTGATAAAGTCTTGGTCCTGGCTGAATACCAAATCCTAAAAGAGCTCCAAGCATTACAGCTGTTGTACCACTTCCAGGAATTCCTAATGTTAGTAATGGAACAAATGATCCAGAGCAAGCTGCATTGTTAGCAGTTTCTGGTGCGGATAAACCATGAACACTACCTTTTCCAAATTTTTGTTTTTCTTCTTCATTCACATAATTTCTCTCCATTCCATATGCTAAGAAAGATGCTATAGTTGCGCCTGCTCCAGGTAAAACACCTATCAAAAAACCCAATATAGATGACCTAGGTATCGTTTTAGCCATTTTAATCGTTTCTTCTTTATTTACTTTAATTGAACCTAGTTCTGTTAATGAAATTTGTTTTGCAGCTCTATTTGGATCTTTTCCTCTAAAAATAATTGTAAGAGCTTCACTCATTGCAAATGTAGCCATGACAATTAATACAAAGCTTATTCCATCAGTTAGATTCATATTATTAAATGTGAACCTTGTGATATCTGATAAAGAATCTTGTCCTACAGTTGCTAACATTAATCCTAAAACTACCATCATCATTGCTTTTAAAAACTGTCCTTTAGATGAGAATGCAGAAATTGCAGTTAAACCTAAAATCATTAGTGCAAAATAGTCAGGTGACCTAAAAGCTAAACTTACTTTTGACAAACTAGGTGCTGCAACCAATAAAAATATTGCAGAAATTGTTCCACCTGCAAATGAACTATAAGCAGCTATTGCTAAAGCTTTGCCAGCTTTTCCTTGTTGTGCCATTGGATAACCATCAAATGCTGTTGCAACAGTTCCTGGTATTCCAGGTGCATTTAATAAAATAGAAGATGTTGATCCTCCGAATACTGCTCCATAATAAACACCTGCCATTAAAATTAAACCTGTTGATGGATCAAAGCCATAAGTAATTGGTATCATTAATGCAATTGCAGTCATTGGTCCAAGTCCTGGCAACATTCCAATGATTGTTCCAGCAAAACAGCCAACCATTACCATTAAAATATTTGTTAGTGATAAAGCAGTTGATAATCCAATTAATATTCCTTCAATCATCCCATAACTCCAATATATTTTAAAAAAGGATCACGAAGGTAAATATTTAATAAACCATGTAACAAATACATAAATGCAGCAACAAATGGGAAAGATAAAATAAACATCAGTCCCCATCTTCTTTCACCTAAGAAATAGTAAGATGCAAAAAGAAATAAAGAAGTTGATATAAAATATCCAATTTTTAAAATTACAGCAGCATATACTAGTGAGATAATTATTAGATAAATTATACTTTTGTAATCTAAATGTTTATGATTTACCTCTGTAGTAACTTTTTCAGGTAAAATTATTTTTAAACTCGATAAAATTATTCCTGCCCAACCTAAATATATTGGAAAAGTCCTGGCATTGAATGGTGCGTTCTCATCAAATGCAAATACTTGGATGTTGTATGCAGTGTATAGATAAAATACTGATAAAACTAAAAAAAGCAGTGAGATAAATTTTGTAGGACTTATTCTCACTGCTTTACATTCTTTAATAATCTATAAAGATTATATTACTCCAAGTTTTTTCATCAGAGCTGTCATTTCAACTGTTTGTTTTTCTAAGAACGCATCAAATTTAGAACCTGGGTTATAAATATTTACCCATGCATTTCTTTTTCTAACAGCTTCCCACTCTGGTGTCTTTTGAACATCACCAAGCATTTTAGAGATTTTGTTATAGTCACTCATACTCATGCTTTTTGGTGCGAAGAAACCTCTCCAGTTTACAAACTGAACATCATATCCTTGCTCTTTTAATGTTGGAGCTTCTGGTGCATCACCTACTCTTTCAGGAGCTGTGATACCAATTATTCTTACTTGATCTCTAGCACCCATTACTTCACCTAAGCCTGTTGAAAGTATTTGAGTTTCTCCAGATAAAAGTCCAGCAAGCGCTTTTCCACCAGCATCATATGGAACATAGATCACATCGTTTGGATTTGCTCCAGCTGCTTGGAAAGCTAACGCACCAATTAAATGGTCCATGCTTCCTCTTACAGATCCTCCAGCCATTTTAATTGACTTTGGATCTTTTTGATATTGATCAACTGCATCTTTGAAATTTTTGATAGGTGAATTTTTTGCAACAACTATTGCACCATAATCTCCAATTACACCTGCAATTGGTTTAACATCTTTATAAGATAAAGTGCCAGTACCTTTTACATAACCTTTGTGTCTTGTAATAGATCTTAACACCAATGGTGTTGACTGAACTAAAACTGTATCTTTCGGAGCGTTATTGATTAGGTAAGCCAAAGCCTTACCACCTCCACCACCTGACATATTTTCAAATGATGCACTTTTCAAAAAACCAGCTTTTGTTAATGCTTCTCCAGTACCTCTAGCAGTTCCATCCCAACCACCACCAGCACCACCGCCAATTAAAAAATGTAATTTTTCAACTGCAAATGAACTTGTTGATGAAAATAGAAGGAAAGCAGAGAATAAAACTGAAATAAAAGTTTTAATTAGTTTCATTATTTCCTCTCTTATTATATTTATGAAACCATCATTAAACATAAGTTATAAATTTTAGTCAATGCTCAAATATAATTTTTCCAAAAACATAAAGGAATATTTTTTAGCACTAACTGGTAGTTATAAAGCTCTATTTATAGGACTTGTTGGTGGATACTTAGGTACTTTAATTAATCTGCCTTTGCCTTGGTTATTGGGATCTCTAGGTTTAAATTTATGTTTCGCATTTACAAATTTTAAAATAGTTTTTCCAACTAAATTATTAAATCCCATATTTTTAATTGTTGGTATAATTCTTGGTGGAACTTTAAATGTAACATTATTGTATAAAATTCATCTATGGATATTTTCGTCATTAGCGATGTTAATCTGCACAATAGTCAGTACTATTCTTGCTGGTTATTATTTTTTTAAAGTTTGTAAATTTAGTAAATTTATTTCAGTTTTAGCAGCTCTTCCTGGTGCATTTGTTCCAATATCCGCGGCATTATTAGAATTTGGTAAATCAAAAAACGATAAGGGTGTTTTGATCCCTCAGGCTACAAGAGTAATATTTATTGTAAGTTTTGTGCCTATTTTTTTTATAAATAATTTAGGGTTTTCAGAAATGACAGGTTACAATTATGAAAATATCTATAACGAAAGATATTTTTTAGAAATATTATTTTTATTAATAATCTGTTTCATTTTTGCAAACATCTTAAAAAATTATAAAATTCCATCACCTACTTTAGTTGGAGCGATGGCATTATCTGGAGCTTTTTATACCTTTGAATTAATTAATGCTAGATTTCCAGATGCATTTATAAATATTGCATTTATATTTCTTGGAACGGCTTTGGGTACAAGATTAAACGGATTAAAAATTAAAGAATTATTATTTTTTATATTTCATGGAATAATAGTCAGCTCAATTTTAGTTATTGTAGCAATGATTACTGCATATTTGCTTACTTATATAGGATTTGAATTTATTCCAACCTTTTTAAGTTTTGCACCAGGAGGAATTCATGAAATGGTGGTTATTAGTGTTGCTTATAACATTGATCCAATATTTGTCAGCTACCATCATTTTTTAAGAATTTTTATAATAGTTTTATTTTTGCCTTTTTTATTATCAAAATTTAGAAAAACTAATTAACAGCTTCTTTCATTCTTTGAAATACTTTATCTGCTGAAAGTTTGGTCAAATCTGAAACTTGAATTGCTTTAAAATGTTCTCGCTCAATACTAACTTTTTTAGCAGTAGTATGCGATCCAAATAAAACTAATCCTTTTACATTTAAATGTGCCGCCATATGTGCTGGGCCTGTGTCATTTGAAATAACAAAATAACTTTCTTTAATTAGTGATGAAAGTTGAGAAATATTTAAAGATCTTTCATTATCTAAAATACTTTCAGCATCTATATCTTTGGATAATTTAATTTCATTATGACCAGGGGCTGTCACAATTTTAAGATCATCGCTGAAAGTTTTTTTAATTTTTGCAATTAATTCATTATAATAGGGCCATCTTTTTATAGTCAGATGAGACGATGAAAAAGGGAATAAAAGAACATATTTATTTAAATTATATTTTTTTTTAATCTCCGAAATATCTTCACAACTCCAAGAAAAATCTGGTTTAGTCACTTTATCGGTTTTAATTCCAGAAACATTTAATTGATGTTGAAAACGATTTAGAACAGAACTTTTGTCAAAATCATTTTTTTTAGTATTTTCTGGTAAAGTTGTTTCAGTAGATGACCAAATATCAGAATTAGCTTTTGGGAAGAGTATTTTTTTATAAAATCCAGTTCTATTAGAATTTTGTAGGTCGTATACTTTGGCAAATTTATATTTTTTTATCTTTCTCATTAATAAATACAAATAAACTAAGTTAAATCTGGAAAGCCTTTTATCAATTATCACATCAATTATATTAGGATTTTTTTTTAACAGATTGTAGTATGGTTTAGTTGAGAGTATGTATAATTTATCATTAGGATGATTATCAGATATATCTTGAATAGCACCACTAGCTTGGGCTATATCACCTAAAGATCCATGTTTTATAATAAGAATATTAGACATAATAATAATAATTTGAAAGAGTATAGACTTATATGGAAAAAATTCTAGTTGAAGTATCAGTAGGAGAGCTATTTGATAAAATTTCTATATTAGAAATTAAGTTACATAAAATTAAAGATAAAGAAAAAATAAAATTTATTGAAGATGAATACAAAGTTTTAAAAAAACAATTAACTTTAAAAGTCAAAAAAGATGAATATTTAGAAAAATTATTTAGAAATTTAAAAGAAATTAATACCAATCTGTGGCTAATTGAAGATGAAAAAAGATTATGTGAAAAAAACTCTGAATTTGGAGAAAAATTCATAAAATTATCTAGAGACATACACTTTTTAAATGATGAAAGAGCTAAAATAAAATTAGAAATTAATAATAAAACCGGTTCGAAAATAAAAGAAATTAAAGAGTACACAGATTATTAAATAATAAGTGAATAAAGAAAATTTAAAAAAAACGTCTATTCTGTTTATTACACTGAGTTTAATTTATATATTGTACCAATCAAAATATTTGTTTGAAATTGTTCCTCCAATAATAGCAAATAACAAAATTTTTCTATTCGGTGATTGGACAGCAATTGTAAGTGCAATTAAGTGCAATAATCTTGGCTTAAATGTATACTTAGAAAATCCTTGTGATCCTTTAAAAAGAATTCACGTTTATGGTTCTATTTTTTTATTATTACCAACAATTACAAAATTTAAATATTTTTTCTTTCTTATTTTTCCTATCGTTACAATAATTATATTTTTGGTCTCAATTATATATTATTTTAAATTTGAGAATACTAAATCTATATTTTTATATTTCTTATGTATTTTTAATCCGTCAACATTATTACTTTTAGAAAGATTTAATTTTGATTTAGTAATATTTTTAGGACTACTATTTATTGTTTTAATAAATAAAAATATTATAAATTTTATTGTTTTAATTATCTTATTTTCAATGAAATTTTGGTCAATAATATTTAGTTCAATATTTATTTTTTCTAAAAACGAAAATTTAAAAAAAAATTTAATTTATGTTCTATTTAGTTTAATTTTATTTTTTATATTAATTTATGTTGAATATGAAAATTTAAAATTAATTAATTTAAAGTCTGCTCAAATAACAGCTTCGAAATATTTTATCTTTGGTATTAATTCGTTGGGTACTTTTGTCGAAAATAATTCATTAATTATAACTTATGGTATTTTATTTATTTCAATATTATTTATTTATAATATTGAGGGTGGTCAATTTGATATAGCTATAAATAAAATAGAAGAGAAAGAATTTAAATTATTAATAATAAGTGCCTTAACACTTGTAATTATGTATTTTGCATTTGATAATGTTTACTACAGAGAAGTTTTTATTATCGGATGTATTCCATATTTTTTAAAATATCAAAACTTAAAGTATAATAGAATTTTCCTTAATTTTTTAATTGCAAGATATATAATTTTTATTCTTGCAAGAGTATTTTATAAAGAATTTGAAATAGAATGGTTATATTTAATAAAAAATGTTTTAGATTTAATATTAATATCAAATTTAATTATTTTAATATTTTACTTTACAAAAAATTATTATAAAAAAATCTTCCAACTTGTCTAATTATTCCCAGTCAAAACGTTGAAAAGAGTCAAATATTTTAAATATTCCTTGAGACCATTGATTGCAAACTTTTGAGAATTCAGGATCATTCATATTTAAACATTTAAGTGATGCTATTCTAATTTCATTCTTTTTTATCACCGCAAAGTCTATAGGTGGACCAACTGTTAAATCACTTTTTAATGTCGAGTCCATTGATATCAGTGCACATCTCGATGCATCTCCAATCGAAACTTTTGGTGTGATTACTCTATCTAAAATAGGTTTTCCATATTTTACTTCTCCTATAACTAAATATGGTTTGCTATCTGCTGGACGAATATAGTTACCTTGCGGGTAAACTAAATATAATTCTGGTGATTGATCTTTTATTTGACCTCCTACAATAAAAGTTGAACCTAATAAAACGCTATCCGTGTTAATTCCTTGAGGAGATGAATGTTCAATATTGAGAGAACCTATGTAGGATGCAATTTGCTCAAAATCACTACAAGTATTTAAATTCATAATACCTGTTTCGCTTTTTAAATCTTTTTTTATTGAATTATAAACTGCTTGTGAGGTTCCAAGATTTCCTGATGTAACAATAACAATTGTTCTATCTCCAACATCGTGTGTGAGCATTTTGGAATATATATTTACATTGTCCAATCCAGCATTTGTTCGAGAATCTGATGCAAAAACTAAACCTGTCTCTGTTTTAATTCCAATGCAGTAAGTCATATTAAAGATAAATGTTTAAATTATATGTTAATACAATAAAACCCGATTATTTCATATCAGATATCTAATTTAATCATTTGCTTATTTAACTCTTATGTAAAAAAATTAACTGATTATGTCTGATTTCTGGAAAAATTACGATTCAAAATCAACTTTTGATGGATATATCAGCAAAGAGAAGAAGTTGAGAAGTCACGCTAAAATCATTGCGGGCATACTTGAAAAATATGGTAAAAAAAAATTACAAGAGATTGAGAAAAATTGTCAAAGTACAATAAGTGCAAGAGGAATAAATTTTAGAGTTTATGCTGCAAATAATAGGGCCGAAGAAAAAAAATGGCCTCTAGATATTATTCCAAGAATAATACCCAAAAGCCAATGGTTAAAAGTTGCAAAAGGACTTGCACAAAGAGTTAAGGCACTAAATTTATTTATCGATGACGTCTACAATGCAAAAAAAATATTTAAAGACAAAGTAATACCTAAAGAATTAATTTTTAATTCTCCTTTATATTTAAAAGAGTGTGAAGGTTTCTCCCCAAAACACAAAGCATGGTCAAATATATCTGGGATTGATCTTATTAAAAACATTGATGGGGATTTTTTAGTTCTTGAAGATAACTTAAGAGTTCCGTCTGGAGTTTCATATATGCTGGAAAATAGAATGGTAATGAGAGATATTTTTCCAGAACTATTTACAAGATATAAAGTTTCTTCAGTTCATCAATACGCAAATAAATTATATAATTGTATGACAGAGTGTATTCCAAAGAAAACTAATAACCCACATATGGTTTTATTAACACCTGGTATTTATAATTCAGCTTATTTTGAACACTCTTTTTTAGCGGAACAAATGGGAATAGCCTTGGTGGAAGGCAAAGATTTATTTGTTGAAAACGATCATGTTTACATGAAAACTGTCAAAGGTCCTTTGAAAGTAGATTGTATTTATAGACGAATAGATGACAATTTTATGGATCCAAAAGTTTTTTTTAAAGGATCCTTATTAGGTGTGCCTGGTGTTTTCAAATGTTGGAGAAAAGGAAATGTTGGAATAATAAATGCTTTAGGAACTGGAGTTGCAGATGATAAAGCAGTTTATTCTTATGTTAATAAAATGATCATTTACTACTTAGGAGAGCAACCAATTATTGATCAAGTTGAAACTCTTCTGTGTGGAGATAAAAAAAATAGAGAACACGTTATAGATAATATCTCTAAGTATGTGGTTAAACCTTCAAATGCATCAGGTGGGTACGGAATTATGATTGGTCCAAAAGCCTCAAAAGCTGAAAAAGAAGAAATGATAAAAAATATCAAAAAAAATCCTAGAAATTACATTGCACAACCATTAGAGATTCTTTCCACTGTTCCTACAATCACACCTGATAACATTGAACCCAGACATTTAGATTTAAGACCTTTTATTTTAACAGGTAAATCAACTTATGTTACAACTGGCGGATTAACTAGAGTTGCACTGAAAAAAGGAAGCACAATAGTTAATAGTTCTCAAGGTGGCGGATCAAAAGATACATTGATTGTAGATAGTAGGAATTAAACTAAACTTGGGATTATTTTTCTTAAATCCATTGAAAGCTTAGGGTTAATTTTTGAATAAATTACACCCTTCCCTAATTTTTTTAATGCTAATATTTTTCCATCTGGTGAAATAATTGTAGTATGACCAAATGTTTCTCTTTTTGGAGTATTTTTACCAGTTTGAGCTGGCGCAAAAATATAACAAAAATTTTCAATCGCTCTTGCTCTTAAAAGAGTTAACCAATGTTTTTGTCCAGTAAACTTTGTGAAAGCTGATGGAACAGCTATAAAGCTTAAATTTTTTTTTGATAAATTCCTATAAAGTTCAGGAAATCTAAGATCAAAACAGATTGTAAAACCTATTTTGCCCCAAGGTAAATTAGCTGTGACTAATTTATTTCCTGCTTTAAAAGTTTTACTTTCTTTATGTTGCTCTTTATTTGGAATTTTAACATCAAACATATTAATTTTATCGTAATATTTGACAATTTTTCCATTTGGTCCAACCAATATAGATCTATTTCTGAGTTTATTTTTAACCTTTACGCAGATTGATCCGAGTAAAATCCATTTCTTATATTTTTTTGAAACTTCTCTAATTTTCTTCAAAATCGGATCTTTATTCATTTCAAATGAATATTTATAAAGTATTTCTCTACTACTGGACATCAAAGAAGAGGTTTCGGGTGTAATAATTAAGTCAGATTTATTTTTTATAGCTTGATTTACATATTTAAGAATATCTTTGAAATTACTTTCATAATTTTCTCCGCTAGATAATTGTATGCATGCTATTTTCATGTTTGAAATCTATATTTTTTTTCTAAATATTTAATTACATTATGAATTATAAAAGTCATAAACAAGTAAATACCTCCCGCCACAATGAATACCTCGACAGGCTTAAACGTTGTTGAAATTATATATTTAGCAACACCCGTTAAGTCCATAAGAGTGACCGTACTTGCCAAAGATGTGCCTTTAAGCATTAATATAATTTCATTACCATAAGCTGGTAAAGATTGTTTAATTGCAATAGGAATTTGTATTTTTGTAAAAATAATCTTGGAGGGGATCCCTAAACTTCTTCCAGCTTCTAAATATCCGGGTTTTATAGTTTGAAAAGCTGATCTCAATATTTCTGATGTATAAGCACCAGTATTTAATGAAAATGCTATTATCGCACACCAATATGGTTCTTTTAAAACTACCCACAAAAAGGTTGTTCTTAAGTATTCAATTTGACCTAATCCAAAATATATTATGAAGATTTGAACCAATAAAGGTGTTCCTCTAAAAATATATGAATACCCGTAAGCAAATTTATTAATCAACTTATTATTATTCATTCTCAAGATTGCAAAACCTAATCCAATAAAAAGACCAAGAATTAGAGATACAGATAATAGTTTAAGAGTAATCAAAGTTGCGTTTAACAACTTAGGAAAACTACTAATCATTAATTCAATATCCATTAATAACCTTTGCTATATTTTGTTTCTAATCTATTTAATAATTGCATACTTAAAAATGTAAGCATTAAGTATAGAACTGCTGCAAATGAGTAAAAAAATAATGGATCTCTAGTTGAACCAGCTGCAATATAGGATTGTCTCATTATTTCAACTAAACCCGTTACAGATATAAGAGAAGTATCTTTTAATGTAATTTGCCAAACATTGCTTAAGTTTGGAATTGCTAATCTTAGCATTTGAGGCAAAATAATTTTAAAAAAGTAAATATATTTATTAAAACCTAAAACTTTTGCAGCTTCGAACTGACCCTTATCGATTGATTGTAGGGCTCCTCTAAATACTTCAGTCGAGTACGCTCCCGATATTATCCCTATTGAAAATGAACCAGTTAAAAAAGCGTTAATTTCGATGTAATCATTATAACCAAAAATTGAAGCAACAAACATAATTGCTCCACTTCCGCCAAAAAAAAATAAATAAATTACTAGAAGCTCTGGTACACCTCTAATAACAGTGGTGTATGCATTACCAATAGAATTAAGAAATTTGTTATTAGATAATTTTAATGGAGTAAATAAAGCAGCAAATATAAAGCCTATTATCATTGCAGTTATTGAAACTGCAATTGTCATTAGAGTTGCAAAAAATAACTCGTCTCCCCAACCTTTATCACCAAAATATAGAAGTTCCATAATATAGGTGGCTAATTATAGCCACCCATAAATAATTTATTACATAGAAGCGTCAAAACCAAAATGTTTTATAGCAAGCTTACTAATAATGCCATCATCTCTAGCTTTATCAATTGCTGCATTAAAATCATTTAAAAGTTTAGAGTCACCTTTTCTAATACCTACGCCAACACCATTACCAAAATCTCCACCTGCAAATGTTGGTCCAGTTAATACAACTCCTTGACCAGATTTTTCTGCATAATCTGTAAAAGCAACTGCTGCTGCTAGTGCTGCATCTATTCTACCAGCAGATAAATCTAAGTTTACTTCATCTTGAGTTTTGTAAGTTCTAATTTTTACATTACCCATTAAACCAGACTCTAAGAAGTTCTGGTGAATCGTTGCTGTTTGAACACCAATAGTTTTACCTTTAAATGCTTTGGTCAAAACGTCTAGTGTAGCTTGTTCATCAGCACTTACGTCAGATAAATTTATAGCTGACATTGTTTTAAGACCTTCGTTTTTCGATCCTTTCATAACAGCTAATGATGCAACTTCATCAGCATAACCTTGAGAAAAGTTTATTGTTTTCATTCTCTCACCAGTTATAGACATTCCAGCCATGATGGCATCGAATTTTCTTGAGACTAAAGCTGGTATCATTCCATCCCAGTCTTGCTCTACAATTGTGCAATCATGTTTCATAATTTTGCATAATTCATTTGCTAATTCGACTTCAAAGCCAATCAAATTTCCCGCTGAATCTTTAGAATTCCAAGGCGGATATGCACCTTCGGTTCCTATTTTAATTTGATCTGCAATTGAAGAAATTGTTAGAAATGATGATATTAAAATACCAAGTCCTAATACTTTTAATTTTTTCATTTTTTTCCTCCAAAATTTTTTAAGATTATTTCATAAAATTAATGTTTTAAAAAGAAAAATTAATGATTTATTGACGAGGAAAAATTCCAAGAACAATCAAAACTTGGTATATAAACTCTTGATAGTTTTGTATTACCAAAATTTTTGTTAAAAACATTTAACCAATTTTCAACTTGTTTTGGTTTTTTGTCTTGGCTTCCTACTTGAGCAGTGATTACACCTTTAGGTTTCAAAATTCTTTCCAAAGATGACATATTTTTTGAAGCTAAATCTATACAAAATTGATCATCATTAAGATCTACAAATATTTGATCATAAGTATTGTCTTTTACAGATTTAATACTTTCAAAAGCATCTCCCCAAACGCATTTAACTGAATTCTTTTCGGTAGCTTTCTCACCAATTTTGCTAAGATGTTTATCACATACATCAACGACTTCAGGGTCTAATTCATACCAATCTATAAAGCCAAAGTTTTGTGAAATGCACTCTCTTGCAACGCCTCCATCACCTCCACCAATAATTGCAGCTTTTTCTTTGTTTGAATTTAAATTAAGACCTGAATTTACAAAGGTTGAGCTATATAAATGTTCATCGCTTTCAGCTACTTGTATTTCATTATCAATAAATAAAGCTTTTCCAAATTGTTCTAAATCAAGTATTTCAATATATTGACCTACTTTAGATTTAAAATTTTCTAAAACTCTATTAACAACATATGATTTTTTTAAACCTGGAGAACTATAATTGTCATGATAAAGATCAATTGTATCCCTATTAAACTCTTTAATAATGATATTTGTATGTTCCATCTCATCTTTAATTATATCTAGAGAAACTTTTGGTGATACCTTCCCACATGTAAAAAAATCGAAACTTACAATTTCTTTTTCTGGGAAAGTATGAAAACTAATGTGGCTTTCAGCAAGCAAAGCGACCAAAGTAAATCCTTGTGGCTCGAATTTATATTTAGAAATTTTTAAAACTGTTACTTTTGCTGCTTTAGCAATTTTATAAACTAACTTTTCATAGAATTCGGGAGTATATTCCTTTTTAGTTCCGACTATATCCAGTGTTATATGTTCTCCAACTTTTTCCATAAATCTAATAAATATCTTTTTTAACTAACGAAATTTTTTACTTCTTTCAAATAAAAAACTATTATAATAATTTATCGAGGATAAACATTGAAAAACAATTGGTCAGAAAACGAAGCTAAAAAATATATTAAAAAGTATAAGAAATTAGGTCATTCTGAAGATATGGCTTTAAGAGTTTATACAACCAGGCTTCTAGGAAGAAATCCAGAATTGGTGTTGCATGGTGGTGGCAATACTTCAGTTAAGACCAAAATCAAAGATATAGATGGTGAATATTACGATGTCCTATGCGTAAAAGGCAGCGGATGGGATATGGCTGAAATTGAACCAGCAGGTTTGCCAGCTGTTAAATTAAATCCATTGCTTGCTATGAAAAAAAAGAAAACGCTCTCTGATGATGACATGGTTGCTTTTCAAAAAAAAAATTTGATAGATACAAAATCTCCAAATCCATCAGTTGAAACTTTTTTACACGCATTTTTACCGTTTAAATTTGTTGATCACACTCATTCAGATGCAATTATGAAAATCACTAATAGACCAAATGGAGAAATCTTATCAAAAAAAATATTTGGTAAAAAAACTGCAATAGTGCCATATGTAATGCCAGGATTTAAATTAGCACAAAAAATAAATGAAGTTTATTCTAAAAATCCAAATATCAATTGTTTGATTTTATTAAACCACGGCATTTTCACATTTGCTGATAATGCAAAAGATGCGTACAGTTTAATGATTAAGTATATATCTGATGCAGAAAAAACTTTAACCAAACTAAAAAAGAAAAAAATAAAACAGATAAAGAAAACTAAATTTAATTTCTCAACTGCAGATATAGCTCCTATATTGAGAGGTCTTTTATCTGAAAAAAATGATAACAAATTTATCTTAAATTTTAAAAAAAATAGTAAGTTAGATTATTTTATTAATGGTAAAGATATAAATAGGTATTCAGATGAAGGAACAGCTACTCCTGATCATGTTATAAGAGTTAAACCATTTCCTTTAGTAATATCACCAAAAGCAAACTGCACTTTAGATGAATTTAAAAATTTAGCTGAAAAAAAATTCAAAGAATATCGAAAAAAATATAAAAAATATTTTGAAGCCAATAAGAAAAAAACTAAAGAAAAAAAAGTAATGCTTGATACATCTCCTAGAGTAATTCTAGTTCAGAATTTTGGTTTATTTACAGTAGGAGATACCTTAAAAGCTGCAAAAATTGCAGGAGATTTAACTCAAACTAATGCCAATGTAATTTCAAGTGTTGAGGAAACTTCAAGATATAAATTTTTATCGAAAAAAGACTTATTTGATGTTGAGTATTGGTCCTTGGAACAAGCAAAATTAAATAAAGCAAAAAAAGAATTGCAAGGCAACGTTGTTGTTATCACTGGTAGCACTGGTGAAATTGGTAAAGCAACCTATAAATTATTTAAAAAATACGGAGCAGAAGTTGTTTTGCTTGATATTAATAAAAGTAAAATAAATGATTTACAGACAAAAATAAGTGATCTTTGTATTCACTGTGATGTAACCAAAAAACAAAGCGTAAAAAAAGCATTTAGTAAAATTTTGGAAATATATGGAGGTGTAGATATTTTAATATCTAATGCTGGTACTGCTATTGGTGGATCAATTGCAGAAGTTAATGATGAAATACTTCGAAAAAGTTTTGAAGATAATTTTTTCTCACATCAAAATTGTGCTTCAGAAGCTGTAAAAATTATGAAAAAACAAAATATAAATGGATGTTTGTTATTTAATATATCTAAGCAATCAGTTAATCCTGGTAAAAATTTTGGTCCATATGGATTGCCTAAGTCTGCGCTTTTAAATTTATGTAAACAATATGCAGTTGATTATGGACACCTTGGTATTAGATCAAATGGTGTTAATGCTGATAGAATTAGAAGTGGTTTATTAAGTGATAAAATGATTAAACAAAGAGCAAAAGCAAGAGAAGTAACTACTGATCAATATATGAGTGGTAATCTACTGTTAAGCGAAGTTAAAGCAGATGATGTGGCAAAAGCTTTTTATCATCTTGCGATATCAAAAAAATCAACTGGAGCAGTACTAACTGTAGACGGTGGAAATATTGCAGCGTCTTTAAGATAATTAATTAAATAATTTTTTTAAGCCCTCGGAAGAAGCATCACAAACTCCTTTTTCTGTTATTAATGCAGTAACATATTTAGCAGGTGTTACATCAAAGGCTAAATTTAATGATTTGCTTTTTTCAGGATATATTAAAACTTTATCAACTTTATTATCTTTGTTAATTCCATCCACATGGGAAAGTTCTTTTGGATCTCTTTCTTCTATTGGAATATCTTTAGAGTTTTTTAAATTCCAATCTATAGTTGAACTTGGTAAAGCAACATAAAAAGGTACCTTATTATCATGAGCTGCAAGAGCTTTTAAATAGGTTCCAATTTTATTACATACATCTCCGTTAGATAATGTTCTATCTGTTCCAACAATACACATATCAACCTGTCCTCTTTGCATTAATATTCCACCGGTATTATCTGCTATAATTGTATTTGGAATGTCTTCTTCATTAAGTTCATATGATGTAAGGTTTGCTCCTTGATTTCTTGGTCTAGTTTCATCTACCCAAACATGTATTGGTATTCCTTTTTTATGTGCATGATAAATAGGAGAAGTTGCTGTTCCCCAATCTATTGTAGCTAACCAACCTGCATTGCAATGAGTGAGAATATTTACGGTATCTTTTTTTTTATTATATATATCTTCAATAATATTTAATCCATTTTTACCAATACTTTCACAAAATCCCTCGTCTTCATTACAAATTTCTTTAGCTTCATTGAGCGCAACTTTAAACAAATCTCCAGGTTCAACAAATGATAATTTGTTATTCATTCTATGCACTGCCCATTGGAGATTTATTGCTGTTGGTCTAGATGCAACTAATTCCTCTGAACTTTTTTTTATAAAATCTAAACTGTTATTTTCTTTTATAGCTAGAACTAATCCAAATGCAGCTGTACCTCCGATTAATGGAGCACCTCGAACTTCCATTGTTTTAATGGCATTTATAGCATCTTTAACTGAATTTAATTCTTTTATTAGAAATTTATGTGGAAGCTTTGTCTGATCTATAATTTTTACAACTTGTTTTTCTTCATCAAACCAAATTGTTTTATATTCTACACCATTAATTTTCATTATTTTATTCTTGAGGCAATGTATTCTTTAATTGTTGGATTATAATATTGAAAACAATCAGCCTGGTTCATTTCATGACCTGGATTTTTCTGAGCTGAGATATTTTTTTTCCAATCAACTCCTTTAACAAAACAAGATTTTCCTTTAATTTTATAATCTTCAGAAATAACAATTCTTTTAACTCCTGGAACTTCCTCTAACCAGTCAGATAACAATCCCTCCCATTTATCCTTCGGGTGAGTGAAAGCTAAAACAGAAACATTATCAGATTGTTTAATATTATTAATTAGTCTTGCTCTTAATTCAGCAGGGCCTGGGAATTTTTTAGCAAATTTTTCTAATGCCTTTTCTGGGCCTACTTTTTTTACTTTATAAGTTTTAGAAAGCTTACCAAAGCAAGCTTGCATATATGATATTCCACCACCAACTTTTTCGGGATGAGCAGACAACAACATTAAGGTTAATAATCCTCCACAGGAATGTCCTGAAATAATAATTTGTTTTCTAGGTACTCCTATTTCTATAAATTTTTCAACTAATTCTAAATTTTTTTCAATCCTTTTGTCTAACTTATGTTTACCTACATAAGGAGTTTTGGACTTCCACCAATGTTTTTTTAATGACATATCACCTGCAAAATCATTTGAGCAGAAATTATAAACCATAATTTTTTTGCCATTAATTTCCTCATCAACTAATGAAGCTTGATTTCTTATTTGATTTACCCAAACACATTCATTCTTGTGTGCTTTATCATTTGAATTTTGACCATGATTATAAATAATTATAATTTTGTTTTTTGGATCTTTTACGTCCATACCCTCCTCTACTGAAGCTGATTTAGTAAAAAATCCACTTTTTAAAATTTTACCATTAGCGTAAGCGAAATTAGAAATAATCAAAAATAATGAAATTAAAAATAGTTTCTTCATATATTTAAAACTCTTCCTGCAATTGTTTTTAATTTATCTTTAGTTTTTTGTGTTCTTTTTTCTGGAGCGGTAATTATTGCTACATCTAAGCAATTATTAGTTGGGTCATTAGGATCTATGTGATTTTCAAAGTTTTCTATTAAGTTTTTAATCATATTTTTAGCTTTCGCGGCATTATCTAAGAGCACTTTTATAACTTGTTGAACATCAACATTTTCATGATCTGGATGCCAGCAATCATAATCTGTCACCATCGACACTGAAGCATATCTTATTTCAGCTTCTCTTGCTAGTTTAGCTTCTGGCATATTTGTCATTCCAATAACATCTGCTTTCCATGATCTATATAGGTTTGACTCTGCTAATGTAGAGAATTGTGGACCTTCCATGACAACATAAGTTCCACCTCTTTGATAAGGTATATTCTCTTTTTTTATAGCATCTTCGCAAGCATTCATCAGCCCATTTGAAGTTGGATGTGCCATTGATACATGTGCAACAATCTCATCATCAAAAAAGGTTTTGTTCCGAGCAAAAGTCCTATCAATAAACTGATCAACGATAACAAATTTACCTGGGGGCAAATCTTCTTTTAAAGAACCAACGGCTGAAACAGAAACTATGTCAGTGATTCCGAGTTGTTTAAGTGCATCAATATTTGCTCTAAAATTTATTTTTGATGGAGAAATAAAATGACCTTTTCCATGTCTTGGTAAAAAATAAATTTCTTTATTATTATATTTGGCCTTTAATATTAAATCTGAGGGTTTCCCCCATGGAGTGTTTAAATCTAAAGTTTCTCTATCTTTAAACTCTTCGACATCATATAGCCCACTTCCACCAATAATTGCTAATTTATTATTTGCCATAATACAATTTAGATTATAATTAAGTTTTATGGATTTAAAAGAACATATTAGATCAATTCAAGACTATCCTAAAAAGGGAATTCTTTTCAGAGATATAACAACACTTATTAAAAATGAAAAGGCATTCAAAGAATGTATTAACCAAATTGTTGAAAGATCAAAAAAATTCCAGTTTGATAAAATTGCAGCTGTAGAATCTAGAGGATTTGTTTTTGCATCAGCTATTTCTTATATACTTGATAAACCATTCATAATGTTAAGAAAAAAAAATAAATTACCTGCTGATGTTCATTCGGTAGACTTTGAACTTGAGTATGGAACGGCCACAATAGAGGTTCATACAGACTCATTCGATGAGGGTAACAAAGTCTTAATAATAGACGATTTAATTGCTACTGGCGGCACTGCAGAAGCAGCAGCGAAATTAATAGAAATATCAAAAAGTAAAGTGGCTGGATTTATATTTGTAATAAATCTTTTTGATTTAGGTGGAACAGACAATCTAGTTAAAAAGGGATATACTGTTGAAAATCTTTTAGATTTTCCGGGCCATTAATTTGCCTTCATAATTGCTTGGAAAGGACCACCTCCAATCCATAATTCATCAGAACCTTCCTCTACAAGGTGCATTCCCTCACCAACATTAAATGTCATGCTTAAAGAAGTTGTCGCTCCAGTGACTGTAATAGGATCTGCAAATTTCACAAGACCTTCTAGTTTAACAACTTCACTTGTATTAGCTGCTCTATGTTCGTTGCTATCTACTAAATATCCAACAATACTCGCAGTTGTTCCATTTATATTTTCAACTTCAGCTTTTGAAGAGAATGCATCAGATGCTGCGCCAAATTGAGCTAATGTTTCAACAAATTTTCCTGGTGTTATAGCACTTGAGCCACAAACAGAATTTCCAGTATGAGTACTTCCTTGA
Organism: uncultured Pelagibacteraceae bacterium; assembly: GCA_902531175.1. Classification (GTDB taxonomy): domain Bacteria; phylum Pseudomonadota; class Alphaproteobacteria; order Pelagibacterales; family Pelagibacteraceae; genus Pelagibacter. The sequence goes on from CACADE010000007.1 coordinate 28,751, forward strand.
GCATGTGTTCCAGAGCCAGCTTTTGTTCCACAAAAAACTCCTGTTCCACTTGATGTTCCTGTTTTAGCACCACTTAGCTCGCCAGCCCATGTTATGCCGAAGGTATTGTCCATATAAGCATATCCATGCGTATAAGTTCCATTTGGAGGTCGTGTATAAGTTCCATCAAGAACAATTTCGGCTCCTTGAGTTACAGCTGCAGTAGCTCCACTTGCGTTGTTAAATACTTGAGAACAAGGAGTTAAAACAACTGCTGATGACGTAGTTGCCTCAGTGGGAGAACTTATACATAAATATAGTTTATAAATTACAATTTCATATTCAGCAGGCGCTGTATCACATCCATTGTCAATATCACTTTCTGAGTAAACTCCAGAAGATATAGTACAAGCTTCTGCTTTATTAGAATTAAACATTTCAAAAATAAAAATTGTAGATAAAATTAAAAATAAATATTTAATATTCTTCATTTAAAATCCTCCTGCTTTAACAGTAAAACTAGCTCCTTTTTTCTTAATAATATTTTCTCTTCTAACTTTTTCATACATTTTATCTTTCATAGAAATTTTTTCATAAGCATTTTTGCTAAATAATGCTGTCCCTGGGTTTCTTTCGTTTTTACTATATTTGATATTAATAAAACTCTGATCAGTATGATTATCATAATCTGTATGGCCAATCTCAAAAGACAAACCTGAATTTGGTATTTTTAATTGTGTAGAAAATTCTAATCCTTGAAAATCACTTCCACTTGGTACTTCAAAATCAAAAGCTTTTAAATATACTTTCATAGATGGAATGTATGGAAGATGTGCTCCTACCTCTGCATCATAACCATCTATAGCTTCTTCATTTTTACTATCTTTTCCTTTTTTACTAGAGCTATGAGCAAAATACTGGTTGTAATTTAAATCAAGAATAGAAGATTTAATTTCAGCACCTATACTAAATCTTTGATGTTCATAATCAAATTCATAATCATAAAAACCGTTTAAACCAAATAATATACTTTCATCATTGGATAAATATCTTTGTCCAAGTCCAACGTTAAATGTTTCTCTGTCGCTGTCGTGTAAAAATAAAGATCCTTGGAAAAAAGATAAGTCTGAGCTATCTTCTGAAAATATCTTGAGTGTTTGTATCCCTATTTCTGGTTTAACAGTTTCAATTTTTTTTATTGAAAAATCTGTATTTTCAAAATTCTCCTCTAAAAAGCTTTCCAAAGAATTATAAAATCTGTCTACTACTTCATCTACTTTAGCAAATGAAGCTGAGATAAAAAGCAACTGAAATATTAGAAGCCTAGCAATAAATTTCATGGCCTATTTATAAAGATATATATAGCAATTAAAAGATCTAAAAATGGTAGCGGGAAGTGGGATCGAACCACTGACCTCGGGCTTATGAGTCCCGCGCTCTAACCAACTGAGCTACCCCGCCATTAAATAAATGTTGGTTTATACTACTTTTATTTTTTGATGCAAACAAGATTTCACTTGCTCTTTTTCTTATCTTTTTTAATTTTTCTTTTTTCTTTCAAAGAAAGTTTAGCTTTTTTCATCACACTAGAGTCTTTAAAAGATTTGCCACTATATCTCTTTGACATTTAATTTATTTGTTCAAAGAACTTATCTTTTAATTGATAGGTAAAAGGATATTCTTTTCCAAGTGGTTGGAATTTAGTTTTAATTACTATTACGTTTTGCTTATCAAGTTTAAATTTCCAAGTTAATTTAATATCACCTGAAAAAACTCTCAACTTGCCTAAGTTTGTAAATCTCCATCCATCTTCTGAAATGACATTTCCATCTTGGTATCTTTTGTAATTTTTTTCATCAAATATATAAGTTACAACACCTTGATTTCTCTCATCTTCCAAAGTTATTGCGTAATTATTTAAAAATTCAGCTGTTTGGGATTTATTCAAACTTTTCTTAGATATAGATTTTAAAAAGTCAGTAGTTTTATCAATTGTTTCATCTATTTTATCTTTAGCTAACGAAATAGACGACAAGAAAACAAAAATAAATACAATACTAAATATTTTTTTAAACATAATCATTTAACTTAATAAATTTATAGTAAATAAAAAGGTAAATATTGAAGCAAATGTTGAAATAAATATTGCTTTAATAATATTTTCTGGACTTACATTATATGCAGAGCACATAACAATTGAGGTGGCTCCACATGGGCCAACACTCACCAACAAAGCTCCGGCAAAATTAATTGGATTTGATAAGTTAAAGAATGTGTATCCTAAAATTAGCAAAATCAGCGGTGATATGATAAGTTTTAATATTGCAATAGTGATTGTTAATTTATTAAAAACTTTTTTTGAGTAAAAAGAGAGAATTATACCGATTGCAAATAAACCAACTGGCATCACACATGCTGCCAGTCTTTGAAGAATATACTCAAATGGGGTTTCGTCTATATTGATTTTTGAAATCCTTATTATCAATCCAATTAATATTGCTAATATCATAGGATTTAATATTAGATTTCTTACAAACTGAAATAATTTAATTCTTTTTTTTACAGTAAGTTCTAAAAAGAAACTAACTATGGATAGCAAAACTACACTATCCATTAAAATAATACCTGATATTTGAGTTATCGTACTACCAGCAAAAAAAATCTCTGCAATAGGTAGAACTAATATTACGTGGTTTGATAAAGCAACTGTTAAAGCCCAAATAATAGACTCTTGTATTGATCTTTTAAAAGTATTTTTTGTTAATAAAAAAGCAAATATTCCACTTGTTAACTGCATTAAAAAATATGATGAAATTTGAGATACATCTATTTCCCCAACATCACTTTGTGCAACTAATTTTATGATTAAAGCTGGTACTGCGATATAAAATGAAAATAAATTAAATATTCTAGCCTTTTGTAAATCAAATATTTTAATATATCCTAAAAGATAGCCAATAAGAGTAATACCTATAAATGGTGTTAACCCTAGAAATACTTGAAACATTATTGGACAGTAATTCTATGCATAATTCTGTTTCCTTTAAAAGCCGTTGCTTGATGCAGCATAGATCTATTATCCCAAATAGCTAATTGGTTCTTTTCCCACTCCAAAGAATATTGAAAACTTTTTTTTACTTGGTGTTTGAATAAATAAGTTTTTAATTTTTTATCAATTTTACTATTATTAAACCGAATAAAGTGTCCTGGACTACAATATAAAGTGTATTTACTATTTATTTTTCTTATCAATTTATGCTTTGAAATAAGCTCTTTAGCTTTTTTCCCCTTTTCTTTCTCTCTTTCCAATCTTGTGACAGAAATAGGACCTTCTGATGAAAATACACATTTTTCGTTTTTAAACTTTCTTTTAAAGTTAGCTGGTAATTTTTCATAAGCTAAATATTGAGAGCAAAAATCTGTGTTTGCCTGACCTTTTTTTGGAACTAATTTAGATAACAACATTGTAAATCTAGGCGGCTTTTTAGTATAAATAGAATCTGTGTGAAATTGCTCGCCAAAACTAGGACCTTTGTCGCTAGATTTTCTCTGAACAACAGTTATTTGAGGATATTTTTTATTCAATCCTTTAAGTCTTGGATAATTTGCAAGTTTTCCAAACTTTTTTGCAAATTTTATATAATGGTCAGAATTTAATTTTTGGTTTCTAAAATAAATCATCCCATATTTTGATAATGCAGATTTTATTTTCTTTAACTTAGAATTATTAATTTTGTTTAAATCACAGACTAATTCGGCACCTATATTTTTTTTATTAGGAATAATTTTTAGCATTTTTTAAAAAGAAGCTTTTTAATTGTTTAATTGCTTCTTTGGGATTTTGCTCTGGTATAAAATGTCCAGATTTAACAGCAGCTCCTAGCACTTTTTTATTTGAATATTTTTGCCAGATTTTAATAGGTTTAAATTGTTTACCAATAACTCCATTTTTTCCCCATAAAACTTGAACAGGAATATTTAGTTTTTTCTTTCGATCGTATCTGTCATGATCAAGATCAATAGTAGCAGATGCTCTATAATCCTCACATGATCCGTGAATTCTCTTTGGTTGCTTAAAGCATTTTAGATAACCCTCCTCAACCTTTCCAAATTTATGATTGCCAGACCATTTATCTAGACAATACTTCATCCATTTTCTTGGATCACTCATTATCATTCTTTCTGGTAACCATTTTGGTTGAATTAAGAAAAACCAATGAAAGTAAGCTTTTGCAAAATCTCTAGTTGTTAGTTCGTACATGTCTAAAGTTGGACAAATATCTAAAACGCTAAGAGCGAGTACGTTTTTTCTGTGGTCTCTTGCCAATCTATGAGCAACTCTTCCACCTCTATCATGGCCTGCAACATAAAATTTACTATACCCTAATTTTACCATCATTTGTTTCATGTCACTCGCCATTTCTCGTTTTGAATAATTATAATGTTTATTATCAGATGGTGGAGCTAAACTGTTTCCATAACCTCTTAAGTCTGCTGCAACTACAGTAAAGCTTTTTGATAACTCAGGAGCTGTTTTGTGCCACATTAAATGTGTTTGAGGATAACCATGAAGTAATAATAAAGGCGGTCCATCTCCTTTAACTTTGCAAAAGACTTTCCCCTTTTTTACTTTTACGTATCTGCTCTTAAAACCTTCAAACATTATTTATTTTTATTTATATTTTTATAATTCAATCAGTAATTTTAAAATTGTTCAAATACAACGTTAATAAGGTCAATTATTAAATTGAATTATCATTCATTGAATGTATACCTTCATTTTTGTGAGAATTGAAGAAGAGCTAAAACTAGATTATTCCGATGTACTTTTTAGACCTAAAAGAAGTACTCTTAAAAGTAGAAAAGATGTAAACTTAAAGAGAACTTATCGTTTTAAATACAGTAAAAACGAATGGTCTGGAATTCCTATAATGGCCGCTAATATGGATGGTGTTGGTGTACTTGGTGTTGCCGAAAAATTATCTGAATATGGAATGATCACATGTTTAACAAAACAACATGATGTAAGAAAGATTAAACAATTTAAAAAAATTAAATCAATTTATCCAAACGTAGCTTTGAGTATTGGAACAAAAAAAGAAGATTTTCAAAATTTAGATAAAGTTTTAAAAGAATTTAGTTTCATAAAGTTCATCTGTATAGATGTTGCAAACGGTTACTCTGAACATTTTAGTAAATTTTTAAAATCTGTTAGAGATAAATACCCAACAAAAACAATAATTGCAGGCAATGTTGTTACTGCAGATATGACTCAAGAATTAATTTTATCAGGAGCAGATATTGTTAAAGTTGGAATTGGACCAGGAAGTGTATGTACAACTAGGATTCAAACTGGAGTTGGATATCCTCAACTAAGTGCAGTTATAGAATGTGCAGATGCTGCTCATGGATTAGGTGCACATATAATTGCAGATGGTGGATGTACGTGTCCAGGTGACGTTGCTAAAGCATTTGGTGGAGGAGCTGATTTTGTTATGCTTGGAGGAATGTTTGCAGGTCATGATGAAGGCAAAGGAAAATTAGTAAAATCTAATGGCTCAAAGTATGTTGAATTTTATGGATCGAGTTCTGAAACAGCAAACAATAAACATTATGGTGGACTATCAGACTACAGAAGCAGCGAAGGAAGAACGGTAAGAGTGAAATACCGTGGTAAAATTAATGATACCATTTTAAATATTTTAGGTGGTGTAAGAAGTAGTTGTACATATGTTGGTGCACCCTCATTAAAACAATTAAGTAAATGTACGACTTTTGTCAGAGTTACTAAGCAATTTAACGATACATTCACTAAATAAATGAAAGAATATTCTATAGCTTCTATTGCTGGTGACGGTATTGGTAAAGAAGTTGTACCTGAAGCACAAAAAATATTAAAAGAAATTTCTCAACAACATCAATTCAAATTAAACATAGAAGATTATGATTTTGCATCATGTGATTATTACGAAAAGCATGGAAAAATGATGCCAGATGACTGGAAAGATAAATTAATTAAACATGATGCAATTTTCTTTGGTGCAGTTGGTATGCCAGATAAATACCCTGACCACATAACACTTTGGGGATCATTGTTAAAATTTAGAAGAGAGTTTGATCAATTTATTAACTTAAGACCCGTAAAACTTTTTGAAGGTGTAAATGCCCCATTAGCAAATAAAAAGCCAGGTGATATTGACATGATAATTGTAAGAGAAAATACTGAGGGTGAATACTCATCAGTCGGCGGAAGAATGTATCAGGGAACTGATAGAGAGGTGGTTATTCAAGAAACAATAATGTCAAAATATGGAATAGATAGAGTTCAACAATTTGCTTTTGAATTAGCTAAAAAAAGAAAAAGAAAAAAATTAACAAGTGCAACAAAATCAAACGGAATATCAATTACAATGCCTTATTGGGACGAAAGATTTAATGAGAATAAAAAAAATTATTCTGATGTGGAAACTGATCAGTACCATATTGATATATTAGCTGCTAGATTTGTTCTAAGTCCTGAACGCTTTGATGTGATAGTCGCATCAAACCTTTTTGGAGATATTTTATCAGATCTAGGGCCAGCTTGTACTGGAACTATTGGAATTGCACCGTCAGGAAATATTAATCCAACAAATAAATACCCATCATTATTTGAACCCGTTCATGGATCGGCACCAGATATTGCGGGAAAAGGGATAGCTAATCCAGTGGGTCAAATTTGGTCAGCTGCAATGATGTTAGATTACTTAGGTGAAAAAGAAGCTTCTGATAGAATAGTAAAATCAATTGAATTAACTCTTAAAGATAAAAACAGTCGAACCAAAGATCTTCAAGGCTCTAGTAATACAGAACAGTGCTCAAAAAAAATTTTAGATAATCTTAGTTCAGTCTAAAATTTAATCAAAATTATGAATTTTCTTAAAAATAAATCTATTACCAAAGTTATAATTTTATCTATATCAGGATTTTTTATTTTAGTTTGCCAGGATTCGACTGCAAAATATCTTGGAACATTAATGCCATTAAATCAAGTAATTTGGGGCAGATTTTTTTTTCACTTTGTCATTATTTTAATTTTATTCGCAATATTAAAACCTAAGTTAAACTTAAAAAGCAATTTTAAAATTAATATTATTAGATCTATTCTCATGGTTTTTGCTACTTTTTTTTTCATTCATTCTTTACAAAAATTTGACCTTGTGGATATCTATGTGGTTTTCTTCTCAGCTCCATTAATAGTATCAATTCTGACAGCATTGTTTTTAAAAGATATTCTTTCTCCTAAAGGTATAATTTTAATGTTGTTAAGCTTTGGATGTATAATCTATTCAATGAGTCCAAGTATGAAAGTTTTAAGTTTAGATTTAATTTTTCCTTTGGTACCACCAGTATGTTGGGCTTTATATCAATTTTTTACAAAATTTATTTCTGGTAATAATGATCCTTTAGTGGCGTTATTTTATGCTGCTGTTGTTGGAGCCATTGTTTTCTCTATTTATATAATGTTAGACTGGACACCTATTGAGAATAAAAGGTTATGGGCTTGGTTGATATTTCTTGGTGTATTAGGTTTTACTAGTCACCTTTTAATTATATTTGCAATTCAATTATCAAATTTGTCATTTGTAACTAATTTTCAATATTCACAATTAATTTGGTCAACATTAATAAATTTTTATATATTTGGAGTACCTTTTGATTTTAATAAAACTTTTGGAGTTATTGGAATAATTGTTTTTGGAGTTTTGTTTGTTCAAGCTGAAAGTAGAAAAAAGAAAATTAGTTCTTAAAATCTTTATTGTTTAAAGGTTTTTCTAATACTTCAACTAGATATTTTTGTTTTTCAATTTCAATATATATATTTTTGTCTTTTAATGTTTCAACTGTATTTCCAGAATTGACATATCCAAAAGAAAGATTTTTTTCATAACAAAAAGAATAGTTTCCTGAAGTTGTTCTTCCAATAATTTTATCGTCTATATAAATAGGTTCTTCATGTAGTAAAAGTGGCTCACCAGGTTTACTATCTTTAAGAGTAAACATCATCATTCTCTTATCTAATTTTTGGTCTTTAATTTTTAATAGAGCATCTTTTCCAATAAAGTTTACATTTTTCTTATAACTAATTGCAAATTTTAAACCTGCTTGATACTGATTTTCCTCTGGTGAAATATCATGTCCCCAGTGAACAAATCCACTTTCCATTCTCATAATATCCATTGCATGCATTCCACAATGAGATAGTTCGAAGTTTTTCCCCTCTTCAATTAGAATTTCATATAAATCCTTAGCTAAACTTGAGTCAACATAAAGCTCAAATCCTAATTCACCAACATAAGAAAGTCGTTGAGCCCAAACTTTAACACCATTTATCATGATGAACTTCCCAGTTCCAAACTTAAATTGGTCATTACTAAAATCATCATTACTTATTTTCGAAATCATCTCTCTACTCTTTGGACCGAATAATCCTAGACAACAAATATCCTCTGTTACATCTTTAAATGATACATCTTCATCTAAATACTTTAATATATGATATTTATCGTGTTCTCTCGTAGCTGCAGAGCTTACAACTCTAAAAAAGTTTTTATCCATACATACAACAGTTAAATCTGTTTCTATTCCACCGTCCTCATTTAACATATGAGTGTATGTTGTTTTTCCAATCTCATTTTTAATATTAGCAGTACACAACTTTTGCAATTCTTGATGTGTTTTTTCACCTTTTAAGTCAAACTTAGAGAAAGTTGAAAAATCAAATAGACCAACATTTTTTCTTGCATTTAAAGTTTCATGCTTTGCTGATGGGTACCAATTTTGATAATTAAAACTATATTCATACTTAGGTTCTTTACCATTTAATGAATACCACATTGGTCTTTCAAAACCTCCTGCAACTCCAAAACAAGCTCCTGCTTTTTTTAATTCTTCATGATAGGGCAAAAGTTTTTGATTTCTTGATGTATTTGGTTGTTTATAAGGCCAATGCATTCCATACAGATCACCAAGCGTTTCTGTTACCCTTTCCATAATAAAGTTTTTTGATGAGTGGAATTTTTGAAATCTTTTAATATCTACTGAAAATAAATCTTCATTAATATGTCCATTAATCATCCATTCAGCTGTAACTCTCCCCGCTCCTCCTGAACTAGCAATTCCAATGCTATTAAAGCCACAACATGTATATAAATTTTTAACTTCAGGGGTTTCGCCTAATAAATATTGAGTATCTGGAGTAAAAGACTCCGGACCAGAGAAGAATTTTCTTATTCCTGCACTTTCTAACATTGGCAATCTATGAAATGATTTTTCTAAGTAAGGTTCAAAGTGATCAAAATCATCTGGCAGTTCGCCAAACGAAAAATTGTCTGGCACTCTTCCTGTATCTTTAAAAGCCGGTTTTGCCTTTGGTTCAAAAATACCAACAAGCATTTTTCCTGCATCTTCTTTCAAATATAAACAAGCATTATAATCTCTTAAAACGGGAAGATTTTGAGGTAAATTTTTTATTGGTTCAGTGATTATATAAAAATGTTCATTTGGGTATAAAGGAACACTAACATTAATTTCTTCACCTAATTGTCTTGACCACATTCCTGTAGCCATAACAACGTATTCACAATCGATGACACCTTTATCAGTTTCTACCCCACTAATTCTAGAATTTTTAATTAAAATTTTTTTTACAGGTGTTTTTTCAAAAATCTTTGCGCCCTCCATTTTTGCAGCTTTTGCAAGTACGTTAGTTACTCCAACTGGATCTGCTTGAGCATCTTTTGGCATATAAACACCACCCACAATATCTTCACTATGTAATACGGGATACAATTCCTTTAAACGTTTTTTATTAAGAACTTCTACTTCAACATCTGATAATTGAGCAGTTGTTGCTTGTCTTAGTAGTTCTTGCATTCTTTCTTTGGTAGATGCAACCGTGATTGCACCATTTTGTTTCATTCCGGTTGATAGACCTGTAGTCTTTTCTAAATCTTTATAAAGATCTAAAGAATATTTTCTTATTTTTGTAATTGTTGATGATGCACCTAATTGACCAAGAAGACCTGCAGCGTGCCAAGTAGTTCCTGATGTTAATTGATCTCTTTCAAGCAATATTACATCTTTCCAACCAAATTTTGCCAGATGATAAGCACATGATGTTCCAGCAACACCACCCCCTATAACAACTACTTTAGTACTTTTTGGTAACTCTTTCATACTTAATGTGATTTATACGATTAAATTTAAAAGCAAACAATATGATCGATATGGATGGGTCTTTTTATACCAAATTTTTCATCGACTTCATGTTGATGAATATGATGAGAATGCACAAAAACTGGTATTAATTTATTACTTAATGTTTTTAATGTATAAATAAAATTTGATCCTCTGAATTTTCTATCTACTACTTCAAGTTTAAGATTGCTCGCATCATCATGCTGTAAGTCCTCTGGCTGTATTAATAGTTTTACTTTAGATCCTATTGGGAACGGTCTAGCAAAATTTCCAGTTATTGTACCTAAATCTTCATTTTCAAGACTTTTCGGACTGGTAACTTCTGCTGGTATTAATGTGCCTCTATTTAAAAAATTAACTACCTCTACTGAATTTGGCAAATGATAAACATTATATGGATCATCATATTGCTTTAATTCACCATCTAATATTATTCCACATTTACTGCCTAGATAAAAAGCTTCATAAGAATCGTGTGTTACAATTATTGTAGTTATTTTAGAATTTGTTAAAATTTGTTTTAATTCAACTTGAATTTCCTCCTTAAAACTTTGATCTACATTAGATAATGGCTCATCAAGCATTAATAAATCTGGTTGAGAAACTAAAGATCTTGCTAGAGATGCTCTTTGGGCTTCGCCAGCACTTATCTCATGCGGAAATTTATTTAATATTTTGTTTAAGTTTAAAAAATTAATTACGTCTTTAATTTGTATTTTTTTATCATCTTTCACTCTATCTGAGCCAAGATTAATATTTTTTTCTATATTGTAATGAGGAAATAAGCTGTTCTCTTGAAATGATAGAGCAATGTTACGATTTTCTGGTTCGATATGAATATTTTCAGAAGAAATTGTTCTGCCTTTTAGATTAATTTTACCTTTATTAATTTTTTCTAAACCAGCAATAGTTCTTAATATTGTGGTTTTACCTATGCCAGATGGACCAAGTAAACATACTATTTCACCTTCATTTTCAATTTTTAAAGAAACATTATTAACTTTGTTTTTCCCGCCAGCAGCAAAAGATACATTTTCAATTTCAAAAAAATTATTAGCCATTAGTCTTTCAAAATAAATTTAGACGTAATCAAAATAAATGTACTTGCAATTAATATCAAGAATAATGATGGAACTGCTGCAGCCTCTAAGAGATCTTGAGATGCAAAAATATATGCTGTTGTAGCGAATGTTTCAAAGTTAAATGGTCTCAATATCAAAGTTATAGGTAATTCTTTTATTACTTCTATAGTAATCAATATCCCTATAAGAAAAACAGAATTTTTTAAATAAGGAACATGAATTCCTAAAAAGGTTTTTATTTTCGAGTAACCAAGAAGATAAGAACTTTCATCAATTGACCTATTTATTCTTTCATAACCAGTTTTCAATCCATTATAAGCTAATGAATAAAATCTGATAAAATAAACTATTACTAAACCAAAAATAGATCCTATAAATACTCTCTTTATAGAATTAAATTCAAAGGCTTTTATAAAAGTATTATCAAACCAAGCAATAAAAGTGATGAATGCTACAGCTAAAATTACACCAGGGATTGCATAACCAGTAATAGAAAATGTTGTAAGATAATTTAAGAATTTACTTTTAGTTACTCTGTTTCCATAATTTGAAATAAATGAAAAAATTACGAGAACAAGACTTGATAAAAATACCAAGTAAATTGTGTTTATAAATAATTGAAAAGTATTTAAATCAAATAAATTTTTTGGAAAAATTATTGTCCAATACAACATTTGTAAAACAGGGAATAAAAAGCTGACTAAAAAAACTAAAAAACAAAATCCGAATGCTAAAGAACCTTTTGAAAAGTTTAATTTAATTTTCTTCTTTTCTTTAATTCCTCCCTTAACTGGAGAGTGATATTGAGCTTTTTTTCTTGAGATATTCTCAATAAAAAAAAGTCCTAATATAAATAATAGTAAAAAAAATGAGAGCTGATTTGCAAAAGCTAAATCATCAAAAGATATCCATGAATCATATATTCCAGTAGTAAGAGTTGCTATTCCAAAAAATGATACTGCTCCAAAATCTGATAATGTTTCCATAGCAACTAATGCTAAACCCGCAACTATAGCTGGTCTTGCAGATGGTAAAATGATTTTAAAGAAAGATTTATATTTTGAAAAACCTAGATTTTGTCCTAATTCTATTAAATTTTGAGACTGATAATGAAAAGATGCTCTAGTTAAAACGTAAACATATCCAAATAGTGAAAAAGAAATAGATAAAATAGCACCAAGCATACCATCAAATTTTGGGATGGATTGATTGTATTCACCAGGTCCAAATAAAGATTTCAATATTGAATATAGTGTTCCAAAGTTTTCAAAAAAAGCAGTTAATGAATAAGCATAAATGTAAGCAGGTACTGCAAAAGATAATATTAAAGCCCATTTAAAAAATTTAACGCCTGGAAAATCATAAAATGAAACTACATATGCACTGCCAACACCTAAGAATAATGTAAGAACTAAAACTCCTAAAAGTAATATTAAAGAATTATAAATATATTCAATTAAAAATGTATTTTTTAAAATATCAAAGTAATTAGTTGTTTCTTGGAAGAAACTTGCAAACACAGTTAAAATTGGAATTGCAACAACAAATGAAACTATAAAAGATGATAAGTACCAGGAATTAAATTTCATATATTATAATCCGCCTTATAATCATGAAAATCAAAAGTGCCCATGGCTTAGGAGACCAAACCATAGGCACAAACTTTAGAAAATCAAAAATTAAATACTTTTAGGATATGCGGAACCTCCTTAGTTTTAATTTCAGACAATTTTCTATTATTTACACGTTTATTGATTTTTTCACACTCCGAAGCACATGCAGGACAGGCTTTGGAAGATTTATTATAATCAACTTCCGTAGTAAATTTTTTTTTATCAGCTATCATTTACTTCCAACCTGCAGCCAACATTACTTCTAATGCATCTGCTTGTTTTGCACCATATGACTTAACACTTGTTTTAGTATCCATTACAAAGTTCATCTCTTTGCCTGGAACTAAATCATTAGGTTTTACACTACCGATCATTGGATACTCAAAAGTATTATTTACGATGTGATTTTGAGCCTCTTCTGATAATAAAAACTCAACTAATTTTACAGCATTAGCTTTATTTGGTGCATGTTTAAGCATACCAGCTCCACTAATATTAATGTGCGTTCCTCTATCTTGTTGATTCGGGAAAAAAGGCATTACTTTTTTTGCTGCTTCTTGTTGTTCAGCACCTTTTTTTCCGGATAACATCAACGCATGATAGTACGTGTTTGCAACAGCAATATCAGCTTCTTCTGCAGCAACAGCCATGATTTGAGCACGGTCATTACCTTTTGGAGTTCTTGCCATGTTTGCTACAACAGCTTTAGACCACTCTGCAGTTTTAGCTTTACCATTATTCTTAACTAGTGAAGCAACTAAAGATTGGTTATAAATGTTGTTAGATTTTCTTATTACTAATCTACCTTTCCATTTTGGATCAGCTAGACCTTCGTAAGTCATGCCATTAAGTTCATTTGCATTTACTCTTTCAGGTGAATAATAAATTATTCTTGCTCTTTTAGCTATTCCAGTCCATTTTGCAGATCTAAATTGTGCAGGTACGGCATCCTTAATCGCTTTTGACCAGCCTGCATTTTGCATCATTCCTTTTGCTGCAAATGCACCTAGTCTTCCAGCATCAGCTGTGATGTATAAATCTCCAACACAATCTGCTCCCTCTTCAGTAATTCTTTTTTGCAGGGCTTTATCTTTTCCTGATACGACGTTTACTTTAATTCCTGTTGCTGATGTGAATTTTTCATATAATTGAATGTCAGAATCATAGTGTCTTGCACTAAAAATGTTGACTTCAGCTGCAATCGTAAAACTTGAAATTAAAGCAAAAAACAATGAAATTATTGTTAATTTTCTCATTCTACTCCTTAAATTTATATTTATATTAAACGTATTTTGTCCTGCAATGCGGATGATAACTATTCTCAATGAAAATGATTATCAATTGCAATATTGTCGCAATTGATAATCAATCGCAATTATTAATGTTTTTTGGATAAATTATTTAAAATTCCCACTCTGAAATTTTACTATAAAGGAAATTTCTAAAAGCTTGGACTCTAGCAACATTTTTGAGTGATTGAGGATATACAAAATGTGCCTCTGTAGTTGGACCTTGAACGCTAGGTAATACTTTTACTATATTTGGTTGTTTGACAGTTAAGTAATCTGGTATTGCAGCTAATCCTACACCGCTTTGAACAGCTAATAGTAAACCATAAACACTATTCACTCTCATTACAGTTTTTCTTTTTTTATTATCTTTCATCCCAAGTTTTAATGCCCAATCTGGATTATAAACTGGAGATGGAGCTCCTCTACCAAATGAAATAAAGTTGTGCTTATTTAAATCATTAACTGTCTTAGGATATCCATGTTTTTCAAGGTATTTTGGTGATCCGTAGATGTGATAATTGATATCTATAAGCTTTTTTTGAATGTAATTAAGTTGTTTTGGTCTTCTCATAAATATACCAATATCCGCTTGTCTAGTGCTTAAATCTAACTCTCTATCATCAAATATGAGTTCAACTTCAATTTCGGGATTTAATTGCATAAATTCTTGTATTCTTGGTGTCAGCCAAGTTGTTCCAAAACTTACTACGGTAGTTACTGATAGTTTTCCTGAAGGTTTGTGTTTTTTATCTCCTAAAGTTGTTTCTACCTCTTTTAATTTGGAGATAACTTCATGAGCTGTTTTAAATACATATTCTCCATTTTCAGTTAGTGTTAAACCTCTAGCATGACGTTCAAATAATTTAACTTTTAAATCTTCTTCCAAAGATTGAATTTGTCTACTAATTGCAGATTGGCTAAGATTTAAAATTACTGTTGCACTAGTAAAACTGCCTGCCTCAGCAACTGCATGAAATATCTTTAATTTATCCCAATCCATTATTTATTTACATCCACTACTATTTTATGTTTTAAATTTCCTTTTAATATATCTGGATAGACATTTAATAATTCATCTAATCCAATAGTATTTACTGATTTTTCTAAAATATTAAAATCTAGCAAAGCAGGAAATTCTCCCCATACAAACTCTTTTCTTTTTTTACTGATATTAACCGAGTCTACTCCCCATAATTTGACTGCTCTTAAAATAAATGGAATTACTGAGGTATTTAATTTATTGCCACTAGCATTTCCACATATAGCAACAATTCCTTTTGGTTTAGTTTGAGCTATTGCATTAGATAAAATGTTACCACCCACAGTATCTACAACACCGTCCCATGTTCCTTTATCTATTAATCTTGCTTCACCTTCAAATTCTTTACGATCTATAACGTTTTTAGCACCAAGTTCTTTTAGATAATCTGCTTTATCTGGTTTACCAGTAACCGCTGTAACGTTAATACCCATTTTAGCAAGAACCATAACTGCCACCATTCCAACACCTCCTGTAGAACCAGTTACTAATACATCATTAACTTTTGACTGCATCAATAGTTCCTCTCTTGCTTTGACTGCAAAGGCGCATAACAAACCTGTAAGACCAGCAGTTCCTAAAATCATAGCTTGTTTGTTTGTCATTCCCTCAGGTGTTTTTGTAATATGATCTTTTTTAACTTTTGCGTATTGAGAATATCCACCATCAAAAAGTTCACCTGCTCTACAACCTGTTAATATAACTCTATCTCCTTCTTTAAATTCTTCACCATCGCCTTGTGCAACAATTCCAGAAAAATCAATTCCAGGTATTCTTGGATACTCTTTTACTAATTTACCACCATCTTTTAGTATCATTGCATCTTTCCAATTAAGATCAGAGTAATCTATCTTAACTAGAACCTCTCCATCTTTAAAATGGTCTAAACTTAATTCTTTGACTTCTCTTGTAAAATTTTCGTTCTGATTGTTTATTACAACTGCTTTAAATGAGTCCGCCATGTTTATCAGTAAATATTATTTTGCAATAAATCGCAAATATCTATTTTGATAACTTAAATCGTCTTTAAATTGTCCAAGATAAAAATTTGTAACTGTAGTAGCTTGCTCTTTTTTTATACCTCTCATAGTCATACACTGATGAGTTGAATCTATTGTTACCGCAACTCCTTTTGCATCCAATGACTCCATTAAAGTATTAGCGATCTGAACAGTTAATCTTTCTTGTGTTTGTAATCTTTTTGAAAATACTTCTACAACTCTTGCTATTTTGCTTAATCCTACAACTCTTTGATTTGGAATATATGCTACATGAGCAATTCCTATAATTGGTGCCATGTGATGTTCGCAATGACTTTGTACTGAAATATTTTTTTGAACAACCATATCGCTATAGCCTTCAACATCACCAAATGTTTTGTCTAAAACTGCTTTAGGATCTTCTTTATATCCCTTGAAATATTCTTTAAATGCTTTTGTTACTCTTTTTGGAGTTTCCAATAAACCTTCTCTAGTAGGATCTTCACCTAACCATTTAAGGATTTTGACAAAAGCTTCTTCAGCTTCTTTATCAGTTACTTCATTAATTTTTTTTTCGTTTTCGTTTTTTACTAATTTCATGACGTGCTTTTATATATATAAAACCTTAATTTTAAAATATTTAATATATTTATTATTATGTTAGATAATTCCACATATATGTTTAAAAAAAGAGAAAATGTAGCAGAAATAGAAGAAGGCAAGCTTTTATCTCCTAAATTCGACAATGATGGATTGATTCCAGTCATTACAACATGCTCAAAAACAAAAGAAATATTAATGCATGGGTATATGAATGTTGAAGCCTTAAAGTTAACTATTGAAACTAAAGAAGCTCATTACTGGAGCAGATCAAGACAATCAATTTGGCATAAAGGAAAAACAAGTGGGTTTGTTCAAAAAGTAAAAGAGATTCGAATTGACGATGATCAAGATGCGGTTTGGATGACTGTAGATATAGGCGAAGGTTCTAGTTGCCACGTTGGTTACAGATCCTGTTTTTATAGATCTGTCCCTTTGGGTAAGATTGATAATGCAAGACAAATTGAAATGAAATTTGAAGAAGAAGAAAAAAAATTTGATCCTGAAGTGGTTTATAAAGGTCAACCTAATCCAACAAAAATATAAATGGATATTAAATACAAGTTAATAAAAAATTTTGGCCCATCAATTTTTGCAGCAAAAATACCTAATGATGTAATGGTAAAATTAAATCATTATGTCGACCAAACAATTGAGAGTCAAAAAAAATCAAAAGAACAAAATTATGGAGAAAATTTAGTTGGAGACGTAACTCAAGAAATAAAAATTGACAAAAATACAATTCAAGATAGTGGCTGGTTAAATTTTTTAGGCACTTGTACAAAAAAATGGATTGAATTAGAGACGAATAAAAAAATTACCAAATTTAATTTAAAGCAAACTTGGGTTGTAAGACAATTTAAGAATGAATATAATCCAGTCCATTGGCATTCAGGACACATATCTGGAGCAGGTTTTTTAAAACTACCTAAAAGTTTTGGTAACTTTACACAAAAAAAACAGAACAAAAATTATTGTGGTGGACATCTTGAGCTAATACATGGATCAAGAATGTTTTTATCGAGCTCTAAGTTTGAAATTATTCCTCAAGTAGGTGATTTTTATTTTTTCCCTAATTATTTAATGCATACAGTTTATCCTTTTAAAGATACAGACGAAGAAAGAAGGTCTATTTCTTTCAATGCTACTATTGATGATAGTATTTATAATGTCTATGGTAACTAAAAGTCAAAGAAATGTTTTAGATGAAGAATTAGAATTATGTTCTAATGATCCTCTAACAGGATGGTATAGAGATGGATGTTGTAATACAGATGAAAATGACCATGGTGTTCATACTGTTTGTGCAAAAGTAAATACTGAATTTTTGGAATGGTGCAAAGAAGCAGGCAATGATTTAATTACACCTCATCCTGAGTTTGGTTTTCCGGGTTTAAAAGATGGAGATAGTTGGTGTGTTTGTGCAGGCTGGTATGCTAGAGCTTTAGAAGCGGGGAAAGGATGTCCAATTTATTTAAAGAAAACTCATAAAAACACTTTGAAACTTATTCCAATTGAAACTTTAAAAAAGTTTGCAATCGATTTATCCTAACTACATATTTCCATATTTAGGTCCACCTCCACCTTCTGGAGTGACCCAAGTAATATTTTGAGATGGCTCTTTAATATCACAAGTTTTACAATGTATGCAATTTTGTGTATTTATTACAAATTTTTGAACAGAATTTACTTCTTGAACTTCATAAACTCCTGCTGGACAATATCTTTGTGCAGGCTCATCAAATTTTTCTAAAGTATATTTTATTGGCAAATCTGGATCTTTAAGTTTTAAGTGGACTGGCTGATTATCATCATGAATTGTACCTGTTAAATAAACCGAACTAGTTTTATCAAAAGTAATAACGTTATCAGGCTTAGGATAATCAATTTTTGGCATTTTATCTGCTGGTTTTAAAGCTTCATGATCAGCGTGTTTATGCTTTAATGTGAAAGGAAGCTTTCCTCTAAATAAAATCTGGTCAATTCCAGTAAATAATATACCTAGAATTAAACCCCAAGAGAAACTTGGTTTTACATTTCTTGCCTCATATAATTCTTTGTAAACCCAACTTTCTTTAAATTTTTGTTCATATGTAGATAAATTTATATTTTTTGTAAGATGCTCATAAATTGTTTCAGCAGCGATCATTCCACTCTTCATTGCAGTATGAGACCCTTTTATTTTAGGCATATTTAATGTTCCCGCATCACATCCAACTAACAAAGCACCTGGCATAAACATCTGAGGTAAACTCTGTATACCTCCCTCAATTAAAGCTCTTGCGCCATAAGAAATTCTTTTTCCACCTTCAATTATTTTTTTTATATCTGGATGAGTTTTAAATCTTTGGAACTCATCGAAAGGTGAAAGATGAGGATTTTGGTAATCTAATCCAATTACGTAACCAAGAAAAACTTGTTTATTTTCTGCATGATACATAAAACTTCCACCGTAGGTGTTATTGTCTAAAGGCCATCCAGCAGTATGCATTACTAAACCTTCTGTATGATTTTTTTCATCTATCTCCCAAATTTCTTTAAAACCAATTCCATATTGTTGAGGATTTTTACCTTTATCCAACTCAAACTTCTTAATTAATTCTTTTCCTAAGTGACCTCTGCATCCTTCTGCAAATACTGTAACTTTTGCATGTAATTCCATTCCTGGTTCATAAGTATCTTTTTTATTACCCTCTTTGTCGATACCCATATCTTGGGTTGCAATACCTTTAACTGATCCATCATCATTATATAAAACTTCACTTGCTGGAAATCCTGGGAATATTTCAACTCCTAATCCCTCAGCCTGCTCTGCTAACCATCTACAAAGATTTGCAAGACTTATAATATAATTGTTATGATTTTGTTGAACCTTAGGAAGTAACCATGTTGGCCAACTTAATGATTTTTGTTTTCCTAAAAATAAAAATTTTTCTTTTGTAACTTTTGTTTTAATGGGAGCATTTAATTCTTTCCAATTAGGTATTAGTTCGTCTAAAGCACGTGTTTCAAACACGTTCCCTGATAAAATATGAGCACCTATTTCAGATGCTTTCTCTAAAAGGCAGACATTAATATCTGGATTTAACTGCTTTAATTTAATTGCAGTTGAAAGTCCTGATGGTCCGCCACCTACGATGACAACATCGTATTCCATCACTTCTCTGGACATAATGATAATTTCTTACAGTATTTGCTATTTTTGTATAGTGTTTAATTTGTTCAATTCTGACAAAAACTGAGGAAGCGCCTCAAAAAGATCTGCTTCTAATCCGTAATCTGCGACACTAAAAATTGGAGCTTCACCGTCTTTATTTATAGCCACAATAACTTTGCTTTCTTTCATTCCTGCTAAGTGCTGTATCGCACCTGAAATTCCAACTGCAATATATAAATCTGGAACTACCACTTTACCCGTTTGTCCTACTTGATGATCATTCGTAATATAACCTGCATCAACTGCTGCTCTAGATGCACCAATTGCTGCATTAAGTTTATCCGCAATATCACTTATTAATTTGAAATTTTCGCCATTTTGCATTCCTCTGCCACCAGAAATAACTATTCTAGCTGTTCCAAGCTCTGGTCTGTCTGACTTAACTTCTTCTTTCTTTAGAAATTTAGTTGATGAACTAGCTTCTGCTGGATCAGATTTTGTAATTTCAGCAGATCCACCACTCTTATCAGCAGGGTCAAACGACGTCGGTCTAATAGTAACACATTTTTTTTTGTCATTACTTTTAACTGTAGCAAAAGCATTTCCTGCATAAATTGGTCTTAAAAAAGTATCTTCAGAAATAACTTTAATTATATCGCTCACTTGCGAAGTATCTAGTAATGCTGCAATTCTTGGCATTAAATTTTTACCAAATGTATTTGCTGAGCTTACAATATGTGAATAACTTTCTGCATGCTTAATTATTGCTGCTGTATAATTTTCAGCAATGTAGTTTTCATAAATTTCATTATCAACGTGAATAACTTTTTTTACATTTGGAACTTCAGATAAAGATTTTGCAACATCATCAGCTTGATGACCTAAAACCAAAACATGAAGATCCTCATTTATTTGAGAAGCTGCAGTTATAGCATTATAGGTAAATGGTCTAACCTCTTTATTATTATGTTCTGCAATTAATAATACTGACATTTAAATTACTTTAGCCTCATTTTTTAATTTTTGCACTAATTCTTCTACACTAGCGACTTTTATTCCAGCTTTTCTTTTTGGTGGTTCTTCAACTTTAATTTGTTCGATTCTAGGATTAATATCAACTCCTAAATCTGAAGCATTTAACTGTTCTATTGGTTTTTTCTTAGCTTTCATAATATTTGGAAGCGAAGCATATCTTGGTTCATTTAGTCTTAAATCACATGTAACAATAGCTGGAACATTTACTTCAATAGTTTCTAAACCTTCATCAATTTCACGAGTTACTTCTAATGCATTATTTTTAACTTCAATTTTCGATGCAAAAGTTGCTTGAGGCCAATTTAATAAAGCTGCAAGCATCTGACCAGTTTGATTACAATCATCATCAATCGCTTGTTTTCCCATAAATACTAAATCAGGATTTTCTTTTTCTACAATTTTTTTTAAAATTTTTGAAACTGCCAATGGTTCAATCACATTATCAACTTTGACATGTATTCCTCTATCTGCTCCTACTGCTAATGCTTTTCTAACTGTTTCTTGTGCTTTTTCCTCACCAATGGTTATTGCAACTATTTCTTTAGCTTTGCCAGCTTCTTTAATTTTTACCGCTTCTTCTATCGCATTATCATCTGGTGGATTTGTTGACATTTTAACGTTGTCAGTAACAACACCTGAGCCATCTTCTTTAACTCTTATTTGAACGTTGTAATCAATAACTCTTTTAACAGCGACTAGTATTTTCATTAAGCTCTTAATAAATTGTTTTCCGGATCGTAAGGACTTTCATCTAAAATTGTTGCATCATATTTCTCACCTAATATTTCAATTTTAAGTTTTTGTCCAACATTTGCTAATTCTGGTTTAACCATTCCTAATGCTAAAGATTTTCCAATTCTAAAACCAAAATCACCACCTGTTGCTCTTCCTATTACACTTCCATTTTCATAAATTGGGTTGTTGCCCAAAACATCTGCATCTTTTGGATTGTGAACCTCCAAGGTAACAAGTTTGTTATCAAAACCTTTTTCTCTCCATTTGTTCAATGCTTCAAGTCCAATAAAACTTCCTTTATTAGGGTGTATAAATCTATCAAGACCACTTTCATAAGGTGAGTATTCTATTGATAATTCTGTTCCAACTAATTTATATGATTTTTCTACTCTCAAACTATTCATAGCTCTAATACCATATGGCTTTAATCCAAGATCTTGTCCTGCTTCCATAAGTTTATCAAAAATGTGATTTTGATATTCAATTGGGTGATGAAGTTCCCATCCTAATTCACCAACAAAGTTTACTCTCATCGCATTAACTGGTGCATAACCTACATCAACCATTTTTGCACTAAGCCATTTAAAGTTTTTATTTGAAAAATCATCTTTAGAAACTCTTTGCATTAACTCTCTAGCTTTTGGACCTGAAACAACCAAAACCCCATTACTATTAGTTAAATTTTCAAACTGCACTGAACCATCTGAAGGCATCCATTTTAAAATCCAATCATGATCTAATCTTTGGAAAGCCCCTGCTGATACTAAATAAAAGCTATCATGTGACTCTCTCATAATAGTAAATTCAGAATGAACTCCGCCTTTAGTATTTAAAGCATGACATAAATTAATTCTTCCAACTTTTTTTGGTAATTTGTTTGCAACTAAATTATCTAAAAATTCCTCAGCACCAGGTCCTTTAATTCTACATTTTGCAAATGCAGTCATATCCAAAAGACCAACATTTTCTTTTACGTTTTTGCATTCTTTTTCCATTGCATTGAACCATTTTGATCTTCTAAATGACCAATCATCTTTTTGCTCCATTCCATCAGTTGCAAAAAAGTTAGGTCGTTCCCATCCAAATTTTTGACCAAACACTGCTCCTAAATTTTTCATTCTGTCATAACATGGCGCTGTTCTTAATGGTCTTGCTGCTGGTCTTTCTTCATCAGGAAAGTGAGTTATGAAAACGTGACTGTAGGCTTCTTCATTTTTAGCTTTTAAATATGATTTAGAGCAATAATCTCCATACCTTCTTGGTTCAACACCAAGCATATCAATTGTTGGTTCACCATCTACGATCCATTCAGCAAGTTGCCATCCTGCTCCACCTGCTGCGGTGATACCAAAGCTATGACCTTCATTTATCCAAAAATTTTTCAATCCCCAAGCAGGACCAACAATTGGGTTACCATCAGGTGTATAACAAATTGCACCGTTATACACTTTCTTAACTCCCACTTCTCCAAACGCAGGGACTCTATGTATTGCACCTTCAATGTGTGGAGCCAATCTATCCAAATCTTCCTGAAATAATTCATATTCAGAATCTTTCGATGGTCCATCTACATAACAAGCTGGTGCACCATCTTCATATGGTCCTAAAATTAATCCACCTGCTTCTTCTCTCATATACCATCTGCTATCACTATCCCTTAAAACTCCCATCTCTGGTAATCCATCTTTTTTTCTTTTTTGAATTTCTGGATGGGGTTCAGTAACAATGTATTGATGTTCTACTGGAATAACTGGAATATCTAATCCAACCATCTTTCCAGTTTGTCTTGCAAAATTTCCTGAACAAGAAATAATATGTTCACATTCTATGGACCCTTTATCTGTTTCAACAACCCAGCCATCTTTAGTTTGTTTCATTCCAACAACATTTGTATTTCTATAAATTTCTGCTCCTCTATTTCTTGCACCTGTTGCAAGTGCTTGAGTTAAATCTGCTGGTTGAATATATCCATCTTCAGGGTGTTGTATTGCACCAACTAAATCTGATGTATTACATAATGGCCATATTTCCTTAACTTGATCTGGAGTTAAAAATTTAACATCAACACCTATTGTTTGAGCAACACCGGCGTATTGAAAGTATTCATCCATTCTATCTTTAGTGCTTGCTAATCTAATATTAGATACAACGCTGAAACCTACATTCTTGCCTGTCTCTTCTTCTAAAGTTTTATACAAATTGACAGCATACTTATGAAGTTGTCCTACAGAATAACTCATATTAAATAGTGGTAATAAGCCCGCTGCATGCCAAGTTGAGCCTGATGTTAGTTCTTTTCTTTCAATTAAAACAACATCTGACCAACCTTTTTTTGCTAAGTGATAGAGTGCACTAACTCCCACTACTCCACCACCAACTACAACAACTTTTGCTTTGGATTTCATTATCAGATTCCTACTAAATTTTAATTACTAACGAAACAAAATTCTATTATTCGTCATCTGCGTCACGCCAGCCCATTCTGAACATTAAATAAGCGGCAACTATGACAGAAATTGTACCTACTACCATACCAATATTAATCCCAACTTCACTTCCCCAAAAATACCATCCAAGTTGAGTGGATGAAATTGTTGGAAAGCATAAAATAAACATTAGAATTGCATATCTTATATACATTGGAGGCTTTTTCATTATATTGATGATCCCATTGGTATTGGTTGTGAAACTGCTGTTGTTAGCCAGCAATCTAAAAGATTGCCCTCTTTATCATTCTTTTCAACTTTCCATTTAAATTTAAAATATTGTTTATCCTTATCCAAGACAACAACTTCATAAGTTGCCATGGTATTTGATTTGTAAATTTCAGTTACTGTATTTTCTTTGTGATCAATTAACATTGAGTATGAAGCACCCTTTAACATTCTTTTAAATCTATCTAAGGGACCTGTCATCCTTTGATTATTTGGATGTGCAAATTCCCATGTTTGCTCAATCCCTCTATCTTTATATGGATTGTCATTTTTCATTAACGCATTTAATTGAATCACAACTACTTGTTTCGGATCTATATTTACACTTGGTTTTAAAACATCGGCAAACGAAGGATTAAAATGAAAAAATGTAATTAAAAAAAATAAAATCTTGAATTTCATAATTTAAATTTATCTTAAATTTAAAATGAAATAAAAGGTCTTAATATCACACTTAATAATTTGATATTATATAGTTTTGAATAATCTATCGTATTCGTTTTTAATACATTTATTAGAGATATAATAAATTTTATTTTGAGAGACTAATTTAGCTGCATTTTCGTTGTGAATTCCTAATTGCAACCATAATACATTTGCACCAATTTCTATTGTTTGTTTTGCTATTTCCTCAGCCTCTTCACTGGGTCTAAAAACATTAACAATTCCAACATGATCTTTTATATCCGTTAGTTTTTTATATACTGGTTCACCATGTATAATTTTATTATCTGTTACTGGATTAACAGGAAAAACTTTGTAACCTGTATTTCTTAAATATTTCATTATTATATTGGAAGTTTTTTTTGAGTCAGGACTTGCTCCAACAATTGCTATTGTCCGATAACTTAAATAAAGTTCTTTTATCTTTTCATCAACGAGTGTTGTATCCATAATTTAATTTAAATTTTAAGATCTAGTCGAGGTTTCCAAAATGGTCTGAAGAGTTCAATTTTTGGACATCTATTCATAACAACTTTTAAACCTGCATCTTCAGCAATTTTTGCTGCATCATGATTAATTACACCGATTTGTCCCCATAATACTTTTGCTCCAATTGATATTGCCTCTTCAGCAATCCCATAAAGGTCCTCAGATTTTCTAAATACTTCAACCATATCAACAGGTCTATCGATAGCAGATAAATTTGGATAAACTTTCAAATTTCTAATTTCCTTTATACCTGGTTTAGGATTAACGGGTATCATGTCATAACCAGTTTCATGCAAAACTCTTAATACACCATAGCTAAATTTAGTTTTATCTGGACTTGCACCTACCATTGCAATTGTCTTTACTGAACTTAAAATATTTTTTAAATATTCAGCGCTATATGGTTCGTTGTGGTTCATCTTTATTTTTTTTCTTCCTTTTTACTTGCGATATCTGCTTTTAATTCATGAGGTTCTAAAGGGTCTAGGAAAGGATTTCGATACAATTTATCATGACTTTCAACTCCTATCTCAATTGTGCAATCTGTTTTTGCTTTAGCAACACATAAAATAATATATCCATCATTTATTTGTCTATTATTTAAAGCAACTTGAGAACGTTGATCTACTTCTCCGTTAATTAGTTTAGCTGCACATGTAATACATCCTCCATACTGACATCCGTATGGAAGATCGACACCTTGATCTCTTAATTCATTTAATAAAGGTTTTTTTCCACTGACTTCAAATGCACTATTATTTCTGTTTGAGATTGTAATCTTTGTCATAGCCAGATATCACTTGTGCAATCTCCACCAGGATATCTACTTTCGTGGCATCTACTAGGTCCATTTGGTTCTTTACCAAAATCAACAATAAAATCTTTATTAATTTTCATTCCCCCATTTTCAACATCACAATCAATCATAATCATTGCTCCACCCTGTTTTCTAATTTCAGGATAAAATTGATTATCCCAAGTAGAAAATAATGATGTTGTTACATACATCCTTTTACCATCTAAAGATAATTGATACATTTGAGGTCCGCCAGCTATTTTAACACCATTTACTTCTGGAGCTTTTCCTAACAATCCACCCATCCAAACTTGACCTGTCAATTTTGGTTTGTGTGGATCTGAAATATCGTATTGTCTCATATCTCCATGAAGCCAATTATTTATATAGAGATATTTATCATCCATAGAAACCAATATCGCTGACATAACTCCAGGTACAGGTATTGGCCAATCAGGATGTGGTTCATTTTCAACATCAATTATTTTTTCCCATTCCCATTTACCTTCTTTTGATTTCCAAAAATGAATTACATTTGCACTTAGTGCAGCACCACAAAATCCATGACTACTATCAGGATTATGCATAAATTTTACTTCTAAAGGTATTAAACCGTCTTCACCCAAATACATTGTTTGAACTGGCTCTTTTTTTTTAAAATCCCAAACATGAAGTCGTCTTCCATATTTCAAATGACCAACTTCCTCTAAATCAAACCCCGGCATGAAAGTATTTGGAGCAGCCCATTCAGAACTAACCATCACATTATGTCTTGGCTGGTACCAGAAGTCATAGCTAAAAGGTATGTCTCCCATTGAATTTTCCCATCTACCCACAATTTCAAAATCTTTATTTAAATGTAAATATCCACCTGGAGCTTCCCCTCTAGCGTCTCCTAAAAAAGAAATAATAATTTCAGAACCTAGGCAATGAACTGTATGTGGTCCTGATAAATTAGTTTTTTTCTTTATTTCAGATCCATCTACTACTTTATGTATTTTTGGGGCTCTAGGATCAGATGCAGTATCAACAACATAAATATTATTTGATCTAACACCTGGAACTAATAAATATTTTCTGCTCATTTTTGAGTCGCCATGACACGAAGAACATGCATTCCATCCCATGTGATGCAATTCATCACCAATACCTGGCATTTCAAGTCTATGAATTACTTTAGAATATGTGGGGCTTTGAGAGTCAACATCGACAGTAGCCAAATAGTCTGGTTTTTGTATTCCTGTCCCCGTGTAAATAGCTATTGTATATAAAAGCTTTTCTTTTGGTGCTTTTATTGCTTCAGTAGGACTAGCATATCCAGGGCCACAGCATCCATCCATGATTGATTTTCTCCTTTAATTACAACTTAATCTTTTTTTTAAGTGACTTCAACTTAATGGTTATTTGTTTTTCCAACTTGGATTTCTTTTTTCGATAAATGCACTTATACCCTCTTTGGCATCATAAGATGACATATTAAGTGTCATCATCTTACTTGTATAATCATAAGCTTTGTTAAGGGGCATTTCTAATTGTTTATAAAAACCCTTTTTACCTATTTTGATAGTTAAATTTGATTTTGAAGATATTTTTTTTGCAATATCTAAAACTTTTTTATTCAAAGTTTTTGGACTGTAATGATCATTAATTAATCCAATTTCCTTTGCATATTTTGCGCTAATTGGATCACCGGTAAGTAGCATTTCCATCATTCTTTTTCTGCTAATTTTTCGACTGACAGCAACCATTGGTGTACTGCAAAATAATCCAATTTTTACTCCAGGCGTAGCAAACGTTGCTGAATTCGTACTATATGCAAGATCACAACTGGCAGCTAATTGACATCCTGCTGCATAAGCTGCTCCATGTACTTTCGCTATGACTGGTTTGTTTCCCTCCACAATTTGCATCATTAGTTTTGAACAAAGTTTAAAAAGTTTTAGATGATTAGATCTATTTTTTATACCTCTTACCTCTTTTAAGTTATGACCTGCACTAAATCCTTTGCCAGCCCCTTCTAAAATAATAACTCTAGTCTCTTTGTCGTTATCTAATTTTTTAAATGCTTTTAATAAAGACAAAAGAGTATTGTATGATAAGGAATTATAAGTTTTTGGATCATTAATTAAAACTCTTTTAACACCCGGTGATACTTTATTTATTTTTACAGTCACTTATTTTAATTTACCTTCTTCTCTCATCTTGGCTCTAATTTTAGTTGCTGAAATTTTTTGAATTTCTTCAGACAAGACTATTTCTTCAATTTTATATCCAACACCTCTTCCATAACAAATATTTGTAATATTAGGGACAAGCATAATTTTGAACCTGCCCTCAAACTCTGGATTAAGTTTTTCTTCAATATTTTTTTTGACAGTTTCAAAATCAAACGGGTTATCATCAACACCTTGTACATCTCTAATTTGAATACATACTTGTCCTGTTTTTTTTATAATTTCCTTAAATAGAGTATAGTGACCATCATGAAATGGTTGCCATCTTCCTAACATTTGAGCTGTTGGTTTTTTGTTATCCCATTGATACGTCATTTTTTTATCTCCTTTAAAATCTTTGGTGCCCAAGACTTAGCATCTTGTGTGGTAACATGAAAATTATATTTTTCTGGTTTAACAAACATTTTATTAGTGTCATCAAATCTACCTTCTTTTATTGTATCTACCCAAACTACATAATCTGCAGGAAATAAACTTCTTGCCTTTGGAGTTGGACAAATAAAATCTGCAATTACATAATTTCCTTCATCTTTTAATTTTAATGCAAAGTCAGCCATTCTTTTTGCTTGTCTTGTTCTTCCCTCTTCTGAAAAATCCCAATCGTTTGCAGCTTTTCTTACTTCATCTGCATTTAATCTTTTTGCATTCAATAAAGGAGCAAGTTCATCAGCTAATGTAGTTTTTCCAGCACCTGGAAGTCCCATGATTAATATAATTTTCATTTTTAGGTTTTAACTTTAAATTAAATTACCAGCAACCCACTTATGAAAATGATGTGTTGGATTGTCCATCTTTGGAGAAAAATTACCACCATTATAAGCTGGAGAGTTTCTACCTATTTGCATACTTTGAATTATATCTACATCTTCTTTTTGAATATCTTCCCATTGCTTGTGATTTTTTTGTCTTAAAGTTTTATACTTTGTTGAAGTTGCCGCTTCATTTCCAACATAATAAATTTCCATATGCTCTATTGTAAACTCATGATTGATTGGCTCTAACCAATAAGCATAATAATGATCTTTATGAATTCCTAACATTACATTTGGAAATAGTGCTACATACTCAGCTATATTTTCTTTATCCTTAGGCCAATTAGGAAAGCAAGGAAACTTTTCATTTCCTTCAAACCTTGGATTGTAAACAACTGTTCCTTGTCCAGCAAAACGATTTGAAAGACCTTGAATATGATAATGATCTTCTAATTTTGAATAAGCATTTAAACCTGGATGAACCCAGGGCAAATGATAGCTCTCACAATAATTTTCAATTGCAAATTTCCAATTACATTTTGCATCTAATTTAAAATAACCATAATCATTTGCATGATGAATTAATTCTCTATCTTTCAATGGCCAAAATTTTTCCCATCTTTGACTTAAAGGACTAATGTAATCCTCAAATGACATTTCATTATTGTTAATATTAATCATAATCAGATCTAACCAAATAAATGATCTTATCTCTTTTAAATTACTTTTTGATTTATCAAATTCAGGTGTTTGATGAATATTCATGCCGCCTATATGAGGTGTAGCAACTAATTTTCCTTCTAAATCATAAGACCATGAATGATATGAACACCTCATAACATTTCTAATTTTGCCAGCTCCTTTAACTAATTTAACTCCTCTATGACTACAAATATTATGAAAAACTTTTATTTCTTTATTTTTTGTTCTAACAATAAGTAAGGGTATTCCAAGTAAATCAATTGGTTTCACATCACCTTCATCCGGAATAGAACTTCCAACTCCAATTACTATCCACTTATCTTCAAATAATTTTTTTCTTTCAATTAAAGTATATTCT
>CACADE010000008.1 GCA_902531175.1 uncultured Pelagibacteraceae bacterium
ATTAAAACAGTTATTTTATCAGATGATAAAGATGCACCCGCAATTAATTTTGCAGATGAATTTATTTATGGAGATTACCAAGATATAAATATCATCAATAACTTTTTAGAAAAAGTTGATCTTGTTACTTATGAGTTTGAAAATATCCCATATGATATATTGAAAAAAATTAATGAAACCAAATCTGTATTACCAAGCCCCGAAATAAATAAATTAATTCAAAATAGAATGACTGAAAAAGAGTTTTTGAATAAAAACAATATAACTACAACACAGTTTGTAAGTATTAACGATTTAGATGATATAAAAATAAACGATAGATTAATACCTGGTTTATTGAAAACTTGTACACTTGGTTATGATGGAAAGGGCCAATATAAAATAAATAATGCAAATGATTTAAATGAAGATTTTGATTTTTCAAAAGGCTACATCTTGGAAAAGATAGTAAATTTAAAAAAAGAAATCTCAGTGGTGGTTACAAGATTTGGTCATCAAAAGTATGAAATTTATGATCCAATTGAAAATTATCATGAAGACCAGATTTTAAAACACTCCAAAATTCCCGCTGATATAAGTGATGAAATTAAAAATAAAGCATTGGACTGGGCAAAAACAGTGGCTGAAGAGCTTGATTATATTGGTACTATGTGCGTTGAATTCTTTATAGATAAAAATAATAATTTATATGCTAATGAAGTTGCGCCAAGAGTACATAATTCTGGACACCTAACTATAAATTCACACAACATTAGCCAATTTGAAAATCATATCAGAGCTGTATGTGGACTTGAAAAATTAGAAACAAAAAAAATTTATAATGCAAAAATGCTTAATTTGATTGGTGAGGATATATTAGATTATAAAAATAAAAAATTTAAAGAAAATGAATTTTTTTATGATTATTTAAAAAAAGAAGTTAAAGCTAAAAGAAAAATGGGACATTTAACAACTATAGAAAAATAGTTTTAAGATATAGTTTGTATCAAAGAAATATTATTGTTTGTAGGTTTATTAACTTCCTTTGAAACTTCATGAAAGTTTAATTTTGTTTTTTTACACTCTTTAAGAAAACTCGATCCTGTTAATTCAAGATTTAAATATCTATTAACATCATTTTCATTAATTATAACAGGTTGTCTATGGTGTATTTCTTTAATATTTTCATCTGCGTCCTCGGTTATTAAACAAAATTGATCATTGTCATAAATAGCCGCTAAATACATAAGCTTTTTATCCTCTCTTAAAAAATAATAAGGTGTTTTATTTTCTTTTTCTCTTTTCCACTCATAAAAACCATCTGCTACAGCTACACATCTATGTAGTCGAATTAATTTTTTGAAAGAAACTTTTTCATCTATAGTTTCTAGTCTTGCATTTATTAAAGGTTTAAAATCTTTTTGCTTAGCCCAGCTAGGTACTACTCCCCACTTTAAATTTTCTAGAGTATTTCCATTATTATATTTTTTAATTACAGGTAATTTTTGAAATGGATGTGCATTATAATTTTCAGTATCTTCAACTTGTATAGCTGACTTAACAAGTTTTTTTGTTTTTGTAACAGGGCTAGTTATTACGTATCTTCCACACATATTTAATTTTCTTGGTTTAATCTAAATTTAGATTATATGTTTTTCAAAACTATGAAATCAATAGAAAATAATTTTGATGATCCGCAGGTAAATGAGTTGCTAACTAAGCATTTTATTGAATTGAGATCAGTTTCTCCTGAGGGGAGTTCTCATGTATTAGATATTCCTGGATTAAAGGATCCAAGTATAAAATTCTGGAGTTTATGGGAAAATAATGAATTAATTGGTTGTGGAGCTTTAAAATTATTTGATGAAACGCATGGAGAATTTAAATCTATAAGAGTTTCAGATAAATTTAGAAATAAAAAATATGGTGGAAAAATAATTTCACATCTTATTGAAAAATCTAAACAAATAGGAATTACTAAACTAAGTGTCGAAACTGGTGCAGGTGATTTTTTTGCACCCGCTAGAAAACTTTTTAAAAGTTTTGGTTTTAAAGAGTGTGGGCCTTTTGCGCACTATAAAGATGATCCTAATTCATGCTATTATTCAGTAGATATTTGAGGAGTTTAGTTTGGAAACTGATAAATCGAGACCATTTGTATTATATGTTGCCGAAATCATTTATCAAAAGATATATGAAATCAAAATTAAGAACCCTAATTTAACTAATATTCAAGCTTTTGAAATATTTATCGCATCAGATGATTATAATGAAATTAGTTCAGGAAATTTTCATGATAAATGGTTTAAAGAACTTGAGAGCAATGACTACGTAGATAAATCTACAAAAAAAAAGATTAATCAAGAAACTATAAGACTTTTACAAATACAAAAAGATACTATGATTAAACAATTAATGAAAATCCCAAAATTATATTATGCAAAAAGTCACTTTCCTTTGGAATTATCTCAAAGAGCATTTGATCATTTGTGGAGAGTTTGTGAAAATTATGAACTTTGGTGTAAAGAGACTAAACAAAATGGATTAATATTATTAAATTTAACAGAATAATTTATGAGTGATAAAATTTTGAGATTTATAGATAGTACTTTAATAGATTTAGGAAGACAGTTTAAGTGGACCTATCTACCACCATTGATGATTTATCTTGCTGCTGGTATTTCAGGACTAACAGGTATTGTTGGAACTTTTTTTGTTAAAGACTATCTAAACTTATCTGCTGCTTTTCTTGCTGGACTGGGTTTTTGGGCTGGAATTCCATGGGCATTGAAGATGCCTTTAGGTCATCTTGTTGATCTAATCTGGAATAAAAAAAATTATATGGTTTTTGTTGGAGCATCCTTAATCTCATTAAGTTTAATTATAATGTACGGTTTAATAATTCATACTGAGTGGATGTCATCAATTCTTTCAGTAGAAACATGGTTTGTGATCAGTGTTTTACTTGCTCCGATTGGTTATGTTGTTCAAGATGTTGTGGCTGATGCTATGACTGTAGAGGCTGTTCCTTTAGTTGATGACAGTGGAAATAAATTTTCAAGAGATGAAATCAAGCTTATGCATACAACAATGCAAACTCTTGGAAGATTTGCAATAATTGGTGGAACTGTTTTAGTTGCTTTAGCTAACGTTATTCTCTTTAAAGGAGTAGACGAACTTGAACAGGCAGATAAGATAAGTTTATACGGTTCAATTTATATATATGCTTTAATTATTCCAATTGTATCTGTACTAGGAATATTTCTTGCCTCATATCTAAAAAATCAAAAGAAAAGAAAACTTATTGAACAAGGTTTAGAGGGTGACCAAGATTATGCCCCTTCAGAAAAAACTGAAGTAAACTGGTGGATATTAGGTGGAAGCTTGGTTTTTGTTATTTTCACTTTAGGTATTGGATCATTCAAAGTGCCTTTTGCTCAAGAAATTGTTTTCGTAGGTTCAATGGCAATTATTCTATTTTTAATGAATAAATTAGTTAAAGAACTTCCTCAAGATTTAAGACTTACTGTTGTAGGAACAGCAATAATAATTTTTGTTTTTAGAGCAATGCCAGGACCTGGTCCAGGTTTATCTTGGTTTGAAATTGATGTTCTTGAATTCAATGAACAATTTTTTTCTGTATTATCTCTTATAGCCTCTGTTTTAACGCTTGTGGGTATTATCTTATTAAGACCATTTATGGCAAACAACTCAATAGCTAGAATAATTGTGATTTTATCTGTTGCAGGTGCAATTTTATTTTTACCAAGTGTAGGAATGTATTATGGATTTCACAATTGGACATCATCAATTACTAATGGAGTTGTTGATGCCAAGTTTATTGCAATATTAAATACTGCACTTGAGTCACCTTTGGGACAAGTCTCAATGATACCTTTACTTGCATGGATTGCTAAAAATGCGCCTTCGCACTTAAAAGCAACTTTCTTTGCAGTATTCGCATCTTTTACAAATCTTGCTTTATCAGCAAGTGCTTTGGGGACTAAATATTTAAATGAAATTTATGTTATTACTAGAGAGGTAAAAGATAAGGTAACAAACGCTATTCTTACTACCGCTGATTATTCAGATCTAGGTATTTTGCTGATAACAGTAACACTAATAACTTTAATAATTCCAATTGTGTTTGTTGTTATTATTCAAAAAACTAAATTTAAAACTTCAGAATAATTTTTATTCAGCTTTATAGCCAAATTCTAAACAAGCATCAGTTACTGAATGATAAAGAGATTCACCAAAACTTCTTAAAGCAAATATTCTTACTTTTCTTGGATTTGAACTAATAAAATCAATAGTTATTGTAATTGCATGAAAAGCAGAATTAGAACATTTTCCTTCATCAAGACCATCTAAATTTAATGGACAACCTTTTTTCAATACTTCATCTACCAAAGAACCTTCTAATTCAAGTATTGTTCTTGAATGAGATAGATCAGTTAATGCAAAATCATCATGACTTAGGTTTTCTAAAATAGATTTTTCTATTTCTTTATTCGTAGAAACGACTAACCAATTATCAGGTCCCATCCATAAAATTCTTGTATTATGATTTGAAGATACCAAAAGAGTCTGAGGTAAATTTAAATTATCTATTTTTATTTTATCGATACTAATTGAAGATTTTTTATATTTAACAATTTGATAAATCAAAACATCTTTGATTTCTCTAATATTTATTAGCTCATCTTTGCTATCGTGATTACCAAACAATCCATGTTTATGAATATTTTCTAGTGCAGAAACATTTTTCATGATCTAACTCTTTTTCCCTCTGGGTCAACATAGTGTGAAGATATAACTTCTACTTCAATTGATTTATTTTTTAATGGTGATACCGCAAAAAACTTTTTGCCAATCATATTTTTTCCATCTTTCATAATTGCTAGAGAAAATGGATTATTATTTTCTACACTCCAACAAGAAGAAGAAACGTGACCAAGCTTAGGATTAGGTAATTTTGCATTCTGATCTTGGACGATATGAGATCCTTCAGGAATACTAGACTTTCTATCAATTGGAATAAGTCCAACAATTTTTTGTCTGCTTTCAACGTTAAATGCTTCTCTTCCTAAAGAATTTTTACCAATAAAATCTTTTTTCTTTGAAACTAATCCATTTAGTGAAACATCTGATGGGATTGTTCGGCCATCTAATTCTGGTCCTGCAACGTGTCCCATTTCTATTCTTAATGTTGATAAAGCTTCAGTTCCATAAGGCTGATTTCCAAATTCTTTTCCTACTTCCATCATTTTCTCCCACATAAACATGCCATGATCTGATTTGACATTAATCTCATATGCAAGCTCACCAGAAAATGAAATTCTAAAAATTCTTGATGGAACACCAAAAAATTCTGCTTCTTTATAGCCCATAAAAGGCAAAGCATCATTTGAAACATCTAACTCTGGATATAATTTTGACAACATGTCTCTAGATTTAGGTCCAGCAATTGCAGCTCCTGCCCATTGCTCAGTTGTAGAAACAACATTTACGTTTAATTCTGGCCAAACAATTTGAAGATAATATTCTAAGTGAGATAAAACATTTGCGGCTTGTGCTGTTGTAGTAGTCATATGATAATGATTTTCTGAAATTCTTGTTGTTGTTCCATCGTCCATGACAATTCCATCTTCTCTGAGCATTAATCCATATCTTGCTTTTCCAACAGGTAATTTCATCCAAGCATTTGTATAAACTCTATTTAAAAATTCTGCTGCGTCTGGACCTTTAATATCAATTTTTCCTAATGTTGTTACATCGCATATACCAACATTTTCTCTAACATTTTTTGCCTCTCTCTTTGAAGCTTCAAATAAAGTTTCACTTCCTTGCTTATAATATCGAGGTCTTTTCCAAGCACCTGCATCAACAAATACAGCATTATTTTTCTCATGCCATTCATGCATTGGAGTTTTTCTAGTCGGCATATATTCCATACCAACTTCACGACCAACTATTGTCCCGATTGTAATTGGTGTGAAAGGTGGTCTAAATGTTGTGTGTCCCACTTCAGGAACTATTTTATTTTCTATATTAGATACCAACTGAAGACCATTTAAATTACTTGTACGGCCTTGATCTGTTGCCATTCCAAGAGTTGTATATCTTTTGACGTGCTCTATTGATCTATAACCTTCTCTTAGTGCGATTTCTATATCAGAGACAGATACATCATTTTGAAAGTCAACAAATCTTTTTGGATTTTCATTTTTAGGTAACGGCATACACCAAAATTTATCATGAGCTCCATATTTCTTTTCATTTACATTTGGAATTGAGATTTCTGTTTTAGTCTCTGTTATTTTTGCGGAAAGATTTGAACCATTTTCAAAACCATGTTTTAAACTTTCTTCTAATGTAAATAATCCATTTGCTGCACCGACTGATGTCTCATGTTGTTTTTTCTTATCGGGAATAAATGCATCAATTTTTTCTTCATACTTAAGTTTATTTCCTGATTGTGATGCTAAATGAACAGATGGTGTCCAAAATCCAGATACACAAATACAATCACAATCTACAGTTTCTATTTTCTCAAAAGAATTTTTATCTTTATTCAGTTTGCCAATTTTTGCAGATTTAACTTTTTTGTATCCATTAGCGACAATAACACCATGTGAAAATCTTATATCAATTCCCTTTGATTTAGCTTCATCGATTAATTCTGATGAATGTTCTTTTCTTGTATCTAATATAATTGGTTCAACGTTATTTTTTTTGAATTCTAAAGCTGTTTCATATGCACTATCGTTATTTGTAAATATTAAAGGTTTCTTTCCAACTAATACTCCGTAGACTTTCATATATTCTTTTGCAGCTGCTGATAAAAAAATTCCTGGAGTATCATTGTTACCAAACACAATTGGTCTTTCAATTGAACCCGTTGATAAAATTGTTTCTTTGGCTCTAATATACCAAAGTCTTTGTCTTGGAGTAAATTTTGATTTTTTCTCTAAATGATCACTGACTCTCTCAAACATGACCAGCATATTATGATCATAGTAACCAAAAACTTGAGATCTATTTTTTACAGTGACATTAGGCATAGATTTTAATTCAGTAATTATTTTTTCTGCCCAATCTTTTCCTGATAAATTATCGATGCTTACGTCATCAGTTAAAAGTGTTCCTCCAAATCTTGGTTTATCCTCAGCTAAAATTACTTTTGCTCCATTTTTTGCAGCAGCATAAGCGCTTGCTAATCCTGAGGGTCCGGATCCAGTAACTAACAAATCGCAATACTCAAATTTATGTTCATATCTTTCTTTATCTTTTTCTATTGAAGCAACCCCTAAACCTGCGGCTTTTCTAATGAAAGGTTCGTAAATTTTATACCAGAAACTTTTAGGCCACATGAATGTTTTGTAATAAAACCCAGCAGGGAAAAACATTTTTAAAAAATTATTAATTGCACCAATATCAAAATTAACTGATGGCCAACAATTTTGGCTCGTTGCAGACAAACCTTCGACGAGTTCCATTTCTGTTGCATTAACATTTGGCTCTGAATGACCGTTGAATTCTACTTGTAGTTTTGCATTTGGCTCCTCTACTCCTGCACCAAAAAAACCTCTTGGTCTATGATACTTAAAACTTCTACCAACTAAGTGTATTCCATTTGCTATTAAAGCAGATGCAATTGTATCACCCTCATATCCAAATAATTTTT
The DNA here is from genome assembly GCA_902531175.1 of uncultured Pelagibacteraceae bacterium. GTDB lineage: Bacteria > Pseudomonadota > Alphaproteobacteria > Pelagibacterales > Pelagibacteraceae > Pelagibacter. The sequence goes on from CACADE010000008.1 coordinate 7,670, forward strand.
TACCATTAAATGTAAAAGATATTTTTTTTTTTCGATTAATTAATCCCTCTTTATTTAATCTAAATGGTTGGCTCATCTTATTTCTTCTGTGACTTTTGCTGTTTGGAAAATTTCATGCGTAGCGGTGTCTCTTTGCACCTTAATCCATTGTCTACATCCAGCTATATGTTGCCATAACTCTATATGTTTCCCTCTTGGACTTTTTCTCATATAAACAAAATTATCCCAATCCTCGCTTGATACTTCTTCATTTATATTAGGTCTTTTTACAGTTGCATCACCTCCATATGAAAATTCTTTTTGTGCTCTTAAACCGCAATAAGGACATTTGATGTATAACATTTTTTAACCAATCCAGGTTTTGGTTCCTAAACCTTTTTCATCTAAAAGATGGCCTGTAGAAAATCTATTTAATCTTAATTCTGAATTTAATTCATGAACTTGATCTTGTGCAATTGTATGAGCAAATGTCCAACCTGAGACAGGGGTTGATTTAAAACCCCCATAACACCATCCGCAGTTTAAATATAAACCTTCAATATGAGTTTTATCAATTATTGGAGAACCATCCATAGACATATCCATAATCCCTCCCCATGTCCTTAACATTTTTAATCTACTTAAAAATGGAAACAAAGCTAAGCCACCTGTCAATACATGTTGTATGGTTGGCAAGTTACCTCTTTGAGCATAACTATTATATCCATCAAGATCACCTCCCATTACCATCTCACCTTTATCTGATTGACTTATATAAAAGTGGCCTGCTCCAAAAGTTACTACTCCGTCTAATAATGGTTTTACAGGTTCTGAAACACAAGCTTGCAGTACATGAGTTTCTATTGGCAGTGTCATATTTAATTTTTCAGCTAGTATATTTGTGCTACCTGCAACACATAATCCAACTTTTTTTGCTTTGATATCTCCTCTTGACGTTCTAATTCCTTTTATCTTTCCATTAACAACATCAAAACCAGTGACCTCACAATGTTGAATTATATCTACGCCCATATCATCTGCTTGACGTGCATAACCCCAAGCAACAGCATCATGTCTTGCGGTACCAGCACTTGGTTGCATTAAGCCTCCAAAAATTGGGAAACGCACTTCATCACTAAAGTCAGCCATTGGAATTAATTTTTTAACATCGTCTCTATCCAATAACTTTGCATCTATTCCATTCAATCTCATAGAGTTTCCTCTACGAGCATATGCGTTCATTTGAGCATCTGAGTGGGCTAAGTTTATTATTCCCCTTGGAGAAAACATTACATTAAAGTTCAGTTCTTGACTTAAGTTTCTCCATAAATCCATTCCAAATTCATTAAATCTTGCATTAGCATCGTACATAAAATTTGATCTTATAATCGTTGTATTTCGACCAACATTTCCACCACCAATCCAGCCTTTCTCAATGATAGCTACATTTCTAATATTATGTTCTTTTGCTAAATAATATGCAGTAGCAAGACCGTGTCCTCCGCCTCCAATGATGACTACATCATATTCACTTTTTGGAGTTGGATCTTTCCAAGCAACTTCCCAATTTTGGTGATTGGAGAAAGCATTTTTGATTAGACTAAATACTGAATATTTCTGCATCCGTAAGTTTTATAAAATTAAATATAAGTTTTTGCTAATTTTTTTTATATATATTTTTTAGATGTTTAAATACGTGACAAAAAAGGATAGTAATTCTGCTCATTAATAAGTAATTAGATTTATGTCAAAATCAGATATCCAAATTGCACGAGAAGCAAAAATGAAACCCATAAATGAGATTTTGGGTAAAATTAATGTTCCAGACGAACCAAGTGCTTTTAGCCCTATGGGACGTCATATTGCTAAAATAAATTTAGAATATTTAGATAGTTTAAAAGATAAACAAAATGGAAAATTAATTTTAGTTACTGCTATTACACCAACTCCTGCAGGTGAGGGAAAGACAACTACGTCAGTTGGTTTAAATGATGGATTAAATAAAATTGGTAAAAATTCTATAGTATGTTTACGTGAACCTAGTTTAGGTCCATCATTTGGAATGAAAGGCGGAGCAGCAGGTGGAGGATATGCTCAAGTTGTTCCAATGGAACAAATCAATTTACATTTTACGGGCGATTTCCATGCAATTACATCTGCTCACAATTTATTATCAGCGTTAATTGATAATCATATTTATTGGGGAAATAAATTAAACATAGATGTAAGAAGAGTGGTTTGGAGAAGAGTTATGGATATGAATGATAGATCTTTAAGATCTATCAATATTAATTTAGGTGGAGTTGCTAATGGTTTTCCAAGAGAAGACGGTTTTGATATTACAGTAGCATCTGAGATAATGGCTATCTTTTGTTTAGCAAATGATCTTGAAGATTTGGAAAAGAGAATAGGTAATATTACAGTTGCTTATACTAGAGATAGAAAGCCTATTTTTGCAAAAGATTTAAATGCTCACGGACCAATGACTGTTTTGTTAAAGGAAGCAATCAGGCCTAATGTAACTCAAACGTTAGAAAATAATCCTGCCATTATTCATGGTGGTCCTTTTGCAAACATTGCGCACGGTTGTAACTCTGTAATAGCAACTAAAGCAGGTTTAAAACTAGCTGATTATGTTGTAACTGAAGCTGGATTTGGAGCAGACCTAGGAGCAGAAAAATTTCTAGATATTAAATGTAGAAAATCAAATTTAAAACCTGAGTGTGTAGTTATTGTTGCAACAATTAGAGCATTAAAAATGCACGGTGGCGTAGCTAAAGATGATTTAAAAAATGAAAATGTAGACGCGTTAAAAAAAGGTTTAGTAAATTTAGAAAGACACATTGAAAATGTAAAAAAATTTGGTTTACCGGTAGCGGTTGCTGTTAATCATTTTGTTGCTGATACTGATAATGAAGTAAAAGAGTTAATAAATGCTTGTGATAATATGGGAGTTAAAGCTACTTTATGCACTCATTGGTCAAATGGTGGCGAAGGGACAAAAGAACTTGCTTCACATGTTGTAGATTTAATTGATCAAAAACAAGCAAATTTTAAATTTTTATATGATGAAAAAACACCTTTGTTAAAGAAAGTTGAAACTGTTGCAAAAGAAATATATCGAGCAAACGAAGTTGTTGCTGACAGTAAAATAAAAGATCAATTAAAATCTTTTGAAGAAGCAGGTTATGGAAATTTACCGATATGCGTAGCGAAAACACAATATAGTTTTTCTACTGATCCAAACGCAAAAGGTGCTCCAACAGGCCATTCATTACCAATTAGAGAAGTAAGATTATCTTCAGGTGCAGAATTTATTGTTGTTATATGTGGAGCCATCATGACAATGCCTGGACTCCCAAGGGTTCCTGCAGCAGACTCTATTAAGCTTAATGAAAAAGGTGAAATAGAAGGCTTGTTCTAATTTAAATTATTTAGCCAATTTTCTAATTCTCTCATCCTTGCATCTTTATTTGAAATTTTATTTTCATCTTCTATAATTTTTACATGAGAGTCTATTTCCATTTGGTCAATAAATGCTTTTTTTTCTAAAAGTCGATCTTTCCTAAAATGAATTAAGCTTATCATTTTGGCATAAGTTATCTCTGGGTGATATTGAATTCCCCCATATATTTGTTGAACCAACATTAAAATTTATACCCATGACTTTGTTTATTGGATTTGATGAAAGTAATGTAGAGCCCTCAGGTAATTTTACAACTTCATCAAAATTAAATGCAGGGGTATTAAATTTTTTATTTTTATTTTTATAAAGTGGATGTTTAAGACCGTTTTCGTTTATTTCTATGTCATGAGCTATTCCCCTATGAGCGCCATTAGGGCATTTCTTTACTTCGCCACCAGCAACAGTCACAGCAACTTGCATTCCCCAACATATTGCGAATATATTTTTTATATTCTTTTGACATTCCCTCATAAAGTTAATTTGTCTTCTTATTTCTGGAGTATCATTGTAAATATTTAAACTACTACCACCCCATATCATTCCATGATATTTAGTTAAATCTTTAGCTACTTCATTAATATTTTCATCTGATGAAGGATTAACAACATCAATTTCTAATTGATCTGTAAAATAACTAATACTATCTTTTAAACTTTCAGTATGAGTTTTAATTCCACCATCTGTAAAGCTTTGATTTTCCTCTCTAAGGTTGCCTTCAACTATAAGAATTCTTTTCATTAAAATAATTTACCTGAAATACTGTGTTCATAAAGTGCTTTCATGTCATCCTTACTCATTGTCCTTGGATTGGTAGAAGTTGATGGATCTTCTAGAGCCATAACTGATAGCTGCTCTAAATTTATTTTATTTACATCAATAATTTCTGATAATTTATGTGGTATATTTAATTCTTTTCTTAGTTCTAAAATCCAGTGTAAAAAACTATCAAAACTTTTATCGAGTTCGAGATAATCACATATAGAAATTATCCTTTTTTCAATCATTTTTTTGTTAAAAGTTAATACATAAGGCATAAAGATTGCATTTGATAAACCGTGGTGAACATTAAATTGCGCATTAATAGGGTGGCTTAAAGAATGAATAGCACCAAGCCCTTTTTGAAAAGAGGTAGAACCCATACTAGCTGAGGCTAATAATTCTGCTCTAGCATTTAAATCTTTACCGTTCTTAACTGCTTTAATTAATGAGTTTTTAATTAACTTCATTCCCTCAATCGCAATTCCATCAGCCATCGGGTGGAATCCTGGTGCACAAAAGGCTTCTAAATTGTGTGCCAAAGCATCCATACCTGTCGCTGCAGTCAATCTTGGAGAAAGATCTAAAGTTAAATTAGGATCTAAAATTACTATTGAAGGTAAAAATTTCGGGTGGAAAATAATTTTTTTTATACCTGTTTGTTTATTGATTATAGCTGATGCTCTTCCAGTTTCTGATCCTGTCCCTGCTGTAGTGGGTACAGCAATGATAGGTGCAATGTTAGTTTCATCTGCTCTTTTCCAATAATCACCTATATCTTCAAAATCCCATATTGGTCTAGACTGTCCTGCCATAAAAGCAATAGCTTTACCTACATCAAGACCGCTGCCACCACCAAATGCAATAACTCCATCACAACCTAATTTTTTAAACTCCCCTACTCCCTCTTCCACATTCTCGCCTACAGGATTACCTGAAAAATTTGAAAAAACTTGAAGATGATTAAAGGTTTTTTTTAAATCTAAAATAATATCTTGAACCATTTTTAGATTAATTAAATCCTTATCAGTGACAAATAATGGTTTATCGATTTTTAGATTTTTACATGCTATGCTTAAATCTTGAATTCTGTTCTCTCCAACCCAAATTGTAGTAGGATAATTCCAATTAGTTTTCATATTAAAATAATATTTAATTTTTCTATTTTTCTTAGTACAATATATTTATAATTTTAATTGTAGAGGAAAAATTATCATGACTAAAGTCGCTATTATCGGTGCTGGACCTTGTGGGTTATCAATACTCAGGGCTTTTGAACATGCCGAGAAAAAAGGAGACAAAATACCTGAAATAGTTTGCTTCGAAAAACAAAGTGATTGGGGAGGTCTTTGGAATTATAGCTGGAGAACAGGATCTGATCAATATGGAGATCCAGTTCATAATAGTATGTATAGATATCTTTGGTCAAACGGACCTAAAGAGTGTCTTGAATTTGCAGATTATTCTTTTGATGAACATTTTGGTAAACCAATTCCATCTTTCCCACCTAGAGAAGTACTTTATGATTATATCACGAGTAGAGTAAGTAAAGGAAATTTAAGAAATAAAATTAAATTTAATACAAGAGTAGTTAATACAGTTTTTAAATCAGATAAATTTGAAGTTAGCTATCAAGATAAAGAAAATGATAAAATTTTAACTGATCATTTTGATTACGTTGTAGTGTCCACTGGTCATTTTTCAGTTCCTTTTATACCCGAATATAAAGGTATGAGTTCATTTCCTGGAAGAATAATGCACTCACATGATTTTAGAGATGCAGAAGAATTTAGAGGAAAAAATATTATAGTTTTAGGAAGCAGTTATTCCGCTGAGGATATTGCGCTTCAATGCAATAAATATGGAGCAAAAAGTGTAACAATTGGCTACAGGCATAATCCTATGGGTTTTAAATGGCCTGAAGGAATGAAGGAAGTATTCTATTTAGATAGATTGGAGGGAAAAAAAGCAATTTTTAAAGATGGCACAGAACAGGATGCAGATGTAATAATACTATGTACTGGTTACCTACATCATTTTCCTTTCTTGGAAGAAAATTTAAAACTTAAAACAAGAAACAGACTCTATCCCCCAAAATTATACAAAGGTATTGTTTGGCAAGATAATCACAAACTTTTGTATCTAGGAATGCAAGACCAATTTCACACATTTAATATGTTTGATTGCCAAGCTTGGTACGCAAGAGATGTTATAATGGGGAAAATAAATATGCCAAGTGGAGGGGATATTGAAAAAGATATTAATAAATGGGTTGCTTTAGAAGAAAAACTAGAAAATCCTGATCAGATGATTGATTTTCAGACTGAATACACAAAAGAATTACATGAGATGTCGGATTATCCAAAAATAGATTTTGAACTAATCAGAAAACATTTTAAAGAATGGGAACATCATAAGGTTGAAGATATATCAACGTATAGAAATAAATCTTTTTCATCTCCAGTTACAGGGTCAGTAGCTCCTGTTCATCATACAGCTTGGGCAAAAGCAATGGACGACTCCTCTGAAACATTTCTAAATAAAAACTAAAAATCTAATCTAATTTTCTAGAACCAGGTCTAAATATAAAGCTGCGCTCCATGAGAAATTATTTGCGCCCATAACTGATCCATCTTTATAACTGTAATATTCATGAAAACCTTTTTCTTCAATTAATTCTAAAGTTTTTTTTTTGATTTCATTTGCATATTCTGGCTCTTTCTTAATAAGTCCTTGATAAATCAACCAATTACAATTTATCCATATTGGACCTCTCCAATATCTTTTTTCTTCAAATGAAGGATGATTTGGTTTTATTGTTGAGAAATAGTAATTGTCATTAATATTATGATTTTTTAAATTATTAATAATTTTTTTATTTAATTGATCATTTTCTAAATTTGCAAATAAGGTAAAATAATTTGTTATTGATGGAACAACGATATTCAAATTAGTTTTTAAATCTTTTGAGACAAAATCATTAATATTATCATCATATAATTTTAATATTTGATTTTCAGTTTTGGATACGAAATTATTTAAATCATCGAAATTTAAATCTAAATTTTTAGCTAAGGTAAGTAGATCTTTATTTGCTCTCAAAAATAAAGCATTAAATCCAACATCTACTACATTAAAATCAGAAATCTCATACAATTTATTTGGATCATACTGAACATCCCTAAATTGATCTCTTAAAGTTACATATCTATCATAATCAGTTTTTAAAGGTCTCTCATCAGAGTTTGAAACTTCAAGGTCTCTTCTTTTATAATTAAGGTCTTTATCTACTTTGATATTACTCATTGGCTGATCCCAAATTGGTGAATTATCATACCCGCTTTCCCAAGGATGCAATATGGATACAAGGCCCGTTTTATTAGGATCTCTGAATTTTATGAACCAATCATGATAATTTTTAATTTTTTTGATTACTTTAGTTATTCTTGAATTTTGATCATTATTTAGTTTATTTTTTTCAACAATTTTTCTCAAAATACTGGCTAAAACTGGTGGCTGAGTAATACCAGAAGAAGGTATATTTTTTCCACATTGCCAAGTTGTGTGATTTGGAAAATAAGATGTGTCTTTTTCATGAAAAAGAATGTGGGGTACCATGCCATCGTCCCACTGACCGTTAAGCAAAGTTTCAATTTCTATAATTGAAAAATCTAAATTAAAGTAAGAATAGCCAAGAGCTATAAAAGCTGAATCCCAATTCCATTGAGCAGGATATAATTTGTTATTAGTAGGAAGTGTGTAACCATTTTTTCTGTTACCTAATAATATTTTTTTTGCCTCTTCTACTTTATTTTTCATTATCCTTTAACACTTCCTGCAGTAAGACCACTTACTAAATATTTTTCAAAATAAACAAAAATTATTAAAATAGGCAAAGTTACTACTACAGACCCTGCCATCAAATATTGTCTAGGTGTTTCAGCTCCAACATTCAGAAACTGAATAGCTCTTGATAATGTGAATGTATTTGGCCGGTCTAAAAACATTAATGAAAACAAAAATTCATTCCAAGCTATCATAAACACATACAAAGCTACTGATGATATTGCAGGTAAACTAAGTGGGAGTATAATTTTAAAAATTATACCAAGCCAATTTTGACCATCTATTATCCCTGCTTCTTCTAATTCTTTTGGTATACTTTTAAAGTAACCTTGCAGCATATAAATTGCTACAGGTAAGGTTGTGGCTGTATAAACTATTAACAAACCCTCAATAGAATTTCTTAAACCAAGTTGACTAAAAATTGTATACAAAGGTATCACTAAAACTATCGCTGGAAACAAATAAATTATCAATATGGATGTTGATAAAAAATTTTTTCCAAAGAAATTAAGTCTTGCAACCGCGTAAGCAGCTGGTATTGCAAATATTAATGTTATAATGACTGTACCTAAGGAGACTATTGTGCTCGTTAGCATATATCTTCCAAAATTATAATCTTTGAACACTATAAAATAAGATTTGAACAACTCTGGCAATCCTTGTGCAAAGTTAATACTAAAGTCTAATGGGTTCAATAATAACAATGCTTGGGTTTTAAAGCTTGTAACTAACATCATATAAAAAGGGAAAAGAATTACAAAAGAGAACAGTGTAATTCCAAATAATGTTAAAAAATTAAAGAATAATTTTTGAGAGGAATGATTTTTTGACAAAAAGTTTTTGTCGTAATCTTTAATATTATTGAAAAAAAATAATGAAATTAAGAATATGCCAAAACTATACCAAATAGGTAAATTTATTGAGACTAAATAATCAAAGATAGAAAATAAAAGTGCTAGTAAAATTATTTTAATATTTAAATTTAATTTTTTCCCAATAAGAAGATTTATTGCACAAAGAATTATTCCAAATATAAATAATTTATTAAAATTAAAATTTGTTAATTCAATTCCTTGTAATGTAACTAAGATTTTCCAAATACAAATTAATGAAAACAAAAACAAAGACGAGATAAAGCAATAAGTAAATATATTTTTAATTTTCATCAGCTCTTTTTCCTAAAAGTTTAAAATAGATAAACATAAAAATTAATAGAAACACTACAATCACAATAGAAACTGCAGAACCCATACCAATATCCCCGATTGAAAAACCTTGTTGATATACATTTATTGGCAATGTTCTTGTGCCTGATGCCCCGCCAGTGAGTAAGAAGATGTCTTCAAATTTATTAAAATTCCAAATAAATCTAATCATAAATAGAATTGAAATCACTGCTAATATCTGGGGCAAAGTAATATTAAGAAATTTTTGGATAGGATTTGCACCATCAACATCAGCTGCTTCATACAACTCTTTTGGAACTGCTTGAAGACGAGCAAGAATAAATAAAAATGCTAGAGGAAAATATCTCCAAATTTCAAAAATAATTACAGTTGTTAATGCTAGCCTCAATTTAAAATCAAAACCAAGTATGTTTAAAGTTACATATTTTTGTCCTAGTAAATTTATTGGTCCATCAATAATTTGATAGTTAATTAATAAATTATTCAAAGTTCCACTTGTTGGATCAAGTAAAAGTTCCCAGGTATAAGCAAGAGCAACAACTGGCGCAACATAAGGAAATAAAAGAACACTTCTCATAAATGTTCTTCCAAAAAATTTTTGATTTACCATTTGTGCAGCTAAAATTCCAAAAACTATTGCACCTATGGTTCCAAAAAAAGTGTAATAAAAAGTTGTTGATAATAGATCTATAAAAGCTTTGTCTTTAATTACTTTTTTGAAATTATTTAATGTAAATTCATAAGTTAATAATATATTTTGTGACTTACCTGATAGTTTAGGCTTATAAGATTTTAGTTCCTTCTTGGAAATTTCTTGATTATTAATATTTTGAAATACTATTTCTAAATTTTTTCGATATTTTTTTGGCCAATTACCTAACTCACACTTAAGTAAATTTGATTTAAATTGACATTTATTATTTAAACTTATTGGTTCGATATCATCTGGATATTTATCTTTAAATTTTACATTAGTAATTTCTTGTGTAAGAGAACTATTTCTTAATCTATAAATTACTTTTATTTGATTTGGATTATCATTAATTGATTTTACTAATTTTTTTGCTCTTGGTTCAGGAATTCTTAAATCTTTGAGCTCTACATTTTTAAAACTTATCCAAATATTAGAAAATATTGGAAATAAAATTATAGAAAATACTAAAAGAACTGATGGTAATATTAAAAGATAAGCTGTTCTTTTTTCAATTTTTGCAAGTTTTGAACTCATAAAAAAAAGCGGATAATTAATATTACCCGCTTTTTTTAATTTTTTAAATTACTAGAAGCTAGCTAGCACAGTATTAATTTCATCTACTGCTTCATCTAGCGTCAATTGATCGTCAATATATTGTCTAGTGATTCTATTAATAAACTTATTGTTAATAATTTTAGATGCTCTAGATAGTTCACCTTCTTTAACACCCCATCTATTAGCAGTATCTAAACCTGCAACAATATTATTTATTACATCTGCTGAATATAGATCTGTTAAAGGAGCTTTTCTATCAACTCCAACAGGCAGTTTACTCCAAGCTGTTGTAAATGCATTTGGATCACTTGCATTACCTCTTCTTACAGGGAACTTACCTTCTGGTGCTATAGATAAAGTGCTTGTATATCCTTCATCCATTGAATAAAGAATAAACTGCTTAGCTTCATCTGTATCTGCATCTGCAGTTACACCAAAGTATCTAACATCCGCCCAAGCTGCGCCTTTTACATTATTTGGTCCACTAAAATTAGTTATAAAACCAGTTTTAGATGCCAATTCTGGTGATGTAGGATCACTGTTAATTGTTGGTGGAGCTGAGTCTCTTAAACCAGCTAATTCATCCATGATAAATGGTGACCATATTATCATTGGAGTTTTACCAGCGAAATAAAGTTCTCTTGATTGTTTCCAGTAAAGTTCTCCTGGAGGGCTAGCCTTAGCTAATTTTTTATAAAACTGCAAAGAATTCTTTAAAGCTCTTCCTTGTTTTTTTGTTCCACCTTTTTTTACAATATTTACACCGTTTGCAAGCATGACATGTTCTAAAACTTGACTCATAAAGTTTTCGTCAGTTTTAGTTGCCGCAACAAATCCAAACATATCATTACTAGATAAAGCATCTATTGCTTTCTCGATGTTTGCATAAGTCGTCGGTGGTTCTAAACCAGCAGCTTTAAACAAATCTTTTCTGTATACAACCATTTGCGTCCAGCCATCTACTGGCACGGCTGCAATTTTGCCACCTTTTTTAGCCATCTTTAAAGCACCTGGAGCAAAAGTTTTCTTTCCAAGTGAGTTAACGATATCATTATTTGCATCAACGTCTAAAATTCCCGCTTCTGCCCATGGCAGCACATATTGCAATGTATGATAAATTACATCAGGAAGATCTCCTGCTGCAGCTGCTGCAGTAGCTCTTGTTCCTAAATCTTTTTCATCAATCGGGATAACTTCAACTCCAATTCCAGTTTTGGCTTCAAAAGCTTTTGCCATCTCTTCTTGTTTAGCCATCCTTGCTGGTTGAGTTTCTGTCGTCCAGAATTTGATATCTGCAAATGCAATTGAATTAAAAACAAAAGCTATTGCAGAGATCGTTATTAATATATTTTTAAACATATATTCCCCTCTTTTTTCTTGTTTTCTAAAGTTATTTAAAAATTAACACATAATGAACATTTAAAAGAAGAATAACAAGTATGTAATTTAAACAATACTACCTGAGATTGATTCAAGAATTTTTAAAAGAAATACCTTTATTATCAAATAAATGGCAACGAAATGGATCAAAACCTATTTTAACAGTGTCACCTACTTTAATATTTGTGTCTCCATCAGTTTGTACAACAAGAGGATCTCCCTCTTTCTCTAAATATAAATATGTTCCTGACCCTAATTTTTCTACAACGAAGACTTTACTTTCCCATAATGAATCTGTTTTTGCATTTAATATCAAATGCTCTGGTCTTATTCCAATTTTTATACTATCCCCTTCTTGAGTATTATCAGAAATTTTTGGTACATTTAACTTTCCAGTCCCCATTATATCTACTTCAGAACTCTTTGAACTTTTACTTAAAATTTTACTATCTATAAAATTCATTTTTGGAGATCCGATAAAACCACCAACAAACAGATTATCTGGGTTATTATATAAGTTCATGGGTGATCCCTTTTGTGAAACTATACCTTGATCCAATACAACAATATCATTTGCAAGTGTCATGGCTTCAGTTTGATCATGAGTTACGTAAATCATTGTTGCATTAAGTTGATCATGTAATTTTGCCAATTCTACTCTCATTTGTACTCTTAATGCTGCATCTAGATTAGATAATGGTTCATCGAATAAGAAAACTTTTGGTTTTCTTGTAATGGCTCTACCAATAGCTACTCTTTGACGTTGTCCTCCAGATAATTGTTTGGGTTTTCTCTCAAGATACTCTTCTATCTGTAAGATTTTAGCAGCCTCCATCACTCTTTGCTCTATCTCTTCTTTTGATTTTTTTTCAATTTTTAAACCAAAAGCCATATTATCAAATACAGTCATATGAGGATAAAGAGCATAAGATTGAAATACCATTGCAATATTTCTTTCTTTAGGTGGTAGATCATTTACAACTTTATCATCAATAGATATTGTACCTGAATTAATTTCCTCTAAACCAGCAATCATTCTTAAGATTGTTGATTTACCACATCCGCTTGGGCCTACTAGAACTGTGAAAGACTCACTTTTTATATCAAGAGAAACATCTTTGATCACATGTGTGCTACCAAAAAACTTGTTTACTTTATCTATTTTAATACTTGCCATTTTTAATTTAATATTAATTTTTTGTTATTAATTATAGATTTAATTAATTTTGTCATCAAAGGGATTTTTTTTTGTTGAATTTTTTTTATTACAAATGGAGCAATTTCTCTTGCAAGTTGCTCTCCCTCCACGGTTTCATTAGGCATAAATTTTCTTTTAGCATTTTTGAATGTATAGCCTTGCCCTAAGTAACTTCCCATTTTACTATTTCTACCTCCAGCAGCACTGACGTATAAATCTCCAACTCCAGCCAATCCAAGAGCAGTCTCAATTTTTCCTTTAAAATATTTAGTAATATATATCATCTCATTTATAGATTTTTTGAATAAACTTGAAGACATATTTAAACTATCTCCAGCCCCAATAATCATTGAATAAATATTTTTAATTGAAGAACAGATCTCAACTCCAATAACATCTTTCGAAGTTTCGGTTAAATAGTATTTTGTAGTTATCATATTACAAATTTTTTTTGCGGTTTTGATATTTTTATTAGCAACAATTACACTTGTTTGTTTTTTATTTGAAAGTTCTTTTGCTAAGCAAGGTCCTTTTAAAACTGAAACGTTTATATTTTTATTAGTTTTCTTTATATCCTCTGAAATAGTAAAAATTTTCTGTTTTTTTTTCTCATACTTCAAACCTTTGGTAAGAATAAGAATTGGACTTTTAATATTTGATTTTTTAAATTCTTCACTAATAAAATTTATTCCTGATAAACTTAACGCAACAACTACCAAATCATATTTATTTTTTAATATATCAGTTGAATATTTTTTGTATTTTAGTTTATTTGGTAAATTTATTTTTAAACTAGAATGATATTTCTTTTTTGAAGACAAATTTTTAATAAAAGTTTTATTATAAGGCTCTGTGATAGTTACTTCATTTTTATTATCTATACATGGAAAAGTAAAAGCAGATCCCATTGCGCCACCGCCTATTATTAAAATTTTTTTCATTTAAGATTAAGCAATTCCTAGATGTTTTTTTCTTTTTTCTACCCAAGTTCTTATCAAATTATCAAAAATTAAACCTATAAAAGCTACACAAATACCCAAAGTTAATCCAATACCAGCACCATTTTTATCTGATAAAGCTTTTAAAATATATTGCCCTAAATCTTCAGTGCCGATAAATGCTCCTATAATCACCATAAATAATGCAAACACTATTGTTTGATTTATACCAAGCATCATATGAGGGAATGCTAAAGGAAATTCAATTTTTGTTAATCTTTGAAATTTATTTACACCAGACATCGTTGCTGCATCATGTAAACCTGCTGGAACACTTCTAAGTCCTTCAATTGTGTATCTTGTTGCTGGTATAGTTGCATAAACAATGACAGCAATAAGAACAGAAGTGTCAGTTATTCCAAAAAGCATCATAACAGGAATAAGATAAACAAATGATGGAAATGTTTGAAATATATCACATACCCCTAACATAAATTTTGCAGAATGTTTATTTTGAAAACATAATGTGCCAACCGTAAAACCAATTATACAAGAGACAATTACCCCAAATGTTGCCATGTAAGCCGTTACTAAGGCTCTATCCCACCAAGGGCTTAGAGCTATGAATAATGTCAAACCACAAACTACTAATGCAGATCTAATTCCACCAATTAAATAGCCTGCACCAACAACTAGAACTAATGTAGCAACAGCTGGCATCCTTAAATACAAAGCCCTCATTGGTTGTAACACTTCTTGAATTAACCATGTATTAAATGCTTTTATATAAACAAAGAAGGTATCAAAAATCCAATCGACACCTTTATTCCAAAAATCAGCAGTTGATATTCCTTTATTGTGTGGAACTTCAAATAAATAATTGTAACCACCTTTAAAATAAACAGATCCAAAGTAAGCGAGTAAAATTCCAATTATGACCGTAATACTAAAAAATAATAAATTTTTATTTCTTTGAAAAAAATTCAAATTGCCAAAATAATCGACTTGCTTGTTTGCCCATGCTAATGACATTTTATCTAATAAAATTGCAATTAGACTTATACAAAGACCAGCTTCTAATGCTAATCCGATATTAAGCTGATTTAGTGCTAACAATAAATTAAAACCTAGACCTTTCGCTCCAATGAAGGCTGAAATAACAGCCATAGAAAAGCACACCATGATAACCTGGTTTACGCCAATTAAAATATCTCGTCTGGCCGTTGGAATTAGCACTTTAGACATTAGTTGCCAATTATTACAACCACTCATTCTTCCAGCTTCAATTACTTCTGGAGGAATAGCTCTCAATCCTAGTAAAGTAAGTAATATCATGGGTGGAACAGCAACAACCATAGTTATAATTACTGCAGCGTGGTCACCGACTCCAAAAAGAACAAGTGCAGGGACTAATACTGCATATTGTGGCATTGTTTGCATAACTAATAAAATTGGATATAGAGCTTTTTCTACACGTTTACTTTTATAAGCTGCAATACCTAAACTTAACCCAAATATAAAAGATAGAGGCGCAGCAACTAAAATAAAAGAGAGTGTTTGCATCGATGGTTTCCATTGTCCAAATATAGAAATATAAACCATTGTTAAACCGGCAAATAAAGCGAGTCCAGTACCACTTAATTTATAAGCAAGTATTGCAAAGCCAGCTGCAACTATTGTCCAAGGTAGACCTGGTAACTCTGCCCAAGGGTTCGCATCGATCCAATCCCAACTTGTAAAGGCAACAATTGTTTCAAGTCCACCTAATAGAATTTCTCTAATTAATTCTATTAAAAAGGTCATAAAAGCTGTTAAATTTCTGCTAATTTGCAAAACTATTGGTCTGGTTTTAAATTCTTGAGTGTCCTCATTCCAAAACTCCATTGGCATCCACTCATTCATTAAGAAAAACAAGGAGTCATTTATCCATATTGGTAACCATCCAAGTAATGGAGGAAGACGCCAGAAAACATCAAAGGCATAATATCTTACTTCTTTGCCTAAAAATATATAACTACTTTGATTAGGGTCTTTTACGAATTCAGCTTGGCCTCTAATGAATTTATATGTTTCTGGAACATCAATAGCAAAACAAAGAGCAAAGAAAACAATTAATAGAAATAACCACTGAAATATTTTTGGATATTTTTTTAAAAATTCCATAATTTATTTTCCGTTCTTTCTTCCGCCAAAGACAGTATTTATTATTTTTGTCGGGTTGATTGACCCAACGGTTTTGTTATTTTCATCTATAACAGCTACAGATTTTTCTTGCGTTAATATTTTTTCTGCAACATTTTCTATGATTTCATCTTTTGAAACTTTAACATCACCTAAATTATTAGATATAGATTCATCCATTACATCTTCGATTAATAAAACTTTTTCTCTAGGCACTTCTTCAGTAAATTTTCTTACATATTCCGTGGCTGGGTTTAGAACTATATTTGCAGGTGTATCTAGTTGTTCAATTATACCATCTTTCATAATTGCAATTCGATCAGCAAGTTTTAATGCTTCATCAAAATCATGAGTAATAAACATAATTGTTTTTTGTAATTTTTCTTGAAGTCTTAAAAATTCATCTTGCATTTCTTTTCTAATTAAAGGATCTAAAGCAGAAAAAGGTTCATCTAAAAACCATATATCAGGTTCAACTGCTAGAGATCTTGCAATACCCACTCTTTGTTGTTGTCCACCTGAAAGTTCTCTTGGAAAATAATTTTCTCTTCCATCAAGTCCAACTAATTTAACCATCTCCATTGCTTTATTAATGCTCTCCTCAGTTTTGATACCTTTGATTTGAAGAGGAAAAGCTATATTTTCTACAACGGTTTTGTGTGGAAGAAGAGCAAAGCTTTGGAAAACCATTCCCATTTTGTTTCTTCTAAGCTCAATTAACTCTTTATTATTTAAATTTAATAAATCTTGACCTTCAATGAAAATTTTTCCACCTGTTGCATCTGTTAATCTTGATATACACCTTAGTAAAGTTGACTTACCAGATCCAGATAAGCCCATTACAACAAGCATCTCTCCTTTTGCCACTTCAAAAGAGGCATTGTTAACACCTACTATACAACCATTTTCTTGAAATGTTTTAGCATCAACATTACCATTTGAATCTTGAAGCATCTTTTTGGCGTTTTCACCAAAAATTTTATAAACTGCTTCGCATTTGATTACTGCTTCAGACATAATTCTTATAAAAGTATACGAAAATTAATTAAATTAAAATCAATATAATTGAAGCTTATTTCCATTAAAAATTTTTAATAAAATAAACCCTTGTATCAATTCCAGTACTTAAAAAACTTAAGGCTTCACCGCTTACTTTAATTGTTTCGTCTACTCCTACGTTATTTCCACTAACTGTAAAACCTGCAAAACATTTCTTTTTTTCAGCATCCCATTCAACAAATGTTTCATCAATCTTATTGCCGTTAATAGTATAAATTTCGTGTGCTCTAAAATTTAAGAAATTTGCACCCATTATTGCTCTTTGGGGGATAAGCTTTGTGGCATTACACACTCCCTCATACAATTCATCTGATAATTTATAATGATCAGTACCATCAAAAGTTACTAATATACCCGAGGGAAGTTTTGAAATTAATGCACTTAGTTTTCTCTCTTTTGCAATTCTCTCTTCTTCCAATTTCATTTTCCTAACTAATTCATCACCCTCGCTAAATATATTATTTAAAATAGCAAAAGAAGAAATTATGACTATTGTTAAAACTATTAGTCCTATAAATTGTTTTAGGTTCTCGGGTAATCCTTTTAATTTATTAAATGAAGTTTCGTTCGACATTAATCTTGCAATTTACCGTTTTTCCAAATTCCTACTTTTTGGTCGCCATTAGCCCAAGTAAATGTTCCTTTGCCATTCATAAAACCATTAGCCCACTCTCCTTCATAAGTAGAACCATCTGGGAAAGTTAAAGTTCCAACTCCACTCCAAACACTGTTTTTAAACTCACCTTTATAGATATATCCGTTTGGCCATGTTTCTACACCTTGGCCATTTTTTTTTGTTCCTACCCACTCACCTTCATAAGTAGTTTTATCTGTATAAACCCATTTTCCATATCCATTTTCACAGTTACCTTCTTTACATCCGGTGCTTCGAGCAAAAACTGATGTGCTTATTAATAAACTTAAAAAAAAGTAAAAAAGATATTTTCTCATAAATATATTTTACACAAATCTTTATAAAAAAAAATCCCCCCCAACAGAATTGGGGGAGATCTTAATTTTTTAACTTTTATCCTTATTTAAGGAAAGCTTTCCAAGTTGATTCGTTATCAGCTAACCATTTTTTAGCTGCATCTTCGTGAGTCATTTTGTCAACGTCTACTAAAGCTGCCATTGCACCAATTTGACTTGTTGAAAATGACAATTTTTTAAACGCTGCTGCTGCATCTGGATGAGTTTTTGGAAAATCTTCGTGTACTGCTTTTTTCAAATAACCATCCGGAGAACCACATTTTCCGTCACCACCATCTGCTGGTCTGCAACCAGCTGTGTATGGAGGGAAGTCGATAAATGTAAAACCAGCACCATCAGTAAAGTTTGGTGTCCAGTTGAAAATTATAGTTCCTCTTCCTTCTTTTTCAGCAGCTGCTAATTCTGCCCAAAGTGCATCAGCACCTCCAGCAAACTTAACCCACCATAAATCACCTAAGCCTAGTGCATCAATCCTTTGAGGGATTAAGTCACCATGCCAAGTTTGTGGTCCTTCCAACATTCTTCCTTTTCCATCTGGAGAGTCAGGTGTTGTAAAGTTTTTTGCACAGTCTGGATTTTTTAGAGCTGTCCAATCTGGTAGACCTGGACATAGACCTTTTTCAACAACCCAGTTTGGATATCCCATATCCTCAAGAGTTCTTGCTTCATGATCACCCCAGTCTAACAAACCACCTTTGTCTAAAGCTGTTGTAAATGACTTACCGAAAGCAGATTCCCATACCTCATGAGATATAGTTACATCACCAATTCTAATTGACTCGTAAACCGCTTGAGAGTCAGCATTTACATATTTAACATTGTTACCCATGCTTTCAAAGATTCCACCAATAACATAGGCCATAACAATTTGACTTGACCAGTTATGAGTTGGGATCACTATGGGTTTTTTACTGTCAGCGTTAGATATTCCTGCAAAGCTTACTACAGTAATTACTATAGCTGAGAGTAAAGATAGTATTTTCTTCATTTATTTCTCCTCTCTTAATATATTAAGTAAGTAAGTATCCTTAAATTTAATCTCACAGTCAACAAAAGTTGGTACTAAAATTTATATATACAATTAATCAGTACTGATTTATTCTTAAACATAAGTAATCATTGATTTAAAATGTTAGAAGAAAATTTAAGAATAAATGAACCTGGTTTAAATGTTTTGCCACCTGGGGTTGAAAGATATGTAGTTAATGGCGGTGGATTAACAGGAGTTCAGGTTTTTCCGGATGATGAAATTGAAATTATTAATAATGAAGGAAATCAAATTTGTGAAATAGTTGTTTTTAATTCTGATGGAAATTCAGATCCATCAATTTTAAATTTAAAATCATCTAAATCAGAAAATGATATAATTAAAATTTTAAATAGAAATGAAGAAAGTTCGAAAATTGCTTTGCGCCAATTAGAAAAAAGAAATCTTAAAATTGCAAAATCTAAATCTTCAATCCTTTTTGATAAAGACACTCCACCAGGAGAAAAAATTAAAATAAGTTCAAAAGATAAATGTTATTGCATTTTTTCTGCACCTGGTAATGATATGTTGGTTCATGAACAAAATCCTCCTACAGAATTAACTTTATTTATTAAAAGAAATAATATTGTTGACTATAAAGAACATAGAATAATTCCAGATCCAATTTTTGATCCTCTAGACGAAAAAAATATTGCAAAACAATCAGCGATATCTTTTGAAGTTAAAGAAGGAGATTATATTCAAATAATTTGTCCAACTGGTAGACAATGTTCAGATTTTGTTGCTTTTGATACAGCTAAATTAGGTAAAGGTATTGAAAAAGGTTTAGATTGGCAAACAACCAGGACCTTTATGGGAAATACATTTCCAGGACCAGGATTGTATTCAAAATTTTATGATACAGACCATGAGCCTTTAGTAGAAGTAATAAGAGATACTGTTGGTAGACATGATACTTTTAATCTAGCTTGTACATCGAAGTATTACGAAGATGCTGGTTATTTTGGGCATCCAAATTGCTCAGATAACTTAAGTGGTGCTATGGAAAATTTTGGGGTTAATAGACAAAAGGGATGGCATGCTATCAATTTATTTTTTAATACTTCAGCAGGAGGCTTAAATACCGTACTTTCTGATGAGTCATTTGCTAGACCTGGAGATTATGTAATATTAAGAGCTTTAAAAGATTTAACCTGCGGAACATCAGCCTGTCCAAGTGATATAGATCCATGTAATTCATGGAACCCTACAGATATTTTTGTTAGAACTTATGAAAAAAAAAGAGAATTTACAAAATCTTTTGCATTTAGAATGAAACCAGACTCAGAATTAAAACTAACAAAAAATACAGGATTTCATGAAAGAACTTCAAAGTTAACAAGAAACTTTGTTGATGCTAGAGGATATTGGCTGCCCAATGATTACACTAAACACGGAGTAATAAATGAATATACAGCGTGTAGAGAAAAAGCAGTTTTAATTGATTTATCTTCTTTAAGAAAATTTGAAATATTAGGTCCGGATGCAGAAGAATTAATGGACTATACTTTAACTAGAAATGTTAAAAAATTGTCAGTTGGACAAATTGTTTATTCTTCGATGTGTTATGAAAATGGTTCTATGTTTGATGATGGAACATTGTTAAAAATGAGTGATCATGGATTTAGATGGGTATGTGGTGATGAATACGCAGGTGAATGGTTAAAAGAACAAGCAAAAAAGAAAAAATTTAATGTTTTAGTTAAAAACTCTACTGATCAAATAAATAATATTTCTCTACAAGGACCAAACAGTAGAAAAATTTTAGAAAAGTTTATTTTTACTCCACCAACACAACCTTCTATTTCAGAATTACAATGGTTTAGGTTTACAATCTGTAGAGTAAAAGAACTTAGTGGAATTCCATTAATGGTTTCTAGAACTGGATACACAGGCGAGTTAGGATACGAAATATGGTGTCACCCTTCAGATGCACCGGCGGTTTGGGATGTGCTTATGGAAGCTGGCAAAGATGAAGGAATAATACCTGCTGGTTTTGGAGCATTAGATTTATTAAGAATTGAAGCTGGACTAATATTATTTGGTAATGAATTTGACGGCCAAGTTGACCCTTTTGAAGCTGGTGTTGGATTTACGGTTCCTTTAAAAACAAAAACAGCAGATTTCATTGGTAAAGAAGCATTAATAAAGAGAAAAGAAAATCCGCAAAAGAAATTAGTTGGATTAGAACTTGTAGGCAAAGAAAAAGCTAATCACGGTGATTGCGTTCACATTGGAAGATCCCAAGTTGGCGTAGTTACAAGCGGATGTCTATCTCCTACTTTGAATAAAAATATTGCTTTGTGCAGAATTGATGTAGGTCATTCAGAAATAGGTATGAACGTTGAAGTAGGTAAAATTGATGGACATCAAAAAAGAATACCTGCTAAAATTGTTGGTTTCCCGCATTACGATCCTCAAAAAACACGTGTAAAATCTTAATGTCAAAATCATCAAAGGATTTACTGGAATTTTGGGAAGATCAAATGAAACTGTCCCATACATCCAGTAATTACTTTTTCAGAAAGTCTCCTTCACATTATCACATGATGTTGATTGTGATGAATTCCTATAAATTAAATGAAAACTTATCTGTCGAAGAACTTAAGACTAGACTTTTCAAAACCTCTAGACCCAAATCTGCACTCATGATCAAAGAAGCTTGTGATAAAGAATTTTTTTACCTCGAGAAAACCGGAAATGACCATAGAAAAAAGTACGTTTTACCCACACAGAATTTTGTTAATGAATTTAACGAATATTTGAAAACTCTCAAAAATTTGAGTTTTTAATTAAAAATCTAAAAAATATTTAGAATTTATATAAATTATATATAAAAATTATTATATTCTTTCCTTTGCTAAAAAATTAAAGTTCAAACATGTCGTTACCGACAAAAGCAAAAGTTGTAATAATTGGTGGAGGAATTCACGGGTTAAGTACTGCTTGGAAACTTTCCGAAAAATATAAAAATCCAAACGATGTCGTTGTCCTAGAAAAAAAAGACACTGCTGCAGGTGCAAGTGGAATTGCATGTGGAGTTGTTAGAAATAATTATTTTCAACCAGCAATGAGAGAATTAATGGCTCATTCAGTTAGTGTTTGGGAAAGTGATCCAGAGGCATTTAAATATAATGCTGTCGGCTATATGCAAATTTCTCCAGAAGTAATGCATAAAGATGTTGCAAGTATTTATGAACAACAAAAAGCGATCGGATATGAATCAGAATTTATAGAAGGTGAAAAAGATTGCATGAAATATATGCAAGGAATTTTTAGTGATTGGCAAGCAAAAGGTATTACATCAGTCTTACATGAAAAGAAAGGTGGATACGCATTTAATAAAGATTCAATTAAAGCATTAGAGAAAAAAGCAAATTCAAACGGTGTAAACGTTCATAAAGGAGTAAAGGTTACAGGTTTTAAAAGAGGGAGCAACAGCAATGCAATTACTGGCGTGGTTACAGATAATGGTACAATTGATTGTGATCAGGTAGTTATTGGAGCAGGACCATGGGTAAGAGATTTTTGGAATATGTTGGAGTTACCAAAAACTACTAACATAAAAGATGCTAAAAATGGAAAAATGCATGAAGTTGAAATGTGGAAGTACTGGTTTTTACAAGAAGGTGTATTGGGTGTAGATGCAGATTATTTAAAAACCAATGAAGGTAAACCGCCTCCAGTAATTCATGTTGATACAGATGCACCACTTTATTCTGACAAAGATGGTAAAATAATTACAGAAGACTTATGGGGTATTTATTATAAACCTGATATTGAAGGATTGGGAGTTCAAGGTGGAACATCACCTTACATTGTTCAAAAACATTTTGATGAAGTTAATGTTGATCCGTATGGGATAGATTCTCCAGAATATCAAACCACTGATAAATTTTCTGATATGTGGACTTCAGCACTTGCACATATTCAGAAACGTTTTGTTGGTAAATCTCATCTGTATAGAAAGGGACCATCAGGAGGATTGGGTTGTTTGACTCCAGACTCATTCCCAATATTCGATAGATTTTTTGAAAATGTTTACATGATTGCAGATGCAAATCATGGTTATAAAATGATAGGTGTTGGACACCTTGTTGCACAAGAAATTTTAGGTCAAGAAAGTGAATTACTAAAACCGTTCAGGTTCGATAGATATGAAAAAGGAAAACTTCATCCCACATCGAACAGTCCGTTTCCTTGGAGCTAATTTATCTAAGTAGACAAACGATTTTTTTTCAGTTACCTTTTTGATCTGAAAATTCAAAGGGGGAAGAATGACGGATCTTGAAAAACACGTAAACCAACCAGGTAGAGCTAAACTCGTCAAAAAGGTTAGAGAAAAAATAAACGAATTAGGAATTACTTATATCTATTATCAATTTATTTCAGTAACTGGAAGAGTTGTTGGAAAAGGAATACCAGCAGACCACTGGGAAAGAACTGCAGAAAAAGGTTTTCAATTGGTTTATGGAGCAACAGCAAATTTATTTTTAGATCGTCATAATAATTATATTGGATATGGTCCAGAAGCTATGGAATTGGTAGGAATACCTGATCCAGAAACTTTTGTTCAATTACCTTGGGATAAGAGAGTTGGAAGAGTTTTTGTTACATGTTTTAGAAATAGAGAAGAAAGAAAAAATCCAGGTGGTCATTTAACAAGTGACTGCAGAGGTAATCTTAGAATTTTCATGAATGAGTTCAAAAAGAAACATGGATTAGAATTAAGAGTTGGAACAGAGCCTGAAATGATGTGGTTAACAAAAAATCCTGACGGAACTCCAACTGGACAAGGTTTCTCAAAACCTTTCTGTTATCATATTGATCAATTTGAATCATTAAGACCTGTGTTTATGAAGGTTATTGAATACGCAAAAGCGATGGGTCTTGATATGATCCAAGGTGACCATGAAGATGCTCCTGGTCAATTAGAGCTTAACTGGACATTTGATAATGTTTTAAGAAATGCTGATAGATTATCTACTTATAGACAAATTTGTGCTCAAGTAGCAAGAGAAAATAATCTTATAGCTTGCTTTATGACTAAACCATTTATGGGAGTTTCAGCAAGTGGATGTCACACCAACATGTCTTTGTGGAAAGGTGGAAAAGTATCAGTAAACAAATTGGGTAACAAAAAACTTCCAGGTGTAGAAGAAGTCTTTAGCTATGTATCCGGTGGAACTAATACTTTCATGCCAGATACTAAAGATATGCAATTACCTGGAAAGATTGGATTACAATCAATTGCAGGGATAATGAAACACTTACCAGCTTTAACAGCAATTGGTTCTTCGACAGTGAACTCATATAGAAGATTATGGGATCAAGGTTTTTGGGCACCAGTATATGCTGACTGGGGTTATCAAAATAGAACATGCGGTCTAAGAGTATCTGCTCCAGGTAGATTCGAGTACAGATCAGTTGACTCTATGCATAATCCATATTTATTAGGTGCAGCATTACTTAAAGCTTGTGATGAAGGAATATCTAAAAAAATGAAACCAGCTAAACCTGAGTCTAGAAATATATATGAAGCTCAAAAAGCTGGTAAAGATGTTAAAAAACTTCCACTAAGTTTAGGTGAAGCTTTAGATAGATTGGCGGAAGATGAAGTAATAAAATCATCAATGCCAGATGAAATGTATAAAGTATTTAATTGGTACAAACGAGATGAGTGGGAAAAATTCCTTGGTGCAACAACACAATGGGATCTTGATACTTATCTGGATTGTTTACCATAATTTAATAGGGAAATTATATGTGCGGGATTGCAGGATTAATTCATAGAGGAAATACTTCAAACGTTGGTTTTGAACTTCAAGGTATGCTTCAAGCATTAAAGCATAGAGGAGAAGATTCAACTGGATACGCTCTATACGGAAAAACTGATGGTCAAAATTTCATCATGCGATTTAAGGTTGGTGAAAATGTTGCAGAGGGAAGTTCTTCAGTAAAAGAAGATGTATCAGTTTATGATGAAAGAAAAAAAATTGTTGATACTTATCTTTCTGAGCTAGGCGCTAAGGTGATAAAAGAAGATAGAATTCTTCCTTATTCATTACGATATGAAATTCAGTATGACAAAGATTTAATGGAATTTTCTCAAAAAATAGAAAGTGTTGAAGGTGTAGAAATATTATCTATGGGAAAATCTCTAGAAGTAATTAAAGATCTAGGAAACGCTGAAGTTGTTTGTAACAGATATAATTTAGATAAAGTTGTCGGGACACATGCAATTGGTCATGCTAGAATGGCAACAGAGTCGGGAGTGGATATTAAATCTGCTCACCCATTTTGGGGTTATCCTTTTAGCGATGTGTCAGTCGTTCATAATGGACAATTAACAAATTATTGGAATAATAGAAGAGTATTGGAAAACAAAGGCATGAGATTTATGTCAGAATGTGACTCGGAATTAATTGCTGTATATCTTGCAGAAAAAATGAGAAATGGAGCTACATTAGAAGAGGGAATGAAAGAGTCTCTCGTCGGTTTAGATGGGGTATTTACTTATTTTGTTGCTACAAAAGATAGCTTAGGAATGGCGAAAGATACAATGGCTGCAAAACCACTAGTATTGTATGAGTCAGATGATTTAGTTGCAATGGGGTCAGAGGAAATTGCAATAAGATCAATATTACCACAAGAAATCGAAACTTATGATCCTTTTGATGGAGAAGTTAAAGTATGGCAAATTTAAAAACATCAGAAAAAAAAAGTAAAGCTCAATCAATGGGACTTCATACAGAAGTCTTAACTGGAAAAACACAACAAAAATTTTTTAATCCAGATGAGGCAGAGAATTTTTATTACTTTGGGACATATGATGTAGATTTTAATAAAAGAACTGAGATTGACGTTAAGAACATGGATTGTCGTGAAGCAAATAAAAAAATTGATGAATTAATGAAAGATGGATACGGAACTATTGTAATAAAGAACCCACAGGGAAAACATAGCTTGGGAGTTGGAATTCTCAATAAATTAAATTTAATATTTGAAGGTAGTTTGGGCTACTTTGGATGTGGATCAATGGATGGTCCTATTGTTAGAATTAATGGAAGAGTGGGATGGTCATGTGCGGAAAATATGATGGCAGGAAAAGTAGTAATTGAAAAAAATGCAGGATCTTGTTTTGGTGCGGCAATTAGAGGTGGAGATCTGATATGCAAAGGAAGCGTAGGTGCCAGAACAGGAATTGATCAAAAAGGTGGAACAATAATTATTGGCGGAGATGCTGGTGCTTTTACAGGTTTTATGATGCAGAGAGGGCGAATTATTATTCTTGGAGATGTTGGAATAAATTTAGGAGATTCTATGTATGATGGGACAATTTTTGTAGGTGGAAAAATTGGATCATTTGGTAGTGATGCTGTCGAAGCTGAATTAACTGATTCAGATCAAGACTGGCTTAAAAGAAAATTAAAGGTTGCGGAGATCGGAGAAAACTTCGATGTTTCTAAGATGACCAAAGTTGTAGCAGGAAAAAAACTTTGGAATTACGATGCTCTTGAACCTACAGAAAAAAAAGGAGCAATTTAAATGGCAAAGAAAAAAAATGGTAATGGAAAGTCAAACGGACATTCTAATGGTAATGGAATAGCTTCAAGAAACAAAAGTTTGTTGGGACACAACGCTATTTTTACTCCAGAAGTTATGGACGACATTCATATCAAAGCGGAATTAGGACGATACAGAATGAGAGGAATGGCTTTGATGAAAAAGATACCTACTTTTGATGATCTAGTTTTCTTGCCAGGTACATTAACAAGATTTGTTATTGAAGGTTACAGAGAAAAATGTGAGACCAAAACTATTATTGGTCCAAGATGTGAAAATCCAATTGAGCTTGATATTCCAGTTTACATTACGGGTATGAGTTTTGGAGCTTTATCTTATGAAGCAAAAACTGCATTAGCTAGAGGTGCTACAATGGCTGGTAGCGCAACATGTTCTGGTGAAGGTGGAATGATACCAGATGAGAGAAGATATTCAGAAAAATGGTTTTATCAGTGCATACAATCAAGATACGGTTTTAACCCACACCATGCACAACTAGCTGATGGAATTGAGGTATTTATTGGACAAGGACAAAAAGTTGGAATGGGTGGTCATTTGATGGGTCAAAAAGTTACTGACCAAGTTGCAGAAATGAGATCGCTACCTGCAGGTATTGATCAAAGATCTCCAGCAAGACATCCTGATTGGCTGGGTCCAGATGATTTAGCTTTAAAAGTTCAAGAGCTTAGAGAATTAACAAAAAACAAAGTGCCAATTCAATTAAAACTTGGAGCAGCTAAAGTTTATGACGATGTAAGGATGGCAGCAAAATGTGATCCAGATTCAATTTATCTTGATGGAATGGAGGGTTCAACAGGTGCTGGACCACACATTGCAGCTGCAAACACAGGTATCCCAGGAATTGCTGGAATAAGAGAAGCAAGAAGAGCTTTGGATGATGTAGGTAAAACTGGAAAAGTAACTTTAATTTATGCAGGTGGTGTTAGAGATGGAGCAGATATGGCTAAAGCTTTAGCGCTTGGTGCAGACGCAATTGCAATCGGAACAGGTGCAATGGTGGCTTTAAATTGCAATAAGGAAATACCAGAATCTAACTTTGAAAAAGAAATGGGTGTTCCCGCAGGTCATTGCTATCACTGTCACACGGGTAGATGTCCGGTAGGAGTTGCTACTCAAGATCCTAAATTAAGAAAAAGATTAAATCCTGATGATGCAGCATTAAGAGTGTATAATTACTTGCATGCAATGACATTGGAGGCTCAATTGTTGGCTAGAGCATGTGGAAAAACAAATATTCACTCGCTAGAACCAGAAGATATGGCTGCATTAACAATGGAGGCTTCTGCTTTAGCTAAAGTGCCCCTTGCAGGAACAAATCATACAGTAGGAGTTAAAGATTTCCATAAAATCTAATAGCAAATATGCCAAAGAAAAAAGGTAAGAAAAAAGTCAAATCAAAAGAGATCAAAGGTCAATTAGGCAAGAAAAAAGAGACTGCTAGAGAAAAAATGATTGGCCAAACAATTGGCTATCGATATGACGTTAATCTTTTGCCTGACTATAGTCGACTCACTCCATTTTTAAAAAAATATATAGAAGCTATGGGCTGGGATGATCTTAATTGGTTAGAAGATGTTCATATGGGTTATGAAGAAAATAGACCTGCTGTTTTTGATAGAAATGCTAATGGTTGGGTAACGATACCAAGTAAAATAAAATTACCTAATAATCAGCAAGATAGAGATATGATAGCTAGAGAATTATTGGTAAAGTTTCAAATGTCGCCGAATCATCCTCTGGTTGACCTTAAAAAAGCATATTTAAAATTCTAATTTTCAATTTCAAGTTGATAAAATAATTATTAACTTCTACTTTTTATAAATAAAATAAAATTGTCAGCATAAAAAAAATTTCATAGAGTCCATTAACTATTAATAGGAGAGAGAAATATGACTGATCAATTAGGTGCTCTCACAACATTATTTACGGAATTTTACTATTGGGTAACTGTGGTTCTGATGTTTTTGATCCACGTGGGTTTCTGTATGTATGAAGTTGGGGCATCTCGTTACAAACATCACCAACATACTCTTATGAAAAATACAATGCTGATACCACTGGTAACTGTCACATGGTTTTTCTTTGGTTGGTGGATATACTGGGCATTTCCAACAGGACCAGGATTAGCTCCTTCAATTATGACCGAAAGTACCGGTCTAGTTCTTGGAGGTGGATTTGGTGGAAATGATCTTGCTAACCCTACAAATGCATTGATGGCCGTAAATCTTAATGATCATATAATGGGTGTCTTCTGGGCAGCTTTTTTATTATTTTCATGGACTGCAGCATCAATTGTATCTGGAGCGGTTATTGAAAGGATAACTACTTTTGCATTTGGAATACTTGCAATTGCAATTGGATCTGTTTTCTGGACAATAGATGCTTCATGGGGATGGCATTTTGATGGATGGATGTTAAAAATATTAGGATATCACGATGCTTATGCTTCTGGAGTAATTCATGCAATTGCCGGAGGTTTTGCCTTAGGTGTTCTAATTGTTTTAGGACCAAGAATTGGAAAATTTTCATCTAGCGGAGAACCAAGAAACATTGGACCAAGAAATCCTTGGTTAGTGACTGTTGGATTATTCTTAATCTATACAGGTTTTTGGGGCTTTTACGCAGCATGTAATGTTCCGATTTATGATCTTGGACCTGAATATGGTATGGAAGGTGTAACTTTCTTTACTGCAACTAACATCTACCTAACTCCAACCACACTCAGTGGAATAACGATGAACTTTTTAATGTCGTTATCTGGAGGGTTGTTAGCAGGATATGTGGTCTCGAAGGGGGATCCTTTCTGGACTTATTCATCAGGACTTGCGGGAATAATATGTGCATCTGCAGGTAATGATTTATATCATCCAATACAATCAATGATAATCGGTATGATCGGAGTAGTTATAGCTTACAAAATGCATTACTGGGTCGAGAAAAAGTATAAAATCGACGATGCGGTTGGAGCGGTAGCTGTTCATGGTTATGCTGGATTTGTTGGTCTTGTAATATGTGGTTTCGTTTTAAATGGTTATCCTTCATCTGGATACAGTGTTGGGGCTATGTGGGATGGAACTAATTATGCAGCAATTAATCCTCTTGGAATGTTTATCGGTGCAATAATAATGTTTTTTGTACTAGGTATGCTTCCTGGATATATAATTGCAAAAGTTCTTCACGGAATGGGTAAATTAAGAATACCAAGAGAAGTAGAACTTGCAGGACTTGACTATACAATTATGGAAGAGGCTAAAGAAGACGAGAAAGCTGTAGTCTCGGCCAGTAGATAAAGGAGGTATGTAAATGGCAACAGTATCAAATTGGATAGATCATTTAAGTGCCTCTGAGGTACAAGGATCTGTCTATCCAGGTGTTGGTTCGGAAGGAGTGCTAGTTATAATAGCAATTCTTATTTGGGTTGGCTGGCATGTTATTTCATCTAAACAAGAAGATGGTAAGATGAATGCAATTGTCAGAAAAAAACCAAGTGCTAACGACTGGAAAAGCAATATAACAGACGGTTAAAACTTTTAAGAGGGCGCATGAAATACTGTGCCCTCTTTTTTTTTAATGCAAAATTCTGAAGAAAATAATCAAAATGAAAATAAAACTCCTAGCAAAATGGCACGTCTTGCTTGGCCAAAAGCAAAGTATGGAGTAATTATAGCAATATTAATTATTATTGGTGTAAATTTAATTTATTACAAAGATTTCTTTTTATCATTTTTTAAATAATTGTGTTACGTTATTAGATGGCAAAAAATTTATTTAAAATTGCAAAACAAAAAAAAATTAAATATTTTTTGATAAGTTTTGTAGATTTATTTGGTGTCTTAAGATCAAAATTGGTTCCTGCTCATGCAATAAAAGATATGCAAGTAAATGGTGCTGGATTTGCTGGATTTGCAGCTTGGCTAGATATGACGCCAGCTGACTCTGATATGTTTGCAATACCTGATCCTGACAGTTTAATTCAACTACCATGGAATAAAGAAGTTGGTTGGTTGGCTTCGGATTTATGGATGAATGGTAAACCAGTCGATGCTTCACCAAGAGTGATGTTAAAAAAACAAATAAAAAAATTATCTGAATTGGGATACAGCATGAAGTCAGGTGTAGAGTGTGAGTATTTTTTGATTTCTCCTGATGGGGACACAATTGCAGATAATAGAGATACTCAATCAAAACCTTGTTATGACCAGTCTTCATTAATGAGAAGATATGAGCTTATAAAAGAAATATGTGATTGTATGATTGAAATGGGATGGGGTCCTTATCAAAATGATCATGAAGATGCTAATGGGCAATTTGAAATGAATTGGGATTACTCAGATTGTCTAAAAACTGCTGACAGACACACTTTTTTTAAATTTATGGTTAAAACTATTGCAGAAAAGCATGATTTAAGAGCAACATTTATGCCAAAACCTTTTGAAAATTTGACTGGTAACGGATGTCATGCACATATTTCTTTATGGAAAGGAAAGAAAAATATATTTCTTGATCAACATGATAAACTTGGGCTAAGCAAGATCGCTTATAATTTTTTAGGAGGCATAATGAGGCATGCTTCATCCTTATCTACTTTTTTTAATCCAACAATAAATAGTTACAGACGAATAAATGCTGCACCAACAAAATCTGGTGCCACATGGTCTCCAAGCAGTATATCATACACAGGAAATAACCGTACACATATGATAAGGGTTCCTGATCCAGGAAGATTTGAATTAAGACTTATGGATGGATCCGCAAATCCTTATTTACTTCAAGCTAGTGTATTAGCTGCAGGAATGGAGGGATTAAGTAAAAGAATTAATCCTGGAAAACCTCTTTTTTGTAATATGTATGAGGATTATAAAAATTATCCAAACCTTTCTAAATTACCAAATGAACTAAAAGATTCTCTTGATAAAATTGAAAATAATAAAGAAATGAATAAAGCATTTGGAAAAGAAGTAATTAAAAGTTACGTCAAGTTAAGGACTTCGGAATTAAAAGATTTTAATGATCACGAAAAATTTGATAAGTCCAAACCAATTACAAAATGGGAAAGACAGAATACTCTAGACTGTTAAAGTGAAAAGCTTTGATAGTTATAGAAAATGGAAATATACAAAATTTTTTTCGAATAAAAATTATAGTTTTAATCGAAAATATATTTTAAATATTATTTCATCAAAAATAATCACTGATGCTTTTAATTCTATATCCAAGTGGAAAAACTATAAAAAAACACCATTATTAAAATTAGAGAAACTAAACAAAAATTTAAAACTTAATAATATTTTTTACAAAGATGAGTCGAAAAGATTTCATTTAAAATCATTTAAAGCTTTAGGTGGAGCATATGCTGTAGAAAAAATATCTAAAAAGAAAAAAAATATAATTATATCATCTGCAACAGCTGGAAATCATGGTAGATCAGTTGCTTGGGGTGCTCAAAGATTAGGTTTACAATGTAAAATTTTTGTTAGTCAATATGTAAGTGAAGAGAGAGTAAAAGAAATTGAAAAATTTGGAGCCGATGTAATTCGAGTAAAAGGTAATTACGAAAATTCATTAAACGAGTGTAAAAAATTATCAAAAAAGAATAATTGGAATATAGTTCAAGATGTATCCACGAAGAATTATAGTTATGTTCCTTTGTTAACTATGGCTGGTTATTCAATTATGATTAAAGAAATTTCAAAACAAACTACGCATTATATTACGCATATATTCCTTCAAGCTGGCGTTGGTGGCATGGCAGCAGGTGTAGTTGCAGGAGTTGCAAAATATTTCAAGAGAATTCCTAAAATAATAATAGTTGAACCTGATAGAGCTGATTGTGTACTTCAAAGCATAAAAAGCAAAAGTTTAAAAAAAATTAAAATAAAAAAAGAGAGTATAATGGGTGGTATGTCATGCAATGAAATGTCTCTCATACCTTGGCATGTATTAAAAAAAGCTACTGATTGTTGTGTCGCTGTAAATGACTCAAAAGTTCCTAAAACTGTTGCAATGCTTAAAGACAAGAAACTCGGCAAAAAATCAATAATAGGTGGTGAATGTGCTACACCAGGAATTATCAGTCTTATTAGTCTCTGTAATAATCCTAAAACAAAGAAATTAATAAATCTTAACGAAAAATCTAACGTTTTAGTTATTGGATGCGAAGGTAATGCAGATGTAAAACTTTATAAACAATTGCTATCTAAAGGTAGAAAGTAAATTATATGTCAAAAAAAGCTGTTGTTTGGATAAGAGACGATTTTAGAATAAAAAATAATTCTGCATTATCTTATGCAACAAATAATTACGATACTGTCACAGTATTATATATTTATAACAAGGAAAATTTCGATGATGTTCGAGAAGCACAAAAATGGTGGGTAAGTAAATCTTTAATTAATTTTAAAAGTGAGTTAATTAAATACAATATTGAATTAGAATTAATATTTTCTGATGAGATAACTTTTTTTAGTAAAATAAAAGACAAACAAGAAATTTCAGTATTTTGGAATAAAATATATGAGCCATCTCAATTAAAGTTAGATAATGATATCATTAAAATTTTTGAAAAAAACAAAATACTTTCAAAATGCTTTAAAGGAAATGTTCTTAATGAATATAATAATGTTACAAAAGATGATGGAAGCCCTTATAAAGTTTATAGTCCATTTTGGAGAGTTGGAGAGCAAATTTACTTAGATAGTATCCCAAACAAATCATTAAACATAAAAAAAGTTAAGAGCAAAATAAAATTATTCAAAAATAATAATGTTCCAGATCAAATTTTACCAAAGAAAAATTGGTATAAAAAATTTGAAAAATATTGGGATCCATCTGAAAAACAATCCGAAAAATATTTAAATGATTTTGTCGAAAGTAGAATGTTGAAATATGGAGTTGATAGAGATTATCCAGCTATAAATGGTTCGTCAAAACTTTCACCATTTATAAGAAACGGACAAATACACGTAAGTAATATTTGGGACAAATGTTATAAATATAAATCAAAAAATATTAGTGTTAAAAAATATCTAAATGAATTAGGCTGGAGAGAATTTTCACATAGTTTAATTAATTATTTCCCTGAAATGCTAAAAGGTAATTTAAGAAAAGAATTTGATAAATTTCCATGGGATAAAAATGCAAAAAATTTGAAAGCTTGGAAAAATGGTATGACTGGATACCCAATTGTTGATGCCGGGATGAGACAACTTTATGAAACAGGTTGGATGCATAACAGAATTAGAATGGTAGTTGGTTCTTTTCTTGTAAAACATTTAAGAATTAATTGGAAAGAGGGTGAAAAACATTTTAGAAATTGTTTGTTAGATTTTAATGAAGCAAATAATGTTGCACAATGGCAATGGGTTGCTGGCTGTGGTGCAGATGCAGCCCCTTATTTTAGAATTTTTAATCCTATCTTGCAGGGTGAAAAATTTGATAAACAAGGTTTGTATGTAAAAAAATGGGTACCTGAACTTGAGAGAGTTCCAAGTAAATTTATTCATAAACCATGGGAGATGGAAATAAAATATCAGGAAGCCATAAAAACTAAAATTGGTTCTGATTACCCTTCCCCAATAGTTGTTCATGAAGAAGCTAGAAACGCAGCTCTCAAAGCATTTCAAACTTTAAAAAATTAATTAATCTCCAATAAAATGATGAATAATCAGCCTTTTAGTAGAAGCTAACCTATGTTCAAAAAGGTAAATTCCTTGCCAAGTTCCTAACAAAAGTTGTTTGTTTTTTATACTAAGGGATATTTGATTGTTAGTTAAAGCTGACTTTATATGAGCTGGCATATCGTCCTTACCTTCTATTGTATGAATATATAATTTATTATCCATTGGAGCAATTTTGTCAAAATAATTAATTAAATCTGATTGAACATCAGGATCAGCGTTTTCTTGAACGATTAAAGATGCACTAGTGTGCTGAATGCTTAAATTTAAAATACCATTATTAAAATTATTTTTGTTTATCCAGTCTATCGTTTGATCGGTAAATTCATATAATTTTTGACCATTTGTTTTAAGTTCAAGATTAAAAAATTCTTGCCTCATAAATGTTTTTTTGATGTTAGTTCATATAATCGGCTAATGGTTCGCTTAAATGGTTTTTCTAATAATCTTGATGATGTGAGTTTATCAATATTTTGTTCTGCACTAATGGCCATAGGTATATTTTGATCATACACGATATCTAAAAAAGTAATAAATCTTTGTTGTTGGTTTGAATTTAAATCATTAAATGCTGGTACATTTTCCATAACTATAAAAAAACAATTTTTTACTATTTTAATATAATCTTCTGATCCCAAATTTTTATCACATACTTCTTTAAAAGTTAATCGAACAATTCCATCATAAAAATTTTTTAAAATAAATTTTCTTCCCTTAATGTTTAAAATCTTTTCTTTTAAAACCTTATCTTTAGTCAAAACTCTAAATAATTTATTTATTTTAAAATTGTTTTCTTGATTTAAAGGTGAGTAATATCTTTGAGTTTTATTGCCTTTGGACTTTCTATAATCATCATCTATATTTAATTGATATTCAAATGATTGCTTTTGCATTATTTTTATAAATGGTTTGAATTGATCTCTTTGTAACCCATCTTTATACAAATTTTCGATTTTTATATTAGAAGTTACAATAATTTTTAAATCTTCTTTAAATATTTCATCAAATAATTTTCCAAGTATCATTGCATCTACTATATTTGTAACTTGAAACTCGTCAAAATATATTAATTTTGCTTTCGATTTTAATTTTTTAACAAATTTACTTATTTTATTTTCATTATTTTTATCTTTGGATTGGTGTACAAAATCGTGAAATCTAAGCATAAATTCATTGAAGTGAAGTTTTAATTTTTCACCCTCAACTAAGTTGAAAAAAAAATCTAATATCATGGTTTTACCGACGCCTACATCTCCGTAAAGATAAAAGCCTTTTTTATAATTTTTTTTTGATAAAATTTTTGAGATAAATGATTTGTAGTTTAATTTATAATATTCTTCTAATATTTTTATGAGTTTTATCTGATGTGAATTAACATCTAAATTTTTTTTTTTGCAGTAAAGTTTAAACTCTTTAACAAAACTTTTTTGCATTAATTTTTTTTTGAATTAAAATCGATACCGTATTCTGATCTTGGTCCTTTTCTTAATCCAAAAGGTCCAGAGATAAATATTGTCATCGGCCTTGTTCCTGGCTCAAGGTCAACTCTATGATATTCATTGGCTGATCTAAATCCAATATATCCAGGTTTTCTCCAGAACTTGCCTTTTTTAGTAGTTTCCCAATAACCGCCTTTCAGAATTATTGTAATATAAGGGAATAGATGATTATGAACTCCATCCCCATGATCATCATCCAACATTTCATGAATTAATATATTGAATGGAAACCATTTTGGTCTATTCCTAAATAATAAATAATATCTATTCATCCATGGTTTAGCTTCATTAAATTTTGGATGAGATGGACCCCTATCCAAAACTACTTTTTTTCTTCCAATTTTTTCTAAAAATTTTAATAACATTAATTTGATCTTATAATTCCATTATTTTTAATTAAAAAAATATTAGCATTATTAATAAATGGTCTCGATATTTTTTCGTTATTAAATTTAATTACTTTTTCTGTTTCAGAATTATTTAAATTGATAATCAAAATTCTTCCATTATCGGTAGACAAATAAATTTTATTCTTAGCAATAACAAAACCTACTGGTTTAACTTTTTCTCTTTTTTTAAAATTTGAGAAAACATCAGTTATCCTGATTATATTTCCAGTCTCAGTATCAATTACAAATAAATATCCTTCCTCAGAAATATTAAAAATATAATTTTCAGAAATCGTAGGCTTTAAACTGGAATTTACAGTTTGTTTCCATTTTACTATGCC
Source organism: uncultured Pelagibacteraceae bacterium (assembly GCA_902531175.1). GTDB lineage: Bacteria > Pseudomonadota > Alphaproteobacteria > Pelagibacterales > Pelagibacteraceae > Pelagibacter. Next base: position 44,418 of record CACADE010000008.1, read on the forward strand.
AGTTCTTGTGTCAATTGAGAATAACTCATTTTTGTTGTTTGAAAAATATATTGTTTCATTATTTAAAATCATTTCCGAATTTTTTAGACTAAATGCATTTAAGATAATTTCGTTACTTTGAGTAGGTGTTTGCCAAACTAAACTTCCATCATTAATATTTAGTGCCGTAAGATCACCCAAATTATTAAGTGAATAAACAATATCGTCTTTAATAATTACAGATAATTTTTTTTGAGATTTAATGAATGTATTTTCTGTTTGAAAATTCCATAATTCATTTCCATCTAATATTGAGAAACATCTAATAACATTATCAAAATCAACAGTAACAAATTTATCATTTTTTATAGCAATATTTGAATTAAATGGAGATAGACTGTCCTTCTTCCAGTTTAGTTCCCCATTATCTAAATTTAACGAAAAAATATTTGAAAGAGTATCAACAGCAATAATTTTATTATCTATATAATTAAAATATAATATTGGATTAAGTTTTTTCTCTTTCTTTGAGTAGTGATTTGCTTTCCACAAAGTTTCAAATTTTTCATTAATTCTTAATATCGTTCCTTTATTATCAAAATAAATTAGATCATTATTTTCGATAAATAAAATATCTGTATCAATTGAATTAAACTGTTTAATCTTTGAAAATTTAAATGTTTTCTTTTTTTCAAATGTTGGCTCAAAGTTTATATGTCCATTATTATTTGTATTATTATTTATAAAACTATTATCTTTAACAAATTTAGATAGATTTATTTGTGTATTAGGATTTAATTGTTGTTGAATTGGTTTAATTTCTTCAAATAAAATTTTAGAATTAGTATTTTCTACAGATTTATCACTTTGACCACAACTTGATAATAAAAGTAAAAAGACGAAATATAATATTATCCTACTCACTGAAACTAGATCTTAGCCTTTTTTGAGCTTTGGTTTTTATTTTAGAGTTATTATTTTCGAGACTAACTATTTGCTCAAAAAATTCTTTTGATTTTTGCATTTGATTTTTTGATAAATAATATTCTGCCATAATATAAAGGCTATGTGGTTTCCATATACTATCTGCTTTAATCAAAGGATTAAAAATAGCTAACAATTCATTTTCTTCTGAAAAATCTGAATTATATAGGCCTTTTTTAAAGATTGTTAGCTCTTTAAACTTTTTATCCAAACCAATATCATTAATTAAAATATCAAAATAATTGTTAATTTCATCTTTTGAATTTATCAAATCGTTATCTAGCAAAAAATAAAAAGCTAGAGGAGAATATGTTTTGTCTTTAGCATTAATCACCTCTTTAAGATCTGGGATCACATTATATTTATTATCAGCTTCATATCTTATTACAGCTAAGTCGTACTTGTCGGCTAATTTTTCTCTTTTGCTAGATTGATATTCTTCAAAAGAAAAGTAGCCAATTAAAGCCAAAATAATTATTATTAATATCGAAATTAAAGAATTTTTATTATTTAAAAAAAAGTTTTTAATTTTTTCATTACGTGTTTGGGTATTTATTATTTCAATATCTTCATCCATTAAATCATGTTCCTAAGTACATATTGTAAAATTCCACCATTTTTGTAATACTCTAATTCGTTCTTAGTATCTATTCTACTTAACATTTTAATTCTCTTGATGTCTCCAGAGACATATTTGATTTCAACATCAACTTCATCTCTAGGATCTATACCTTTTTCTAAGTCAACAATAGAAAATAGTTCTGAGCCATCTAATTTAAGATTCGTTCTATTTATTCCATCTTTAAACTGTAATGGTAGTATACCCATTCCTATAAGATTTGATCTATGAATTCTCTCAAAACTTTCTGCAAAAACAGCTTTTACACCTAAAAGTTTAGTTCCTTTGGCCGCCCAATCTCTAGAAGAACCAGTTCCATACTCTTTACCGCCAATTACAACTAAATTTGTATCTCTTTTTTTATATTCAACAACCGCATCATATACTGGCATTACTTTTTCCTCAGGGTACAACTTTGTAAAACCACCTTCAGTGCCAGGTGCCATTTCATTTCTAATTCTTATATTAGCAAAAGTCCCTCTCATCATAACTTCATGATTGCCTCTTCTTGCTCCATAGGAATTATAGTCTTTAGGAAGTATTTGATGTTTCATAAAATATTCTCCGGTCGGACTATCTTTTTGAATTGATCCAGCAGGTGAAATATGATCAGTGGTAATGCTATCACCTAATATTAATAGTGGTCTTGCATCTTTAATTTCTTTAAATCCCTCCGGTTTATCAGGAAGATTATCAAAAAATGGAGGCTTTTTTACGTATGTTGAATTATCTTCCCAATTATAAATATTGGTTTCTTCGGTTTTAATTTTTTGCCATTGTTCTGGTCCTTTAGAAACATTTGAGTATCTCTTTATAAACATATCTGCATTTAATGAATTTCTCAATGTTTCTTCTATTTCTTTGTTAGATGGCCATATATCTTTTAAAAAAACATCTTTACCATCTTTATCTTTACCTAACGGATCCTTATACAAATCAAATCTCATAGTTCCTGCTATTGCATAGGCAACAACTAATGGCGGAGATGCTAAATAATTTGCTTTTATTAAAGGTGAAATCCTTCCTTCAAAGTTTCTGTTTCCAGATAAAACTGAAACAGCATAAATATTATTATTTTTTATGGAATCTGATATGTTGTCAGCTAATGGACCTGAATTACCAATACAAGTAGTGCATCCATAACCAACTAAATTAAATCCTAATTTATCTAAATAAATATTTAGCCTGGCTTTTTCGAGATAATCTGTAACTACTTGAGATCCAGGTGCTAAAGATGTTTTCACCCAGGGTTTAGTCATTAAACCTTTTTCAATTGCATTTTTTGCAAGCAAACCTGCTCCAATTAGTACACTTGGATTAGAAGTATTAGTACAAGAAGTGATTGCAGCAATTAAAACATCACCATCAGTTATTTTAAATTCTTCTTTTTCAACATCATAAATATTTGGTTCTTCTTTTTTTGTAACTTCTGAAAACACTTTTTTAAAATTTGATGATGCATTAGTTAGCAAAACTTTATCTTGGGGACGTTTTGGTCCTGAAATAGTCGGCACTATAGTTGACATATCTAAAGATAGAGTGTCAGTAAATTCTACATCTAAACTTGCCCAAAGTCCTTGTTCTTGAGCATACTGTTTTACCATTTCAACATTTTGAACATCTCTTCCTGAGAATTTTAAATATTTTAAAGTTTCATCATCTATTGGGAAAAAACCACAAGTTGCACCATACTCAGGTGCCATATTTGCTATAGTAGCCCTATCCGCTAAAGTAAGATTTTTTAGTCCTTCACCATAGAATTCAACAAACTTTCCAACAACTCCTTTGTCTCTCAACATTTTAACTACAGTTAAAACAAGATCAGTTGCTGTTGTACCCTCTGGCATTTTTGATTTCATTTCAAACCCAATAACTTCAGGTATTAACATCGAAATAGGTTGACCTAACATTCCAGCTTCAGCTTCAATTCCACCTACGCCCCAGCCCAAAACCGATAGACCGTTTACCATAGTTGTATGACTATCTGTTCCAACTAAAGTATCTGGGAATATATATTCTTCATCTTTATATTTTTCATTCCAAACAACTTTTGAAAGGTATTCCAGATTGACTTGATGACATATTCCAGTTCCCGGTGGAACTATTCTAAAATTATTGAATGCTTGTTGCCCCCATTTAAGAAAAGAATATCTTTCAGCATTCCTGTTAAATTCAATATCAACATTTTCTTTTAATGAATTTTTATTTGCAAATTTATCTACTTGTACAGAGTGATCAATTACCAAATCAACTGATGATAATGGATTGATAGTGCTTGGATCTTTATTTTTTTCTTTTACAGCCTCTCTCATTGCAGCTAAATCTGCAACTGCAGGAATTCCTGTGTAGTCTTGAAGTAAAACTCTTGCAGGCCTATATGCAATTTCTGTATTAGAACTTTTAGATTTTAACCAATCTTTAATAGCTTCAATTTGATTTTTATTAACCGTTATATCGTCTTCAAATCTTAACAAATTTTCAAGTAAGACCTTCAATGATTTTGGAAGCTTTGATATACCTGCTAAACCATTTTTCTCAGCTTCTTTCAGTGAGTAAAAATTATAACTTTTGCCGTTAACTGAAATTTTAGTTAACGAATTGAACGAGTTTTTGTCTCCTGGTTTCATATTTAATAATAAAATGTAGCTATGCAGCCTAATAAAAGCGCTGACATAACATAATTGAACCATTTAATAAATTTCTCATTTGTCGCGAATTTTCTCATAAATTTACCAATTAAAGTCCAAAATAAGATACTAAATATAGCAAAGAAAAAGGCAGAAGTTAGAAGCCAGAAAGAATAAGTAAAAAAGTTATCTCCAGATTCGATATAAGTTGATACTGCAATAATAGCAACGATTACTCCTTTAGGATTTAAGAATTGAAAAAGAAATGTTTCTATAAATTTTACAGGTTCAAGTTTTTCTTTTTGATTTGATGATTTAGAAAATGAAATTCTGTAAGCCAAGTAAACTAGAAATGCAGAGCCTGTAAAAACTAAAATTTTTTGAATTATTGGGTATAATTTAAAAATGTTAATTAGACCAAAATTGACTAAAGATAACATTGAAGTAAAACCAAATATAACACCTAACATTAGAGGTATAGTTTTTTTTACTCCATGATTAAAACCTGAATGAGATGCAACAATATTATTTGGGCCAGGTGAGCAACTGGTAACAAAAAAAAATAAACTTAGTGATAATAGTTCTGGATGCATTTAAGCAATTGGCAATCCATTCTCTGCTTTTTGAGATGGATGAACTAAAGTTACTCTACCTTCTGCATCTATAGATCCGAGTATTAACACTTGTGAAACAACTCCAGCAATATTTTTTTCTGCAAAATTACAGACACCAATTACTTGTTTTCCTTTGAGATTCTCTTCATTATAATAATGAGTAATTTGAGCTGAAGATTGTTTTATCCCTATCTTTTCTCCAAAATCAACTTCTACAACTAATGAAGGTTTTCTTGCTTTTTCATTTTTTTTTACAGAAATAATTGTTCCCAATCTAATATCGACTTTATCAAAGTCTTCATACGTAATTTGTTCTTTCATAAATTTAATATATAATGATTTGTAAATGAGTACAGAAAATAATCCTGATAAAATTTATAAAGATTCAATAAGAATATTGACAGATTTGATTGCTTTCAAAACTATTTCTGGAAACGATAATAATAGTCTCATTAATTATTGTGACGATATTTTAAAAAATTTAGGAGCTACTTCATTTAGAATTTTTGATGGTGATAAAAAAAGAGTTAATCTTTTTGCTTCTTTAAAATCTAAAAACGGAAATGATAAAAAACCTATTATTCTTTCAGGTCATACAGATGTAGTCCCCGTTTCGAAAGGCTGGTCTACCGATCCATTTGTTGCAACTATAAAAAATGAGAAATTATTTGGAAGAGGTTCTTGTGATATGAAAGGTTTTATTGCATGTGCTCTAGCATATGCTCCTGTATTTAAAGAAAATAATTTAGATAGAGACATTCACTTTTCATTTACATTCGATGAAGAAACCGCATGCATCGGCGCACCATTATTAATAAAAGAATTAAAAAAAAGAGATATTAAAGATGGAATTTGTATTATTGGTGAACCAACCAATATGAAAATCATTGATGCCCATAAAGGTATGAATGAATATACAGTTCACTTTGGTGGTTTAGCTGGTCATAGTTCTAAGCCTGGCCAAGGTGTCAATGCAGTTGAATATGCATCTAGATATATAAATAAATTACTAGAAATTAGATCAAAACTAAAAGATAGAGCTCCTAAAGATTGTATATTTAATCCACCATATTCTACATTATCAGTTGGTGGAGTTTCAGGTGGTATAGCTCATAATGTTATCGCTGATAAATGTAAAGTCGAATGGGAAACTAGACCAGTGATTAGAGAAGATGGAGATTTTGTAAATCAAATAATAGACGATTATGTTGATAAAGAATTATTGCCAGAAATGAAAAAAGTTTTTTCAGATGCTTATATTAAAAAAGAAATTATAGGCGAAGTAGTTGGATTTAACAGATTGAACGACTCTGAGGCTTGTGAATTTGTTTCTAGTATAACTGGTGACAATTCAAGAGAAGCTGTTTCGTTTGGAACAGAGGCTGGACTCTTTCAAGAAGTTGGTATTAGCACAGTAGTTTGTGGACCCGGTTCGATTGAACAGGCTCATAAAATTGATGAATATATAGAACTTAATGAATTAAAGAAATGTCTAGATTTTTTAAAAGGTGTAAAAGATAAATCTATAAATTAATTCCAACCACCTACAGATTTAACTTCTAGAAATTCAAGCAATCCCTCTTTACCTGCTTCCCTTCCAATTCCAGAATGTTTGAAACCTCCAAAAGGTGCATCAACTGCAATACCAGCACCATTTACATCAACCATTCCAGATCTAAGTTTTCTGGCAACTCTTTGTACTTTTTCCTTATCTTGAGTTTGGATATAGTTTGTTAATCCATAATCAGTATCATTTGCAATTTTAATTGCCTCTTCTTCAGTTTCAAATGGAATAACAGATAAAACAGGACCAAATATTTCTGTTCTTGCAATTTCCATTTCATTTTTTACATCAGCAAAAACTGTCGGTTTTACATAATAGCCATCATTTAATCCGTTTGGTTTTCCAATTCCACCTGCAACTAATTTTGCTCCTTCATCTATTCCTTTTTGAATTAAACCTTGAATTTTATTGAATTGAGTTTCAGAAATTACAGGACCAATATGCTCTCCATTTTTATTTGGATCATCTACTTTAAATTCATTTGCATATTTTCTCAGTCTTTCTATCGCTTCATTATATATTGATTTTTCAACAAGCATTCTTGTGGGAGCATTACATGATTGTCCTGAATTTCTAAAACATCTAAATGCACCTCTTTCAATTGCTTCAGCATCAGCATCTTCAAATATAATATTTGCACCTTTTCCTCCTAGCTCCAAACTTACTCTTTTAAAGTCCTTTGCAGCATTTTGAGAAATTAAAGCCCCTGCTCTTGTAGAGCCGGTAAATGAAATCATATTTACATCTGGATGACTTGTTAATGCATCTCCCGTTGTTTCTCCATCTCCATTTACTAAATTAAAAACACCTTTCGGAAATTTTGCTTCATCTATTAACTCAGCTATGATCATTGCTGATAAAGGTGCTAGTTCTGAAGGTTTTAAAATCATGGTACAACCAGAGGCCAATGCAGGGATGACTTTTAAAGTAACTTGATTTATTGGCCAGTTCCACGGTGTTATTAATGCACACACACCTTTAGGCTCGTATATTATTCTTTGATTTTTTGCATGATCTCCCAAAGGTTTTTCGAATTCAAATTCTTTTAGATAGCGAATAAATGATTTTGTATGACTCGCACCAGTTCCTGTTTGTAGTTTTGACGCAAAGTCTTTTGGCGCTCCCATCTCTTGAATAATTGCATCTGTAATATCATTCCATCTTTTTTTATATAATGAATAAAATACTTCTAATAATGACAATCTTTCTTCTTTAGAGGTAAATCCCCAATTTTTAAATGCTTCTTTAGCTGCTAAAACTGCATCATTAATGTCTTCCTTGCTGCCTAAAGAAATTACTGCACAATTTTTTTCAGTTGCTGGATTTATGACCTCAATATCTTTTGGGTTTTTTGGAGGAACCCATAAACCATTAATATAAAAATTTCTCTTTTCAATCATGCGCGCAAATTATCCTTTCTTCATGATTTTGCAAATAAATTAGTTAATTCATAAACAATTGTTGCTGCAGCTAGAGAGGTTACTTCTGCATGATCATAAGCAGGCGCAACTTCAACTACATCTGCAGAAATCAAATTTAAACCTGATAAACCTCTGAGGACGTTTACAATTTCTCTTGTAGTCATTCCTGCAATTTCAGGTGTTCCTGTGCCAGGTGCAAATGCTGGATCTAATACATCAATATCAATAGACAAATATAATGCATTATTACCTACTCTATTTTTTATTCTTTCAACAATTTTATCAATTCCTTCTGTTTGAAATTCATCACAATGAATAATTTTAAATCCAAAGCTTTCATCATTTTTTATATCATCTCTGCTATAAAGTGGACCTCTTATACCAACATGCATAGAGGCATCATCTAAAAATAAATTTTCCTCACGAGCTCTTCTAAATGGAGTACCATGCGTATATGGTGCTCCAAAGTAGGTATCCCAGGTATCTAAATGGGCATCAAAATGAACAAGTGATACGGGTCCATTATTCTTTTTATTTGCCGCTCTAAGTAAAGGCACAGCAATTGTGTGATCTCCTCCAAGGCTTATTATTCCTCCAACTTTATTTAATAAATCGGTTGCCCCTACTTCAATTTGTTTGATGGCTTCATCAATATTAAATGGATTACAAGTAATGTCTCCTGCATCTGCAACTTGTTGTACTTTGAATGGTTCTACATCATAATTAGGATGATAATTAGTCCTTAAATGTCTAGATGCTTGTCTAATACTTTGTGGGCCAAATCTTGCACCTGGTCTATAACTTGTTCCTGAATCAAATGGAACTCCGACAATAGCAACATCACAACTTTCTACATCTCTTAGCTCAGGCAATCTTGCAAATGTAGAAGGGCCCGCATATCTTGGCACTTTTGTGCCACTAACAGGCTGAATAGGTTTTTTAGACTTTGTCATTTTAGTAATAAGAATATTATTAGAATGATCCAGAAAAAGGGATAATAGAAATATATGTATTTTTTTGCAAACATCTTAGGCACTGACTCATGATCTCTATTAATATTTTTTTTTCTTTTTCTTTTTTTCATTAAATAAATCCTATCACATTCATATTATATCTAATATCATCAAAATTATTAAAATGAGATATATTATATTAATATTTATATTATTTTTTAACTTTTCTTATGTAAATGCAGATGCAATATATAATTTAATTAAAATCCCAAATTTAGAAGTTCATAAAGTTGATGATGTTAATGGTATCAAATATTTGGTATCTAAAAGAGGTTTTGTAATTGGTGATACAAATAATATTAAGTGTAACGGCATAAATAACAGTGATTTGGATCGTGAATTTAATACAATTCAAAATAATCTGAGAGATTATAACTCAAATTTCTTAAAAAAAATAAATCTGAAATTTGTGGTTCTTTGCAAAAACTTAGAAATTTCAGGCATTAATACAGGAGGTATACCAGATAATAAATTCAGGACTTTAATTTTAGACTTAACATTTAACCGAAATTATTTTGAAAGAATGATCCATCATGAAATATTTCATATGATTGATAACAGTTTTCCTGAGCTTTTTAAAAAAAATAAGTGGAGTAAACTTAATAATAAAAATTTTTCTTACGCATCATGCTCTACATGCACTGATTTATTAGGTTTAGATTTAGAAATTAAGAAAGGCTTTTTAACAGAATATTCAATGAGCACAGCTGAAGAAGATATGGCTGAAATTTATTCATTATTAAAAACAAACTTTAAAGAAATAGATTTATTAATTAAAAAAGATAATATTTTAACTAAGAAGAAAAATTTCTTAATTAATGGTCTTAAAGAAATAGATGAAAAGTTTATTTTTTGAATGATAAAAAAAATTAAACCATCACTATCTGAAAAAATATTATTTATTTTTCTAATTCTGCTTTTTATTTTAACTTTAGGTTCATTTTATATATTAAATAATAAATGTCTTTTTGTAAAAAAAATCGATTTAAATAACATTGATTTTAAAGATAAGCAGAATATTGCAATTATGGAAGTTGAATGCGGTAAGGTTCTAATAGAATTAGATCCTAAAATTGCACCTAAAACTGTAAATCGATTTAAGATGTTAATAAATAGAGGTTCCTATAATGGTTCAACTTTTTATCGAGTAATAGAAAATACTTTAATACAAGCTGGAGATATTGAATATGGAAATGTATCTAATCTAAATTATTCTAAAGTGGGAACTGGTAAGTCTGGTTTAGGAACAATTAAGTCTGAGCTTAATAGTAATTTTTTATTTAATGCTGGCTCCGTGGCTTTTGCTAGGAAAGATCAATTCGACACAGAAGATAGTGAATTTTTTATTACTTTAATAGATATACCAATATATCAAGGTGAATATACTCCAATTGGAAGAGTAATAGCAGGGATGGACTCTTTAAAAAAAATTAAAGCGGGAAATAAATCAACTTATGTATTAAAACCTGATTATATTAAAAATATAAAGTTATTAGTTAACTAAAGGTTTTCCAGTAGATAATGTGTGTTTAATTCTATCTTGGGTTTTACTTGTCTCAATTAATTTCATGAAAGCATCTAACTCTAATTTAAACAACTGATCTTCTGTAAGAGTTTTATCTATAGTTGTATCACCACCACTTAAAACATTTGCTAGCTCTGTTCCAACCATCATTCCATGATCTAATATAATTTTATCATTATACAGTTTTTCTAACATGCCAACCATTTTGTCTTTTAAAGATTTACCAGATAAATTAAATGTGCATTCTTTAGGAGGAGTAAATTCTTTATTTTGATCCAAAATTTTTCTTGCTTCATTTAATAGACTATTTCTGCTCATAATTTTTTTATTTTCAGGGATTAAGTACTTTAGAGGTTCAGCTTCAACTGGAGATGTTGCGGTTTTTGCATAACCAATGATATCAAAAACTTTTAAAGGCGCAAAATCTGGATCATTTTTTGCCTCTTCTGTTTGAGACCATCTCCATAACATTTCTTTACATCCTCCTCCGGCTGGAACTAAACCGACCAATGTTTCAACTAATCCAACAACAATATTAGTATGCGAAGCAACAAAGTTACTTTGAACTAAAACTTCAAAACCCCCTCCAAGCGTAAGACCTGATGGTGCTGAAACGACTGGAAATTTTGAGTATTTTAAGTGTTTGCATGTTTCTTGAAAATAACCGACAAATTTTTCTATTGATTTAAAGTCACCTTTATCTGCAAAATTCATAGTATATGTTAAATTAACACCAGCAGAAAACTGCATACTTTCATTAATAATTATCAATGGTTTGTCTGTAGCGTTTTTTAAAGAGTCCATTGAGTCATAATCCAAAGCATTTGCTTTAGTTGTAAATTCGACAATGTTAAATTCAGGAAATCTATAAATTTCAGCAGAATTATTTTTATCAAGTTTAAGGGCTCTTGGTTTAATTTTTCCTAAAGTTTCAATTTCAGTATATTGTTGTCTCTCACCATAAAAATTTTCATCTTTGGATTTTGATAAATTTTCTAAAAATTTATTTCCCTCAAAATTATCAACTTTTTGGAAAAAATTATTTACTCCAATTTCTTTTAACATTTCAAAAGGCCCTCTAGACCAATTGAAGCCAAGTCTCATTGCTTCATCAATGTCGTTAAACTTATCTGTAATACCTGGAACTAATGAAGAAGAATATTTTATTATTTTAGAAATTACTGACCAAGCATAATCTCCATATTTATCTCCACGATTAATTAATTTTTTTAAATCAACTTTTTCAGATTTAATATCTATTTTTTTTGAGGGAGAATATTCCCCAGTTTCAAGATTGATGGCCTCTAAAATTTTCTTACCACCCTCCTTATTCATTCTATAAAATCCACCTTTTCCTTTTCGACCAGTATATCCGGTCTCTATTAATTTTTTTACAAGTGGCATTTCTTTTGCCACAGGTTGAAATGGATCGCTATCAGGTAATTCTTTAATAAAACTTTTTAATACATCTGCCATTAAATCAATACCTATTAGGTCATACAATCCAAATACTCCAGTTTTAGGTATGCCCATTGGTCTGCCAAATACAGCATCAGCCTCTTCAACACTAAGTTTCATATTAAATGCTTCTGTCATTGCAATTTGCATTGCATATACTCCAATTCTATTACCTAAAAATCCTGGAGTGTCATTACAGATAATTGCACCTTTACCTAAGTCTATTTCACAAAAGTTTTTTAAAAGTTTAACTTTATCTAAATCGCTTTCATTACTTTTTACTATTTCCAGTAAATCCATGTATCTTACAGGATTAAAGAAGTGAGTTATGCAGAAATCCTTTTTGTCTTGATCAGATAATTTTTCTGATAGAACACTTATTGGAATAGATGAGGTATTAGACGAAACAACAGACTCTTTTTTTCTATGCTTAAATATTTTTTCGTAAATATTATGTTTTATATCTATTCTTTCTACAACAGCTTCTACAATCCAATCTGCATTCGATACCACATCAAAGTTTTCCTCAATGTTTCCTACGTGTATATTATCTAATTTTGATTTATCTATTAACAAAGGAGGTCTAGATTTTCCTATTCTCTCTTTAGCCTTTTGACTAATTTCCGTAGTTAAATCCAACAAAGTGACAGGAATATTTGCGTTACACAAATGTGCAGCTATACCGCTCCCCATTGTTCCAGAACCAATTACAACTACATTATTTATTTTCATAAAGAAGGTTTCTTATATTAAATTGAGACTGAGTAGGAAATAAAATAAATGTCATAACTACTGCTGCAAACTTGCTAATTCTTCAATATTAATATGACATCTAATAGCATTACCATTTTCACCTATTTGCCATGGTGGAATCTCTGAATTACAAATATCACCTATTTTCCTAGGGCATCTTCCTTGAAAAGAACAGCCTTTCTCAGGGGGTTTTTCCTCTACTATATCCTCAGCTACTAATTTTGGTTTTATATCTGGATCTGGTTCTAAAACAGCACCTAATAATACTTCAGTGTAAGGATGTGAAGGAAATTTGTAAACATTTTGAGAAGGACCAATTTCACATAACCTTCCTTGATATAAAACTGCAACTCTATCACTAATTGCTCTAACAACAGCCAGATCATGAGAAACAAATACGTAGGTTGTTCCTAGATCTTCTTTCAATTGTTGTAATAAGTTTAAAACAGCTGCTTGAACCGAAACATCTAAAGCTGATGTAACCTCATCACACAAAATTATATCTGGCTTGGCTGCAAATGCTCTTGCAACTGCAACTCTTTGTTTCTCACCACCTGATAATTGTCTAGGGTATCTTGACATATAAAATTCTCCTAACCTTACTTTTTTTAGTAGATCGATTATATTTTTTTTTAATTCTTCTCCTGATAAATTAAAATACAACTTTAGAGGTTGTGAAAGTATTTGCTCAACTGTGTGGTTTGGATTTAATGACTCATCTGGATTTTGAAATATAAGTTGTATTGCTCGCAGATCATTTGGATTTCTCATTTTTAAATCAGAAGATAAAATACGATCATTTTCAAATTTAATTTGACCATCTTTTGTTTTGAGTAAGCCAGCAATTGATTTTAAGATAGTAGACTTGCCACTTCCAGACTCACCAACCAAGGCAATAGTCTCTCCTTTTTTTATAGCTATATTTATATCTTTAACTGTTGGGTTTTGATCAGAAATTTTATTTAATAATTGATCAAAAAATTTCTGCTTTGCATAACTAATTGAAACATCCTTTAATTTTAAAACTTCATTTGCTTCGCTATTATTTGATTTTTTTGTTATTGAAGTTTGTAAATTATTATTTTGATTTATTAATTCTTTATAATTAAAACATCTAACATTGGTATCTAATTCTTTAATATGTTCCAGATCTGGTGAATTTTTTTTACAATTATCAGTTGCTAAGTTACATCTATCATAAAAACTACAACCTTCATTCATGCTTCCAGGCTGAGGTTGGCTTCCTGGCATAGAAGCTGGGAGTCCAGCTAGTGAAAGTTTAGGTATCGATTTTAACAATCCATAAGTATAAGGATGAATAGGTTCTTTTAATATTTTTCTTGCTGGTCCTTCTAAAACAATTTCTCCCGCATACATTACAACTATTCTATCACTAACTTGTGCTATGGCTCCAAGGTCGTGACTAACATAGATCATAGATGTTCCAGTATCTTTTGCTATAAATCTTAATAGTTCTAAGACATGCGCTTGTGTTGTAACGTCTAATCCAGTAGTTGGCTCATCTAATAAAAGTAAATCTGGTTTGCCAGCCAATGCCATTGCAACAGCCACTCTTTGTTGCTGCCCTCCAGAAAGCTCGTGTGGATAACGAAAAGCCATAGTTTCTGGTGAAGGAAGTCTAACTTTATTTAGTAACTCTGAAATTTTTTTATCTCTCTCTGTTTTGTTTAGATCTGTATGTAATTTTAATGCTTCATCAATTTGGTATCCAATTTTTAAATTCGGTGTTAATGCTTGTCCTGCATTTTGAGGTATCATGGCTATTTTTCTACCTCTAATTTTTTCTAGCTGTCTACTGCTCATCTTCAATAAATCCTTAGATTTAAAGAGACATTCACCCTTAAGAGGAAATAAGCCTTGTTTTATATAGCCCATCATAGCAAGTGCTAGTGTGCTTTTTCCAGAACCCGACTCCCCTACGATCCCTACAGTCTCTCCTTTTTTTAT
>CACADE010000009.1 GCA_902531175.1 uncultured Pelagibacteraceae bacterium
AAACTAATTGTTACAAGTGGAATGAGAAACAAATCTATAGATTTAGATGCAGCTAAGAAAAATAAAATTTTGGTTACTGGCACTGAAATCAATAGTAACCCAACGCCAGAGTTAACTTGGGCTTTAATTCTGGGACTTGCAAGAAATTTTAAAACAGAAATAGATAATATGTATCAAGGTTACTGGCAGTCAACTATTGGAGTGGAGCTTAAAGGTAAGATATTAGGTTTACTTGGATTGGGTAGAGTAGGTTCTGAAGTTGCAAAAATTGGTAAAGCTTTTGGTATGCAAATTATGGCTTGGAGTGAAAATTTAAACTTAGATAAATGTAAAGAGCTTGATGTTTTACCTTGTAGCAAAGACGACTTAATTGAAAATTCAGACTTTCTGTCAATTCACGTTCAAGGAGGAGATAGATATAGAGATTGTATTACTATTAAAGAATTTGAGAAAATGAAAAAAACTTCATATTTAATAAACACTTCAAGAGGTGAAATAGTTAATGAAGATGATTTAATTATAGCATTATCAACAAATATTATAGCTGGCGCAGGCATAGATGTTTACGAAAAAGAACCACTTCCTGAGAGCCATAAGCTTAGATTCGTACAGAATGCTCTTTTACTTCCTCACATTGGTTATGTAACTGCCGAAAATTATGAAACTTTCTACACTCAAATGATAGAGAATCTTGATAGTTTTATATCTGGTAAACCAAAAAGGGTCATTGAGTAAATTAAATTAAGACAATTTTTACAGATATAAATTTTAATTTTTTGTGTATAATTAATTTGATGAGCAAAGAATTTAAAGCTAATCAAAATCAAAAATTAGATAATCAAGAGTTAAATGATTGGTTAGACTCTCTTGATGCAGTAGTTGAAAATCATGGTAGAGAGGGTGCCAAACTAATTTTAGAAAAACTTGAGAAAAGAGCAAAAGATTTAAGAGTATTATATTCACCAGTTCCATATTCACCATACAGAAATACGATATCTCAATATGATCAAGGAATTTATCCTGGAGATTTAGCAATTGAGGAAAAAATAACAGCAATTTTAAGATGGAATGCTTTAACTATGGTTATGAAAGCAAATAAAAATTATGGTGGGCTTGGAGGACATATAGCAAGTTATGCATCTTTCGCTGAAGTATTTGAAACAGGATTTAATCATTTTTTTAAAGGTGGTGATGAAGCAGATTTAATTTTTTATCAATCGCAGTGTACAACTGGGATATATGCAAGATCTTTTTTAGAGGGAAGATTAACTAAAAATCATTTGGAACATTATAGACAAGAATTAAACGAGCAAGGACTCTCTTCTTACTGCCATCCTTATTTGATGCGAGATTATTGGACATTTACCACATCATCAATGGGAATAGGTCTAGTTAATGCAATTTATCAGGCTCGTTTCATGAAATATTTAGAAAATAGAAACTTATTAAAAACTAATAAAAGAGTATGGGGTTTATTTGGCGATGGTGAAATGGATGAACCTGAAAGTTTGGCTGGATTGTCTATCGCTTCACGGGAAAAATTAGATAATTTAACTTTTATTATAAATTGTAATCTCCAAAGATTAGATGGACCTGTAAGAGGTAATGGACAAATAATTCAGGAACTTGAAACAATATTTAAAGCTAATGGATGGAATGTAATTAAAGTTCTATGGGGATCTGAATGGGATAAAATTTTTCAACAAGATAAAGATCATTTGTTGTTAAAGCGTTTTGCTAAAACCGTTGATGGAAAATATCAAACATTAGGTGCAAGAGATGGAGAATATAATCTCAAAAACTTTTTTGCAGAGGATCCGGAAGTTTTAAAATTGGTTTCTTCACTCAGTAAAGATGAGATTGATAAACTTAAAAGGGGAGGTCATGATTTTAAAAAACTTTATGCTGCCTTTAATGCTGCAGTTAAAACTAAGGGTAAACCTACAGTTATTTTAGCTAAAACAAAAAAAGGTTATGGAATGGGTAAAGCAGGAGAGTCAAAAATGACTAATCATCAGCAAAAAGAATTAAATCTTGACGCATTGAAAGAGTTTAGAGATCGTTTTCAATTAGATATTCCTGATAATAAATTAGAAAATATGGAGTTTTATAAGCCAGATGAAAATTCTGAGGAAATAAAATACTTAAAGAAAAGAAGGGAAGCTTTAGGAGGATCTTTACCGAAAAGAAGCTTTAAAGAAGTTGAATTAGTTACTCCAAAAATTGAAAAACATTCAAACTTTTTATTCGAAGAAAGTGATAGAGAATATTCAACAACGACTGGATTGGTAAGGTCCTTAGGAAACGTAATGAGAGATAAAGAGTTTGGAAAAAGAGTTGTCCCAATAGTTGCTGATGAAGCAAGGACTTTTGGAATGGCTAATTTATTTTCACAAATTGGAATATATTCACCAGACGGTCAGTTATATGAACCTGAAGATGCGACTTCTATTTTGAAATATCAAGAATCAAAAACAGGACAACTATTAGAGGAAGGAATTAATGAAGCTGGTGCAATTTCTTCATGGTTAGCTGCAGCAACTTCTTATAGCAATCATAATTTTCCAATGATGCCTTTTTATATTTTTTATTCTATGTTTGGTTTTCAAAGAATTGGAGATTTGATTTGGGCGGCAGCCGATCAAATGCCAAGAGGATTTTTAATTGGTGCTACAGCTGGACGAACTACTTTGGCTGGAGAAGGATTACAACATCAAGATGGACAAAGTCATATAATTGCATCAACATTTCCAAATTTAAAATCTTACGATCCTTGTTTTGCAAGTGAGCTAGCAATTATTTTTGATGATGGAATGAAAAGAATGATGACAGAATGTAAAGATGAATTTTATTATATTACTGTGAATAATGAAAAGTACTCTCATCCAAAAATTGATATAAAAAATAAAGATGGAATAATTAAAGGTGGTTACCTTTTTAAAGATAATTCTAATGATAAAATTAATATAAATTTATTAGGATCTGGTCCAATATTTAGAGAATGTATCGAAGCCTCTAAAATACTTAAAGATGAATACGGAATTGGTTCAAGATTATATAGCATAACAAGCTATTCAGAGTTAGAAAAAAATGCTAAATCAGTTTTAAGACAAAATACATTGTCTCCTGCAAATAAAAAACAAAACTATTTGCAGCAGCTAATTTCTAATGACGACCCTATAATTGCTACTTCAGATTATGTAAGAGCGTATTCACAATTAATCTCTAGCCACATAAATAATAAGTTTCTAGCGATGGGCACAGATGGATTTGGAAGAAGTGATACGCGAAAAAATTTAAGAGATTTTTTTGAGGTAGATAGCAAACATATAGTCATCAGTTCTTTGTATACACTTTATGAAGATAATAAAATCCCATTACAAACACTAGAAAAAGCAATTAGTAAATATAATCTCAACAATAATAAGAATAATCCTTGGGATATATAATCTTTAATATCATTTATGGAACTACCAGTTGTTAATCATAAAGACTATGAAGCAAAATTAAATGATGACAATAAATTTCCTATAAAAAAATTTGGAGAATTAGCTAAAGCGTTAATCAAAAATAAAATAGTTAAAAATTTCTTTATTCCAGAGCCATGCTCAGTAGATACTTTAAGAGAGGCACATACAGAAGACTATATAAATAAAATAAAAAATAAAACTTTAGATAAAAACGAGATTAGAAAAATTGGTTTTCCTTTAGTTGACAGCGTAGTTAGAAGGTCTTTTATTGCAACTGGAGGCACAGTGCTTGCTACAAAGCTAGCTTTAAATTATGGAATAGCTTGTAATACTGCAGGAGGCAGCCATCATGCAACATCTAGTGAAGGAGCTGGATTTTGTGTTTTTAATGATGTTGCGGTAGCAGCCAAATATTTAACTTCAAGAGGATTGGCAAATAAAATTTTAATTATTGATTTAGATGTTCATCAGGGTAACGGCAATTCTGAAATATTTAAAAATGATAATCAAGTCTTTACATTCAGCATGCACGCGAAAGTTAATTATCCATCAAAAAAATCAGTAAGTGATCTTGATATTGAATTAGAGGAAAATTTAGAAGATAGAGAATATATTGATATTTTAAAAAATAGCCTAAAATATTTAAACGAAATAGAGTTTGATTTTGTTTTTTATATCGCTGGAGTTGATATTCACTACAATGACAGGTTGGGTAAACTAAAAATTTCTGATAATGGTATACTTGAGAGAGATGAATTAGTAATTGATAATTTCTTCTCAAATAAAATTCCTATTTGTGGAGTATTAGGAGGTGGATACAACAAAGATTTTAATAAGCTAGTAGAATTACATTCTAGTTTACATAAAACATGTGCTAAATTTTTATAATGAAAAAAAATTCAAATTTAACTCCAGAACAAGAAAATATTTTATTCAATGAAGCAACGGAACCTCCTGGTTCAAGCGAATTAAACAATGAAAAAAGAGAGGGCTCATATCACTGCGCTAACTGTGATATTGAATTATTTAAATCATCAACGAAATATGAAAGCGGATCTGGGTGGCCGTCATTTTATAAATCTCTTCCAGATGTATTTGAAACCAAAACAGACCACCATATTGGTTATGCTAGGACAGAGTATCATTGTAAAAAATGTGGGGGACATCACGGACACATATTTGATGATGGTCCACAGCCTACAGGCAAAAGATACTGTAACAATGGTGTTTGTTTAGTATTTAAGCCAAAAAACTAGCAAAAAAAAAAAACTTAATAAAATTTAAAATAATATATAGTGTTTATTGTGAAAAATTTAATATTTTTATTTTTAAGTTATATAGTTCTAACTACTTATGCTTTTTCAAATTCAGTATCTGAGTATATTTCAAACTTAATTCCGGGAGAGGGAGATACAGAA
This sequence comes from uncultured Pelagibacteraceae bacterium, assembly GCA_902531175.1. Lineage (GTDB taxonomy): Bacteria > Pseudomonadota > Alphaproteobacteria > Pelagibacterales > Pelagibacteraceae > Pelagibacter. Next base: position 4,889 of record CACADE010000009.1, read on the forward strand.
GTAAGTATTGATCTAAGAGAAAATCATTCTCCAGATTACAGCATCTTGTTAGTTAGAGAAATAGATAGAAATGAAAATGGTAATTACTTTACCCAAATGTCTTTATTCAATACTGAGAAAAATAACGATGAGAGAATTACTGCAAATTTTGGTTTAGGGAAAAGATTTCTTAGTGATGACAAATTTTCACTTACGGGATTAAATTTATTTTTAGATTACGATAATGAAGGAAATGCTAGATCAAGTATTGGTCTGGAAATGAGAAACGCTGTATTAGAATTTGCATATAATAATTATTTAGGATTAGATGATGCGGACGGAGAAAAAGTTTTAGATGGATATGATTTACGATTAGCTTCTCAGATTCCTTATTTACATTGGGCAGACATATTTTTGAATACATATTCATGGGATGGCGTAAACAGAAACGATATTGAGGGATTAATAATTGGATCAGAATTTTCTTTATCATCAACTTTGCAGTTAGAATTGGCTTATGATGATAAGGATAGAGCTGGGCTAGATGATGAGTACTATGTAAAATTAATGTTTGTTTATCCTCCAAAAGAAGGTCCAACATTAGGAGATGGAATAAGTTCAAATATTTGGAGAGAGAATAAAGATATGACTGGAGAACTACTGACAAAGGTAAAAAGAAATAATAAAATTATGGTTGAGTTTGATGGTAATGCGACCATATCAAGGACTGATTAATGAAAGAATTTTTTAAATTAACAACATTTCTGTTTATATTTGTATTATCTAATAAGCTAGCAATTGCTGCCACAGCAACTGGAAATGCTGATGTTTATAAAGTGATTATGAGAAAAGTTGAACTTTGCACTGGTTATACAGTTGTTGACTTTGATGATGTTGGAACTGCTGCCGCATGTCATGATGCGGTAACTATTGGTTCAGGAGACAAAGAAGTAGACATTGCTTCTGTAACAGCTGGTTCTGCTGCTGCTAATTATGGAGATCCTGCACTTTTACCTCTGGGAGAGACTTATACTCATATGAGAGTTACAGTTGATAGAAAATTTATTATAAAATCAGAAAGCGCTCTTGATACAGGTGGAACTGATGATACAGATAATTGTGTTACAGTAGCTACAACTGATGCACAGTACGAAAATGATGAGGCAACTGATAAGTATACCCATAAAGTAGCAATAGCCGAAGGCGGCACCAATGCTGCAATGAATTTATATATGACTGATGGTAGACAGGGAGACGAAAGCACAAGTAACAATTATACTCAATGTGAAACAGCTAATTGTGCAAAAAATGATGGCTGGACTTGGGATTATGCAGCCTCAGCTTCTAATCTTTCATCAGCAATCGCAATGACAACAATGAGATCCTCTGTTACAACTGATGATGTTCAACTGGTGTATGTTTTAGCCAAACCTTATACTGTCACATTAAATCCACCAACAATCGACATATCTTTTGGAACAAGAAATGCACTTGGTGTACAAGAAGTTTGCGATAATGGTAGTAATTGTGCTGGACAATCTGATGCACATTGCTCATTTTATCCTGAGGAACCTATTGTAACCATTACGATAAAATAAAATTTATTTTAAACTAGAAATTAAATTACCTGCTTTTTCAAGTTCTCTTAACTCTTGATATCCACCTACATGATAGTCATCAAAAAATATTTGAGGAATAGTTCTTTTACCATTTGCTTTTTTTATCATTTCTTCTCTTAGACCTTCTTTCAATGATACATCTATTTCAGTATAACTTAAATTATTTCTTGTTAGCAAACGCTTTGCAGCATCACAAAAACCACACATTGGTCCAGAGTAGACGATAATATTTTTCATTATTTATATATAATCTTTGTTTCCTAAAATACTAGAGTGAGTAATCGTTTTTATTTATCTTTGATTTGATTAATTTTCTAGAATATTCGAATTTTTTTCTATGTTTAATACTTTGTGAACTTGCTCTTTTTCTCCATAATCTAAAAGAAGATGGTTTTAAAGATCTTCTCATAATTTTAATAACATCGCTTTCAGTTTTTCCAGTTTTTTTTTCAATTTCCTCAAATGTAATTCTGTCTGCCCAAGCCGCCCATATAACCCAATCTGGACTCTCCAATGGAGGCTCTGGATTTTTAACTTTGGTTATGGGTCTGTGACTTTTTTTCATCAAAATTCAACAAATTTCTAAAATTATTTTAATGCAAATACTTAAGGCTATGATATTATCATTTTTAGATAGTCCTATCTAGCCATCTTTAGCTCCCGGTTTTTTAGGACTATCCTTAAAATGTTTCCCTTAGATTTTATCCTTTTTTTACAGATCATCATTTTTATGTTTATAACTCCTGGAACGCCTAGAATTGTAATTATTTCATACTCAATGAACTATGGTGTTCAAAAGTGTGTATGGACTGCACTGGGAGATGTAACGGCAAATATTATTCAGGCAACCTTAGTAATTTTTGTTATCGGATCTTTTTTGTCTGACAATCCAACAATACTTAATACTTTAAAATGGTTAGGTATCGCTTATTTAACATATCTTGCATATGATATTTATAAATCGAGACCTAAAGATATAAATACAAAAGATATTTCTGATAAAAGTTTTTTTTCATTTTATAAAGATGGATTTTTAGTAGCAGGGACAAGTCCTAAAGCATGGATGTTCTTTCCATTTATATTTCCACAATTTATTGATTTTAATTCTAATTATATTATTCAGTTTATTATTTTAATAACAACTTATGTTGTATTAGATTTTCTATCTTTGGTTGGTTATGCTATACTAGCTAGTAAATTAATTGTTTGGATCAAAGCTAATCCTAAAATTATAAATACAATTTCAGCTTGTGTAATTATTTTTATTGCAATAATTATTGCATTTACCCAACAATACTAGGTTATATTGCGCTACTACTCACACTTGCAATTAAATAATTTTTGTTATTAATTTAAACTTTATTAATTAATTAATTAAGGGGGAATAAATGAAAATAAAAAACATTTTAATTACATTTGTTTCTGCAATAGCATTATTATTTTCAACTTCAGTTGTGTCATTTGCAAAAGTTGTTGGAGATAAAATTATTTTAGGTGCTGCGATCTCTTTAACTGGTAAGTATTCATCTAATGGTGTTCATACTCAAAACGGCTATAACATGGCTGTTGACAGAATTAACAGCATGGGTGGAGTAAAAGTTGGAGGAAAAACTTATAAGTTTGACATCATATATTATGATGATGAATCAAACCCAAAAAGAGCAGCTCAGCTTGCAGAAAGATTAATTTCACAAGATAAAGTAGAGTTCATGCTTGGGCCATATAGTTCAGGTTTGACAAAAGCGATTGCACCAGTAACAGAAAAATACGGTGTTCCAATGGTTGAGGCTAACGGTGCTTCTAGATCTTTGTTTACAAAAGGTTACAAATATCTATTTGCAGTATTAGCACCAGCAAACTTATATCTTGATGTAGCAATAAGAACAGCTGTTGAATTAAATGGTGGTAAAGGTGTAAGAATTGCACAAGCTTTTGAGCAAGATGCATTCTCACAAGACGTAAGATTAGGTATTTTAGATGCTGCTAAAGAAACTGGATCTGAAATTATAATCGACGACAAACTTCCAAAAGAACTTAATGATATGGCTGCTACTTTAGTTAAAGTAAAACAAATGAAGCCAGATGTATTGGTTGTTTCAGGTCATACAAAAGGAGCTTTAACAGCAATAAGACAAATTTCAGAAATGAAAGTTGATGTTCCAATGTTGGCAATGACACACTGTGATGCTGCAAAATTATCAAAGCAACATGGTAAAAATTCTCAATATGCATTATGCGCTTCACAATGGCATAAAACTTTAACTTACAAAGATGATTACTTTAAAGACGGTATGACATATGCAGCAGATTTTGAAAAAGAATTTGGCTATGACCCACCATATCAATCTGCAGAGTCTTCAGCTGCATTGTTAGTATTTAAAGATGCTTTTGAAAGAGCTAATACTTTTGATCAGAAAAAAGTAAGAGATGCTCTTGCTGCAACTAACATGCAAACATTCTATGGAAATATTAAATTTGCACCTGGTGGTCAAAATGTTGACAAACCAATGGTACTTTTCCAAGTAATGTGTGATGATGCTGGTAAGTGTGAAAATAAAGTTGTTGCTCCATTAAAATGGGCTTCAGCTGAGTTAATACACCCAGTACCAAAGTGGTCTGAAAGATAAAAAAAAATAATTAAGCCCCCTAGAAATAGGGGGCTTTTTTTTATAGAAATCAAAATTAAATTATGGATTTTTTAGTCTTCCAATATCCAATGATAACCATTCAAGCATGTCTTGATGGACTTTTACTTGGAATATTATTTGCATTAATTGCTTATGGAATGGCACTCCAATGGGGTGTTATGAATATAATTAACATTGCACAGGGAGATCTTGTTATATTGGGTGGTTACATTGCATATTTTATGTATCTATATGGAATTCATCCAGCTTGGGGAGTAATTGTCTCTCCTATAATTATGTATTTTGTTGGTATTGCAATTTATAAATTAGTTATAAATAAAGTTGTAGACAGAGATCTCTTCATTTCAATATTAGCAACATTTGGAATTAGTATTCTTTTCATGCAGTTAATGAACTTTGCATTTGGTGCAGATGTTGTATTGGCTAACTCAGGATATGGAACAACTATGTTATTCGATAACAATGTTGTTCTGCCAAACTCTAAAATATTTTCTGCTTTTATAAGTATTGTCTTTGCAATTTGTTTAGTAGTTTATATGAAAAGATCAAAATTAGGTCGTGCTATTAGGGCAACAGCTCAAAATGCAAGAGCAGCAAAGATTTTAGGTGTTGATACTGAAAAAGTTTATGCAGCAACCTTTGGAATAAATGCAGCATTATGTGGTGTAGCAGGAGCTTTAATTTCAATAACTTTTACAATTCATCCTTATATGGGATTACCATACACTATAAGATCATTTATGATTGTAATTGTTGCAGGATTAGGAAATTTACCTGGAGTAGCTATGTCAGGTATGGGATTAGGAATATTTGAAGAATTTGCAGATTACATTCTTGGTACTGAATTTAGAATTGGTTCAGTATTTTTATTATTAGTTTTAATTTTAGTTTACAGAAGATTTAAACTTTCAAGAAAGAGAGAGTATTTAAAGTGAGAAAAGCTAAAATTAAAGACGATAACGGCAAACTGATAGAAATAGATATTGAAAAGTTTAAAAAACATTTAGATGAATATCATTCAACAGGATCTAGTCTTCATGAAGAAAATGGACATTATTTTACAGTTGATAAAGATTTTAGAGATAAAATAGAGAATTTATATGAACAAAAATAGTTGGATTTTGTACATAGGAATTTTGGTATTTGGTTTAGTTGCACCATTTATTTTTCCAGCTTTTAAAGTTCAATTATCAATTCTGTGTGTATTAATTGTTCTAGCAACTACTTGGAATATCCAAGGTGGTGAAATGGGCTATAATACATTTGGAAATATTTTATTTTATGGCTTGGGAATGTATCTTTGTGCATCCGTTCAAGTTGGTATGTTTTTTCCGTTAGCTGAGTGGACTGAAAGTGGTGGTGAAAAAACTTTCGTTCACACACCTTCACAATTCTTTCAAGGCATGGCAGCTGGTCTGGTAGTTGCAGCTGTTGTTCCTACAATTGTTGCAGGATTAATTGGTTATGCAATTTTAGGATTAAGAGGTCATTACTTTGCAATTTGTACATTAGGTTTAGGAGTTGCAGCAGGAGAAATTTCTGGAGGTATTGAAATTATTGGAGCTGGACAGGGCTTTACCACCCCTCCTTTTCCAAACATAGGAGGTCTTGAGGCAAGAGGTGAATTTTTTTATTTTTTAAGTTTTGGAGCACTCGTACTAACTTTCATTGCTGTACGAGCAATTTACACAACAAGGTTTAGATTAATTCTGAATGCAATCAGAGATAATGAAGATAAAGCTGAAGCAATGGGAATTGAGACTATGAAATACAAAATAACTGGATGGATGATCTCAGCTTTCTTTTGTGGTCTTGCAGGTGGAATAATGGGAGGTTTAGTTGGTTATATCGACTCAACTGATGTTGCATTTGATGGAAGAGAAATGGGTGTATTTATGGTTTTAATGGCAATCCTTGGAGGTAAGGGAACTTTATGGGGCCCAATTATTGGTGCAACTTTATTTCACTTTTTTAAAGAAGGTTTTTGGACATTCTTCCTTGGTTGGCAGTATGTTGCATTAGGAGTTTTAATTGTAGTGATAGTAATTTATTTCCCAGAGGGATTAATGGGATGGTTAAGAGAAAAATATCCAGAAAGATTTGGTGAAGTTGTCGATGAAGCTGATCGAAAAGCACAGGTGGAATTAAAATGAGCATCTTAGAAGTCAACAATGTAAGTAAATCATTTGGTGGTGTTAAAGCTAACGTTGATATTTCGATGTCAGTTGAAAAAGGAAAGATAGTAGGACTTATAGGACCTAATGGATCAGGAAAAACTACTTTATTTAATTCAATAGTTGGTACCTATCCAATAGATAATGGTTCAATTAAGTTTAATGGAAAAGAAGTATCAGAATTACCTGTCCCTGTGATAGCTAAACTTGGTTTATTAAGAACATTTCAGCAAACAAGGATATATGGAAAATTAAATTGTGTAGACAATATGCTTATCAGTCACAAAGGTAGTGATGAGAGTTTGTTTAAAATTTTCTCAAAAATTCCTAAAGAGCTTACGGAAAAGGCAGAAAATTTACTTAATTTTGTTGGCTTGTATCAAAAAAGAAAACTTAGAGCTGGAGACTTATCTTTTGGTCAGCAAAAGTTATTAGAACTTGCAATGGCACTGATGAATGAACCAGAAATGCTACTATTAGATGAGCCAACAGCAGGTATTAATCCTACTTTAATTAATGGAATTATTGATAGACTAATCAAAGTTAATCAAGATTTTGGAATAACATTGCTTGTTATTGAGCACAATATGAGAGTAATTATGCAATTAGCTGAAGACATATTTTGTCTTGCTCATGGCAAAATGCTTGCAAATGGCACTCCAGATGAAATTAAAAATGATAAAAGAGTAGTAGATGCGTATTTGGGGGCTCAATAATGTCTAATCAATATGAAGTTTTAGGAAAAGCACCTGGTGCAGAAGATTTAAAAAATTTATCTTCAGAAGATATTCATTTAACAATAAAAAATTTGAATGCTGGATATGGTAAAATGGAGATTTTACATAATTTTGATTTATTTGTAAGCAAAGCACAATCATTATGTTTAATTGGTCCTAATGGAGCAGGTAAATCAACAATACTTCATTCTATATATGGATTTACAAATATTTTTTCTGGTAAAATAGAAATTGATGGAAAAGAAATAACAAATTTGACTCCAGCTGAAAAATTAAAGTCAGTTGGTATAGCTTATATTCTGCAAGATAATTCAGTTTTTCCAGATATGACTGTTGAAGAAAATTTGTTAATGGGTGGTTTTATCAAAGATAAAACAGAAGAATCATATCAAGAGGCAGAAAAGATTTTAGATAAATATGAAAGATTAAGGAACAGAAGAAATCAACCAGCAAAAGTTTTATCAGGTGGCGAAAGGAGATTACTAGAAATATCTAGAGCTTTAGTAATGAAGCCTTCAGTTCTTTTAGTTGATGAGCCTTCTATTGGATTAGAGCCGAGATATATTGATATGGTATTTGAAATTTTGGGAGACTTACAAAAAAATGAAAAAAAAACAATTATTCTAGTTGAGCAAAATGCCAAAAAAGGTTTAGAGTTTTCTGATATTGGATATGTATTAGTATCCGGCCAAACTGCTATAGCAGGAAGAGGTGATGATTTACTTAAAAATGATGATGTTGGACGTCTATTTCTAGGCGGATGATTAATTCAAAATATTTTTTCAAAGGAATTCTTTGTGCAAAAGAATTCGATAGCCCTGCAATTGCTCTAGGTTTAAGCTTTTTAGCAATAGGTGCATTACTAAAAAATTTAGGTTTTACAATTCAAGAAAGTATTTTTTCTACTTTTTTAACTTATGCATTACCTGGCTCACTTGTGATGGCAGAATCGATTTTGATTGGCGTTTCGTTACTTAATTTATTTTTTGCAGTTTGGTTAGTTAATGCAAGATTGTATCCGATGACTGTATCTTTAATGCCATTGTTAAAGCACCAAAGTCAACCAAGATGGAAGTATTATTTATCCTGTCATTTTGTTGCGGTATCTTCGTGGTTAATTCTTAAAAATAATTATAAAGATATTGAAAAAAAATATAGAGTCGATTTTTGGATAGGAATTGGAACTGCAACTTGGTTGATAGCAATTTTTTCAACTATCTTAGGTTATTACTCTGCTGATTTCTTAAATAGAGAAATGATGATTGGATTAGCTATAATTAATCCAATTTATTTTACTTGCACAATGATAGGAGTGATGAAGTCTATACAATTAAATGTTTCAATAATTTTAGGAGCTATCTTAGGACCTTTATTTTATTTTATTAGTCCTGATTGGTGTGTTTTGATTGGTGGATTTGTAGCTGGAACTGTTGCTTTTGTAATAGGGGAGAAAAATGTCAGCTAATATTGTTTTAATAATAGTTATTACATCCTTAGCAACTTATATCTCAAGGTTTTTAGGAGCTTTTACTTCTGAAATAATAGATGAAAATACTAAAATATATAGGTGGTTTAATTATTTAGCCTATTCGACATTGGCGGCTTTAATTTCTAGAATGATAATATTTCCAGCTGGTGCACTTTCTGACAGTAATTACTTGTCCAGATTTATTGTTGTACTTTTAGCAATAATAATTTTTAAATTAACTAGAAATAATTTAGTTTACCCAACTTTATTCTCTGCTATCATTATGTTTTTATTAAGTAGCTTTACGATATAAATGAAAAAAATTATTTTACTATTGTTCATAATCTTAATACCAGGTATTTCACAAGCAGCATGTGATGATCCTTTAACTGATGGAGTTGATTATACTAACTGTAGATTTTCAGATGGACAAGATTTGCAAGGTAGTTATTTGCCTAACTCAAACTTATCATTCGCAAGTTTTATACAAGTAAATTTTGATAAAAGTATTATGATGACTTCTAACTTGTCATTTGGAACTTTTCCAGAATCAACATTTGTTAGAGCTAACTTATATGAGTCAACTCTAGTTGGTGGAAATTTCGAAAAAGCTAACTTTACAGGAGCCAATATGACAAGAGTTGATTTTATGGGCTCAACATTGATTGAAGCAAATTTTCAAAATGCAAATTTAATGGAAGCTAATTTTACTTCATCGAATATGACCAATGCTAATTTTGATGGAGCAAATTTAATTGGCGCAACATGGACTAATGGTGAAACATGTGGACCAAATTCAATTGGAGTTTGTAACAAATAATTATAATGGATAGCTTAGATACTATTCAAGGGTTTGATATTTCATTTAGTGATTATTCCAAAAGAATAATCAATATTAAAATTGAAGATGAAATTATAGATAAACTAATATTTCCTTTTAAAAAATTTGATATTACAGCTCTTGAATACAAACCTTTTACTAGATTTACACTTGCAAAATCTTTAGATGATTCAACGGGTGGAAAGCTAGGAAAATTTATAAACTCTATATTAAGAGATAGAGACACAGGTTGTTTCATTATAGGACCTAAAAATAAATCCAAAAAAATTGATAACAATTTTCTTATTAAACTATCAACAGCTGTAACACACTTACTAGGTAATCCAAATTTTGATTCAATGGCTGGAAAATATTATGCGAGATTTCATGTTAAACATGAGGACAATAGCGACTCATATCTTAGAAAAGCATATACTAATATGGATCTTCATACTGATGGAACTTACGTTAAAGAAAAAACTGATTGGTTATTAATGTTAAAAATGGAGGAAGAAAATGTTCAAGGAGGTGAAACTGCAATGTTACACCTTGATGATTGGGAACATTTAGATAGCTTAACTAATGATAAAGTTGGAAAACAAAACTTTATATGGGGTTCTCCAAAAAGTAAAAATGTTGATTACAAGGTGGAACATCCTGTTTTTTCAGAAGACGAAAATGGAAAACCACAAATTTCTTACATAGACCAATTTCCTGAGCCCAAAAATATGGAACAAGGATTATTTCTACAAAAATTATCAGACTCTTTAGAAGGAAGTCAAAAAAAGATTGTAATGCCTTTACCAGTTGGCTTTTCAGTAGTTGCAAATAACTATTTCTGGCTTCATGGTAGAAAACCATTTGTAGAAAATAAAAAATTATCAAGAGAATTACTAAGAATTAGAGGTTCTTTTTTTACTAATTAATTAATTTTAGTGATAATAATCACTTAGTTTATCATGAAAATCGGATTTATTGGTACAGGACATATCTCGAAATCAGTAATCAATGGAATACTGGGATCAAAATTAAAAATTAATAAAATAATTGTTTCAAAGAGAAATTCAAAAATTTCAAGTGAACTTAAAAGAAAAAGTAAAAAGATAAAAATATCTGCTGATAATCAGGATATTATAAATCAATCAAATTGGGTTTTTTTAGCAGTAACACCAACGATTGGAAAAATTATTCTTCCAAAATTAAAATTTAAAAAAGGTCAAACAATAATAAGTTTTATATCAACTATAAAAATGACTGAATTAAAAAAATATATTAAAGTTAAAACCAAGATTATTAGAGCAATTCCTTTACCTCCAATTTCTCTTAGAAAAGGACCGGTACCAATTTTTCCACCAGATAAACAAGTTAGAAATTTTTTTAATAAGCTTGGCACATCTGTTGAAATAAAAAATGAAAACCTATCACTAAATTTTTGGTCAACTTCATCAATGATGGCACCATTTTATGAATTACTACAAACTCTGAGTGAATGGTTAGTAAAAAAGGGAATTAATAGAAGCGACTCTCAAAAGTATATTACCTCGTTATTTATTGCTTTATCTGAAGATGCAAAAATTAATTCAAATAAAGATTTAAAAGTCCTTGTTAAAAATTCACAAACCCCAAAAGGTTTAAATGAACAAGCTGTTAAAGAATTAAGAAAACTTGGATTTTATAAATCTCTGAATAGAACAGCAAATAGCGTCTTGAATAGATTAAAAAAAAGTAAGTAAAATGTCTGACAATATCTTACAGGTAAATAATCTTACAAAATTATTCGGAGGACTAGCAGCAGTATCAAATTGCTCATTAAATATTAGATCGGGTTCAATAACTGGAATAATTGGCCCAAACGGTTCAGGGAAAACAACATTATTTAATTTAATAGCTGGAAATTTAAAATCTAATGATGGAGAGGTAATATTTAATGATGAAAATATTACTGATGTACCATCACATGAGTTATTTGGCAGAGGATTATTAAGAACTTTTCAGATTGCACATGAATTTTCAAACTTAACAGTTTTAGAAAACTTAATGATGGTGCCTTCAAATCAAAGCGGAGAAAATTTATTAAATGCACTTATTAAACCAGGACTAGTTAAAAAAGAGGAAAAAGTTATTAGAGAAAAAGCCTATGAAGTTGTAGATTTTCTTAATTTAACACATTTAGCAAATGAAAGGGCAGGAAATCTTTCAGGAGGTCAAAAAAAATTATTAGAATTAGGAAGAACTATGATGGTTGATGCAAAATTGGTTTTACTTGATGAAGTGGGAGCGGGAGTTAATCGAACACTTTTAAAAGATCTAGGAACTGCAATATTAAAATTGAATAAAGAAAAAAATTACACTTTTTGTATGATAGAGCATGATATGGATTTTATAAGCAGAATGTGTGATCCAGTAATAGTAATGGCAGATGGTTCAGTTTTATTTGAAGGAACATCTGATGAAGTGAAAAAAAACGAAAAAGTAATTGAGAGCTATCTTGGAAAGTCAAACTTAACAAAAAAAGAAAATTAATGGCATACTTTGAAGGAGCAAAAATGACTGCAGGTTATGGGGATGGTCCTGATATAATTAGTTCATGTTCCATAACTGCCAATAGGGGAGAGATAGTAGCTATTCTAGGTCCCAATGGTGCTGGCAAATCAACAGCCATGAAAGCGATGCTCGGATTATTAAAATTAAAATCAGGTTCTGTAACTTTGAATGGTGAAGATATTTCAAAAATTAATCCTCAAGATCGAGTAAAAAAGGGTATTTCATTTGTTCCACAAACAAGAAATGTATTTGCTGAGTTGACTGTAAGAGAAAATTTAGAGATTGGTGGCTTTTTGACAGAAGGTAGTTTAGAAAATAAAATTGAGAGTATTTATAGTTTGTTTCCAATCTTGAGTGAAAAAAAATCCCAAGTCGTCGGACAATTATCTGGCGGACAACGTCAGCAAGTCGCGCTTGGAAGAGCTTTAATGAGTGATCCATCAGTTCTTATGTTAGATGAGCCCACAGCTGGAGTTTCTCCAATTGTAATGGATGAATTGTTTGAACATATAATAAAAGTTAAAAAAACAAATGTTGCCGTTATTATGGTTGAGCAAAACGCAAAGCAAGCATTAAGTATTTCAGATCGAGGCTATGTATTGGTAACAGGTCAAAATAAATTTGAGGGATCCGGTAATGATTTGCTTGAGGATCCCGAGGTTCGTAGATCATTTTTGGGAGCGTAATGGATTTCTTAAATGCCATAATTGTACTTTTTAATTTCACAGTAATACCAGCGTTAGCTTATGGTTCACAATTAGCTTTAGGTGCTATTTTTGTTACTTTAATTTATGCAGTTTTAAGATTTGCTAATTTTGCAACTGGAGACATGATGTCTTTTGGAACAATGTTTGCAGTTATTCTAACATATTATTTTCAGTCTTTAGGTTTTGGATTAGGTTTTTTACCAACAGCGCTTTTAACAATTCCTTTCGCCATCCTTATGATGATTTTATATATGTTAATCATAGATAAATTTGTTTTCAGTTATTACAGGATAAAAAAAAGTCCTCCAGTTCAGTTTGCAATGGTTAGTGTAGGGGTTATGTTTGTCACTCAAGCCTTAATTAGAATAATCATTGGACCATCTGATAGAAGATTTTTAGATGGTGAAAAATTTATAATTAAAGCAACGGAATTTAAAGAAATGACTGGTCTTGCAGAAGGTATAACTTTAAAATCAACACAAGCAATAACAATAATCGTAACTTTAGTTGTTGTTTCAATAATGTTTTGGTTTTTAAATAGAACTAAAACTGGAACAAGTATGAGAGCTTATTCAGACAATGAAGATTTAGCATTATTGTCTGGTATAGATCCTAAGAGAGTTGTTTTGATAACATGGGTTATCGCAGGAATTTTGGCTACTATTGGTGGAGTATTATACGGTTTAGATAAAAGTTATAGACCTTTTGTTTATTTTAATAATATGCTTCCAATATTTGCTGCAGCAATTGTTGGAGGAATCGGAAACCCGTATGGGGCATTTTTTGGGGGTTATGTAATTGCATTTGCTGAAATTTTACTTACATACTCTTATAAAAAATTCGTTGCATATTTGTTACCTTCAAGCTTGGAACCAAACTCTCTTATGCAACTTCTTTCTACAGACTATAAATTTGTAGTATCATTTTCAATATTGGTAATTGTTTTATTAATAAGACCGTCTGGTATTTTTAAAGGGAAAACTATATGAGAAATTATGAAAACGTAATTTATGCATATATAATAATGTTATTATTAATCATTTGTGTTGGTCTCTTCCAATCTTGGTCAATTGCCCTTACAATCTTAAATTATTGTTTGATCTCAGCAGTAATGACAATAGGAGCAAATATTCAGTGGGGATACGCTGGTTTAATTAACTTTGGTATAATGGGTTATACCGCCTTAGGTGGTTTAGCGGTCGTACTTGTCTCCGTCGATCCTGTTAAAAAAGCATGGCAGGTTGGTGGATTAAATATTTTAGGTAGTATTTGGATAATTGTAGCAATTGTATTTATAACGAGATTTATTTTAAAAAGGTTTGAGAAATCATTAATAAGAAATTATTCCATTGCTTTTCTAATTATAGCTGGAGTTATTTTAATTAGAGTTACTGCAACGCCAGGAATAGAGGCTATAGAGTCTGTAGATCCCGCTGTGTCAGGATTTTTGGGAGGAATGGGGTTGCCTGTCTTAATGTCATGGATTATAGGAGCTCTTCTTGCAGGTGCACTTGCGTTTATTGTTGGAAAAATTGCTTTAGGATTAAGAGCGGACTATCTTGCTATTGCAACACTTCTTATTGCTGAGATAATTGTATCAATTATTAAACATGAAGAATGGCTGGCTAGAGGTGTAAAAAATGTTATCGGTCTAAAAAGACCAGCTCCATACGAAGTTGAATTACAAAAAACTCAATGGTTCAGGGATTTTATTGAAAAAATCTACTCAAATAAACTAGAGTTAATAAATACTATTGCTCAGAAAAAAATTGTTCTAAATCAACTAATTATTGATGCATCATCAATTTTTGTAAAACTATGTTTCACTAGTTTGTTTTTATCTGTAGTTATTATCTTACTAATTGTTACTCAAAAAGCTTTATATTCTCCATGGGGGAGAAAAATGAGAGCTATTAGAGATAACGAAGAGGCAGCAAGCGCAATGGGAAAAAATATAGTTAAAGAGCACTTATTTATATTTATCTTAGGTTCAGCAATAGTAGGTTTGGCAGGTGCAATGATGGTCACAAATGATGGTCTTTTTACTCCAGGAAGCTACAGACCAATGCGTTATACTTTTGTAATATGGGTAATGGTTATTGTTGGTGGAACAGGTAATAACTTTGGCGCTATTCTTGGTGGATTTGTCGTCTGGTTTTTGTGGGTGGAAGCAGCACCAATATCTTTATTTTTAATTGATTTGTTTACCGCTCATCTTCCAGAGACCAACATGATAAGATCACATCTAGTTGAAAGTGCTCCATATTTTAGATTTTTATTAATAGGAATAGGATTACTTTTAATCATGAGATATAGGCCTCAAGGAATAATACCAGAAAAAATAATCAAACAATAAAATGTATTATATTCTTCTAGGTATAGTAATAGGATTAATTTTTTATTTATCTGACAAATATCTTTTTTAAAACCCCAGCAAGTTAGTCGAACTGGGGTTTTAAGATTTTAGTTATCTTTGAGCTTTATTTTGAAATTTTCCGCCTTTTATTTCTTTCTCTAAAAAAGATCCAAAAGCTTCACCAACATCAGTTAGCTCAACTGCGGTAGCACCTTCATAATTTATTTCTTTACCCTCAGCAAGCAAATCTAAAGCCTTTTTTAATTCTCCAGGAAAAATTTTAACTCCAGGTGAATTTGCTACGCTCATTATGTTGCTTTGGATTACAGATCTATCTGCAGAACCTCCTGCTTGCATTGCTAATGTCATAAGCGCTGCAGCATCATAGGATTCACCTGTATATGGTCCTGAAGAGTCAATTCCTGCTGCTTTAGCAACTTCTCCAAACAATCCAGCTCCCTTACCCATTGATCCAGGTAATGAACCAAATGATTTGTTTAGACTATCTCCAAATCTATCAGTTAGCGAGTCACCAATCATTCCATCTGATAAAACAAATGTATCAAAAGCACCGGAATCTAGTGATCCTTGTATAATCATTCCACCACCTTGATCAAGGTAACCTAATACTGCAACTGCATCACCACCAGCAGCTGCTAGTGTTGCTACCTCAGCACCATAATCTGCTTTACCTTCTTCATGTGAAGTAACCACAGTTACATTAATTCCATGCGCTTTGACGGCACCTTCATATACATCGGCTAAACCTTTTCCATAATCATTATTAGTATAAGTTATTGCAATACTTTTAACTCCTCTGTCTTTAGTAATGTCTGCAAGTACTTGTCCTCCTCTAGCATCAGATGGTGCAGTTCTAAAAAAGAAACCATTATCAGCAAGGTCTGTTAAACCTGGCGATGTTGCAGAAGGCGATATCATTACTACTCCATTTGGAACTGCAACATTTTTAGCTATTGCTCCAGTTACTCCTGAACAGTCTGCTCCCATAATTGCATTTACTCCACCTGAAACAAGCCCTTCTGCTGCTGTAACTGCAGCAGCTGAATCAACGCATGTCGAGTCTGCTCTTTGTGTTGTGATAGTTGATCCATTTAACAGGGATCCTGAATCAGAAGCTTCTTTAAAAGCAAGTTCTGCTGAAGCAGCCATTGCAGGTGTTAAAGATTCAATCGGTCCAGTAAATCCTAAGATAATTCCAATCTTTATATCTTGTTTTACTCCAACTTTAGTTTGCTGTTGCGCAAAATAAAAAATCGCAGCAACCACAATGATTGCTCCAATAATTATAATTCCTAAGTTATTTTTCTTTGTTTCTGCCATATTATCCTCTAATTGTTAACAATTTATATAATCAAAATTAAATCCTATTAAATTATTATTTCAATGAGAAAATTATCTCAATTTTCGAACAAATACTTATAATTTTAACAATTATCTGTTAGGGGTGTCTGTCGCAATCATTTGACCTCTCACTTTTTCCCTAAAGTAAATATACACTCCTGCAGAAATAATAATAGCTGCTCCAAGAAACGTTCTTGGCTCAGGTATTGTTTTAAATAATATGTATCCTGCAATCATCGCAAAAATTATATAAGAGTATTCAAACAAAGATACAATTGACGGTGAAGCAATACTATAAGCTGAAAAGACACAAAAGAAAGATATAGAAGCAACCACTCCCATTACAAAAACATAAGGCCATGAAGCCGAAGGGTTAGTAAACCATTCTCTAACAATAAATTGTAAAGTAGGATCAGAAAAATTATTAAATTTCCCATCTCCGCTAACTAGATAAATAATTAAACTTATAATAACCGCAAAAATATAAAGCAAAGTCATTTGAGTATAAATATTATCTTTATCAGAAGTATATTTTGTAATTGTCATCGAGCAAGCATAACAAAGCGCACATCCTACAGGTGCTAATTTGAAAAAATTAAATTCTTCAAGTGTTGGATTAAGTACAACTAATACTCCTATAAAACCAACAACAATTGCACTCCATCTTCTAATTCCAATTTGTTCCTTTAAGAAAAATTTAGCAAGCATAGACATAAAAAAAGGACATGAGAAAAACAAAGCACTAACCATCGCTAAAGACATAAAGGTTAAAGAAATATAAAAAAAAGCAAATCCAAAAAAGAAACAAACAACTCTAACTAAAGTTAAAAAAGGATAATGAGTTTTTAGAGTAAATTTTTTTTTTGTTATTAAAAAAAAAGATATGAGAATAGTCGCCTGTATTAAAGTTCTTCCCAAATATAACTCAAACAATGCAATATCCTCAAAAATGAACTTTATTAATGAGTCTTGAATGGAAAAAAAGGCCATTCCAGTCATAATAAACAAAATACCTTTTGTATTATCGTTTGTTTGCATATCGCACCTATATCAAAAAAACTTTAACCTTCATAATTAATAAGATACTCTAAAAAGTATTTATGGAAGATTTTAAACCAATTTCTGGTAGCTGTATTTGTGGAGAAATTGAATATACTATTAAATCTAAGCCTTTATTTACACATGCTTGTCACTGTAAAGATTGTAAGAAAATAACCGGATCATCTTTCGTTGTTAATACAAGTATTTTTGAAAATTCATTAGATATCAAAGGTGAGCTTTTAGAAAACAAGTTAATTGCAGGCAGTGGAAAAAGCTGCAAGGTTTTCTTTTGCAAAAAGTGCGGTGTTTACATTTATTCTGACTATGAATTCGCTGTTAAAAGGATAAGTATCAGAACAAATACTTTATCTAATCCAGAGCTTTTTCCGCCTCAAGCACACATATTTGTTAAAAGTAAAGATCCATGGATAAATATTGTAAACAAAGATATTTGCTATGATGAAATGTATGATCCTAAAATTGCTTGGCCTAAAGAAAGTTTAGATAGATATAAAGAATATCTCGAGTCTAATTAAGGATAAAGTCAGCTGCTCTTTCACCTATCATTAAAGTTGGTGCATTTAAATTACCACTAGTAATCTCTGGCATAACAGAAGCATCTGCAACTCTTAAATTTTCCAAACCATGAACTTTCAATTTTTCGTCAACTACAGCCATTTTGTCCACACCCATTTTTAATGTACAGGATGGATGATAAGCTGTTTCGGCTTTTGATCTAATATACTCGGTAATTTGATCATCATCAGCTGCACTTTCACCTGGTCCTATTTCTTTTCCAGCGTAAGGTTTCATTGAATCTTGACTTAAAATTTTCCTAGCTACACGAACACACTTAATTGTTTCTTTTAAATCATATTCATCTTCTAAATAATTAAATTGAATTTTAGGGTAATCGTATGGATTTGAACTATTTAATTTAATATGTCCTCTACTTTTAGGTTGATTCAAACTTGCGTGTAATTGATAACCATGTCTGTCAGGATCAACTAATCCATGATCGATTACAAATGCCGGAAAAAAATGAAATTGAATATTTGGATAGCTTTTGTCTTCTGAAGATTTGCAGAAACCACCTGCTTCTAAAAATGAAGTAGAACATGGACCACTTTTTGAAAGAAACCATTGAATACCAATTTTAAGCATATTTATTTTGTTAACATAAGAATAAAGTGTATCTTTAGTCTTACATTCTTGCTGAATGTAGGTTTCTAAATGATCTTGTAAATTTTGACCTACTCCCTCTAAAGAATGCACAACATTAATTCCTTTATCTTTTAAATCTTTTTCAGGTCCTACACCTGATAACATTAATAGTTGTGGTGAATTGATTGAACCTCCACTTAAAATAACTTCTTTGCTAGCATAAACCTTTGTGACTTTATTTTTGATATTTACCTCTATTCCAACTGCTTTTTTTCCTTCAAAAATAATCCTTTCAGCAAAAGAATTGGTAAAGACTTTTAAATTTTTTCTTTTTTTTGCAGGTTCTAGGTAATATTTAGAAGCGCTAGCTCTTTGACCTTTATGAATTGTAATATCATACATTCCAAATCCCTCTTGATCTTCTCCGTTCATATCTTTATTTTTTTTATACCCTGCTTCGACTGAAGCATTAATAAAAGCACTAAACAACGGATTTTTGTTTTTGGATTGATTTACTGGTAAAATTCCTTTCCCACCTCTGAATTCATTCTCTCCTTCGGACCACGTCTCAATTTTTTTAAAAAATGGTAAAACATTTTCATAAGACCATGATTTCAAGCCAAATGAGGCCCATCTCTCATAGTCGTTTTTATTTCCTCGAACATAAACCATCCCATTATGTGCAGAACAACCACCTATCATTTTTCCTCTTGGGCAAAATAATCTCCTATTATTTAAATTAGGTTCTGGTTCCGAATAATATTTATAATTATATTTTGGATCATGCATTGCATACAAAATTGCCAAAGGCATATTAACCTTCCAAATATCACTAGATCCACCTGCCTCAAACAAGGCAACATTAAATTTCCCATTTTCACTTAATCTATTTGCAAGAACACATCCTGCTGTACCAGCTCCAACAATTATGTAGTCAAAATTCATTTACTTTTTAAGTTTATCTGCAAGTACTAATTTATCTGATTTAAAACTATTTTTATTTTCGTTAATAAAATCATCCATAATTTTTATTTTATCTTCTTCAAATTCTGTAACTTTTCTTTTTTCAAGATCGATATAAAGAGATATACTTTCTGTAGTTGCAGCAAGTTTTCCTGTTTTTTTTTCGATCATCTCACATTTTAAATGTAATCTTTTCTTATCATGATCAAAGAAAGTGCAATAAACATCAACTTCTTCATTTTCTTTAACTTCATTGTCGTAAGTTGTTCTTGTTTCAACCACCATTGTACTTCTTTTATTTATTTGTGCTTTAGCTCCGCCCATATCAAATTTATTAAGCATTGTTTCCCATGCCTCATCAAAAATTAAAACATAATAAGCCATGTTCATATGCTCATTATAATCTGTCCAATCTTTTATTATTTTTCTCGAAGCCAAATGAAATGACATTTTATCAGCTTTTGTTTATTTTATTTGCTACTAACAATTTTCTTTGCATCTCTCGTAAAACAGGTCTTTCTATCAATTTACCATCTATTACAACTAAACCTGTGTTTGCTTTTTTAAATTGATCCATAATTCTTTTAGCTTTACTTATTTCTTCCTCTGTTGGAGTAAAAATTTCATTTAAAATACTTATTTGCTTTGGATGAATAGATCCTTTCCCAGTGAAACCTAAGTTTTTAACAAACTGTGCTTCTTTTTTCATTCCTTCCATATCTTCTAAATTTAAATAAGGAACATCAATAACATCAACTCCTTTACTTGCACCAGCATGAACTAACCTTGATCTTGCATAAACTAAATTCTCTAATTTGTTTTCCACTCTCAATTCTGCTGCCATATCCTCTCCACCAAAATATAAAGCAACTATTCTATCGCTAGAATGTGCAATATCATAAATACTTTCAAGAGCTTGATTAGTTTCCATTATAACATGAAGATCAGTATCTAAACCACAATCAGTAAGCATGTCATCAATAAATGTAATTTCGTCAGGTGTTTTAACTTTCGGCAACATGATGGCTTTAACCTTTAGTTTATTTGAAGCAATAGCTTCTAAGTCTAAAAGACCATTTTTAGTTCTTTGACAATTTAATCTAACAACTAATTCAACATCATTTTTTACTTCTAGTGACTTTAATGCTTCAATAGTATTTTTCCTTGCCTCGTCTTTATCTTTCATGGCAATTCCATCTTCTAATTCTATACAAACCATATCAGCTCCTGAAGCTAAGGCTTTTGGAAACATCTCTGGTTGAAGACCTGGTGTAAATATAAAGCTACGTCTAACCCTTAGTTTATTTAAGTCCATTAAATTTTTATTTCTTATAATTGTTAATGATATGATATTATATTTTACTAGAAATAAAAATGAACAATAAGGTCTTCATCTCATGTGCAGTTACAGGATCTGGTGATACAGCAAGTAAACATCCTGATTTACCTAAAACTCCAGAGCAAATTGCAAAAGCAGCAATAGAGTCTGCTAAAGCTGGTGCTGCAATTGCCCATATCCATGTCAGAGAGGAAGATGGAACTCCAAGTAGAAGACTCGAGCTTTATAAAGAAGTGGTTGACAGAGTGAGATCATCTGAAACTGATGTAATTCTTAATCTCACGACAGGCATGGGTGGTGATTTAGATATCGGCCAAGGCAAGAACCCTTTAGACTTTGGTCCAATGACAGACATGGCAAATGTAATGGAAAGAATTGCTAATGCAGAACAATTTCTTCCAGAAATATGCACTCTTGATTGTGGAACCTTAAATTTTGGAGATAGTTCAGTTATCACAGTCAACACACCTAACGATTTAAGAAAAGCTGCAAAAAAACTTCAAGAAATAAAAGTTAAACCTGAAATAGAAGCTTTTGATTTAGGAAACATGTGGTTTGGTGCTCAATTATATAAAGAGGGATTATTAAGTGATCCACCTCTTTTTCAAATGTGTTTAGGAATTCCATGGGGTGCACCGGCAACACCATTAGCTATGCAGGCTATGAAAGATATAATGCCTAAAGAAGGTATATGGTCAGGTTTTGCAATATCTAAAAACGAAATGCCATATGTTGCTCAAACTGTAGTAATGGGAGGTAATCCAAGAGTTGGTTTAGAGGATAATTTATATTTATCCAAAGGAAAATTGGCAACAAATCCTCAATTAGTTGAGAAAGCTATAAGGATCGTCACAGATCTTGGTGTAGAGATTATGTCACCTTCAGAAACAAGAGAAAAATTAAAGCTTGTAAAACACAAGTAATGTCAAAAATTAAAACTGTAGGAATAGTTGGAACTGGTGTCATAGGGACTGGCTGGATAATAAGAAATTTAGCTCACAACAAAATTGTTCATGCATATGATCAAAACAAAAATCTCAAAAACTATGTTTTAAAAGAAATAAAAAGAACTTCAAAAAGTATAAAAAAACTTTTTGGAAAAAAAATTTTAATTAAAAATTTAAAATTCTTTAATTCTTTGGAAAAGGCTCTTTCAAATGTGGATTTTGTTCAAGAAAGTGTATTAGAGAATTATAAAGTTAAAACTGATTTAATCCAAAAAATCTCTAAATATGTAAAATCAAATGTAATTATTTCTTCAAGTTCGTCAGGACTTTTGCCCTCTAAAATTTTTTCTAAGTGTAAAAATCCTCAAAGAGGCATAATTGGACATCCATTTAATCCAGCGTATTTATTGCCAGCAGTTGAAGTAGTTCCTGGAAAAAAAACTACAAGAAAGTTTCTTTCAGATGCAAACAAATATTACAAATCAATCTCAATGAGGCCAATCATGCTCAAAAAAGAATTACCAGGTTATTTATCGGATAGACTTCAAGAGGCATTGTGGAGAGAGGGTCTACATATTATTAATGAAAATTATGCAACAACACAGGAATTAGATCGTGCAATAGAAGATGGACCAGGTCTTAGATACTCAATAATGGGCACATTTTTAACCTTTCATCTTGCTGGAGGTAATGCAGGAATGAAACATATGTTAAAACAATTTGGTCCAGCCTTAAAATTGCCTTGGACAAAATTAAAAGCTCCAAAGTTAACAAATAAATTATCTTATAAACTTATATCAGGCACAAAAAAACAAGCTAAAGGTAAATCAATTAATATGCTTTCAAATATTAGGGACCAATATTTAGTTGATGTATTAAAAATTAGAAAAAAATATGAGAATAAAATTAGAAATTGATGAAAGAAAAAATTTTTATAAATAAAACTGGTGGATGTATCTGTGGAAATATAACTTTTAAGGTTAAGCTTGATGAAGTCCCTTTAGTTTTCAATTGTCATTGTATTGATTGCAGAAAAAAAATAGGAGGAATAATGACAATTATACTACTTAGAGATGGAGCAATAGATATAGATAAGTCTAAATTAAAAATTTATGAACATGAAGGTGGCAGTGGTAATAAAATTAAAAAACATTTTTGTGGGAAATGTGCTGCTCCTATTTTAACTTATGTAGAAAAGTATAAAAAATACTATTTATATGCAGGTTTACTAGACGATATTAGTTTTTTAAATAAAGCAGAGAACATACACTATAAAGAGTCTCATTTTCCATTTATGGAAATAAGCGAAAAAAATACTAAAGTTTAAATACTAATGCATTCTTAAAGTATTGCCGTCTACAGCAATTACTTGTCCTGATATCCTTGGTGCATCATTCGAAATTAAAAAGCTACAAAT
Organism: uncultured Pelagibacteraceae bacterium; assembly: GCA_902531175.1. Taxonomy (GTDB): domain Bacteria; phylum Pseudomonadota; class Alphaproteobacteria; order Pelagibacterales; family Pelagibacteraceae; genus Pelagibacter. The sequence continues at coordinate 28,174 of CACADE010000009.1, forward strand.
TCTTCCAATATCCTCTTCATAGACCCATGTATTCATTGAAGTCATTGAAACAAATTCTTTTTCTATTAATTTTTTTGAAACATTTAAAAATTTCGATTTATCCCTTATTACTCTACCCATTCTATCTCCCTTTATTGTTCCAGGACAAATAGCGTTTACTCTAATTTTAAATTTTCCTAGTTCCATTGCCAGTGTTTTGGTTATACCAACAACAGCCCACTTACTTGCACAGTAAGGGGATCTTAATGGAAATCCAAATATACCTGCAGTTGATGATAAATTTATTATAGCTCCACCTTTATTTTTTTTTAGCATTGGAATTGAATATTTTGAAAAATAAAAATGGCTAATTACGTTTACCTTTAATGTATTTTCCCAATCCTTGCTTTTTAATTTTTCAAGTGTCCCTGTCGGCCCAGCAATTCCAACGTTATTTATTAGAGCATCAATTTTTTTTGTTTTTTTTATTATTTTGCTAAAAAAATTTTTTACTTGGTTCTCATCCGAAGCATCACACTGAAATACAAATAATTTTTTATTATTGAGCTTGTGCTTCTTACATTTATTTAGAAAAGTTGAATTGATATCACAAAGATATACTATTGCACCTTTATCTAAAAATATTTTTGCCGAACTCCATCCAATACCTGAACCTCCTGCAGATATGATTATTTTTTTATTTTTTAAGGTAATGCTCATTTTTAATTTTAAAAGATAATTCAAACTAACAAATCTTCCAACTATTAATATGTCAACTAATAATTGAATTGAGCACTAAATTATTTTATATTGATATTGATTATGCACTCAATTTCAAAAATCTCAAAAAACGGCACTTATCTTCAAGTAATTTGGGATGACGGAAAAGAGAGTAAATTTAATTATATGTGGCTGAGAGATAATTGTCCTACAGCACACGATAAAGATTCTAGGCATCGAATGTTTAATATTTTAGATGTATCAGAAAATATAAACCCAAAAAAATATAATCTTAATAGCGATGGTAAATTAGAAATAGAGTGGAGTGAGGGAAATCATGTAAGCCATTATGATATTAGTTGGCTTAGAGAAAATTGTTACACAATTAAAAATAACGAAGAGTACATATCACCTTATCAATTATGGGATAGTAGTTTAGAAAAAAATATTGATAGTATATATATAGATCACAATGAAATTATATCTTCTGAAGAGGGATTAGTTAAATGGTTAGAGCTTCTTCATTATAAAGGAATAGCAATAGTTTATAATGCTCCAGTAGAAAAAAATTCAGCGTTTCCTGTTTTAAACAGAATTAGTCATACAAGAGAGACATTTTTTAAAACACCTTTTGAAGTTATAAATATACCAAAACCTAATAACTCAGCTTATACAGCTCATGCACTTCAAAATCATATGGATTTACCATGGTTTGAAAATCCTCCTGGGTATCAATTTTTACATTGTTTAGTTAATTCAGCAAAAGGTGGTGACTCATCTGCAGTAGATGCTTTCGCTGTAGCAGAATATTTAAAGAAAAATGATAAAGATACTTTTGATACGCTAACAAAAATACCTTTAAAGTTTAGAGACAAAGATTACACACAAGAAGCTCATAGAAGCTTTTATGGCACTGCAATAAGTTTAACAAAAGATGGTGATTATAATGATGTTAGATTTAGCACTGCAACCATGGACGCTTTAGATTGTCATCCAGATCAAATGGATAAAGTTTATAAATCTCATCATAAATTTGGAAAACTTTTACACGATGACAAATTTCAAATAAAATTTAGGCTAAGACCAGGAGATATATATACATTCAATAATAGAAGAGTGCTTCATGGAAGAACTGAATTTGATCCAAATTCTGGACACAGACACCTACAAGGTTATTACATGGATAGAGATGAAATTGTGGGTAGATTAAATTATCTTAAGAAATAAAAAAAAAGGGCTTTGAAAATCAAAGCCCTTTTTATCTAATTTATTTTAGAGTTATTATGGAAGCCAACTTTTCCATTTATCTGGATTATTGTCTAACCACTCATTAACAACTTCTTTTACATCTCTTTTCTTAATATCAACTTCAACTAACATTTTAGCTTGGTCAATATTTTGTAAAGACATTTTTTCAAAGAACTTCTTAGCATCAGCATGTTCTGCACTAGCAAAAGTAGCTGGGTTTCCATAGTTCATAGTGTAATCTTTTGCCCAACCAGTTGCTGGCCATGCAGCAGTTCCACAATCTTTCCAGTTATTTGCTTCAGTGAAGCTGTCACAAGTTTTGTGTTCTGGAAGTTGTACACCAACCATATCATACTCACCAAAGAACCAATGAGGTGACCATAGATAAAGTAGGAATGGCTCTTTACGCATGTAAGCAGCTTTTGCTTCTGCGATAGCAGCAGCTTCTGTTCCAAGTTCATCAGCTTGGAAGTCTATTCCTAAAAGATCAAGTCTTTTTTGGTCATGACAGTTCCAACCTGCAACCGGACATCCAATAAGTCTACCTCTCTTACCACTTTCAATTGTTGCAAATTTAGCTTTGTGTTTATTTAAGTCTTTCCAAGTTTTAATACCTAGTTCCTCAGCAGCATATCTTGGTATCCAGTAGTCTGACATACCGATTATTCCTGCTGTTCCAAGTAAGTCCACACTTCCATCACCATTGTATGTACCAACGACTTTACCTTCGTATATTAAGTCCTCTTTTAACATAACAGTGTCAGCTTCAGCGTAACTTGGCCAACTTTCGCAAGCGAAGTCTAACTCACCTGCAGCGATTGCTTCCCATAAACCAGTTCCTGAAGGAAATACAGTTTGTTTAATTTTGTATCCCATTTCTCTTTCAAGAATTGCTACGGCAACTTCGCACGTAATTATCCCACCAGTCCAATCTGCTATAGCTGCGTGAAGCCTTTTAGCTGCATTGGCTTGACCAAAGCTTCCAATTAACAGAGCTACAGAAAGAATTAGTGCTGATATCTTTTTTGATAACTTCATTTATTTCCTCTCTTTTTAATTAATTAAAAACACATCTTAGATCAAAATGTATTGGTATGTAAACCACGCAAATAGTACTATTTGTCTTAGCTTATTAAGCCTAAAGCTTCTCTTTGTTTCTTAGTCCACGCAAGTGTAATTCTATCAATAATAATAGCTAGTAATACTATTCCAATACCAGCTGCTAATCCTCTTCCAGTATCTGATCTTGCAAGACCATTAAAGACTTCTAGACCTAAGCCCTTACCACCAATAAGCGGTGTAACTATTTGCATAGCAAAAGCCATAATTACAGTCTGATTAAATCCAATAACTAAACTTGGAATAGCTAACGGAAATTTAACTTTATTTAATGTTTGAATAAGTGTTCCACCAAATGATCTCGATACTTCAGAGTAAGTACCAGAAACCTGTGTTAAACCTAGTGATGTTAATCGAATTATTGGTGGAATTGAATATATTACAGTTGCAAGAACAGCTGACACTGTTCCACCACCAAAAAACATTAGAACAGGAATTAAATAACAGAAATAAGGAAGTGTTTGCATTGCATCCAACACAACGTTCTGAATATTTCTAAATCTTTCATTGTAAGATGCAATTATTCCAAGAGGAACTCCTATAACAAAACACAGCACAACAGACACAAGTACTGATGATAAAGTTATCATTGATTGTGTCCATATTCCACATGCACCAATAAATAGAAGAAGGACTGCTGTAATTATTGCAAATCTTATTCCAACAGTTACGTAACCTAAAGCAGAAAATACTGCTAATGTATACCACCAAGGTATTTGAGTTAGAAAAACATCTAAAGGTCTTAACAAATTTAAATAAACAAATGCCCTTAAACCTTTTGCAAAAGAAATAAATCCTGGATTTACAGTTAAGCTTTCCACTGCATTAGTAATTGGTTGTCTTATTGATAATTTCCATTCTTTTGGAAATGTTCCTATTTCTAAAAAGTAATGATCTATAAATGCAATTAGGAATAAAACTAAAAAATAAGGAATAACATAATATCTTTTGCTAATAAATTCACCGATGTTTTCAGCTGTAGTTTTATTAAAAACTGAAACTAAGACTCTAAATACTGTTGCGATAGCAGATGTAACTGTTTGACATATGATTTTTAAAATTTTATTTCCAAAACTTAATGGCATTTCTAAAATTTTTGCGATTTGATATTTTTCCCAACTTTGAGGAAGTAAATAAAATCTTTGAACATCTGAAGGAAGTCTTTCTTTATCCTTGCTAAACGCTAAACTAAATCTATCAAACATTATCGCCATAAATAAAATACATAGTCCACCTTCCATTGCCCAACCAACATCCAATCTTCTTATTGCTTGCCAAACTTGACCGCCAATACCTTCGGCACCTATAAAACATGCAAGAACCACTAAGGCTAATGCCATCATTATTACTTGGTTAATACCCATCATTATACTTGGTAAAGATAATGGAATTTTAATTTTAAATAACAATTGAAGTTTACTTGAACCAAATGAAGTTGCTGATTCAATAGTTTGAGCTGGCACTTGTCTTATACCAGTGTTTGTCAATCTTATTATTGGAGGCATTGCATATATCATTGTAGCTAATATTGCTGGGGCACCTCCTATCCCAAAAAAAAATAATGCTGGGAACAAATATACAAATGCTGGCATTACTTGCATAGTATCTAATACTGGCTTCATGAAATTTTCAAATCTATTACTTTGTGAACACAAGACGCCCAGTATAAATCCAAAAAATACACATAATAAAACTGACAGACCCATCAATGCAACTGTTTGTAAGGATGGTTCCCACATTCCAGTTGCTCCCCAAAAATAAACTACAAAAGAAGAATAAATTCCTAATCGCAAGCCACCTGCAATAATGCAAGGTATTACAATTATTGCAGCTATCAAAATCCAAGGAGACTCAAGCAAAAAGTCTTCTAAAAAATAATAAGTTTCTTTTATATAGCTTGCTATAATTTTAGTGACCCATCTGTAATTTTTTTTTAAATAATCTTCTCCATCGTTCACCCAAGCTGTAAATGTAAATTTATCAGTGACTTCTTTAGGAAATTTTGAAGGCCCTTCACTTTGAGTAGATAGCCAGAGTGCTACCAAAAAAACAACTCCAATAATTACATAAGTTATTATGTTTTTTGATTGATTTGATTTATCTATTAAATCAGTTCTAGTAGCCATGTTCGCAAGTTAAAATAAATAATTTTACATTTAAAGTAAAATATTGTCTATTTTTGGGGTAATATTATTTATTAAAAATGGCTTTAGAACAAAAAATCACTTGTACAAATATATGGAAGTTATTTGGACCAGACGAAAAAAGAATTATTAAAAACCTTGATAAAAATTTAAGTATTAAGGAAGTTCAAGAAAAGACAGGACATGTTGTTGCTGTAAAAGATGTCAGTTTCTCAATTCAAAAAGGTGAAACATTTGTAGTAATGGGATTATCTGGTAGTGGAAAATCAACGCTAGTGAGATGTATTTCGAGATTGATTGAACCAACAGCTGGCATAGTGAAAATGGATGATGTTGAAGTTACAAAAATGAGTGCAAGTGAATTATTAGAATTAAGAAGAAATAAAATGAGCATGGTTTTCCAACATTTTGGTTTATTTCCTCATAGGACAGTCCTAGAAAATATTGGTTATGGATTAGAAGTAAGGGGAACAAAAAAAGATATAAGAACAGAAAAGTCAATGGAAGTTTTAAAAATGGTTGGCTTAGATGGTTGGCATAATAATTATCCAAGAGAATTATCTGGAGGTATGCAGCAAAGGGTAGGACTTGCAAGAGCACTAGCTGTGGATCCTGAAATATTAATTTTTGATGAACCTTTTTCAGCATTGGATCCTTTGATTAGAAGAGAGATGCAAGATGAGCTTTTAAAGATCCAAGAAAAGCTTCAAAAAACTATGGTATTTATAACTCACGACTTTTTAGAGGCAATTAAAATGGGAGACCACATTGCAATCATGAAAGATGGAGAAGTTTCTCAAGTGGGTACACCTGAAGAAATTGTATCTAATCCGAAAGATCAATATGTTAAAGACTTTTGTGAAGATGTTCCTAAATATAAAGTATTAAGTGCAGGCAAAGTCATGAGAACTGACTGCTGCAATGAAACAAAAAATTTATTTGAGAATGGAAAAGATAATATTTTAGATAATTCTAAAATTGAAAATTTGATAGATAGGCTAATTGATAATGATAAAACTTATCCAGTAGTTTGTAATGAAAGTGGAAAGCTATTAGGTGAAATAGACAGAGTAATAGTCATGAAATCTATGAGATCAAATCAATAAATTTGCTTATTACCTTCTATTGATTTCTTTTTAATATTATCTCTCCATATAATAATCATACCAGCAAAAATAATTACTATTACTCCAGGAAATAGTTGGCTCCATGGAGCTTCATTAAAGAAAATCCAACCAAGAATAAAAGATGACGGTATCCCAAGATACTCAAATGAAGCTATTTTACTTGCTGAAATTAAACGGTAAGAATAAATAAACAATATTGCTGCTGTACCACCCAAAACCCCAGTCATTGTCATTAAAATAAAATCTTTAAAATTTTTAATTTCAACATGTCCTGTTGTTAAAAAAAATAAAAGTAAACCACCAATGACATTAAATATTAATGTGTATAATTGAATTTTTGCAGTTGAATGATTGCCTTGAATGAATTTTAAAATTATGACAGTGAAAGCCCATGCTATAGCGGTTAGAATTGGAAAAATTGAGTACAAACTAAAAATTTCACTTGTTGGTTTCATTATCATAACTACACCAACAAAACCAATTATAACTGCTGACCATCTGTAAATACCAATCTTTTCACTCAATAAAATTATTGATAGTATTACTATGAAGAAAGGCGACGAAAAGGTTAGCGTCATTGCTGTTGCAAATTCCAGATTTACTACTGAGATAAAAATGAATACATTCATAGAAAGAAAACATATTCCTCTCAAGCAACTCAATATCAAAAACTTATTTCCTAAGTTTTTGAATATTGTTGAAAATTCATTTGTGAATAAGATCAATAATAACAAAGGTATAATTGCTGCTACATTTCTAAATAAAGTTAATTGAATTATTGAGTATTCATCACCTAAAAATTTAATAATAACCATGTAAAGATCTATACATAAAATTGCTAAGAGCATTGTAACAATTGCTAAATATGTTTTTTTTGGATCTGCTTTTTCAGATGAAATTTTCATTTAATAATATTGAAATTAGTATAAGTTTTTAAAATATTATGCAAAATTTTAAGCTTAATGAAGAATTTTTATTAAATAATCAGGATTGGACATTCCCAACTTTTACAGCTTATGGACCTGGAAGATTTAAAGAAATTGGAAAGTTTTGTAAAAATTTTAAAATAAATAATGCATTAATCGTTACTGATAGTGGTAGTGTAAATTTACCATTTATAAGTGATTTACAAAATTTACTTAATGATTCAAAAATCAAATCAGATATTTACTCAAATATATCGCCAAATCCTAGAGATGATGAAATAGATTCTGGATGTAAAAAATTTCGTCAAGGCAATCATGATGCAATAATTGCAATAGGCGGTGGAAGTGCAATGGATGGAGGAAAAGCAATTTCTCTTACAGTTGATAGCGGTGTGCCTTTATGGGATTTTGAATTTGAAAAAGAGCCACCAAAACTAACTATGGAAAATCCTTTTCCAAAAATAATTACTATTCCAACTACAGCAGGAACAGGTGCTGAAACAGAAGTTACTGCCATGGTCACTCATCTTGAAAAAGGAATGAAATTTTGTTTATGGCATCCAGATGCCCGACCATGTTTAGCTTTAGTAGATCCAGAGCTAACTTTAAAATTACCGGCTAATCTTACTGCTTGGACCGGTATAGATGCAATGATACATGCAATTGAAGGTTATAGTGTTCCTATGTTTCATCCACTTTGTGATGGTTCTGCATTAGAAAGTTTAAATTTAATTTCAAAATCACTTTATGCAGCTGTCGAAGAACCTGATAATCTTTTAGCGAGAGGAGGAATGATTATAGGATCTTATTTGGGTGGAATAGCTTTCTTAAAAGGCCTAGGTTTAGTTCATGCAATTTCGCACATGGTTGGTGCTGAATATAATACTCATCATGGATTGACTAATGCAATTATACTTCCTGCAGTCATGAAATATAATTTACCTGGATTAGAAGAAAAAGTAAAAAGAATGTCAGAGGCCATGCAATTTGAAAACCATTCAATTGAAAGTTTTCAAGACAACTTAAATATAATTCTAGATAGATTAAAAATCCCTAAAGGATTAAATGAATTAGGAGTGCCAGAAGATTGCCAAGAGAGAATAGCAAAGAAATCGATGTTAGACCAAGCTTACGGACAAAATCCTAAAAAGGCATCATTAGATGAGGTCAAGACTTTAGTTTTAGAAAGTATTAGACAAGCAAGATAGGTTTAATTAAGTGCTTGAGAATTTTTCTGTCCATCAAATAATTTCAAAAATAAAAAAAAGAGAAATTAAAATAGTAGAGGTACTAAATTTCTATTTAGATAGAATAAAAAAATTCAATCCAAAATTAAATGCTATTATTTCACATATAGATGAAACAAAAATTACTGAAGAAGCAAAATTAAAAGATGAAAATTTTAATAGTGATAATGACAAAGATGATATTTATGGACTTCCAATTGCTGTTAAAGAATTATTTGATATTAAAAATGAGGTAACATGCTATGGATATAAAGAGTTATTAAAAAATATACCAAAACAGGACTCTTTATTGGTAGATAATTATAAAAAAAACACAATTTTAATTGGTAAAACAAATCTCTCTGAATTTGCTGTTGGTTGTCATACTACTAACAGAGTTTATGGAGCAACTTCAAATGTTTATGATCATAGTAAGTCAGCGGGAGGGTCTTCTGGTGGTGCAGCAGCAGCTGTTGCAGCAAATTTAATTCCTTTTGCAGATGGCACAGATATGATGGGATCTTGTAGAAACCCAGCAGCATTTGCAAATATTTATGGATTAAGACCAACACCTGGTGCGATTGCAGAAGATAGATTTGAAATTAAAAATTTAAAAGATTTTCCTTTAATATCTACAACTGGATGTTTTGCTAGGACTCCCAATGACATGGAATTTTTATTTAACTATATAAAAGGGAAGAATGTAAGGGATAAATTATCTTTCGATCTTGAAGATATAAATATTAAAAAACTTTCAGATTTAAAAATTGGATGGTGCATTGATCTAAACGAACAATATAAGTATGAAGATGGAATCATCGACTTATGTGAAAATATTTTAAAAAAATTACAGTCAAATAATTTAAATATTGAAGATTTAAAAACTGAAATTAATTCAGAAGAATTGTGGTATTCTTGGATAATATTAAGAGCCAAATTTTTGTATGAAAACTTTTTGATATATAATTTAAAAAATTTAAATGAATTACCTTCTCAAGCATATTGGGAATATGAAAAAGGGAAAAGCATCAAAACAAACGATGTTTTAAAAGCAATAGAAATAAGAAATAAATATATGGATAAAATACAAAACCTATTTAAACATTATGATTTTTTAGCATTACCTTCGGCTCAACTATTTCCTTTTGAAAAGAACCTAAACAATCCAGAATTTATCAATGATAATAAAATTGACACTTATCATAGATATATGGAAGTCTATACATTATCAAGTTTGCTTGGTTTGCCAACTATATCTATTCCAGTTGGTTTTAATAATAAAGGGCTACCAATGGGAATGCAGATTATAGCAAATGTTAAAGAAGATAATAAACTAATTAACTTTGCCAAATCTTATGAAGAAATTTTTAACTTTTCAAAATTTAAACCAGAATTAACGGAATAATAATGACCAGACACCCTCATCATTTTAAAATTTCATTTGCATTAGCTATTGCTGCTGGTTCATGGGGAATTTATTGGTTACCTCAAAGAATACTAGAAGATGGAGGTTTGACTGGTGGCTGGGGAACAATATCCCAAATGGCGGTTGGAATATTAATATTATCACCAGTCGCAATTTGGAGAGTTATAAAAGGAAAGTCTATTGGATTGGAATTTCCTCTGACTGGTTTTTTTGTTGGAAGTGGATTTGTTTGTTATGCTCTTAGCTTTCTTCTTACTGACGTAGTTAAAGCATTAATCATGTTTTACATGATACCTGTTTGGACAACAATATTTGAAATTATATTTTTAAAAAAGAAATTTGGTTGGAAGAGGGTAATCACATTAGGTTTGGCACTAGGAGGTTTATGGATTGTATTCAGTCAAGAAAATATAATACCATTACCTCAAAATGCAGGGGATTGGTTGGCTCTTGCTGGAGGTGCACTATTTGGTGCTGGTTTAATTAGAATGGAAATAATTAAAACAGATGGAGTCTTTCCAATTATATTCACATTCTTTTTTTATGGAGGTTTAGCCAGTATACCTATTGGGTTATTCTTAGTAGATTATTTAGGACCAGTTCCATCAGTGGAGGTTATCATGTCAATGTCCACTTTTTTATTACTTATCTCGATATTTTATTTTATTCCTACAGGAGTAATAATCTTTTGGGCTCCAAGCAAACTAGGAGCCGGCTTATCATCTATTTTATTTTTAGCTGAAATAATTGTTGGTGTTGTTAGTGCTAGTATTTTAACAAATGAACCTTTTGGTTGGAGAGAAACAATAGGTAGTATTCTAATAATTCTTGGTGGTGTAATTGAAGTTGTATATGTTCCAAAGTCAGAGAAGAAATTAGCATAATGGATATTAATGAATTATTGAAATCAAAAAAAAAAGTCTTCTTAGATGGTGGAACAGGCTCAGAAATTCAGAGACTTGGCGGAACTATGGGACCAGCTTTTTCTGGTTTAGCAAATGTTTTCTCACCAGAAATAGTAATCAAAGTACACGAAAGTCATATAAACGCCGGATGTGATATGATAACAACCAATACTTTTGGAACTGCAAGGCATTGTCTTGAGCCTTCAAATTTAGGAAATCAGACTATAAAAATTAACATTGATACAGTTAAGTTAGCAAGACAAGCAGTCAAAAATTCTGGAAAAAAAATTAAAATTGCTGGGAGCATGTCAACATATTTAGCTTTGGCTGAAAATGAATTTAGACCTGACACAAAATTTGTACCATCATTTGCAAAAGAAGAAAAAAATTATAAAGAACAAGCGAAGGTATTAAAAGAAGAGGGAGTCGAAGTGCTTATTCTTGAAATGCTTTTAGATATTGACCATGCTAAAATTTTGCTTAATGCAGCATTGGAAACAGGTTTACCTGTCTGGGTTGGATTAAGTTGCTGCATAAGCAAGTTTGATGAAACCGTAGTAGGTAGAAATTTTAGAGCTGAAAAAGAGAGATCTATTATATATGACCCTTTAAAATATCCTGATGAGCCAAAATTCCTTCCTGAAGATAAAATTATAAATTTCGCTGAAATAATTAATTCACTAAAATCTATCGGTGGAGATGTTTATGGCATTATGCACAGTTGGTTTATTGATACAAAAGAGGGAATGAAAGTTTTAAAATCAAATTGGAATGGGCCAATTATGTTCTATCCAGAAATTCATAAATTTGACACGAGTACTATGCAAGCATTAATAACTGAAAATGAAATTGAATTTGTTGAGAAGTGTTCTGAGTTAGTAGACGATCAGGTAAAAATTATTGGGGGTTGTTGTGGCGTCACAGATAAACATTTAAAATCCTTGATAACAAAATTTTCTTAAATTAGTAATCTTTACTAATTATTTGGTCTATCATATTTACCATATCTTTTTTATATTTTTCATTTGTTGCAGATTTAGTCTCTAAGACAGAAAAAAACGCAGCAACAACTTTTGTTTTCAAATTTATTCCTAAAAATTGGCCCCCATACCCAGAGTGACCAATCCAGTTACCGCATTTCATTAATGAATTAACATAACAGACAAATTTATCTTTAGACAATTGAATGTATTTGGGTCCCTCACTATTAATAGTTTTACTCAAAAAAGTTTTAGAACCAATATTTTTTCCATTTATACCTTTTCCAAACCTTGAAAAAAGTAAACCCATTCTTAAAAAATCTCTTGTAATTAAACTTCCGCCTCCAGACATCCACGGTGTTCCAAATCTATCTGTTCCTATATACAATCCTTCTTCAAATCCTGTTGCTTCAACTGTTTCCAACAGCCATTGTCTTAAACTTTTTTTACTTACTTTTTCTACAATTAGTCCAATAACATCGGTATTAGCTGATTTATAATGCGCCAGATCGGTATAATTTTTTAAATCTCTGCTTTTTAAAGATTTAATTGAATTTAAATATTGTTCCTGGCTTTGAATGTTTTTGCCTTTAATCGGCAGTCTCCATCCTCCCACAGGTTCATGTAAAAATGAAGACGAATAAGCCTTTGTATAATCTTCGCTATATAGATTTACAATGTTCATGTCTAAAACGTCCTTTACTTTTGCATTTGCATAACCACTGCCAATTTTTGGCAAGTAAAATGAAATTTTCTTATTTAAGTTAATTAGTTTTCTGTCTATCAGCTCTCCCACAAATAAATGTATAAACATTTTTGTAATTGACATAATTGTTTGAGGCTGATTTGTAGAAAAGTCCTTTGCGTACTGCTCGAATAAAATATCCTGATCTTTACCAACTATTAAAGAGCAAAAAGCTTTATTTTTAGTTACCTTTTTTACAGAAGATAATTTACCAATTCTCTTATTAATTTTTTTTTTTAATTTTAAAACAAAATCTGATCTAAGGTATATTCCATATCTATTAATTTTATATAAATTTCTAAAACCCAACCTCCTTTTATTTGGGAGATTCCATTGAGCTTTATTATCTTTTCTTGTAACTAATTCTGGATTTTTTTCTGAAATAATTTTTTTCAAATTAGTACTTTTTATCCAAACTTAAGAGATTTATTTTTCTCGTACTTTTGATGATAGCCTTCTGCTTTACAATAGTTTTTTTCTTTGGAAATTTTTGTAGTAACTTTTCCATCTAACTTCTCATTCATTTCTTTTAAAATTTTCTCTGCTGTATTTTTTTCATTATCATTATTATAAAATATCTCAGAGCGATATTGAATTCCTACATAAGTTCCCTGTCTATTCTTTTGAGTTGAGTCATGGAGTTTAAAAAATAATCTGACCATATCTTCATAGCTTAAAATATTTTCATCATATTGAACTTTAACTACTTCTATGTGACCCGTATCCCCACCACAAACTGCTTTGTAAGTAACATTAGGATCATCACCTCCGCAGTAACCACATTCGGTAGATAATATTCCTTTTATACCATCGTATTTAGTTTCGTCCCAAAAACAACCAATACCACCAATAAACGTTTTCATAATTTTACAATATATTATTGCTTCAAAATTGAAACAGCTTTTATCTCTTCAACTCCTATACCACAACAACCACCAACAATTTTTACACCTTTGCTAACCCATTTTTTTGCAACTTCCAAATAATCACTGGGTGAAAAATCATCCACAAACTTCCAATTTGGTTTTTCGTAATAGCCTTTATTAGGGTATGCACCAATAACTCCATTATAATTTTTTAATGCAGTATCTAAAGCTGCACTCGTTGTTTTAATATCTGAATGAGCAATTAAAATTGGCCCCTTATGTAATTTACTAAAATTTTTCAACGATACTTCTAAATCCTCGTAAATTTCAGTTTTATTCTTCACATCATCATAACCAAGTGTAATATTTTTTGTATTCTGATCTATTACACAGGAAATAGAAAGCCAAACAGGTAACTTTATATTTGTAGAACACTCAAGCATAGTCTCCACGATTTCTGCTTGAGATGTCATTGCTTCTAAAATGATTAAATCAACACCCTCATTTGATAAAATTTTAATATGTTCATTAAAACATGGCTTCATGTTCTTTGTTCCTAGTTTAAGAAAACTTCCATAACTCGAAACACTTCCTGCTAAACAGATGTTCTTTTTTGAATTATCAATTGCTTGTTTTGCAATTTGAACTGCTTGTCTATTAAATAATTCAATTGAGTCTTCATATCCGTGTTTTCTAAGAGAAATTGGAGTTGTAGCATAAGTATTTGTTGTAATAACATCAGCTCCTGCATCAATATAATTTCCATGAACTTCTTTTAGAAATTCTGGGCTATCTACCGAACATTTTCCACACCAGAGGTTTTGATCCATTTTAGCTCCTTTTTTTTCAAGTTCAGCACCTATACCTCCATCAAGTAAAATAATTTTTCCTTCATTGATTTTTTCTTGAATTAAATTGTAAGACATTAATTGTTTGTGAAAGCACAAATTTTATTATTATCAAGATCTCGAATATAAGAATAGTAAACTCCAGAACCTTCTGGTCTTTCACCTCCAGCTCCTTCACTTTTTCCACCTGCCTTAAGTCCAATCTCATGAAACTTATCAACTATATCTCTAGATGATGTAATAAATGAAACTTGCGTTCCATTTCCATTAGTTGCCTCTTTCATATTGACAGGTTTGGTCACATAAAACTCTATAGTTCCATCGCCATTTTTTTCTGTGTAACCAGCGCAAACTTCATCTTTATAATTTCTTTCTAGGTTTAAAACCTTTAAGACTTCATCATAAAAAATTATTGCTTTTTCTAAGTTATTGGTTCCAACCATTACATAACCAAGCATTTTAATTTTTCCATTCAGTAATAGTTTTTACCTCTAGATATTCATGCAATCCCCAGGTTCCACCTTCACGTCCATTTCCAGATTGTCTATACCCACCAAAAGGAGTTCCAGAGTCAGCTGCTTTATGATTTACATATACAATTCCAGACCTTAATTTTTTTGAGACTCTTTTTGCCTTTTCATTATCCTCTGTTTGTAAATAGTTTCCTAATCCATATTCTGTATCATTTGTAATTTGGATAGCTTCCTCTTCATTTTCAAAAGGAATAATCGACAATACTGGTCCAAATATTTCCTCTTTAGCAATTCTCATATTATTATTAACATCAGTGAATACTGTTGGTTTAATAAAATAACCTTTCTTTAGATCTTCAGGTTTGTCAGGACCACCTGCTACTAAAGTAGCACCTTCTTCAATTCCACTATTTATTAAACTTTGAATTTTATCAAATTGAGTTTTTGAAATTACAGGCCCAATATGGTCACCAGCTTTTGAAGCAAGATCAACTTTAATTTTATTTGCTTCATCTGCAGCTTCTTCAACAGCTCTTTTATAAATTGATTTTTCAACAAGCATTCTAGTTGGGGCATCACAGGATTGACCTGAATTACTCATTACGTTTCTAATACCATCTCTGACTGCATCAGGATATGCATCAGCAAAAACAATATTTCCACCTTTACCACCAAGTTCAAGACAAACTCTTTTTATGGTTTCAGCAGCATTCTTTGTAATTAATTTTCCAGCTCTAGTAGATCCTGTAAATGAGACCATATCAACATCAGGATGTCCTGATAGGTCAGTTCCAACACCAGGCCCATCACCATTTACTAAATTAAATACTCCAGCTGGAAATCCAGCCTCATCTATCATCTCTGCAAATAGCATTCCTGACAATGGTGCAATTTCAGATGGTTTAAGTACCATTGTACACCCAGTAGCAAAAGCTGGAATTACTTTTAAAGCAATTTGATTTATAGGCCAATTCCAAGGTGTAATTAATCCGCAAACTCCAATTGGCTCATATACAATATGATTAGTAGATCCTTTATCAAAACCTGGTTCGAATTCGAATTCTTTTAATCTTTTTATAAAGTCTTCGATATGACCTGCGCCAGAAGATGTTTGATTAGCTGAACACCAATCTTTAGGACAACCAAGCTCTGTAGTAATAGCATCAGTCATATCATCCCATCTAGAATTATAAATTTTTAATAATTTTTCTAATAAATTTAACCTTTCTTCTTTTGGACTTTCTTTCCAAGTCTCAAATGCAGATTTTGCTGCTTTGACTGCAGCATTTGTATCATCAGAATTTCCAAGACTTATAATTGCACAAACTTCTTCTGTTGATGGATTAATAACTTCACATTCATTCTTGTTTACTGGCTCAACCCATTTGCCATTGATATAAAATTTTTTTTTATCGAGCATTTATATTTCAAAATTAATTTTTCTTATTATACGTTTATTTACTATAACCATTCAAGAAATTAGATACAGTTTTTAATTTTAATGATTAATCAATATGTGGTGGTATATTGTATTTATGAAATCACAAAAAATAGAACCAAAGTTTGAAAATAACCAAAATCCACGTATTGGACTTATCGCTTTAGCAACCGATCTAGTGATTGAAAAAGATTTTATAAGTGTAATTAAAGATAAAAAAATAGATTTTTTTGTAAATAGAATAGAATGTTATAATCCCTTAACCAAAGAGAATTTGATCAAAATGTCAGAGAATATTACTCAAGTAACAAGAGATATCTTGCCAGAGCAAAAATTAGACTGTGTTGTATATGCTTGTACATCAGGAACTATTGCAGCAGGGTACGATAATATTAAAAATAAAATACAAGCAGCAAAACCTGAGGCAAAACTTTCAACACCAAGTACAGCAGCTTTGAAAGCATTGAAAAAATTAAATATTAAAAAACTTTCTATATTCACACCTTATAGTAAAAAAGTTAACGATGATGTTGTTGATTATTTTAAATCATCTGGTTTTGAAATCACCTCAAATTCATACTTTGATATTCATTCTGACATGGAGATTGGTAAAGTAGATCAAAATTATCTGTTTGATGTGCTAATAAATTTAGATGTAAGTGAGGCAGATGCTTTATTTGTATCTTGCACCGCTTTACCAGTTCTTCCTCTAATACAAAAATTAGAAGATAAACTTGGAATACCAGTTCTTTCAAGCAATCAGGCTTTAATCTGGGAATCTTTAGAAAACATAGGTGAAAATAAATCTGTAAAAGGATTTGGAAGACTGTTTGATTAATTTATGTCCTTTTCAAAAGAAGAATACAAACAAAGACTATTAAAAGTTCAATCTCTGATGAGAGAGAAAAAAATTGATTTAATCATTTCTCACGACACAAATAATATGAATTATCTTACAGGCTACGATGCTTGGTCTTTTTATTATGCACAATGTGTATTAGTGCACGTTGATTCAAAAGAGCCAATTTGCTTTGTCAGAGATCAGGATGCAGGTGGGGCGTACATAAAGACCTATTTAAATAAAGACAATATTATAGTTTATGATGAGAGTTATATTCATACTTGGCCAAAACATCCCTATGATTACTTGACCAAAGTAATTAAAGAAAAAAAATGGGATAAACTGTCTATTGGAATTGAAATGGATGCTCATTATTTCACAGCTTTTTGTTATGAAAAGATTAAACAGGGGTTACCAAATGCAAACATTATCGATTCTGATCGACTAGTTAATTGGGCTAGATTAATTAAATCTAATGCAGAGATAAATTATATGAAGTCTGCTGCTTTAATTTCTCAAAAAGGAATGCAAACTGCAATGGAAGTAATTAAACCTGGTACAAGACAATGCGATGCTGTTGGAGAAATTCAAAAGTCTTTATTTTATGGTACAGAAGAATTTGGAGGTGAATATTCTAGTATCGCAACGCTTCTTCCAACTGGAAAAGGTACATCTGCTTCACATTTAACAGCAACCCAAGATAAATTTATTGAAGGTGAAGCAACTATAATTGAACTTTCAGGTGTTTATAAAAGATATCACGCACCTATGGCTCGAACAATTTTATTAGGTAAACCTGATCAATTAAAAATAGATACAATGAATAAAACTATAGAAGCTTTACAAGCTGGAATTAATGCTACAAAACCCGGAAACACAGCAAATGATGTTGCCCAAGCCTTTTGGAAAATTTTAGATAAATATGGTATCGAGAAGAAATCAAGAACGGGTTACTCAATAGGTATTGGATATCCACCAGATTGGGGAGAGCATACTTTAAATATTTATAAAGGCGATATGACAGTACTTGAACCAAATGTTTGTTTTCATATGATTGCAGTAATGCAGTTTGGTGATTGGGGAGTAGAAGCATCTGAAGCAATCCGAGTTACCGACAAAGGTTGTGAATTATTCTGTAAATTTCCAAAAGAGCTACATATTAAGAACTATTAGCTATTGATAATTAACTTCTTAAATGTTTTAAACACTAGATGTCTAAAAATACAGAATTCGTTAAGTTCGATAAAGTTGACAAAAGTTACGATGGTAAAGTCTTAGTAGTAAAAGATTTAAATCTTAATATCTCAGAGGGTGAGTTCATTACTATGCTTGGTCCATCTGGTTCAGGAAAAACAACCTGTCTGATGATGTTGGCTGGATTTGAAACACCAACCAATGGTGAAATCTATTTAGATTCTAATCCTATTTCAAATATTCCACCGCACAAAAGAGGAATTGGAATGGTTTTTCAAAATTATGCATTGTTTCCTCATATGACAGTTTATGAAAATTTAGCATTTCCTTTAAGAGTTAGAAAAGTTCAAAAAGATGAGATTGATAAAAAAGTAGATAAAGCTTTATCAATGGTTTCTTTATCAGGATTTGAAAGTAGAATGCCAGCGCAATTATCTGGTGGTCAGCAACAAAGGGTAGCTGTTGCAAGAGCTCTAGTATTTGATCCAGCAGTAGTTCTAATGGATGAACCTCTTGGAGCTTTAGATAAAAACTTAAGAGAAAGTATGCAATACGAAATTAAACATATTCATGAAAATATTGGTGTTACTGTAGTTTACGTTACACACGATCAAGGAGAAGCATTAACAATGTCAAATAGGATCGCAGTTTTTAATGATGGTAAAGTTCAACAATTATCAAGTCCTGATAAATTGTACGAAGAACCAGTTAATTCTTTCGTTGCAGAGTTTATAGGTGAAAATAATACATTTGGAGGAGAAGTAACTGACATTTCAAAAGATGTTTGTAAAGTTAAACTACAAAATGGAGAAATTTTAGCTAATCCAGTTTCAGTAACTTCCAAAGGTGATAAAACAACAGTTTCAATAAGACCTGAGAGGGCATTGATAAATCCAAAAGATAAAATGGATAATAATCAAACGGGAAAAATCGAAGAAGTTATTTACCATGGTGATCACACTAGAGTAAGATTAGATCTTTTAGGTAATAAAGAATTTATTTTAAAAGTTCCAAATAGCTCAAACGAGTTAGATTTAAAATTAGGTAATGAGATTAAAGTAGGATGGAACAGTCAAGATGCAAGAGCTCTAGATCCTAAATAATTTCTTAAATATCCCAGTATTCCTATAACAAAATGGCCTGTTGACTCTGAATATCGTTTTTGTTGTACTTCGCT
>CACADE010000010.1 GCA_902531175.1 uncultured Pelagibacteraceae bacterium
GAATAATTGATAAAATTAGCGTCTCTACATATTTTGAAATCATTAGATCCAATACTTCATAATGAAATTGTAACCAAATTAAAGCAATTACATATTTGCATATCATCTATGCATAATATGAAAAAACCGCCTATTTACTTAGGTTTTGTGGAATATTAGTCAATATTTATGACCTTGTAATTGTTTATTATTAAATTTTTATCGTATATACAGCGTCCACCATGTCAGAAAAAATGCTTAAGTTTGTTGATATAGGTCAACAAAATCCACCTAAAAGAGATATATCAGACCGAAAAGAGGATTTTGATGAAATTTATCAAGAATTTCTAAAAGATAGAGCTGTTCAGCAGTCAAGCAGATGTTCCCAATGTGGAGTACCATTTTGCCAAGTTCATTGTCCATTAAGTAACAATATACCAGATTGGCTTAAACTAACTGCTGAGGGAAGATATGAGGAAGCTTATCAATTATCACAAAGTACAAACAACATGCCAGAAGTTTGTGGAAGAATTTGCCCCCAGGATAGGCTGTGTGAAGGAAATTGTGTAATAGAGCAATCGGGTCATGGAACAGTAACTATTGGATCAATAGAAAAATATATCACAGAGAAAGCTTGGGAAAATGGTTGGGTTAAAGCAATAGAAATAAATAGTGAAAAAAATGAGAGTGTAGGAATTATAGGTTCTGGACCTGCTGGACTTGCTTGTGGAGAACAACTCAGAAAAAAAGGATACAAGGTAACTATATATGATCGTTATGACAGAGCTGGAGGGCTACTAATATATGGTATCCCAGGATTTAAATTAGAAAAGCATGTTGTTCAAAGAAGAATAAAACTTTTGGAAGAAAGCGGAATTAGATTTGTATTAAACTTTGAAGTTGGAAAAGACTCCAGCTTGACTGAGTTAAGAGAAAAACACGATGCAATTTTAATAGCCACAGGAGTTTATAAAGCAAGAGAAGTTAACCTGCCTGGTAACGATTTGAGTAATATATTCCCTGCAATGGAATTTTTGACAGCATCAAATAAAAAAGGACTAGGTGATAAAGTTGAGTTGTTTGATAACGGAACTTTAAATGCTGAAGGCAAAGATGTTGTAGTAATTG
Source organism: uncultured Pelagibacteraceae bacterium (assembly GCA_902531175.1). Taxonomy (GTDB): domain Bacteria; phylum Pseudomonadota; class Alphaproteobacteria; order Pelagibacterales; family Pelagibacteraceae; genus Pelagibacter. Next base: position 1,108 of record CACADE010000010.1, read on the forward strand.
GAGGTGGCGATACAGCAATGGACTGCTTAAGGACTTCAGTAAGACAGAATGCTAAATCTGTAAAATGTTTATATAGAAGAGATAGAGAAAATATGCCAGGATCAGCAAGAGAAGTTGGTAATGCAGAAGAAGAAGGTGTTGAATTTATTTGGTTAACAAGCCCTAAAGAGTTTAAGGGAACAAATAAAATTGAAAGTGTAGTTGTTAATAAAATGAAATTAGGTGAGCCAGATGATAGCGGTAGAAGAAAACCAGTTGTGGAAGAAAATTCAGATTTTGAAATTAAAGCCGATCTTGTGATCAAAGCACTTGGATTTGATCCAGAAGATCTTCCAAAATTATTTAATGAAGAAAAATTGCAAGTATCAAGATGGGGAACAATAAAAGCAGATTTTGATACTATGGAAACTAGTATTGAGGGAGTTTTTGCAGCTGGAGATATAGTTCGAGGAGCATCTTTAGTGGTTTGGGGCATTAAAGACGGAAGAGATGCGGCAACATCAATTGATAATTATTTACAAAGTAAACAAAAACTTAGAGTTGCTTAATGAAGTTAAGAAATAAAAATTTAAAAATTTTAAAAAGTAATCATGTTTACTCGGAAGAAATGGAACATGATGCTTGTGGTGTAGGTTTGGTAGCATCCACCGAAGGTATAAAATCGAGAAAAGTCGTAGAATATGGAATCGATGCCTTAAAAGCTGTTTGGCATAGGGGCGCAATCGATGCAGACGGAAAAACAGGAGATGGTGCTGGAATCCATATTGAAATTCCTAAAGATTTCTTTGAGGAAAAAATTGAAGTCACTGGTCATAAACATGATAATTCTGAACTATGTGTGGGTATGATTTTCTTACCAAGAGATGATTATAGCGCTCAAGAGCAATGTAGAACTATTGTTGAAAGTGAACTAACAAAGAGAAATTTTAGTATCTATGGCTGGAGACAAGTTCCTGTTGATCCCTCAGTCTTAGGAGAAAAAGCTGAACAAACAAGACCTGAAATTACGCAAGTATTGTTCACATACAATGACAAAAAAGTTGTCAATAAATCTCTGGAACAAAAATTGTATGAAACTAGAAGAGTAATTGAAAAAGAAGCTCTTAATAATCAATTAAATAATTTTTATATATGTTCATTTAGTTCTAAATCTATCATTTACAAAGGAATGTTTTTGGCAGAAGCTTTGTCAGATTTTTATACTGACTTAAAAGATGAAAGATTTATATCTAGGTATGCAATATTTCACCAAAGATTTTCAACTAATACTGCGCCAAGTTGGGACTTAGCTCAACCATTTAGATCTATAGCGCATAATGGTGAAATAAACACTCTTAAAGGAAATGTTAATTGGATGAAGGTCCACGAAGAAGAGATGTTTAGTCCTGTTTTCGAAGATATAGAAAATCTTAAGCCTGTAATACCAGCTGGAAATTCAGACTCTGCATCATTAGATAATGTTTTTGAGTTATTAAATATTTCTGGACAGCCTGCCCCTCTAGCAAAATTAATGTTAATTCCTGATGCTTGGTCAAAAAAAAATAAGGTATTAAAAAAAGATCACCAACAATTATTCAATTTTTTAAATAGTACCATGGAGCCTTGGGATGGGCCAGCTGCTATAGCTGCAACAGATAATGAATGGGTAGTTGTTGCAACTGACAGAAATGGATTAAGACCACTTAGATATACAGTAACAAGAGACAAACTCCTTTTTGCAGGAAGTGAAACAGGAATGATAGATTTAAATGAGAAAAAAATTGTATCTAAAGGAAGATTAGGACCTGGAGAAATATTAGGAGTAAGAATAGAAAAAGGCAAAGTATATTCAAACGATGAAATAAAAAACTACCTTTCAAAAGAATATAAGCATTACAACAATCAGATTATTGATCTTGATAAAAAATTAGAAGCAGAAGCTGAAAAAGTAGAGCTAGAAGGCCAAAGTTTGAGGAATTTTCAACATTGTTTTGGATATAGCATAGAAGATTTAGAATTAATTCTTCATCCAATGGCAGAAGATGCTAAAGAAGCAACAGGCTCAATGGGTGATGACACGCCTTTAGCAGTTTTATCTGACAAATATAGACCACTATATCATTACTTTAGACAAAACTTTAGTCAGGTTACAAATCCACCAATTGACTCTCTAAGAGAAAATAAAGTTATGAGTTTAAAGACAAGATTTGGAAATCTTGGTAATATTTTAGATTTTAGTAAATTAACTAAAGACAATATTTATGTCTTAAATAGTCCGATATTATCAAATGCACAATTTGATAAATTTTTGAAATTCTTTGGAAATAATAATAAAGTTTTAGATTGTACATTCAGCAAAGATGATGATTTAGAGACATCAATAAATTTACTCAAAGTTAAGTCTGAACAAGCTGTTAGAGAGGGAATTAAACAATTAATATTATCTGATAAAAATATTTCAGAAAATAGAATGCCAATTCCGATGCTTTTATGTATAGGGGCAATAAATACACATTTAGTTAAATTAGGTTTAAGAGGTTATGTTTCTATTAATGTTCAAACTGGAGATGCTTTAGATACTCACTCTTTTGCAACATTAATTGGTGTTGGTGCTACTACAGTGAACCCTTATTTAGCTTTTGATAGCTTATATCAAAGACATTCTAAGAAATTATTTGGAAATTTCACTTTTGATGAATGTGTTTCAAGATATATTAAATCAGTCAATCTCGGTCTTCTAAAAATAATGTCTAAAATGGGAATTTCTGTTTTAAGTTCTTACCGAGGTGGATGTAATTTTGAAACTGTGGGACTAAGCAGAACAATTGTGAAAGATTACTTTCCTGGGATGTTATCAAAGATTTCTGGAATTGGTTTAAAAGGAATAGAAAAGAAAATTAGAACTATACACGAAGAAGCATTTTTCATTAATTCAAATATTTTACCTATTGGTGGTATTTACAGATATAGAAAAAATGGTGAAACACATCAGTATCAAGGCAAACTAATTCATTTACTCCAAACTGCGGTTGGGCAAGGATCTTATGAAATATATAAAAAATACACAAAAGGTATTTACAATCTAAATCCAATAAGTTTAAGAGATTTAGTGGATTTTAAATCTAAAAATCCTATCAATATATCTAATGTTGAGCCTGCATCTAATATATTAAAAAGATTTGGAAGTGGAAGCATGTCTCATGGAGCTTTATCTAAAGAAGCACATGAAACTCTTGCTGTTGGTATGAACAGAATTAAAGGCGCATCTTGTAGTGGCGAAGGTGGAGAAGATGAAAAAAGATTTAAGATTATGGAGAATGGAGATAGTGCAAATTCAAGGGTTAAACAAATTGCATCAGCTAGATTTGGAGTAACCATTAATTACTTAAATAATTGTAATGAGATTGAAATCAAAATTGCACAGGGAGCTAAACCAGGTGAAGGTGGACAATTACCAGGTTTTAAAGTTACAGATGAAATTGCGAGATTGAGACATTCAACGCCAGGAGTTACTTTAATATCACCTCCACCACATCATGATATTTACTCAATAGAAGATCTGGCTCAATTAATTTATGATTTAAAACAAATAAATCCTAAGGCTAGGGTTGGAGTTAAATTAGTTGCATCCTCAGGAATTGGAACAATAGCTGCTGGAGTTGCAAAAGCTAAAGCAGATATAATTTTAATCTCAGGGCACTCAGGAGGTACAGGAGCCACTCCACAGACAAGTGTTAAATATGTTGGAGTTCCTTGGGAGATGGGATTAACAGAAGCAAATCAGGTATTGACTTTAAATAACTTGAGACATCAAGTGACGCTTAGAACTGATGGTGGAATAAAAACAGGAAGAGATGTTGTAATTGCAGCCATGATGGGAGCAGAAGAATTTGGCGTGGCAACAACTGCTTTAGTAGCAATGGGTTGTATAATGGTCAGACAATGTCATTCAAATACATGTCCAGTCGGTGTTTGCACACAAGATGATAAATTAAGAGAGAAATTTACTGGAACTCCTGAAAAAGTAGTAAATCTTTTTACATTTATAGCAGAGGAAGTAAGAGAAATACTTGCTGATCTTGGTTTCAAATCTTTAAATGAAGTAATTGGAAGAACTGACTTACTAAGGCAAGTAAGTAAAGGATCACCAAACTTGGATGATCTAGATTTAAATCCTCTCTTTGTTCAGGCAGATCCTGGAAAAAATAAAAGATATTGTGAGAAACCTGAAATTAATTCTGTTCCAGATACTTTAGATCAAAAGTTATGGCCAGAAATAGAAAACAAAATAGATAAAAAAGAAAAAATCAATCAAGAATTTGAAATTCAAAATACTGATAGAGCAGTTGGTACTAGAATTTCTTATCATTTGTACAAAAAATTTGGAAACAATAATCTTGATGAAAATTCTATAGAATTAAATTTTAAAGGTTCAGCAGGTCAATCCTTTGGTGCTTTTGCTATTAAAGGATTAAAACTAATTTTAAAAGGGGATGCAAATGATTATGTTGCTAAAGGACTATCAGGTGGAACTATTGTGATTAAATTACAAGATGAAAGCAACCTTGTTTCAAATGAAAATACTATTATTGGAAACACTGTTTTGTATGGAGCTACTTCAGGAAAATTATTAGCTGCAGGACAAGCAGGAGAGAGATTTGCTGTTAGAAATTCAGGTGCAACTGCAGTAGTAGAAGGTTGTGATTCAAATGGCTGTGAATACATGACAGGCGGAAACATTATTATATTAGGAGATATTGGCGATAATTTTGGAGCTGGCATGACAGGAGGTATGGCATTTATTTATGACCCTGAAAATCAATTTGATAAAAAAGTAAATCCTGAAAGTGTAGTTTGGCAAACTCCAGAAACTAAATTTTGGATTGAGCATCTAAGGAAATTAATTCAAGAGCATACGATAGAAACAAATTCAACAATCTCGAAAAAAATTGTTGAGAATTTTGAAAATGAAATAAATAATTTCGTCCAAGTTTGTCCAAAAGAAATGTTAGATAAGTTAGAAAATCCTATATCAAATAAAAAATTAGTCGGTCAAGCTAGTTAGTATTTTTAATAATATTATCTAACTCTTTACAAATAATATTTAGATTTTTTTTTGACGAGAGACTATGGTCACCCTTCTTAATTATATTTAATTTTTTTTTTGCTTTGCTGAAGATTTTTAAAACTTCTCTTGAGTATTTAATTGGTACTACTTCATCTTTTTGACCATGGACCATAGTAATAGGTATTTTCATTGGAATTTTAACATTCAAAACTTTATTTTGTTTTTTTCTTCCATCTTTAATTAATTGATTAGTTATGAGATACTCATACCCACCATTTTTAATTTTGCTAATACCTTTTTTGATAATTTCACTCTTTGTCTTTTTTGAAAATTTTTTCCACATTATCCTTGTTAAAAATTCTGGAGCAGAGCCAATTCCCATAAAGCCTTTAATTTGTTTCTTAATTGATTTAAATAACAATAAAGAAATCCAAGCACCCATACTAGAACCTATTAAAATTATATCATTTTTTTTAACTATATTCTTAATAGTCTGTTTTGCATCATTTGCCCAAGTGGAAATATTCCCTTTTGTAAATTCACCTGAAGATTTTCCGTATCCAGAATATTCTAGTGCCAAAAAACCCAATTTATTTTTTTTAGCATAGTTTAAAAATCTTTTAGGTTTATCCCCTTCTATATCGGATGCAAAACCTGGCAAAAATATAATATAAAGATTTTTCTTATAATAATTGCTTATATATCTTAGTTTTTTTGTTTTAGAAATTTTTAGAAATTTAAATTTTTTCATATAAAGTATTAAAATTGATTTGAAATATTATAACTCTACCATATGCATCCAAAATTGAAAGTTCTGCAAGTTATACCAAAACTTGGATACGGTGGAGCAGAAACAGGTTGTTATGATATCGCACACTATTTACATGAAAATGATTGTAAATCTTTTTTAATTTGCAACGGTGGTGAATTAACAAAGTTTATAGATAAAAAAAAAGTTAAATATATAAGGTTACCTGTTAATTCCAAAAACCCTATTTTGGTTTTTTTTAATTCAATAATTATTTCTTTAATAATTTTATTTTATGGAATTAATATTGTCCACGCAAGAAGTAGAGCACCTGCATGGTCTTGTTTGCTAGCTACCAAAATTACGCGATGTAAATTTGTAACTACATTTCATGGAACATATAATTTTAAAAGTAAATTAAAAAAATTATATAATTCTGTAATGTTGAGATCAGATTTAATTATTGCTGGGTCTAATTTTATATTTTCACATATTAAAGAAAACTACTCTGAATACCTTAATGATAAAAAAAAATTCTTGGTGATATTTAGAGGCATTAATACCGACTATTTTGATCCATCAACTACTATAGAAACAGAGGAAGATGAATTATTTAAATCATGGGGACTTAAAATTGAGAGAAAAACTGTTCTATTGCCTGGAAGATTAACAGAATGGAAAGGCCAAGAATTGTTTTTAGATGCTATTAATAAAGTAAATATTAATTTAGGACACGAGGTATTTAATGTAATTATTCTTGGGAGCGATCAAGGAAGAGAGCTTTACAAAAAGAAACTTATTAGGTTAGTTGAACAGTATAGATTAACTAACCAAGTAAAATTTATAGATCATTGTAAAAATATGCCTCTAGCTTACAAAGTTTCAGACATCATAGTTTCTTCATCTATAGAACCAGAAGCCTTTGGAAGAATATCTGTTGAGGCTCAGGCAATGAAAAAACCAATTGTTGCAAGTAATATTGGGGGATCAAAAGAGACTATAAATGAAAATAAAACAGGATTTTTATTTGAGGCAAATAACTCTGACGATCTTTCAAAAAAATTAATAGAAATTATGAATTTAGATGAACAGACTGTCAATCAAATGGGCATAGAAGGTAGAAAAAATGTCGTTTCAAAATTTAATGTTGAAAAAATGTGTTTTTCTACTTATTCAGAGTATAAAAAATTAATAAACTAATGCCAAATATTACATTACCTGATGGAAAAAAATTAAACTTTGAAAAAAGTATAACAGGCACAGAGATTGCTGAAAAAATTAGCAAGTCTTTAGGTAAGCAAGCTTTGGTGATGAGCATAAACGGTGAGCTTAAAGATTTATATACTGTTATTGATCAAGATTGTTCTATTGAAATATTTACAGCTAAAGATCCTGAGGGTTTAGAAGTCATTAGACATGACACTGCACATATAATGGCTATGGCTGTTCAAGAACTATACCCAGGCACACAGGTAACAATTGGGCCAGTTATAGAAAATGGATTTTACTATGATTTTGCAAGAAAAGAGCCTTTTACTAGCGATGATTTAAAAAAGATTGAAAAAAAAATGTCAGAGATAATAGATAAAGATGTAAAAACAAGAAAAGAAGTTTGGGAGAGAGATAAAGCAATAAGTCATTTTAAAAAAATTGGAGAAAAATACAAAGCTGAAATAATTGAGAGCATTCCTAAAAACGAAGAACTTACGGTTTATCATCATGGCGAAACATGGCATGATTTATGTAGAGGTCCACATTTAGTATCTTCTGGTAAAATAGGTAAGGCTTTTAAACTGACAAAAGTATCTGGAGCTTATTGGCGTGGTGACTCTAATAATGAAATGCTTCAAAGAATATATGGTACTGGGTGGGCAACCCAAAAAGAATTAGACCTCTATCTTCAGAGAATTGAGGAGGCAGAAAAAAGAGATCATAGAAAAATTGGAAAAGAGATGGATTTATTTCATTTTAGAGAAGAAAGTCCTGGATCTGTGTTTTGGCACCAGAAAGGATGGAATTTGTTCCAAAAATTAGTTTCATATATGAGAATGAAACAAGATCACGATGGTTACAAAGAGATAAATACGCCAGAAATACTTGATAGATCTTTGTGGGAAAAATCTGGCCACTGGGAAAAATTTGGAGCTAATATGTATACTTCAACTACACCAGATGAAAAAGTATTTGCAATTAAACCCATGAATTGTCCTGGGTGCGTTCAAGTATTTAATCAAGGACTTAAAAGTTATAGAGACTTACCTTTAAAGATGTCAGAATTCGGAAAAGTTCATAGATATGAACCTTCAGGTGCATTGCATGGATTATTACGTGTAAGAGCCTTTACTCAAGATGATGCGCATATTTTTTGTACAGAAGAACAAATTACAGAAGAATGTTTGAGTGTTACAAATTTAATTTTAGAAATTTATAAAGATCTTGGTTTTGAAGATGTTATTTTAAAATATTCAGATAGACCAGATTTAAGAGTTGGTGATGATAAAGTTTGGGATAAATCAGAGGCTGCGTTGTTAGAGGCAATCAAAGCTACAAAGCTAGAGTACTCAATTAATAAAGGTGAGGGCGCATTTTATGGACCAAAAATTGAATTTGTTTTAAGAGATGCAATAGGTAGAGATTGGCAGTGTGGAACCTTGCAAGTAGATTTAAATTTACCAGGTAGATTAGGAGCTTCTTTTGTTGATAAAGATGGAACTAAAAAAGTACCTGTAATGTTACACAGAGCATTATTTGGATCTTTAGAAAGGTTCATAGGTATCCTTATAGAGAATTATGCAGGCAAGCTGCCATTTTGGATATCACCTCTACAGGCAGTAGTTATTCCAATCTCTAGTGATTTTGATGAATATGCTAAAAGTGTAGCTAAGGAATTAAAACGGAGTGGTTTGATTGTCGAAGTAGATCTTAAAAATCACAATTTAAATTATAAAATAAGAGATCATTCTTTAACAAAAGTACCAATGTTATTGATTTGTGGAAAAAAAGAAGTTGACTCCAACAGTGTAACTATTAGAAGATTGGATTCTAATAAACAAGAAAACATGGCTTTGAAAGAATTTATAAAAAAATACTCCGATCTAAATAAAGCCCCTTCAATCTAAGTGGCAGATTTTAAACAAAATTATTTTCAAAAAAGAACTAAAGCAAGAGGCCCAAGGTCTAACAACAGGATTACATCAAATGAAGTTCAAGTTATTGCAAGTGATGGAGAAAATTTAGGAATTTTAAATTTAAATGAAGCTATCAATAAAGCAAAAAATGAAGGTTTAGATTTAATTGAAATTGCTCCGAATGCAAAACCCCCTGTCTGTAAAATTATGGACATGGGTAAATATAAATACGACGCACAAAAAAAAGCTAACAAAGCAAAAAAAAAACAAAAGAAAATTGAATTAAAAGAAATAAAATTAAGGCCAGTTACAGAAGTTCATGACTACACTTTCAAAATTAAAAATGCTCAAAAATTTTTGGCAAAAGGTGATAAAGTCAAATTTACAATAAGGTTCAAAGGGAGAGAGTTACAACATTCAAACCTTGGCAATGAATTAATGGATAAAATTAAGGCAGACATGGAGACTATTGGGAGAGTAGAGCTTCAGCCAAAATTTGATGGAAAGCAAATGATTATGGTAATCCAGCCTTTATAAGCCATATTTCTAGTTGTAAATTTAATTTAATATTTGTATAACCCCGAAAATTATGCCCAAGTTAAAAACAAAAAGTTCAGCTAAAAAAAGATTTAAAATCTCAGCTAAAGGTAAGGTTATCACCCCACAAGCTGGAAAAAGACACGGCATGATTAAAAGAACGAATTCACAAATTAGAAAACAAAGAGGCACAACTGTTTTATCCAAACAAGATGGTAAGATAGTAAAATCTTATATGCCTTACAGCTTAAGAGGATAAAATGGCAAGAGTAAAAAGAGGAGTTACAAGCAGAGCTAAACACAAAAAAGTTTTAAAAGCTGTTAAAGGTCAGTGGGGAAGAAGAAAAAATACAATAAGAGTTGCAAGACAAGCAATGGAAAAAGCTATGCAGTATGCTTATAGAGATAGAAGAAATAAAAAAAGGGATTTCAAATCACTGTGGATACAAAGAATTAATGCTGGTGTCAGATCAGAAGGAATAACATATTCAAAGTTTATTAATGGTTTGAGCAAATCAGGAATTAAATTAGATAGAAAAATTCTTGCAGAAATTGCTTACGATAACCCCGAAGCATTCAAAACTATAGTTAAAAGGGCTCAAGCAGCATTAAATTAATCAAGACTATTGTTTTTCTTCCTTTAACAAATATTCTATTAAAATGTCTGATATTAAAAAAATAAAAGATGATTATATTGATAAGCTTAATACAGAAAATAAAATTGAAAAAGTAAATAACATCAAATCTGAACTATTTGGAAAAAATGGAATTATACCGAACGAATTTAAAAAATTAGGTTCGATTTCTGTAGAGGAAAGAAAAAAATTAGCTTCAGATTTAAATAATATTAAAGACGAACTTCAAAATAAAATATCAACCAAAACTCAAGAAATAGAAACTAAAGAAATTAATTTAAAGCTTGAGAAAGAAAAAATTGATGTAACTCTTCCAGAAAGAAATATTGAAATTGGTAAAATTCATCCAGTCTCCCAGGTAATAGATGAAATTTCATCTATATTTTCTGAAATAGGATTTAGTGTTGAGGAAGGCCCAGATGTAGAAAATGAATATAATAATTTTACAGCATTAAATACACCGGATAACCATCCAGCTAGAGATATGCATGATACTTTTTATCTTGATAATAATAAAGAATTACTTTTGAGAACTCACACATCTCCAGTTCAGGTAAGAACTATGCTAAAAGGTAAACCTCCTTTTAAAATTATTGCTCCAGGACGAACTTACAGATCAGATAGTGATCAAACCCATGCTCCGATGTTTCATCAAGTTGAGGGACTTCATATAGATAAGAATATAAATATGGGACATTTAAAAGGATGTTTAAATTATTTTATTAAGGAGTTTTTTGAAGTTGATAAAATTAAAATGAGATTCAGACCAAGTCATTTTCCATTTACGGAACCTTCAGCAGAAGTAGATATAGGATATGAAATTAAAAATGGAAAGATAGTAATTGGTGAAGGTAATAAATGGTTAGAAATTCTAGGCTGTGGAATGGTTCATCCAAATGTTTTAAAAAATGTAAATGTTAATCCAAGTAAATATCAAGGATATGCCTTTGGAATTGGCATAGACAGACTTGGAATGTTAAAATATGGAATTAATGATTTAAGAGCCTTTTTTGAGACTGATTATAGATGGTTAAGTCACTTTGGCTTTGATCCATTGGATGTCCCTTCAAATTATAGAGGACTAAGTAGATGAAGTTCACAGTTGACTGGTTAAAAAACCATCTTGATACAAAATTTAACAATAATCAAATAATAGATAAATTAACTAATATTGGTCTAGAAGTAGAAAGTTTTGAGAGTTCTGCATCTGAATTAGATACATTTATTGTTGCAAAAATTATAAATGCCAAAACTCATCCAAATGCTGACAGATTGAAGTTATGTGATGTTGATATAGGTAGCGACAAAACAATTGAAGTGGTATGTGGAGCCCCAAATGCAAAAAATGGTCTTTTGACAGTTTATGCTCCTCCAGGATCGATTATTCCCAAAAATCAGATGAAATTATCTGTAAGTAAAATAAGAGGAGTAACATCATATGGAATGCTCTGTTCTGAGTCAGAATTACTATTATCCAATGAAAGTAATGGAATTATAGAATTAAAAAACAATAAATATACAAATAAAATTGGAGAAAAATATTTTAAAAACACTTCTGAAAAAGTAATAGATTTATCAATTACGCCCAATAGACCAGATTGTTTAGGAGTAAGAGGAATTGCTAGAGATTTATCTGCTGCCGGTGCTGGTAAATTAAAAATTAATAAAAAACCCAATCTAAAATATAGAGGCAATCAAAATATAAACGTAACAATAAAAAAAGAAAAAGCCCAAGGATGCACAATATTTGGAAGTTGTTTAATAAAAGGTGTAACAAATAAAGAGAGTCCAAAATGGCTAAAAGATAAAATTATGTCTTTAGGCCAAAAACCAATATCTGCGATAGTCGATATTACTAATTATGTAATGTTTGATTTAAATAGACCATTACACGCTTATGATGCAGATAAAATAGATAATGAAATTATTGTTAGAAATTCTTCTAAAGGAGAAAGCTTCGAAGCCCTAGATAATAAAAAATATATTTTAGAAAATGATATGTGCGTTATTTCTGACAGATCTGGAGTCCTTGGTCTTGGAGGCATAATTGGTGGGACAAGATCTGGAACAGAATATTCGACTAAAAATATATTATTAGAATCTGCTTATTTTTTACCACGTTCAATAAGAAAAACCTCTAAACAATTAAATATAGATACAGATGCAAAATTCAGATTCGAAAGAGGCATAGATCCCCTTTCAATTGAAGAAGGATTAATAAAAGCTTCTGAACTAATAAAACAAATTTGTGGAGGTGAAATAAGTAATTTAGATGTAAAAAAAATTGATACTTATAAAAAAATAATAATTAATTTTGACCCATTTCTTTTTGAAAAAACAACTGGATTTAATGTTGAAAATGAAGAATTAATTAAAATACTTGAAAAATTAGGTTTTGATGTATCTAGGAATAAAAAAATTTTAAAGTTAGTAGTACCTTCTTGGAGACCAGATATAACTCAATCAATTGATATTGTTGAAGAAATAGTAAGAATAAAAGGATACGAACATATTAATACTTCAGAACCTGTTAAGACAAGATTAAAGCCTACACTTAATTATTATCAGAAATTATTTCATTTTTTACAAAGATCCGTGGCATCAAAAGGTTATTTAGAAACTGTTACATGGTCGTTTACGGACTCTAAAATTAATCAATTATTTAAAGAAAATGATCAAGAAATACCAATTGTAAATCCAATTAGTTCAGATCTAAATGTTTTAAGAAATTCTATTTTCCCAAATTTGATATTTTATTTAAAAAAAAATTTAGATAGAGGATTTAAAGATATTTCTTTATTTGAAATTGGTCCAGCTTTTAAAGGAAAAAATCCTGGAGATCAATTGACAGTGATAGGTGCTGTAAGAGCAGGAAAGGTTTCAAGATTGTCTTGGAATGATAAAGAGAGAATTGTAGATACATTCGATGTAAAAAAAGATGTAATACAAAGTCTTTGTGAAGCTGGGATTAATAAAGATGAAATTATTATAGACGATAGAACTCCTTCTTACTATCATCCAGGAAAATCTGGGGGAGTGTACCAAAATAAAAACGAAAAAAATGCAATTGCATATTTTGGTGAAATACACCCAAACATAATAAAAAAATTAGATATAAAAACCGAAGGTCTGGTAATATTTGAAATTTGTCTTGATTATATAAGAGCCTCAAAACAAAAGATAAAAGATTTAAAATCTGAATATACATTTTCTGATTTCCAAAAATCAGAGAGAGATTTTGCATTTATTATTAATAAAAATTTTAAATCTCAAGAATTAGTTAATATAATTAAATCTGTTGATAACAAATTAATAAAGTCAGTAAGAGTATTTGATGTTTTTGAGGGAGAAAATATACCAGGGGGAAAAAAATCTATAGCTGTTAATGTAACTATTCAGTCAGAAGAAAAAACATTAAATGAAAATGACCTGGATAATATTAATAAACTAATTATCTCTTCCGTTGAGTCAAAGTCTGGCGCAAAAATTAGATCCTAAAAATGGGTGATACAATAGACAACATTAGGAATTTTGCAATTATAGCTCATATAGATCATGGTAAATCAACTATAGCGGATAGAATAATTCATAAATGTGGAGGTTTGAGTGATAGAGAAATGAAATCTCAAGTGCTTGACTCTATGGATATAGAAAGAGAGAGAGGGATAACAATTAAAGCACAAACAGTTAAATTAAACTATAAAGCTAAAAATGGTAAAAATTATATTTTAAATATTATAGATACCCCAGGCCATGTAGATTTTAGTTATGAAGTTAGTAGAAGCCTTTATGCATGCGAGGGCTCAATATTAATTGTAGATAGTACACAAGGCGTAGAAGCCCAAACTCTTGCAAATGTATATCAAGCACTTGATATAAATCATGAGATTATTCCAGTGTTAAATAAAATTGATCTACCAGCATCTGATCTTGAAAGAACAAATAATCAAATTGAAGATGTTATTGGCATAGACACATCTAATTCTGTTCCTTGCTCTGGAAAAACTGGACAAGGAATAGATGAAATTCTTGAGCAGATCATTAACTCTTTACCTGGACCCAAAGGTGAAAAAAATAGCAAATTAAAATGTTTATTAGTTGATAGCTGGTATGACACTTATCTTGGAGTAGTTATATTAGTAAGAATTATAGATGGAAAACTAAAAAAAAATATGAGAATAAAAATGATGTCTACAAATCAAGAATATATCGTAGAAAAAGTTGGTGTTTTTACCCCGAAGGCAAAAGATGTGAGCGAACTTAATGCTGGAGAAATAGGTTTTATTACAACTGGTATTAAAATTTTATCAGAAACTAAAGTTGGAGATACTATTTGTGATGCAGAGAATCCTCTCCATGATGCATTACCAGGTTTTAAACCAAGTAAACCAGTAGTTTTTTGTGGTTTATTTCCTGTAGATAGTTCAGAATATCAAAAGTTAAAAGATGGACTTGCTAAATTACAATTAAATGATGCAAGTTTTTCTTATGAAGCAGAATCATCATCTGCCTTAGGACTTGGTTTTAGATGTGGATTTTTAGGTCTCTTACATCTTGAAATAATCACAGAAAGGCTTGAAAGAGAATTTGATATTAATTTATTAACTACAACACCTGGTGTTGTTTACAAAGTTCACTTAAATAATGGTGAAATTATTGAACTTCAAAATCCCTCAAATTTGCCAGATCCTACTTATATAAAATTAATTGAAGAACCATGGATTAAAGCTACAATTATCACTCCAGATCAGTATTTGGGATCAATTATTAAGTTATGTCAAAATAAAAGAGGCATACAAACTAATTTAAGTTATTCAGGAAATCGTGCAGTAATTAATTACGAGATACCTTTAAATGAAGTCGTATTTGATTTTAATGATCGTCTTAAATCTATGACAAGTGGATATGCTAGTTTTGATTATGAAATTATTGATCACAAAGAAGGAGATCTTGTAAAAATGAATATACTTGTAAACTCAGAACCTGTTGATGCTCTTGCAATGATGATACATAAAGATTTTGCTCAAATTACAGGTAGAGAGGTCTGTGAAAAATTAAAAGACTTAATTCCAAGACACAACTTTATGATACCGATTCAAGCAGCTATTGGTGGTAAAATTATCGCTAGAGAAACTATTAAAGGTTTTAAAAAAGATGTATTAACGAAAATTCATGGAGGTGGAGCGACAGATAGAAAAAGAAAACTGCTTGAAAAACAGAAAAAAGGTAAAGCTAGAGCTAAGCAATTTGGAAAAGTTGAGATTCCTCAAGAAGCATTTATAGGTGTTTTAAGGATAAATAAAGAGTAGGTATTTTGGAGAGGTGGCCGAGTGGTTGAAGGCGCACGCTTGGAAAGCGTGTATAGGGGAAACTCTATCATGGGTTCGAATCCCATTCTCTCCGCCATGTTTTTGTCAGAAAAATGATCTTTTTAACGGGTTTTATAGAAATAGAAAAAAAATCTAAAAAACATCAAAAAAACGTTGATATTCAACACTAATTTAAGCATTTGTATATCTGCCATTTTTAAATTTTTTGTAAAAATGTTATAAAAAATTCTTCCATATTAAAAATTAATGACAAAAAACAATTCAAACAATTACCAAGCTGACTCCATAAAAGTCCTAAAAGGTTTAGAAGCTGTAAGAAAAAGACCAGGTATGTATATTGGTGATACTGATGATGGGACCGGATTGCATCATATGGTTTACGAGGTTGTAGATAATTCAATTGATGAAGCTCTAGCGGGTTTTTGTAAAAAAATTGAAATAAGTTTAAACGATGATAACTCTGTAACAGTGATTGATGATGGTAGAGGAATTCCTGTTGATATTCATAAGGGAGAAAAAAAATCAGCTGCCGAAGTTATAATGACTCAACTTCATGCTGGCGGTAAATTTGATCATAATTCCTATAAAGTTTCTGGAGGACTACACGGAGTGGGAGTATCAGTTGTTAATGCTCTTTCAGAGAGATTAAAACTTACAATTAATAGAGATAATAAAAAATATTACATAGAATTTAAAAATGGAGACGCTAAAACTTCCTTAAAACAAGTTGGTAAATCTAAAAATAGCGGAACTGAAATTAATTTTGTTCCATCGAATGATATATTTTCATCTATTAAATTTAGTTTTTCTGTATTAGAAAAAAGAATGAGAGAATTGGCTTTTTTAAATAAGGGAATAAAAATAGTTTTAAGTGATTTAAGGCAAAAAAAACCAAAAATATTAGAGTTTAAATTTGATGGAGGTATTACTGAATTTGTACAATTCATTGATGAAAAAAAAGAGAGTTTAAAAAATAAAAATGAAAATGATCTTTTTAAAAAACCTATATATATAGAGGGTTTAAAAAATAATATTGATGTTCAATGTTCCCTTAAATGGAATGCAGGGTATAGTGAAGATGTATTACCATATACTAATAACATTTATCAAAAAGATGGAGGAACACATCTTCTTGGATTTCGAAGTGCATTAACAAGAGTAGTAAATAAATATGCAAATGAACAAAACTTGTTAAAAAAAAATAAAGTTTCTTTATCAGGAGATGACGTTAAAGAAGGATTAACTTCAGTTCTTTCAATCAAAATTCCTGACCCTAAATTTTCATCTCAAACAAAAGATAAATTAGTCTCATCAGAAGTTAGAAATATTGTTGAAACTATAATTAATGAGAAGTTGTCTATTTGGTTTGATCAAAATCCATCGATTTCAAAAATTATCTTAACTAAAATTATTCAAGCTGCTGTAGCCAGAGATGTAGCAAGAAAAGCAAGAGAAAATGTAAGAAGAAAAGGAGCTTTAGAATTAACAGGATTACCTGGAAAATTAGCTGATTGTCAAAACTCAAAGCAAGATGGTACTGAACTATTTATTGTAGAGGGTGACTCTGCTGGAGGTTCAGCCAAACAGGGCAGAAACCGTGAAAATCAAGCAGTTTTGCCGCTTAGAGGAAAAATATTAAATACTTTTACAGATCTTAATGGATCAAAAAAGAATGGAAATGCAAATGATTTAAGAACTAAAAGCTTATCAAAGATGATTTCATCAAATGAGATAGTTACATTGATAAACGCACTCGGTCTTGATCCAAAAAATGAAGACATAAATCTCAAAGATTTAAGATATGGAAAAATAATAATTATGACAGATGCTGATGTTGATGGCTCGCATATAAGAGCATTATTATTAACGTTTTTTAATAATAAACCATTTGATAAATTAATTGAGTTTGGACATGTTTACCTTGCTCAGCCCCCTTTATTTAAAATTAATAAAGGAACTAAAAGCATATATATCAAAGATGAAAATGAGCTTGAAAATTATTTAATAAAAAATTCAAAGGATATAAAAAAATATAAAAAAAATTCTAAAGAATTTAAAAATATTCTCCAAATTGAAAAGTCTAAACTAAATATTCAAAGATTTAAAGGACTAGGTGAAATGAACCCTGATGAATTGTGGAATACAACTTTAAATCCTGAAACAAGAAATTTGTTACAGGTTCAATATTCAAAGAATAGTAAAAAAGATCAAGATTTGATTCAAACCTTAATGGGTAACGATGTTTCTTCAAGAAAAGATTTTATCGTTGAAAATGCAATAAATGTTTCAAACTTAGATATTTAGATGGATTTAAAACAATCTGTCAAAGCAGCATCATTAAATAAATCCACTTATATCAATTTAAGATGGATTGGGATTTTAGGTCAATTTATAACTATAAACACAGTCAAATTTATTTTTGGTTTTGAGTTCAACTTTATTTTATCTAATCTTATAATTTTTGTTGGAGCTTTAAGTAATTTTTACTTAATGTTTTTTTATAAAAAACCAATACTTTCAAACGTAACTTCTTTTAATTTTCTAACTTTAGATATAATTCAATTGAGCGCTTTACTTTATTTATCTGGCGGTATTTTAAATCCATTTTCAATATTTCTTTTGATTCCAAGTATATTTGCTGCATCCAATTTAAATATTAAAACAAACATTGCTTTAATTTTAATTACTCTAGCATCGATTATAATTTTAACTTTTTATCATTATGAAATGCCAAAACCATTGGATGAATATAGTATTAGTATATATTATTACTATGCAATTCCTCTTGCATTGATAATTGCATTATTTTTTTTAAATTATTTTGCCTTTATTTTTGGACAAGAAACAAATCTTAGGAAAGATGCATTAGATAAAATCCAAGAGGTAATTTCCAAAGAACATGAGCTGGTTTCACTTGGGGGACAAGCTGCAGCTGCAGCTCATTCATTTGGCACCCCTTTGTCTACAATTAAAATTATTTCTCACGATTTATTTGATCAATTTAAAGATAATAATGATGTAAAAAAAGATCTCGAACTATTAATTAGTCAGGTTAATAGGTGCAATGATATTTTAAAAAAATTAACATTAAATCCTAATATAGAAGATGATTTTATTGACAAAAATAAAACACTTTACGATTATATTAATGAGATAGTTAACTCATTTAAGAAAATCTCTAATAAGAATTTCAATATTGATAAAGAGCAAGATTCTAACTCATTTGAAATATTAAAATCTGTTGAAATTGTTTATGGTTTGAGGAATTTTATTGGAAATGCTAACAAATTTTCAAACGAAAATATCTATATTGCTATCAAAAGTGACAGTCAAAAGACTGAAATAACAATTGAGGATGATGGCCCTGGTATACCAAAAGATATACTTAATAAGATTGGAGAACCTTATATCAAAACACTTAAACCCAAAGATAATAAAAAAACTGGATTAGGATTAGGGATTTTTATAGGCAAAACATTGTTAGAAAAAAATTCTGCTAGAATAACAATTAGAAATTCAGAAACTAGAGGTGGAGCTGAAGTAAAAATAGAGTGGGAAAATAAAAATTTAAAAAAATTAGTGTAATTTTTTATTATTTTCAAATAATCCACTAAGCTGACCAATCATTACATCACCTAACTCTTGAACGTCAGCAATTTTTATTGCTTTTTTGTAATATCTCGAAACATCGTGGCCAATACCTATGGCAAGAATTTCGATATCACTTTTGTTTTCAATTGATTTTACAGTTTGCTTCAGATGTTTTTCTAAAAAATCACCCGAGTTAACAGATAATGTTGAATCATCAACCGGAGCTCCATCTGAAATAACCATAAGAATTTTTCTTTCTTCTTTTCTTTTCTTAAGTCTATTGAAAGCCCAAGTAATAGCTTCACCATCAATATTTTCTTTAAGCAAACCCTCTTTTAGCATTAAACCTAAATTTTTTTTTGACTGTCTCCAGTGAGTATCAGCAGATTTATAAATTATATGTCTTAAGTCATTCAAACGACCTGGATTTTTTAATTTTCCAAGTTTATTCCACTTTTCTCTACTCTTACCACCCTTCCAATTTTTTGTTGTGAAACCAAGAATTTCTACTTTAACTGAACATCTTTCTAATGTTCTAGACAATATATCAGCACAAAGGGCTGCAATAGTAATTGGCCTTCCTCTCATTGATCCAGAATTATCTATGAGTAAAGTCACAACTGTATCTTTAAACTCCAAATCTTTCTCTTTTTTAAAAGAAAGAGAATTATATGGATCAATTATTATTCTTGGTAATTTTGAACTATCTAATAAACCCTCTTCAAGATCAAATTCCCAAGATCTATTTTGTTTTGCAAGTAACTGTCTTTGTAATTTATTAGCGAGTTTTGTAATTATGTCTTGGAAACTAGTTAGCTGTTGATCTAAATTTTTTCTTAATTTAAAAATTTCCTCTGAGTTTTCCAATGTTTCTGCTTTTGCTGTCTCATCAAATTCTGAAGTATATATTTTATATTCTTTATTGCTTATTCCTAAATTTTTTTTCTGAACAATATTTTCTATTTCATTGTTTTCAGCATCATCATTTCCAAGTTGTTCATCAAGCCTAAATTCATTCATTTCGTCAGAACTATCAACTCCTTCATTGATACTGTCTTCCTCTTCTCTTTCCTGAGATTCTCCACTATCTGTTTTTTGATCATCTTTTGAATTGTTATTATCTTGTTCATCTTCTTTCTGCTCTTCCCTTTTGTTTTCTTCTTCAGACTCAAAGATTTCCATATTCTGGAGAATTTCTGATATTTTGGAATTATATACGTCTTGATTCTCTGCATTTTCTTTTAAAAAGTTTATGTGTTTATCTAAAGATTTTTCAAAATCATCTTTCCAGTATGATAAAATTTTTTTAGCGCTTTCAGATAAACTTACATTCATTAGTTTATTAAGCATATAATATTCAAAAGCTTCAGAAACATTAGACTCCTCTTTCTTTTTTATATTTTCAGATTTTGCCATACCAATCTTATTGTTATATTTGGTCATTAAATTTTTAGAAATTCCCCTCATCATTTGTGATCCTAAAAGTTCATATCTTATTTTTTCAGAAATTTTATACAGTGTATGACAAGTAGGTGTTTTTGGAATATTTTGTTCCAAAGTAGAATTATCAGAAAATTTTCTTTTTAATGCTTCCGAATCTGCTTCGGCTCTTAATTTAAAAAAGTTTTCCTTATCTTTTAAATTATCAAATTTAGAAATATTAAATTCTTTTAAATTTTTTTTGTCTTTTAATGTATTTGTTTCACCTGAAATGGCTTTAATCGTTGAGTTTAAAGCTTGTTTAAATTGCTCTTTTATAAGATCATCTTTGTTCATTAAACCTGAATATTTATCATCGACTCTGGCAATTCTTCACCAAAACATCTTTGATAGTATTCTGCGATTGTATTCTTTTCTACATCATCACATTTATTTAAAAAAGTTACTCTGAATGCATAGCCTACGTCTTTAAATATTTCAGAATTTTCTGCCCAATGTAGTACTGTCCTAGGGCTCATAACAGTTGAAATATCTCCAGCCATAAAGCCTTTTCTTGTTAATGTCGCAACTTTTATCATGTTTGCAACTCTTTCTTTACCTTTGTTATTATCTAAAGACTTGTTTTTTCCCAAAATAATTTCCATTTCTTTTTCCAAAGCTAAATAATTTAGTGTTGTAACTATGTTCCATCTATCCATTTGCCCCTGGTTTATTTGTTGTGTTCCGTGATAGAGGCCAGTTGTATCTCCTAAACCAACAGTATTTGAGGTTGCAAATAATCTAAAATATTTATTTTGTTTAATGACCTTATTCTTATCTAATAAAGTAAAATTTCCCTCAGCTTCTAAAACTCTTTGAATTACAAACATCACATCTGGTCTACCAGCATCATATTCATCAAATACTAAAGCTACTGGATTTTGTATTGACCAAGGAAGAATTCCCTCCTTGAATTCTGTAACTTGTTTGCCATCTTTAATTACAATTGAGTCTTTACCAATTAAATCTATTCTACTAACATGGCTATCTAAGTTAATTCTGATACATGGCCAGTTCAATCTGGCTGCAATTTGTTCTATATGTGTTGATTTACCTGTTCCGTGATAACCTTGTACTAAGACTCTTTTATTAAATGAAAATCCAGAAAGAATTGCTAAAGTTGTATCTTTATCAAATTTATAAGTTTTATCTATATCTGGCACATAATCGGTTTTTTTTGAAAATGCATCCACTTCCATATCAGAGTCAATGCCGAAAGTTTGTTTAATTGATAGTTTAATATCTGGAGTTTGTTCAATATTTGTTGTCAATTTTGTCCTTATATGTATTTTTTAATTGGGTATAAGCTAAAGTTATTACTTTAAGCTTATCTTCAAATTTTTTATTGCCAGCATTCATATCAGGGTGAAATTTTTTCACAAGTCTTTTGAATTTTTCTTGTATTTTAGCCCATTTTAAACCAACTCCAACTCCCAAAATTTCAAAGGCTTTAAGGTCATTGCTATTAAACTTAAACTTATTCATATGATTCAAATTACTAAAATCTTTAAATTTCCCATTTTCATCTTTTAAAGTGTTATTCCACAATATTTTGAAAAAATTATCTGAAGAGCTGAAACTCTGTGTTGGCTTATGCCATGTCATGTCAGACTTTAAAAAGTTCATTACTTGTTCATCGCTCATTCCTGAAAAATAATTCCAGCTTTTATTAAACTCTCTTACATGTTCAAGACAGAGAAGCCGATATTCTTTGCTGTTATCCTTTTCTTTTGGAGCTTTGTAAAGTCCCTCTTCGTTACAATTATTCCATTCACAAATATTTTTCATATTATATAATATCAAGTTTAATGGATATTAATCAACTTTCAAAAAAAATTGAAAATAAACTTTTAAAAGATGCTTATATAAAAGACGTAAAGATAATTGACAACACTTATAAACATTTAAAACACAATTCACATCAGAAAGGTAAATTTCATATCAAATTAGAAATAAATTCTGACATATTAAAAAAAACCAATAGAGTTCAATCTAATAAAGTAATTTACAAAATTTTAAGCGAAGAATTGAAAACTGATATTCATTCTTTACAAATAAGCTTTATTTAATTCTTTTAATAAAAACTTGTTCAATTCACTTGATTTGGCATGATAATTTAGGTTTAATTTTCCAAAATTCCTTATTAATATTAAGTTTATATTATCTGATTTATTTTTTTTATCGCTTTTCATAAAATTAATAATTGATGTAATCTTCCTTTTATTAAAAAGATCTTTATATTTATTTTTAATTTCGATCTTTTTAATATGATTATTTATTAATTCTGAGTTTGAATTTGAAATAATTTTTTTTTCTTTACTAAAATTTACAGCATTCATTAAACCAAATATAACAGCTTCTCCATGATTTAATTTTTTTGAGTAACTAAGAGTAGCCTCATATGCATGAGCAAAAGTATGGCCGAGATTTAAAGACTTTCTTAAATTTTTTTCTTTTTCATCCTTTTCAATAATTTTTTTTTTTAATAAACAGCTATTTAAAATTGCATTAATTATAAAATTTCCTTTTAGGTTCAAAATCTTATTAAAATTTTTATCTAAAAAAATAAATTTTTTTTTGCTATCAATCAAACTACTTTTTAGTATTTCAGCATATCCACATACAATTTCTCTTTTTGGGAGTGTACGTAGTAAATTAATATCTGAAACTACCAAATCTGGCTGATAAAAACTTCCAACAAGATTTTTTCCAAATTTATTATTAATACCAGTTTTTCCGCCTATAGAAGAATCGACTTGAGCTAATAAAGTGGAGGGTATGTTAATAAATTTAATTCCTCTTTTAAATGTGCTGGCGGCATATCCAACCACATCTCCTGTAATTCCTCCGCCAAAAGAAATTATACAGTCTTCTCTATAAAAATTATTTTTAAATAAAACATTATGTATTTTATCGACACTTAAGTTACTTTTATTTTTCTCATTTGCACTAAAATTTAAAGTATAAATTTTTTGATTTTTTAAATTTCCTAAGAGTAGTTTTTTAAATTTTTTTGGTATCTTACTATCAATTACTATTAAACATTTTGAAAATGATAATTTATTTTTTTTTAAAATATTTCTTAATTTTGAAATTAGATTTGTACCAATATGAACTTCGTAATTTTTATTTTTAGTTTTAACCCTTATTATTTTTTGTTTCATATTTTTTTATAATTTTATTTGCTATTTCATTTTTATTTAGCTGATCACAATTAATTGTGAAGTCTGCCAAACTATATATTCTAGCTCTTTCACTTATTAATCTCTCTAGATTTGTTTCACTTAATGTCATAGCTAGAGGTCTTTTTTTGCTACCATTAATTCTTTTAATTATTATATCTTTTTTCCAATTCAACCAAAAACTAAAAGAACTCTTCTTACACTCTTTCCTAATATTAGTATTAATATATGCACCTCCACCTAGTGATAAAATTTGTTTCTCACCTTTTAAACAAGATAATGTTACTTCTTCTTCACATTCGCGGAAGAATTTTTCTCCTTTTTTTTTGAAAATTTCTGCAATTTTCATTTTTTCTTTTTCTTCAATTTTATTATCTATATCAATAAATTTAAGTTTGGTTTGTTTGGAAATCAATTTTCCTATTAATGTCTTTCCCGAGCCCATCATACCTACTAAAACTAGATTTTTATTTGATTCCATATATTTCTAAGTTGAAAAAACACAAATATGTCTTATTTTGATTTTACAAAATTATATGCTTTTAAAACATTATAATACAAAGGAATATAACATAATATGAAATTTGCAATTAAAGTTGGAATTATTTTTTTTATATTAGCTTTGTCTATTGTTGTTTTGAGTCAAATTGATTTCCCATCCCCCAACAAAAAAATTGAAGTGATTTTGCCTAATGAAAATTTTAAAACAATTAAGTAATATAATTTTCAAAATAACCTTAATTTTATTTTTTTATAATTGTTCTTTTGCAAATGAACCAATCGATATCTGGAAAATTGAAAAAAAAGAGATTATTAACAAAGAAAATTCAACCTCAAATATAAACACAAGTAATAATCTAAATACTAATACAACATTATCAGTTCAATCTAGTTCCAAGATAGTGGTAAATAAAGAAATCGAGTCATCCACTATAAAATTAGCTGGACTATATGATCCAGCACAGAACGGTCTAAAAATTGACATGTGGTCGAATAGTGATGGTGAGTTAATTAAAAGTATATTAAATAAAAATTTAAATAGAAACTTATCTGAATTTTCAAAAAAAATATTAGACATAGCTTTACTAACAAATTCATATATTCCTACAAATAATATTACTGAAGACGAATTTTTAGAGTTTAAATTTAATCATTTAATAAACAAAAAAGATTTTGAATTAATTAAAGAATTTTTAATGAATAATTCCGAAGTTTCAAATAAAAATAAATTGATTAAATTTTATTCAGAATATTTTCTTTCAAACTCTGAGGTAAAAAAAGCATGTGAAATATTTAATATTAGTGGTGCTATTACTGATAAGTATTTAAATAATTTTAAAATTTATTGTTTAATTCTAGAAGATAAAAAAGAACAAGCTCAACTTCTTTTCGATTTGTCAAAAGAGTTGGATGAGATTGACACTTTTTTTGAGAATAAATTTAATATATTAATGGGTTACGCTAACAAAGATGAAATAATTTCGGATGTAAATATTTTATATTTTCACTTATCTCATAAAACAAATAATGATTTTAATTACGAGCCAAAGATGGACTCACCTAGATATATCTGGAGTTATTTGTCGTCATCAAATATTCTTAAAAATGCAAATTCCTTTGATATTGAAAATCCAGAAGATTTAAGGTTATTAGAAAGAGCAACTCATGAAAATGTATTTGATGAGAGAGAACTACTAGATACATATAAAAAATTTCAATTTAACTTAACACAACTATTAAATGCCAAAGATGCTTATAAATTACTTCCAGATTATGAGGGCAGAGCTTTATTATATCAAAGATTACTTCTATCTGTTGATGTCGAGCAAAGATTAAGTATGGCGTCTGAACTATATAAATCTTTCCAAAAAAAAAAATTAGATAATGCGTTTGATAATGAAATCAAAGTAATATTAAAAAAAATAAAAAAAGATGATGTTCCCTCAAATTTTACTACCTTTTATGAAAATCATACTGACAATAAGTTAAAAAAAGAGAGAAAGATAAAATTTAATAATAAAAAAATACATCAGTCAAAATTATTAAATTACTTTTTAAATAAAACTAGTTTGCCTAAAGCTGAAAAGGAAACAAACGATATTTTGAAAAAAATTAAAAGAAATAAAAAATATGTATTTTCTACAAAAGATATGATTCTTATTGAATCGCTTAAATCAGATGGTGTAAAAATAGATAAAAAATACTCAAACCTTTATGAATACAACTTTCAGTTTTCCTCTGATATAAAGCAAATGCTATCGAATGGAGAGTTAGGTTTATTATTAATTAAAATAGTAGATATTGTTGGTGAAAGTAACCTTGAAGATCTAGATATAAACACAGTGAATTTATTAGTTTCAACTATGAACGAGTTAAAAAATGTAGATTTAAGGAACGAAATTCTAATAGAAGTCTTGCCTTTAAAAGTCTAAAGAATAAATAAACTATGTCAGTAAAAGAACTAATCACAGTACCTGATGATATTCTTAGAAAAAAATCTGAGCCATTAAATAAAGTTGATATTAATGAAAAAAAACTCATAAAAGATTTATTTGAAACTATGTACCATCACAACGGTATAGGTTTAGCAGCTGTTCAAGTTGGAATCCTTAAAAGAGTAGTTGTTTTAGATGTCTCAAAAAATGAAAATGAAAAAAAACCTATATGCTTTATTAATCCACAAATTAAAACTTTAAGTGAAAAAATGTCTACATATGAGGAAGGTTGTTTATCAATACCTAATACCTTTATTGAGATAGAGAGGCCAGAAATTTGTACTGTAGCATATATAGATGAAAATGGTGATAAGAAAGAAATGGAATGCGATGGACTGCTCTCAACATGTTTACAACATGAAATAAATCACTTAGATGGAAAACTAATAATTGATTATTTATCTAAAATCAAAAAAGATTTAATAATAAAAAAATTGTCTAAACAAAAAACTTCTAATAGAGTTGTTGTTTAAATGTCAAATATTGTATTCATGGGTACACCACAATTTGCTGTGCCTATTCTAAAAAAAATTAATAAAAAATATAAAATTAACTGTGTTTTTACCCAGCCTCCAAGTAAATCAAATAGAGGTCAAAAGTTTACTAAATCATCAATTCATAAATGTGCTGAGGAACTTAATCTAAAAATTAAAACCCCAAAAAAAATTGATGAAGAATTTGAATATCTTAAAGAATTAAATATAGATATTGTAATTGTCGTTGCATACGGACAGTTATTTTCAAAAAAAATTCTTGATTTGAGTAAAAAAGGTTTTTTGAACATTCATGCTTCATTATTACCAAAATGGAGAGGGGCGGCACCAATCCAAAGATCGATTTTAAACATTGAAAAAAAAACTGGTATATCATTTATGAAAATTAATGAAAAATTAGATTCCGGACCAGTATGTAACAAATATTCAGTAGATATTCTTGACCAAGAT
This sequence comes from uncultured Pelagibacteraceae bacterium, assembly GCA_902531175.1. Lineage (GTDB taxonomy): Bacteria > Pseudomonadota > Alphaproteobacteria > Pelagibacterales > Pelagibacteraceae > Pelagibacter. Next base: position 28,224 of record CACADE010000010.1, read on the forward strand.
AATGCAGAAACTTTGTCTGAAAAATTATCTTATTTGAGTACAGAAAAAATTATAGAAAATGTGCAAAATGTTTTAGAAGGAGAAGCAATATTTAAAGAGCAAGATCATACAAAAGCTACTTACGCAAGGAAAATTCAAAAAATAGAAGGAAAGATAGATTGGAATAATAACGCTAGTAAAATAATTGCTCAAATAAATGGCTTATATCCAAAACCCGGTGCATGGTTTGAGCTTAACAACAAAAGATATAAAATTTTAAAAGCCAAAATAAACAAGCAGTCAGCAAAAATCGGTGAAGTAATTGACGAACAAATGACAATAGCATGTGGGGAAAATTCAATAAATATCATTGAGATACAAAAAGAAGGAAAGAATCCACAATTAATAAATGAATTTTTATTAGGGAATAAGGTTAGAAAAGGAACAATAATTCCAAGTGAATAGATATCAGATTTTAGTAGAATACGAAGGTACTCTATACAATGGTTGGCAAATTCAAAAAAAAGGTAAGTCAATCCAGGAAAATATCGAGATTACCTTATCCAAACTATTAAAAGAAAAAATAAAAATTTACGGGTCTGGACGAACAGATACAGGAGTTCATGCCAAGGAGCAATCAGCACACTTTGATACTAACAATAAAATTATTCAAAAAGATAAACTAATAAATTCACTAAACTTCTTTTTAAATAAAAAAAAAATATCTATTTTGAAAATAAAGAAAAAAAATAAATTTTTTCATTCAAGATATTCTGCAAAAGAAAGAAGGTATATATATTTAATAAGAAATGATGTCTCTCCTTCTGTTATTAATTTTAACAGAGAGTGGCATATTAAAAAAAAAATTGATGTTGAATTGATGAAAAAGGGAGCAAAAAAATTAATTGGAACTCATGATTTTTCAACGTTTAGAGCATCTAATTGTGCTGCAAAAAGTCCGGTAAGAACCATGAAAAAGGTAAAAATAACAAAAGTTAAAAATGTTATAAAAATTCAATTTGTATCAAAATCATTTCTTAAGAGTCAAGTTAGATCCATGGTTGGTTCGCTAAAATACCTTGGTGAAAATAAATGGAACTTAAAAAAATTTACCAGTGTATTTAATTCAAAATCTCGAAAAAATTGCGCTCCTATTGCTCCTGCACATGGCTTATATCTTGAGAAAATTATTTATTAGATTTCTTTTTTTTCTTTTTTATTCTCCACCTTGATCCTTCTCTAACTATATAACCACAACAATTTTTGGAGCCACACTTACAAGGAAAATCCTTATAGTTTTCATCAAAACTAAACCCATAATCATAAGTTAGTTCTTCATTTTTATTTATATCTTTAATAGAACTAATCCATAATTTTAAACCTTTGCCTTCAACTTCGCAGTTCGGATCACAAGAGTGATTAATAAGTCTTGCAGTATTGTAAGCAAAATCACCGTCTAAATCATATCTATTATTTAAGTTAAAGAGATAAATCGCTTTATCATTATCAAATTTTGGATTATTTTCGGTCTGTTTTTTTGTAATTATTTTACCTGTGTAGTAAATAATCTTAGTTCCTTTTTTTATATTTTTAGATGCAAACAGTCCCCTGTTATCAATATTTGATGATTTTTGTTTGTATAGTTTCATGATTATTTATTTTCCGCCTCGATTAATGCATTTACATGATAATTAGCGCTTTCAGCAAGTGCTTTCAGGTCGTATCCACCTTCTAATAAAGATACTACTTTTCCGTTAGTAAATTTATTAGTGGCTTTTAGTGTTCTTCTTGTTATTTCATAAAAATCTTTGGATGAAAGTTCAAATTGAGCTAATGGATCGTTTTTGTGGGCATCAAAGCCAGCAGAAAAGATTAGGTAATCAGGCTTATATTCAATTAACCTATCTAAAACTCTATCATAAGCATTAAAATACTCTTCAGAGTTTGTGCCTGCAGGAAGAGGTATATTAAGAGAATTATTATACTTTCCCTTGTCTTTTTCTGATCCACCACCTGGATAAAATGGATATTGATGTGTTGATATATAAAGTGAATTTTTGTTGTCATACATTACATCATAATTCCCATTTCCCCAATGAACATCAAAATCTACACATGCGATTCTTTTATACTTATATTTTTTTATTAAATAATTAACTGCAACACCTGCATTAGAAATACAGCAAAAGCCCATTGATTTATTTTTTTCAGCATGGTGTCCTGGTGGTCGTACAACACAAAAAGCATTTTTAAACTTTTTATTCTCAATTCCATCTATTGCACTTATAGCTGATCCTGCAGCTTGAAATACTGCATCCTTACTTCCAGGCGATACAACTGTATCACCATCTAAAAAATTTAAGCCACTTTTGGGAAATGAATTATTTAAATTATTAATATAATCTTCAGAATGTGTCATATTAAGAATATCATTAGGAACAACATCTGGCTTATCCCAAAGCAGTTCTTTATTTTTTTTTAAAGTATCAATTATTGAAACCACTCTCTTCGGTTGCTCTGGATGACCATCGCCTGTAATATGTTTTTCTGAAGATTCAGATGTTATAATTGCAGTTTTCAAGCGAAATAATTATGTAAAATGTTCTTATAAATCTTAGTTAACTTTTTTAAATCTGAGATCGATGTTCTCTCATTAACCATATGAATAGTGTTATTTCTTAACCCAAGCTCAAGACGTGGTATTGAACCTAAAAATCTGCTGTCACTTGTGCCACCTCTACAATTCAATTTTGCATTTTTACCTGTAATTTTTTTTACAACTTTTTTTACCATATAAATTTCTTTATTTGGCTCTGTGTAAAATGCTTCTCCACTTACTTTATAATCTATTTTAGTTTTACAATTTTCTTTTTTTGCAACTGCATTAATAATTTTACTAAGTTTTTTTTTCAAAGATGTTGATTTATAAGTTGAATTAAATCTAACATTAAATTTAGCACTTGCAGATTGTGGGACTACATTTTCAGATATATTATCCACATTCATTTTTGTAAATTCCAAATTTGACGGCGGCATATACTTTGTTCCTCTGTCTAGCTGAACACTTTTCAGTTTAGATATTATTTTAGCGAGAGCAGTACATGGATTTATATATGTCCCATAAAATGCAGAGTGTCCACTTTTTCCATATACTGTTACTGTTCCATTCATAGAACCTCTTCTTCCAATCCTGATTTCATCTCCAACTGATTTATTTGATGACGGTTCGCCTACTACCGAAAAATCAATTTTTTCTTTTTTTTTCTTTAAATATTTCATAACGGCTGGACAACCATGACCTGTAGTTTCTTCATCAGCCGTAATTATTATTGATATAGAACCTTTAAATTTTTTATTTTTAATAAAATTACTTACAGCACTTATCCAACATGCCACACTACCTTTCATGTCCTGGGATCCTCTTCCATATAAATATCCTTTTTTTACTACTGCTTTAAATGGCGGAAACTCCCAATTATTGAGGTTAGCAACAACATCTGTATGACCCAAATAATTAATGTTAGGTTTTGATTTGCCAAATTTTGCATATAAATTTAATGCAGGTTTAGCACCTGTACCTTTTGATTTTATTATATGACATTTAAAACCTATTGATGAGAGTTTCCTTGAAAGGAAATTCATAATACCTTTATCTTCTGTTTTAATTGTTTGAAATTTTATTAGCTCTTGAGCTAACGTCAGTTCATTATAAGTTTTCATTAATCTATTCTCTTAAAAGATCATTTATTGAAGTCTTTGATCTTGTTTTTTCGTCTACTTGTTTGATTATTACCGCACAATATAATGATGGAGTGCTTGAATTATTTTTATCTGGTAGAGAACCTGGAACTACAACAGAATATGGTGGAATTTTACCATAACTTATTTCGCCTGTTTTCCTGTTAACAATTTTTGTTGATTGTCCAATATACATCCCCATACTCAAAACAGAACCTTCGCCAACTATCACTCCCTCTACAACCTCAGACATTGCTCCTAAAAAAACATTGTCCTCAATGATTGTTGGTAATGCCTGTGCAGGCTCTAAAACTCCTCCAACTCCGCTACCTGCAGAAATATGACAATTTTTTCCGATTTGAGAACAGCTACCAGCTCTTGCAAAAGTATCTATCATTGTTCCCTCATCAATGTATGCTCCTATATTCACATAGCATGGCATTAAAACAGCATTTTTGCCTACAAAAGATCCTTTTCTCACTGGAGAATTAGGAACCATTCTGAAACCAGCTTTTTCATGGTCCTCTTTAGACCAACCTGCTGTTTTACCTTTTAAAAGATGCGCTTTGTCATACCAACTACTGTAGGGACCATTTAAATTTTCCATTGGATACATTTTAAAACTTAACATAATTGCTTTTTTTATATGTTGATGTGTTACCCACTCACCATTGATTTTTTCTGCTACTCTGACTTTGCCATTATCTAAGTCGTCAATAATTTGATTAACAGTATTTTTTAAACTTTCATCTGAGTTAGGACTTACTTGGTCTCTATTTTCCCAGGCATCATTGATTATATTTTCTATGCTCATAAATTTAAGAACTTTTTAATAACCTTATTTCTTTTAAAAATAAAGAGAGATTTTCGATTTTATAGTCGATGTAATCTTTATCAGACTCTTTTTTACCCCAGTATTCATTATTGATAAGCCAAGCTGTTATTGTCCCCCGCTCTTTACCTATTGATAAATTTTTAGCTATATCCTCGATATAAAGAGTTTCTTTTGGATCAATCTTAAATTTATCAACCATAAGATCAAAAGCTTTAGCTTCAGGCTTAGGGTGATATTTTGCGTCTACGATATCAAATATATCTTTAAATTGGTCTTCAATACCAAGAGTTTTCACTATATTTTTTACGTGAGCTCTACTTCCGTTTGTGAATACAAATTTATTTAAATCAATGTTTTCTAGCTCATTTCTTAAGATAAGATCTTTTTCCATAAATGAAAGATCAATATCATGAACATACTCTAAGAATTCTTCCGGTGGTATATCATGATGTATCATCAATCCATTTAAGCTTGTGTTGTATTTGTGAAAATAATCTCTTTGTAATTCTTTAGCTTTTATAAGATCTAAGTTGAGCTTATTTGAGATATATTTTGTCATCCTCTTACTAACTTGGCCGAAAACTGCCTCTAGATCATTATATAAAACGCCATCACAGTCGAATAAGATATTTTTTATATTTTTTAAATTATTCATTTTCTTATCAATGTTCCCGCACCCTTGTCAGAAAATAACTCAAATAGTATTGAATGCGGTTTTCTTCCATCAACAATAACTACACCTCTAACACCATTAGATATTGCATCTAGACAAGTGTTTATTTTTGGTATCATGCCTCCAGAAATAATATTATTTTTTAACATTTCATTGGCTTTATTGAGATTAATTTCAGATATAAGTTTTTGATTTTCATCAAGAACTCCTTCAACATCTGTCATCAAAAGAAGACGTCTGGCATCGATCTCTTTTGCAATTGAACCTGCAGCAATATCTGCATTAATATTATAAATTCTGCCGTCATCACCCAATCCTAAAGGGACAACAATTGGAATTTGTTTATTTTTAATAAAATTTAATATTTTCTCTTTGTTAATTTTTTTTGGTTTCCCGACATATCCCAATTCTTTACTTTCAGGAATAATATTAATTACATTATTTTCTTTAGGTGATATTGAACAAGCATTAGTGTTTTTAGATTTTAATTCATGTAAAATCTCTAAATTAAGCTCTAGTAAAGCTTCTTCTATATATCTTATTGTTTTTTCGTCTGAAACCCTAAGTCCTTTGATAAATCTAGTTTCAATATTATTTTCATCTAATTTTTTTTTAATATTTTTACCTCCACCATGGACGACTATTGCTGATAAACCGATTTTGTTTATTACTGAAATATCTTCTATGAACTGATTAAATAGTTTTTTGTCTAATAAAACAGATCCGCCACATTTAATTACTATTACCTCAGACTGATATTTGTTTACATATTTTTCAACCTCATTAATATTGGGCCCATCTGTTGGAATAATCTTATCTAATTCCATCAATTAAACTGTTTTAACTGAAGTTCTCTTCATAATTACATATTGTTGTGCCATTGTAAGCACGTTATTAATTGTCCAATATATAACTAATCCTGATGGAAAAGGTGCCAGTATCACTGTTAAGAATACAGGAAAAAACATAAATATTTTTTGCTGAATTGGATCTGGTGGTGTTGGATTAAGTTTTTGCTGCATCCACATTGTTACACCCATTGCTACAGGCCAAGCGCCAATAATTAAAAATGACGGAACATCATAAGGTAATAAACCAAATAAATTAAATAAACTTGTTGGATCTCTTTCACTTAGATCGTGTATCCAACCAAAAAAAGGCTGATGTCTCATTTCAATTGTAACAAATAACATTTTATAAATTGCAAAAAAGAATGGTATTTGAATTAAAATAGGTAAACACCCACTTACCGGATTCACTTTCTCTCTTTTGTAAAGAGCCATCATTTCTTGCTGTAACTTCATTTTATCTTCCTTATGAAGTTCTTTAAGCCTCACCATTTCTGGTTGAAGAACTTTCATTTTTGCCATTGACCTAAATGAGTAGTTAGCGAGAGGAAAAAACAATATTCTTATACAAGCGGTAATTAGTATAATTGCAATTCCATAGTTGCCAGTTAATTTAAAGAAATAATCCGATATCAGAAATATTGGTTTTGTTAAAAAATATAAGAAACCCCAATCAATTGCTAAATCAAATTTATTAATATTTAGTTTTTCAGCATAACCATCAACAACATCCACTTCTTTAGCCGCAATAATCACTTTTATTTCATTAGTTTTGCTCTCATTAGCTCTGACTTCTGTTGCAGCAGTCTCAATGAAGTTAGCTTTAAATTTATTTTTATAATCGAAATCTGATCTAAAACTTTTATTACTTTGTGGGATTAAACTAGTTATCCAATATTTATCTGTAATACCCATCCATCCTTTGTTAGCATTTACAGAGTACTTTTTGTCTTTAATGTCATCGTAATCTTCTTCAACAAGATTATCATCAAAAACACCTAGTAAACCTTCATGTAATATATAAAAATCAGTTACATCAGGAGCTAAGTTTCTAATAATTTGTCCGTAGGGATAAAAGTTATAGGTATTTTGAGTATTATTCGTAATTTTTTGGTTAACAGTAAATAAAAATTTGTCATCTATACTTATTTCTTTCTCAAAAGTTATATTCTGCTTATTATTCCATACTAATCTAATTGGATTGTTCTGTGTTAGTAATTTATTGCCGACAACTTCCCATTTTGTATTTGAATTAGGAACCTCAATATCTTTATTATTTATAGCCCAACCTGTTTCTATATAATAACCATTTTCAGACTCTTTAGGATTGAGCAAAACTACATTTTCATCAGAGTCTAAAGTTTCAGTGTATTTCTTAAAAATCAGGTCATCGATTAATGATCCCTCTAGAGAAATAGAACCTTTAATATTTTCATTTTCAAAAAATATCCTTTCAACTTTGTTAATTGCCTCTGATCTAGAAATTTTATTATTCTCAATATTTTGCTCTATTTTTGGTGCTTCGTTTAGTTGAAGATTGTTCTTATTTTGATCATTATTATTTACCTGCTTTGGATCAGGACTTGGTGGAGCAAAAAATAATCCATAAAGAATTATTACTGCTGCACTTAATGAAATTGCTGCTATTACGTTTCTTGTGTCCATTATTTAATATTCTTTTTCTTTACCGGATCATACCCATGTCCCCCTCCCAAAATTTTTATAGGATGACAAGTTAAAATTCTTTTAATGCCTTTATAACAACCTTTCAAAACACCATATTCATTTAAACTATCAATAAAATATTCTGAACAGGTTGGAAGATACCTACAATTATTACCCAGAAAAGGTGAAATAA
>CACADE010000011.1 GCA_902531175.1 uncultured Pelagibacteraceae bacterium
AAAGGTGTCAAAATGAAAGGGCCTGAAACAGTTTTTTTTTCTAAAGATACTAAAATTGGAAATAATGTAGAGATAGAGCCTTATGTTGTGTTTGCCGATAAAGTACAAATAGGAAATAATGTTAAAATTTTATCTTTCTCTCATCTTGAGGGTGTTAAAATAGATAATGATGTTAGTGTAGGTCCATACGCACGTTTGAGACCTGGAACAAAAATAAAATCTGGATCAAAAATTGGAAATTTTGTCGAGGTAAAAAAAACTACAATAAATAAAAATTCTAAAGTTAATCATTTATCATATATTGGCGATGCTCAAGTGGGAAAAAATGTTAATATTGGAGCTGGAACAATAACTTGTAATTATGATGGAAGAAAAAAAAGTAAAACTTATATTAAGGATAGAGTATTTGTAGGCTCAAATACATCTTTAGTAGCACCAGTTACTTTAAATGAAAAAAGTGTTATAGGAGCAGGTTCAGTAATTACTAAAAATGTAAGCAAAGGGTCGTTGGCATTAACCAGATCAAATCAAAAAGAAAAAAAAAATTATAAAAGGAAATAATAAGTAATGTGTGGAATAGTTGGAATTACAAGCTCTAAAGAGGTTACTCCCAGAATTATAAGTTCATTAAAAAAACTTGAGTATAGAGGCTACGACTCTGCAGGCTTAGCAACACTTTCAAATGGAAATATAAATGAAGTAAAATGTGAGGGTAGAGTAGACGCTTTAGAGAAAAACATTATACAAACTAAAATATCTGGCTCTATCGGTATCGGACACGTTAGATGGGCCACACATGGTAAACCTAGTTCAATAAATGCACATCCTCATTCATCAGAGGATGTATCTGTAGTTCACAATGGTATAATTGAAAATTCAACTATTCTAAAAAAGTTATTAGAAAATAAAGGCTATAAGTTTAAATCTCAAACAGATACAGAGGTAATAGTTCATTTGGTAACTGATTATTTAAAAAAAAATAACCTTAAAAATACAATTTTAAAAGTTTTAAAAAAATTACATGGTAGTTTTGCACTAGGAATAATATTCAAAGACCAACCAGACTTAATAGTTGGGGCAAGAAGAGGATCTCCGCTTGCAGTTGGTTACGGACCAAACGAACACTATCTTGGTTCAGATTCTTATGCATTAAAGTCTATGACTAATAAAATTTCATATTTAAATGATGGAGAGTTTTGCATATTAAAAAAAGACCAGGTTGAATTTTTTGATGCTGATGGAACCAAAGTTAATAAAAAAATTTTAAATCTTTCTAAAGATGATCAAAATTATGAAAAAGGAGATTACAAATATTATATGGCTAAAGAAATAGACGAGCAGCCGATAACTTTAAAAAATTGTGTAAATGAGTACATTGACAAACATAATAAAGAGATAAATATTTATAATTTTCCTTGGAAAATAAGTGAAATTTCATCAGTGATTTTAATTGGATGCGGAACTGCATATCACTCATGCCTTGTTGCTAAATATTGGTTTGAACAAAATACAAGTTTAGATGTCAGTGTTGATATAGCTTCTGAGTTTAGATATCGAAAAATTAAATTTAAGAAAGATTGTATCTATGTATTTGTTTCCCAATCAGGAGAAACTGCAGATACATTTGCAGCATTAGATTTGTGCAAAAAGAATAATGTTAAAACTTGCGCAGTTGTAAATGTTGTTGAAAGTTCAATTGCAAGAGATGCAGATCTAGTTTTACCTATTCATTGTGGTCCAGAAGTGGGTGTTGCATCTACGAAAGCTTTCTTAGGACAAATGTTAGTTCTTTATTTATTATGTACTAAGCTTTCTTATGAACAAAAATCAATTAACAAAAAAGATTACCAAAAAAAGATAAAAGATTTACTGTCATTATCTAAATCTGCAAAAAATACTCTTAATATTGAAAATAAAATTCAAACACTTGGAAAAGATTTTGCTAATTCTAAAGGATCAATGTTTCTAGGTAGAGGATATTCATATCCAATTGCACTTGAAGGTGCCTTAAAGCTGAAAGAGCTTGCCTATGTTCATGCTGAAGGTTATCCAGCAGGGGAAATGAAACATGGACCTCTTGCACTCATAGAAGAAGGTATGCCGGTAGTAGTAATTGCTCCAAGAGATGAGCATTACAAAAAAACTATTTCAAATATGCAAGAAGTTATATCTAGAGGCGCAAAAGTTTTGCTAATAACAAATAAAAGTGCTGATGAAATTTATTCAGAAAATATTTGGGAGCAAATAGAAGTTGATGCCATATCTGATGAACTTATTCCTTTTTTGACCACCATACCTTTACAAAAGTTAGCTTATTACTCTGCATTAGATAAAGGTTACGATATAGATAAACCAAGAAACTTAGCTAAATCTGTCACTGTTGAATAAATAATAAAGTCTGTTAAAACAATTCTGAGTTGAAATGAAAAATTGGAAAATAAATAGCTGGAGAAAATACCCCGTCAAACATATTCCTGAATATGAAGATGAGAAGGAATTGGAGATAGTTTTAAATAAATTAAAAACTTTTCCTCCTTTAGTATTTGCTGGCGAAACAAGACACTTAAAAGATCAGTTGGCGATGGTCAATGATGGAAAAGCATTTCTATTACAAGGTGGTGATTGTGCAGAAAGTTTTGCGGAATTTCATCCTGATAATATAAGAGATACCTTTAAGGTTATTCTTCAAATGGCTTTAGTGATGACTTACTCAGCTTCTTTACCTATTGTAAAACTTGGGAGAATTGCTGGACAATTTTCAAAACCAAGAAGTGCTCCAACTGAAAAGCAAGGTGATAAAGAATTACCAAGTTATTTGGGAGACAATATAAATGCAATAGATTTTAATGAAAAAGCCAGAAGACCAGATCCAAAAAGAATGTTTAAGGCTTATTCTCAATCTGCTTCAACTTTAAACCTTTTAAGAGCATTTTCAAAAGGTGGTTTTGCTGACCTAAATAAGGTTCACTTGTGGAATTTAGATTATATTAAGAAAAGTCCTCAAGCTAAGAAATTTAAAGAATTAGAAGATAAAATAGCAGATGCATTAGCTTTTATGGACGCTTGTGGAATTACATCTGATTTTAATAATAGATTATACACAGTTAATTTTTGGACTTCTCATGAGGCTTTACACTTACCTTTTGAGGAAAGTATGACAAGAGTAGACTCAACTACGGGTGAATATCATGATACTTCAGCACACTTTGTCTGGATAGGAGATAGAACAAGGCAATTAGATGGAGGACATGTTGAGTTTTGTAAAGGAATAGAAAATCCAATTGGCATCAAATGTGGCCCAACTTCAAAACCTGATGAGATTGCAAAAATATGTGAAGTTATAAATCCTAAAAATGAAAAAGGAAAAATAACTTTAATCTCAAGATTTGGCCATCAAAACGTTGAAAAATTCTTACCAAAATTAATCAGAGGAATTAAAAAAGAAGGATTAAATGTTGTATGGTCGTGTGATCCAATGCATGGCAATACAATTAAATCAACTACTGGTTTTAAAACTAGACCATTTAATGATGTTGTAGGTGAAGTTAAAAATGTATTTGCAGTTCATCAAGCTGAAGGTTCTTATGCAGGAGGTCTTCATGTTGAAATGACTGGACAAGATGTGACAGAGTGTACAGGTGGAGCAAAAAAAATATCTGATGCAGATTTATCAAGCAGATATCATACGCACTGTGATCCAAGATTAAACTCTGACCAGGCTATAGAATTAGCATTTTTAATTTCAGATGAGATAAAAAAGAATAGTTTGTATTCTAAATCTGCAATTAAAGCGGCATCTTAACAGTTTAAAAATAAATTTTTTTTCTTATATTTATATTATGACACCCAAAGACAAAGTGAATCACATTAAAAACTGGATTTCAGATTATGTGAATTCTATGCCAAAAAAAGCTCAATCTTTAGTGATTGGTATTTCTGGTGGAATAGACTCTTCCGTCTCAAGCACACTAAGTGCAATGACAGGTTTAAAAACAATTGTTTTATCAATGCCTATTAAACAAAAATCCGCACAACATGATCTAAGTTTGGCACATCAGGAATGGTTAAAGAAGAATTTTAGCAATGTAGAGGGACATACATTAGAATTAGATAGTTTATTCAAAACATTTGAAGGAACACTAAACAATTTTGGTAGTGAACACGGGATGGCAAATTCTAGAGCAAGATTAAGAATGACAACGCTTTATCAAGTAGCTGCAGCAAATAATGGAATTGTTGTAGGAACAGGAAATAAAGTTGAAGATTTCGGAGTTGGTTTTTATACAAAATATGGCGATGGTGGAGTAGACATTTCTCCAATAGCAGATTGCAATAAAACTGAGGTATGGGAGCTTGGTAAAGAGCTTGGTATTTTAAAAGAGATTATTGATGCCCCTCCTACAGATGGCTTATGGGATGATGGTCGTACGGATGAAGGACAGCTTGGTTTATCATATAAGGAATTAGAAGAAGCGATGGATAATGAAAATTCCGTGAATAGAGATAAATATAATTTAATTCGAAGAGCAAATTTGCATAAAATGGAACCTATTCCAGTATGCAAAATTCCTAATTAATCAAATAGATTCACAAATCTATAAATTAAGTATATTCCTAGTTGTATGGCTAAAGATATATTTTTAACTAATAGTCTTGGTGGTAAGAAAGATAAATTTATACCCAAAAATGAAAAATCCATAGGCATGTATGTTTGTGGTCCTACAGTTTATGACGATCCACATATTGGCAATGCAAGACCATTAGTTGTTTTTGATATTCTGTATAAAATTTTAAAAAATAGATATGGATCAACATCTGTGAAATATATCAGAAATATAACAGACATAGATGACAAAATAATCAAAGCATCTAATGATCAAAATATATCTATAAACGATTTAACTTCAAAAATTACTGAAAATTTTCATAAGGATTGTATTTACTTAAAATGTGAAACACCAACCAATGAACCAAAGGCAACAGAAAATATAAAACAAATGATTGAAATGATTACAGAACTAGAGAAAAAAGGGTTTGCATATTCAAAGGATAAGCATGTTTATTTTGAAGTTAAAAAATTTAGTGATTATGGAAAACTATCTAATAAAAAGTTAGATGAATTAGTAGCTGGTTCACGAGTAGAAGTTTCAGAAATAAAAAAAAATCCTGAAGATTTTGTTTTATGGAAACCGTCAACAGATAAAGAGCCTTCATGGGATTCTCCTTGGGGTAAAGGTAGACCAGGTTGGCATTTAGAATGTTCGGTTATGTCAAAAAGATATTTAGGGGAAGAATTTGATATTCATGGAGGTGGTAGAGACTTGATTTTTCCTCATCATGAAAACGAGATTGCTCAATCAAGATGTGCAAATGAAACAAATTCATTTGCAAATTATTGGGTTCATAACGGATTTATAACTCTTTCTAATGAAAAAATGGCAAAATCTCAGGGAAACATATTAAAAATAAAAGATTTTAAAAAAAAATATAATGGTCAAGTTTTAAGATTAGCATTAATTAGTGCTCACTATAGACAAGGATTAGATTGGAATGAAAAACTTATATCAGAATGTGAAAAGACTTTAAGCAAATGGTATTCAGCCTATTCCGATGTTCGTATAAATACAATATTACCAGATGAATTATTAGATCCTTTATACGACGATTTAAACACTCCAGGCTATATTGCTAATTTACATTCTTTATATAGCAAAGCTTCTAATGGAACGAAGGAGGATAAAGCAACTTTTGTAAAAGCTTGCAACTTTATAGGTTTATTAACTGATACTTCAAAAGAGTGGCTACAAACAAAAAAAAATACAATTTCTCTTTCAGAAGAAGAAATTAATTCAAAAATAGCTGATAGAAATAAAGCAAGAGACGAAAAAAATTATGAATTAGCTGATAAAATTAGGAAAGATCTTTTAGATAAGGGTATTTTAATTGAAGATAAAGATGGTACAACCTCGTGGAAATTAAAATGAGTAAAGAGAAAATCTATATATTTGATACAACTCTTAGAGATGGGGCACAAACACAAGGTGTTGATTTTTCATTAAATGAAAAAGAAAAAATTGCTAAATCTTTAGATAACTTAGGAGTTGATTATATCGAAGGGGGTTGGCCAGGAGCAAATCCAACTGATACAGAATTTTTTAACAAGGATCAAAACTTTAAAAACGCTAATCTTACTGCTTTTGGCATGACTAAAAAATCTGAGCATAGTGCAAAAAACGACCCTATGTTGTCATCTTTGATTAATTCAAAGAGTTCATCTGTTTGTTTATTTGGTAAAAGTTGGGATTTTCATGTGGATGTTGCGTTAGGTATTTCAAACGATCAAAATTTAGAAAATATAAGCCAGAGTGCAAAGCATATAGTTAATTCAGGTAAAGAATTCATGTTTGATGCTGAACATTTTTTCGATGGTTATAAATCTAATCCTGAGTATGCAATATCATGTTTAAAAGCTGCATATGATAATGGTGCAAGATGGATTATTTTATGTGATACTAATGGAGGGACATTACCTCACGAAATTTCTAAAATTGTTGAAGAGGTATCAAAACATATACCTGGTAAAAATCTTGGAATTCATGCTCACAACGATACTGAAAATGCAGTTGCTAATAGTTTAGTTGCTGTTCAAGCAGGAGTTAGGCAGGTTCAGGGCACAATTAATGGACTAGGAGAAAGATGTGGTAATGCGAATTTGATGTCTTTAATCCCAACTTTTTTTTTAAAAAAAGATTTTTCAGACAAATATGAAATTAACATTAAACCTGAAAACATTAAAAATTTAACTCAATGTTCAAGATTATTAGATGAAATATTGAATAGAAAACCAAATAAACATTTACCTTATGTGGGTGCATCTGCATTTTCACACAAAGGTGGAATGCATGTATCAGCTGTACAAAAAGATCCAAAAACTTACGAGCATATTAATCCTGATAAAGTAGGTAACACTAGAAATATTGTTGTATCTGATCAATCAGGACAATCTAATATAATGTCTAGATTAAATGCAATTGGTATTAATATTAAAAAAGACGATCCAAAAATAAAAAAACTTCTTCATGAAGTAAAAGACAGAGAGTTCATAGGATATAGTTACGATGGTGCTGATGCATCTTTTGAACTTTTAGCCAGAAGATTGATGGGGGAAATACCAAGATATATTTCAATTAATGAATATGATGTTTCTGTTAAGAAAGATTCTACTGGAGAAGTAATATCATTTGCAAAAGCAAAACTAGAAGTAGATGGTCATGAAATATTATGTGAAGGCGAGGGTAATGGACCTGTTAATGCTTTAGATAATGCAATTAGAAAAAATGTAAATAAACTTGAAAAGTACTCAGAATACTTAAAAGATCTAAAATTAGTTGATTATAAAGTTAGAATATTAAACACTGGAACTGGAGCCGTTACCAGAGTTTCAATAGAAAGTGCAGACTCAAAACATGGTAATTGGTTTACTATAGGAGTTTCTCCGAATATTATTGATGCATCTTTTAAAGCTTTAGTTGATAGTTTGGATTATAAGCTTTTCAAGGATAATGCTCCCGCAAGTACTTGATGTCATTAAGAAATATAACTTTCATTTTACATAAACCTCAGTTATCAGAAAATATAGGAGCCTGTGCTAGAGCTTTAAAAAACTTTAATTTTACAAATCTGTCAGTTGTTAATCCAAAACCATCATTTCCAAATGACAAAATTATTGCAACATCTGTAGGTGCAAAAGATGTTATTAAAAAAGCAAAAGTATATGAAAATATAGAAACATCATTAATTAATTTGGATATATTGGTTGCAACATCTGCAAGATTTAGAAATAAAAATATTAAACATATATCAATAACCGATCTTAATAAGATTAATTATAAAAAAAAGGTTGGTTTTCTTTTTGGATCAGAAGCATCTGGTTTATCAAATAATGAGGTTAGTTATGCTGATTATACTTTACAAATTCCAAGTAACAAAAATTTTAGATCTTTAAATTTGTCTCATAGTCTAATTATAGTAGCTCAGATAGTGAGTGGCCTAATTTCAAATAAAAAGTTTATTTTTGAAAAGTCAAAAAAAATTAAAAGTGCAAATAAGAATGACATTCAAAGAATGTTGAATTTATGCATTAATAATTTAGAAAATAAGAATTTTTTTCATCCACCTGAAAAAAAACCAATCATGATGGAAAATTTAAGAAGTATTTTCTATAAACTTAATCTTTCAGAAAAAGAAACTCGTATTTTATCAAGTGTATTTGCTGGTTTAAGTAAGGAAAAGGTTGATTGACAAAACATAACTTAGGCTTATAAAGCCTCATATTAATGACAAAAAGATTAAACTCTAAACATAAAGTAGATAGAAGATTAAAAGTAAATTTATGGGGGAGACCTAAAAGTCCTTTTAATACGAGAGCCTATCCTCCGGGTCAGCATGGACAAACAAAAGCTGGCAAACCTTCAGACTACGGAATTCAACTTCAAGCAAAACAGAAATTAAAATCATATTATGGTAATATGAATGAAAGACAATTTAGAAATGTTTACAAAAAAGCAATCATGAAAAAAGGTGATACTGCTGAAAATTTAATTGGATTATTAGAGAGAAGATTGGATGCTGTTATTTATAGATCAAAGTTATCAAACACTATATTTTCATCAAGACAGCTTATTAATCATGGTCATGTTAAAGTGAATGGAAAAAAAGTAAATATTGCCAGTTATCAGGTCAAAGAAGAAGATACGATTGAAATTAGAGATAAATCTAAACAACTTGCCTTAATTGATATCGCACTTGCTAACAAAGAAAGAGAAGTTCCAGAATATCTACAATTAGATGAAAAGAATAAAAAAGTTAAATTTGTAAGAATTCCATCTTTCGAAGAAGTTCCTTATCCAGTTGTAATGGAACCAAACTTAGTAATTGAATATTATTCTAGATAATTAATTCTTTGCTTTAAAATTTATTCCTTTAGACTCAAAAAGTTTAGCAAGTTCTCCACTCTCATACATTTCTTTAACGATATCACATCCACCAATAAACTCGTTTTTAACATATAATTGAGGAATGGTTGGCCAGTCACTAAATACTTTTATACCTTCTCTTAGCTTTTGATCTGCTAAAACATTTACACCTTTAAAATTTACTTCAAGAACCTTCAAAATATTTGAAGTTGCCATTGAAAATCCACACTGAGGTGCATCAGGTGTACCTTTCATAAAAAGACATACATCGTTATTTTCAATTTCACTTTTTATTAAATCATTTGTTTCTTGTTCCATTTAAATTTCCTTTGTTTTAATTGCTAAAGCGTGAAGCTCATTTCCCATTTTACCTTTTAAAGAATTATATACCATTTTGTGTTGTTCTATTTTACTTTTACCTGAAAATTCAGCTGATGTCACTGTAGCAGAATAGTGATTTCCATCACCCGCTAAATCTTGAATTTCAACTTTTGCGTCAGGTAATCCTTCCTTAATTAAACTCTCAATTTCTTTTAAATCCATTGCCATTAGCTATCCATATACTTCTTTAACCAATATTTATGTGCATCTGCCAATTCTTCAATAGGCAAATTGATGTCATCTTTATATACGATGGATTGTCCATTAACTGTCCCTAATTCATCGAAATGTACAGAATATTTGTTTAAAATATCATTTACTTTCTTCAAACTAGCTTTAGGTATTTCAACAATATATCGAGCCTGATCTTCACCAAAAAAATATTCATATTTATTTGTTAAACCTTTAAGTGAATTAATTTTTATTCCCTTTTTTCCTTTAATACACATTTTTGATACTGCTGTTAAAATTCCACCTAATGACACATCATGACAGCTCACAATTAGATTTTTTCTAGATAAATCTAATACAGTTTCACCAATGTTTTTTTCATTAAATAAATTAACAGTTGGTGGTGGACCTTTTTTTTCATTTAAAAGCTCTCTTGCAAAAATACTTTGATCTAAATGTCCATCGGTTTTACCAATTACGTAAACTAAGTTTCCATCAGTTTTAAAATCCATAGTAAGCATTTGTTGATAATCAGAGATTAGTCCAACACCTCCAATTGTCGGTGTAGGTTTGATACCTTTATCTTTTGTTTCATTATAAAATGATACATTTCCAGATACGACTGGAAAATCTAGATACTTACTTGCTTCTGTAATTCCTTCAACACATTCTACGAATTCACCCATATTTTTTTCTTTTTCTGGATTTCCGAAGTTTAAACAATTGGTAATAGCAATAGGTTTAGCTCCTACCGAAATAAGATTTCTATAGCTCTCACAAACTATTTGTTTTCCTCCAGTTAATGGATGCGAGAAACAATATAATGCAGAAGAATCTACTGATGCGGCTACCGCTTTATTGGTCCCGTGTACTCTAACAACACCAGCATCACCACCTGGTTTTTGAATTGTATCACCCATTACAGTATGATCATATTGATCCCATATCCATTTTTTTTCAGAAATATTTGAATTACTTAAAATCTTCTTTAGACAATCTGATAGTTTTAGAGATTTAAATTCATCTTTATCAAATTTTAATTTTTGAGGTAATTTAGTTTTTTTCCAAGGACGATCATAAATTGGAGCATTTTCAGCTAGAAGATCAATTGGTATTTCAGCAACTTTTTTATTATCAAATATTAATTCTATTTTTTTTGAATTAGTTGTTTTACCTATAATTGCAAAATCTAGGTTCCATTTATCAAATATTTTCTTCGCGTGTTCTTCTTTTCCTTTTTCAAGAACTATAAGCATTCTCTCTTGACTTTCAGATAACATTATTTCGTATGGAGACATTTTTTCTTCCCTACAAGGAACCTCGCTAAGATTTAATTCAATTCCAAGATTTCCCTTTGATGCCATTTCAACACTAGAAGATGTTAATCCTGCTGCACCCATATCTTGAATTGCAATAATTGAATTATCAGCCATTAATTCTAAGCATGCTTCAAGTAATAGTTTTTCAGTAAATGGGTCTCCAACTTGAACTGTTGGTTTTTTTTCTTCAATTTTGTCATCAAATGTTGCTGAAGCCATACTGGCACCATGAATTCCATCCCTTCCAGTTTTTGAGCCCACATATATTACCGGTTTATCTAAACCAGCTGCTTTTGAATAAAAAATCTTATTTTTGTTTACTAAACCAAGTGTCATGGCATTTACTAAAATATTTCCATTGTAAGACTCATCAAATGTAGTTTGGCCAGCAATCGTTGGAACTCCAATACAATTTCCGTATCCACCTATGCCTTTAACAACTCCTCTTAATAAGTTTCTTGTTTTTTTATGTTGAGGGGAACCAAAATGAATTGAATTTAAATTCGCTATTGGTCTTGCTCCCATTGTAAATACATCTCGCATGATCCCACCAACTCCGGTTGCTGCACCTTGATAAGGCTCGATAAACGAAGGGTGATTGTGGCTTTCAATTTTAAATACAATTGCATCATCATCTCCAATATCAATAACACCAGCATTTTCTCCTGGTCCTTGTATGACCTGTTTTCCCTTTGTATGCATTTTTTTTAAATGTTTTCTAGAAGACTTATAAGAGCAATGTTCGTTCCACATTGCAGAAAATATTGCAAGCTCAGTTAAATTAGGTGTTCTCTTAAGAAGTTCGCATATTTTAGAAAACTCTTCTTTTTTTAATCCGTGGTCTATTGCAACTGCTTCAGTGACTTCCATTATTTAAAATTATCCAAAATATTTTTGAAAAATAATGAACCATCTTCACCTGATAAATATTTATCAATCATTCTCTCAGGATGTGGCATCATTCCCAATACATTTTTGTTTTTATTAAATATTCCAGCTATATTTTTGATTGCTCCGTTAGGATTAGTTTTTTCATTTTCTGTGCCATCTTTTCCACAATACGTTACAGCTATTTGATTATTATCTTCCAATGATTTTAATTCATCATCACTACAAAAGTAATTGCCTTCGTTATGGGCAATATGAAGTTCTAAAACATCTTTTTTTAAATCTTTGAAATATTTATTTTGTTTATCTTTAACTTTTACAAAAACATTGCAGCATACAAAATTAAGAAACTTATTTTGTTGTAGTATTCCATTAAGTAAGCCTGTTTCTGTTAAGATTTGAAATCCATTACAAATTCCCAGAACTAATCCCCCTGAATTAGCAAAATCAATTACTGATTTTATAATTTTTGATTTAGAGGCTATACTTCCACACCTTAAGTAATCACCATATGAAAAGCCACCAGGCAATACTATCAAATCTGATTTTGGAATAGATTGATCATTGTGCCAAACCATTTGATTTTTAAAACCAAATTTTTTTAGAGCTACATCCATGTCTCTATCACAATTTGATCCGGGAAAAATAATGACTGATGATCTCATTTATTAAACTATTCTGTAATCCTCAATAACAAGATTGGCCAATAGTTTTTTACACATATCATCGACTAAAGACTTTGCTTTTTTTTCATCTTTCTCTTTAACTTCAATTTCAAAATATTTACCTTGTCTTACATCTTCTACATTTCCAAAGTTCATACCATTAAGCGTTTGTTGAATTGCTTTTCCTTGAGGATCTAAAACTCCATTTTTAAGAGTTACAATTACTTTAATTTTCATTACTTCTTTTTAATCTTTACTGCTTGTGGTTTAGTGTATTTTAATGGTCTTATATTTGATTGTTCATGAAGTATATCTAGTCTTCTGGCAACTTCTTGATAAGCCTCAATTAAATTACCAAGACCTTTTCTAAATCTATCTTTATCTAATTTTTTATCACTATTTACATCCCATAGTCTGCAGGTGTCTGGGCTTATTTCATCCGCAAGTATAATCTCTTGTTTTCCATTTTTTTCATATCTTCCAAATTCTACTTTAAAATCTACAAGTTTAATTCCAACACCTCTAAACATGCCTTGAAGAAAATCGTTAATTCTATTTAATTCTTTGTTTATTAAGTTTAATTCATCTTTTTCCATCCACTTAAAAGTTAAGATATGTTCAGTACTTACTAAGGGATCTCCTAAATCATCATCTTTCAAGCAATACTCTATTAAAGGTTTATCTAAGACTGTCCCATCTTCAATACCCAATCTTTTTGTTAATGATCCAGTTGCAATGTTTCTCACAATAAATTCAATAGGTATAATTTCAACATGTTGAACTAATTGCTCCCTCATGTTTAAACGTTTGATTAAATGATTTTTGATACCAACATTATTTAATTGAGTTAATATATGTTCAGAAATTCTATTATTTAAAATTCCTTTACCATCCATCACTGCTTTTTTTTGATTATTAAATGCAGTTGCATCATCTTTAAAATGTTGGATAACATATTTTTTATCGTTACTTGCAAAAATTATTTTTGCTTTACCTTCGTATAATTTTTTTCCTTTTTTCATTATTTAAATACTCTTTTAAATATATAATTTACATTTTTTAAGTGTTTGTCATAAGTAAAGATTTTATCTAATCTTTTTTCACTTATTTTACCAGTGATCGATTTATCATTTTTTAAAAGTGTTAATAAGTTTGTATTCTTTGCAAAACTAGCTTTTGCATGAGACTGAACTAATCTATACGCTTTCTCTCTAGCAAAGCCTGATTTAGTAAGTTCTAACATTACCTCTTGAGAAAAAACAAGACCTCTTGTTAAGTTTAAATTCTTTATCATTGTTTTTGGATAAACAATCATTTTTTCTAAAATTCCTGACAACCTAACTAAAGCAAAATCTAAAGTTATGTTTGCGTCTGGACCAATATTTCTTTCAACGCTAGAATGAGAAATATCTCTTTCATGCCACAAAGAAATATTTTCTAAAGCTGGAATTACATAGCTTCTTACCATTCTTGCAAGTCCTGTGAGATTTTCACTTAATATTGGATTTTTTTTATGAGGCATAGCAGAAGAACCTTTTTGATCTTTTGAAAAGTATTCCTGTAATTCATAAACTTCAGATCTTTGTAAATGCCTTATTTCTGTTGAAACTCTTTCGACAGATCCAGCAATAATCCCAAGAACTGCAAAATAATGTGCATGTCTATCTCTTGGTATAATTTGAGTTGAAATAGGCTCAGCTTTTAATTTTAATTTTTTTGCAACATAAGTTTCAATTTTAGGATTTATATTAGCAAATGTTCCTACTGCTCCTGAAATTGCACATGTAGATACATTTTCTATTGCATCTTTTAATCTTAATTTGTTTCTCTTAAATTCTTCATAAAATGATGCTAATTTTAGACCAAATGTAATTGGTTCCGCATGAATTCCATGACTTCTTCCAATACATGGTGTTAGTTTATATTTTTTTGCCTGTTTCTTTAGAACAGATAAAATTTTATCAATATCTCTTAATAAAATATTTCCTGATTGAACCAATTGAATATTTAAAGTTGTATCTAAAACATCAGATGACGTCATTCCTTGATGAAGGTATCTTGCTTTAAGACCCGCCTGTTCAGTAATTGATGTTAAAAAAGCAATTACATCATGCTTGACTTTTGTTTCTATATCATGAATTCTTTTAACTTTGATTTTCCCTTTTTTTTTAACCAATGACGCAACACCTTTAGGAATAATTTTATATTTTTCCATTGCCTCAGCTGCAGCAATTTCTACATCTAGCCAAATTTTATATTTGTTTTCTTCAGACCAAATACTGACAAGTTCTTTTCTAGAATATCTTGATATCATTAATTATATGGGGGCCTCGTATAACCTTTAACAGATTCTGTGAAAATTTCATAAGAATCTTCTGTGATACCAACAGTATGCTCAAATTGTGCTGATAACGATTTATCTTTAGTTACTGCTGTCCACCCATCATTTAAAACTTTTGTGTCATATTTTCCATAATTTATCATTGGTTCAATAGTAAACGTCATGCCAGGCAATAGTACTTTGCCGGTATTTTTAGATCCATAATGAAGAATATTGGGAGGTTCATGAAATACATTGCTTATTCCATGTCCACAAAAATCTCTTACAACTGAATAACCTTTGCTTTCAACATAAGATTGAATTTCAAATCCTATATCACCAAGTTTTTTACCTGGTTGTAAAATTGATATTGCTTTCATTAATGAGTCGTAGGTTGCTTCGATTAAATTTTTTGCCTTAACTGGAACATTTCCAATTTCATACATTCTACTTGTATCCCCATAATGATTATCAATGACCGCTGTTACATCAACATTAACTGCATCACCATCTTCTAAAATTCTCTCAGATGGTATTCCATGACAAACTACATGATTTAATGATGTGCAGAGTGATTTTTCAAAACCTCTATAAAATAATGGAGCTGAATAGCCACCATTATCTTTTATAAATTCATAACCTAATTTATCGATCTTATCTGTCGATACTCCTGGTTTAATATAATCTGTAAGCATGTCTAAAGTTTCAGATGCAAGCTTTCCAGCAACTCTCATCTTTTCAAATTTTTCTTTATAATCACTCATCTATAATATTAATTTTTTTTTCAATTTTAATCTCTTTAGAGCTAATTTTGCATCTATAAGCGAGAAATTTAACTCCTGCTTTTTTTGCTTTTTTGTAGTTTTCAAAATAAATTTGATCAATATCTTTTGCAATTCTAAAGTTATTAATATTTTGAATTTGCGTTAAAAATAAGACATGTGGTTTATATCCTTTTTTAATTGATTTGATTAGCATATTTAGATGTTTTGTTCCTCTTGATGTTACTGCATCAGGAAATTCCGCAATATCATTTTCTCTAAATAATGTTACATTCTTTACTTCTATTAAATAGCTGTCACATAAAAAATCAAATCTTGTATCATCACTAAATTTAAATTCTGGTTTAATATTTTTGATAGTTTTAAACTCAGATATTAATTTATTTTCTAATCCATGATTAACGATTTTGTTAGCTCTATGAGTATTTACACCAACGTATCTTTTATTTGCTTTAATAATTTCTAACGTAAATTTCAGTTTTCTCTTTGGATCATTGTGTTCTGTAACTAGAACTTCATTACCTTGATCTAAAAGACCCTGCATAGATCCGGTGTTAGGACAATGTGCCGTTATAATCTTGTTATTTACTTTTATATCGGCGAAAAATCTCTTATATCTTTTTAATAATTTTCCTTTAATAAGGCTATTTGTAAATTTCATATAAATTTACTTATATTTACATATGCAAAATAAAAAAGAGATAAATGCTGGTATTTTAATTATCGGTAATGAAGTTCTATCGGGTAGAACACAAGATGTTAACACAAGCACATTAGCTATTTGGTTAAATTCATTAGGCATACCTGTTGCAGAAGTTAGAGTCATTCCTGATGATGAAAGTATTATAATAAATACAGTTAATGAACAAAGAAAAAAATATTCATATATATTTACAACAGGAGGAATAGGACCCACTCATGATGATATTACAGCAGAGTCTGTTTCTAAAGCATTTAATATTGAATACGGTTTTCATAAAGAGGCTTTTTCAATACTAGAAAATTATTATAAGCCAGGTGAATTTAATGAAGGTAGACAAAAGATGGCAAAAATGCCTGTTAGCGCTAATTTAATTTTAAATCCATCTAGCGGCGCGCCTGGCTTTTATGTTGAAAATGTATTTTGTCTTCCAGGAGTTCCATCTATTATGAAGGCTATGCTCGGAAGTTTAAATAATCTGTTGGTTGGAGGGGAACCAATATTGAGTGAAACAATTAATTTAAGAACTGTTGAGAGTGAAATAGCTAAATCTTTAACAGAGGTCCAAAATAATAATTCTGAAGTTGAAATTGGAAGTTATCCTTTTTTTAAAGCTGGAAAATTAGGGGTTTCAATTGTTGTCAGATCAGTAGATAAAACAAAAATTGATAAATGTAATTCAGAAATACTTAAGTTTGTTAAAGATAAAGAAATTGAAATAGTTGAGAGATAATTATGCTTTATTTTGCTTATGGAAGTAATCTAAATCATTTTCAAATGAAAAGAAGATGTAAAGATTCCAAATTTATTAAAAAGATAAATTTAAAAGGATATACACTTAATTTCAGAAGCAAGTATCGTGCAGCAGATATAGAAAAGAAAAATAATTCAATAGTGCCTGGTGGACTGTACGAGATATCAAAAAGTGATGAAAAAAAACTTGATATTTATGAAGATTATCCAATTCTTTATAAAAAAATGTATTTTAATTATTACAACAATACTGTCATGACTTATATCATGCCTAAAAAAACAATTTTTAGATATCCCACAGAAAGATATCTAAACGTTGTTAAGCAGGGTTATAAAGACTGTAAATTAGATAAAAAGTATCTCAAAAAAGCTTTAGTGAATTTTTAATTAATGCTTTCAAAATCAAAAATATTTTTTAAAGGTATAGTTGCTGTTTTACCTCATATGTTATCAGTAATTCCTTTTGGAATTATAACTGGAGCTATTGGTATTGAATTAGGTTTTGATCCAATTTTAGTTTATGCAACTTCCTTGATTATTTTTGGCGGCGCTTCACAGATAATATTTATGCAACTTTTGTCAGGCGGAGCTTCATCATTAGTAGCTATTACATCAGTTGGAGTAATAAACTCGAGACATTTACTATATGGAGCAGTTTTATCTGAGTATTTAGAAAAACTGAGTTTTATTAAAAAATTATTTATTTCTTATTTTATTGTAGATCAAGGCTTTGCAGAATCTAACAAGTACATTAAACAAAATAAAAATTTATCTAATCCACATTATTATGTTCTTGGTACAGGAGTAACACTTTGGTTTTGTTGGCAGTTATCCACAATTAGTGGAATTATATTGGGCTCATTTATTCCTGAAGAATTGGGTTTAAAATTTGCGATCCCTCTTACTTTTTTAGCGATTATTGTAAATGACTTAAGAAAACTAGATCATGTTTTCGTGATGTTGGTATCTGGGTTTGCATCATTAATTTTATTTAATGCTCCATTTAAATCTTACATAATATTATCTCCTATAGTCGCTCTAATTGCTGCATTTATAATGTTGAGGTTAAAAAAATGACCTGGTTTTCAATTATAGTATCTGGAATTGTAACTTATTTCTCTAGGATGGCCATGGTCGCTTTAATTGATAGAGAAATGCTTGGAACAAAAGTTAAAGAAGTTCTTAATTATGTTCCAGCAGCTGTATTTCCAGCAATAATATTTCCTGGTGTTTTTTTTAATGATTTTGGTTTGTTTGTAGAAATCACAGATCCAAAAATTTATGGTGCAATTGTTGCTTTAGTTGTTGGATTTTACTCAAGAAGTGTAATTGCCACTATTGTTTCAGGATTATTATCTTATTGGTTTATTATTTTTTTCTTATTAAGATAGATCTGTGTATTTATATACTAAACTTAAAAATTTAAAAAAACCAATTAGAGTTGCTTTTGTTGGCTGTGGGAAATTTGTTTCAATGTTTCTCGCTCAATATAATCAATTAAACAAAATCATTTTAGATTCAATTATAGAGCTTGATATTGAGAGAGCAAAAAAAAATTGTTTAAATAGTGGATTATCTAGTGAAACTATACAAAAGATTAATTTTACAGATAATTTAGACAAAGTTTTTAACAGAGAAATTGATGTATTTATTGAAGCTACAGGCAACCCTATAGCAGGCACATTACATGCAAAGAAAATCATAGAAAGTAAAAAGCATGTAATAATGGTTAATGTTGAAGCAGATGTTTTATGTGGAAAGTATTTGTCTGATTTAGCTAAAAAGAACAACGTTATCTGTTCAATGGCTTATGGTGATCAGCCATCATTAATATTAGAACAAATTGAATGGGCAAAATTAAATGGTTTTGAAGTTATATGTGCAGGAAAAGGAACAAAATACCACCCAACTTTTGAATATTCAACGCCAGAAACCGTCTGGGGACATTATGGTTTAACTAAAGAAAGAGCTGAAAATGAATCTGGAATGAACCCTAAAATGTTTAATAGTTTTTTATGTGGGGATAAATCATCAATAGAAATGTGTGCTGTTAGTAATGCTACAGACTTAAAATGTCCAAAAAGTGGATTATCCTATCCTCCAATCGGAGTTTATGAC
Organism: uncultured Pelagibacteraceae bacterium; assembly: GCA_902531175.1. Lineage (GTDB taxonomy): Bacteria > Pseudomonadota > Alphaproteobacteria > Pelagibacterales > Pelagibacteraceae > Pelagibacter. The sequence goes on from CACADE010000011.1 coordinate 19,073, forward strand.
ATTGCTAAAAAATTAATTCCAAAATCTGAGGGAGGATTATTAGATTATTCAGGTCAAGTTGAGGTTATATCAAGCATTGATTTGGATAAAAAAGATATACCTAATGATCTTAGATGGGGAGTGTATATTGTTATTAAAGCTCAAAATGAGTATGTAAAAAACTGTTTTAAAGACTATGGAATGGTAACTGACTCTTCTGGAAGTTATTCAGCTATTTGGAGGCCTTATCATTATATTGGATTAGAATTAGCTCAATCAATTTATTCTATAGTGCTTGATAATAAAGCTACAGGTTATACAAAAAATTTTAATGCTGAGATAGCTAGTGTCGCAAAAAAAGATTTAAAAGCAGGAGAAAAACTTGATGGAGAAGGGGGTTATTGTGCAAGAGGAAGATTGATTTCTTCTAAAAGATCAAAACAGGAAAGAATTTTACCTATGGGTTATACTGATAATGCAGTTTTAAAGAATGACATAATGAAAGATGAATTTATAAGTTTTGATGATGTTGAGCTAAATTTACCAAAACAAATAATTGAAGCTAGAGAATATCAATACAATCTATTATAAAAAAATTAGATAGATTTTCTAAAAAATATTGGAATAAACGTTATAAATTTCATAATAATCTATGATTATTTAATTAATTCCCTTTTGATATATATATTCTCACTACAATTTTTTTAATACAACACGTCTATTTAACGCAAATATATTTGGCATTAGTTTAACTAAAATATTATCAAAACAATTTATTATACTTAAAAATAAATAATTTAAGGGAATATGTGGGGTATTTACTCCATTACCACTGCAATTTAAGAATATAAAAAATTCACTTAATTCGTTCTCAACAACTTTGTATTTATTTAAAAATACATCATTACTTTTTATTTTTGAAAATAATAATTTTCCAGTTGAATTATTTTCATACCAAAAATTCTTAAATCTACTATTTTCTATATTATCATCATATTTTTCATGATTAAAAATTTTTAAAATAATCTTAAAAATAATTGAAGTCTCTGGCTCATTTATCAAAATAAAACCATTATTCTTTATCATTTTTTTTGATATATTCTCCAAAACTTGAATTGGATTTTTTGAATGATGTAAGCAGTGATTAAAAATTAACACATCATATTTTTTTTTATATTTTTTTGGAACAATTAATTTATTCATATCAAGATTAAAATCTAAAAATTTATTATTTTTAATATCGGTACAAATTACTTTTTTACCTAATATTAATTTCGATAAGCAATTACTGCTGCCAAATTCTAGTACATTTTGTTTAGACTCTGTATACTTTTTCATCCATTTAAGCCTTTTATTAATCAAATAAATGAAATTTTTATTTCCCTTTATAAACTTATTTCTACTTGTTTCTGGATCTATTGATTTAAGTAAAGTTTTTCTTCTCATTTTAACTTGTAAATTATCAAAGAATTCATAAAAATATTTGTTATTCTTATTGTTTTATTTTAAAACATGAAATAAACAATCATGAAATTCATTAATGCCCTCGTGGTGAAATTGGTAGACACAAAGGACTTAAAATCCTTGCCCTTTTGGGAGTGCCAGTTCGAGTCTGGCCGAGGGCACCACTTATGATTAATCCATTTATAGTTTCAGATAAAAACAACAGATCGTTGCAAATAAAAAATGCTGTATTAAAAAAAATAAATCCTTTTTCATTATCAAAATGTAACTTAATTATTGTTATTGGTGGCGATGGTTTCATGCTTGAAACTTTAAAAAAATATAACAATTACAAAAAACCTTTCTATGGAATAAATTCTGGAAACTATGGTTTCTTGATGAATAAATTTTCGAAAAAAAATAATTATAAAAATTTGATAAAAGCTAGGTCTGTCATAATTTCACCTTTAGAAATGAGTGTAAGAACTAAATCGAAATTTCTAAAAAAATCTATTGCAATTAATGAAATTTCAATTTTAAGACAGAGTAGACAAACAGCCTCATTGTCTATTTCAAGTGGAAAAAAAAAAATTATAAAAAATTTAATCTCAGATGGTGTGTTGGTATCTACTCCAGCAGGTAGTACCGCATACAATCTATCTGTGCACGGACCAATACTAAGTATAGATTCTAATAGACTCTCAATTAGTCCAATAAGTGCATTTAGACCAAGAAGATGGAAAGGGAAAATCATAAGTGATAAATCAAAAATTATTATTAAGAATTTAAATCCCTTTAAAAGACCAATTAGCGCTGTTGCTGATAATGTTGAAGTTAGAAATGCAAAAAAAATAATTATTAAGACCAACAAAAAAATAAAATTTAATTTACTATTTGATAAAAATAGGAGTCTTCAAAAAAAAATCAAACTAGAACAATTAAGAAACGAGACAAAGTAATTAAGACTTGTGGTGCCCCCGCACGGACTCGAACCGCGGACCTATTGATTACAAATCAATTGCTCTACCAGCTGAGCTACAAGGGCATGAGAACTCGAATAAATAAATCAAAAAAATACAATTATCAATCTAAAAAAATGATATTATTTTGAATAATTAAACATTTTATTAATGACCAAATTTTGCTTTTCAATATCAACCATACCCCAAAGGTATAAAACTATATATAAAACTATTGAAAGTTTACTAAATCAAACACATCTTCCAAATAAAATTATAATAAATTATTCTGACAAATACGTAAGATTTCCAGATGAAAAAATTAATCATAGTGAACTTTTTAAAAAAAATTATGATGATAAAATCATATTTAATAAGAGTGAAGATTATGGACCAGGAACAAAGCTTTTGGGTTCTTTGAATCAAATAAAAGATTGTCAATATATAATTTTACTTGATGACGATCATGTTTATAAAAAAAATATGCTTGAAATTTTTGCAACAAAAACTGATTTAAAATCAGACAACGCATATAGTTTTTGCACATATTCGATAGAAGATCTTGTGATTGGACAAGGTGCGGATGGTTTCATGATAAGAACAGATTTACTAAAAAATATAAAAGAGTTTTTTAATAAATATGTAAAAAATAATAAAAGTTTATTTTTAAATGATGATTTGTGGATCTCAATTTACATAAATAAAATACTAAAGAAAAAAATTATAAATTTAGACAATTATATTGAATTAAATTTTTTTAAAAAATTATTTAGAAGAGGCAAATCTATTTATAAAAAACACACAAAAGTAAATTCTTTGATAAATGAATATTCTAAAATAGGTAAAGAGGCTCGCATGCTAAGGTATAATGACTCTTTAGATCAATATAATTCATTAAAACTTAAAACATTAAAATTTACTAAAATATGATTATTTTAAATTTTCTAAATGATAAAAAATTATAGATGCTGAATTAGAAATATTAAGGCTATCAACTTTAGAATTAATTTTTATTTTTACAAAAAAATCAGAATACTTAGTTGTGTGTTTTTTTATCCCAGATCCCTCTGATCCAAAAAGTAAAATTTTTTTATTTGTCCAATCAATTTTATTTATATTTGTAGCGCTATTAGAGTCCATAGCATATACCCAAAAATTATTATCTCTTAAGAATTTCAAAGTAGTATTTATATTAGATACTTCAAAAATATTTATATGTTCCATGCATCCGCTGGCTGCTTTGTACATCATCTTGCTTTCTGATGGAAAATGTCTTTCCTTAATAATTATCCCATCTATGTTAAATGATGCTGCACTACGAATTACTGATCCTATATTTCTTGGATCTGTTACTTCGTCTAAACAAGCAAATGTAATCTTTTCTCTTTGTTTTATAAATTCTTTTAAATTTATTTTTTCAAGATGTTCTATTTCAGCAACATATCCTTGATGTGTTACCCCATCTTTGGAGCAATATTTATCCAGTTCCCGTCTGGTTTTATAATAAATCTTTAAATCTTTAAGCAGATTGATTTTTGAACTTACTCTATGTATATTTTTTTTACTTTCTTCTGTTAAAAAAATTCTTAAAACTTTTCTTTGAGGATTTTTTAATGCTTCAACAACTGCATGTTTTCCTACTATAAAAAAAGATGACTTATTCATAATAATTGCTGAATTTACAGTATTTTATAAGCTATTTTCCTATAATTCACGTATTGCATTTGTACAATAAAAATATATAAAACGCATGTTGTTTAAAGCTTTATTGAACATGGGGTGCTTCCCCCTATTAATATATTAAGGAGGGGTACCAAAGCGGTCAAATGGGGCGGGCTGTAAACCCGTTGACTTCGGTCTTCGAAGGTTCGAATCCTTCCCCCTCCACCATTCAATAATCTTTAATAACATGGAGTATACTTGGGTGTTGCGGGTGTAGTTCAATGGTAGAACGCTAGCCTTCCAAGCTGGATGTAAGGGTTCGATTCCCTTTACCCGCTCCAAAAAATTAAATTAAGAATAAAAAGAGGTAAACAAGTAATGTCAAAAGAAAAGTTCGTAAGAAATAAACCGCACTGTAATATTGGTACTATAGGTCACGTAGATCATGGTAAAACAACATTAACTGCTGCGATCACAAAAGTATTAGCAGAATCTGGCGGTGCACAATTTACTGCTTATGATCAAATTGATAAAGCTCCAGAAGAAAAAGAGAGAGGAATTACAATTTCAACTGCACACGTAGAATATGAAACAGAGAAAAGACACTATGCGCATGTCGATTGCCCTGGTCATGCTGATTATGTAAAAAATATGATCACAGGTGCTGCACAAATGGATGGTGCTATCTTAGTGGTAAATGCAGCGGATGGTCCTATGCCACAAACAAGAGAGCATATTCTATTAGCAAGACAGGTAGGAGTACCAGCTATTGTTGTTTACTTAAATAAAGTTGACCAGGTTGATGATAAAGAAATGATTGAACTTGTTGAAGAAGAAATCAAAGACTTGCTAACTTCTTATAAATTTCCTGGAGATAAAACTCCAATTATTAAAGGTTCCGCATTAGCTGCAGTTGAAGGAAGAGATGATGAAATTGGTAAAAATTCAATAATGGAATTGATGAAATCTGTAGATGAGTTTATTCCGCAACCAGACAGACCTAAAGATAAAGATTTTCTAATGCCTGTAGAAGATGTGTTTTCAATTTCAGGAAGAGGAACAGTTGTGACTGGCAGAGTAGAGTCTGGGGTTATTAAAACTGGTGATGAAATAGAAATTGTAGGAATAAGAGAGACAAAAAAAACAGTTTGTACTGGAGTTGAAATGTTCAGAAAACTATTAGACTCTGGTGAGGCAGGAGATAACATTGGTGCCCTTTTGAGAGGTGTTGAAAGAACTGATGTTGAAAGAGGTCAGGTATTATGTAAACCTGCATCGATCACACCACATACTAAATTTGAAGCTCAGGCCTATGTTCTTAAAAAAGAAGAAGGTGGAAGACATACTCCTTTCTTTACTAAATATAGACCTCAGTTTTATTTTAGAACAACAGATGTTACAGGAGAAGTAGAGTTACCAGCTGGAACAGAAATGGTAATGCCAGGTGATGATGCTAAATTTACAGTAAAATTAATTACACCTATTGCTATGGCAGAAAAGTTAAATTTTGCTATTCGAGAAGGTGGAAGAACAGTAGGAGCTGGAGTAGTAACTAAAATTATAGAGTAAACTCCATAGGAGTGTAGCTCAATTGGTAGAGCGCCGGTCTCCAAAACCGGAGGTTGGGGGTTCGATTCCCTCCGCTCCTGCCAAATAAAAATTATGAAAAACCCACTAAAATTTATTCAGGATGTAAAACAAGAGGCTTTTAAAGTTACTTGGCCTACCGGTAAAGAAGTGATCCAAGGGTCTTTAATGGTTGTTGCAATGGCTATTGTTGCAGCTATATTTTTTTTGTTATTAGATCAAGTTCTGCAGTTTTTTTTAGAACTTATTTTAAAGGTAAATTTCTAATGAAAAATTGGTATATAGTTCAATCTCATTCTAGTTTTGAAAATAAAGTTGCTCAAGAAATAAAGGATGGAGCTGAAAAAGCCAATATTAAAGAGAAAATTGAAGA
>CACADE010000012.1 GCA_902531175.1 uncultured Pelagibacteraceae bacterium
ACCCGCATTAAACAGTGAGTTTTTTTCTACCCTTACTTCTTCTTCGTCTAATTAATTTTCTTCCACCTTTAGTCTTCATTTTAGACCTAAAACCATGCCTTCTTTTTCTCACTTTTTTACTAGGTTGATATGTACGTTTCATATTAAGGCTTTTTTTTTGTTAAATTTCGGTAGTTATACAATTTAATGTATATAAGTACAGCGATTTTTAATAAATTAAATCAAAATGGAAAATGAAAATAAATTAAAAATTATTCTCGGTATTATATATCTTTCCATAGTTACTGGCTTTTTGTTGCTTTTTTTTAGCTATTTTTCATTTGACGACTTTTCAAGTTTTGAACTTATAAAAAATAATAGAGATAAACTAAATGATATTAAAAACTCCAATCTTTTAATTGCAAGCATATTATTTTTTATTGGAGTGATTATTTGGGTTATGCTTTTAGGATTTGGTTCGCCAGTTTTTTTAGTTGGAGGATTTGTATTTGGAAAATGGATAGGGACAATCCTTATTGTATTTGGTTTATCTATTGGTGCAACGTTTTTATATATTTGTGCAAATTATTTTTTTAAAGATTTAATTAAAAAAAAATTTTCATCAAAGTTTTCTAATCTTACTGAAAAATTTAAAAAAAATGAATTTACTTTTTTTCTTATATATAGATTTGTTGGTGGTATACCTTTTTTTATATCAAACATTTTGCCAACACTATTTAATGTTAAAATCAAAAATTTCTTTTTTGGATCTGTTATTGGAATGACACCTCAGTTATTCGTTGGAGCCTCACTAGGCGCAGGGCTAAATAAAGTAATTGAATATAATCAAGAACTTCCTAGTATGTTTGATATAATTTTAACTCCAGATATTTATGTACCAGTAATTGGTATGATAATTCTGGTTTTAATTGGATTTATAATCAGAAAAAAATTCTACAAATAGCTGGTGCCCTCACCCAGAATTGAACTGGAAACTCATCCTTACCATGGATGTGTTATACCATTTAACTATGAGGGCATTTTTTAATTATAATTAGTGTATAAAATTGTTTTTTTCAAATAAATGCCTTAATTTTTTACGAAAATCGGATATATCTAAATTAGGTAAATGATATGGGAATTCACTACGACTATAAATCGACAAGAGGAGCCAAAGCTATGGAGAAGCAGGCTAAAAGAGAAAAAAAGCTTGCTGAGAAAAGAGCAAAGAAAATAGCTAAACAAGGTGACACCAAAACTCCAGAGGATAAAACAATACCAATCGATCAAATAATAACTTTGGATCACCTTACCAATCCAGACAAAAAGTAATCAAGATGGACAGGAAGAAGGATAAAAAAGCTAAACTCGAAGAAGCTTTGCGTAAAAACTTAAGAAAAAGAAAAATTTTTCAAAGAAAAAACAAAAAAAATAAATAAATGTCAGTTCAATCAGATAAGTGGATAATCAAAATGGCAAAAGATCATGCAATGATTTCTCCATTTGAAGATAAACAAATCAGGGAAGGAAAAATTTCATTTGGTGTTTCTTCATACGGGTACGATGCAAGAGTATCTAATGAGTTTAAAATATTTACTAATGTTAACTCCGAAATTGTAGATCCAAAAAATTTTAAACCAACAAATTTTGTAACAAAAGAGTCTGATGAATGTATTATTCCGCCAAATTCTTTTGTTTTAGCAAGAACAGTCGAATATTTTAAAATTCCTAGTGATGTCTTAGTTATTTGTTTAGGTAAGTCCACTTATGCCAGATGTGGAATAATTGTTAACGTAACACCTTTGGAACCAGGATGGGAAGGTCATGTGACTCTTGAATTTTCTAACACAACCCCATTGCCAGCCAAAATATATGCAAATGAGGGTGTGGCACAATTTATATTTTTAAAAGGGAATGAGAAACCTGATGTTTCATATGCCGATAGAAATGGAAAATATATGGGTCAAAAAGGGGTAACGCTTCCCAAAATTTAAAATGGATAAATTTAAAATTAATGGTCCCTCTAAGATCAGAGGAGAGGTATCAATTTCTGGAAGTAAAAATGCTGCTCTACCAATACTCGCTGCAACTTTGCTCTTTGATAAAAATGTAACAATTAAAAATCTGCCAAGAGTTAAAGATATTGATACAATGCTTAATTTGCTAAAATCACTAGGGAGAAAAATTACCTTTAAAAATAATAAAAAAATCGCGACAATCTCAAAAGGAAAAAAAAATAATTTTTTTGCACCTTATTCTCTGGTTAAAACAATGAGAGCAGGAATTTTAGTTCTTGGTCCTTTATTGGCAAAAAATAAAAAAGCAAAAGTAAGTAGCCCGGGTGGTTGCAGTATAGGATTAAGACCAATAGATATACATTTAAAAGCTATATCAAAGTTAGGTGTTAAAATACAAATTGAAAAAGGATATGTTAATGCAAAAGCTCAAAAAGGACTAGTTGGTTCAGAAATAAGATTTTCAAAAATATCTGTTGGAGCTACCGAAAATTTAATTCTTGCTGCTTGTCTCGCTAATGGTACAACAACAATAAAAAATTGTGCAATAGAGCCTGAGATCAAGGATCTGACAAATTTTCTTAAAACAGCTGGTGCCAAGATAAAATGGATTGGTAAAAGAACTTTAAAAATAGAAGGTGTTAAAACATTAAAAAGTATAACTTACTCAATTATGAATGATAGAATTGAAGCAGGTACTTTTTGTGTTGCCGCATGTTTGAATGGTGGAAATTTAAAAATTAAAAACTTTGAGCCAAAAATTATCAATACAGAGATAAATTTGCTTAAGAAAATTGGTGCAAAGATAAAAACCACAAAAAATACAATTCAAATTAAGGGACCAAAAAAAATTAAAAGTCTAAATTTTTTAAAAACTGGAGAATATCCAAATTTCCCCACTGATTTGCAAGCTCAAATTATGGTATTGTTAACTAGAGCAAATGGGATAAGCACAATTGAAGAAAATATATTTGAAAACAGATTTATGCATGTTCCAGAATTGAAAAGATTAGGTGCAAAAATAAGTATTAAAGGTAACAAGGCAATTATTGAGGGAACTAATAATCTAGAGGGAGCTGAGTTAATGTCTAGTGATTTAAGGGCATCAGTAGCTTTAGTTTTGGCAGCTTTTATTTCAAGAGGAACATCTATTATAAATAGAGTATATCATTTAGATCGAGGTTATGAAAAAATTGAAAATAAGCTAAAAAAAATTGGAGTAAAAATAAAAAGAATATCTTAGTGAATAATTTTTTAAAGAAAGTAATCGCTCAATCTCCAGACGACTTACAAATTATATCAGCTATATGTGCAGAGTCTAAAGTCAAAATTTCTGATATAAAATATTTGCCATCTACAAAAATTTTTTTACTTTCTGTTTTAAGAATAGATAAGGAAACAGATAGTAGCAAACCTATTAATAGTGTTATAAAATTTGAATTTATTGAAAGTTCCAAGTCTAAAAATATTAAACAGTCCAATGCAGATTTAACTTTAGAATTATTTGCAATTGATATTTTTAAAAAAAAAGAAAATTTTGAAATAGTTCTGTTATTTTCAAAAAATGGAATTATAACACTTTCCACAGAAGTTATTGATGTAACGTTAGAAGACCAAAAAATTGAAAATGATAAAAGTAATTAATTGTAAGAAAAAAAATTATAAAAGAGAATTAACGTCTTTTTTGGATAAAAGGAGATCTGGAAAAGCAGTAGACACTTCGATAGTTCCAAAAATTTTAAAAGACATCAAAATTAATGGAAGAAAAGCACTTTTAAAGTATGAGAAAAAATTTAGTAAAAATATAGAGATAGTTCCTTCAAAAGATAAAGTAAACAAAGCAATTAATACATTAGAACCTAAGATTAAAAAAAGTATCGATTTAGCCTATAATAGAATTTTTAAGTTTCATTCACTACAAAAACCAAAAAATATTAAGTATGTAGATAATTTTAAAAATAAACTTGAATATAAGCATGTGCCACTACAGTCTGTAGGTATTTATGTACCAGCTAATTTACCATCCACATTATTAATGAATGCAGTGCCTGCAAAAATTTCTGGTGTAAAAAGAATAGTTTTGGCTAATCCAAAACTTAATGGAAAACTAAATCCTGCTGTTCTTTATGCAGCTAAAAAAGTTGGAATTAATGAAATTTACTCAATGGGTGGTGCCCAAGCTATAGCAAGTTTAGCGTATATTCAAAAAGTGAATAAAATTGTTGGGCCTGGAAATATTTATGTTGCAAGAAGTAAACGTGAAGTCTTTGGTGATGTTGGGACAGAAGGAATGGTCGCTGGGCCTAGTGAAATTTGTGTTTTAGCAGATAGTAAAACTGATCTAAATCAAGTTATAACATCTATGATTGGACAAGCAGAACATGATGTAAACTCCCAGTGTATTTTAATTACGAAAGATAAAAAATTAGCAAATAAATTTAATATAGAAATAAAGGAAAGTATCAAAAAAGTTCAAAGGAAAAGTGTTGTTTTAAAAAGTTTGAAAAATAATGGATTAATTGTGTTAGCCCAAAGTGATAAGCAAATAATAGAAGCAATTAATGAAGTTGCTCCAGAGCACTTAGAAATTAATTTATCTAATTATAAAAAGTATTTAAATCAAATTCATAATGCAGGAAGTATTATGATTGGAAAGTATTCTCCAATGGCTGTCTCAGACTATAATGTTGGTTCAAACCATGTATTACCAACTTTAGGATCTGCAAAATTTTCATCTGGATTAAATCTTAGTGAATTTTATAAAAAAATTAGCCATATAACTCTTACAAAAAAAGGTATTGAGAAATTAGGAGAATCCGCTACACATCTCGCTGAGTATGAAGAACTAGATAATCATGCTCAAAGTATTAAATCTAGAATGAGGAGATAATAATTTGAGTAAACAGGATACGTTGGAGTTTGAGGGTGTGGTAACAGATCTTCTTCCTAATGCTATGTTTAGAGTTAAACTAGACAATGGTCATAATGTTACGGCTCACACGGCAGGAAAACTTAGAAAAAATCGTATTCGTGTTTTACAAGGAGATAGAGTGAAATTGGAAGTATCTCCATACGATTTATCAAAGGGTCGTATAATTTTTAGATCTTAATATGGCTTCGTAGCTCAGTTGGTAGAGCAGAGCCCTGAAAAGGCTTGTGTCGCTGGTTCGAGTCCCGCCGAAGCCACCACTCCCATGTGGTATTAATATCCATCATTATGCTTGCATTCAAAATTAAAATCTAATACCTATCCATCAGCTATTTATAGCTAATTATATAATAACAAAGAAAGAGTAACTAAAGTATGAGTACATTAAAAGGCAAAGTAAAGTGGTTCAACGGTAAGAAGGGCTACGGTTTTATTGAAAGAGAAGACGGGGAAAAAGATTGTTTCGTTCATGCGAGCGCAGTTAGAGAAGCTGGGCTAAGATTTTTGAATGAAAATGATGCTATAGAATTCGAAATTCAAGATGGCGAAAAAGGTCCAAGCGCTGTAAATTTGAAAAAATTAGGTTAATAAAATTTAATTCATCAAAAATATTTGTATAGGAATAGGATATGTTAAATAACATAGCCATTCCTGTGCAAATCCTTTTGTTACTTGCATTTCAAAAAAATAATGCTAATAAAACAGCAATGATTAAAACTGTTATTATAAACAGAAAAACACACAGACACCATTTCCATGCTGGCTGCACGCTAGCTATTTAATTATATATAAATTTAATTTTATCCACATTTAGTATAAAACACTAGAAGGAGCACGGGTAGCTCAGTCGGTTAGAGCAGCGGTTTGTGGAACCGAAGGTCGACAGTTCGAATCTGTCCCCGTGTACCAAAAAATGAATAAAGAAAAAAAATTGTCAGCCAATAACCCCTCGGGTTTCGTTGACAGATACGGTAACGAATTAGCATTAAAAGAAAACTTAATTGCTAAGATTGAAGAAAATTTTTTAAAATTTGGTTTTTCAAAGCTAGAAACTCCAAGTTTTGAAATATCAGAAAATATAGGAAAATTTTTACCAGACGAGGATAGACCAAGTTCTGGTGTATTTGGTTTTCAAGAGGAAAATGATAGTTGGATATCATTACGTTATGATTTAACTGCACCATTAGCAAGATATGTGTCTCAAAATTATTTAAATATCTCAAATCCTTTTAAAAGATATCAAATCGGTAATGTATGGCGAAATGAGAAACCTGGACCTGGTAGATTTAGAGAGTTTACTCAAGCCGATTGTGATATTATCGGATCCAATAATCCTTTAGCAGATGCTGAGATGTGTAATCTTTTAGCCGATACATTATATTTTTGTGGCTTAGAAAAAAATCAATATCAAATTAAGTTGAGTAATAGGAAATTAATCCAGGGACTTATTGAAAATTTAAAAATTTTAGAAAGCAAACAACAACTTACTGTTTTAAGAGCTATTGATAAACTTGATAGAGTTGGAACTAATGGAGTTAAACAATTACTCACAACGGGACGTGAAGACAAATCCGGTGATAAAACTATTGGAGCAAACCTCTCCGATAATCAAGCTGAAGAAATAGTTAGTTTTATAAATATGAAATCTCTAGATGAAATTAAGTCAGCTATACCAAACAAATTAATTGAAGATGGTGTTGATGAATTAAATAAAGTATTAGATGGATTAAATTATTCATCTAATTTTGATCAAATAATTTTTTCTCCTGAAGTTATTAGAGGACTTGAATATTATGATGGCCCAATATTTGAGGCAAATTTAACATTTAAAGTCAAAAATCAAAAAAACCAAGAGGTGGAGTTTGGCTCAGTTGGTGGAGGTGGAAGATACAATTCTTTAGTTTCAAGATTTAAAAAAGTAGACTTATCTGCAACAGGAGTTTCCATAGGCCTTGATCGTTTGTTATACGCACTAGTTCAATTAAATAAAATCGAGGTAAAAAATAATTCACCAATAATTATATGTGTTTTAGATCAAAAATATCTCTCTAATTACTATGAATTGTTATCAAAACTTAGAAATCAAAACATAAGATCCGAAGTTTATCTGGGAGACTCTGGTTTGAAATCTCAATTAAAATATGCAGATAAAAGGAGCTCACCAGCTGTAATTCTTTGTGGAGATGATGAATTTAAAAATAATAAAATCACTATAAAAAAATTAGTCCCAAATTTAGATGAAACATCAAGAAATTTATCTAGAGAAGAATGGAAAAAATCTGAAAATACTCAAATTACATTTGACAAGGAGAAGTTGATTTATGAAATCAAAAAACTTATCTGAAAATATTTTAAAAGTAATTAAGTCAAACGGATATAAATATATTGATCTCGATACAGTTATTGACACAAATTTAATATTGGAAAGGTCAGGAGAAAATTTCAAAAGATTTATATTTTCTTTCCATGATCAATTAGGCAATGAAATTTGTTTAAGACCTGATTTAACAATTGCATCTTGTGTTAGATATTTGAAACAGAATAAGAAAACTAGTGAAAAAATCTTCTATAGTGGTCAAGCATTTAGGAAAGGATTAAATAAAAAAGACTCTGTTATCAGAAATCAAATTGGTTTTGAAATATTGGGATCTTTTACTGAAAAAAAAGATGATAAAAAAATAATAGAAACTTCACTTAAAGCATTATCAAAAATTAAATATAAAAGCGGATATTTAGTAATAGGTAACATAGAAATTTTTAGGCTTTTGTTAGATAAATTGGATTGTCCAGCAAGATGGAAATTAAGATTACAACGTCATTTTTGGAGAGAAAAATATTTTAATGATTTATTAAAAAGATTGGAGACTAACTCTGATATCGACCCAACAATTGTCGAAATAGATAAAAAAAAATTTTCTAAAATGATTAATGGAAATCAAAAAAAAGAAGTTGCTGGAAGATCAATAGAAGAAATATTATTAAGATTTGACAGTAAAATTAAAGATCCAAGAAGAACAAAAAAAGGTAGTAATGTTGTAAAAATTTTAAAAGAGTACTTAAGAATTGAATGTCCTATTAATCAAGCATCTAAAAAGTTAAATTTATTTTTTAAAAAAAATAAAATTAATCTAAGAGTTCAGGATGATTATTTCCCAATAACTAAAAATAAAATTAATAAATTAAATGTTAGATTTAATTCTTCTTTTGGAAGACATCTCGAATATTACACTGGTTTGGTATTCAAGATTGATATTAAATCAAAGTCTGAGAAGTTAAATATTAGAGGTGGTAGATACGATTCTTTAATTAAAGATCTTGGCTTTAAAAAAAATATACCAGCTGTTGGAGCAGCTATTAACTTAGAGAAATTATGAGTAATAGCATCTTGAAAATTGGAATTCCAAGTAAGGGACGTTTACGATCAGGAGTTTTAAATATTTTTAAAAGAAAAAAATTAAAAATTCTTTCCGAGAGAGGTGAGAGAGACTTATTTGGATTTATTAAAGGAGAAAAAAATATTATTATTAATTATCTGCATGCTAGAGAAATAATAGAACGTCTTGCGGATGGATCTCTTGATATTGGCTTTTCTGGATATGATTTATTAATGGAAAGCGAAATTAACATTCAAAAAAAGGTGATTGTAAAAAAAAAGTACGATTTTGGAGAAGCTACATTAGTAGTTGCAATCCCAGATGATTGGATAGATGTACAGACAATGCCTGATCTTGAAGAAATAGCTTTTGAATTTAAAGAAAAAAAAAGAAATAGATTACGTATAGCTACAAAATACCCAAATTTAACAAGAGAATTTATGTTCTCCAGAGGAGTTACTCAATTTAAATTAGTGAAGAGCCTTGGTGCAACAGAGATATATCCATTTACTGGATCATCTGAAATAATAACCGATATAACTTCAACCGGAGCAACTTTAAAAGCTAATAAATTAAGGATATTAAAAGATGGAATAATTCTTAATTCTCAGGCTTGCTTAATGACATCAAAAAAATATAGAGAGATAAAAAATCTTAAAAGTGTTTTAAATAAACTTTAAATATCATTAAGTAAGTGTAACATACGAATCATGGATACAATTTTAATAATTATTTTAGCTTTAATATTGATTGCTACTTCGGCTATCCTTTATTTAAATATTAAGTCGAATGCAATAAAAGAAGATACAAATAAAGAAGCTGACGAAATTGCAAAATTAAATTCAGAAATAGTTAAATTAAAAGATAGTTTAAATACTACTATTAATTCTTCTTTAAATTCCATGTCTACGTCATTTAATAATCTTTCAACTGGCGTTACAAAAGATATGACAGCAGCTCTGACAAAAGTTGATGAAAAAGTTGCAGCTTTCAATTCCCAGGTTGAAAATTTAAACCAAAGTCAAAAAGGTATTAATAAAATCTTAGCTGGAGTTAAAAAGTATGGAACTTTAGCAGAATTCAGTCTGGGTTCACTCATTAAGGATTTGCTGCCTTCTTCGCAGTACCTTTCAAATGTTAAAATGAAGGAGGAAACTGGTGAAAACGTAGAATTTGCTATTAAACTCCAAGAAGGTGTATTGGTCCCAGTTGACAGCCATTTTCCTGTTGAGAGATTTAAAGCTATTCAAGATGCTCATCAAGAAGACGATAAAAAAGCTATTTCGGATGCAAGAACTAAACTTGCGAAAGCTTTCAAAGAAAAGGCCAAGAGTGTAAATGAAAAATATATTGTTCCACCTAAAACTACTGACTTTGCAATTGTATATGCGCCAACTGAGAGTTTGTTTTTAGAGATAGCTAATTACCAAGACCCAAATACTAAGGAATTATTGAGCCAAGAATTAATGAAAAAATATAAAGTAACTATTATGGGACCGAATAATTTATCTGGGTATTTACAATCATTACACATGGGTTTTCAAACATTAAAAGTTCAAAAACACGCAACAGAAATATATGATCATTTAAAAATAATAAGCACAAGATTTACAAAACATTTTGATGGAATTGTTAATCTCAGAAAAAAATTAGAAGAGGCAATGGCAGCTGTTGATAAATTTGGAACGGATGCAAGATCTATTAAAAGAACATTAGAAAATATAAAAGATCCAGAGCAAATTGAAAAGGCTATTGAAACAGAAAATGTCGAAAAATTTGAGGATATTCCAAGACAAGCAAAAAATTAATTTAATTCTAAAACAAAAAATTTAATGAAGTGGAATAATAAATTTAATTATCCCAAGTCTTCAAGATCAATTGAAGATGGATACAGAAAATATTTATTAGGGGAGAATAAACTACCAAGTGTTACTACAATTCTAGGGGCCACAAAGTCAGAAGAAGAGAAGGCCGCTCTTGCAAATTGGAAAGAGAGGGTAGGGATTAAGGAAGCAAATAGAATTAAAACTGAAGCTTCATCAAGGGGTACTTCTATGCACTCTTATATTGAGGACTACTTAAGAGGGAGAATTAACGAGAGTTTTTTTGAGAGTAATGAGCAATACAAAAATATGGCTAAAGAAATTATTCAAAAAGGAATTACTGGAAGACTAAACGAAGTATATGGCATGGAAGAAACATTATACTATCCAGATCAATATGCCGGTACAGCTGATATGATAGCAGTTTATGAAGGTAGAGATGTTATTGTGGATTTTAAACAAGCTAATAAACCAAAAAAAACAGATTATATTCAAGACTACTTTTTACAATTAGGAGCTTATACTTTAGCTCATGATGTTGTTCACGGAACTAAGATGAAAGCAGGAATAATATTATTATGCACGAAAGACATTTTATTCCAAGAATTTAAAATTGAGGGAGCTGAATTAGAAATGTATCAAAATTTATTTTTAGGAAGGGTTAAAAAGTTTTACGAGTTGAATAATATATATTGACTTTACTTAGGCTATCCATAAAAGAGATATTAACACCTGAGCTAATCGTTTATATGCTAATGGTTAAGTCTTTAAAAACTTTCCAAAAATCCATTAAATATTAGCTAGTTTGAGAATAAATTATGAATTTAGCAATTTGGGACATAGAATCATCTAGTGCAAGCACAGATTTTGGAAGTATTATTGAAATAGGTGGTGTTCTAGTTGACGAGAATTTTAAAGAAAAAGACAGATTTAATTTAAGGTGTAGTTTACCTGAAGGAGAGGTCTTTCAGGCTATGGCACTTATTGTAAATAAGACATCAATAAAACAATTAACTCAAACCAATCTTTCTCATTATCAAATGTTAGGAGAAGTTGAGAAAATATTTAAAAAGTGGAGTCCAGCAGTGTTTCTTGGCTGGTCTAATATTGGATTTGATGACGAAATGATAAGAAAAGAGTTTTTTAAAGGGATTAGATATCCATATTTAACGAATGCAGCTCCAAACAAGAGACATGACGGAATTAATATTGCTCGTGCTGCATATGCAATTGATCCTTCAATTTTAGAAGTAGAATTTAATGAAAAAAATAATGCAGTATTTAAATTAGAGTCATTAGCAAGAATGCAAGGTATTGACTCAACAGATGCCCATAGTGCTTTAAGTGATAGTATTATGACTGCTAAAGTTTTAAATATAGTTAAAAAAAAACAACCAGAGACTTGGGAGTCTTTTTTTAAAACTGCAAATAAGTCAGACACCGAAACTATAATTAAAAAAGGTGAAGTATTTACTTTAAATGAATATTATTATGGTAAATCTAGACTCCATTTAGTTGCTCCTCTTCACCAAAAATATTGTATGCATCCAATATATGCTGGTTGGTATTATGCATTCGATTTAAGGATTGATATTGAGCCATTATTAAATTTATCAATAAATGAGCTTAAAGTAGAAATGAAAAAGTCTCCCAAATTTTTAAGAACGATTAGATCTAATAAAGCTCCAATAATTGTAGATTCAAAATATGGAATGCAAGCTGAACCATATAATGTAATGGATAAATCATTAATTTACAAAAGAGCAGATTTAGTTAAAAATAACGAAAAATTTTCTCAAAATATACTGCATGCATTAAGAGAAGTGGCTGAAGAAAAAGAACAATCTAAAACACAAGAAGATTTATATGCTGAAGAGAGTATATATTCTAAATTTACATCCAATAAAGATACTGCTTTATTTCCTGCATGGCATGCGGCATCATGGAAAGATAAACTTAAGCTACTCGACAAATTTGATGATGATCGATTAGTGGGTTTTGGAAAAAAAATTATTTTTCAGGAGGCACCGGAAGTTCTTCCAGAGAATATGCTTAAATCAATAAAGAGAGAAATTGCCAAACGTATTTTGAGTGAAAAAAAAGAAAAATGGTGGACTATTCCTACACTTTATACAGAAATTGATACACTTAGAGAAAAATATACTAATGAGGATGACAATGAAAAGCTTGCATTATTAGACGAGTTTAATGAATATGCAATGTCAATACAAAAAAAGTATGAAAATGTTTGATGTGGATAATTTTAACATTTCTTTATTAACTATTGATAATATAATTTTTATTTATATATAAATCTAATGGCAACATTAAAAGTTACAGACGAAAAATTTGAAGAGCAAGTCTTAAAGAACGAAAAACCAGTCTTAGTAGATTTTTGGGCTGAATGGTGTGGACCTTGCAAAATGGTTGGACCGATCTTAGAGGAAATTTCGGAGGAAATGGCAAATGATATTGTAATTGCAAAACATGACATAGACTCAGAACCTAACATGCCTACTAAGTATGGTGTTAGAGGAATTCCTACAATGCTCTTATTTAAAGGTGGTGAATTAAAAGCAACTAAAGTTGGGGCTACACCAAAGAGCGATATAGTTGCTTTTATAAAAGAAAATATTTAATTTAAATTAAGTAGCTCACCAGCAAGATATAGAGACCCAGTTATCATTATCAAATCATCTTTCTCTAGATTTAGAGAAACAAGAGCCTCTTCAATAGATTTTTTGTAATTAACATTAGTATATTTATTTAATTTATTCTTTAAATCTATTCCTTTTATAGCATTCGGTTGATTAGGAATATCAATTGTTGTTATGGAAGATATATTATTAAATTTGCTTAAATATTCTTCATGATCCTTATTAGACATCATCCCAAGAATTAAATGCTTTTTACAATCATGAGTGTTTAAATATTCATTAAGAGCTTTTGCACCTAAAGGATTATGTGATCCATCTAAATATAATTTATTATCCTTACAAATATTTTTAAGCCTTCCAGATTTAATTTCTTGAAGTCTTGCAATACTTTTTATCCTAGTAATTCCTTCTTTAATATTCTTATCTTTTACTCCAAGTTGTAAATTTCTTACTGCAGCGATAGCAGTCGCACAATTATCAATTTGAAAATTACCTAAAAGATTTGGTTTCGGTAGTTTTAAACCACCATATTCATCTTCATAATAAATGAAACCATTTTCTCTTAATGAATAATTAAAATCATCTTTATAAATGATTTTTTTTGATTGATTATTATTAATTGTTTTTTTTATTAAATTTAACTTTTTATCTGAGCTTTGTTTGCTAACTACAATAGTAGAATTTAGTAGAGACGAAGTTTTTTCATAAACAATTTTTTCAATATTTTGCTCATTTTTTGGCAACCAATCTAAATGATCTAATCCTATTGAAGTAACAATACTAGATAAATTATTATCAATTATATTTGTTGCATCAAATCTATGAAATAGACCACTTTCTATAATATTTATTTTGTCTTTGAATTTTCTGGCATGATAAAAATATGCTGCAGTCAATATCTCGAAATAAGTTATTTGCTCACCATTATTAACATTTTCAACTTCTATTAATAAATTAGACAAGTTATCATCAGATATTTCTTTGTCATTGAAAATAAACCTCTCATTAATTTTTTGAATATGGGGGCTAGTATAAATATTACAATTTATATTGGCATTTTTTAAAATTGATCTTAATACCTGTATAGTAGAATACTTACCATTTGTACCAACGACTGATATATATTTTAATTTTTTTTGTGGATCACCTAATTTTTTACAAAGGTTTTTAATTCTATCTAAACTGAGATCAATTTCTTTAGGATGCAGCTTTTGCAAGCGGTTCAATATTGTCTGAAGTTTCATTTATTTGCTTTTCATTTACCGCGTTATCTTTTTTTAACAATATTGATAATAGTAAGCTTATTTCTGTTTTTAAATCTTTTCGTTCAACAATTCTGTCTACAAATCCATGCTTTTCTACAAATTCAGATGTTTGAAAGTCAGAACTAAGCTCTTCCTTAACTGTTGCTTGTATAACTCTTTTTCCTGCAAAGGCTATCAAACAACCTGGTTCAGCAAAATGAATATCTCCTAGCATTGCAAATGATGCTGTAATACCACCAGCGGTTGGATCAGTAAAACAAACTAAATAGGGGAGATTATTTTTTTTGAGCTCATTAATGGCAAGTGTAGTTCTTGTCATATTTGCTAGCGCAATAGGAGACTCAAACATTCTTTGTCCACCTCCACAAGGAAAGAAAACAAATGGTGTTTGATTATCAATGGCGTGTTGAACACCATAAATAATTGCTTCACCTTCTGCAGCTCCAACTGAACCACCAATAAAATCAAAATTAATCGCTCCAGCTGTTACTTCTAAACCATTTATTCGACCTTTAGCAATCATCACAGCTGTGTTTTGATTAGTTTTCTTTCGTGCAGATTTTAATCTATCTTTATATGATTTAGTATCGGTCCATTGAAGTGGGTCTTCTGCAGGAATTGGAGTATCAAGTATTTCGTAAGCATTTCTTCCAAAAATAATATCAAATCTTTGTCGGCAATTAATTCTATGATGTTTCCCACACGAGTTGCAAACCCATAAATTTTCTTCAAGATCTTTTTTTAATATTGGACCTTTACAACAACTAGTCCAGTCTGAGTTTGCTACATCTTCTTTTGATGGTCTTTTTTTTAAAACTCTTTTAATTTTTTCACCAAAACTTAGAGCTTTTGTTATCCAGTTCATATAATTTTACTTTTTAATTTTTTAACTAGCTTACTTACATTTGTGACAGGATTTTGTCTATGCTTTAAACTATTGCTAATTTCCTTACAAATAGCACTTCCAACAACTAAGCCATCAGCAGATTTAAATTTACCAATTGTTTTTTCAGTGATTCCAAAACCAATAACAACCTCTTTTTTTGGATCAATTTTTTTTATTTTGATGTAGTTTTTTAGTATATCTTTAGGGGATACTTTTAGTTTACCACCAGTTGTGCTTAGCATCGAAATAAAATAACTCATTGGGTGAGAATCTTTTATAATTTTTTTAAGCCTAATTTTTGTTGTTGTTGGTGATAAAAGCTGAATAAAATAGATAGATTTTTTTTTACATTTTTTTGCAAAATACTTGTTTTCTGGCCAAGGCAAATCTACAACAATCAATCCATTTACACCCGAAGATCTGCATTTATTCAAAAAATTATTTTCTCCATATTGAAATATCATATTAAAATATCCCATTAATATTATAGGTTTATATTTATTTGACTGCTTAAAATCTTTTACAATTTTAAATATATCATTCATTTTAATTCCATTTTTAATTGCTCTATATGCGCTTGTTTGTATTTGACTACCATCTGCTACAGGCGTGTTATGTGGTACACCAACTTCTAAAATATCTGCATCTTTAGAAATTGATTTTAATATATCCAAAGATTGTTTCTTTGAGCTATCTCCAGCAACAGTATAAGTTAATAATGCAGACCTATTTTCTTGCTTTGCTTTTTTAAAGGCAGCACTAATTGGGTTTAACATATTTTCTTCCTAATCTTTTTTCTAAAATTCCACGATCTTTGTAAGCATCCCCACAACTATTAACTACTATGATAGTATCTTTGCTTAATTTTTTTGCCTCTTTTATTGCAACTGAAAATGCATGGCTTGGCTCAAGAGAAGGTCTTAACTTTTCATACTTAGTAACAGTTTTAAAAGCATTTAATGCCTCTTCGTCACTTGCAGCTGTATATCTCGCTCTCTTAGTATCTTTTAAAAAACAGTGAAGTGGGGAGACACCAGGATAATCAAGACCTGCAGAAATAGACTCAGTTTCTTCTATCTGTCCATCTGAATCCTGATTAACATATTGAGCTGCACCATGAAGAATTCCAATTTTTGAGCCATAAGTTAAAGGTGCTGCATGTTTTTTACTTCTTGCAGGTCCGCCTGCTTCCACGCCAATAAACTCACATTGTTTTTTATCATAATCCATGAATTCGTTCCAAAAACCAAAACTTGAACTTCCACCTCCCACACAATTATAAAGTTTTAGTTTTTTGGGTATTGATCCAAACTCTTCAATTAATTGTACTTTTAGTTCTCTTGATATTTGACTAGTGCTCCATCCACAAATACGAACAAAGATGGCTGGCCCTACTGTGCTACCAACACACATAGCTGCAGTATCACAATTAGCAACCCAGAAACGCATACACTCTGAAACAGCATCCACTAGTGTTTGGCTACCCGAATATACAGGTATCACTTCAGCACCATTTTTTTTTATTGCTTTTACATTAGGTTGTTGTCTTGCAATGTCTTTCGCACCCATAAAAATTTTACATTTTAGACCAAACTTTTTGGCTGCCATACTTAACATTTTGCCTGCATATCCAGCACCTGTATCTCCACAAATAATTTTTTTGCCAGAACGTTTTGCAAGTAGACAATGCACAGTAGCATTATAAACTTTGTGAGCTCCTCCATTTGCATCTGATACAACCTTAGACCAAATTTGTGCTCCTCCAATATGGTTTGTAAGTTTCTCTAATTTTATAAAACGTGTAGGGCTACCAATCCAGTTTTTAAAATATCTGTTTCTTTCATTGATAAATTTTTTATCTTTTTTGAGTTTATTAAATTGAATTTCCAAATCTTCGATTGGTTTTTTTAATGTTTCTGGAACGAAATTCCCCCCAAATTTATTTCCCCAAAATCCTGATTTACTTACTTGATCAATTAATGGTATTTTTTTTTTTAATTTCATATTTTTGAAAATAAATTTAACAATTTATCTATTTTATTTAAATCTTTTTTTCCTTTTTCATCCTCTAGCGATCCACTAAGGTCTATTATAAAGTCTTTATATTTAAATCCTGGAATATCATCTATTTGTATATTTCCAGCAATCATTTTATTTATCCTATCAGGAACTCTATCTAGTAGTCTATGATCAAAACTTTCAGATTTATGATAACCTTTTGAGTCAAATAAAATTATATCTGATATCTCTGAATAATCTTCATACTTAATTACATCTTCCTCACTCGAAACAGTAATTGCTGTAATAATTTTTATATTATATTTTGATTTAATTTCTTTGGTTCTATTGGGCTCAACATCATAGAGCTGATAATAATCAAAATTGAAGTCCTTAATTTTTTCTAAAGTTTCCTCTGTTGGATTAACTAGTACTGAAGTAAAGTTGATATTTTTTCTATCGACATTTGCTAATTTTTGTAAATTTTCATAGCCCACATATCTTTTACTCTTTTTATAATTTGTAATGAAGCCTATAAAATTTGGAGGTTTAGAGTGATTTACAATATAGTCTAAAGTTTTAGGATCAGAGATCCCACAAATTTTTAAACCTTTTATCATTAATTTAAGTTATCAATTAATTTTTTAATATTATTTTTTATATTACCCTTTGTAATTGGTCTACCAACAACAATCCAATCACTTCCATTTTTATAAGCCTCTTTAGGTGTCATAACTCTCTTTTGATCATGGACACTTTTATTTAACCTTATACCTGGAGTAATAATTTCTTTTTTAAATATTTTTCTAACGTCTCTGACTTCTTTTGGGCTACAAACTATTGCATCTAAATTAGCTTTTTTAGCTAAACTCGCCTGATGAATAACCAAACTTTTTAAATTTTTTTTATAACCTATCTCACTTAATGACTTATTGTTTAAAGATGTTAATACCGAAACTCCTACTATTTTTGTTCCTCCTGCTATTTTCTTTACAGCTTTTAAAGCATCCAATCCTGAACTTAAGTGAATCGTTATATAATTAAAATTTAAATCTTTTACAGCTTTTAAAGCTGATACACATGTATTTGGAATGTCGCAAAACTTATAATCACCGAATGTAACTTTATTTTTAAGTTTTTTTACGAAATTTCTTCCATTTTTTGAATTTAGAAATTCTAATCCAAATTTATAACCTATAACTAAATCAATTTTTTTTGTTTGGTCTAAAATTTTCTTGATTTTTGTTAGGCTTGTCGTATCGCATGCAACAAATAATTTATATTTTTTCATTAATCTTCTCTGACCATACTTTAGAAAATTTGAATTTTATTTTTTTTTTTTCACTTATATATATTTTTTCATTGGTTCTAGGATTCCTTGCATATTTTGCCTTTACTTTTTTTACTTCTAAAGTAAATACGTCTCTAATTTCCACTCTTTCACCACGTTTTAATGACTCTTTAATTTCATCCAATATAATTTCTACAACTTTTGATAGGTCTTTTTTTATAAAATTAGGATAATTATTTGAGAGTTTATTAATTAGACCTGATTTGACTACAGACAATATATTCTACTCGTCACCTTTTTTTTTCTTATCATCCAGTTGTTCAGAAAGCGATGAAAAAGGTAAATTCTTACCACTTAGTGGGCTTGAAAATTTTGTTACAGCCTCTTTATTTTGTAATTCCTCTAATAATTTTATACTCAAACTTACTTTTCTTTTAGTTAGGTTAAGCTCTGAAATTGCTGCATCAATCCTTTCGCCACCTACAAATCTAGATGGTCTAGCATCTGCATTATTAACTGCTATATTTGTTTTTTTTATAAGAAAATCAAGTTCACAGCCTTCGGGTTTAACAAAAAGACCTTTATTATCTGATGAAACTACCTGCACTGTTATGATATCATTAACTTTTTTGTCATTAAACCAATCAAAAGGATCTTTTTCAGTTTGTTTTAGACCAACTCTTATTTTTTGCTCATCTTTTTTTATTTCAAGTACTTTTACTTTAATTTTGTCACCTTTTTTATATTTTTTTAATTCTTCATCAGGCTTATTTGTATACGAAAGATCATTGGCATGCAAGAAACCGTCAATATCATACTCACCTAGTTTTACGTATAATGCATATTCATTTTGATTTGTAATTACTCCTTCAATTATACTTCCTTCAGGATATTTGTTCATAAAAGCATCATAAGGATTTTCTATTGTTAACTTATGAGAGATAGCAATTCTTCTTTTATCTTTATCAATCTCTGTAATAACGCAGTCAATCATATCACCAATTTTAAACATTTTTTTTGGTGCAATATTTCTTTTTGTCCAGCTAATTTCACTACTATGAAGTAATGTGCTTAAACCAGGCTCTAAAGAGCAAAAACAACCATAATCAGTGATTTTATCTACTTTAACTTTATAAATTTTTCCAATTTCATAATTTGAAATATGCTCAAAAGGATCTGGAGATAATTGTTTGATTGAACATCCAACCTGAAGTTTTTCCATGTCAATAGATATGACTTTTAGATCGTGTTTTTCACCAATGTTAAATATTTCATCAGGATGATTAACTCTGCTGTAACTTATTTCCTGAAGATGGCACAAAGTATCTATTGTCCCCTCTGGGGTATGTACTTCAAAAAAACAACCAAATGAAGAATAGCCTTTTACTATTGCATCTTTAATTACATCTCCAACTTTAAATTTTTCAATAATCTTTATTTTGTCCTCTCTTTTATTTGAAGAAACTATTTGTCTTCGGGAAACACACGCATTACCCCTAATTTTATCAAGTTTAATTATCGCAAATTTTTGTTCTACTCCAATTAAATGATCTATATTCTTCATAGGTTTATCACTTATTTGAGAACCAGGACAAAACATAAGTGAACCTGTCTCTATGTGTTCTACTATTACTCCACCTTTACATTTAGATGTAATTTTTCCGTTAATTGATTGGTTGTCCTCGTAAGCCTTTTCAAGCTCATACCAACCTTTAATTTTTTGAGCTTTAATTGCTGATACAATTACTTCTCCATTTCTATCTTCAATTTTTTCTAACAAGACAGGTATTGTTTGTCCTTCTTCTATTTTACTTGATAAACCAATAATTTTTAATTCATTGATATCTATTATGGGTTCACTTTTTAGACCAGGTATAAAAATAAAAATGTATTTTTCTGAAATCTTTGTGATTTTGCCTTCAACGATCTTTCCTTCTTCAACCTTATTTTTCGATAATTGTGAGTTTAAAAGCTCTTGAAATTGTTGGTTAGCAGGTATTTTTGTATCTTTATATACTTCCATTAATTATAAATTTTATTATCCATTATTGCTTTAATTTTGTAAAAGCACGATTTCTTACTTAATTTGGTAGTATTAATCAAGATTGAATCTTTGGTTTTTTTAAGTGGGCTATATTTACGGTTTTTATCCAATTTATCTCTGTTTTTAAGGCTTTTTAACACTTCTTTGAATGTAATGTTTTTTTTTAGCTTTTTATACTCAATAAAACGTCTTTTCGCTCTTTCTTTAACATTTGCAGTTATATAAAATTTAAACATAGCATCTTTCATAAGAACTGAAGTAATATCTCTTCCATCTAAAACAGATCCTGAATATTTTGTTGGGGGATTATAAGCACATGATAGTTGAAAATTTTTAATTATTTTTCTAATTCTTATGTCCTGAGCAATAACTGATGCCGTATTTGCCACCTCATCACTTATCAATCCTTTGTTATCTAAACTGCTTAATTTCAATTTTGCCATATTTTTTTTAAGATAAAGATAATTGAAATTTTTGTTTTTTATCTTAAGTAAAGCTGCCATTCTATATAGTTTACCTGTATCTAAATATAATAAATTATACTCTTTTGATATCAATTTGGCTTGTGTTCCAGCTCCAG
Organism: uncultured Pelagibacteraceae bacterium; assembly: GCA_902531175.1. Taxonomy (GTDB): domain Bacteria; phylum Pseudomonadota; class Alphaproteobacteria; order Pelagibacterales; family Pelagibacteraceae; genus Pelagibacter. The sequence goes on from CACADE010000012.1 coordinate 20,842, forward strand.
CCGCTGCGGGAGAGTCGATTGCAACTGTTATTATATTCGATCTTTTTTTCAATTTAACTGTGCTCCAATAAACTTTAATATTTTAAAAAAATTTGGAAATGATGTATTAACAGAGTCTTTATCAAAGATTTTCCAATTTCCTCCAAAAGCCAATGCAGTAATTGCAGACATCATAAATACCCTATGGTCCTTCATAAAATTTTTCATTACAAAATTTCCTTCGAGTTTTATTTTCGGATTTCCATAGATTTTTAAATTATTTTTAATTCTTTTTGTTTTAACTCCTATTAAATTTAAAAAATTCACTGCAATATCTAATCTTGGACTTTCTTTTTTGTTTAATTCACCTAAATTTTTAAAACTAGATACTCCTTTAGCTCTAGCTGCAACTAAAAAAATAATTAAAAATTCATCAATGGCCGAACTATTTATTTTAGCAGGACAATTTATAGATTTTAAATTTAAAGTACTTTCTGCATAAATATCTGCAATTTTTTCACCATTATAATCATGTATATTTTTAAGATATACTTTGGCATTCATATCTCTCAATATTTTAATAATTCCTGTTCTACTTTTATTGATATTGACATTTTTAATAATTAATTTGGAGTCTTTTGACAATATGGCTAACACTATAAAAAATGATGATGAGCTTATGTCTCCAGGAACTTTATAATTAAATGAATTGAAGTTTTTTTGACCAATTATATTTATGAAATCATAATTTATTTTTTTAGTAACAGTTATTGGAATATTTAAATATTTGAATAACAACTCAGTATGATTTCGAGATTTTCTGGCTTTAATTCTTGTGAGGCCGGGAGTTTTTAGTGCTGCAAGCATAACACAACTTTTACATTGTGCACTGCCTTTTGTTTCAAAGTAATTTATTGGTCTTAAGAATTCTGTGCCTAAAATTTTTACTGGTAACTTTTTGTTATTCGAATTTATATTTGCTCCAAATAATTTTAATGGTTCCGTAACTCTTGAAAAATCTCTATTTGAAAGGCTGTTATCACCTACAATAGTTATTTCTTTTTTTGTGTCTACAAGCAAACCCAATAGCAATCTTGCTAATGTTCCTGAGTTACCTGCATTAATTTTTAATTTATTTTTTATTTTAAAACTATTTAAACCATAAGAGTTTATAAAATATGCATTGCCTTTTTTCTTATAATTTATACCAAGATGTTTAATAGCTTTTAAAGCATTTAAAACGTCTTCAGACTCTAATAAATTTGTTATTTTTGAAACCCCAATCGCCTGTGATGCAAGCAAAACACACCTTATCGATATACTTTTATCGCCACTTACCTCGATTTTTTTATTAAAAGAGTTAATTTTTTTGTAAATTTTTATATATTTTTTCATTGAAGATTTAATTTATATTAAATTCATCTCCAAAATATTCTGATTTTGCAACTCTATCTGATATCACTTCCTTAGGACTTCCTGATGCTATAATCCTTCCATTTGATAAAACTATTGCTCTAGTTACACAATTTAACAAATCTCTAGCCTGATGATCACATACAACAATAGAAATTTCCTCAGTAGATTGCAAATTTATAATAATTTCTTGAAGCATTTTTATTGTTAATATATCTAAAGCTGCAAACGGTTCATCAAGTAAAAGTATTTTTGGATCATTTACAAGAGCCATAGCAATAACAAGCTTTTTCTTTTGACCACCTGATAAGTATTTTGACTTAATATTTAGAAGTGGTTGAAATTCAAATTGAGATATTATTTTTTCAATTTTAATTTCTCTTAAATCTTTTTCCTTTATATGTATCTCAGCAACTAGTTTTAAATTGTCCAATAATGTAAGTTCCTGAATTATTCCTCCATATTGAGGAACCAGCCCTAATTTAAATTTTGTGAATCTTTCATTAATAGGAAGGCTTGTTGAATTTATACCATCAATAATTATTTCTCCATAATTTGGATCTTTTAAACCAGTTATTAAATTAAAAATAGTTGATTTACCTACTCCGTTTGGCCCTAGCATTCCCAATATCTCTTGTTTATTAATCTTTAAATTTAGATTGTCTAGTATTTGTCTTTTGTTATAAAAAACCGAAATATTTTTTAACTCCACAATTGTCTTTTGATCTTTATAATCTTCAATTTTAAATTTTTTTATTAATGCCATTAATTTGAATATATATTTATCTTTTCAGCTTTACTTGGATCAATAATCATTTCTTTAGTTAATGTGTTTATTGTTACTTTCCCAGCTTTCATTAAAGAGTTATCATCATAGACCACAACATTATTATAAGCAATGGCAATATTATTTTTCATGTCTATATCAAGATTATTACATTTAATTATTCTATCTTGATATAATACTTCTACTTTTTCAAAAAATTTCGAATTTTGATTTTGAGAGTTATATTTTGCAAAATTTGAGGTTATAAAAATTTTTTGGTTATCTATTGTCGTAATTAAACCATCAACATCAGTTAAATCTAAAATATTATTATTCTCGATGTTAGTTTTTCCAGATTTTG
>CACADE010000013.1 GCA_902531175.1 uncultured Pelagibacteraceae bacterium
AGGAGGATCGCTTTTAAAAAATATAGATAAAAGATTCTCTAAAGAAACTGGATTACCTGTAAATATTGCTGATGATCCATTGTCATGTGTTGCAATAGGAACTGGAAAGGCGTTAGACGATCAAGAAATATTTTCTACTGTGTTATCTGAGTATTAAATATTATGTCAACAGAATCGAGTAGAGATGATTTTATTATTGCTATTCGTTCAGCATTTCTAAAAAAAGGAAATAGACAAAAATTTTCTTTATTTACTTTATTGATCATATCTATTTTAGTTTTATCATTAGAGTATTTTAAAACCGGCCCAGTTAATCAATTCAGGTCCATCACAAAAGATATTATATTTAGAGGCTCATACGTTGTATCAAGCCCATTTAAATATGTAAAAGATAAATATTATCTCTTCCAAGATCATATGAGTATGTATGAAGAGTTTTCAGTTTTAAGAGATAAAGACCTAGATCTTGACTCACTTAGAAAAGAGGTTGATTTTTATAAATCAGAAAATGCTCTCTTAAAAAAATTGATAGAAGAAAGAGATCTCTTTTCCAAAGAGTATATGTTAACAAAGATTTTATTAGACAAACAAAGTCCGTATTTAAAGTCTTTGATAATTAATAAAGGTCAAAAAAGTGGAGTTAAATTAGGATCAGCTGTTAAAGATCGATTATATTACATTGGAAAGGTTGTAAATGTTAACTTTTTAAGCTCTAGAGTATTACTGGCTAATGATCTTAATAGCAAAATTCCAATCATTATCGAGCCAAGTGGTATCAATGCAATACTCTCAGGAAATGGAAATGATGAATATGCAGAACTAGAGTACCTACCGAAAGACAATGAAATAAAAGAGAATGAAATTGTGTATACTTCAGGTTCAGATGGCACAATTCCAGCATCAATTCCTGTTGGAAAAATAATAATTAAAGATAATAAAAAGTATGTAAAGTTTTTTAGCAACTTAAATCAACTAAATTATGTACAGGTAAATAAGTAAAATGGCTAGAGGAGATACAAAATTTTATCAATTTTTGTTAAATGGTTTTCCAATTATTTTATTATTTTTCTTTGCTTTGACAGGTTATTCATTTTCATTTAACATATTTAAAATAAATATATCTTTTAATTTTATTCACTTAATTGTTTTTTATTGGGTTTTAAGGAAACCTGAAATGCTTGGTTATGGCCTTATTTTTTTTGCAGGTGTAATTAATGATGTTGTACAAAACCTACCAATTGGAGTTTCATCAATAAATTATCTTTTACTATGTGTCATTGCATCTTTTTTTAGGACTAGAACTTTAGTTCCTAATCTAATTTATGATTGGATACTATTCTTTATCGCAATATTAATTATTAGCTCAATTCATTTCTCAGTATTAGCAATTTTTTTTGATGGAAGTATTAGTTATGGGGCTTTAATGTCAACGGCCTTTTTTTCATTTTTAATTTATCCAGCAGTGGCAAAATTATTCAATCAAATTTATTTATTAGGTTTAAAGCAAGAAAATGTTGAATAGAGGGAGAAACATAGAGAAAGGCAGAGTTATAACAAGGAGGATGTTTATACTGGCTGCAGCAAAAATATTACTCTTCGCAGGTATTTCATCAAGATTATATAATTTACAAATTTCTGATAGAGAAAAATATGAAATTTTATCTGATAAAAATAGAATACGTGAATGGAAAACTCCTCCTCAGAGAGGAATAATTGTTGATAACTTTAATAAAGTACTAGCAAGCAATGATAGAGTTTTTCAGCTACACTTAATATTAGATGAAATTAATGATTTTGATGTAACAATATTTAAAATTAAAAATATAATCGGATTAGATCAGTTTGAAATTAAAAAATTATATAAAAAGAAGGAAAGATTAAAACCTTGGGATACATTAGTAGTTTCGGACAATTTAACTTGGGAACAATTCTCAAAAATTAATTTATATTTACATGAATTAGAAGGTGCAAAACCTGTATTATCGACATCCAGGTTCTATCCTTATGCAAATGACTTAGCACATATAGTTGGTTATGTTGGTGATGCTAGTCCAAAAGATCTTGAAAAACCAGAGATAAAAGAAAATTTTGTTCCAGGTCTAAAAGTAGGGAAATATGGAATAGAAAATTCTCAAGAGAAAATGTTAATAGGTAACTACGGTATTAAAAGATATGAAGTCAATGCATCTGGAAAAAGAATAAGCCAAATAGATTATATTAAAGAAAGACAAGGTAATAAAGTTAACTTAACTATAGATATAGAAATTCAAAAATATGCCCAAGAGCTGCTTAAAGGAAAAGCAGGCTCAATATGTGCAATGGACATATATACTGGAGAAGTTGTTACAATGGCATCATCACCAACCTATGATCCAAATAAATTTACACACGGAATTAATCAAAAAGATTGGCAAGAAATTAAAAATAATCCTCTAAAACCATTGATAAATAAGTCTATTGCAGGGCTTTATTCTCCTGGTTCAACTTTTAAGCCATTAGTTGCTTTAGCAGCTCTTGAATATGGAATATTAGATCCAAATAAAACAATAAGATGCAAAGGTCATAAGCATCCATATGAACTATATGGAGTTAAATATCATTGTTGGAAAAAAGAAGGTCACGGTTATATGAAGTTGAGAAATGCAATCAAACAATCTTGCGATATTTACTTTTATGAAATGGCAAGATTACTAGGTGTTGATAAATTATCTATAATTGCAAAAAGATATGGGCTAGGGACTAATGTACTTGGAGATCTTTATAACGACGAAAAAAATGGATTGGTTCCAGATACTAAATGGAAGAGACGTGCATTGGAGCAAAGTTGGTATTTAGGAGAAACTGTTATCAATGGTATTGGACAAGGTTATATTCAAACTACACCACTACAACTTTGTCTAATGACTGCACAAATTGCAAATGGAGGATATAAAATTAAACCTCACATCATAAAAGACGAGTCTATAAATTATAAGGACGTAATAAATAAAATAAAATTAGATCAATCTAATTTTCCATTGCATGAAAAAAATTACTTAGATGACATAAAAGTTGAATTTTATCAAAGAATGTATCACAAAAAGTCTAATATTAATTTTGTTTTAGATGCAATGTTTGGCTCTACAAATGAGCAATATGGAACATCATACAAATCTCGTTATGATGATCCCAAATATCAATTTGCTGGTAAAACTGGAACATCGCAAGTTAGAAGAATAACTGATCTTGATAGAGAACTAGACTTAGATACTGATCAAATTGAGTATAAAAAAAGAGACCATGCATTGTATGTTGCTTTTGCGCCATATAAGGATCCACGATATGCAATAAGTGTTATTATTGAACATGGAGGCTCTGGAAGTAAAGCAGCCGCTCCGCTTGCAAGCAAATTGATCAAAAGAATTATCGACAGACATAAATTAAGAGAACAATTTAATAACGGAAATACAAGTTTAGCATAATGTTAAGAGAGAGAATACAATCTAGTAATTACAGTTTTATTGATAAATTAAGATCTATTGATTATTTATTGATATTATTAATCATTGCTATTGGATCAATTAGTGTATTTGCAATTTACTCAACAGAGGGAGGAAAATTTTCTTTTTATACTAAAAATCACATAATAAGATTATCTGTATTTTTTAGTTTATTTTTAGTCTTATCATTTGTCAGAGTTTCTACCTGGTATAAAAATGCTTACTTATTTTATATTGTTGGATTAGTTTTATTAATAACAGTTTTATTTTTTGGAATTTCAGCCTCAGGTGCAACAAGATGGATAAACTTATACTTTCTAAATTTACAACCGTCAGAATTAATGAAGATTGCAGTAATAATATGTTTTGCAAGATATTATCATAGAATTCAAAGTTCAGATATTCAAAGCTATAAATTTTTAATTCAACCAATTATTCTCTTAATCATTCCATGTTATCTTGTTATTCAACAACCTGATTTAGGAACTTCTATTTTAATCGCAGGTAGTGGTATTGCTATAATTTGGTTAGCAGGTCTTAATATTAAATATTTTGTTTATTCTGGATTGTTGTTATTAGTATCATTGCCTTTTGTTATTTCCGTTTTAAAACCTTATCAAAAATCAAGAATTCTAACCTTCTTTAATCCTGATAGAGATCCCCTCGGAGCTGGATATCAAATAATTCAATCGAAAATAGCTATTGGATCTGGTGGTTTTTTTGGAAAAGGATATTTAAAAGGGACACAAAGTTATCTGGAATTTTTACCTGAAAAACACACAGATTTTATATTCACTTTATTTTCTGAGGAATTTGGATTTCTAGGATCAATAATCCTTTTGCTTCTGTATATATTGTTAATTTACAGAATAATTAATGTTGGATTGGTATCAAGAAGCTTCTTTGCAAAACTTTATTGCTTTGGTTTTGCTACCGCAATTTTCTTATATGTATTTGTTAACATAGCAATGGTTTTAGGAATGCTACCAATTGTCGGTGCACCATTACCTATAATGTCTTATGGTGGATCATCTTTATTATCTATAATGTTGGGCCTAAGTATTGTTATGAGTTGTAAAATATACAATCAGGAACAAATATCAGTATACTAGCTATTTTCCATCTATAGCAACAATCGTTAAATCATCTTTTTGTATGTGGCCTGCTCCTAAAATATCATCTATCATAGTTTTAAGTCTATCGTTGATCGAAGTTGATTGATATTTTTTGATATAATTTTCAAAACCTTCTGATCCTAACATTTCCCCATTTGGATTTTTTATCTCTGTAATCCCATCTGTAAAAATGTACATCGAGCTATTTTCGAAAGGTATAGTGTGCTCAGGATATTTTGTTTTAGGCATAATGCCTAGTGGAGGGCCAGCTTCTGAGAAATTACTAAAAGTTCCATCAGCAGACAAAATCAAAGGTGGCTCATGACCTGCACTAGATAACAATAGCTCTTTTTTATTTGAATCGTATATTCCAATTAACATAGTAACAAACATCCCTCTTGAAATAGTTTCACATATCTCATTATTTAATTGAAATAGTAAATCAGATGCAGAAAAATTAGTTTTACTTAAACATCTATAAAGACTAGATGCTTTCGACATTAGTAGTGAAGATTTAATACCTTTTCCAGATACATCAGCAACACCAAATCCATATTTACCATCTCCTAAATCAGAAAAATTATAAAAGTCACCTGAAACAACTTTGGCAGGGATATTTATTCCAGATATAGGAAAGTCTTTCTCTTTATTTTTAGATAATAAGGATCTTTGAATTTCTCCAACAATTTCTACTTCTTTTTGAATTTTATTTTTTTCGACCATTTCTTTTGCCATCTTTGCATTTCTAATTGCTAAAGCAGCTGGCGCTGAAAGTGTTTCTAAAAGTTTTCTGTCATCTTCTATAAATAATTTGTCTTGAGTTTTCTTATTTAGACAATGAATGACTCCAATACATTCATTTGCAGCAATTAAAGGAGAACATAAAACTGAGTAGGTTGTAAAATTTGTTTTATTATCGAGGTCAAAATAAAATTCTGCTATTTCTCGTACATCTTTTCTAACGTTACCAACACGGATACACTTCCTTTGTTCGACAGCTTTACCCATAACTCCATCTTTTAAATTTAGCTCATACTCATCTAAATAATCTTGATGTAATGATGCGATACATTCAAATTTTTTCTTGTCTTCATTAATTAAAAATATATTCGCAGCTTGTGCATTTAGTCTTGCAATAATAACTCTAAGTGCATTCATTAGGGTATCATTCAAATCTAGAGATAAAGCGAAATCCTGATTCATTTTTGTGACCAGTTCTAGATCCACATTAACTTGTGAAACTTCTTTTTCTGGCTCGATAGGTTTTTTTGACTTAAAAAAGATCATTTATTTACTAGCAATTTAAACAATTTTTGATAAATTTTTCAACAATGGAGATTATCGTCTATACGCCAAATTTATATATTCATCTTCAAGATGCAGTTTTACTGGTACAATATGTAATCGACGGATTAATTCACATCTCATCAAACATTAAATTATAATCAAATTTAAGTGGACTTTATATTCGTAATAGTTTTTGGAGGACTATGGGGTAGTTTTGCAAATGTTTGCATATATAGATTTCCAAACAATGAAGGCGTTGTATCCGGAAGATCGTTTTGCCCAAATTGTAAAACAAAAATCAATTGGTACGATAATATTCCTCTAATTTCTTATATTGTTCTAGGAGGAAAGTGTAGGAGCTGTAAAAAAAAAATATCCATTCAATACTTTATTGTAGAAACTTTAAGTATAATTCTATTTACTTCAATTTATTATAAATTTGGTGCTTCACTCACCACTTTATATTTAATAATACTTTCTCTATCCTTTTTAATTATTTTTTTTATAGATCTTAAACATTTTATAATTCCAAATGTTTTAACTTTTTTTTTAATGATAATAGGATTTATAAAATCTTTTGATCCAAATTTAAATTCAATGTTCCCCAATTATATGAACTCTTTAATTGGAGGAATTTTTGGTTATGGAATTATATGGTCGATCATATTTATTTATAAGGCTATTAGAAAAAAAGAAGGAATGGGATTAGGCGATGCCAAGTTATTTGGAGCAATTGGATTTTGGTTTGGATGGGTATCTATTCCTTTTATAATATTTTTGTCTTCTATAACTGCACTTATTCATGTTATTCCTAGTTTATTAAATAGATCAAAAAATATATCTTCACAAATTCCCTTTGGTCCGTATATCATTTTAGCCACATTGATATATGTTATTTTTGAAAGTAATATTAAATCTTTAATATTTTAAGGTAATATCAAAATGATATTTAATGAAATAATAGCTAATACATCGAAAATTATAATTTCTAATGTAGATAAAATTAAATTGACATTGGCTGCAATAGTTTCTGAAGGAAGTATTTTAATTGAAGACTATCCAGGATCAGGCAAAACAACATTTGCAAAAGCTATTACGCAAAATCTTGGTCTTAACTTTAAAAGGATACAGTTTACTTCTGATTTATTACCCAGTGATATTCTTGGATTTAATATTCTTTCAGATGGAAAGTTAAACTTTCAACAAGGTCCAATTTTTACAAATATAGTTTTAGCAGATGAACTTAATCGCGGAAGTCCAAAATCACAAAGTGCCTTCTTGGAGGCAATGGAAGAAAAAAATGTTTCAATAGATGGTGAAAGCTATAAACTGCCTGAACCATTTTTTGTTATTGCTACTCAAAATCCTATGGATTCTTCAGGTACAAGTTCTTTACCAGATTCCCAGCTTGATAGATTTATGATTTCATTTTCTTTGTCTGATTTAAATGAAAACGATAAAATTTTGATGTTAAAAAATACAAGTAAATTAAATGGTGCTTCATCAAAAGCTGTTGATTGGGAGACAATTAAACAAAAAAAAAATCAACTAACCATAAAAGATGAAATTTTTAAATATGTTGTTGAAATAGAGGAGGTAATTCAAACGCTTGATCAAAAAATTTATATTTCTGCAAGATGTTTAAAGCAAATCTTGGATTTAGCTAAGGGTTGGGCAATTATTCATGAAAAAGATTATGTAACTCATCAAGATATCAAGGAAACTCTGCCTTACATATTAAGACATAGAATTAAATATCTTAACCAGGAAGATAAGATCAGCTTCATTAATGAGGAAATACTTCAAAAAATAAAAATAACTAATGGTTAATCAGCTAGTACAGAGGTTAACGAACTTAGACTTTAAGCATTTAATTAATCTAAATAAAAAACTTAAAGTTTACATATATCCCAATCTTCAGGGACTATTATTAGGACTGTTTGTATTTTTTTGCTTTTTAATATCTGTATTTTATGAAAATAACTCAGGACTTCTTATTTCAATTGTTATTTTCTTTATTTTTTTTATTTCAATTTTTATCTCACATCAAAATATTAACAATTTAAGAATAAATTTTCTAACAGAATACTTAGTTGAAGCAAATAAAACAGAACATATAAACTTTAAGATAATTAATGATGCAAAAGAGAAAAAATTAAATATCGATTTAGAGATCAATAAATCAATATTACAAAATTTTAATTTATCAGATAAAATAAAAGAATTTAATATAAAATATAATTACGACAAAAGGGGCGTCTATTCTTTAAATAAAATAATTTTAAAATCAATATATCCATTTGGAATAATCAGGACTAAAATAAATTATCAACCTTTTAGTAAAGTATATGTATTTCCACAGAAATTAATTCCTAATCAAGAATTATTACAAGAATTTAAAATTCACCAAAATAATAATTCTGACGAATTTGACGGTATAGATGAGTACAAAAAAGGAGATAGTTACTCAAAAATCGCTTGGAAAAAATCAACTATTGGAGATAAAAAATTTGTAAAAGAATTTAAGTCTTTTAAAAGCTCAAAAAAATCAATCCTAGATTTAAACAAATACAGTCATATAGAATTTGAGAAATTATTAAGTTATTCAGTATTTATTTTAGATTATTATTTCACAAAAAGTCTAAATTTAACCTTTAAACACAAAGATAATGTGTTCCATTTAAACGAAAATAAAAACTCTCTAAATAAAATTTTAAAGTATATTTCAAATGTTAAAAATTAAATCGCAAAATATTAGTCTTCTTACTTATATTATATTATTCTTTTGCCTAGTTTCGTTGTCTACAGATTTAATATTAACTAATAAAATATTTTGGGGCACTTTATTTATTTTAAGTTTCATTTTTTCAAAAATACACTTTAAGTTTAAGTCCATAGCCGTTGGGGTGTTTGCTTTGGGATCTCTATATATTCAATTGATTCTCAATCAGTATGTTTTGTCCGAAGATTTTTTTCTAAACTGCCTTGGAGTTTTGCTAATCATAAAGTTCTCAGAACTTAAAAATAAAAATAATCTTTTGTCATATAATTTAATCTCTATGATTATTGCCGTAGCAAGTTTAATTAAGGGTCAAGATATAATAAGTACATTAAACTCATTTCTAATCTTAATACTTTTAGTTGTTAACATGTATCTTATTCAACAAAAGGAAATTCTAGACTTCAGTTTAAAAAATATTTTAAAATATTTAGGCTTTGGTCTTAGTATATTTCCAATAATTATTATTTTTTATCTTGTATTTCCAAGGGCAGAGGTAAATTTCAGATTATTTGATACATCTGCAAGTTCAGTAGGTATTCCAGATAGCATAGATCTTGGTTCATTTAGCCAGTTTTCGAACTCAGACGAAGAAGTTTTTACTTTAATAAATAACAATTTTAAGAAGGAGGATCTTTATTTTAGGGTCAAAATCTTTGATTATATGGAAAAAGATCAATCTTGGAGACCTTCCTCAAGTTACTATCTTTTTAGTGAATTTAAAAATTCTTTGAGAATAAATGGTAATGAAGATTTAAATAAAAATTATCAGATTATTTTAGAACCATATAAAAAAAAATGGATACCAAGTTTAAAAAACTCAAAATTAATCACTAATGATATTCAAATTACAAAAGATTATTTTAACCAGTCTTTTGTAAGTAGGGAACTAATTGACAGAAAGAAGAAATTAATTTTTAAAATGAATAAATCTGATTATTCTTTGGATAACCCACTAAAAAATTATTATACTTTGTTACCAGAAAATGTATCCCCAAAAATAAAAGAATGGGTAAATAAAAATAATGTAAGTACTAAAGAAGAATTTATCGAAAAAATTTATAAAAGATTTTCTGATGGATCATATTTTTATAACCTTAGTCCTCAGATAAACTCAAATAATAAATATGAAAACTTTTTCTTTAATTCTAAAGAAGGATACTGCGAATATTATGCAGGAATGTTTGTCTTACTTACAAGATTAGCACAAATTCCAAGTCGGATAGTGACAGGTTACTATGGTGGAGATTTAAATGAGATCGGGAATTTTTTCCAATTTAAACAAAAAGATACGCATGCTTGGGCAGAAGTTTGGTTTGATGAAAGAGGGTGGGTTAGAATTGATCCAACTAGGGCAATACCTAATTCTAATATTAGAAACTCATTAAATAATTATTTCGTAAACAATGATAAATCTTCAAGCACGATATTTTCTAATAATTTTTTCAAAATAATGAATTTTTATTTTAACTATATTGATTTTGTATGGACACAACATTTACTATCATATGACGATAATGAAAGAAAAAATTTTATAAAAGAATTATTAAATTTAAATTTTTCAAAAATCGTTGTTTGGATATTCGTACCAATATCATTATTTGTAAGCGTAAAATTATTATATAATTTCAATTCAACCAATGTGATGAGGCTAAAATTGGCTTTCATTCTTCTAGGAAAGAAAAGAAAACTTCAAATAAAAAATTCGGATACTATCCAAGAGATTTATCTTAAACTTATGGAAAAAGATAAAACAAAATACCAAAATTTTTTTAAATTTTACGAGAAGCAGATCTACTCAAATAACCAAATAAGTTTTATAAAAGTTTTAAAGCTAGTTTTTTAGCAAAAGATTTCTCTCTGTTTTAAGTTTATTGTTTTCCTTGATTAATTGAATAATCATTTCTTTCATTATTCTATTCTCCTCAACTGCTCTACCAGTTATCTGAGCTAGTCTTTCATTTTCTTTAGCTAATTGTAATTGATCAAATAATTTTTCTAGTTCAGGATCAATTGGTAGTCCCTCTATTTTTTTTCTAATATTATTTTGAATAACTTTCGTTAATGAAATACTTACTTGGCTATCTTTAAGTCCATTTTGTTCATTAAACTCTAGATTAAAGTTTAGGCCGAAATTATCAGTATTTTTGCTGATATTTAAACCAGCTTTTACTGCTAAATCATCATTCATAAAATGGGCCATGTCTTTTCTTTCACCGTCTGCAACAATGTCAATTTTTTCACTCAAAGTTTGATTTAAAGATAGGCCTGTATATGGCTTAAGAACGAAGCCATTTTCAAAAGATTTTGAATACTCAACGTTAAATCCACCTGACAATACTTGATCCACAGCATCATCAACAGAAAGATCCCCATCTGTAAAAGATGTTAGATAAGTTGGAAGTCTTCTTAGACCATATTTACCATCCACTTCAATATTTAAACTTTGACTATCATCAATTTTGATTTCTTTAGATGCTTTATAATTTACAGCAGCAAACTGACCTAGATTTTCTTTTGAAATAGTTTGTTGTGTTTCAGTTTCAAGATCTAAATATTTATTTTGAGTTAATCCAAAAATTGAAACGACAGAAAATTTAAATTTCTCGTAATCAATATCTTTTTTTAAACCAATAGCTAAATTTTCACTATCTAAAGCTTCTCCATTGTTAAATTTTGCTTGCTGACTAGAATAACTTAAGAACGGTGTAAAATTATCATTTTCAATTTTAAAGTCTCCCGTTACACCACTTGTTTCACTTTTATAAATATTATCTCTTTTTTTAACAGAATAATATCCACTAGATTTTTTTTCTTCTGAAACCGAATTAAAAATATCGTTTAAATTAGATAAAAATATTTCTGATCTATATTTTTTATTATGGCTATCAATATCTAAATCTTCACCATAAATTCTTAAATATCCATTTGTTTCAGAATTATCTGCATCTGGATTTAAATTTGAGTCTAGAATTTCATAAGTATCATTCCCACATAAATTGTTGATTACCCTCATATTTTGTTTCTCATGAATTTCTATGGTCTGATCTCTTGAAATACTACAATCTAACGTAAAGTCGAAAAATGTTACACCGGTTGTTCCGTTTTGATCACTAAGTAGAATTTTACCATCATAATGTCCTTCTCCTTTTGTTATTAAATTAAATCCCGAAGTTACATTATCATCATCGCTTACATATATTGAATTTCTATTATTATGAGTTGTGCCAGCAATTAAACCAGAATTAATAATTGTAGCATTATTGAATGAACCATGAGATTTACCAAGTCTAATCCCATGTCTTAAACTTGTAATAGTTCCAGTGTTTGTTATTGTTGCATCTGTTCCATTGGTAAGGTAAATGGCAGGAGAAGTATTCAAATTTGCAGAAATAGTACCACTGTTTGTAATGGTTATATCGTCAGTTGTTAGACCTTGTATAGCAGTATTTCCACCATGAATAGTTCCACTATTAACAATCTCAGTGTTATCTGTTTTCTGAACTAAAACAGCAATACCACTGCTAGCATTTTCATTTTGAGCTGTATTTATTGTGCCTGAATTAGTAATTTTATTTGTACCAGGGGCGTTTTTCATATTTATGGTATCACCCGTTGCACTTATCAAACCATGGTTTATTACGGTTGTATTTGATGCACCAACACCATTATTTGCTCTTACTGCTTTAGATCCACTAAATACTATTGAACCAGTTGACTTAACAGTCAGGGTTTCACTTGTCCCACAAGTTTGCATATCAGTTAGCGCGGTAGTTATTGTTTTAAGACAAGTAGCATGACCTAAAGAGCTAAATAAAAAGAATAAAATTAAGCTGAGGTATATTTTTTTCATTACACCTTTTTTATTAATTTTCTCTCCAAGACTTTCTGTAAGTTTGAACCTCACCAGTAGCAGCTTCTAAAGTAACAAGGTCAGCAACTGCTCCTAATGATTTACCAGATATATTTGCAAAAATTTTGCCAGCGAAAAGTACAATTTCTGATAAGACCCCTTTACCAACAAATCTACATAAAGTTTTTTGTTGTTCTGTTCTTTTAGACTCTAATCCGATAAACGAGTCATGTGTTCCGCATTCATCATCAGTTACACAAATCAATGCATCTCCCAAGTCACATTTGTTTTGAGATACAGATGGTCTATAAACTGGGAAGTAAACCATACCATTGTTTACTTTTGGTTGAGCAGTAACTTTAGCAAAATCTTTTAATACAACATACCAACCTCTGTCTTTGTCTGTCACTCTACAAGAAGTTCCGCTTCTATCATTTGATGTATTTTGACATTTTGTAATATCATCTGCATTTTTTGGAGTTGCGATAGATTTATAGAATGGATAATCTGGATCTTTTATTCCAATCATTAAGTTATTTGTTCCTTTTACTCTTGCATTCAATCTTTGAGCATCCCCAGTTCCAGCGTACAACCATAAATTATTTGTTGTTCCACCAATTGAAGCATCTAATGGTTTATACATGTATCTACCATTTGATTTAGTTGCTCCTGCTTTAAATAATGTTGTTATGTCATACATTTTTATAGGTACATTTTGAGGATCTGTACTCATATTTGTTAAATTTAATTTACTAATTTTACCTTCTAAATCAGACAAGTATACAAGTGCTCCCGCAAAGTCAGCACCCCTTGCTTTATCTGGAGTAATAACTGTTAATGATGCGGGAACAGAATTATCAATATCGCTTGCAGTAGTATCTTCTACCGTAATTGTCTTTATTAATTGTCCAAACTTATCTTTTGATTGCAGATCAATAACAAATACATTACTACCAGCTCCTGAGAATTGAGCACCAAAACCTCCACCCATTACAGCGACTGATATATCGTCATCTCTGACATTGTCTCCAGCACCAGCATTAGGTAGTCTAAATATTCTTGGATCTGACCATGTTTCTCCAAGAGTACTGTAGTCCCATTCAGGGTCTGTTACAACTCCAGTACCAACTGCTCCTTGTTTTATATTCACTCCTATCGGTGAGTTGTCTCTTTGAGTTTTGGACTCGTCAGCATCAAATTTCATTTTTTTGTTGAAATTAATTTGAGTGTTTCCAGATGTATCATAGCTAATTGTAATGCTATTTGTTATATCAACTCCATCTTCAAGAACTGATAGCATACTTTTAGTTAGACTTTTTACTGGTAAAGTCCATTTTGTGCTTTCGTAACAATACTTAGTTTGTGTATCATCGCAAGTTTGCTTACTTGCTACTTCATTATCTTTATCTGGAGCATAAACGTTACCTACTTCTTGTGCTTCTAGAAATTCACTTAGAGGATAAGATGTACCTATATAATCATATACAAAAACATTATTTGCATGATCCATTCTGTACACCTGATTATTAATCATATCATTATATATTGAGACTAAATGCTCTGGTTTTGCAGGATCAGTCACATCTAATACAGAGAAACCACTACCTCCTCTTCCATAAGGTACAAACAATACGGTATGCCAATTTGCAGATGTATCATGTGGACTTTGAAAGAAAATATCATGTTGAACGGGAGATCCATCAACACCATAAATTGCATTTGAACCTCCTTTGTTTGGATTAATTTCATTTAAGTTAGTATTCATTATTGTAGGTAATCTTGATGCAACAAATGGAGGCACAAATCCCCACAATTCAACTCCAGAGCCTGCATCTAAAGCATGCAAAACTCCACTGTTTGATCCAGCATAAATTACAGGTTTTCTCAATCTCTGAGATTCTGCCCAACTATCGTATCCCTTAGTTGATCTCCAATAAGCCTCTTGATTTTCACTTGTAAAAGCTGTTTCTGCAGTTGGTGGTCCTACAACAACTAATTGTGAATGGTAAACATCTCCCATTGGCTTAGCTCTTGCTTCTGTCAGATTACAATCTGCATCATAATCAAAATAATCTGTTCCTCTAATAAAATTAATTAAGCCTTTTAAATCATCATCTGTTCCATCAGCCACACCACTTGTGTTTGCACATCTTTTATTATTTATAGAATTATCAGTATTTTTAGTTTTTCTGTGATAGTCCTGAATATCAAACCCTTTTAGAGTTAAGATACTTTCAATCGCTGAAGAATTACTTTCTACCCAGTTGTTATAATCTGTCGAATAATCTGTTCCAGGAATTGGACTCCATATCTTTCTATTCCCTGGTTTAGGTAGTACATCAACAGCTGACCAGTTACCTTTATCTTTTGTATCAAGATTTCCTTTTTTATCTATTTTTGTTCTCTTAATAGTTCCAGTCCATTCTTTATTTTGAGCATAATCAAACTGCGCTTGATACAATGATCCATCAGAGTTTAATGTTGCAGTAATAGCAGGCGCTGTGAAAGATAACTTAGATGCAATTATTTGCGAAACAGCAGCAGCTAGTTGAGTTTTGAGTGACTCTGCTGTTGGAGCAACAATAGCTTTTGTTGTTCCTCCTGCTACAGCTAGTTCATTAAAATACCTCATTCCTCTATTGCTAATTCCTGTTCCAAAAGCAATAGCGAATGTGGGTATCTTATAATTATTAAATAAGTTTTTTGCCATAGCCACAGCTTTTGAGTGATTGTACCAATCACCATCTCCAATAACGAGGACATAACTTTTTTGACAAGGTGAATTTTTATCAATTGGGCTTAAACTCCCATGAAGATAATAGTCTTGAGCTATTTTCATAAATGTATACGCATCAGTACCACCCCTCGCATTTACTGATGAAATAATTTTATTAATTTGTGCAGCTCCATCATTATGAACTCTTACTTTTAAACAGTTTTGAGTATCACAAGGTTTTGCTCTACCTGTAGTGATGTCACCTGACCATGAACTAAAACCTGGCGGCCATGCTTTTGACGCCCATGAACTTGACCAATAACCAAAGCCAAAATTTACACCAGATGTTAAATTTGAGTCTGTAACCACTG
>CACADE010000014.1 GCA_902531175.1 uncultured Pelagibacteraceae bacterium
ATGAAATAAGCAGAAATAAATTAAAAAAATTTGATTTTGACCATGAATTAGCAATTTTATACTCAAGTGGCACAACAGGTAAGCCAAAATGTATTTGCCATAGATCTGGTGGAGTTTTATTGCAACATTTGAAAGAACATCAATTACATTGCAATATAAAACCAAACGATAATGTATTTTACTTTACAACTTGTGGGTGGATGATGTGGAATTGGCTTGTTACAGCCTTAGCATCTAAAGCTTCAATATTGTTGTTTGATGGATTTCCTATGCATAAATCTCCAGAGTTATTGTTAAAAATTGCAAATAAAGAGAAAGTTACTCTATTTGGTATAAGTGCAAAGTATATTGATCAACTTATTAAATATAAAGTAAAAGTAAAAGATAAAATAAAACTCAAGTCCTTAAAAACAATTTGCTCTACAGGATCTCCCCTTTCTAAAGATGGTTTTGAATTTGTTTATAAAAATATAAAAAAAAATGTTCATTTAGCTTCTATTTCTGGAGGAACAGACATTGTTTCCTGTTTTGTAAATGGAAACATTTATTCAAAGGTAAATACTGGTGAAATTCAAAACAATGGTCTTGGTATGGATACAGCAGTATTTTCTGAAAAAGGTAAATCGATTTTAAATAAAAAAGGAGAATTAGTATGCAGAAACTCTTTTCCATCTATGCCTTTAAAATTTTGGAATGATCCTGGAAAAATTAAATATAAAAAAGCTTATTTTTCAAAATTTAAAAATATTTGGCATCATGGAGATTATGCTGAGAGAAAGAATAATGGGTCTTATATTATCTACGGAAGATCAGATGCAACATTAAACCCAGGCGGTGTTAGACTTGGCACAGCTGAAATTTATTCTGTTGTAGAAAAATTTAAAGAAGTAAAAGAGTCTATCGTAGTAGGTCAATCTTGGGATAATGATGTAAGAATAATACTTTTTGTGATATTATCAAAAAATAATAGATTAGATGAAAAATTAATTTCGAAATTAAAAACAACAATTAGATATGAGGCTTCTCCAAGACATGTACCTGCTAAAATAATTGCAGTAAATGATATTCCCAGAACTAAGAATGGTAAAATTGTAGAGGTAGCTGTTAAAAATATAATAGACGGCAACAAAATAAATAATATTGAAGCGTTATCCAATCCATCTGCTTTAAATGAATATAAAAATCTTATTGAATTAAAATCGTAATGATCAAAGATACAATCAAAAACTTAAGTTTATCAGCAACACTAAAAATAAATGAAAAATCAAAAGTTATTGAAATTGAAGGAAAAAATATTATTAAGTTTGGATTTGGACAATCACCATTTCCAGTTCCAATTACTATTGTTGAAGAATTAAAAAAAAATGCACATCAAAAAAGTTATTTACCTATCCAAGGATTAGATAAATTAAGAGGCTCAATCGCAAAATATGAGTCAAAAAAGAAAAATTATAATTTTGACTCAGATCAAGTCATAATAGGTCCTGGTACCAAAGAGCTTATGTTCTTGATGCATTTAGCATTGGAAGGCGAAGTTTTATTGCCAGCTCCAAGTTGGGTATCTTACAAGCCACAATCAATAATAGCTAAAAATAACTATAATTGGATACAAACATCTGCTGAAAATAATTGGTTTCCTAAAGCTCAAGAAATAGAAAAAATTATTTTGAAAAAACCAGATAAAAAATATCTTTTATTTCTTAATTCTCCAAATAATCCATCAGGACAAGTATGCGAAAATTTAAAAGAAATTTCCTTAATAGTAAAAAAGTATAATATTTTAGTTTTATCAGATGAAATTTATTCTGAATTAACATTTGATGAAAATTATATTTCTATTTTCGAACACTGCCCTGATAATGTCGTAATAAGTAACGGACTTAGTAAATGGTGTGGCGCTGGAGGATGGAGACTTGGGTACTTTATAATACCAAAGAAAAAAATTGAATTACTTAAATCTATGAAAGTTTTAGCAAGTGAAACATTTTCCGCCGTAAGTTCACCAATACAGTTTGCTGCAATATCTGCTTTTAATGCTAACCATGATGAATATATCTTAAAATCAAAAAAAATTCTTAAAGCTGTTGGAGAATACGTGTATAGAAATTTAAAATCTAATAATATTATTATGAACAAACCCATGGGTGGCTTTTATTTGATGCCTGAATTTTTGAACAAGAAATTTAATAATTCTTCAATCATGTGTGATGAAATTTTAACTAATTTAAATATTGCTTTACTTCCAGGAAGTGATTTTGGATTTGATGAAAAAAGGATGATTGTTCGTCTAAGTTTTACAGATTTTGACGGCGATATATTTATGAAAAATATTAATGAAAAAACTGATATTAATGATGAGTTAATAAAATTGTACGCCCCTAAGGTTGTAGAAGGAGTAAATAAATTAAAATCTTGGGTTGAAAAATAATAATCAGTTAAAAAATTCCTTAATTAACAATACTTATATTAACTGAATTTACTAGACACTCTTAGTAATAAATAGTTAGATTCGATTTTAAAACTTTAGAGAGGGTATATGAAAAAAATATTATCAACAATATCAAGCTCTTTGATTATTTTTGCTGCTATATTTTCATTCGGATCAATAGCAAAATCAGCAGAGTTTTTTACAATAGGCACAGGAGGACCAACTGGAGTTTATTTCCAGACAGGAAACGCTATTTGTAAAATGTTACACAAATCAGCAATTAGTGCTGAACATGGTAGAAAAAAAGGTATGAAAGATAAAGCTTACAGATGTACCGCTCCTTCAACTGGAGGCTCAAATTATAACATCGGACAAATAAAAGATGGTGAGTTTCAATTTGGTGTAGCACAATCTGACTGGCAATATCATGCTTACAATGGATCAAGCAAATGGGAAGGGAAACAATTCAAAAATTTAAGAGCTGTTTTCTCAGTACATAATGAGCCATTTCAAATCTGGGCTAGAAAAAAAGCAAAAGTCAAAGATTTTATGGGTCTCAAAGGAAAAGTAGTAAACATTGGAAATCCAGGTTCTGGTCAAAGAGGAACTATGGAGGAATTAATGAAAGCCATGGGAGTTGACAACAGCTTCTTTAAATCAGTTACTGAGCTAACATCTTCAGAACAAGTTAAAGCTCTATGCGATGGTAAAATTGATGCGTTTGGATATTCAGTAGGTTTTCCAAATGGGGCAATGGAACAAGCGGCAACATGTGCGGCTAAAGCAATGCCAATCAATTTAACAGGAGATGTAATTGATGGAATTATTAGTGGAGCTGATTATTATGCATCTGCAACAATCCCAAAAGGTACTTATACTAAACAGAAAAAAGATGTAACTACATTTGGTGTTAAAGCTACTGTAGTAACAAGTATGGATGTTTCTGAGGATTTAGTTTATCAAGTTACAAAAGCTGTTTTTGAAAATTTTGATGATTTTAGAAAACAACATCCAGCTTTCGCTCCATTAGAGAAAAAAAATATGATAGCTGATGGTTTATCAGCACCACTTCATCCTGGAGCTGTTAAATATTATAAAGAAGCTGGTTTAATGTAATTAAATCTATATAAAAAATTTAGGCCCAATATATCTATTGGGCCTTTTTTTTTATATATTAAGCTGAATGTCAGCAGACATAGATAAAAAAATTAAAAATAAGATTAAAGAAGATCTTTCTCCTACAAGAAACCTAACAGGTTTTCATTTAAAGTTAGTTGCTATTATTGCAATAACCTGGTCTTTATTTCAGCTTTGGTATGCTTCTCCATTTCCATTTTGGTTAAATTTTGGAATGTTTAAAGGTTTACCAGCTAGAGCAATTCATCTTGGCTTTGCACTTTTACTAGCTTTTTTAATATTTCCATATGCAAGGGGTAAAAAAGTAAATCTTATAGATATATTAATTGCAATAACTGGTGCAATTTGTTGTTTATATATTTATCTTTTTTATGATCAATTAGTAGATAGGGGTGGAATATTACTTAAAATAAATCTTTCCGATAATTTTACTATTCCAATTGAGTTAATACTCGGAATAATTGGAATATTAATTCTTCTAGAGGCTACACGCAGAGTAATAGGTGTCCCATTAGTTGTTATTGCAGTTTGTTTTTTGTTATTTTCTTATTTTGGGCAATATGCACCAGACATAATTTCTCATGGTGGATTATCATTAAAAAGGTTAGTTGGTTTTCAATGGTTTGATCAAGAAGCTATTTTCGGAATTCCAATAGGTGTTTCTGTAGATTTCATATTTCTCTTTGTACTTTTTGGAGCACTTTTAGAAACTGCTGGAGGGGGTAAATATTTTTTAGATTTAGCTTTTGCAATGGTTGGAAAAATGCGAGGTGGTCCTGCTAAAGCAGCTATTCTTGGATCTGGTATGACAGGATTAATCTCTGGATCATCAATTGCTAATACAGTTACAACTGGAACATTTACAATTCCAATTATGAAAAAGACTGGTTTTTCGAAAGAAAAAGCGGGTGCAATCGAAGTATCTTCATCAGTTAATGGTCAAATAATGCCTCCTGTTATGGGAGCAGCAGCTTTTGTGATGGCAAGTTTTATCGGTGTTACATATTTTGAAGTTGTCAAACATGCTTTTTTACCAGCTATAATTTCCTACATTGCGCTATTTTATATATCTCACCTTGAAGCGCTTAAATTAAATTTAAAAGGTATGGATGAAAATGATATTCCAAAATTGAAGAAAACATTTTTTGAAGGAATACATTTTTTAGTTCCAATAATTGTTCTTATATATCTACTAGTTTATATGAGGCTTACAGCTTCTTACTCTATTTTTTTTGCAACAATAACTTTAATTATAGTTAATCTTTTAAATAAAATTTTTAAAGAAAAGAACCTTAAGAACGCTTTAATTTATTGGTACAACCAAACTGTTGTTGGTTTTGAAAAGGGTGCTTTGAATATGGTTAGCGTCGGAATAGCAATTGCAACAGCAGGTATTATAGTTGGTGCAGTTGGATCTACAGGTTTGAGTACTAATTTGATAATTGTAATCGAGTCGATTGCAAAAGATAATGTTATTATTCTCTTATTTTTAACTATTATTTTGTGTTTACTATTGGGTATGGGTTTACCAACTACAGCAAACTACGTTGTTGTAGCATCTCTAATGGCAACTGTTCTTGTGGATGTTGGAAATGCATCAGGATTTATTTTTCCTTTAATTGCGGTTCATTTATTCGTGTTCTATTTTGGCCTAATGGCAGACGTAACACCTCCAGTTGGCTTAGCATCTTACGCAGCTGCTGCTATTTCTGGTGGAGACCCATTAAGAACAGGAGCCCAGGCATTTTGGTATAGTCTGAGAACTGGAATACTTCCTATTGTATTCTTATTTAACAGTGAGTTATTATTAATTGGTATTGAAAGCATATGGCATGGCTTAATAGTCATAGCAACCTCATTGATTGGGATTTTAGTATTTACTTCTGCTACTCAGGGATGGTTTATAAATAAATTGAGATGGTATGAGATTGTTATTTTTTTAATAATTTCAATATCATTGTTATCTCCAGAATTTATTCTAAATAAATTTTACCCAAAATATAAATATTTAAGTATTGAAGAAATAAACAAAAAACAGTTTGATTATAATAAAGAGATAAGAATTAAAATTACTAGACTTACAGAGTACGGCGAAAGATATAAATTATTTGTAATTGAAAAAAATAGTTTTGATGAAAATTTCAGTTTAGATGATTATGGAATGAGCTTAGTTGTAGAAGACAATAAAACCATAATTGATACTTTAAAATGGAATGGAATTGCAAAAAAATCTGGTTTAGATATGGGAGATATTATTAATGAATTTAAAATTGAAAATCAGAATAGACCAAAAAAAGAAATAATTTATCCTATCGCTCTTATTCTTTTATCGATCTTTGGTTATTTAAATATAAGAAGAAGAATTTAGCTTAGACCTGCATGGGGTAACTTACGTTGAAGTATTTTCCAAATACCTGTAGCAGATGCAATTATTTTACCTTTAGATTCTAAATAGCACTCTAAAAAAACCATGCTTTTTGTTTTTTTTTTAATTTTTACATATCCAAAAATTTCATCACCAATAGTTGAAGGTCCGATAAAGTTAATATTAAGTGTTATAGTTACACAAGGCTGATTACCCGAAATTCTATGGGCTCCAGATCCACACCCGGTATCTATGATCGATGCTATATACCCACCATGAGTTATGCCAGCTCTGTTAAGATGGTTTTTTTTTATTTTAGTTTTAAATTCATATTTAGTTTTTGAGATATCTCTTAGTAGCAAACCACCATTGTGTCTCATGAAACCTTTTTTAACGCTAATTTGTTTAAATTTTTTCATTAAATTATTAAAGTTATTAAAAATAATATTATTAACACTATTACAAAAAAATAAATTACAGATTTTTGCAAAGATATTTTCATTTCCCCCTTTTTTTTGGTGCGCCTGCTAGGAGTCGAACCCAGAACCTCCTGGTCCGTAGCCAAGCGCTCTATCCAATTGAGCTACAGGCGCTAAATTTAATCTATTCTTTTAACATTTATTATTAATTTTACTAAATTTTAATAATGGTCAAAAATATACATCTATTAAAAGTAAATAATATATATATATACAAATAGCGAAATGAGTGAAAAATTACTAGTTCCAGATATTGGAGATTTTGAGGAAGTAGAAATCATAGAAATTCTTGTAAAAGAAGGAGATAAAATCTCTAAAAATGACCCTGTAATAACTTTAGAAAGTGATAAATCAAGTGTTGAAGTACCATCTGCTTTTGAGGGCGTTGTAGATAGTATTAACATAAAGATTGGTGATAAAGTTTCTAAAGGAGATTTGATACTAACATTATCCTCTGAGAATGGAACTCAGCAAAAACAAGAAACTATTGAAAAGATACCACCTGCAACTGAAAAAATAATTGCCGAAGCGGAAAATTCTAATGGATATAATAATTCTGAATCAGATACGAGTGTACATAAAGAGATAAAAGTAGAAAATACACAAGTAGAAGAACATAATGAAAGATTAGAAATAGTTGAAAATAATAATGATATTGATCCTCAAGAGACAAAAGAATGGTTAGAATCTTTGTCTGCTGTAGTACATTCCGAAGGACCTGAGAGAGCTCATTTTTTAATTAAACAATTAATTGATCAGGCATATAAAGAGGGATCAAATATACCCTACACCCAAAATACACCATACATAAACACTATACCAGCAGATGAAGAGATAAAATCTCCAGGCGATCAAAATATCGAAAGAAAAATCAGAGCACTAATTCGATGGAATTCAGCAGTGATGGTTGTCAGAGCAAACATGAGAGATCCTTCATTAGGAGGTCACATTGGGACATTTGCTTCAGCAGCAACTCTTTATGATATAGGAATGAATCATTTTTGGAGAGCTAAAAGCAATAAATTTGGTGGAGATTTAATTTATTTCCAAGGACATTCAGCGCCGGGTATTTACGCTAGAGCTTTTTTGGAAGGAAGACTTGACGAGAAGCAATTAGATAGATTCAGACAGGAAGTTTACCCAGGAGGTTTGTCTTCTTATCCTCATCCATGGCTGATGCCTAAGTTTTGGCAGTTTCCAACTGTTTCCATGGGTCTTGGACCAATGATGGCAACCTATCAGGCAAGATTTATGAAATATCTTATTAATAGAAAATTAATAAAAGATGAGAATAGAAAAGTTTGGTCTTTCTTAGGAGATGGTGAAATAGACGAACCAGAAGCTTTAGGATCTATTGGTTTAGCAGCAAGAGAAAAGTTAGATAACTTGATTTATGTTGTGAACTGCAACTTACAAAGATTAGATGGTCCAGTAAGAGGCAATGGTAAAATTATTCAAGAATTAGAAGGAATTTTTAGAGGAGCTGGATGGAATGTAATAAAAGTCATTTGGGGATCATATTGGGATCCTTTACTCGCAAATGATAAATCAGGTTTACTTGTAAAAAGAATGAACGAAGCAGTTGATGGAGAATACCAAGCCTTTAAAGCAAAAGGCGGTTTATATGTTAGAGATAACTTTTTTGGGAAATACCCTGAACTTAAAAATCTAGTTGCAAGTTATACGGATAGCGATATTTGGAAATTAAATAGAGGCGGTCACGACCCGCATAAAGTTTATGCTGCTTATCATAAAGCTATTAATACAAAAGACAGGCCAACAGTTATATTAGCTAAAACAATTAAAGGATACGGTATGGGAAAATCTGGTGAAAGTATAAATACAACCCATCAGCAAAAAAAATTAGGTGTTGATGATTTGCTATATTATAGAGATAGATTTGATGTTCCATTAACAGATGAACAAGTCAAAAATATAGAATACTTTAGACCTGATGAAAATTCAGAGGAAATAAAATACTTAAAAAAAAGAAGATTGGCTTTAGGAGGATATATTCCTGAGAGATCGTCTTTTTCGAAACCAATCAAAACACCAAGTAATGATATTTTTGACTTTATGAAAAAATCAACTGGTGAAAAAGAAATGTCAACTACTATGGCACTTGTTAGGATGTTGACGAATTTGCTAAGAGATAAAAATGTTGCTCCAAGACTTGTTCCAATAATCCCTGATGAAGCAAGAACATTTGGTATGGAAGGTTTTTTCCAAAAAATAGGTATATATGCGCATGAAGGTCAAAAATATGAGCCAGAGGACTCAGCTCAATTAAGCTCTTACAAGGAAGAGAAAAGCGGTCAAGTTTTAGAGGAAGGAATAAATGAGGCTGGATCCATGGCATCATGGATAGCTGCAGGAACATCGTATTCAAATCATGATATAGAAATGATACCAATTTATCTTTTTTATTCTATGTTTGGTTTTCAAAGAACTGGCGATTTTGCTTGGGCGGCTGGAGATAGCCAAACAAGAGGATTTCTAATTGGAGCTACAGCTGGAAGAACAACTTTGGCTGGAGAAGGTCTTCAACACCAAGATGGTCACAGTCATTTATTAGCATCAACAATTCCAAATTGTGTTTCTTATGATCCAACCTTTCATTATGAATTAGCTACAATTTTTAAAGAAGGTTTAAGAAGAATGCATGAAAAACATGAAAATATTTTTTACTACATTACAACAATGAATGAAAATTATTCTCATCCAGAGATGCCCAAAGATTGTGAAGAAGGCATATTAAAAGGGATGTATAAAATAAAAGATTTCAGCAAGAATAAAAAGAATAAGATTCAATTGTTGGGTTCAGGAACAATTTTAAGAGAGATGATGGAGGCAGCAGAAATTTTACAAAATGAATATCAAGTAGATAGTGAAGTGTGGAGTGTTACCAGCTTTAATGAATTAAGAAGAGATGGACTTGAAACAGAAAGGTATAATTTGCTTAATCCAGGAGGAGAGAAAAAAATCTCTTACGTTGAAAAATGTCTTGGAAAAACCGAAGGTCCTATTCTAGCAGCTTCAGATTACATGAGAATGAATTCTGACCAAATTAGACCTTATATAAATAAAAGTTTTTATTCATTGGGTACAGATGGATTTGGTAGAAGTGATACAAGAAAAAATCTAAGAAAATTTTTTGAAGTCGATAAAGAGCATATAGTTGCATATGGCTTAAGTATTTTATCTAATGAACAATTAATTGCTTCTAAACATGCGGTAGATGCAATTAAAAAATATAAAATTGATAAAGATAAGCCTATGCCCACAAAATTATAATGAGCGAGAAAGAAGTATTAGTTCCTAACATTGGTGATTTTAAAGATGTTGAAGTAATTGAGGTATTGATAGAGGCAGGATCAAATATTAATAAAGATGATCCGATAATTACAATAGAAAGTGATAAATCGAGTGTTGAGATCCCAAGCCCATACTCAGGTAGTGTTAAAAAAGTTAATTTAAAAGTTGGTGATAAGGTTTCAGAGGGTTCCTCAATATTAATAATTGGTTCTGAAGAACAAAAACCAGATGTTCAAATCGAAGAAGAGATGAAAGAAGTTAAAAAAGAAACTATTATACAAAAACCTCTTGAAACAGTAACTTCAAAACCAAAAGAAAATTTACAAAATAATAGAGTTAGTGTATTCAAATCAAGCAAAGCGCTTGCTAGCCCAAAAACTAGAAAATTTGCAAGAGAACTTGGTGTTGATATTAATAATGTTATTGGATCACAAAGATCAGGAAGAATTATAGAAGAGGATATAAAAAAATTCGTATCTTCTAATTTTAATAAACCTCAGGAAGAAAAGAAGGCTCCATCAATAAAGCCCTCAGAATATGATCACGCTGATTTTGGAGATGTAGAAATTCAAGATATACCAAGAATTAAAAGAATTGCTGCTCCACATTTATCAAATTCTTGGCAAACAATACCGCATGTCACTAGTTGTGATGAAGCAGATATCACTGAGTTAGAAGAATTTAGACAAAATTTGACTGATACTTTTACTGGAGAAAAAAAGAAAATTACTCCATTAGCATTTATTATAAAGGCAGTTGTGGAAGCTTTGAAAGTTTTTCCTAGATTTAATAGTTCTATTGACAATATTGAAAATGGAAAAATAACATTAAAAAAATACTTCCATGTAGGAATTGCAGTTGATACTCCCAATGGTTTAATGGTGCCAAAAATAAGAAATGCTAATCAAAAGAATATAGATCAAATAAGCAAGGATCTAAAAAAAGTTAGTGATGATTGCCGAAATTTGAAGATAGATAAAAAAGAATTTTATGGAGGATCCATAACTATAACAAGCCTAGGTGGCATTGGAGGAACTTATTTTACTCCTATAATAAATTATCCTGAGGTTGCTATTTTAGGAATTGGAAGGACTTATATTAAACCTGTTTATATTGATGGACAATTTAAACCTAGAACAATGTTGCCTTTATCTCTCTCTTACGATCATAGAATTATTGACGGTGCTGAGGGTTCAAGATTTAATAATGAATTAAAAAATAACCTTGGTAAAAACTTTGCCTACAAATTAGCTAAGCAATGATTAAAAATTTTAAACTTTTAAATAATAAAACTGTATTTTACTTTAATGACAATAAGTTTGAAACA
>CACADE010000015.1 GCA_902531175.1 uncultured Pelagibacteraceae bacterium
ATAGGTCCAAGTCCCATTACATCTGGTTCACATCCTTTAACTCCAGTTGAAACAATTCTAGCTAAAATCTCTAAACCATTTTCTTTTGCATAGCTTTCTTCACATATCAATGTTGCTGCTGCTCCATCGGTAAGAGGTGAGGATGTTGCTGCAGTAACAGTTCCTTCTTGATCAAATGCAAGTTTTAAACCATCTAAAGTTTCTTGATTACTTTTTGGACGTATGTTTCCATCTTTTGTGCAACCAGCGATTTCAACGATTTCATTTTTAAATTTACCATTAACTTCAGCTTCATTAGCTTTTTGATGACTTTGAATTGCAAACTCTTGTTGTTCAGTTCTTGAAATTTTATATCTCTTGGCAACATTTTCAGCAGTTATTCCCATTGAAAAATAGACATTTGGATTTTCTTTATCTGTGTAAGGATAAGGTATTGGTTCAAAGCCAGTTGTAACCCTAGTCATACTTTCAACACCTCCACATACGAAAACTTTTCCTGCGCCCATTGCTATTTTACCTGCTGCAACATGAATAGCTTCCATAGATGAACCACACCATCTATCGACAGTCATTCCAGACGTATGTATTTCCATTCCAGATAAAAATGTTGTGAGTTTCCCAATATTAAAACTCTGCTCTCCAACCTGGAAAGCACACCCAACAACAATATCTTCTATATCAGCAGGATTTACTTTAGTTTTAGATACAAGATTTTTAACAACTTCTGCAAACATATTTACAGGCTTAACATCAATTAATTCACCTTTTCTTGCCATTGTAAAAGGTGACCTTGAATATCCTGCTATAACTGCTCTTTTCATATAAGATTTATACCTACTAATTATTATTTTGAAAATGGTAAAGAGGACACAATTCCTTTTCTTAATTTATTATCAGGAGTGTGAACTAAAACTTCTGATCCTGTTTTGCAAAATTCATTTAAAATCATTGATAAACCAATATTTTTTTTGAATTTTGGAGAATAAATCCCTGAAGTAATTTTACCAATTAATTTCTTATCTTTTGAATAAAGTGGAAAAGGAATTGAACATGGAGGACAATCTACACCATCAAATAATACTCCTTTTAATTTTTGTTTTACACCTTGTTTCTTAATATTATCTAAAGCATTTTTTCCAATGAAATCTTGATCGCTTTTGTCACTACAATATTTTTCTAAGTTACATTCAATTGGATTATTTTCTTTTGTAAAATCATTTCCATATGACATTAATCCTGCTTCTATTCTGTCAATTAAATTTGGGCATCCTGGAGCAATGTTAAATTCTTTCCCCGCTTTCCATATTATATCCCAAATTTTTTCTCCCATTTCATTTTTGTCGAAGTAATCTTCAAAGCATTTAAAATAAATCTCAAATCCATCTTGTTTGCTGTATCCTGATCTTGCAATAACTTGTTTAGTTCCTAAAAAATCAAATATTCTAAAATTAAAAAATTTTAATTTTCTAATATCTTCTCCGAATATTGATGCCATCAAATCTTCAGACTTTGGACCTTGTACTGCAAGAGGATATACATCTGGTTCTGTTATGCTCACATTTAGATTTAAACCAACTGCAATACCTTTTGCCCAAAGCAATACATCAGAATCTGCTATTGAAATCCAAAACATATCATCATCTAACTTTAACAACACTGGATCATTTATCATTCCAGCATTTTCATCTATCATAGGAATATAAAAACATTTTCCAGTCTCCATATTTTTTAAAGATCTTGGCGTCATTTTTTGTACTAATAAACTAGCGTCTGGACCTGATATCTGAACTTGTCTTTGACAAGAAACATCCCATAGCTGAACATGCTCATTTAAATGCCAATAATCATCCTCAACAGATTTCTGAAATCTTTTTGGTAAGAGCATATGATTTACAACAGTAAAATCAGTTACACCACATTCTTCAACTCTCTTGGTGTAAGGAGTTCTTCTTATTCTCCTAGACATATTTAGTTTTGTGCTAATTTTGCTTTGTATCAACGAAGCCATATATTATTTTGACCACCAAACTGTATAGCTGTTAGGAGAAATTATTATTGGCAAGTGATAATTTTTTTTATTATCAGTCATTTTAAATTTTACGACTATTTCACCCACAATTTTTTTCTTTTTAAAGTATCTTTTAATATCACAAATCATTTCATAATCGCATTTACAATCTTTTTTGCTAAGATTGAAATGCTGATTAATCCTACCATTTCCATCAGTCTTTGTATTCAAAAAAAGTTTTTTTAATTTTGAGGATTGTATTTGATAAATCTTTACTTTGACGTTACTTGCATGAGTTCCATCAGAACCATTCAATAAATGTGAGCTAAATTTTGCCATTTTACTCTATTGAAGATTTCTCTCTCTTGCTGGCCACAGCAGCAACAATTGGACTTAATACTGGTTTAGCTTTTACATTTACACAGGCAGTTTTACCGCTTGCAATAGCTCTTTTTAGTGCTGGACCCAATTCTTCTCTTTTCGTTACTAATTCTCCATGACCCCCGAAACCTTCAAATATACTGTGGAAAGGTATATCTCTAAAGTCTGTTGCAACTCTTTTTCCGCTTTCAAATAGCCTTTCTTGTTGTTGACCAATTGATGCTAAGCCACCATTATTGTCAATAACAACAACGATTGGTTTCTTTTCAAAAAATGCAGTTTCTATAGACATGCCACCAGATAAAAAGGCACCATCTCCACTAATTAAAATTACATTCGATTTAGGATTATTATTTTTTGCAGATAATGCGAATGATACACCAACACCCAGCATACTAAATGTGCCTGGATGTAAAATTCCACCCAATTTTTTTCCTTGAGCTCCTGCTAAATTTATAGCGATCTCCGACCAGAAATGAGTATTTCCTCCATCAATTACAAGCCAATCTTTCTCATCCATTGCGTCTTGAACGTCTAACGCTAATTGTAGCGGATGAATTTTTCCTCCATTTTTTTTTGCTTTATCTGCTTCAATCTTTAATTCATTTAAAGATTTATCCACCCAATCTTTTTTTTTATTTTTATTATCTTGAAACCAACTATTTCCTAAATTCCATTTATTATTTTTCTTTAAATTACATAGAGTATCCAAAAATACTCCTGGATCACATAAAAGGTTATGATCAGCCGCTCTATTAAACTCAATTTCTTCATGGGAACCGTTAATACAAACTAACGTTGTTGTTTTTGGAATGAAAGGAGGGTTACCAAAATTCATTTGGTTATCTAACCTTGCACCAATCATTAAAACTAAGTCTGAATTATGTAATGCAAATTCTGACGGTGGATATTGGTGAATATCTGCTAAACCCATATATGCATTTGCCTCTTCCCCCAAAAGTTTTTGATGGTATGGCACATTAAAAACTGGAATATTTAAACTTTCACCCGCAGTCTCTAAATTTTTTTCTGAGTTTGACCACCAAACACCATGTCCTCCAATTATGACAGGTTTTTTTGCATTACATGCTAGCTCAAGTATTTTTGATAGAGCATTTGGATCTGGCCATGCTTTAGCAATTGGCTTTGCTTTATGTGAAAATGGCCTTTCTGCAAGTCCAGCATTTTCTTCAAATGAAGAAAACATTATGTCTACTGGTAAACTTAGATGAACAGCACCAGGGTATCCATTTGTTGCAATTCTGTATGCTTTATCAACAAATTCTCTAATTCTTGTTCCATCTGTAATGCTTGCACTATATTTTGTAAGAGGAGCAGCAATTGAAACATCATCAATTTCTTTAAAGCCACCTGAGCCTTGTCTTTTTAAACTACTTGATCCAGTTATATAAATTATCGGTGTTCTTTCTCCCCATGCTTCCATCATGGATGGCACTGCATTTGCAAAACCTTCTGGTCCAACTAAACATACAGATGGTTTTCTTGTAATTCTTGTGTGTCCATCTGCTAAGTGTCCAGCTATTTGTTCATGAGGACAATTAACCACATCAATTTGACATTCCATGAAACCTTCAATAGCAGGATTACAAAACCCACCAGATAGAGTAAAAACTTTATTAATACCTTTATCTTTTAATGCTCTTGCAATTAATGCTCCACCTCTTATTTTTTTTTCCATATTAGTAAGTTGTATTCATAAAAAGTTTTTGTTCGATTATATCAGAAGAAACTTCATTAATATCATTTAATCCAACCAAACCTAGTGTTGTGCTGGTTTCTTCTTTGATTATGTCTACAATTCTTCTTAGCCCGCTAGCGCCATCAGCGCCCATAGCATACATTACAGGCCTTCCAATCATTGAAAAATCTGCTCCTAAAGCTAATGATCTAACAATATCGCTACCACTTCTTATCCCACTATCAAAAATAATCGGAAAATTATTTCCTACTGCCTCTCTAATAAAAGGTAAAATGTTTATTGCTGCTGAGGCACTATCTAATTGTCTGCCTCCATGATTTGAAACTTGGATAGCATCAGCGCCCATTTCTTTAATTTTAACTGCATCATCTGATGACATAACACCTTTTACAATTAATTTGCCTTTCCATTTATTTCTTACTCTTTTTAGAGTTTCCCAATCTGTTTTTCCTCTACTTTCTTTTCTTTTAAAAATACCTTTTCCACTTTTTGAAGTCTCGTAATTCATTGGCTTTGGTATTCCATTAAACAATGTAGATATTGACCAAACTGGATGAGTTGCAAAATCAAAAAATTGTTTAGGTCCAATTTTAAATGGATATGAGAATCCATTTTTATCATCTCTAGTTCTCCTAGATAAAACTGGAACATCAACAGTAAGTATAGCAACTTCATAACCAGTTTTTTCTGCTCTATCGAGCAATTCCATGACAAAAGCTTCATCCTGAAAAATATAAAGTTGAAGCCACGAATGACCTTCTGAAAGTTCATACATTTTTTCTAAGGTAGTTGTGGAAGCCATCGATACACAAGTTGGTATATTATTTCTTGCACTCTCTTTTGCCAGCATTGAGTCTGCTCCCGGCCATGAAAGATTTGTCATACCCATTGGGGCAAAACCAAATGGATAGTCATAGTTAAATCCAAGAATATTTTTTTTTAGTTTTCTTTCCTCTACATTTCTTAGAACTCTTGGCTCAAGACGTATTTGATCTAAAGCAAAACTATTAATTTCTGATAATTTTTCATCTCCAGATGCGCCATCAATAAAATCATAAACTATCTTTGGCAATCTTTTCTTTGATAGTTTTTTTGCGTCTTTAATGCTAAAAATTTTATTACTAGCTTTAATGTTATCCATTTAAATTTTTTATATATGTTTTTAAACTTATCTTATCATGTCTAGTCACATAATAAGCGTCATGATTAATTCTTGAAGAATAAACCTCTGAAGGAACTCCGTCAATAAAAAGCACAGCTACACCATCATCAATGGCTATTCCATCTGGCAAATTTCCGTCTTTAATTTCTGAAATAAATTGTCGAAGTCGATTATTATCTGAAGAATGAGGTGTGCAACTTCCATCTAAAAAATTTATTCCTTTTAATGGACTTAGCTCTTTATCGACCGAGTCTGATAATATCCAATCAAACCAACAGATGGCTCCTGCGCTTATTCCACTCAGAATTATTCCCTTTTCATATGCATCTTTAAATACTTTGATAAGATTATGTCTTTTCCAAATATTAATCATGTTAGAGGTATTACCACCTCCTACATAAATTATATCTTTGTTCATCAGCCATTCATTAAAACCTTCCACACTTGAACATAGATTAAAATGAGATAATTTAAATTTATTCGATTTAAATCTTTTATAAAAAAGATTGGTCTTTTCTTGATTATCATTGCTAGCGGTAGGTAAAAAACCGATATTTATTTTTGATTTATTAACTTGATTTATAACATATTCATCCAAGTCTTCGTCAGACGAATGTGTAAATCCACCACCACCAATTGCTATTATTATTTTTTTATTCCTGACCACGGAGAAGGACCTGTTGGAATATCAATTTTTAAACCTCTTACAATTTCATTTTTAAAGTCATACATTGGTAAGCTACATATTTCGCCTTTATGAATTTTATTATCATTGCAATTAACATCCACTATCAACCCTGGTTTATATTTTGTAGAATTCATTAAAACAATTCCAACACCACATTTTTGAAAAGGTGACCAAGTGCTAGATGTAATTTTTCCAATTATTTCATTATTAAATTTTATGTAAGTTCCTTTTAAACCTGTTCCATTTTCTACTCGTATTCCCCAACATCTTTTTTCTTTATCAGCAGTCATCAATGATGATTTTCCAATAAAATAATTTTTTTTTAAATCGACATACTTGCCTAACCCTACATCATATGGATTCGTTTCATGATTAAAGTCTTGCCCTGCTGATAATAATCCAGATTCTATTCTTTTACATCTGAAACCAGGAGTGCCTGTCAATATCATTCCCATTCTTTTTCCTTCTTCAAGAATATAATCCCCAACTTTTTCAGTATTATTATTTTTTCTAAAATAAATTTCCCAACCTAGTTCATTACTAAATCCTGATCTACTAATTATCACTTTTTCATTAAGTATAGTAATTTCTTTCCAATCAAAATATTTCCAATTATCAGGAAAAGTTTCTTTACTTAAAACTTTTAAAAGATCCATAGATTTTGGTCCCTGAATTTGACTTACCCAAACGTCTGGGTCAGAAATTTTTACATTAAGATTATCAGTGTGAGCTTTATACCATGAAAAAAGATCACCATCAGCTTGAACAAACCAAAATTTATCTTCTTCAAGTTTTAGCAAAACTCCATCTGTAAGCATGCCTCCATCATTGTAACAAGCAAATTGGTATGAGCATCTTCCTACTTTTACTTTTGAGATATCTCTTGTGAATATTTTTTGTAAAAGTTTTTCTGCATCTGGACCAGAAATTTCATATGGATGTTCACCAGTATGACGAAAAATTACCTCTTGTCTCACTTTCCAATACATTTCATCAGCAGTAGCGTGCGAAAGTACTTCTGGATTTAATCTTCCAGCATAAAAAGAATACTCGGGATCGTAAGGAAGTTCTTGATATGCCAAAGGATGTATTCCTACAGTTCTAGCAAGTTCAACAACTTTATTATCATTAGATTTTAAAGGTTTTACTGAAAATCTGACTTTGTTTAATTCGTTTTGCATTTATAATTTAGAAAAAGTGTATATTAATTAAAATATCTATTCAATTAGTAGATGAATCACTACATTTTGCATATTGTTATCTAGTTCTGGAATTGTTATCTTTTTAATTATTTAAACAACTAAAGAAAAAGAGGGAACTTATGAAATACATACTTAAAGTTTTTTCAGCGACTTTTATGTCTCTGATATTATCTTTTTCTATTGCCAATGCATCAAGTGGAGTATTTAAAGTATCACATGATCTTGGATTTGGAAAAGATACTAACTTAGATGCCATAACAAAGGGGCGTTTGTTTCAAGTTGTCATCAAAACACAAAATAGATTAGTAAGACCTGATATGAATGGTGTTCCATCACCTTCATTATCAACAGATTGGAGTGCTAATTCTGATGCAACTGAATGGACATTTAATTTAAGAAAAGGAATATATTTCCATGATGGATCAGCATTTGATGCTCCAGATGTAAAATATTCTCTAATGAGAGCTAAAGATCCTGATATCGGATCTCCGGTAAGAAAAAGTTTAAATGTAGTTGAAGATATTGAGGTAGTTGATCAGCATACTGTTAAAATGAAGTTATCAACTTCATTTGCTGACTTTCCATTATTGTTAACTGACTACAGATTAAGAATGATACCTGAAGGATCAGGAGATACTATTGGACAAACTGGAGTTGGTACTGGACCATTCATGGTTGATAAATTTGATCCAGAAGGAACTACAATTTTAAAAGCTAACCCAGATTACTGGGAAGGTGCACCAGGAGTTGCGGAAGTTCATGTCATTGCCATACCAGACGCTCAAGCAAGAATTCAAGCTCTTTTAACGGGTCAAATTGATATGAATAGATATGTTCCTTTTAATCAAAAAAAGATATTTGACAGTAATTCTAAATTTACAACAACTGTAATTCCAACTGGAAACTGGAGAGGTGTGGTTATGAGAACTGATACTGCTCCATTTGATAATCCTAAAGTGAGAAAAGCTTTTAGGTTAGCGGTTGATAGACAAGAACTTGTAGATTTGGTTATGGGTGGTGCGGCAACTGTATCTTGTGATACACCTGTAATGCCTTCTGATCAATATCGTTTACAAATGGATTGTCCTCAAAATATTAGTAAAGCAAAAAATTTACTAAGAGAAGCAGGATTTCCAAATGGAATTGAATTGACTGTTTATCCAGCAACTTTAGAACCAACTTGGCCTACGATTGCAGAAGTCGTTCAGCAGCAAGTTGCAAAAGCTGGAATTAAAGTCAACATTGAAATGGTACCATCTAAAGGTTACTGGAATGAAGTATGGATGAAAAAACCAGTTTCAATGACACGTTGGAACCAAAGACCAGCAGACACAATCTTGCACGAAGCTTATCATAGTGGCGCTAAATGGAATGAGTCTTACTTCAAAAATGCTGACTTTGATAAAAATTTAGCTGATGCTAGAAGTGAGTTGGATTTCAATAAAAGAAAAAAAGCATATCAAAATGCTCAAATGACTTTATGGGAACAAAGTGGAACAATGATCCCATACCACGTATCTAGACTTGTGGTTACATCATCAAAGGTGAAAAACCTTGATGCTGTAGATCACTTTTCTATACAGTGGCATAAAGTTAAAGTTGACTAAAAGTATTTAGATAAAGGCCGCATATAAGCGGCCTTTATTTTATTTCTATTTAATTTATTTTTGTTAAAAAGTTCTAGTTAATCTTATGCTTTTATTAATTTTAAAAAGAATTGGACTAGGGCTTATCACTTTATTTATAGTTTCATTGATTACTTTTGTAGGTGTTGAAGTTTTACCTGGGGATGCATGCACAACATATTTAGAAAGAGAAGCTTATGGAGCAGCTCTTGATGCTTGTATAAAAAGACTTGGTCTAGATGTTCCTGCTTATGAAAGATATTTGGACTGGGCATCAAATGTTGTACGAGGTGATTTTGGTTACTCTTTAAGTGGAGAAATGCCAATTAATGAAGTACTAGGTCCAAGAGTTAAAAACTCATTAGTTTTAGCCTCTGTTTCAATACTTATAGGAATTCCTTTAGCAATTATATTAGGAATAATAACTGCTCTTTGGAGAGATAAGCTTCCAGATATTATGATCTCAACTATCACAATTTTTTCAATGACTATTCCTGAGTTTATTAGTGCTACTTTACTTATTTTAATTGTTGCAATTTGGCTTGGTTGGCTACCAGGCATCGTGATTATACCATCGGATGCAACTTTTTATGAATTACTCTCGAATATAATTTTACCTGTTGTTGCAATTTCAATGATTATGACCGCACACATGGCAAGAATGGTACGTTCAAGTGTAATTCAAGTAATGGCTAGTGATTACGTGCAAATGGCAATTTTAAAAGGTGTTCCATATTGGAAAATGGTATTTAGACATGTATTACCAAATGCATTATTACCAGCAATAAATGTAGTGGCGTTAACAATTGCTTGGTTACTAGGTGGTGTTGTTGTTACAGAAGTTGTTTTTAATTATCCCGGTTTAGGCAGACTGGTAATTGAGTCTATATCAAATAGAGATTTACCTGTTGTACAAGCATTAGCAATAATATTGGCATCAATCTATGTGGGAATAAATTTAATAGCAGATTTAATGACACTCATGCTTAATCCAAGATTAAAAAGTTTACAGATAAGAAAATAAAATGGAGAGTAATTTAATTACAGAAGATAAACAAAAAAATAAGCTAGAAAAGGCTTTTGAGATTTTAAAGACTATGGCCTCCAAGCCCTCTGGATTAATTGGTTTATCAATCGTTTTATTTCATGTAGTATTAGCATTATTAAGCCCTTACATTGCACCATACGATTATAAAGCAATTAGCCCAAATACCATGTTACTTGCACCTTCAGCTGAACATTGGTTTGGAACAGATAGCTTGGGTAGAGATGTTTTTACAAGAACAATACTTGGAGGTCGAACAGCTCTTACGGTAACTTTCTTTGGATCGCTTATAGCTCTTCTGTGGGGAGGTTTACTTGGAATTTTTTGTGGATTAGTTGGAGGTAAAATTGACGATGTTGTAATGAGAGTTGTTGATGCGTTTCTTTCTATCCCTTGGATACTTGCAATGTTATTAATTGTTTCTCTTTTAGGAACATCAACAGAGGTTTTAATTCCTGCACTAGGTTTTTTTTATGGTAAAGGAATAGTAAGAGTTGCTAGAGCTGCTACTCACGATGTTATTGCTAAAGACTTTATAGTTTCAGCCAGAGCTAGAGGTCATAGCAATATGTCTATTATTTGGAATGAAATTATTCCAAATGTTAGAGATGCTATATTAGTAGAGGGAGCAATGAGATGGTCTTGGATGTTATTAGGATTTAGCTCATTGTCATTCTTAGGTTTTGGTGTAAGTCCACCAACGCCTGATTGGGGTTTGATGATATCCAATGCTAGAGGATTGATGTCGTTTGCATACTGGTCTGTAATTG
>CACADE010000016.1 GCA_902531175.1 uncultured Pelagibacteraceae bacterium
TTTATCAAATATTATTTTTATTCAGCATAAATTTGATTATAGTTTTAATTATCTTTTTAATAATAGTAGTACAATTTCGATTAAAGATAGCATTAAATTTCAAAATAAATTAGTTAAAGAAGTCTTTTTAAGATCTCTACTAATAATTATTGTACTATATTCAATATATTTTTTGTCTGTTAATTTTTTTAAATTAAGTAGTAATAGTTATATATTTTTCAATAAAATTAACTTTCTAATAATATTATTAACAATTATACCATTATCTTTTCATAGGCTGTTCTTAACTTTTATTTTTTATAGAGAAGAAGTCTCATCTAAAGAGCCTTTTTTGATTTCTGTTTTAGTTTTTGCTTTGTTTTTACCAATTATAATTTTTCTAATATATTTTAAGCTTGTAAATATGATACCTATTTTAATATTTTTAATCTCAGTAATAAATTTAGTTTTATTTACTTATTTAATGCAAAAAAAAAAATATCATATTTTTAAATTTTAAATTAACGAAAATTTAAAAAGTAGTAAAATTATTCTCTTCAGAGTTGAAATGTTATCTTTTTGAATTTAGTTTATTTCTTAAATTGCAAATCAGAAATTTGTATGTATTAGGTAAATCATGAAATTAACTGAAGAACAAATTAAAGAAATTAATAATCAGCAAAATCAAAAATATACAACAAAAAGAGTTACTGCACCTGAATTAGAAAAAATTCTTTACGATGCAATTCCTATTTTAGATCACGGTTTTATTAGGGTTGTTGATTATATGGGAGATGACACATCAGTTGTTCAATCAGCAAGAGTTTCCTATGGGAAGGGAACAAAAAAAGTATCAACTGACTCAGGTTTAATAAAATATTTAATGAGGCATTGGCATAGTACACCATTTGAAATGTGTGAAATAAAATATCATATTAAGCTTCCGATATTTATAGCTAGACAGTGGATCAGACATAGAACTGCAAATGTTAACGAATATTCTGCTAGGTATTCAATTTTAGACAAAGAATTTTATTTGCCAGAACCTAAAAATCTAGCAGCACAATCTCAAAGTAATAGACAGGGCAGAGGTGATATTTTAGATGGTGATAGGGCAAAAAAAGTTTTAGATTTATTAAAAAGAGATGCTGAGCAAACTTACAATAATTATGAAATCATGTTGAACGAAAGATATGATGGATCAACAATAGATGAGAATGGTTTAGGTTTAGCAAGAGAACTCGCTAGAATGAATTTAACTTTAAATACTTACACACAATGGTATTGGAAAACCGATCTATTAAATCTCATGAACTTTTTAAGACTAAGAGCAGATCATCATGCTCAGTATGAGATAAGAGCTTATGCTGATGCAATGCTTGATACACTTAAGAAATGGGTACCAATAACTTATGAAGCTTTTATGGACTATAGAGTAGGTGGAACAGAAGTCTCTTCAAAGGGAAAAAATGTTATTCAAAAACTTATAAAAGGTGAAAATGTTTCCATTGAAGAATCAGGTTTGTCAAAAAGAGAATGGAATGAGCTTATGGAAGCTTTTGACCTCAAAGATAATTTGATTTAATTTTTTCAGCCAACTTTAAATAAATTTTAGATATTTCGTGCTCCGGTTTACTCTCAACAATTGGTGAACCCAAGTCCCCTTGCTTTCCAATTTCAGGATCAATTGGTATTTCTCCTAGAAAATCTTTTTTAAACTCATTAGCAGTCCTTTTGACACCTCCTTCTCCAAAAATTGCATATTTTTTTCCATCATCTCCTACAAAATGACTCATATTATCTATAAGTCCTAATATTTTTACTTTAAGCTTATCAAACATCCTAATTCCACGTTTTACGTCTTGCAAAGCTATTTCTTGAGGAGTTGATATAATTATAACTCCATCCATCCTTATTTCTTGAGCAAAAGTTAATTGTGTATCTCCTGTACCTGGAGGCATATCAACAATCAGAAAATCTAAATTTTCCCACAAAACTTTTTGTGTAAACGTTTTTATTGCAGAAATTACCATTGGACCCCTCCAAATCATTGGTGTCTGCTCATCTGTTAAAAATCCTATAGACATACATTGAATTCCATACTTCTTAATTGGCTTTAATTTTTGCCCATCACTTTCAGGCTTTTTATTTATTGAGAATAATTTTGGCAATGATGGCCCATATATATCTGCGTCAAGCAAACCGACATTTAAGTTTACCTTTTTTAATGCTAAAGCAAGATTCGAGGCAAATGTTGATTTTCCAACTCCTCCTTTTGCACTTGAGATTGCAATTGTAAACTTTGTTCCTATAATTGGGTTCCTTCTGAAGGTTTTTTGCTCAGTTTTTGCCTTTGTTGTGTCACTTAAACCTACTTTTTTATTGTCCATAATTTACCATTACCTTGTTTTTACTCATAAAGACACTATATAGAGTGTCGTATTATGAGTGATTTTAAAAATCAAAGCCCATGGGGAACACCTCCAGGTGGAGGTGGTGGTGGAAATGGTGGATTTAGAAAAGGTCCTACTCCTCCAAATATTGATGAAGTTATAAGTAAACTACAATCAATTATAAACAGATTCTTGGGCGGTGGCAAAGGCGGTGCTAAGCCAATTATAATTGGTCTTATAATTCTTTTAGTTGTTTGGACTTTAAGTGGTCTTTACAGGGTTTTACCTGATGAACAAGGAGTTGTTTTAAGATTTGGAAAATTTGTTAAAACAACACAACCTGGATTAAATTATCATCTTCCTTTTCCAATTGAAAATGTATTAACCCCTAAAGTTACAAAAGTAAATCGAATGGATATAGGTTTTAGGTCAGAAAGAGATAGTGGATTTTCCTCAGGCGGAGTTGCAGATGTTCCAGAAGAAAGTTTAATGTTAACAGGTGATGAAAACATAGTTAACATAGATTTTTCAGTATTTTGGGTAATCAAAGATGCGGGTAATTTTTTATTTAAAATTCAAGATCCAGAAGGAACTGTTAAAGCAGCAGCAGAAACAGCAATGAGAGAGGTTATTGCAAGATCTGATATTCAACCAATTCTGACTGAAGGTAGATCTATTATAGAAGCTGACACTCAAGAAATAATTCAAGAAATCTTAGATGAATATACAAGTGGAATTCAAATTACACAAGTTCAAACTCAAAAAGCTGATCCACCAGACCAGGTTATTGATGCATTCAGAGATGTACAAGCTGCAAGAGCAGATATGGAAAGATCTAAAAATGAAGCAGAAGCATATGCTAATGATGTAATTCCAAGAGCAAGAGGAGAAGCAGCAAAAATTCTCCAAGCAGCAGAAGCTTATAAAAAAGAAGTTGTTGCTAAAGCAGAAGGAGAAGCAAGTAGATTTTTATCAATTTATAATGAGTATGCAAAAGCCAAAAAAGTAACTCAAGAAAGAATGTATCTTGAG
Source organism: uncultured Pelagibacteraceae bacterium (assembly GCA_902531175.1). Taxonomy (GTDB): domain Bacteria; phylum Pseudomonadota; class Alphaproteobacteria; order Pelagibacterales; family Pelagibacteraceae; genus Pelagibacter. Next base: position 3,405 of record CACADE010000016.1, read on the forward strand.
ACAATGGAAGAGGTATTAGCTGATATTAATAAAATAATAATCGACAAAAATTCAGGTGAAGGTGTAGTACCATATCTGCCATTACAAGAATTAAAGACAGGAACTAATTAAAATGAAAGCTGGGAAATTTTTACTACCAATAATCATACTAATTGTTGCAACAATTTACTTTTCAGTTTTTATTGTCAAAGAGGTTAATCAAGCAATTGTTCTTCAATTTGGTGATCCCAAAAGAATTATATCAAAACCTGGAATTAATTTTAAAATTCCATTCATACAAAACGTTGTATTTTTAGATAAAAGAATTTTAAATCTAGATACACCGCCAGAAGAGGTCATTGCATCAGATCAAAAAAGACTTATCGTCGATGCTTTTGCAAGATTTCAAATAATTGATCCTCTTAAATTTTATATATCTGTTGGAAATGAAAGAGTTGCAAGATCAAGATTAGCTACAATTATAAATTCTAGAATAAGAAACGTGCTAGGTCAACAAGAGCTGCAAACACTTTTATCAGAGGATAGAACTAAACAAATGTCTCTAATCCAAGAAGGCGTAAACAATGAAGCAGAAAATTTTGGCATTAGTATTGTTGATGTAAGAATTAAAAGAGCAGACCTTCCTCAAGCGAACAGTGATGCAATTTTTAGAAGAATGCAAACAGAAAGAGAAAGAGAAGCAAAAGAATTTAGAGCAAAAGGTGCAGAGATGGCGGTAACAATTACCTCAACTGCTGATAAAGAGGTAACTGTTATACTTGCTGATGCACAGAAAAAATCTGAAATTATGAAAGGAGAAGGTGATGGTTTGAAGAACAAGATTTTTGCCGATGCCTTCGGACAGGATCCAGAATTTTTTGCATTTTATAGAGCTATGCAGGCATACCAAAAAGCTTTAATCGGCGGTGAGACTTCAATGATACTTTCACCAGACAGTGAATTTTTTAAATTTTTCGGAAATATTGATCAAAAAGTAGAGTAAATTTCATGAGAGAATTGACCATAGCATTTGGTCTATTCCTTTTTATTGAAGGTATTCTTTACGCCATATTTCCATCAAAAATGAAAAATATGATAATGAAATTAAAAAATGCTACTGATAATCAGTTAAGAACTGGTGGATTAATATTTGCAGTGATTGGTTTTTTTATTATTTGGTACTTAAAAAGATGAGATACATAAAGATTTTACTACTAATATTATTTTCAATTAATATCCAAAATACTTCCAGCGCAGCAAATATGCCTGCGTCTTTTGCAGATCTAGCTGAAAAATTAATGCCGTCAGTAGTAAATATCTCGACTACAACAACAGTAACAACAAGGTCTAATCCATTTCCATTTGAATTTCCTCCTGGATCTCCTTTTGAAGATATGTTCAAAGATTATGGAACTCCTCAAAAAAGACAGACAAGTGCGCTTGGATCAGGTTTTATAATAGATGAAAAAGGAATTGTTATTACGAATAATCACGTGATACAGGGTGCAGAGGATGTTTTTGTTAGAGTTAATGGTGAAAAAAATATAAAGGCAAAAGTAATTGGAGCTGATCCTGGTATGGATTTGGCAGTTCTTCAAATAGAGTCAGATCAGAAATTTACCCCAGTTAAATTTGGAGACTCTGATACTGCAAGAATTGGTGATTGGGTTATTGCAATTGGAAATCCATTTGGCTTAGGTGGAACGGTTACTGCTGGAATAATCTCAGCAAGAAACAGAAGTATTGGTCTTTCAAGGTATGAAGACTACATTCAAACTGATGCATCTATAAACCAAGGTAATTCAGGAGGTCCTTTGTTTAACATGGATGGAGATGTAGTTGGAATTAATACAGCAATATTAGGTCAATCAGGTTCAATTGGAATAGGTTTTGCAATTCCCTCTAATAGCGCTCAAAAAGTAATTAATCAATTAATCGAATTTGGTGAAACTAAAAGAGGATGGCTAGGTGTAAGAATTCAAACAGTCACAAAAGATATTGCAGATGTTGAAAAATTAGATGAACCAAGAGGAGCACTTGTTGCAAGTGTAGCTGAAAATAGTCCATCAGATAAAGGAGGAATAAAAGCAGGAGATATAATTTTAGAATTTGATGGTAAAAAAATTAATGAAATGAGTGAACTTCCTAGAATAGTTGCAGAAACTGAAGTTGGAAAAAAAGTAAAACTCAAAGTGTGGAGAAATAAACGTGAAATAACAAAAGAAATTATACTTGGAAGACTGGAAACATCTGAAGACTTTAAATCTCAAGGTTTAGTTACAGAAAAACCTAAAGAAGATGTAATAGATGGTTTAAAAATAAAAGTGAGATTATTGACTAAAGATGATATTAAAGAGAGAAATTTACCAAAAAATACTACAGGATTAGTTATCACAGAAATCGATAAAGACAGTCCAGTTAATTATCTTCAAGTAAATAATATTATTGTTGAAGCACAAAAGAAAAAGATCAACACCATTGGAGATCTAGATAACATTGTGAAACTAGCCCTAAAAGGTAATGATAAAAGTTTGCTTATTGCAATTTACAATAACAATAACCAAAGAAGATATATTGGTGTTAAATTAAATTAATGGACTTAAAGTCCAAAATAATTCTTATTTCAGGACCAACCGCATCAGGTAAATCAAAATTTGCTATTCAGCTTGCAAAAAAAATCAATGGTGAAGTAATAAACGCAGATAGTATGCAAATATTTAAAGAATTAAAAATTCTTACAGCAAGACCACAGCGAAATGATTTAAAAAATATAAAACATCATTTATATGGATTTAAAAGTGTAAAGGACAATTATTCCACAGGAAACTGGCTTAATGATGCCAAGACAAAAATTAACAATATTAAGAAAAAGAATAAAATTCCAATCCTTGTTGGTGGCACTGGTTTGTATTTTAAAGCACTTATCGATGGTATTGTTAAAATTCCCGATATCCCACTCACTATTCGAAATAGAATAAGAAAAAGACAGTCAAAAATAGGACAAATTAAATTTTATTCTGAACTTATTAAACTAGACCCGCTTTGCAAAAAAAAAATCAACAAAAATGACGCTCAAAGATCAATAAGAGCCTATGAAGTAAAGAAGTTTACAAATAAATCTTTGTTTGATTGGTATAGTGAAACTTACTCTGATTTTACTCAGGACAGCTTTATAAAGCTGCATATTGATTATCCTAGAGATAAGTTAATAGAGAGAATCTACTTCAGAACAAATGAAATGTTAAGAGATGGGGCAATACAAGAGGCTAAGAGGTTTTATAAGTTAAGAATAAAGAAAGATTTATCATCTAATAAAGTTATTGGTCTAAGTGAGATTAAAGATTATCTGGAAAAAAGAATAAATATTAATGAACTTAAAGAAAAAATATCAATAAAAACAAGGCAATATGCTAAGAGACAGTCTACATGGGCAAGAGGACAAATGTCTGATTGGCAAAAAATAAAATTTGATAGAGTTAAATCTTTTATAAAAAAATTTCCTAAACCTGCATAGATTGCTTGACCTATTAGCACAACTTCAGCTAGATTGTCTGAATGTCAAAATTATACTCTGGAGCTGAAATCGTATTTAAGTGTATGGAGGACCAAAATGTTGATCATATTTTTGGTTATCCAGGCGGAGCCGTGCTTCCAATTTATGATGAATTACAAAATTTTAAATCAATTAAACACGTTCTAGTTAGACATGAACAAGGCGCAGGCCATGCAGCAGAGGGATATGCAAGATCATCAGGTAAACCAGGTGTTATTTTAGTAACCTCAGGACCAGGCGCAACAAATGTAGTTACAGCTTTGACAGATGCGTATATGGATTCGATTCCATTAGTTTGTATTTCTGGACAAGTTCCAACACACTTAATTGGTACAGATGCATTTCAAGAATGTGATACAACTGGAATAACCAGACCTTGCACTAAACATAATTGGTTAGTCAAAGATATAAATGATTTAGCTAGTACAATACATAAAGCTTTTGAAGTAGCAACTACTGGTAGGCCAGGGCCAGTTTTAGTCGATATACCAAAAGATATTCAGTTTCAAAAAACAAAATATAACAGACCAAAAAAAGAAAAAAAACTTAACGGTAAATCTCACAACCATTTTAATCAAAATAGTATTGATGAATTAATTGAATTAATGAGTAAATCGTCAAAACCTATTTTTTATACTGGTGGTGGAGTAATTAATTCTGGACCTAAGGCTAGTGAACTTTTAAGAGAACTTGTTTATGCAACAGGTTTTCCTATCACATCAACTTTACAAGGATTGGGATCTTTCCCAGGCGATGATAATCAATTTTTGGGTATGTTGGGTATGCATGGAACTTACGAAGCAAATAATGCAATGCATGATTGTGACTTGATGATCAACATTGGTGCACGTTTCGATGATAGGATAACAGGGAAAATAGATGAATTTTCTCCAAAATCAAAAAAGGTACATATTGATATTGATCCATCATCTATTAATAAAAATGTTAAAGTTGATTTAGCTATTGTCGGAGATGTGAAAACTGTGCTTTCATCTACTTTGAAAAGTTTAAAACAAAAAAAATCAAAATTCTTAAAATCAAATAAGCAAAAAACTTCTAAATGGTGGGAAAAAATTCAAAAATGGAGGTCGGTTAGATCTTTAGATTATATCGGAAGTGAAGAAACTATAAAACCACAATATGCGATTGAAAGATTATATGAATTAACTAAAGATAAAGATTCCTATATTACAACTGAGGTAGGACAACATCAGATGTGGGCTGCACAACATTATAAATTTAATAAACCAAATCGTTGGATGACATCTGGTGGTTTGGGTACTATGGGATATGGATTGCCAGCAGCAGTAGGAGTGCAAGTTGCTCATCCAAAAAAATTAGTTATTGATATTGCAGGAGAAGCTTCAGTATTAATGACAATACAAGAAATGTCCACAGCAGTACAATACAATCTTCCGATTAAAATATTTATATTGAATAATCAATACATGGGCATGGTTAGACAATGGCAAGAACTTTTACATGATAAAAACTACTCTGAAAGTTATACTGCTGCTCTACCAGATTTTGTTAAATTAGCGGAAGCATATAACTGTGTTGGTATAAGAGCAAAAACACCAGAAGAGTTAGACGATAAAATTATTGAAATGCTGAATACAGATAGACCTGTAATTTTTGACTGTATGGTTGATAAAGTAGAAAATTGTTTTCCAATGATACCATCAGGAAAGCCACATAATCAGATGATTTTAGGGCCCAAAGATCAAGAAAGTAAGAAGATTACAGGCAAAGGTAAGTCCTTAGTTTAATGCCTAATTCAAAATCAGCGTATAGTTTTTCAAATAAAAAAGAAAAATTTGATACCCATATTATAGTCGTTTGGGTCGACAATGAAACTGGTGTATTAGCTAGAGTAGTCGGTCTATTTTCTGGTAGAGGTTATAATATTGAATCTTTAGCAGTCGCCCAAGTTGATGAAAAATTAAAAATATCAAGAATAACAATTGTAACTACAGGAACACCACAAGTTGTTAATCAAATTAAGCTTCAGTTAAGAAAACTTGTACCTGTTCATAAAGTTGCGGATTTTAAAAGAGAAGATAAAGCAGTCATCTTTAAGGAGATGGCTTTATTTAAAATCGTTGGTCCAAATAATAAATTAAATGGTGCACTGAAAGCTTGTAAAAAATATAATCCTGTATTACTAGACAAAACAAAAAAATCGAATGTTATTCAAATAACAGCATTAAGGCGAGAAATAGATAAAATGTCAAAGGATTTAAAAAAATTTGGTTTGGTGAGTGTTTCAAGAACAGGAGCCGTAGCTATGACAAGAGGTGCAGATATATTTAAATAATTAATTAGGAGAAAATAAATGAAAATGTTTTATGAAAAAGATACTGATGCAAATTTAATAAAGGATAAAAAAATCGCAATATTTGGATATGGTAGCCAAGGACACGCTCACGCTTTAAACCTAAAAGATAGTGGGGTAAAAGAAGTTGTTGTAGCTCTTCGAGAAGGTTCTTCAAGTATTGAAAAAGCAGAATCTAAAGGTTTAAAAGTTATGAACCTTTCGGATGCCGCTGAATGGGCTGATGTTGTAATGATTTTAACTCCAGATGAATTACAGGCAACTATTTATAAAAATCATATTGAGCAACGCGTAAAAGAAGGGACATCTATTGCCTTTGCACATGGATTAAATGTTCATTATGATTTGATAAAAGCAAGAAAAGATTTAGATGTGTTTATGGTAGCACCAAAAGGACCAGGTCACTTAGTTAGAAGTGAATATGAAAAAGGTGGTGGAGTTCCATGTTTATTTGCTGTTCATCAAAATGGATCAGGAAAAGCTAGAGACTTAGCAATGTCATATGCTTCAGCCATTGGCGGCGGTAGATCAGGTATAATTGAGACAACATTTAAAGACGAAGTAGAGACAGATTTATTTGGTGAGCAAACGGTTTTATGCGGAGGT
>CACADE010000017.1 GCA_902531175.1 uncultured Pelagibacteraceae bacterium
TACCGGTATCTGCCTTTGTCCCAATTTAATGTGTATCCAGTTCTAGACGAGTTAACAGTTATTTTACGCATCTTATTATAGCTACGAGACATAATATAAAGTACATCATTTGTGTTAGGGTCTGCTTCCATTCCATAAACATAGCCCGATCTATTATCTCTAAAATTATTATTTGTTCTTCCAGTAGGACATAAAGTGCCTCCAACACTAGTTAAAGGAGCACTATAAAGTCGACTACTATAGTGACTGTAAAGAGTATTGTTATTTGCTGCAATTGCATATGAATATCTCCAAGCGTTATTTGAAAAACTACAATTTCTTCCACTATTAGTGTTCAGGTTCATTGAATACAAACCACTGTTGGAAGTGGTAAATAAATAATTTTGATAAACTGTTACAGCTCTAGGATAAGTGCCAGTAGCTAAACTTCCTAAACAAGCACCATCTGAAAGTCTAATCTTTCTAATTCTATGGTCATATAAACTTGCCACATACATGACCCCGTTATAAACATCTGCACTGTAAGGATAGTAAGTTCGACATGACCCACTCATACCAACTCTTCCATTTGAACCCCAAGAAGTATCAGTTTTACCAGTAGTATAATCTATTTTTCTAACTCCATATCTTGCAAATTGTGCAATATAAATATTTCCTGAACTGTCCGTAACACCATCAAACATTCTATTAATTGATTGTGCGTTACTCATTCTCCAACCCATACTTCCAGATTTATCTAAAAGAATTAATAAGTTGGAAGGAACATCAGCTTGTGTTCCAGTGCCTGGCGGCAATAATTTTGCATGTAAGTTTGATGCAAAAAAAGAAAAGAACAGTATTAGGCTGGATATAAAAATTTTAAATTTCATTAATTTTGAGACTCACTTTTCGCCATCTCTTCTTCAAGTTGATTATAGAAAATTCCAAGTAACTCATCATATTTTTTGTTAGAAAGATACATTTGCTCTTCAATAAATCCAAGATCATCCAAAATTCTTTGGTAAACTATAAACTGCTTTGTTTTTTCAAATACTTCATATCCAAGATATGAGGTTGGAGTTTGACCTGTATCAAAGTCACCATAATTTCTTTTTACATATTTCATTATAGTTAATTTTTCAGATTTTTTTGTGTCGCTTTCAGTATTTAAACTAATTAAATTAACCGCAGCTAGTTTGTCGTTTAAAAATCTATACTCAATAGCAACATCTTTTAATCTGTGGTTTGGGCAGACTTCATCAGCAACAGCAATGACCATGCTCAATTCATCTTCTCCAAAATTTTCTAGTGGCATTGCTGGGCCATATTTATCCTGTATTTTTGAGATATCCTCACCAAAGTCCAAATCAAATTTACAAGCTGCGTTTGCATGAATTGAGAAAAGGAATATGAAGCTTATTAAAATAATTTTTTTCATAAACGTATATATTATCTTATTTTATTCATATTTTATTAGTTAAAAACCTTAATTTTTAGGTAAAACTACCACACTTTCTAACGAAACTATCATTCTATCTTTTTCTTTTTCAGCTCCATAAATACCACAACCATAAACTCTGTAAGCAATACCATTCTTTGAAGCATCAGATGCCGTTAATTTAATGCTGGATCCGATTGCTTGTGTGCTCGCGGCACCAATTCTTTCAATAAAGTACTCATAATAATAACTTTTCATTCTAACTGCTTCCTCTTTTTCAAAATCTTTACCTTTATTTCTAAAGGTATTTTCAAGAATTACTCCAAGATTAAAACTGTGAGCCACTTCTTTTTTCGTGGTTTCATTCTTTATAACTCTCATCCTTTTTTTGTTGTCTGGATTATCTCTATCAATATCTCTATAGCTTTTAAAACAAGATGTACCTGTATTTATAAATTTTCGATCAATTGTTGATGTAAATTTATATTTAGCACCTGGATTATAGTTTTGCGCACTCATAGTTCCTAAAAAAGGAGAGGTATGATCTTCTGGTAAATTTGCTTTCGAAGTATCTCTAGTGCTTTTTCCATCCCATGGTCCACTTTTCTCATTTAAAATATATTTCTCACCTTGTAGAAGTGCCATCTCTGCAGCATAAAATGTTTGTTGATATTGATCACTGTTATTATTGCTTTGATGGTCACCCGATGAAATTAATATCAATGCTCCACCCATTAATGACATTGCCAATAGCAAAACTAAAGACAAAACCATTGCAAATCCTTTTTCTGATTTTCTAATTATCATAGTCCCATATTTCTTGTGTGTGCTGATACAACTAAAGCTTCTCTTAAAAACTTATCTGTGAATTTCTTATTAGATTTTTGACCTAAAAGTCTAAATGGTCTTTCCTGCTCTTTTCTAAAAAACTCACCTTGAGATCTTAAAGATACCATTATATCAACAACTTTAATCTTGTTACTATCGCTAAGTGTTTTAGGAATTGGATTCATAACTTTACCCTTGCTATCAATTGGAATAAAAATTAATTCTTGAACGTAATCAACTACTAATTCGTCTTTATAAAGTAAGTCATCAGTTGATTGTGTTGGTGCCGTCCAGCTAGATCCATTCCATTCATATTTTGATTTATAAATGGCATATGCATTAATTTTTTTGCTTGTTTTTTTGTCTACAATATTTGATGCTTTACACTCGTAAACGACTTTGTATGTTTTATATAAAAAAACTGGTGGTTTAGCATTAAGATTTTTAGGATCTCTAATTCTATCACCGTAAGTTATTTCAATTTTATCACAACCGCTACCTGGAGCTTTAGTAATTAAAATTGGAACGTAATTTGTTGGGGTTTTACTGACATCATCAAAATATCTAAAACCTGCAATTCTTATATCTCTCACTAACATTCCAATCATATCTCTTCCTGTCTGACTAATTTTTGCTCTATCAATTACTTGTGAATAACTATTATTAACTGCGTTATAAGATGTAAACATAGCAGCCATCATTATCATTGAAATCACAACCCCGATAAGAATTTCAATTAGCGTTACTCCAGTTTCTGAATTAAATTTTTTCATCAGTTCATTTGGAAATATAAATATTTTTTCTTTTGAACAGTTTTACCTTTCGTATCTGTCCCTGTAGTTGGCATTAATATTTCCATTCTGCCAATATAAGTTTTGTCCCAAATATCATCATTACGATAATCACAGTTTGGTCTACTCTTCCCATTTTCTTTTACGTTATTTCTACAAATCTCATAAACTTTTAATTTTTTTATGTCATTGGTTGTTGTTGAGTTAACACTTGTGGGTTTGCATTTAATTCTGTCGCTTGATACTCTCAAATTCCATTTTTGTGTTTTATTATCAATTGCAATATCTTTACCTTTATAAGGATTGCCCGTTATATTTTTTTTCGGTTTACATTCTGCATTTTGCCAAGCGTAATCATTCTTATCCGTTAAGTTAGCTAGATGTTCATAAAGTTTATCATCACCTTTTTTTGAATTTGCATCTCCAATTAAATCTTCTGCTATCATAGCAGTGATATAATTAGATTTTGTTCTTTCCCCAGAAACATCAATTGATCTAACTGAATAATTGACCATCTGAAAAACCGCTATAAAACCTATTCCAACAATAGCCGTTGCAACCAAAGCTTCTAAAAGCGTTAAACCCTTTTCTTTTAATTTACTGTCTATTCCAATCACTTCCATTCCATTTAAATTTACTTACATTACCAAATCTTGACCATTTTACTAAATAGGCTGGTTTTTTAAGAGCCTTTCCTTTTGTGGGACATTTATTTCCATTTTTTTTTGCGTTCTCATAAGTGCAAATAACAATGTAATTAGGAGTAGCGCTACCTTCAACAATGATGTTAACGTTACTTCCTTTTGAAAGAGCATTGGTTGCTTTATAATAATTTCCTCCTTTACCAAAACATATTGCTGATGTTAATAGAAAATGAACTGCAATTTTAGACTCGCCAATTACATTTTCCTCAGGATTGAAAATTTCGTAATACTCACTAAAATTTGTTCCCTCAATATTTTTACGTGGTTTACCAAAATCATCCCAATAACCTGATGAGGATACTGGACAATTAATTTGTCCATTCTGCAATTTTTGTTTGAAATTTTTATCTCCCATTCCCTTTGATACAAAAATTGAGCTTTCTTGGTTTTTAGAGCCTGTAAATGTTTGTACCATTAATTGGCTATAAGCTAAGTTTCCTCTTTGAGTTTGTGTTGCAATATTAGAAATCATGCTTGCAACTTTTTCTGTTGCAGCTCTTACTTTTCGTTCTGTGCTCCATTTTGAAAAACTTGGATATGCAACTCCAGATATGATTGCTACAATTGCAATAACAACTAGCAATTCTAAAATTGTGAAACCTTTAATGTCCTGATCTTGCTGCACCTGGATCTATCTTACCCGACTTTACTAATTCCTCCAGTGATTTTTCCATAGTGATCATTCCATCACGCACAGCAGTTTGCATAATGCTTGGTATTTGGTGAATTTTTGCTTCTCTTATTAAGTTCTGAATTGGCGCAGTGCACTTCATGATTTCAAATGCACCAACCCTACCAGCACCATCTCTTGTTTTTAACAATCTTTGGGTAACTACCATTTTTAGTGATGTAGAAATTTGAGCTCTAATTTGTTCTTGTTGCTCTGGAGGAAAAACATCAATTATTCTATTTATTGTGCTTGGGGCACCGCTTGTATGCAAAGTTCCAAAAACTAAGTGACCAGTTTCCGCAGCAGTAAGCGCTAAACTAATTGTTTCAAGATCTCTCATCTCACCAACAAGAATTACATCTGGATCTTCTCTTAACGCAGCTTTAAGCGCTGCTGCAAAAGATTGAGTTTGTTTTCCAACTTCTCGATGAGAAACAATACTTTTTACATCTTTGTGAATAAATTCTACTGGATCTTCTACAGTTATAATATTTGATGTTCTTGTTTTATTAATTTCATTTACGATTGCTGCAAGTGTTGTTGATTTACCCGAACCTGTTGGTCCAGTTACAAGCACCAGTCCTTTATGGAAATCTACTATATCATAAAGAGCCTGCGGTAGACTAAATTGATCCATATCTGGAATTTTACTTTCAACTCTTCTTAATACTGCAGCTGGTCCACTAATCGTTTTATAAAAATTTGCTCTAAATCTTAATCCGCTTAACATGACTGCAGAGTCTAACTCATGAGTTTTTTCAAATTTTTCAGCTTCGTGTTCGTTACAATTCATTGAGATTAAATCTTTTAGATCTTGAGCTGTAACATTTGTACCTTCAACTTTTACGATTTCTCCAGTTTGTCGATATGCTAGGGGAGATCCCGCTCTAATATGAAAATCAGAAATTTTCTTATTATCTTTTGCTAACTGCTCTAATTTTTCAAACATTTTAATAGTTTATACTTTAGTACAATAAATTGTCATTAAATTACTATTAAATATTTGCAAAAACCCATTTCAGACACTTTGCTTGAAAGTTCGAGTATTAGTTGATTTAATGTAAATATATAATAATGGTTTAGTATTATTACATAATTAAAAAATGAAAAACCCTTTTGCTAATTTATTCAAAAAGAAATCTAAAGAAGGTGAACAAACACCCGTTCCAAAAAAAGAGGAAAAAAAGAAAAAAGAAAGTTTTTTAGGTAAGTTTTTTAAAAATAGGATTGGAAAATCTGCAGTTCAAGGAGAAGAAATTGTAGGTGTTGAGCTTTCACCAACAGAAATTAGGTTAGCACAACTAACAACTGATAAATCCAACAAATGGGTTTTAGAAAAATTTTTTATTCATCCAATTGAAGGTCTAGATAAAAGTGCTACTGTTTTAGATAATCAAGATAAGTTTGGAGACGAACTTAAAATTGCTCTTCAAAAATCTAAAATAACAACTACAAATGCAGCGATTGCTATTCCTGTTACCAGTGCAATTATCAGAGTTGTAACAGCACCTTTAATGACAGATGAGGAGCTGAGTAAAGCAATAGATACAGACTCCCTTTGGGAAAACCTTGTACAATTAACAGATAACTTAAATGATTATTCAATTTTTCATCAAGTAATAAATAGAGATAAAACCGCAAATACAATGGATATTTTATTCGTTGCATCGAAACTATCAGATATCAATAGTTATACAGCAATAATAAAGAAGGGTGGTTTAAATGCAGTTATAATTGATGTTAAGTGTTTTGCTCTTAAATCTGCAGTCGACCAAATGAATCAATTAGCTGGCTCAATTGAGGATGCAAACTTAACTGCAGTTTTAGAATTTGGATTAGATGAAAACTATGTAATGATTTTGTATGAAAATAATCCAATTATCACAGATATATTTATAAGATCTCAGGATAGAAATACTCTTCAAAATTCAGATAATCAGGAAGAGATGGACGCTTTAGTTAGAAGATATGTAACTCAAGTTAAACAAGCGGTGCAAGATTTTGAAACAAAGTATGAAAAAAGAATTAGAAACCTGAAAGTAGTATCAAATTTAGAAAATGTAGAAACTTATCTCGGCACTTTTAGAAAAAATTTAACAAATACAGGATTTAATTTATTAGATCCAATTAAAGAAATAAAAGTTCCAGCACAACTAGAAGAGAGCGTTAAATTAGATAATAGGTCTTATCTTTCAACTGTTATTGGATTGGCGTTTAGAAAACTTGATGTGTTTGGATATTACAAATTTGTAACTGCTGTAAAAAATATAAATCTACTTCCTAATAGAGATAGTATGATAGCACAGAAAAAAGCTAAAGTATTTTCTAATTTTGCTTTCAAAGGTGCAATAGGAGTTATCGCAATAATTTATATAGTATTATTTGGCCTTTCTTTTTGGCAAATAAATACATTGAATAAACAATTAGTTGGATATGATGATATTCTTCAAACACATGAACTTAGAACATTAGAAAAAAATAAAGTAGAAAAAGAATTAGCTTTAATTTTAAAATCTTTAAAAATTAGTAAATCAATAAAATCAAACAAAAAAGTAAGTTTTAGAGTTCTGGCTCAAATAGCTTCAGCTGTTCCAAAAAGAGTAAAATTCAATTCAATAGAGTACAACGGATCAAATCAGATTATTATACAAGGAACAGCATCAAGTGACCAAGATATTTTAAAGTTAATAAGTAATTTAAATAATAAAAAACTAATAATGCAAGCACAATTAGCTACAATGACTTTACCAGATGGTCAAACTGCTGGAGCCCCAACAATGAAGGGATTTAAAATAGCTTGTATTCTGGAGAACGCATAATGGATTTGAAAAATATAGATTTAAAAAATATAAATGTAAGTGATATAGCTGCAAAGTTAAAAACTGTTGATAAAAAAACTCTTATTAAATTTGGAGCTGGTTTTTTTGCAATTATAATTTTTTTAATTGGGTATTACTTAATCTTAAATCCAATTGTTAAAGAGAAAAAAGCGTTATACGAAGACAAGGTTTTAAAAGAGTCTGAAATTACTCAATTCGAGGATGAGATCATTACAAACAAAAAAAGATTAAAGAAACTAAAACCTCAATTTAAAGAAAGTTCAACGTTGTTTCACTCAAAAGCTGAAGTTGAAGGATTGTATCAAAGCTTAAGTAGATTTGCAGGCATAAATGGTTTGACGATTTCAAAAATAGAAAAGAAAAAACCAAAACCTATTTTAAAACCTGGTGTTGCTCAACAAGCAGAAGAACTGTTAAAAAAAACTGATATCTCTTATTATCAGATACCCGTCGAATATGAGATAAAAGGTAACTTTTTAGGCTACATTAAATTTAAAAGATCAATTGCAAAATCCAAGAAAATGTTAAATTTTGACAAGGAGACTATAAGTATAGTACAAAACGATTCAACTGGAGCGATAATTGCAAAAGGAGAACTTACAATAGTAGGAATACCAGATGAATTCTTTTAAAAAAATATTATTCTTTATTTTGTTTTTCTGTATCCCAAACATTGGTTTTGCAGATAATCATTCTACAAATGCTGAACTTGTTGAAAAGGCAAAAGAAATTACAAAAACTTTAGAAACAAAAGTTGAAGAAGAAGAAGAAGAGGATGTTCCTTTGAATGATCCATTTGCTGGAAATGAAGGATCTAATTCATCTTTAAATCCTGAAACTGGAGAAGAAAGAGATCCAATGAGTTTATATAATTTTAAATTATCAGGATTAATATCAGGAGCAAATGCGAGCTATATAAGTCTTACAGATGCATCAGGGGATGTAATGACTATAACACTTGGTCAATATCTTGGGAAAGTAAAATTAATTGACTTAAGATTAACAGAAGCAATCTTTTTAAAAGAAGATAAATCATACATAATTATAGATTTTAATAACCAAATAAGAGAGGCAGATGAATACTAAGAAAATAATTACATCTGCATACTTAATAATATTAGCAATAATTTTAAATAGTTGTGGTCCAAACTCTAAATTTAATCAAAAATATAATAAACCTTTTAAACACAACACACCTTTAATTAAAAATGATATAAGACAAACAGGTCAAGCAGAAATTGCTAAAACCTTAGAAATGGGACCCAAGCCAGTTGATGGTGATGCGGTCAAATTAAAGAAAAGAAGAAAAATAACATCTGAAACACAGAGAAATTATCTTTTAATTCCTGAAAGCTACCCATTACTTAAACAAAGAGTAACTTTGAAATTTAAAAATTTAGATTTTAAAGAAACAATGAAAATGATGGGTAAAATTGG
>CACADE010000018.1 GCA_902531175.1 uncultured Pelagibacteraceae bacterium
ATCACAGCTATTTTAATTAATGCACCTGGCGCCCCACCTGCTGCTGCAACAGCTTTTGATGGTTTTCCAATGGCTCAGAAGGGCCAGGCAGGTAAAGCTTTAGGCATGGCTGCAGTATCTAGCGTAGTTGGTGGAATTATTTCTTTGATTGTCCTAATTATTTTTGCACCAACACTTGCAAGAATTGCATATAAATTTGGACCTCCAGAATATTTTGCATTGGCAATATTTGGATTATCAATGTTAGCCTCTATAAGCTCAAAGTCTCCAGTTAAAAATCTTATAGGTGGCTTGATAGGTTTATTTGTTGCAACAATTGGAGTTCATCTTACAACTGGTATTTCAAGATTTACATTTGGGGTTGCTGAACTTTTTGAAGGGATAAGCTTTGTTCCTGTATTAATTGGTTTATTTGCAATGTCAGAGATATTAGTCCAAGCATCAAAAAGTGAATTACTTTTAGAAAGAATTAAGTTTTCAGCAATAAAACTTCCTTCAATTTCAGAATTTAAGAGTTGTGTTAAAACAATTTTAAGATCATCGGGCATAGGAACTTTTATAGGCATTCTTCCAGCTGAAGGCGGAACAGTTAGCGCAATGATTGGTTATAACGAGGCAAGAAGATGGTCAAAAAATAAAGATAACTTTGGAAAAGGAGAAATAGAAGGAGTTGCAGCTCCAGAGTCAGCTAATAATGCTGCTACCGGTGGAGCAATGATACCAACTCTTGCTTTAGGAATTCCAGGTTCAGCAACTACAGCAGTAATTCTTGGAGGGTTTCAAATTCATGGATTAAGAGCTGGACCATATTTGTTTGAACAGCAACCTGACCTGCTTTACACAATTTTTTATGGCATGCTTTTAGCAAACTTTATCTTTTTAATTTTTGGTTTACTTGGAGCTAAAATATTCTCAAGAATCTCTTTAATACCAAGGGGTTATTTATGGCCATCTGTATTTGTATTTTGTCTTGTTGGATCTTATGGATTATCTCAATCTATGGTAGATGTTTACATAATGTTAATTTCAGGTGTTGTTGGATTTTTCTTAAGACGGTCAGGATTTTCTCCAGCACCAATAATTATGGGAATTGTACTAGGCGAATTAGTGGAAAATTCATTAGCTCAATCAATCATAATATTTGACCAAAATATATTTATGTTTTTCACAAGGCCAATTGTACTTGTATTTTTTACATTAACTTTTTTAAGTTTATTTTACAGACCTATTAAAAATCTAATAATGAAAGGAAAATAATGACTAAAGCTTTTACACCTAATATTAAATCTAAAAGAGGAAAAGACTTAACAAAATACGTTGCTAACTTTGTTCACAAAACAAAATTTAAAAATATTCCAAAAGAAGTTGTTGAGTTAGCAAAAAAACATATTTTGGATGGTTTTGGTTTAGCATTATCAGGCTCTGTTGCAAGAACAGGTAATTACTTATTTGCACATATCAAAAAAAGTTCAGCAAAAGGGAAGGCAACAGTTATTGGTTCAAAAATGAAGGTTCCAACGCACTTTGCAGCTTTGGCAAATGGTGTAGGAATACATTCTGACGATTACGATGATACGCAATTAGCTGTAGCAAAAGATAGGGTTTATGGGTTATTAACACATCCTACTGCACCTTGCTTGCCAAGCGCTTTTGCGGAAGGTGAAGTAAATAAAATTAATGGAAAAGATTTTTTAAACTCATATTTAATTGGTGTAGATGTAGAATGTAAAATATCTGAAGCCATGTCTCCACGTCATTATCAACATGGTTTTCACTCAACAGCAACCTGTGGAACTTTTGCTTCTGCTTCTGCTGCAGCTAAAATTAGAAAATATGATCATAACAAAATTTTAAGATCTTTAGGGATTGCGGCCTCTCTTAGCGCTGGATTAAGAGAAAATTTTGGAACAATGACAAAACCACTGCACGCAGGTAGAGCGGCAGAGAGTGGAGTGATAGCTTGTGATTTAGTAAGATATGGGTGGTCTTCAACTGATAAAATTTTAGAATCTCCTAGAGGTTTCTTTCAAGCTCATGGAGGTGGTTACGATATAAACGCGTTAAAAGGTAAACTTGGAAGACCATGGACATTTAAATCTCCAGGCATTTCTATTAAACCTCATCCTTGCGGTTCTTTAACCCATCCTGGGATGACAAAGATGTTAGAGTTAATTAACAAGTATGACATCAAGCCTGAGCAAGTAGTTAAAGTAGATGTTGGCACAAACCATAACATGCAAAATGCTTTGATACATCATCAACCAAAAAATGAGTTTCAAGCTAAATTTAGTATGGAGTATTCTATGGCAATACTTTTAATTGATAGAAGAGCATACATTCCTGAATATCAAGATAAGAGAATCAATAAATCTGATGTTCAACAAATGCTTAAAAAAGTGAACTTTTATAAAAACAAAATAGCTGAAGCTGCAGGCTACGATAAAATGACAACTTTAATAGACATATATTTAAAAAACGGAAAAAAAATATCTGGAAGAGGTGATTTTGGAAAAGGTAGTCCTGCAATACCAATGACTTACGATGAAGTTGCAGATAAGTTTCTTGGTTGTACAGAATTTGCTAGATGGCCTTTATCTAAATCTAAAAAAATTATTGAAACAGTAAGGAACTTAGAAAAAGTTAAGGATATTAGAATATTAGGAAAGTTATTATCAAAATAGTTATCTTTGATTTAAAAGCATAACTTTTCGATATTTGCTACCTTTGTATTTAGCTAATGGTCTAATCAATTTATTAGATGAATGTTGTTCCATTATGTGAGCTGACCAACCTGTAATTCTTGAAATTACGAATATTGGTGTAAAGAAATCTGTATCAAAACCCATTAAATGATAAGTAGGTCCCGTTGGGTAATCCACGTTTGGATGTATATTCTTTTTACTAATCATAACTCTTTCAACAATATCGTAAATCTTTAAAAATTTTTTATCTTTTTTAATTTTAGCAACTTTTTTGAAATACTCCTTCATGGTTGGAACTCTAGAGTCTCCACTCTTATAAACTCTGTGCCCAAAACCCATCACAACCTCTTTTTTCTTTAATGCATTATTGATCCATTTTAAAGCATTCTCAGGTTTTTTAATTTTATTCATCATATGCATGACCTCTTCATTTGCTCCACCATGTAATGGTCCTTTTAGACTAGCTATAGCACCTGTTATAGCACCATGAATGTCAGATAAACTACTTGTTATAGTTCTAGCTGTAAAAGTTGAAACATTAAAACTGTGCTCTGCGTATAAAATTAAAGATACATCAAAAGCTTTTACAATTTCTTTTTGAGGTACTTTTCCAAAACACATGTAGAAAAAGTTTTCTGCAAAAGTTAATTCTTTTTTTGGTTTAATAATCTTTTTACCTTTTCGAATTCTATAAAACGCTGCTAAAGCAGTTGGAGTTTTGGCTAAAATTCTTAGAGCTTTTCTTGTATTTGCTTCCTGAGAATTATCTGTAGTTTCTTTATCTTCTAATCCCATTACACTAACTGCTGTTCTAGCAACATCCATGGGATGAGACTTTTTTGGCATGTGTTTGATTATTTCGTAAAGATTTTTTGATAAATCTCTATGTCCTCTCTCAATTTTTTCAAATTGTCTTAGCTCAATACTATTTGGTAAATCACCTTTTAAAATAAGATATGCAGCTTCTTCAAATCTACAAAATTCACACAGATCTTGAACGGCATAACCCCTATAAGTTAATGAGTTAATCTCAGGCATAACTTTAGAAACTTCTGTTTCATCAACAACAATTCCTAATAAACCTTTTTTTACTTCTTCACTCATTATTCGTGTCCCTCTGTGCTAAAATTATATATCTTTTCGTCTAAAGAGTTGTATTTTTCATACTCAACTAGATCATATAATCTTTTTCTAGTTTGCATCTTATCTATAATATTATTTTGATGTCCATCCGTAAAAATGGCACGTAGACCATCCTCAACACTTTTCATTGCTAATCTTTGTGTAGTAACCGGATAAATTACAATATTGTAACCAAGCTCTTCTAATTGTTTAAAATCTAGCAACTTGGATTTTCCAAACTCAGTCATATTAGCTAAAAGATAACAATCTAGTGATTTTCTAACTTTTTCAAACTCAGCTTCATCTTTTAATGCTTCTGGAAAAACAATCTCTGCGCCGGCGTCAATATAAGATTTGCAACGATCAATCATCTTATCAATTCCTTCTACACTTTTAGCATCAGAACGTGCAATTATTTTAAATTGTTTGTCTGATCTTGCTTCTACACATTCTTTGATTTTTTTTGTCATATCCTCTTTTGATATCAATTCTTTATTGTCTAGATGACCACATCTTTTCTGTTCTATCTGATCTTCTAAATGAATTGCTGAAATACCAAAATTTTCAAATGTTTGAACAGTTTCTTTACAAGATTTAAAACCTGTATCAACATCAACAATTGTTGGAAGATTTGTAACACGTGCAATTTGTTTTGATCTGTTACTTACATCATTGAGAGTTGTTAATCCTATAT
>CACADE010000019.1 GCA_902531175.1 uncultured Pelagibacteraceae bacterium
TCCTATTTGTTTACCAGTGGACTCATTTATTGTGCTAGGTCCGTAAGATCCCATGCAGCCTCCAATAACGTTTGCACAAATCACAAAAAATTTATTTGTATCAATTGGCTTATTTTCTCCAACAACATAACTCCACCAACCATCTTTATTAGTTATTGGGTTTTTCCCAGAAACATATTGATCTCCAGTTAAAGCATGGAAAACTAATATTGCATTACTTTTTTCACTGTTTAATTCCCCATATGTCTCATATGCTATTGGAAAGTTATTAATTTCCTTACCACAATCCAATTTAAGAGGATTTGATATAATTATTTTTTTTGTATCAATATTCTTATTCATAATAATTGCACTGATTGAATTGTGAGAAAAAAAACATTTTAGCGGTTTTTTTATAGCGCTCGCAATTCAGTATAAATCAGCGCATGCAGCTTTTACTTCAAAGGAATTTATATGTCAAATATTGCTCAATTAATTATTGTTTTATCTAGTTAAAAGACTATTTATAGTGAAATATTTACTATGACATTGCTAAGATTTAAAAACATAAAGTTACAGAGTTACAAACCAGGAAAATCCTTATTGGCTGGTAATAAAAATATTATTAAGTTATCTGCAAATGAATCTGCTTTAGGTGTAAGTAAAAATGTTGAAAAAATTGTTAAGTCTAAATTTGATATATCAAAATATCCAGACAGTAAATTTTCGGAGTTAACACAAAAAATATCAAAGAAGTATGGTTGTGATAAATCCAAGATAATTTGTGGATCTGGTTCTGACGAAGTAATTCAAATGCTTTGTCAATTGTTCCTTAGAGAAAATGATGAAGTTGTTGTTCCTCAGTACAGTTTCCTCATGTATAGGATATATTCCAAAATCGTTGGTGCAAATGTAAAATTAGCTAAAGAAATTAATTTTAAAGTATCAGTTAGAGAAATTCTTAAAAAGACATCAAAAAAAACAAAAATTGTTTTTATTGCAAATCCAAATAATCCAACAGGCACTTATTTAACAAAAAACGAGTTATTAGACTTAAGGAGAAGATTAAATAAAAATATTTTATTGGTTGTTGATGATGCATATTTTGAATATATGAAGAATAAGGATTACAAATCTGGAATTGATTTATTTAAAAACTCTAAAAATGTATTTATTTTAAGAACATTTTCAAAAATCTATGGTCTAGCTTCATTAAGGATAGGCTGGGGATACGGTGATAAATCTATAATTAAAGAGTTATATAAAATTAAACCACCTTTTAACGTAAATAAATTTGCTCAAATTTGTGCTGTTGAATCACTTAAAGATAATAAATTTGTTAAAAAGTCAGTAATTCATAATCTTAAATGGTGCAAAAAAATTAAAAATGAGATGTTAAAATATAATATTGGTACAAACAAAATATCTGGAAATTTCTTTTTATTAGATTTCAAAAAAGCAAAATTTACTGCAGATACAACTTTAAAAAAATTACAGAAATATGGAATTATACTAAGAGAAATGAATTCATATGGCATAAAAAACTGTCTAAGACTTACAATTGGCAACACAAAAGAAAACCAAATATTCCTTAAAAGAATGAATACTATTTTTAAAAATGTTTAATAATATTCTTATTATTGGTTGTGGATTGATAGGCTCGTCAATATTAAAGGCGTCAATACAAAAAAAAATTTCTAAAAATTTTTTTGTATTTGAAAAATCTAAAAAATTTAAATCTATTATTAAAAAATTTAACAAAAAAATTAAATTTTTAACAAGGTTAGATAAAAATTTAAAACAAATTGATCTTGTGATTTTAAGCACTCCTATGAGTGAATATCCTAAATTTTTTTCATCATTAAATAAAAATCTCAATCATAATTCAATTATAACTGACGTTGGTTCAACAAAAAAAAATTTAATTTCTTTAAAAAAAAAAAAATTATCAAAAAATCTTGATTGGGTGATGAGTCACCCTATCTCAGGATCCGAAGTTAGTGGGCCCAAATATGGTAATGCTAATTTGTTCAAAAACAAGTGGTGCATAATAATAAAAGATAAAAATGTTCTAAAACAAAAAAAAATAGAGAGATTTTGGAAATCTTTAGGATCTAAAATAATTATTATGAACCCCGATGATCATGATAAAATTTTTTCAGTCACTAGCCATCTACCTCACTTGATTGCTTACAATTTAATAAAAACTGCTCAGGATTTTCAGAAAAAAAAGAATAAAAATTTGATTAAATTTAGTGCAGGTGGATTAAGAGATTTCTCAAGAATTGCTGCTTCCAACGAAATAATGTGGAGAGACATATTTTTCGAGAATAAAACTAATATGATTGAAGCAATAAATCTTTTTATGAAAAATTTAAAAGATTTTAAGAAGAATATAAGTAAGAAAGAAAATTCAAAGTTAATAAAAAAATTAATCAATTCGAAAGTAGTAAGAAAACAAATAATTTCTCAAAAACAAGATATTTCTAAACCTGATTTTGGTCGAGAGTAATTCAGATCCTTGTTACTTTCTTTACATCTAATTTTGCAGTTTCTTTAATTAGTTTTATCGTTTTTTTAATTGGCATTATAATCACTCTTTTTTTTGGACCATAAGCGTGGATAAGATCATTTGTATTGATGCATATAGCAACATGTCCTTTCCAAAAAATAATATCACCTTTTTTAAATTTTTTTTTGTATCCCACACCTTTTTTTAATTTAACTTGATCAATCGTGTCTCTTGGACAAAAATTATTATTAAATTTATAAAATATTTGCAATAGAGCTGAACAATCAATTCCTTCGAATGTTTTTCCACCCCATTTATATTTACAATTTAGAAAACTTTTAAATATTTTTACAAAATCAGTATTTTTTTTTTTGAATTGGAAATATATCTTTTGATCTTAGCCATTTATCTTTATTATACATAATGAAATTTTGATCCCTTTTTAAAATTTGAATATTGCTCGTAAATGGTAAAAACTTTTTTGATTTCTCTTTTTTATTACCCAAATAAATTCTAGCTTTTAAAATTCCAACTTTATGTGTTGGATTGAATTTTTTGTAGCTATCAGTTTTTTTTATAAAGCCTGAATATTTGTCATATGAAGTCTTTATTTTAAAATAATTATTTTTTTTACTAATTATTTTAAAACTCTCACCGTAGATAAGTTGAGAGCTAATATTAGAGTTCTTTTTTGGTTCCTCTAATATATCGACAAAAGGCTCTTTTAAAAAAAAACTATTTTGCACCAATTTTAATTTTATTCTTTATAAACCATAAACAAATTAAAGATGGGATAACCATTAAAGTGGTAATTATAAAAAAGGTTCCCCAGTCTCCATTTAGCCAATCAACTAAAGCACCCGATGAAGAAGCAAGTGTCGTTCTTCCTGCAGTTCCAATTGAAGCCAGAAGTGCATACTGTGTAGCGGTATAAGTCCTATCCACTAAAAGAGAGATAAAGGCTACGAAAGCAACAGTTGCAAAGGCTGCAGATATATCATCAGCAATAACCGCTAAAGCAAACAACCATTCAGACTTTCCTGACCACGCGAGAGCAGCAAATAATAAATTTGTTGCTGCCATAAATCCACCGGCGACAAACATTGTTTTTATTGTGCCAGCTCTCATAGCAAATATTCCACCTAATAATGTAAATACAACTGTCGTTATCCAGCCTAGAGTTTTAGAGTATATCGCTATTTCACCTTTTGAAAATCCAACCTCTTTATAAAAAACTATGGACATTCTTCCAAGAAAGGCTTCTCCAATTTTAAAAAGAAAGACAAAGCCAAGAATTCCAACTGCAATTGAGAAACCATTTTTTTTGAAGAAACTAATTATTGGACCTCCTATTGTACCAGTAATATAAGCAACAAATTTTGTTATTATATTATTTGATCCAAGTTTTGATTGTATTATTTCGTCTGTTTCTTTTTGTTTGATTTGCCTATCTGTTGTTATAGGCTCGTGTATAAACA
>CACADE010000020.1 GCA_902531175.1 uncultured Pelagibacteraceae bacterium
TCAAGTTTGCATGAAAAAATACAAAAATTTAAAGTAAATTCAATTTTTTTTATTACAAATAAAATATAATTTTCTTGGAAATGATCCTTCTTCAAAATACTCAATATTTAAGTTTTTAAATCCATTTGTTAAATTCAGTATTTTATCTTTAGAAAAAAAATGAATAATAAAACCATCTATTTCGTATAGATCTTCTCCTCTATGAATTCCTTTTTTATAGTCTCCATCATCAGTATTTCTGACTGTGTAAATATTTAATCCTCCAGGTTTTAAAATTCTATGAATTTCGCTATTAAGTTTGTCCAAATCTTTCTGGGTTAAAGCCATGCAATAAAGCATATGTGAATAACAAGCGTCAACTGAATTAGTTTCAAATGGTAAGTCTTCTCTTATGTCAAATTTTAATGTTGAAATTGAAGATATTAGATTTTCTTTTTTTATTTTTTCATTGATAATTTTAATTCCATTTTCACTATAATCTAATGCAGTAACATTTATCGAATTTTTTCCAAAGTAAATGCTATCTCTTCCTAGGCCTGCTCCTAACTCAACAATTTTAGAACAATTGTTTTCTTTGAAAATATTTAAAGCTTTTTTTGCAGGTAAACTTGGTTCTAAACCAAACATCTCAGGCTTATTTGAGAAATTAGTTTCCCAATGCTGAGATTGTCGGTTTAAAATATTTTTATCCAATTTATTTAGAAGGATCTGGAACCTTTCTTAGATAAGGTTTTACAGTTTCCCATCCATCTGGATATATTTTTTTAGCTTCATCATCTTTAATCGCTGGCAAAATAACAACATCCTCTCCCTTTTTCCAATTAGCAGGAGTAGCTACTTTATGTTTAGCTGTTAGCTGCATAGAGTCTATTGCACGCAAAATCTCTAAAAAGTTTCTTCCAGTTGCCATAGGATATGTAAGATATAATCCAATTCTCTTATCAGGTCTGATTACAAAAATAGTTCTTACAGTTTCATTATCAACTGCAGTTCTACCCATTGAGGTTGTTCCAGCATCTGCTTCCAACATATTAAACAATTTTGCTACTTTTAAATCTTCATCAGCAATAATTGGATAATTTGGTTTTGTACCAGATACATCTTTAATATCATCTAGCCATTTTTTATGATCCTCTACCCCATCAACGCTTAAACCAATTACTTTGACATTTCTTTTATCGAATTCATCTTTCATTAATCCTAAAGCACCAAGTTCTGTAGTACAAACTGGTGTAAAATCTTTAGGGTGTGAAAAAATAACTCCCCAACTATCACCTAACCATTCGTGAAAAGAAATATCTCCTTCAGTTGTTTTAGCTTGAAAATCAGGACACATACTATTTATTTTTAACATTGTCTCCTCCTTATAAAAAAAATATTATATGAAAGATTGTTTTACTAAGCAAACTTTTATAAAGTTAAGTATTTATGATATTTGAACAACTTTTCGATCAAAAATCTTCTACATACACTTATATAATTGCAAGTGGTGAAGGTAGAGAAGCATTAATAATTGATCCAGTCATTGAACATTCTGATGAGTATTCAACTATATTAAATAATTTAGATCTTAAACTTGTAAAAGTAATTGATACTCACATTCATGCTGATCACATCTCAGCATTAAATGAATTAAATAAAAGAACAAACTGTATAAGAGTTATGGGAGAAAAATCTAAATCAGAAGTGATAGATCTAAGAATTAAAGATGGTGAAAAAATTAAAGTTGAAGAAGTTGAACTTCAAGCAATTTATACTCCTGGTCATACTGACTGCTCTTATAGTTTTTTGATGAATGATAGAGTTTTTACTGGAGATACACTTTTAATAAATGGAAGTGGTAGAACAGATTTTCAAAATGGTAATGCTTACGATGCTTATGATTCTATATTTAATAAATTATTAAAATTACCCGAAAAAACTCTCGTATTTCCAGCTCATGATTATAATGGCAAGAAATTTTCCACTATTGAAAATGAAAAAAATAATAATCCAAGATTACAAGTAAGTTCAAAGGAAGAATACGCGGATATAATGAATAATCTAAATCTTGCAAATCCAAAAATGATGGATGTCGCAGTGCCAGCTAATGTAAAAGGGCTTACTTTAGACAATATTAATTAACTTTAAATTTCAACATTAATAACTATATAGGCAGTTCATGAATGACTATTTGCAATCAATTATTGATAGGGATCCAGCAGCAAGATCTAAGTTAAGTGTAATATTAACTTACCCTGGCGTTAAAGCTGTATTTTTTCACAGAATTGCAAATTTTTTTGCTACTGCAAAATTTGATCTTATCGCAAGAATAATTTCTCAATTTTCAAGATTTTTAACTGGTATTGAAATTCATCCAAGAGCTAAGATAGGTAAAAATTTATTTATTGATCATGGTATGGGCGTTGTTATAGGTGAAACATCTGACATTGGAGATAACGTAACAATTTATCATATGGTTACTTTAGGTGGAATATCTCCAAGCATAAACTCCAATGATCAAAGAGAAATTAAAAGACACCCTACTCTTCATGATAATGTTGTTGTTGGTTCAGGAGCGCAGATTTTGGGGCCTGTAGTTGTAGGGAAAAATGCAAGAATTGGAGCTAATGCAGTTGTAACAAAAAATGTTCCTGAAAATGCTGTTATGGTAGGAATACCTGCTAAGAATGTTGGTACAGCAACTGAAGAATTTAAACCTTATGCTGTTACTAATGGCAGTGAGGAAAAAGAATACTGAAAAATTACTCCATAGATCTGGAACTTGCATCATGGTTTTCATATATGCTTCTTTGCCTTTATGAGTTCCTGACATTGGATGCTTATCTCCAAGCATAAACTCCAATGATCAAAGAGAAATTAAAAGACACCTTCTATAGCTTCTTTTTTATTTTTCTTTTCTTTGCCAAAAAGTTCATATCCTTTTTTTACTACTTCTTTTGCGTTCATAAAATTCCTTTAATTATTTGATAATTATTATTCATTCTAAATTAAAAATGTAATGGTTTTATTACAGTGCTGGTATGCGTGATTATATCCAGTCGGGATAAGGCAAACCTTTTTCAATTAAAAAAGGTTTATTAAACATCTTTGAGTTGTATCTGTCTGATTTGTCGCAAAGAATAGTGACAATAGTTTTACCTGGTCCTAATTTTTTCCCTAATCTAATTGCACCTGCAATATTTACTCCACAACTTGTTCCAAGACTTAAACCTTCATTTTTGATTAAATCATATAGTATTGGCAAAGATTCTTTATCTTCAATTGAAAAAGCTCCATCTATTTTTGCTTCTGCAAAATTAGCAGTTACTCTGCTGGATCCAATGCCCTCAGTTATTGATCCGCCTTCAGCTTTTAGCTCTCCGTTTTCAATATGATTGTAAAGAGATGATCCTTTTGGATCTGATAGATAAATTTTTATATCTTTATTTTTTT
>CACADE010000021.1 GCA_902531175.1 uncultured Pelagibacteraceae bacterium
ATTATTAAGCCATCATCTAGTAATTGACTTTCACTCTCAGAATTCAGAGTTATTATTTGATTATTTAATTTGTTTGTTTTGAAATATATGATGTAAATAGTACTTATTATTAAAATTATTACTATGAAAAGTAGTATCTGTACCAATGTTTTTGCCGACATTAACTAATGTTTGATTTTAATATATCGTGAATATGAATAATTCCGATCGTTTTGTTTACTTTTTTATTTTTATGAACACATAGAGATGTAATTTTCTTTGAGTTCATTAAGGCCAAAGCTCTCGCTGCTAAAGTATTTATATCAACACTTATAGGACTCTTATTAATAACTTTCTTTAGCTTTAGATCTCTAAAATTTTCGTATCTTTGAGCAATTCTTTTTATATCACCATCTGTAATAATCCCGGTGGTAACTTTTTTTTTATTTCTACTTATTAAAATACCTAATTTTTTATCATTTATTTTTTTGAATATTTTACTCATCTTAATATCTTCAGATACAAAAGGGATTTTTTTTCCAGTTAACATCAAATCATTAACAGTTTTAAGTTTAACTGATAGGGCTCCACTTGGGTGAAATTTTTTAAAATCATTTCTATTAAAATTTCTAGATTTCATGCATGCAATTGCGATAGAGTCGCCCAAAGAAAGTTGTGCAATTGTTGAAGAAGTTGGGACTATATTTTCTGGACCTGCTTCTTTAATTTTTGGAATTAATACTGCAACATCAGAATTTTTATATAATGTTGAATTCTTATTAGATGTTATTCCAATCAATTTTATATTTCTATTTCTAGAAGTAAATTGAATAATATTTTTTAGCTCATCACTTTCACCGCTATTACTAATTAATACTACTATGTCATTAGAAGTAATCTGACCCATATCACCATGGCTAGCATTTGAAGCATCCATAAAAAAAGACGGAGTTCCTGTTGAAGATAATGTTGCTGCCCATTTCCTTGCTATAATACCACTCTTCCCAACACCTGAAATAATAACTTTTCCGTTTTTACAATTTAAAATTAGTTTAACAACTTCAAAGCTTGACTTACTAATACTTTGTTTTAATTTTTTTAAAGCTTCAATTTCATTGTAAATTACATTTTTAATTAGATGTTTTATAGTTTCTTTTTTCATTTTTAGTGAGACCAGATATCTTCATTGAATGAAGAAATATCCAAATTTACTCTAGTGTTTATAAATTTTACTGTTTCGGAATATAAATCAAATCTTTTTTCTCTTATAAGAATATTTTTTAAAGACTCATATATCTTATGAAGATAAATCACATCTTTAGCACAATATTGTAGTTGTTTATCTGTTAAATCACCTCCAAAGTCTGATGACTGTAAACTTTTACTTAAATCTGTGTTTGTAAATTCTTTCACTAGATCTTTCAGACCATGTTTATCACTATAACTTCTGGCAATTTTGCTCATGATTTTTGTACAATTTACATTCTCTACATTAATTCCGAGGTGTTTTTTTATAAAAAGTAAATCTGCCCTAGCAAAATGAAAAATTTTATTAATATTCTTGTTTAAAAGAAGATCTTTTAAATTTGGTGCTCTATAATTTTCCCTATTTAACTGGATTATGTGTGCATCATTTTTTCCAGTCGAAATTTGTACAAGGCAAAGAGCATCCCTATTGACGTTTAATCCAGTAAATTCACAGTCTACGGCAATTTTGTCACTAAAGATCATTTCATCTGGCAAATCGTCTTTGTGTAATTTAATATCTAAATTCATTAAAGAATATATATATGAAACATAAAGAAATTCTAGTTTTCGGTGCAACAGGTCAAATAGGCAGAAACTTAATTAGAAAGCTTACTGAAAATAACTACAAAATTATTGCTGTTACCAGGAATATTCATAGAAAAGGATATATTTTAAAAACTCAAGCCAATCCGGGATACCTTGAGTTAGTAGAAGTAAAAAATTTTGAAGAAAAAAAATTACAAGATTTATTTGAAAGATGTTCAATTTGCATAAATTTAATAGGAATTCTATTCGAGAAGAAAAAAGATCAATTTGATACTATTCATCATTTGTTACCTCAGATGTTATCAAAATTAGCACACAAAAATAAAATAGAAAAATTTATTCATTTTTCGGCACTTAATGTTGAGAATATAAACGATAGTGATTATGCAACTTCTAAATCTAATGGAGAAAAAAAAGTTCTAGAAAATTTTAGTAATTCAACAATTATTAAACCTTCTTTAGTATATTCTATTGACGATAATTTTACCACAACCTTTATGTCTTTGCTTAGCAAATTACCAATAATGCCATTATATTATAACGGTAAAACAAGATTTCAACCAATTCATGTATCAGATCTAGTTAATATAATTATTGAATTGTTAAAGCAAAAAAAAAATATAAAATTTATTGAATGTTTGGGTCCAGACAAATTGACTTTTAAAGAAATTTTATTGCTTTTATTAAAAGCAATAGATAAAAAAAGACTATTAATTCCAATTCCTCTGAGAATAGCAAAAATTTCTGCTAAATTTTTACAACTGTTTCCAACACCTTTACTCACTGAAGATCAACTAAAACTTTTAAAATATGATAATATTCAGACTGGCAAACATATGACAAATTACGATTTAGGTATAAAAGCAAACAAAAAATTTGAAAATGTAATTTTCGAATATTCATATAATTGGATGAATGGTGGAAAATATAATAAAATAAACAAACAAATTCTTTAAAATAATGATGACTTACTTAGTTATTGGCGTCTGTTTATTGCTCCTGGCAATAGTAATCGTTCTATCAGCAAAACCCATTAGTATGGGGATAGAAGCGAGGAGGAACATGAACTACTCAAAAAACCAAAAAGACAAAGAAAGTAGTTCAGAAAATATTGATAATACGAGTGTTTCAGAAGAATTGATTAAGATTAAAGAATTATATGAAACAGGAGTTATTACCAAAGAGGAGTTTTTAAAGGCCAAAGATAAAATTTTAAATTAAGCCGATTTAATTTTTTTCTCTATAAATTTTGGAACATCTTCATTTTTTTCTATTGCTTCATCTTTTTTACCTTTGGGCTGGAAAACAATCATTAAATGAAGTGGACAGTAAGAAAACTTTTCTACTGTTTTTCTTCCACAGAAAGTAGATTCCTTTTCATTGGGATGTCCTTCCATATATTTACAAGTATCTTCATTTAATTCTTCGAGTGATAAATTCTTAGCAGGCTCAAAATTATTATCTAAAAGAAGAGACTTAAATTTTTGACGCTTACCCTTAAACTTAGATTGCAATTTAATCGAATGATTTTTGTGACCATCTTGAAAGTTTTTAGATGATCTAGTCTTTATTATTTTTGCAGAAAG
>CACADE010000022.1 GCA_902531175.1 uncultured Pelagibacteraceae bacterium
GTTCTCTGCTTTTTTTATCTATATGTGGTGATCTTAAAACAGTGTACCTCTCAATTTTTGTAGGTAGAGGAATTGGACCTTTAATATTAGCTCCAGTTCTTTTAACCGTATTTACTATCTCTTCAGTGGATTGATCCAAAACCTTGTTATCATAAGCTCTTAATTTTATTCTAATATTTTGTTTATCCATAATTAACCTGTTTTCTTAGTCACCTCGTCTTGAACATTTTGTGGAACTTTATCGTAATGATCAAAAAACATAGAATATTGGGCTCTTCCTTGTGACATTGATCTTAAGCTGTTAATGTAACCAAACATATTAGCCAATGGTACCATTGCAGTTATTACTGTTGCATTTCCTCTTTGTTCTTGTGTACTTATTTGACCTCTTCTACTATTTAAATCACCGATCACATCTCCCATATAATCTTCCGGAGTAACAACTTCGACTCTCATTACTGGCTCTAAAAGTTTTAAGGTTCCACGAGCACATGCTTCTTTAAAACACTGTCTAGATGCTAGTTCAAAAGCTAATACGCTCGAATCAACATCGTGGTGTAATCCATCTAAGATTGTTACTTTATAATCAATTAAAGGAAATCCAGCTAAAATTCCCCCATCTGCAATTGTCTCAACACCTTTCTCTACTCCAGGAATAAATTCTTTTGGAATTGCTCCTCCTTTAATTTTGCTTTCAACTTCTCTACCTTTGCCAGGTTCTAATGGTTCAACAGATAACTTAACTCTTGCAAACTGTCCGGCTCCACCGCTTTGTTTTTTATGGGTGTAATCAAATTCAGCTGCATTTAAGATTGTTTCTCTATAAGCAACTTGAGGCGCTCCTACATTTGCCTCTACTTTGAATTCTCTCTTCATTCTATCAACAATAATATCTAGATGAAGTTCACCCATACCCTTAATTATAGTTTGGCCTGACTCCTCGTCTGATGAAACTCTAAATGATGGATCCTCTTTAGCTAATCTTGCAAGTGCTTCTCCCATTTTTTCTTGATCAGCTTTTGATTTAGGTTCAACAGCAATTTCAATAACTGGCTCTGGAAATTCCATAGGCTCAAGTAATACTGGCGCATCCTTGTTTGCCAATGTATGTCCTGTAATTGTATTTTTTAATCCGGCTAGTGCAACTATATCACCCGCACTTGCCTCTTTTATATCTTCTCTAGAGTTAGCATGCATTAATAGCATTCTTCCAACTCTTTCTTCTTTGTCAGAAGATGTATTGTACACTCCAGTACCAGATTTTACTGTTCCAGAATAAATTCTAATGAATGTTAGACTACCAACAAATGGGTCTGTAGCGACTTTAAAAGCTAAAGCTGAAAAAGGAGCGCTATTCTCGAATTTCATTTCAATTTCTTCATCAGATCCAGGTTTTGTTCCCATGATAGATCCAAGATCTTCAGGACTTGGTAAGTAATCAACAACAGCATCTAATAATGGCTGTACACCTTTATTTTTGAATGCAGAGCCTGTTAATACTGGAACAAATTCAAAATTTAAACATCCTTTTCTTACACATTTGATTAAATCTTCTTGTTTAATTTCCTCACCACCCAAATAAGCTTCCATTAATTTTTCATCTTGCTCAACAGCTGTCTCGACCAATTCTTGTCTATATTTATCGCAAATTTCTTTAAGTTCATTTGGAATATCTTTTTCTTCCCATTCAGCTCCAAGATCTTCATTCTTCCAAACAATTGCTTTCATCTTTACTAAATCAACAACACCTTGTAACGAAGCCTCTATTCCAATTGGAACTTGCATGACTAAAGGTTTGGCTCCAAGTCTATCTTTGATCATATCAACACATCTAAAGAAATCTGCTCCAGTTCTATCAAGTTTATTTACAAAACAAATTCTTGGAACTTTATATTTATCAGCTTGTCTCCAAACTGTTTCGGATTGAGGTTCAACGCCAGCACCACCATCAAATACTGCAACAGCTCCATCTAAAACTTTAAGAGACCTTTCAACTTCAATTGTAAAATCAACGTGTCCTGGTGTATCAATAATATTAATTCTATGTTCTCTCCAAAAACAAGTTGTTGCAGCTGAAGTTATTGTTATACCTCTCTCTTGCTCTTGCTCCATCCAATCCATCGTAGCAGCACCATCATGTACTTCACCAATTTTATGACTTTTGCCTGTATAGTATAAAATTCTTTCTGTAGTAGTAGTTTTACCAGCATCGATGTGGGCCATGATACCGATATTTCTATATTTATTTAGTGAGTGAGTTTTTGTCATAATATTTACCACCTAAAATGTGCAAACGCTTTGTTAGACTCTGCCATTTTATGTGTATCTTCTTTCTTTTTTATTGCTGAACCTCTATTTTGATAAGCGTCGAAAATTTCATTAAATAATTTATCAGACATTTTTTTATCTTTTCTTTTTCTTGAAGCATCGATAATCCATCTTAAAGCTAACGCTTGTGATCTTTTTGATTTAACCTCTACTGGAACTTGATATGTAGCACCTCCAACACGTCTCGATCTAACTTCTACTGTTGGTCTTACATTGTTAATTGCATCATTAAAAACTGTTAACGGTTCATCTTTTGATTTTGATTTAATTTTATCAATTGCATCATAAACTATTTTTTCTGCAATTGTTTTTTTTCCATCTAACATTATTGAATTGATTAATTTTGGAATTATTACAGATTTATATTTGGCATCTACAATCGGAATTTTTTTAGGAGCTTTTCTTTTTCGAGACATAATTATTTACCCTTTTTCGTTCCATATAAAGAACGTCTTTGTTTTCTGTTTGCAACTCCTTGGGTATCTAAATTACCACGAAGTATATGATATCTAACACCAGGCAAATCTTTAACACGTCCACCTCTTATCAGTACCACTGAGTGCTCTTGTAAAT
>CACADE010000023.1 GCA_902531175.1 uncultured Pelagibacteraceae bacterium
ATATCTTTTCCCATCAATAAGAATCTTGTTAAATTATTTTTATTATTCTGAATGTTTTCCTTTAAAATATTTAGACCATAAATTTTTGCACTTAACTTTGAGGCTATAGCTCCCTTTTTTTTATTCTGCAATTTTGAAATATATTTTGCAGATCCAGCAGTATCAGCTCTAACATTGCCAACAATTTTATTTTTTTTTAAAAAATTTGATGCTTGACTAAGTGCTTGCGCGTGAGAATACACATCTCGAATATCTTTAATCTTAGCTCCTTTAATTCCCAATAAATTATGATTTATTGGATAAAAATGTTCTGCATATATATTTAATCTGTACTTAAAAATTAAGTATTCAACACCAATGTTACCAGTTGTTTTGTTTGATTCTGGAATTAATGCATTAATATTACTATCATTACTTGCTTTTTCAAAACAATCATCAAATGTCAGGCAAGGAATTGTCTCGCAACCTGGATACATTTCTTTTGCGCAACTTTCGCTATAACTTCCTTTAATGCCTTGATAAACTATCTTCATAGAGCTAAACTTTATATTCCATAATTTTTTTTATTTCTAGAAAATCCTTTTTTGTATCAACACCTAAAGAGTAAGATTTACTTAAAAGTACACCAATTTTTAAATTGTTATCTAGCGCTCTTAATTGCTCCAATTTATATTTTTTTTCATTAATAGTCTTTTTTAAATTACTAAATTTTTTGAGTATTGAGGATTTGTAACAATAAACCCCAATGTGATGATAAATATTCAAATTTTTTATCATATTAACTTTTCTTGAAAACTCCATTGCATATGAATTTTGTATTAATGTTAAAGGTTTTTCGGTTGTGACTTTTACAATATTTTTGTTTTTATAAACAGATAATTTATCTATTTTATAAGCCAATGTTCCAATATCGAAATTATTTGATTTTGAAACTTTTGCTAATTTTTTTATATCCAAAGGTCCTATCAGTGGTTCATCTCCTTGTAAATTGATTATATATCGAACATTTTTTAATTTAATTTTCTGAAATGCTTCAAATATTCGATCTGTTCCACTTTGATGATGTCTAGATGTCATAACACAGTTTCCTCCATTAGAATGGACTTCTTGATAAATTTCTTTATCGCAAGTTGCGACATACACATCACCAACTTTACTACTTATTGCCCTTTCATATACATTCATAATTAATGATTTATTATTTATTTTAAGTAATGGCTTATTGGGAAGCCTAGTTGCCGAAAGTCTTGATGGAATAATAATTATTGTATCCTTCATAAATTGTTGTCTCTGCGTCTTTTTAGACTCAAAAATAAATTAATTTTCTTTTTTTTTATTAAACATGTTATACGACTTAATTAATAATAAATCATGGATTCATTTGAAATTAATAAAATCATAGGTGCTATTTTACTTATTGCATTGCTCACTATTGGAATTGGGAAAATTTCTAATATGGTTTTTTTTGTAGAGAAGCCAATAAACCCTGGTTATAAAGTTGAAGTTTTAGAAAAAAAAGATGTAAAAAACATAACAAGTGAAAATTCAGAAATTGACGAAATTGATATTTCATCTTTGCTAGCAATGGGAGATTTAAATCATGGTGAGAAGGTTTTTAAAAAATGTAGTGCATGTCACTCCATTAATAAAGGTGGAAAGAATAAAATAGGTCCTGCACTTTATAATGTTATAGGAAGAAAAATTGCATCAATTGACGACTACAGCTACTCAAAAGCTATGGCAGCCTATGATAAAAACTGGACCTTTGAAGAAATGAATGGATATCTGAAGAAACCTCAGACTTATATAAAAGGAACTAAAATGGCTTTTGCAGGTCTTAGAAAAGAAAAAGATAGAGCATCAGTTATCTTATATTTAAACAAAAATTCTGATAGTCCCTTACCTTTACCTTAATTTATTCATACAATATAAAATTATACTTTTCTGAACATGTACTCTATTAGAAGCTTGTATCCAAACTTTTGAGCTATTTCCTGAAAAAACATCCTCTGTTACTTCTTGACCTCTTGGTAAACAATGTAAAAAAATTGCATTTTTTTTTGCAACATTCATAACTTCAGAATTGACTTTAAATTTTTTAAATTCTCGAATCTTTTTTTTTATATTTACCTTATCATTCATAGAAATTACTTTATCGGTAAAAATTACGTCAGATTTATTTGCTGCTTTTAATGGGTCATCGTATATATCAACTTTACCTTTATTTTTTTTTACCCAATTAATTAATTTTTCATCGGGTTTATATTTGTATGGACACCCAATTTTTAAATAAAAAGAAAATTTTACTGAAGCTTCAATTAAACTATTAATTACATTGTTATTAGCATCTCCAA
>CACADE010000024.1 GCA_902531175.1 uncultured Pelagibacteraceae bacterium
CACCATCTTCTCCAATAGCAACTGTACCAACAGGAATTCCTTTTGGCATTTGAGCAATTGATAGTAGGCTATCTAAACCTTTTAACTTTTTACTTTCAATGGGAACACCTATTACTGGAATTCTAGTTATTGCAGCAATCATACCAGGTAAATGTGCTGATCCTCCGGCTCCAGCAATAATAATAGAAATATTATTATTTTCTGCTTTCTTTGCATAGGTATAAAGTCTATCAGGCGTTCTGTGAGCAGAGACGATACTTATCTCATAATTAACTTTTAAAATCTTAAGAACTTTTTCACAATTTTTCATTGTTTTGTAATCAGACTGACTGCCCATTACAATTGATACTTTATGTGATTTTTTTTTGTATTTCATGAAACCAATATCAATTTACAGATATTTCCCTTAAATTGCAATTTTTAGCTAAGGACAGTTTAAGTTAGTGACAATCATAATAATAATAATAGTGTATACCAAATATGAATTATCGAATTGATAATCTTCAGTATTGTAAATGGTCTAGAGAAATCTTTGAAATAAATAATAAAGCTGGATTAAATGCGGTTCACGTAACGTTAGTTTATCATGAAGACTATGATGAATTACAACAAAGAATACAAGAGTGGAATAAACATTTTGAAGAAAATGAAGATCTTATATTTCTAGGCAATAACCACAATGATATTACAAAAGCAAAAGAAGAAAACAAAACTGCAATTTTTTTTGGATTTCAAAATTGTTCACCAATTGAAGATGACATAGGCCTTATAGAAAAAGTACACTCACAAGGTTGTCGATTTATGCAATTAACTTATAACAACCAATCATTATTAGCCACTGGATGTTATGAAAAAAATGATAGTGGAGTTACTAATTTTGGAAAAGAGGCTATTAAAGAAATGAACAGAGTAGGTATCGTTGTTGACATGTCTCATTCAGCAGAAAAAAGTACACTTGATGCAATTGAAATTAGTCAAAAACCAATTGCGATCACTCATGCAAATCCAACTTTTTGGTTTGAAGCGAAAAGAAATAAATCTACAGAATTATTAAAAGTTTTATCCGATAGTGGAGGAATGTTAGGGTTATCATTGTATGCTCATCATTTAAAAGATGGAACGAAGTGTAAAATAGAAAGTTTTTGTGAAATGGTTGCAAGAACAGTTGAAATTATGGGTATTAATAATGTTGGTATAGGATCAGACTTATGTTTGAACCAACCAGACAGTGTAGTTGAGTGGATGAGAAATGGAACTTGGTCAAAATCAAAAAATTTTGGAGAAGGCAGTAAAGATAAACCTGGTTTTCCAAAACAACCAGATTGGTTTTTGGATGCAAGAGGATTTAATAATTTAAGTACAGAACTAAAAAATAAAGGTTTTCAGAAAGAAGAGATAAATAAGATACTTGGTAATAACTGGTTTAATTTTTATAAAGGAATTAATTA
The DNA here is from genome assembly GCA_902531175.1 of uncultured Pelagibacteraceae bacterium. Lineage (GTDB taxonomy): Bacteria > Pseudomonadota > Alphaproteobacteria > Pelagibacterales > Pelagibacteraceae > Pelagibacter. The sequence goes on from CACADE010000024.1 coordinate 1,449, forward strand.
ATGCAAGTTCCACTAAGAGATCCTAAAATTGTAATGAAACTTTCTAGACTTGGATCATTTCATCAATCTAAATTATCTTTTCTAAGATCATTTTTAAATGAGTTCAAAGATTGGAAATATAACAGAGATTTGTTTGACTTGAATGATAGGGGATATGGAGTCGCTATTTATTCATTTTCAAAAGATAAAAAAACATATTCTTTAGTTTGTTTTGCTAATGAGCTTAAAGATGAGGAAAGATCTGATAGAGTAATAGCAACTAAATGGGATGCTGCATTTGCATTGTATGATGGCATTCCTTCAAAAATTGATATTGATAGACTTTCACAAAATGTTCCTAAACAAGAAGTAGGGAGACTTTCTTATAAAGAACTAACTCTCTCAAGAGCAAATAGATCAGTTAGAGCTTTTAATTATGTGGTTGAATGTTTATCAAAAGGCATCCAGCCCAATACTAATGAGCTTTCGAAAGTTGGATATTTGTACAGAACAACTGCAGTATATGGCTCAGGAAAATTTGGATTAGCAGACAGGTTTAGAATTAAAAATAGAGATGAAATAAATGGTCCTTTTAGATTGGAAATGATGTTAGTTTACCTTGTAAGACAATTCACTTTCGATCAAGTCAATCATATAGCAAAACATAAAAATCCTAAAGATGCTGTAGAATTAGACTTGGATATTTGCAGAAATTTAGGAATTGGAAATTCAACTGGATTAGGAATGGCACCATTTATTATTAACCACCCTTCATTATTAAATAATTGGATTCTCGCTAAAGAGACAGCTTTAAAAAAAATCAGAGAAAT
>CACADE010000025.1 GCA_902531175.1 uncultured Pelagibacteraceae bacterium
AAGCAAAACTCCAATCTAAAGTAGTTTTCATATGATATGCAATTTGGTTACTAATTAAGGTTCCTGATGCTCCCCCAACTAATGCAGGTGTAATGTAATATCCAATTGCTAAAATAAAAACTAAAAGACACCCTGCCCCGATACCTGGTATGGTTAATGGAAAATATACTTTCCAAAAAGCCACAAAAGGTGTTCCGCCAAGAGATTTACCTGCTCTCATTAAACTCGGTGAGATAGTTTTCATCACACTGTAGAGTGGTAAAACCATAAATGGCAAGAGAATTTGAGTCATCGCAACATAAGTTCCGACTTTGTTGTACATCATTTCCGGCCTATTATCGTCTGCCACGAGCCCAATCATTACAAAGAAATCGTTAACTACTCCTTGCTGTTGAAGTAAAATCATCCAGCTAGCTGTTCTAACTAATAATGATGTCCAAAATGGTAGAAGAACGCAAATCATTAATAAATTACTATACTTCATTGGGAGTGTTGCTAGTAAATGGGCTATTGGGTAACCCATTAAAAAACAAAAAACCGTAACAAAGAAAGCAACCTCTACAGTTCTCAACCATAAAATTCTATGTATTCTTCTATCTTCACTAACTTGAGTAATTTTGTTATCTTCATTCAAATACATATCCATAGCTTTTAAATATTTAGCTGAAGTATAAGGAGGGGCAGTTCTTTTAATTGCTTGCCAGTATTCTACGTTTCTCCATCGTTTATGAACTTTCATTATTTGTTCTTTAATACTCTGTGTCTCGTCAATTTTATTTCTTTTTACCTGTCTGAATAATTTTTTTGTAATGGTATTAAACCCATTTTTTTCTTTATTAAGTCTTTGGGCTAATTTTCCGTGTTCTTTTTTTTCAACAAGAATTTTAAAATCAGATAAAAATGAAGCAAATACTTCTTCGGGTGGAAGTTCTTTACCGTCCCATGTTTCCATAGATTTAAATGTTTTTGGAAGCATGTTTGTAATCATTTTATCATCAATGCTTCTTGTAAACATTTCTCCAATTGGAAATATGTAAGTAATAATCAAAAAAAGTAATAATGGAGCAACAAGTAAAAATGCTTTGATTTTATTTTTCCTTTCAGCTTTTTTTAAGCTTATCTCTAAAGGAATTCCGTCAGTTGTAAGTATTTGTTTTGTTTCACTGCTCATAAATAAAAAAGGGCGACTTAAAAAGTCGCCCTATGTATATTATATTATTCTAGTCTTTTATACTCTTTTATAGACCAGCTTTCATAGCTTCCCACTTCTCACCAAGTTCTGTACCGTTGTCAGCCCAGAAAAATGGATCAACTAAAAAGTATCTTTTAGTATTTGCAGGAGCAGTTGGCATTTGTGGCATCATCTCAGTTTTACCATCTTTGTACCAAGGCTCATTTGCTTTGATAATTTCTAAAGATGATAATCTGTATGGAGCATATGCAATATATTTAGCACTTCCAGCTAACATTTCAGTGTTAGTCATCATTGCTAAAGCTTTTTTAGCATTTGCTTCATCTGGTCCACCTTTAACAAGTGCGAAATATTCATAGTCAAGACCTTGTCCATCCCATACTTGTTTAATTGGAGCACCTTCACCGATTTCAGCATTAAAGAATCTTCCATTCCAACCAGTTGCCATAACAACTTCACCAGATACTAATAATTCTGGTGGTTGAGCACCTGCAGACCAAAACACACATCCACCATTTGGATCTGTGCAAAGAGCTTTGATTTTGTCCATAGCTCTGTTAACACCAGCTTCAGTTTCAAGTAACTTGTAGATCTCAGATCCACCTTTACCCATGTAAACACCGTCACCAGCTAATGCTATTTCTAGGTTTGTTAGAGCAGATTTGTAAATAGCTCTTTTTCCTGGAAATTTTTTAGTGTTAAAGAAATCTTTTATAGTCGATGGTGTGCCGTCAACATTGTTTACGTTGTAAGCATAGTTCCAAGAATATAAAATGTTTCCTACAGCACATTTACTTGGCATTGGAGCAAAGAAATCTTCACTTGCAGGAGTTCCATCTGGAGCTGCAGGGAAGTCTTTGTCAAAATCGAATTCGACAAAAATTCCTTCGTCACATCCGTTGATAGTATCAAATGCGAATACATCGATAATATCCCAAGTAATAGCACCTGCTTCTTTTTGAGCTTTGATCTCAGATAATCCACCTGAATAGTCTACCCAGTTGATATCAACACCAAGAGCTTTTGCAGTTGGATCACCATACCCTAGCTTTTGAGAC